>NZ_JAUETR010000001.1:2919456-4161412 GCF_032484785.1 Bradyrhizobium sp. SZCCHNS1050 | reverse complement strand
CGGGATCCTCGCAGGCGAGCTTCAGCTCGCCCGACTTCAAGGCCTTCGCGACGTAGTCCTTCGGCTCCAGGCCCGCGGCGGCGGAGCGCTTCGATACCTCGATCGGATTGGCCTGCAGTTGCGGCGCGGACGGCAGCCATCCCATGCGCTCCGCGCGGACATTGTAGTCGATCAGCGCTCCCTCCCAAGAACCGGCCGGTGCGGTCGGTGAGAGAATCTCGCTGACATTGACCGTCTCGTAGCGCCATTGGTCGGTGTGAGCGTAGAACGCCGAAGTCGAATTCATCTGCCTCGGCGGGCGCCCCCAATCGAGCGCAAAGGCGAGCGGCGTCCAGCCCGACTGCGGCCGCAGCTTTTCCTGCCCCACATAATGCGACCAGCCACCGCCGGACTGGCCGACACAGCCGCACATCACCAGCATGTTGATGATGCCGCGATAGTTCATGTCCATGTGGTACCAGTGGTTCAGACCGGCCCCGACGATGACCATCGAGCGCCCCCGGGTCTTGGACGCGTTCGAGGCAAACTCGCGGGCAACCGCGATGATCTGGCCGCGCGGCACGCCGCAGATCGCCTCGGCCCATGCCGGAGTGTACGGTTCCAGATCGTCGTAGCTCCTGCCGAGGTGGTCGCCGCCGAAGCCGCGATCGACGCCATAATTGGCGGCGAACAGATCGAACACAGTGGCCACGACCGCCTCGCCATCGGCAAGACGAAGTCGCTTCACCGGCACGTTGCGGGTCAGCACATCCGGATGATTGGTGCCGCTGAAGTGATCGTGCTGACGGTTGCCGAAATAGGGGAATCCCACCGGTGCGATGTCGTCCTCGATGCCGGCCAGAGACAGCCGCAGCCGGGTGTCGTTGTTCGCCGAGCTCTTCTCTTCCAGGCTCCACTTGCCTTTTTCGCCCCAGCGGAAGCCGACCGATCCCTTGGGCACGACAATGGCCCCGCTGATCTCATCATAGGCGACGGTCTTCCATTCGGGATTGTTGGCCTCGTCGAGAGATGTGGCGAAATCCGAGGCGCGCACGAACCGCTCAGGAACGAGCCGTCCCTCGGATTTCACCAGCCGCACCAGAAATGGCATATCCGTATACTGGCGCACATAGTCGTTGAAGTATGGCGTCTGCCGGTCGATGTGAAACTCCTTGAGGATCACGTGACCCATCGCCATCGCGAGCGCCGCGTCGGTGCCCTGCTTCGGCGAAAGCCAGAGATCGGCGAATTTCGCAGCCTCGGAATAATCCGGGCAGACAACGACGCTCTTGGCCCCCTTGTAGCGTACCTCCGTGTAGAAGTGCGCATCCGGCGTACGCGTCTGTGGCACGTTGGAGCCCCACAGCATCAGGAAGCCTGAATTGTACCAGTCCGCGCTTTCAGGTACGTCGGTCTGCTCGCCCCAGGTCTGTGGCGAGGCCGGCGGCAGGTCGCAATACCAATCGTAGAACGACATACAGACGCCGCCGAGCAGCGACAGATAGCGCGCGCCGGCCGCGTAGCTCACCATGGACATCGCCGGGATCGGCGAAAATCCGAACACGCGGTCCGGACCATGGGTTCTGACCGTATAGGCATTGGCTGCCGCGATCAGCTCATTGACCTCGGCCCAACTCGCCCGCACGAAGCCGCCCAGTCCGCGCTTCTGCACATAGTCCGAGCGCTTGCCCGGATTCTCGACGATCGACTTCCAGGCTGCGACCGGCGTCATCCGCGCTCGCGCCTCGCGCCACAGCCTGAGCAGCCGCGAGCGCACCAGCGGGTATTTCACCCGGTTTCCGGAATAGAGGTACCAGCTGTAGCTCGCGCCGCGGGCGCAGCCGCGCGGCTCATGATTGGGAAGATCAGGGCGCGTCCGGGGGTAGTCGGTCTGCTGGGTCTCCCAGGTGACGATGCCGCCCTTGACGTAGACCTTCCACGAGCAGGAGCCGGTGCAGTTCACGCCATGCGTCGAGCGCACGATCTTGTCGTGCTGCCAGCGCTTGCGATAGCCCTCCTCCCAGGAACGGTCCTCGGTCGTCGTCACGCCGTGTCCGCCTGCGAACTCCTCCTTGGCCCGGGTGAAGAAGGTCAGCCTATCGAGAAAATGGCTCATCTTTTACGTCCTCATTCAGCGGGTTGGGCAGCGGCCGCGATCGCCCGGCGCCGTTCGACATCGTGCAGGACGCCGCCCTTGCGGGTGTAGACGGCCCAGGTGATCAGCACGCAGGTGACGTAGAAGCCGAAGAAGCCCCATAGGGCGGCCTGCACGCCGCCGGTGAGGTCGATCGAGGTGCCGTAGGATTTGGGAATGAAGAATGCGCCAAAGGCGGCAATCGCGGAGGTGAAGCCGGTGATGGCGGCGGATTCCTTTTCGGCCTGGCGCAGCCGCGTCTCCGCGTCCGCGGTCGGCATGAGCCGGGTCATTTCCTGGCGCATGATGTTGGGGATCATCTGGAAGGTCGATGCATTGCCGACGCCGGTCGCGAAGAACAGCAGCAGGAACATCGCGAAGAAGCCCCAGAATGCACCGGGCTGATCCTTGATGCCGAGGAAGTAGAGCACCCCGAGCACGCCGGCCATCATCAGCAGGAACACTCCGACGGTCACGCGCCCGCCGCCCCATTTGTCGGCCATCCAGCCCGTCGCGGACCGCGACAAGGCACCCACCAGCGGCCCGAGGAATGCGAACTGCAACGCGTCGACGGCCGGGAACTGGGTCTTCGCCAGCAGCGGGAAGCCCGCAGAATAGCCGATGAACGAGCCGAACGTGCCGGTGTAGAGCCAGCACATGATCCAGTTGTGCCGCCGCTGGAAGATGACGGCCTGATCAGCGAAGGACGCTTTCGCGGAGGCGATGTCGTTCATCCCGAACCAGGCGGCGAAAGCACTGGCGACGATGAACGGCACCCAGACGAAGCCGGCGTTCTGAAGCCAGATCGGCATCGGCTGCGACCCGCTCGTTGCCATTGCCGGATCTCCGCCGAACCAGCCGAACACGCCGACCGTGATGACGATTGGCACTACGAACTGGACCACGCTGACGCCGAGATTGCCGAGGCCGGCATTGAGCGCGAGCGCGTTGCCCTTCTCGGCGCGGGGAAAGAAGAAGGAGATGTTGGCCATCGACGAGGCGAAATTGCCGCCGCCAAAGCCGCACAACAGCGCCAGTATCAGGAACACCGGATAGGGCGTTGCGGGATTCTGCACCGCATAGCCGATTCCGATCGCGGGTATCAGCAGCGACCACGTGGCCAGCGTGGTCCACAGCCGGCCGCCGAAGATCGGCACCATGAAGGAGTAGAAGATGCGCAGAACTGCACCGGAGATCCCAGGCAGCGACGCCAGCCAGAACAGCTCATCGGTCGTGAACTTGAAGCCGACCGAAGGCAGCTTCGCAACCACGACAGACCAGACCTGCCAGACCGCGAAGGACAACAGCAGCGCCGGAATGGAGATCCAGAGATTGCGTCGCGCGATGGCTCGGCCCTGCTCCCTCCAGAACGTGTCGTCCTCAGGCCGCCAGTCGGTGAGAACCGCGCCGGACAGGGCTCCGATGTGCTCGGGCCGGTGGATCTCCTCCATTTCGGGCAGCTCCGGCAGCCGCTTCAGCGCCTCGCCGGCAACGCCGCGCTCCATCTGCCGGATCGAGAGATGCATCCAGACCAGCGCGACCCCGACGAGCAGGAAGAGCAGCATGAAGCAGCTGGTTCGCAGACCGGTGAGATCGACCAGCGCGCCGAACGCGATCGGGAGCACGAATCCGCCGAGCCCGCCGATCATGCCGACCAGGCCGCCGACGGCTCCGACATTGTTCGGATAGTAGACGGGGATGTGCTTGTAGACGGCGGCCTTGCCGAGCGCCATGAAGAAGCCGAGCACGAAGACGATGACGACGAACGGGACGAGCCCCATCTCCAGATGAAAGCCGACCTTTCCGTTGACGGTCGTCACGACGTAGTCCGTCGGCGGGTAGGACAACAGGAAGGTCGCCGCGACACCGACCAGAAATGTCCAGTACATCACGCGGCGGGCACCGAAGCGATCGGACAAGTGTCCGCCATAGGCGCGAAACACGCTGGCCGGAAACGAGAACATGGCGGCCATCATGCCGGCCGACTGGATTCCGACGCCGTAGACCTTGATCAGGTATTGCGGCAGCCACAGCGACAGCGCGACGAAGGCGCCGAAAACGAAGAAGTAGTACAGCGCGAAGCGCCAGACCTGGATGTTCTTGAGCGGCGCGAGCTCGAGCCAGGCGCTGCCGGCCTTCTGCTTGCGCTGCCTTCGCGAGCGGACCACCGGGTCCTCCTCGGAGAACAGCCAGAAGACGATCGCCATGACGCCGATCGCGAGCGCCCATATCTGGGCCACGGTCTGCCAGCCATAGGCGACCAGCACGAACGGCGCGACGAACTTGGTAACGGCGGCGCCCACATTGCCGGCGCCGAAGATTCCCAGCGCAGTGCCCTGCTTGGCCGTCGGATAGAACCGCGACACATAGGCGACGCCGACCGCGAACGAGCCACCGGCGATTCCTACGAAGAGCGCGGCGACGAGAAATTGCGGATAGGTATGCGCCCAGGTCAGGAGATAGGTCGCGACCGCCGCGGCGAGCATCACGACGGTGTAGACGCGGCGCCCGCCATACTGATCGGTCCAGATGCCGAGCACCAGCCGGATCAGCGAGCCGCTCAGGATCGGGGTGCCGATCAGGAGACCGAACTCGGTTTCGTTCAGATCCAGCTCTTGCTTGATCCGGATGCCGATGATCGAGAAGATCGTCCACACCGCAAAGCAGATCGTGAACGAGATTGTTGAGAGCCAGAGTGCTCGCGTTCGGTGCTCAGGGCTGAAATCTACGGCGTCCATGGTGGCCTCGACGTATGGCTTCGACGCCACAGCAGTTATTCGGGGCACCGGGAAAAGGTTTTGCGATGCATCAACCGGACGGTCCGGTCGGCCACAATCTGCCAAATGTCCCAGATCGAATTGTCAGACTGCACGTATGCAATTGACTTTTGTCACAGTTCGGCGCGATAGCGGATGAGTGACTCTTGGAGCTTCGCTTGCGCCCCGACGAACTCGCCCAGTTGAAGACGCTGCCGCTGTTTGCGGACCTCAGCGAGGAGAACCTGAAGCGGCTGCTCGGCGCGGCTCTGCTGCAGCAATTTCCGCCCGGGGTGCGGTTGGCTCGCGAGGGAGATCAGGCCGACTTCCTGCATGTGCTGATTGGCGGGTTGGTGGAAATCTACACCGAGCTCGACGAGGCCGAGTGGGGCATCTCACTGCTGCGTCCCGTGTCGACCTTCATACTTGCTGCAGTCGTGGTCGATCAGGCGTATCTCAATTCAGCCCGCACGCTGACGGAGTCGCGGGTGCTGCTGATCCCCGCCCGCGATGTAAGGGCACTCTTCGACGAAGACATCGCATTCGCACGGATTGTTGCTCAGGAGCTGGCGTATGCCTATCGCGCTTCTGTCAAGAAACTGAAGGGCACCCTGGCCCGGTCGAGCATCGAGCGCCTCGCCAACTGGATCCTCGCCGAAGCCCAGCGCGAACCGGGGCATGCGAATATCGTCATCCCATTCGACCGCGGCACGCTGGCCTCCCACATCGGCACGACGCGCGAAAACCTGTCACGCAGTCTTGCCCAACTTACGAGCCATGGGGTTCGCGTCCGCGGACGAGAGATCGTCATCGACCACAAGGAGCGGTTGGAGCTGTTTGCCCGGCCAAAGCCCCTGATCGACGATCCCGGCTCGTAGGCTTCTTTTGCGATCGGTCCTGCCCCTCTGTTGGGAACGGCAAATCAGCAGAGTACGGAAACGGTGCCGTCGATATAGTTCTTCTCCGCCGCACACCCACCCCGTGTGGCAGTCGCTGGGACGCCCCGAAACCGATCGGCCCTGGAACGTGCGGCCGGCAAAGCCGTGATCGCGGGCGATGCTGAGGAAAGCAAACCGGACCCGGTGGAAACGGTCACAGCCTCACCGCTTGGCGGAGAGGCGTATCCGAGCCGAATGAAGCGAGTGCAGGGAAAGGTGGTCGCGGGGGAGCGCTACCGCCTTTCCCCACAGCCGGCGGACCTACGATACTTCCTGCAATCCTACGCATACCGAGGCTCCTTGGTGCTGGCTCGGTCAGCACCTCATGCTGGACCATCGCTTCCGGCCTCGGACCCGCGTTCCAGGCGAGGCTCGGGCCGCCGTTGGATTTCTGCGCTAAGGGGTCCATGAAGCGTTCCGACATCGGCAGAGGTGATTGCGATGCGCACAGAAAGGTTTGGCGCCTACTAGACCGGAGCACCTTCAGGACCGCCTTTTGGCGATCTTCGGCGTTGCGCCCTCTTCGAGCACGTATCGAATTGACCGCCCGCTTCGCCAGCGAGGATCTGCGCGACGGCTTTGGACAGGCGATTATGACCGCGCTTTGGGAATTCCAGCTCTCAGGGCTCCGCGCCGAGGAACGCGCGGGTCGCCTGTAGGATTTCGTCCGACAGTTCTTCTGAATCGGAGATGCGCGCGAGCAACATCGCCCCAATCATCGCTGCCCAACTGCCGATCGCCGCGACACGCTTCTGGTGCGGATCGTCACCTGGCGCCGAGGCCATGAATTGTTCGATCTGCCGTCGCATCTCCTCGGTCAGGACGCGGCGTGTGGGCGCCGGCGCCCGCGACATCTCGGGCCCGAGCGCCGCGAAGACGCATCCCGCCCCCGCCGCATCCCGATGTTCTGGCCGCAGATACGCGCGGGCGAAGCCACGGACATCCGTCGGCAGCAGGGGTTGACGCCTGCTGGCCTCGAAAACGTCCGCCAGGGCCTCGGTCACGAGCTCCTGTTTGCTCGCAAAGTGCCTTGGAAAGCCGCCGTGCGTCAGCCCCGCTGCGTCCATGATCTCGGCGACGGTAACACCGTCAATTCCCTTTTCCCGGAACAACTTAGCGGCCGAGTTCACGATCGCCCGCCTGCTCTCCGCCTTCTGCTCCCGGCTTCTTGCCAAAATAAATCTCCCTCAGTTCAAAAATGTAGATGACAAACATCATCTTTGCAAGTAGATGATGATTGTCATCTACATTTTGGGGACAGATTGGCCCCTCCCACGGAGAAGAAGACATGTCCACTGCACTCATCACCGGCGCCTCCAGCGGCATCGGCGCCGTCTATGCGCGGCGCCTCGCCGCGCGCGGCCATGACCTCGTCCTCGTCGCTCGCGCGACGGAGCGAATGGCGGCCCTGGCCGCGGAACTGCGCAAGGCGCACGGGATTGCCGTCGAAGTCCTGACAGCGGATTTGACGGATGCCGCGCAGCTGCAAATGGTGGCGAACCGGCTCCATTCGGGCAGCCCAGTCGAGATTCTGGTCAACAACGCTGGCGCGGCGCTGCTCGGCCCGTTCGAGGCGGCGGATCCCGCCGCCATGGAGCAACTGCTCAAGCTCAATGTGACTGCGCCGACGCTGCTGGCTTCGGCGGCGATCGGGGGCATGGTGAAACGCGGAAGCGGCGCCATCATCAATCTCGGTTCGGTGGTGTCGTTCATGCCCGCGTTTTTTCCGGGGATTTATTCGGCGACCAAGTCTTACGTGCTCACGTTCTCGCAGGGGCTGGCGGCCGAGGTCGGGCCCAAGGGCGTCTACGTCCAGGCCGTGGTACCGGCGGCAACCAGGACCGAAATCTGGGAACGGGCGGGTGCCGATCTCTCGAAAATTCCTAATCTCATGGGCGTCGAGGACCTGGTCGACGCGGCGCTGGTCGGCTTCGATCGCCGCGAAGCCGTGACGATACCGCCCCTTTCGGACCTGGGCCTCTGGGAGGCGTTCGAGGGCGCACGAGCGGTTCTGCCCTCAGGTTTGGGTGCGCAGCCCGCCGAGCGCTACCGCGCGCGCGCCAGCGCCTAGTCCCAACGCTCCGATCGCCGGCGATACCGGCCGATCGGTACTCCCGCTCCTCATCTCGAAACGCGTAGCCATCCCTTCGATCCAGCGTGCAGCCTCAATGCTGCCTCATCAGGAATTGCGGACATGAACTCTCAATCCCGTCGCACGATGATCACCGCCGGAGCGCTGGGCGCTGCGGCACTTGCGCTACCGCTGAAGGCGCAGGCCGCCGCCAGTTCGGCGACCGCCTCCACCCAGTTCGTCGACGTTGGCGGACGCCGCCTCGCCTATCGATCCGTCGGCACGGGCAAGCCGCTGGTCCTGTGCAACCGTTTTCGAGGCGTCCTCGATCTTTGGGATCCCGCCTTCATCGACGGATTGGCCGCACAGGGCTTTCAGGTCGTAACCTTCGACTATTCAGGTCTTGGCCAGTCGACTGGCGAAAAATCCTACAATCCGATGTCGCTCGCGAAGGATGGCAAGGATCTCATCGAGGCACTCGGCCTCAAGGAGGTCGCGATCGGTGGATGGTCGATCGGTGGGATCGCCGCGCAGATCTTGCTGGCAATGACCGGGCCGATGGCAACTCATGTGGTTCTGTTGGCTACGACACCTCCGGGCCCGCTGGTCAAGACGGGCGAACAACTCTTCTATGATACCGCGGCAATCCCCGGCATCGCATTGGAGCAGTTCACGACTGTGTTCTTCGAACCTGCGGACGCAGGCAGCCGGGCGGCTTCAAAGCGCTCGTTCGATCGCATCATGGCGCGAAAGAAAGACCGCAGCCCCGACGTTCCGGCCGACTGGGCCATGGCGCAGATCGGCAACACGCCGCGTAACCCGGTGTTTCCATCAGACCAGATTTTGCAGCTCTTGAAGACGACGTCGGTTCCGATCCTGCACCTGGGAGCCGACCACGACATCGTGTTCCCGATCGAGAACTGGTATGCGTTGAATCGACAGCTGCCGACCCTTCATCTGATCACCTATGCGCGAGCCGGGCACGGGCCGCATCATCAATATCCGGACGAGGCTTCCGCCCAAATCGGCGCTTTCATCAAGGCCACCAGCAAGGGCTGAACATCTTCGAGGGCGCGGAGCGAGGGGCAGTTGGACAAAAGAGATAACCGCTAACTGCTCCCTCTCTTCCGCGGCAGACCTTGCGAGCAGAGCATAATGTTCGCGGCTCTTCTTTGCTATGTCGACCGGACGCAGGTGGAAAGTATCCGCGGCAAATTAGACGACGACTGCTTCGGCGAAATAGGCCACTCCGAGCCATTCGGCGATCAACGCGGGTTTTTGCGCCCCCTCGATCTCAACAGAGACCTCCAACTTGGTGGCCACCTCCTTCGGATTGCGAGCCGTCATATCCAGAAGTTTGAATCTGGCCCGCACCCGACCTCCGGATCGTACGGCGGACACAAATCGTATCCTGTCGAAACCATAGTTGACCGCCATGACTCTCCCCGAAAGCTTCGGAAGCGCGTCAAACGCCATCGGCGCAAGCAAAGAAAGCGTCAGGAAGCCGTGAGCGACGGTTCCGGCAAACGGCGTCTCGGCGGCCTTCACCGGATCTATGTGGATGAATTGCCAATCCTCCGTAATGTCGGCGAATTGGTCGATGCGAGATTGGTCAATCTCGAACCAGCGTGACACGCCGACCTCCTTGCCCACCATTGCCGCATATTCCTTCGGCGAAATGTCAGGCAGGCTCGATCCTTTCATTGCCCTCTTCCTCGTTAGAGACCGATGATTTATTCCGCGTGAGCCGAGTCTGCGCCGCACCGACCATCGGCTCTCCTCTGATGAGGTCGACTGTCCGGCGCCGACGAGCGTCTCAACTTCAGCCGATGGCTTCGCCGCGACGACAACGTCTGAGATGGACGGACCTTGCTCAGAGCCGGTTCAGCGCCACCTCGGACCTTCACTTCCAGGAGCACTCCTTGCGAAGTTGGGGCACTCAGATGAAGGTCACATCTTCAGCAGGTGACCCGGCATACAATTCCTCAACGCTATGCGCTCGGTGGCCGAGTACAGCCCGCTGATTTACATAGGCCTTGTCGGTGATTTCACCAGCGGCAAGCGACGGAAGCTCCTTCAGCAACTTGAATGAGCGGATTCGTTCGCTGCTTCCGACTGTTTCGTTGTGTGCCCGAAAGCACTCTCTCAGGAATGCCAGCACGCCTGGATCTCGCTCGAGATCGCCAACGGGCGCGGAGGCGTGTTGTTTGGCTTGGCTGGGATTTAGCCAGGCGAGAACCGCGCATTGGTCCCGGTTTTCGCCCGCAATGACGACGTCCTGAAGAACGCCACGCGTTGCGCCCAGGATGGTCGCCCTGAGGTTCCCGACAACCACCCAGGTCCCGTTCGTGAGCTTGAAGTTTTCGGAAAGACGTCCCGTGAATCTCAATCCGAGATGCGGCTGCTTCGGATCGAGGAAAGCCACGGTGTCTCCGACCCGGTAGTAGCCCTCCTCGTCGAATGCACTTTCCGTGAGATCGGATCTGCCGAAGTATCCCGGCGTGACGTTCGGCCCCTTTACGCGAACCTCGTAACTGTCTCCCGCAGGCAGCAACTTGAGCCTGAGACCAGGTCCAGGAAGGCCGACCTCTCCCGGTTCCTCGGTGGCCCAGTGCGTCGTGCTGATCGTTGGCGCCGTTTCGGTCGTGCCGTACCCAGACATGACGGGAATGCGGCGGCCGGTCGCACGCAATGACAGGTCATAGAGCTTGTCCAGTGTGGACTGCGGAATTGCCGCTCCGGCGTAGGTCATTCGCTCCATGCGGTTGAAGAATGTATTTCTGAAATGCTCGTCCGCTTCGAGAACATCACACAGGAGCGTGTAGCCGCCGG
Organism: Bradyrhizobium sp. SZCCHNS1050; assembly: GCF_032484785.1. Lineage (NCBI taxonomy): Bacteria > Pseudomonadati > Pseudomonadota > Alphaproteobacteria > Hyphomicrobiales > Nitrobacteraceae > Bradyrhizobium > Bradyrhizobium sp. SZCCHNS1050. The sequence goes on along the minus strand of NZ_JAUETR010000001.1, from coordinate 4,150,702 downwards.
GCACGTTGAACATCGCTGTGGGGAAAATTTCCCTCAGGTTGGCGACGGTCTTATGGAAGAGTTGCGGGACGGGGCGTCCGTCGTCGATGTAGAGCGTCCCCCCATTCTTCAGGGTGCCCTGCAGAATGACATTGCCCCCCATCGTGTGATGCCAGGGCAACCACTCGACCTGAACCGGAGCTTGGTTTGCCGGCGCCAGCAGACTGCCCATTTCGAGGGCGCATGCCATCATGCGATGCGTGTTGATGACGCCCTTCGGCAGGCCGGTCGAGCCCGACGTGAACAGAATTTTTGCGATGGCGTCACGATCGAGGTTTCCGAACCGCCGCTGAAACTCCGAGGTTGGTCGTCCCTCGTACAGGGCCTCAAGCGGCAGAAGCCCGTCGGATCCACCGCATGCGATCCAAGTCGCCTCCTCCAGCCCACTAACTGATCGGGCTGCCGCAAAGGCGCTGCCGTCCTGGACGAATACAAATGATGGCTTGAGCAGCCGAGCGATGTCCGTCAAGCGGGACAGCCCGCCCGGCATCAATGTATAGTTGGGCGAAATGGGAGCGACGGCCATCCCGATCGACATGGCCGCGAACATGACGATTGCATGCTCGATCGAATTCCCGGAGAGAATTGCAATCCTGTCGCCCGGCTGAGCTCCGCGATCGATCAACCCCTGACCTACGGACTGAGTCCGTAGCCACATCTGCCGATACGATATCTTTTGCCACCCGGCAGCTTCGCGTTGCGCCAGAAAGACGCGATCGGGCTCCTGCATCGCCCATACGGGTAGAAAGTCGGTGACCGACCAGCTCGGCTCGACGAAGTTGATCGGCGACCTCAGGATGAGGCTTCCATCGGGATGCGCTTCGATACTGACCTCGCGTGGAGCGAAGTTGACGTCAGACGTGGCGCGCGCGGCAACATTCGTCGTCATGGATTTCCTCCGCTCCCATTCACGAGCGACTTGAACACTCTGCAATTTGCTCGCCTTCCGTTCGGCCGGTCTATCCGATTGAAATAGACGAGCTTTGTACCGACCGTACGGCCCACCGCATCCCCTGGCCGCCGGGCTGACACGCGCTAAGCGGCCATCCGGAGAATCTTAACGATGTCTTCGGGGCCTTTGATCGGACGCGGGTTTGCGCGCGTGAAAACCGAAAGCATCGCGTTCCGTCCGATCAGATCGAATTTGTCCTCGGTCACGCCAACTTCAGACAATCGACGCGGGAGCTCCAACTGTCGTATAAATTCGGCGAAGGTCTCGCTTGCTTTCGCCCCCGGCACTCCCCAAGCTTCGGCGAGCTTGTCTTGTGCTCCAGCCGTATCCGGGCGATTGAACTCCAGCACGCTGGGCATCATAACCGCGGTGCAAAAGTAATGCGGCACATCGCATGTACCGCCAAGCACGTGTCCGATAGCATGGCTCGCCCCCATCGGAACCCGACACTGCAGCCCGAAGGCGGACAGCCACGACCCGAGTTGGCAGGATTGCCGGGCCTCAAGATCGTCCGGATTCATTTTTGTCGCGAGCAGCCCGTCATAGAGATAGCGCAGTCCTCGCAGGCAAACGCTTTCGACGAGGGGATCGCCTCTCGGCGAGCAGACGGCTTCGATCCCGTGGTCCATCGCGCGCGTTCCGGAGCCGAGCCACAAGTTTTGGGGCGTGTGAACCGTAATCGCGGGATCGAGGATGATCGAACGAGGCATCATCAAGGGATGGTGAAAGATCTGCTTCAGTTTCCGCCGTGTATCGGTAACGAGGCTACCGGCGTTGTATTCGCCGCCGGACAATGTACTCGGGATGGCGATCATCCTGACGCGCGGGGCTCGAAACGGACCAGGGCGCGGGCCCTCCGGGGTCGAGACTACTTCAAACCCGTCGAGGCCGCCCTCATCGGTGATCTTGTGCTCAATGCACATCAGAACGATTTTTGCCGCGTCGACGACAGAACCACCGCCGACGGCCACGATCAGGTCGGCGCCCGCCCCGACCGCCCTTGCGGCTGCAGCTACGGCAGACGTACGGGTGGTGTGCTGCGGGACCCCATCAAACGTCCCCGCATACCTAGAACCTAATGCTTTGCGGATCTTTTCGATCTCGTCGGTTTTCGTATTCAACGTATGGCTGGCAATCAGAAACACCCTGTGCGCGTTGAGCCGCTCCGCCTCCTCGGCCAGCGCTTGCCCGGCAGGCTTTCCGAAGATCACCTGATCCATCGGGGGATATTGATGAAGTCCAACCTTGATCATGGGCTCTCTCCTAAAAAGAGGTTGTCGTCGCACCAACCGGGAGTTGGCTGTTTCCTCCCGATCAGTCAGGCGGGCTGCCCGATGACGTTCAGATGTGGAGCGCGGCGCCAACACCGCGAACGACGACGGACCGCTCGCCCTGGATCTACCAGGGTTCGCGGTACGGTCGCACTTCCGAGAGGAAAGACCACGCCGAGCGGTCCTGATGCGCGATGTGGTAGATTTCCTCGGCGATCGCCGCGGGTTTGATGAAGAACTCGTCGGGCGCGTCCTTCATTCGCTCCCGCTGCCATGGCACGTCAATGACCGCATCGATGACCAGATAAGCCACGTGAATCCCTTGCGGGCCGAGGTCGCGCGCGATCGACTCGGCGAGGATACGCTGGGCTGCCTTCGTCGGCGCAAAACCCGCGAAGTTCGCCTTTCCTCGCAGAGCCGACGTGTTGCCCGTTACGAGGAGCGCTCCGCCGCCAGCCGCTATCATTGGGGGCGCGACGTGCCGCGCGAGATGGAGCAGTGCCATCACGTTCGTCTCGAAATTGGCTCGGAGAACCTCGGGACCTACCTCCTGAAACTTTCCGAACGCCCCGCCAACCGCGTTATGGACAACGACCTTCGGCGGGCCGGACCGCCGGTCGATCTCGTCGAGCACCCGCGCGAGCGCTGCCGAGTCCGAGACGTCACACGCCATCGGAATACTCGACGGAATCTCCGCCGATAGCGCGTCCAGGCGCGCCTTGTCGCGCGCGAGCATCGCGACGCGATACCCTCCGGCCGCGAACCGCCTGACGATAGCAGAGCCGGTACCAGGTCCGACTCCGGTGACAATTGCCAGCGGCTGCGCATCAATCTTGCTCATGCTGCCCTCAGTTCTTCGCGAATGAATTCAAGGCGGTCATTGTCGAAAAACATTTCGTCGTTCACGATGAAAGTCGGCGCGCCGAAGATGCCACGCGCTCCCGCTGCTTCATTTCTCTGCGTCAACCGATCATCCAATTCGCTGCTATCGACACTGGAAGCAACTTGGGGGTCACGTATTCCGGAAGCTTCAAGGATCCGCACCAGATCCCCGGCTGTGCTCAGCGGCAAGCCATGTCGCCAGAACGCCGGAAAGATCGCCGCAACGACCTCCTTGGCGAGACCGCAATCTTCCGCCGCGCGCAGCGGCCTGCGGCCGTCGATCGATTTTATGTCCTTATGCCGGCTCAGCGGTACGCCGTATCTCTTCGCCCAGCGCTGTAGATCTGCGCCGGCGTATTTGCCTTTGGCCGGACAGGTCAAGGTCGTCGGCGTGTTACCGCCCTGCTTCATGGCTGCGACGATATCTACAGGATGGTAGCTCAGCTCAGCATCCAGCGTGCCGAGCTGAGAGTGGGCGAGATAGGAATAAGGACTGCGAAAGTCGAAATAGAAGTCGATGCTGGTCATTGCGCTCGTCATCCAACTCCCCGGCAGAAGCAGCGGAGCCTGCCAAGACGGAATGTTAAGACGCCTTGAGTCTGGGCCAGACGAATTCGACCGCCCCGGTCGCCTTGAGCTTGCCGCCCCCTGATGCGCGGACAACCTCCAAATTCCAAAAATTGGGGTCGAGCGCCCATTTTCCCTCCTGAAACAGTGGCTTCGGCGCAGACGACAGCCATCAGTCTCTTCTTGTGATTGACCCGACTTTAGCTGCCACAGAACGCTCGTCAATTCCTTTTTAGAATTGATATTCGATCCAATCGAGCGCCCGGTCGTTCTAATCCCTCCAAGCGATGGTCGACTGTCCGATCGACCGGCATCCTTCGTGGACTCTGCGGAAAATAATAGCTACCGCGCCTTAGCGCGAGGCCGGCCAAGCAGGCTTCAAGGCAATTTCGCTCTTTTCTGGCCCGACCATTAAGTGCTAAATTCGAACTGATGCGACGGACAGATGGAGAGACCAACATGAGCGTTGCGCAGTTCATTCGCAGTGAGGTGGAGTCCAACGAGATCGTCCTGTTCATGAAAGGTACGCCCTCGTCGCCGGCCTGCGGGTTCTCGGCGCAGGTAGTTCGCATCCTCGATCATCTGGGAGTTTCGTTCAAATCGCACAACATCTACGAGTCGGAGGAGTTGCGGCAGGGTATCAAGGACTACTCGGACTGGCCGACCATTCCACAGCTGTATGTACGGGGCGAATTCGTAGGTGGCTGCGATATCGTGACGGAGATGTTCCGGTCTGGAGAGCTGCAGGCCATTCTCTCGGAGCCGCAGGAAGCGGCGCGATCATGAACCACGGCTGGGCTCTCTGTCGATGGCCTACCCCGTCATCAGAGGGCGCCGATGTCGCGAAAACACATGAGCGTCCGCGCAATGTTTGGTCATTTGCCGTGTGATGTGCAGGGCCAAGCGCTATCGAGGATGGAGCAGCGCCTGGTGGCAGTCTCAGCATTCTTTCGTTGCATCAATCGCAGGTCGCTTCCCAGTCGGAATGACACTCGACGCATCTGAGGAGACGAAAATTGACCATTGAGGATCATCCGACGGTAAAGGCCTTTCGGTCGCGCAGCCTGGCCCGGACCGACGCGGCGCCGCTGTCGGCGGAGCTCGTCAAGAGGATCGCGATGAGCTGTGGAGCGGACGATGTCGGGCTGGTCGAGATTGGCCGTCCGGCAATCAGTCCCCAAGTCGACTACATCCGAAAGGTCTATGGCCGCACGAAGTCCTTGATGGCGATCGCATGTCATATGAATCGCGAGCCGGTACGCTCTCCCACTCGCTCGGTGGCTAATGAGGAATTTCATGGAACCTATGACCATGTGAACGAGACTTCGCGCGCAATTGTCCGCGCCCTGGCGGAGCACGGCATCGCGGCCTGCAATTCGGTTGCCGCATTTCCCATGGAGATGGACCAGGCACGCATCATGATGGTGCAGCACAAGCCGGTCGCCGTCGAGGCCGGGCTGGGTCGCATGGGGATTCATCGCAACATCATCCACCCGAAATTTGGCAGCTTCATCCTGCTTGGAACGATCTTGCTGGCGGACGAGATCGATGCCTATGACCAGCCGATCGACTATAATCCTTGCTTGGAATGCCGACTATGTGTCGGAGCTTGCCCCGTCGGCGCGATAAAGCACGATGGGTACTTCGATTTTCAGACCTGCTTCACGCACAACTACCACGATTTTCTCGGAAACTTTACCAAATGGGTCGAAGAGGTTGCGGACTCGCGTGATGCGAAGGACTACAGGTCCCGCGTGAGCCCTTCCGAGACTCAGAGCATTTGGCAATCTCTCTCATTCAAGCCCGGGTACAAGGCTGCATATTGCGTATCGGTCTGCCCGGCTGGCGAGGATGTAATCGGACCATATCTTGATGACCGGGTGTCCTATGTGAATGATGTGGTCAAACCTCTGCTCGAGAAAGAAGAGACGCTGTTCGTGATTCCTGGATCGGACGCCGAGGAGAGTGCGCCACGACGGTTCCCGAATAAGACGATCCGGCATGTGCGCGCAGGACGTCCGATCGGAAGCGTTCAGGCGTACCTCTTTACACTGAGGCTCGGCTTCCAGCGTGGAAAGGCAAAGAAGCTCGATCTGGTCACTCATTGGACCTTTACGGGAAAAACTCCGTTCCAAGGGACAGTGCGCATCAACGACAAGATTCTGGATGTAACGCCCGGAACCCATGCCGGCGACGCCCGGCTTTCGATCACGGCCGATAGCGAGGCATGGCTCCGAGTGCTTAGCCGCGATCTCGAGCTTGCGGAGGCGATCGAGTCGCGGCTCATCGTTCCAAGCGATGCAGATCTGTTCGCCGCCTATATGCGCTGCTTTCCATTCTAGGGCTTTCAGGTCCGGAGTTTTGAGCGAGGCAAAGCCGCTATGCCTGCAAGACACGGGTCGGGTTCAGATCCTTCACTTCGCGGTGCTGCAGATGGTTTGGCGTCCCCCTCTCGAAGCGCCACGCCTCCTTTTCAATGACCTTCCTGAATGTGGTGGCCGGCCGGCCGAGCAGCTTCTCGACGTCCTGCGTTACCTCGGCAATATACCGATCACCGCCATTTTGCATGCACAGGTTTTCCAGATGCAACGCAGGATGCTCAGCGATATGAGGCATGAGCTTACGCATACGTTGCCGAAACTCTTCCATCGTCGTCGGCAGGTATTCGATCTTTCGACCGAGCGCCGCCGAGTAATCCTCGGCAAACCCGTACATGTCCTTTCGTTCCGGCCCCGTCAACTCGTAGGACTTCCCAGCGTGACCGGTTGGGTCAGCTAACACCTCAATACAGACATCAGCGACGTCGGCCGTCGCCACCGGCGCGGTCTTTCCCAGGCCGAATGGCAGACGGATCGTGCCGTCCTCCTTAATGGTCATAGCCGGCACCCACAGTGTGATTGGGTTCTCGACGAACATCGCCGCCTGGATATGGACGATCGGCAGGCCTGACCAATCGAGGGCTCGCTCGCCCGCCCAATGCGCCCTTTGCTGGGGCGACCACTGGACGTCCACGCCCAGCACGGCGATGCGCTCCGCGTCCGGCGCGGACATGGTCTCGAGCGTCATGTAACATTGCTCATAGTCCGACATGTTGACGAATATCTCGGTGTCTCCTTCCTTCTTGGCCGCCGCGGCCATTAAGATGGTGGCATCGGCGTAGGACGGGTTCAAGCTCATGCTGAAATAGATGCGCCGCACACCCTTGACGGCCTGCGTGACGTCACGCGGATTTAGGAGATCGCCCACGAACACCTCGGCTCCCATGTCGCGCAAACTCTGCGCCCGCTCGTCATTTTTCCGCACGAACGCACGGACGGGAAGGCCGCGCTGCAGCAGGCCGCGAACAACGGTTCGGCCAACCGAGCCGGTTTGTCCACCGGCGCTCGTCACCAGAATTGGCGCCTTGCTCTTCATACTCGTGTCCTCCCTGATCTCGATCGTTTACTTGGTCTGATTATCTGAAAGCCGGACGAGACAAGCTCAGCGCTCTTGTTGAGGTACGAGCGCGAGCGCATTTGCTGCATGAATGCCAGCCGCAAGTATCGCATCCGACATCGACGAGTCTTCGGCGGCACGAGCAAGCTGGAGAGAGCCGACGAGTACAGCGAAAATTCCGATTGCGGCCTCTTGCGCGGCGCGGCTGGACGTTTTCCGCGGCAATCGCCTCTTTAGCTGCTCGAATATTTCGCGCAATCTAGCTGTGTAGGCCTTTCGGACGGATCGAGGTTGGCGACCGATCTCTGGAAGCAGTGCAGCCGAGGCGCATCCAACGTCCGGCCGATCGCGATGCTCCGCAGACAGGTAAGACCGGATCAGCGTGCTCAGTTCCCCGGGGACAACGTCGGCTTCACTCAGTCGCCGCAACTGCTCGTCCAGCGCCCGCTCAAGCCCTTCCCGAACGAGATCGCTTTTCGAGCCGAAGTGAGAATAGAAGCCGCCATTCGTAAGGCCCGCCTCGGACATAATTCCCGTCATTCCAGTCGCCGCAATGCCTTGGCGCCGGAATTTCCTTGCGGCGACCTTCAGTATCCGTTCGTGCGAACTATCCTTGTGCCCCTTGGCATACCGCATGCAGGCCCTCCGAACGAACAGCCTATTGTATGATGTAAATCATGTGATATGTATATCTTAATCTAATCTAGGGTTCAACTGCGTCAACGGAGAGCTTCTGTGCGACAGGACGGAAAAGTGGCGATCGTGACCGGGGCTTCGACGGGAATCGGGCTGTCCTCCGCAAGAGCATTGCGCGAGGCGGGATTCCGGGTGTTCGGGACCAGCCGACGAGCTGCCGCGAGCGATCCTGAGATGCTAAGCTGCGATGTGACGGACGACGCCTCGGTGAAAGCGGCCGTCGACAAGGTACTGGCTGCGACCGGCAGGATCGATGTTCTGGTGAACAATGCAGGCTTCGGCTTGCTGGGCGGGGCCGAAGAATCCTCGGCCGATCAGGCCAAGGCCTTGTTCGACGTGAACGTCTTCGGAGTGATGCGCATGACAAATGCGGTCCTCCCGACCATGCGAGATCGAAAAGCCGGACGGATCATCAACATTAGTTCGGTCTTGGGATTGATACCTGCGCCGTTTTCCGCCCTCTATTCTTCTACGAAGCATGCCATCGAGGGTTACTCCGAATCTCTCGACCACGAAGTGCGGACCTTTGGCGTTCGCGTTTGCCTGCTTGAGCCGGCCTATACGCGCACCTCGTTTGAGCAGAACATGGTGCTTCCCGACCGAGACCTGAAGGAATATGTGTCGGCGCGAACCCGAGCCAGCGCGCTGCTACGCGATGTGATGAATACAGCCGAGAGTCCCCCAGGTTGTTGCCGAGAAGGTGATTTTGGCCGCGACAACGCCGTCACCTCGTCGGCGATACACCTGCGGAAAGGTTGCGCGCCAGGTGAGCATCCTTCGTCGTTTTGTGCCTGAAGGAATGTTCGACAAAAGCCTTCGCAAGCAGATGGGGCTGCCGGGGTGATCCCGTCGAAACAGTCGATCGCGAGCGATTTCCACGATCGCCGCGACAGGATGTTTGAACCTCCCGATCAACAACTTCGCGCGAACGCCTTGCAACCGTATTCCGGAGGCTAAATGCCGTCGCTGTTTGACCCCGTAACTATTGGCGATCTGCATCTGCCGAACCGGGTCATCATGGCCCCGCTGACCAGGCTACGCGCAGGCCAGAGCCGGATCCCCAATGCGATCATGGCGGAGTATTACGCGCAAAGGGCTTCGGCGGGTCTGATCATCACAGAAGGTGTTCCTGTTTCGCCTCAGGCAGTGGGCTATGCCGGCGTTCCCGGCATTTGGTCGGCAGACCACGTCGAGGGCTGGAAAGCCGTTACACGCGCGGTGAAGGCACGTGGGGGGCGGATTTTCATGCAGATCTGGCACGTCGGCCGGATCTCCGATCCAATATTCCTGGATGGTCAGGCGCCGGTCGGCCCCAGCCCCATCGCCGCGAAAGGCAACGTCAGCCTTGTCCGTCCGGAACGGGCTTTCAGCGTGCCGCGCCCGCTTACGACAGAAGAAGTCTTGGAGGTTGTCGAAGCATTTCGCAATGCTGCCAAGTTTGCCCAGATAGCTGGCTTCGATGGCGTGGAACTCCACGGCGCGAATGGGTATTTGCTGGACCAATTCCTCCAAGATAGCTCCAACCAAAGGACGGATCGGTACGGAGGCTCAATCGAAAGCCGCGCCAGGCTCTTGCTCGAGGCCACAGATGCTGCAGCGTCGGTATGGGGACCCGACCGGGTGGGAATGCATCTTGCGCCTCGGGCTGACGTGCATTCCATGGGCGACTCCGACCGTGCCTCGACGTTCGGATACGTGGCAGCTGAACTCGGACGGCGCGGCATCGCCTTCATCTCGCGAGCGCTTGGGACCCGACAGCTTGGGACCGTCTCTCAAGGCCGCCTTCGGCGGAAAGTATATTGCAAATGAAGGTTTCACTGCGGAAACCGCCCAGGCGGTCCTCGATGCGGGTTGGGCCGATGCGGTTGCCTTCGGAAAGGCATTCATTGCCAATCCGGATCTGCCTAAGCGCTTGGCGCTCGGCGCGCCGCTCAATCAGCCCCGCCCCGAAACTTTCTACGGTCCGGATGCCCACGGTTATACCGACTATCCTACACTGCCGAAATCTCCGGAGAACGTGGGGCGCGAAGATCCGGCGAAAACATAGGAGCGGGCCTCACCGAACACCTCGGTGTGGAACAGAAGCGCCATCACGATCATTTTTTCGAACTAAGCTGCTGGCCGCGCGGTCGGACCGTCGAGCACCAAGTTCACCAACGATCTCTCGACCGGCCCCAAGAATATGGTCAGAAGCTGCTTTGCTGTTGACAGCACGGGCGAGCAGAATTGAACCTACCATGGTCGAGATGATGCCTGTGGCGATCTGGCGTGCCTCTTGAGAAGAAGCGCCGGAATTTAGCTCAGCTAGGACGTCGACCATTTGATCCAGCTTACGCTCAAAGCTCCGGCGTGCCCGCGCTTCTGATCGCCCGATGTCGGCGGCGAGCGCCGGAAGCGCGCAACCGTGCGTGGGATCGTCACGGTGGCGAGGACTGAGGTAATCGGCAACGATCGCATCAACGCACGTCGGGACAGCGCTCCCATTCGTCAGCCGTTTCCAGCGCTCGATAGTCTGATCCATTGCAAAGCCGGTTGCTTCAGCAACGAGAGCCGCACGGGACGCGAAATAGTTATAGAAGCCGCCATGTGTCAGACCAACGAGCTGCATAAAATCGACAACGCTGAGCGCTTCGGCACCTTTCTTGCGCAGACCGTAGGAGGCATTCTCGACGATCCGGTTGCGGGTCTGACGCTTATGATCTCTCACGTAACGCATCGTGCTTCATCCGATTTGCAGAAGATCTGTTGGGCGGCTCATCAGACGCCAAACGCCCCATGGCCGGCCGCTCCGATTCCAGCCGACATCTAAGCATCGGCGACGGCGTTTCAGTCCTGGATTTTGCGCCATGCCTCCCCGCAACATTTCATTGCAAGATGAGCCAAGTTATATGATTATCGTCATACAAACAACACCGCTTGTCGGGGAGATTTCATCATGTCCGCAGTCACCGATCCCGTTGTCATTCTTTCGGCCGTACGCACGCCTTTGGGACGTTTCATGGGTGAGTTGTCGCCGCTCTCGGCACATGAGCTCGGCTCTCACGCGATCGCGGCAGCGCTGGAGCGTGCCAAGCTCGCGCCGGAGCGGATCGACGAGGTCTTTATGGGTAACGTGCTGCCGGCCGGCCAGGGTCAGGCGCCGGCCCGCCAGGCTGCGCGCGGCGCCCGGCTGCCTGATGCGACCGGGGCCACCACGATCAACAAGGTTTGCGGCTCCGGCATGAAGGCGACCATGCTCGGTCACGACATCATCAATGCGGGCTCTGCCGCCATCGTGCTGTCCGGTGGCATGGAGAGCATGAGCAACGCGCCATATCTGCTGGCAAAGGCGCGCGCCGGCTATCGGGCCGGCCACGACCGGATCATCGACCACATGTTGATGGACGGCCTGGAAGATGCCTATGAGACCGGCCGTTCGATGGGGGACTTCGGCGAGGCCACGGCCGAAGCCTATCAGTTCACCCGCAAGGACCAAGACGCCTATGCGATGGAGACGCTGATCCGAGCACTCAAGGCCGTGGAAAGCGGCGCGTTCAAGGCCGAGATCGCACCGATCACGCTGACCGAAAAAGCAGGGCCGCGCGTCATCGCCAATGACGAACATCCGCTGAAGGTCGACCCTGCCAAGATCCCAGGCTTGAAGGCGGCGTTCCGCGCCAACGGCACCATCACGCCTGCCGCCTCCTCGGCGAACGCGGACGGAGCCGCCGCCCTGATCCTGGCGAAGCGCTCGCTCGTCGATCGCGAGGGACTGCCGGCACTGGCGGAAATCAGGGGCCATGCCACCCATAGCCAAGAACCGCAATGGTTCACCACCGCGCCGATCCCGGCGATCCGCAAGCTCCTGGACAAGGTCGGCTGGAGCGTCGGCGACGTCGACCTGTTTGAAATCAACGAAGCCTTTGCGGTGGTGGCGATGGCCGCGCAGAAGGACCTCGGCATTCCCCGCGAAAAGCTCAACGTCCATGGTGGCGCCTGCGCGCTCGGCCACCCGATCGGCGCCACCGGCGCGCGATTGATCGTGACGCTGCTGCATGCGCTGGAAGCGCAGAACCTCAAACGCGGCGTCGCCGCACTCTGCATCGGCGGCGGTGAAGCCACTGCAATCGCCGTCCAGCGTATCGTTCGCTAGTCGAGGCCAGCTCGCAAAAAGCACTTGGCAAGCGGCCCAAATGGTGTCGCTTGCCGATTTTCTATCGGGAAGCTCAGCCCCGGTCCACCTTCTGCAATCCGAATCATCGCTGGTCGAACTTGGCGAGCCGCCACCGAACAAGGTCGTCAGCCCCTGGTCCGGCCAGCGGCCGGACATCCCTCATGCGTACCAATTCGCCCGACTTGTCATCGACAAGAGCGAGCTTAACCGGACGTCCGCTGTTCTTGTTGATGAATTTGAGCGGCGGACCCGCATCCCCCGTAATCGCCCACTTGTCCCCGACCTGGGCAAGCGCCTGGATCACCAGGATAATGTCCCTGCCCTTTCGGGTCAGAAGGTATTCGTAGCGTTCAGGGCCGGTCTGATACCGACGCCGCTCGAGCAGTTCATTTTCTTCGAGATGCTTGAGCCGATCGGACAGGGTGGCATGTGTGACGCCGGTCGACTTCCTCAACTCCTCATATCTGCTCAATCCCAGTGACAGATCGCGCAGGATGAGCATGGCCCAGCGGTCACCGACAGCGTTCAATACGCCGGCGATCGAGCACGCCATTCCTTCAAAGCCCTTCGAGCGCATCATCCCTCCTAACAACACTTCTCAGCAGAATAATCATGCTCGGGACGCCATCCAAGCGCCAAGCCGCGAACATCGACAAGAAATGTCTTGCATTTTTGTCACTCTTATTATTAGAGTGGCTATTGGATAACAAAAACCGCGCGCCGATCCCAGGAGGATAAATGCCCGACCCTCACAGCCGGCACTTGGTGACATTCGAGATAAACGGATCGCGCAAGACGGTTTTCGTTGAAGCGCGAAAGTTGCTGGTCCATCTGATCCGGGAGGATCTTGGCCTCACCGGCACCCATGTCGGCTGCGACACCTCCCAATGCGGTGCCTGCACCGTCGAAATCGATGGACTGGCGGTCAAATCCTGCACGGTACTGGCCGTGACGGCGGACGGCGCGTCGATCACCACGGTCGAGGGATTGACCGATCCCGGTGGCGAACTCAGCGCTGTTCAGGCCGCCTTTCACGAACATCACGCGCTGCAATGCGGCTTCTGTACGCCGGGCATGGTGATGAGCGTACGGCAGCTCCTGAGGGATCATCCCAATCCCGGCGAGCACGACATCCGCCATGGACTTGCCGGCAATATCTGCCGCTGCACCGGCTATCACAACATTGTCCGCGCCGTTGAAAGCCTCGCAGCGAAGGAGCAGCAGCCTTGAACGACACGCCTGCGATCCGCCATATCGGTCGGCCCTTAAAGCGGCGCGAAGATTTCAAGCTGCTCGCTGGCAAGGGCCGCTACGTCGATGACGTCAGGCTGCCGGGCATGCTGCACATGGCGGTACTGCGATCGCCGCACGCCCACGCCGAGATTAGAAGCGTCGATCTCTCTGCAGCAAAAGCCGCACCAGGGGTTCGCTTGGTCCTTTCCGGGATGGCGCTCGCCGGCAAGATTGGCCCGATTGTTCCGAACTGGGTTCTTCCGGGCAGCAAGGTGCCGTTCCGCCCTGTAGTCGCGACCGACCGCGTCCGCTTTGTCGGCGAATGCGTCGCGCTGGTAGTGGCGGAAACGTTGGCCGAAGCCTACGACGCCGTCGGGCTGATCGACGTCGGTTACGAAGTGCTGCCTGCCGTGATCGACGAAGAGACCGCAATCCGGCAGGACGTGCCGCAACTTCATGACAACGTTCCCGGCAACATCACTACGATCTACAAGGTGCGTGGCGGCGACTACCAGAAGGCCGCCAACGAGGCCGATCAGGTCATCGGACTGCGCGTCGTCAACAACCGCCTGATCCCGACCTGCATGGAAACGCGCGCGATCGTTGCCACGCCGGAGCCAGACGGGACGCTGACGGTCTATATTGGCAGCCAAGTTCCGCACATGCACCGGCGCTGGATCGCCGAGACGGTTCGTATTCCCGAGCATCAGTTGCGGGTGATCGCGCCTGATATCGGAGGTGGGTTTGGCGCCAAAATGCACCTCTACCCCGAAGACTTGCTCTGCCCCTATCTCGCACGCGAGCTCGGCGTGCCAGTCAAATGGTGGGAAAGCCGCTCCGAAAGCCATCAATCGACCAGCCACGGTCGCGCGCACACGGAGAATATCGAGATCGCGTTCAAAAACGACGGCAATATCCTGGGCCTGAAAGTCGAAACCCTTGGTAATGTCGGCGCCTATCTGTCGAACATGGCGAGCGGCGGTCCCACCGTGAACACCGTCAACTTCGGTACCGGAACCTATAAGATCGATAACTACGAGGCGATATCCCGAGTCGTTGTCACCAATACGGTGCCGGTGGATGCCTATCGCGGCTATGGACGACCAGAGGGCGCCTATATCGCCGAGCGGGCGATCGATGCGGTCGCGCGCCACCTTCATCTCGACCAGGTCGAGGTGCGGCGGAAGAATTTCGTTCAAGCAGCGGAATTTCCGTATCGACCGTATGGCAGCACGGGCGTGATGTACGACAGCGGAAATTATCAGGGACTGCTCGACAAGGCGCTTGCCGCCTTCGACTACGAAGGGCGCCGAAAGGAATGTGATGCCTTGCGTGCCAGCGGTGTCTATCGCGGCGTCGGCATCGCCGCCTATACGCATATGTGTGGCATGGCGCCGTCGCGGCGGCTGGCGCTCAGCGGATTTGATCGCGGCGGCTGGGAAAGTGCGCGGGTCAGCATCGATTCCAGCGGCCGGGCTACGATCTATTCAGGCTCGATGAGCCAGGGTCAGGGCCATATCACGTCGCTGTCGCAGATTGCCGCGGACGTGCTGCAGATTCCCGTTGAGGACATCGACATCGTGCAGGGGGACACGCGGCAAGTGCAGGCCGGCCACGGCACGTTCAATTCCCGCTCGATGGCGGTCGGCGGATCCAGTGTGCATGTGTGCTCGCAGCGCGTCGTGGCCAAAGCAAAGAAGATCGCGGCGAGCATGCTGGAAGTGGATGAGAAGGACGTTTCCTATTCCGCCGGTGCGTTCAGCGTGCCTGGCACGGATATCGCGCCGTTAACGTTCTCGAAGGTGGCCCGCATGGCTTATGTCGGCCACAAGCTGCCGGATGGCGTTACACCGGGCCTGGACGAAACGGAGTTTTACGACCCAACCGGTATGGGCTCGCCGTCAGGCGTCCACCTCACCTACGTCGAGGTCGATCCTGAGACTGGCATCGTCGACATTCTCGACTATGTCGCGGTTGACGACGTCGGCACCCTGATCAATCCACGTCTCGCGGCGGGCCAGATTCATGGTGGCGTCGTGCAGGGCATCGCGCAGGCGCTCTATGAAGAGGTCAGCTACGATCCAGACAATGGACAACTCCTGACCGGCTCACTGCTCGACTATGCCGTTCCGCGCGCCGAGCACGTGCCGAACATCCGCTCGCAGTTCCAGGAGACGCCCTCGCCGACCAATCCGATTGGCGTCAAGGGCATCGGCGAGAGTGGCTCGATCGCGGCGCCCCCCTGCATGGTCCACGCCGTACTCGATGCGTTGTCACCGTTCGGTATCAAACATCTCGATATGCCGCTGACGCCGCCGCGAATCTGGAAGGCGGTACAAGAGGCGCGCTCGGGAGAACTCCAATGATCCCGGCAGCCTTCAACTATGTCCGCGCGGCTTCGCTCGCCCAGGCCATCGATCTGCTGCGGGAAGATCCCGACGGAACGAAGCTCCTGGCCGGTGGCCATACCTTGCTTCCGGCCCTGAAGCTGCGGCTGGCGTCGCCCGAACTTCTGATCGATATCGGAGGCATCACCGAGCTCAAGGGCATCGAGATCGGCAAAGCCGGAGTCAGGATCGGCGCGCTGACGCGGCATGCCGACCTGCTTGCATCAGAGACGCTGTTCGAGGAATTGCCCATCTTTCGCCAGGCGGCGAGTCTGATAGCCGATCCCCAGGTGCGCAACCGTGGCACGATCGGCGGCTCGCTTGCGAATGCCGATCCGGCGGCTGACTGGCCGGCGGTCGTCGTCGCGCTGAAGGCAGAGATCGAGATCGCCGGCGCGAACGGCCACAGACGGGTCGCGGCGCAGGATTTCTTTGTCGATATCTTTTCTACCGTGCTGGAACCGGACGAGGTTCTCACCAGCATTCATATCCCGCGGCCGACAGCCGGCATGCGCTTCATGTACCGAAAGATCCGGCATCCCGCGAGCGGCTTTGCTGTCGTGGGCATTGCGGTCGGCGTGCGCATGCGAGACGGCGTGGTGGCCGAGGTCTCCCTCGGCGTGACAGGCGCGGCGAACCACGCTTTCGCCGGCCAGGCCGCTGCCGATTTCCTGACCGGAAAGACATTGTCGCGGGAGAATATCGACCAGGCGGCCACATTGCTGAGCGAGACCACCGAATGCCTCTCGGATCGCTACGCTTCAGCGGAGTATCGGGCGAATCTGATCCGGACCGAGACCAGACGCGCGCTACTTGCGCTTTCCTTGTGAGACGGAATCCGTGATGCGCCGAGTCGTCGTTACGGGATTGGGATTGGTATCGCCGGTGGGTTGCGGCAGCGAGCTGGCGTGGTCACGGCTGCTCGCGGCCCGTTCGGGGCTTGCCGCCCTTCCCGA
Source organism: Bradyrhizobium sp. SZCCHNS1050 (assembly GCF_032484785.1). Taxonomy (NCBI): domain Bacteria; kingdom Pseudomonadati; phylum Pseudomonadota; class Alphaproteobacteria; order Hyphomicrobiales; family Nitrobacteraceae; genus Bradyrhizobium; species Bradyrhizobium sp. SZCCHNS1050. The sequence goes on along the minus strand of NZ_JAUETR010000001.1, from coordinate 4,134,131 downwards.
GTGGGCGGCGGCCCTGCCGGCGCGGGTCGCAGGAATGGTGCCGACAAGGGCCAAAGATCAAGAGGGCGGATTCGATCCGGATCTGACCGTCGCGCCTAAGGATCAGCGAAGGATGGATCGCTTCATCCTGTTCGCGCTTGCCGCCGCGGCCGAGGCCATTGCCCAGGCGGAATGGACTCCGTCCGATGCGCATTCGCTCGAGCGCACGGCAACAGTGATCGCTTCCGGCATCGGAGGCTTTCCGGCGATCGTGGAAGCGGTCCGCGCCACAGACCAGCGCGGGGTTCGGCGTCTCTCGCCTTTCACCGTGCCGTCCTTTCTCGCAAATCTCGCGGCTGGCCACATCTCGATCCGCTACGGCTTCAAGGGTCCCATCGGCGCGCCGGTCACCGCCTGCGCCGCGAGCGTGCAGGCAATCGGCGATGCCGCACGCCTGATCCGATCTGGAGAAGCCGACGCCGCGGTTTGCGGCGGTTCGGAAGCCTGCATCGATCTCGTGAGCCTGGGCGGGTTCGCCGCTGCGCGTGCGCTTTCGACCGGCTTCAATGAAACGCCCGCCCGCGCTTCCCGTCCCTTCGACCGTGATCGCGACGGCTTTGTCATGGGCGAAGGCGCGGGCGTCCTGGTCATAGAAGATCTGGAGCATGCGATCCGCCGCGGCGCAAAGCCGATTGCGGAAATCGTCGGCTACGGAACGACGGCAGATGCGTACCACATCACGTCAGGGCCCGAGGACGGCGACGGTGCGCGCCGCGCCATGGAAGGCGCATTGCGGCAGGCCGGCCTCAAACCCGGTGACGTCCAGCACCTCAACGCGCATTCCACGTCAACGCCAGTCGGCGATGTTTCCGAACTGGAGGCGATCAAGGCGGTCTTCGGCCGCGAGGGGCAGATTGCCGTGAGTGCCACCAAATCCGCAACTGGCCATCTGCTCGGAGCGGCCGGCGGAGCGGAAGCAATCTTCACGATTCTGGCACTGCGCGATCAGGTCGCGCCACCTACTCTCAATCTCGAAACTTGCGATGCCGCCGCGGCAGGTGTCGACCTTGTCGCCGGTCAGGCCCGGCCCATGACGATGGAGCATGCGATCTCCAACGGTTTCGGCTTTGGAGGCGTCAACGCGAGCATCATCTTTCGGCGCTGGCAGTAGCGGGGTTCAGCTCCGGTAAAAGCGGAGCGGGCCACGGCTGCTGCGTTCTCCCGGCCGCCTTAGCCACATCTTGGCAAGCCGCTACTTCCGCTTTCGTCTTTGGGCGCTTGCCCTCACACCAGCCGAGGCTTCCGCAGAAGCCGTGCCACCAAATCGCTTGCGATTGAAGGGAACGGCGCCCGAGCCCGGCACCACTTCGACGTCCTCGAGCCGCAGAGGCTTGCCGCTGGACGTCCGCAGTACGGGAAATTCAATCGGGCGCCCAGCGACACGATCGCGGAAGACGACCTGCGGTCCCTCAGGCTCTGCGAGCCAATCATCGCCCCACTTCTTGAGAGCCAGGTAGGCCGGAAAGAAAGCGCGCCCCTTCTCGGTCAGCACGTACTCGTATCGTCCGGAATGTTCGGGCAGCGGCACGCGCGTCATCACACCAGCATCGACGAACTTCTTCAAGCGATTGCTCAAGATATTGGGAGCAATGCCAATGTAGTGTTCGAACTCATCGAACCGCTTCACGCCATAATAGGCTTCACGGAGAATCAGGATGGACCAGCGGTCGCCGACCACCTCCATGGCACGAGCCATGGAGCATTCCTTATTGGCAAGACGGCTCTGCTTCGCACCGGACATAGTTTTCCTAGCTTCGAATTCAGCTCATACCATATTGAGCGGAATCCCAGTATGTCCAGTGCCAGCTAGGGGGTTGCAAACCTTCGCAGCCGAATGGTTCTCTCGTATCTCAGGCCGCACGGCCCGACTCGGCCGGCGGCTTGACGCCAATCTCGGGCTCCAGAGCGCGGGGATGCGTGACCAGCACACCCGCTTCGCTCAAGCGTCTCAGTTCCTCCTGGCTCACGCCCAGTTCGCTGAACACCTCGAAATTGTGCTCTCCCTGGAACGCAGGTGCTCCGATCGGCTTCAACTCCTCCGCCGAGAACCGCCACGGCCGACCCGGCAGTCGATATTCGCCGCCGCTGCGGTCCGGCACGTGCTGCACTGCGCCCCAATAATCGCTCCATTCCGACGCGCTTAGTTCCTTGATCGAGCGGATCTCGCCCATCGCGATCTTGGCTTCGTCGAATTGGGCATCGAGCGTCGCCATGTCGGGGAAGGTCAAGATCCACGACTGGATGATCTGGTGCAGCACACCGAAATTCAAGCGACGCGCGGCCGCGCTCGCAAAGCGCGGGTCGTCCATCAAATCCACGCGACGCATCGCGCGCAGCCAGGATGGGAAGGTCCGGCTGCCGATAATGCTCGTCGCAACCGTGAAATGCTCTCCATTAGGTCCGGTAAAGAATGAGCAGTCCGTCGCGCCGAGCACGGCGGGCTCGGCTCCAATATCATCGTCGGAAAGATCGACATGTGCACGTTCGTTGACCGCGAGCAGTGTCGCAGCCATCGCGACATCGATATATTGGCCCTGACCTGTCCTTTGGCGGCTATTCAGCGCGCCAAGAATCGCGATGGTGGCCTGCAGGCCGGCGTAGACGTCCGCGTGCGAGAGGCTGTCCGTGCGCGGTTCAGTCAACGCCTCTCCATAGTGACGAATGCTGTTTTCGGTGAAGCCGGCCTCGGCCTGCACGGTCGGCGCATAGGCCATCCGGCTGCGCCAGGGTCCGCCCTGGCCATAGCCAGTGATCGAGGCATATACCAATCGCGGATTGCGCTTGGACAGGGTTTCATAATCAAGGCCGAAGAAACCAAGCGTGCCCGCGCGGAAGTTTTCCACGACGACATCGGCGGTATCGCAGAGCTTCAGTGCGAGTTCATAAGCACCGGGAACATTGAGATTGATGCTGACGTTGCGTTTACCGGCGTTCTGCTGCGCGTAATAGCCCGACATCCCGTCGGTTGAGGGAAAGGCGAAGCGTGAGACGTCCGGGCTTGGCGGCTCCACCTTGATGACCTCGGCACCGAGATCCTGCAAGGTTCGCGCGCATAAGGGGCCTGCCAACACACGGGAGAAGTCGACGACACGGATTCCGTTGAGAGGACCGCCCATGTCAGCGCCCCGCGAACTTGGCGAGACCCGGGCCGTTCTTGCGGAATGACGCAAGACCGGTTTTCAGATCTTCCGATGCCCAGATCGGCGCCTGCACTCTTGCCATCGCCTCGTCTGCCGCCACCACACCGTCGTTGACCGCAATATGCACTAGCTCCTTGGTCGCCGCGTGCGCTACCGTCGGCCCCTGCGCGAACTCCTCCGCGATAGACATCGTCGCCTTTTCCAAGGATTCCTCGGGCACGGTAAGATTAATCAGGCCCCACTTCTCCAATGTCGGCGCATCGTAGCGCCGTGCCAACATCGACATCTCTTTGGCTCGCTGTGCCCCGATCCGCTGAACTTGCCGCTGGATTCCGCCAAGTAGCGGATGCAACCCAAGCGTCGCCTCGACCGAGCCGATCTTTGCTGACGAAGCTGCGATGACATAGTCGCATGACAGCGCGAGCTCGAGCCCGCCGCCGAGGCAAACGCCATGAACGCTGGCGATCAACGGAATCGGCAATAATTCCATGAAGCGGAGGAACTCGACCCCGCTCAGCAGCCGATTTTCACCGCTCTGATCAGATGTGCCCTCCGCTACGCGCTTGTCAAAGATGTCCAGGTCGGCGCCGGCAGAAAAGTGGCGCAATCCGCTCCGGATCACGATGGCACGGCTACCCGCCTTTCGCGATGCTTCCACCTGCTCCACGATAGCGTTGATGAGCTTCGGGCCGAGCAGATTGTACGGCCGGTAAACCATCGTCAAAACGGAGATATTGCCACGCTCCTCGCGCGCAACCATCGCTTCCTCGGACAAAGTTGCCTCCTGTTTTCCGGCCCCTCACCTGCAGATGCACACTCCGGCTCTTGCAGGCACAATACATGATGACTTGCGTTTTGCAAGTCGTCATCGATATCAACCAGTCCGGCGTTCCACGCGGTTCTTCAGGATGCCGATCTTCTCGACTTCGAGCTCAATGCCCTCTCCATGCTCGAGGTACCACCGAGTTCGAGGCCGCAGCCATTGCCAACCGTGTCAGACTCGATGAACTCGCCGGGCATCAACGTCTCATCCAGGGTGACGTGTGCAATGATTTCCTCGAATGAGAAAAGCACGCCTTCGCTGGTACCTTGAGAACGAAGTTCTCAGTTCACGCGAGCTTCCATCCTGAGTTTGTAGGAGTCGTCAATTTCGTCATGCGTGACGATCCAGGGTCCCCAACACATTGCCCCCATCAAAGCTTTTACCCTTGGCCGGCCCGAGCCGGCCTGCCATCTCTATGAGCTGGGCATCTCGCGCGGAAAAACCATTGAAAATCGTGTAGCCAAATATGTGATCGCGCGCCTTCGCAGCCATGTTCGCGCCTTTACGCTTAGTGACGAATCCGAACGCCAGTTCGTAGTCCATCACCTTCCTGCACCGTGAAGCGGAGCATAGGCCACGGCTTGCAATTGCACGTCATGACGCTGAGAAATTTCAGGTGGCCACGGGCCCGCCTCCCATGAATGAGGCACCGGCTTGACGGCGATCACCACCTTTCCTGGGAGGTACGGACATCAACTTCAAACGACCATGCTCGCAGTGATTGCCGGTAGAGGAACGCAAATGCGTCGACTATGCCCTCGATACTGACCAGGCTGTTCTCCCGCTGGGCTGCGTCGGGTATGCGCTTGAAGATCTTGTCACCGGCGATGGCTCCGTCGACAACGACGTGCCCTACATGGATCCCTTCGCTGGCATATTCCTTTGCCATGGCCTGCGCGAGAATCCGCAAGCCAGCTTTCGCCGAATTGAACGCGCCATACCCCGCTTTTCCGCGCAGCGAAGCACTGGCGCCGGTAAACAAAAGCGTGCCGGCCTTGTTCGGCAGCATGCGGCGAACGGCCTCGCGGCCAAACAGGAACCCACCGAAGCAGACGACACGCCAGCTTTGCTCGAAGTACCCCGCTTCCATCTCCAGAATACGCCCGGGTGTGTTGTTGCCCGCATTATAGATCGCCAGATCGAGTTCATCGCCGGCTCTGTCGAACATTGCGACTACATCGGCTTCGTTCGTCGCATCCGCCACTATCGGGAGAGCCTGTCCGCCCGATGAGGTAATGTCATTTGCGATCGTCTCGAGCGCGAGTTTCGTACGGCCGGCGACTATCACCCTCAAACCTTCAGCGGCGAATCTCTTGCACAACTGGGCCCCCAGTCCCCGCTCTGGGCCCACTCCGATGACAATTGCTGTCTTCATGGAATGCCTCGAAAATCAGGCGCGCGCTTCTCGATGAACGCCTTTACGGCTTCAGCATGCTGTGCAGTCTCCGCCGCCATGACCATGTTTTTGGCTTCATGGTCCAGCGATGTCACAAAATCTGTCGACAGCGCCAGATCGAGATTGTCTTTGATCGCTGCATACGCATGGGCCGGACCATTCGCGAGTGTTCTTGCGATGACAAACGCTTCGCTTAGCAGATCTGCATCGGGTACTACACGGTTGACAAGGCCCAACGCCTCGCAGCGGCGGGCATCGATCCGTTCTGACAAATACATCAGCTCTCGCGCGCGCGCCGTTCCGGCCAACCGGGTCAGCAGCCAGGAAATTCCGTAGTCTCCGGTCAATGCAATCTTGGCATAACCAGTAGTCATTAAGGCAGATTCGGAGGCAATCCGGATATCGCAAGCAAGCGCGATGGCAAGGCCGGCGCCGGCGGCCGGCCCCGGAAGCGCCGCGATCGTTGGCTTGCGGAGAGAAACAAGCGCCCCGGTCAGCGTCCGCTGCCCTTCCATCAGGCGTACGACCTTGTCTCCATAGGCCATGGGCCTCGTGGACGACTTTGTGCCCATACCCTTGACATCACCGCCGGAGCAAAACGCGGTGCCGGCGCCGGTGATCAGCAGAGCGCCGACATCAGGATCGCTGCCAGTCTGCCTGATCATCCGGCGCAGCGCCGGCGTCAAATGGTCCGATAGTGAATTCCGCGCTTCGGGCCGGTTCAGCGTGATAATGGCAACGCGATCTCGGACCGAGCAGAGTAGTTCGTCCGTTCCGGTGTCAATCGAAATTGATCCATCGGTCATGATACGCAGCCTCCCGGCCCAGGACCATCAGCAATCCGCCACCTCGTTAGCGGACGTCTGTCGCCTCAAGCCCTCTTTCGGGCGGAATTTTCGTCGGCGTCGAGGAAGCCGGTTAGTCGCTGACGGATGATCGCATCCGCATCGGTCATGATGCGATCGATCAGTTCCTTCACCGTTGGAATGTCATGGATGAGGCCGACGACCATGCCGCAGCTCCAGGCCCCGGCATCCATGTCGCCATCGATCATGACCCTGGGGTAGACGCCCGCGACCTGGTCGAGGATGTCCTCGATCTTCAGGCTCTTGCCCTTTTCACGCTCGATCTCCAGCAGGCGATCGACGCCCTTGTTCTTCAACACACGCTCGGTGTTGCGCAAGTTGCGCATTACAAGGCGGGTGTCGAGTTCGGTAGCTTCCAACAGCGCGTTCTTGACGTTGTCGTGCACCGGCGCTTCCTTGGTAGCGATGAAACGCGTGCCCATATTGATGCCTGCCGCGCCCATCGCCAGCGCCGCGACCAGGCTGCGGGCATCCGCCATGCCGCCCGAGGCCACGAATGGGATCGACAACTCATCGGCGGCGCGCGGCAACAGGATCATGTTGGGCATGTCGTCTTCGCCGGGATGACCGCCGCATTCGAAACCGTCGACGCTGACGGCGTCGCACCCGATTTCCTGGGCTTTGAGCGAATGCCGGACGGACGTGCACTTGTGGATCACCTTGATGCCAGCCGCCTTGAGCGCTGGCATGTATTGCTCGGGACTGCGGCCCGCGGTCTCGACGGCCCTGACGCCGCCTTCGGCGATGGCTTGAATGTATTCGGGATAGGGTGGCGCCGAAAAGGTCGGCAGGAAGGTGAGGTTTACGCCGAACGGCTTGTCCGTCATATCGCGGCAGCGCGCGATCTCCTTGGCCAACAGCTCCGGCGTCTTCTGCGTCAAGCCGGTGATGATGCCAAGGCCGCCGGCGTTGGACACCGCTGCAGCCAGTTCGGCAAAGCCGACATAATGCATGCCGCCCTGAATAATCGGATGCTGGATGCCAAATAGTTCAGTGATAGCTGTCTTCACGTAAGCCTCCAGTTTCCGATCAGTGCACGATCTCGAAAAGTCCGGCCGCGCCCATACCGCCGCCGATGCACATCGTCACCACGCCGAATTTCGCTTTGCGGCGCCGGCCCTCGATCAGGATATGGCCGGCCAGTCGCGAGCCCGTCATGCCATAGGGGTGGCCGATGGCGATCGCCCCACCGTTGACGTTCAATTTGTCCGGATCAATGCCCAGCTTGTCGCGGCAGTAGATCACCTGAACCGCATAGGCCTCGTTCAGCTCCCACAGATCGATATCGTCGATTCGCAAGCCGTGCCGTTTCAGCAAGCGAGGGATCGCGGCCACCGGCCCGACACCCATCTCGTCGGGCTCGACACCCGCGGCGACGAAGCCGCGGAAAATGCCAAGCGGCCGGATTCCCTTCTTTGCAGCAATCTTGTCGCTCATGATTACGCAAGCCGACGCGCCATCGGAGAGCTGGCTGGCATTGCCGGCGCTGATGGTCTTGCCTTCGAACACCGGCTTGATTTTGGCCAAGCCCTCGGCCGTGGTCTCCGGGCGCGGACCTTCGTCTTGTGCCAGGGTAACCTCCTGGTAGGAGATCTCCTTGGTGTCCTTGTCGACGACAGCCATTTTCGTCGTGATCGGAACGATCTCGTCACTGAAGCGCCCACCCTGCAGCGCGGCTCCGACGCGACGCTGGCAGTCGAGCGAATATTCATCCTGGCGGTCGCGCCCGATCTTGTAGCGCTCGGCGACCACTTCGGCGGTCTCCAGCATCGACATGTACATTTCCGGCTTCATCGCCATCAAATCGGCGTCGACAGCGTGAAACTTGTTCATATACTCGTTCTGGACGAGGCTGATGGATTCGATGCCGCCTCCGATGGCGACATCGACGCCGTCAAGCATGATCGAGCGCGCGGCGACCGCGATGGCCTGCAAGCCGGATGCGCATTGCCGATCAATGGTCGTGCCGGCAACCGTCACCGGCAATCCGGCACGGATCGCGCCTTTGCGAGCGACGTTCATAACCATGGTGCCCTGCTGCATCGCGCAACCCATCACGATGTCCTCGACTTCGCCGGGCTCGATCTTGGCGCGCCTGACGGCTTCCGCGATCACATGGCCCGCCATGGTCGGTCCGTCGGTGTTGTTCAACGCCCCGCGGTAGGCCTTCCCGACCCCGGTGCGCGCGGTCGATACGATGACTGCTTCTGTCATATTTTGCCTCTGATTTAAGCGGCCGCATCGGTCTGCGCATAGCGCAGAACATGGAATGCGGGATCGCCGTACTGGATGTTGATGGAAGAAATCCGCTTGAAGTAGTGGCCGACATTGAGCTCGTCGCTCATGCCCATGCCGCCATGCAGTTGCACGGCCTGATCGGCCACGAATCTAGCGGCGTAGCCGACCTTTGCCTTGGCTCCCGACGCCAGTCTCGATAGGCCCGATTCGTTTGCCGCCAGACCTAAGTTGAGATGCTGCATCAGGGACACCGCTTCCTGATGCGCGATGAACATGTCTACCATCCGATGCTGCAAAACCTGGAAGGTGCCGAGCGCCACGCCGAACTGCTTTCGCGTCTTGGTGTATTCCAGCGTCGCCGAGTTCAATTCGGCCATCGCGCCGACGGCCTCGGCACACAGCGCGCCAATGACGCGTTCGGAAATCGCCTCTAGCGCGCCAGCGCCCCCTCCTTCTTCGCCTAGCAAGCTATCGTTGCCGACGCGCACGTCCTTGAGGCTGACCTCGGCCGCTCGGCGGCCGTCGATCGTCTTGAAGCCTTGCAGGTGAAGATTGGCGGCGCGACGATCAACGATGAACAGACTGACGCCTTCCGAATCGAGACGGTGGCCCGAGGTGCGTGCTGAGACGATCAGGTAATCCGCCCAGGGGGCCGCGATCGCGACCGCCTTTTCGCCGTTCAGGACATAGTCACTACCTTCGCGGCGCGCCGTTGTGGTGACGTCAGCGAAATCGTAGCGCGAGCCCTTTTCGGCCCAGGCCAGCGCCCAGATTGATTTCCCGGAGATGATGTTGGGAATGAACTGATCCCTCTGTGCAGGCGAGGCTTCACTCTCGATCAGGCCGCCGGCCAGAACGACCGTCTCCAAAAATGGCTCGACCACGAGGTGACGGCCGAATTCCTGCATCACGATCATGGTCGCCAGGGGGCCACCGCCGAGGCCGCCCGCATCCTCCGAAAAAGGTGCGGCAAGCAGGCCGAGTTCGGCGAACGAGGCCCAGTGCTTGCGACTGAAGCCTTCTTCGCTGGCTACGATCTTGCGACGCGCTTCGAAGTCGTATCGATCCCGCAGAAGCCGCTGCACGCTGGACCGCAATAGTGCCTGCTCTTCTGTGAACTGAATATCCATCCGATCCCCCGTACTCCGCTCGGCCTAAAGTCCGAGCACGGCCTTGGCGATGATGTTGCGCTGGATCTCGTTCGATCCGCCGTAGATTGAGAGCTTGCGTGAATTCAGGTACTTCTCGGACGCAGTATGACCGTAGGCCGGGCCCGGCATGAAGCGGTTGGCACTGACGGGATGCTCCCGGATCGCCAGACCGTAATTACCGATTGCCCGGTGCGTCAGCTCGGTGATGTTCTGGAAGATCTCCGTACCCCGAATCTTGAACAACGACGCGGCGGCGCCTGGATCGATCCCGCGGGCCATTTGTGCCACCACGCGAAGCTCGGTTGCTTCCAAGGCCAACACGTCCAGCTCGATCCGTGCGATATCCCGTACGAATTCGAGATACGTCGGATCTTCTTCGGGAATCTCGGCCTTCACGATTTGCTTCAGCCGATCCAGGTAGCGCGTCGAACGGCCGATGCCGGCCATACTGGTGCGCTCGTTTCCGAGCAGGAATTTTGCGTAGGTCCAGCCCTTATTCTCCTCACCGATCAGGTTTTCGATCGGAACGCGGACATTTTCCAGGAAGACGTCATTGACCTCGTGGCTGCCGTCGATGGTGATGATCGGGCGCACGGTCACGCCGGGCGATTTCATATCGATCAGGAGAAAGGATATGCCGGCCTGCGGTTTAGCCGCCGGGTCGGTCCGCACCAGGCAAAAGATCCAGTCGGCGTGCTGCGCCAGCGTCGTCCAGGTCTTGTGGCCGTTGACGACGTAATGGTCGCCATCACGTACGGCCTTGGTTCTGACCGACGCAAGGTCCGATCCTGAGCCGGGCTCCGAATAGCCCTGACACCACCAGTCCTCGCCGGAGAGAATGCGCGGCAGGAATTTCTCCTTCTGCGCCTTGCTACCGAAAGTGTAGATGACGGGCCCGACCATGGTGACGCTGAATGCCAAAGGCGGCAGCGTCCCGGCTCGGCTGGTTTCCTGCTCGAAGATGAAGCGCTGCGTGATCGACCAGCCGGGCCCACCATATTCCTTCGGCCACAGCGGCGCGATCCAGCCCTTCTTGTAGAGGATGCGATGCCAAAGGAGCGTCTGCTCCTTGGTCAGGTCAGTCTCCGGGTTCGGCACCCGCATTTCCTGCGGATAGTGCTCCACGATGAATGCACGCACTTCATCGCGGAAAGCAGCATCCTCTTTCGAAAGCTTAAGCTCCATCGAAAGGCCTCGTTACCACTTTTCGCCGAACGGTCGAATTTCCATCTCGAACGTCCACGCGCTGCGGGGCTGTTGATAGAGCTGCCAATACGATTCTGCGACGGAGGCTGGGGGCATCAGCAGGTCGGGATTGTCCAGTGCATTCGGCCCAAGCGCCTCGATCCGTCTCTGGCGAACCCATTCGGTATCGACGCCGGAATCGATGACGAGGTGCGCGACGTGGATGTTCTTGGGGCCCAATTCGCGCGCGATCGCCTGCGCAACCGCGCGAAGGCCAAACTTTGCGCTGGCGAACGCCGCATAGCCCGTTCCGCCGCGGAGACTGGCGGTCGCGCCTGTGAAGAAGATGTTGCCCTTGCCGCGGGGCAGCATCAGCCGCGCGGCTTCGCGCCCCGCGAGAAAACCGGAATAGCACGCCATTTCCCAAACTTTGCGGAACACCCGTTCAGTGGTGTCGAGAATGGGAAAATTGACATTGGCGCCGATGTTGAAGATGCAGACCTCGAGCGGAGCGTGCTTGTCGGCATCGCCGAGGAATGAAACGATCTCATCTTCCTTGCGCGCGTCGAGCGAACGCGCATGAATCTCGCCCCCTGCCTTCTCGATTTCCTTGACCAAGGGCTCCAGCTTGTCGCCGTTGCGGCGACCGGCGAAGACCGTGAAGCCTTCCGAAGCAAATTTCTTCGCGATCTCGGCACCGATATAGTCACCGGCGCCGATCACAGCGACGGTCGCGCTCCGCTTTTGCATGGCTTTTCCTCCGATCAGGCTAGATCTGGCGTCTTTGGCTTAGCGCCGGCAGCCCGCTCACTCACCGCATCTAACGACGATTGAACGTTCTTTTTTAGAACTCGTCAATCGACATTTTCAGATTGATTTATCTGGCCTGTGCATCGAAACTGGTTCTATCACTCGCATACGTCGTTTACAGCATCGTCGACACAGTCTATTTAAACCGTTTCAAATAAGAACTGATCGGGAGGAATCGAGATGGCGAGAGCCCGCGGAGTGGCGATACTTGTCGGCGCTGGCGACGCGATCGGGGCGGCCGTCGCCCGCCGCTTTGCGAAGGGCGGATATACCGTTTGTATCTGCAGGCGGGAGGCAGCAAAATCGCAGGCGCTTGTGGCGGAGCTGAGAGCGGCGGGTCACAGGATTCACGCCTTTAGTGTCGATGCTCGCCAGGAATCCGGGGTTCAGGAAATATTCGCGCGCATCGAGAAGGAGATCGGGCCAATCGAGGTCTGCCTTTTCAACGCCGGATCGAACGTCAACAAGCCTTTACTGGAGACAACCGAGAAGCTGTTCTCTAAAGCGTGGGAACTCGCCTGTTACGCCGGATTTCTGGTCGGCCGCGAGGCCGCACGCTACATGGTATCGCGCGGTCGGGGCAGCATCCTGTTCACCGGCGCGACCGCCAGCCTCCGCGGCGGAACGGGCTATGCGGCCTTCGCCAGCGCGAAATTCGGTCTACGCGCTGTCGCGCAGTCAATGGCCCGGGAATTGGGCCCAAAAAATATCCACGTGGTGCACCTCATTATCGATGCCGGCGTCGACAGCCCGGCGATCCATGCCCGCATGAAGGCGGCTAAAGGCATGGAGGCGAGCGAGATTCCACCGGATAGCCTGACGAAAACATCATCGATCGCGGAAGCCTATTGGTTCGCGCACGGGCAGACGAGAGATGGCTGGACACATGAACTCGACCTCCGTCCTTCCGCGGAGAAATGGTGAGATGGACACCATGCCGAATCTGACGCTGTGGGGAGCAGGCACCAGCCGGACCGTACGGGCGCACTGGGCGATGTACGAGCTCGATCTCGCCTACACGAGCAAGCCGATCGGGCCGCGTACTGGGGAAACCAAGACGGCGGAATATACCGCGCTCAATCCGCGGCAGAAGGTCCCGCTGCTACAGGACGGCGATTTCTGCATCGGCGAGAGTGCCGCTATCGTCGCGTACCTGTCACGCACTTACTCCACGCGGGACCGGGCGCTGATCCCAGAAAAGCAGCGCGACTATGCTGCCTGGCTGGAATGGTGCTTCTTCATCGTTGCAGAGCTTGATTCCACTAGCCTCTATGTAATGCGGCGCCATCGGGCAGATGGGCTTGGCACCATCTACGGCATTGCTCCCGAAGTCGTCGCCAGGGCAGGCGAGTATTTCCGCGAGCAATTGCGCCATGTGGAGGTCGCGCTTGCCGATGGACGCCGATACCTGATGGGCGATCAGTTCACCAGCGCCGATATCCTGCTGACCACGTGTCTCGAATGGGCGATCACCTATGAGGTGGGCGTCTGCGATAACGCCCTGCCCTATCTGGAGCGCATCCACGCCCGGCCTGCCTATCGGCTCGGCCAGGAAGCTAACATTCCGCTCGTTCCAATTACGCCGGTGCTGCCAAAAGCTCCGCCGGCTTAACCCGAGATCCGGACCGATTTTTCGGTCGCCATCTTCTCGATTGCGGCATTGTCATAGCCGAGCGCACCCAGGATCTCGCGCGAATGCTCGCCGATTCGGGGGGCAGGGCCACCGATCGCAGCCGGATTGACTTCGAAGCGAGCGGCCGGCTTGGGCTGTCGAATGCGACCAACACTGGGCTGGTCCAACTCGGCAATGAGATCGCGCGCAATCACCTGCTCGTTGTGAATGATCTCCCCACGGCGCAGGATCGGCGCGCAGGGGACGTCCGCTGCATCGAGCCGTTCCAGCCATTCGGCGGTGTTGTGCTGCGCGATGTATTCAGCCATCTTGTTGATGCGAGCAGTCGCATTGACGGAACGCGCCGCCGGCGTCGCAAAACGTGGGTCGGTGCCAAGCTCCGGATCACCTGTCGCCCGACAAAACCCCTGCCATTCCGAATCCGAGATAGTACCGCAAGTGATGTAGCCGTCGCTGGTCTTGAACACGAGGTCGGGGCGATCATTGGGATCGGCCGCAGCAGCCTCGGCGCCCACCACAGTGTATTGCATCATACCTTCTGGCCAGAGGTAGGAGATCATTGCATCCAGCATCGCGACCTGGATGTGATCCCCTCGTCCGGTCTTCTCTCGCGCATAGAGCGCTGCTGCAACCGCTTGTGCCGTCATGACGGCCGTGGTCTTGTCGCAAACGATGGTTCTGATCATCTGTGGCCGGTTGGTCACGGGCTGCGACTGGATGTCGGCGAACCCCGAGAGACCCTGAATGATCGGATCGTAGACGCGCTTCTTGACATAAGGGCCGGTTTCGCCGACGCCGCTGATGGAAACGTAAATCAGCCGCGGATAGCGGCCGCGCAACTCGGCGGCCCCGAGCCCGAGGCGTTCCATCGTGCCGGGCCGAAAATTCTGCACCAGCACGTCGGATTGCGCGACAAGTTTGGCAAGCACCTCGCGACCGGCTTCGCTCTTGACGTCGAGCGCAAGCGAACGCTTGCCACGGTTTGATGAGATGAACAACGCCGAGAACTCACCGCGCTTGTCGATGGTGGCGCGGCTGCGGCGGGTGATGTCGCCACCAATGGGCTCGATCTTGATCACGTCGGCGCCCTGGTCGGCCAAAAACATCGTCGCGAACGGACCTGATACCACACCGGTCAGATCGAGCACACGAACTCCGCTAAGCGGCCCTGGCATGACGTTTCCCCTCTCCTGGCTGGTTCTTCCGGCCATTACGCCAACTCCTTCGGCCAGGCGCATTATCTCGTGCTGCGTTTCGAGTCACGCAATGCTGGCGGCAGGCTGTCGCATCTGCTCGACGATCGATTCCTCGACGTCCCGGAGCTGGTCCTTGCCGAAGAACATCTCCTTGCCGACGAAGAACGTCGGCGAACCGAATGCTCCGCGGTTGACCGCATCCGTGGTCAGGTCGATGAGCCTCTTCTTGACGTCGTCCTGCTGAGCTCGTGCCATCAGCCTGTCGATGTCGAGCCCTGAGGATTTGAAAGCCGCGCGGAACACCTCGACGTCGTCCATCTTCTTCGGATCCTCCCACATGTGATGGTAAGCGGCCCGGAAATACGGCTCGAACATACCCTCGAACTGAGCGGCGACCGCACCGCGCATCAGCATCAGCGTATTCACCGGGAAAAACGGGTTTTGCCGAAATGTCGTGATGTTGTGGCGACGGATGAAGCGCTGCGTCTCGAGCGCCATGTATTCGGGCTTGTTCTTGATGCCGTGCAGCGACTCCGCCGGGGACATGTTGCCGGTCGCCTTGTAGATGCCGCCGAGAAGTATCGGCACATAATCAAACTTCACGCCTGTCCGTCGCTCGACGCCAGGTATTGCGCGTTCCGCCAGATAGGCGTTGGGACTGCCGAAATCGAACTGGAATTCAACCTTCAGAGCTGTCACGCCGGCCTCTCCCGCATAGGCATTGTTGAAGTGGTCATGTTTGGTCCGCACGAACCGTATCGCCAACTCTCATACAGTTCTAAAAACGAACTGTCAATAAACTGGCAGCTTCTGCTATTTTGGCCCAGATCGGTTAGAGGTTGTTTGGAACGTAGTCCCTATCTAGAATGGTTCTTGAAAAGACGGTTGCGTTGGCGATTCGAGCGACCCGTCGCTGGAAGAGTGGAGAAGTACGAATGAAGTGGGATGCCCTCGAGGAAGAGCCATGTTCACTGGCGCGAACCATAGGTGTAATTGGCGACCGTTGGACCCTTCTGATTTTACGCGAATGCTTTCTGCGCACCCGACGATTTGAAGGCTTCCAGTCTGCGCTCGGGATCACGCGCCATCTGCTTGCCGAGCGGCTGAAGAAGCTGGTGCGGAACGGCGTGTTGCGGCGAATTCCTTATCAGGATTCACCCAAGCGCCATGAGTACATCCTGACGCAAAAGGGCCTCGATCTCTATCCGATCATGATGGCGCTCGTCCATTGGGGCGACACGCACATGGTCGACGAACGCGGGCGACCTCTGCTGCATGAGCATAAGAAATGCGGCAAGGTCTTCGATCCCGTAATGGTGTGCTCGGAATGCGGCGAACCGCTGTCGGCGAAGGAAGTTCATACCCATCCGGGCCCCGGCGCGCGCGGGAAGCTCGAGAAGGCCTCTCCCGAACAGAAGCCGAGCAAGGCAAGGACCCGCAGACAAGCAGCGTGATCCCGGGCGTTTGCCTTTCGGCGGGGACTGGCGACGGCTCGATGAGGTTCGCATCACGATGCGTTGCTCTGCGCTGAAGTGCCCTGTGGCACTCTTGCACTGTCCCCTCGCGCTGGCGCGGAATAATGCCCTGAGAAGCGTTGGCGCAGCTCCATCTTCTGGATCTTGCCCGTCGCGCCATAGCTGAGCGCGTCAACGAAGACGATATCGTCAGGCATCCACCATTTGGCGATTTTGTTGTCCAGATAGGCCCTGATCGATTGCGCCGTTACGGTCGCTCCGGATGTCGGCACGACGATAAGCAGCGGTCGCTCCTCCCATTTCGGATGAGGAACGCCGATCACGGCCGCCTCCGTGACTCCCGGGCATCCCTTCGCCAGGTTTTCCAGGTCGATGGACGAAATCCATTCACCGCCTGACTTCACAACGTCTTTGGCGCGATCGGTCAGCTGGATGTAATTATCATCATCCATCACAGCGAGATCCCCGGTATTGAACCAGCCGTCCTCCAGCAGCGGCTTGTCCTCCCCGTAGTAACCGCTGATGATCCACGGTCCACGCACCATCAATCGGCCGCTGGATTTTCCGTCGCGTGGCATCTCACTGCCCCGCTCGTCAGCGATCTTGATGTCGACGCCGTAGATCGGCTGCCCCTGGCTGGTCTTGCGTCGAAGCCGATCCTGCGGGGAAAGGCTCGCCGTGCGTCGCGACGGCTGCGAAGACGTACCGCAAGGACTCGTCTCAGTCATGCCCCACAGATGGTTGACCGAGACGCCCAGGCGCTCAAGACCCTCGATCAGGCTGGGCGCGGGCGCCGAACCGGCAACTATGATGCGCTCGAGCGTCCCAGCACCGGTACCCCTGGACTCTAAGTACTGGAGTAGGTTTGAATAGAGTGTCGGGACCCCGGCGGTCATGGTCACGCCTTCCCTGTCGATCAACTCCGCAATGGCGGCGCCGTCCATTTTGGGTCCTGGCAGGACCAGCTTGGCACCGACCATGGGAGCTGCATGGGTCAGGCCCCAGGCCCCGTTCGCGTGAAACATCGGGGTCATCGGCAGAAGCGTGTCGCGCGGCGCAATGCCCATTGCGTACGCACCGCAGATGCAGAGGCAATGCAGGATATCCGATCGATGCGAGTAGAGAACGCCCTTGGGATTGCCTGTGGTCCCCGACGTGTAGAACAGGGAGGAGGCCGAAAGTTCGTCGAATACCGGCCATTCAAACTCCTCCTTTCCCAAGTCCACGAATTCCTCGTAGCACAGCAAATTCGGCAGCGTCGTCCTTGGCATGCCGGCTCGATCCGCCATCAGGACAAACATCTTCACGCAGGAAAGCCCGGCCGCCAGCTTCTCCACGAGGGGAAGAAACGAGCTGTCGAAGAACAGGATTTTGTCTTCGGCGTGATTAGCAATGTAGCTGATCTGATCCGGGATAAGCCTCGGGTTGATCGCATGCCATACTGCACCGATTCCCGTGACGCCATGCTCGATCTCGAAATGCCTGAACGTGTTCCAGGCAAGAGTTGCGACACGATCGCCCTGCAAGATCCCATGGCGGGTCAAAGCATCGGCAAGCTTTCTGGTGCGACGCGCCGCATCCCCATACGTATAGCGATGAATCGAGCCCTCCACGGTGCGCGAAACGATCTCCGTCCGCGAATGGACGCGCTCCGCATGCTTCAAGAGCGAGGACAGTAGCAAAGGCTGGTTCTGCATCAATCCTTTCACGATAACCTCATTTCAGCTGCAGCGATTGACGCCACCGGCGTTAGCGAGACACCACCAACCTCATCACTCCGAGCTGGCATCGAGAACCTCGCTGAATTGATCCCACCGCGTCCCGGTCCAGCGCTGTAGCCTCATTTGCGTGAAATTCATGTTGATCTTGTCGCTTGTATTGACCGTGATCCCGGGCAGCAGCGTGGGAAGCGCGACGTTCTTGAGGTTCTTGGCCTGCCCGATGATATTTTCGCGCGACAGATCGTTCCCACACTGCTTGAGCAGGCGTTCGAGCAGCATGCCTTGCGTATACCCGAACAGATAGTTCGTGTCGGCGATATCGATTCCGGGCAAGTACCGTGCGACAAATGCTCGAAAGTTCTTCATTCCGTCGTTGTTATCCCACTGCGAGTCGGTCGGGTCCATCGCCACCGTTCCAACGATGACGCCTATTGAATTATCGAGACCTGCGGGCTTCAGCGTGGCGCCAACCGAGCTTGATGGGTAGTTCAGTACGATCATCGGTTTCCAGCCGATTTCGGCAGCTTTGCGGATTGCCTGCGCCGCGAACTTCGGGGTACCAGCCACCAACAATGCCTCGGCGCCCGAACTCTTGAGACTCACCACCTGCGAATCCACCGTCGGCTCGCTGACCTCGTAGGCAATTGCGACGACCTTCTTGTCGAACTCGTCTTTAAGGACCCCCTTGAAAGCGTTGAGGTAGTCTTTTCCGAGATCATCGTTCTGATACAGGATCGCGTACTTCGCGTTCGGCAGCGTCTTGGTCAGGAACCTGGCGTAGATTTTCCCTTCGGTGTCGAAGCTGACCAGACTGGTCGTCGTCAGCGGAAACTCCGCCACATTCGTGAACTTGTTCGATCCCGAGACGATGCCGATCGCCGGCACGCCCCTCGACCTCAGATACTTTGCAGTGGCCGAGTTGCCGGGCGTGCCGAGCTGGCTGAACATGAAGGCCACTTCATCGCTTTCGACGAGCCTTCGCGCATGCTCAACCGCCTTTGGTGGGCTATAGGCATCGTCATACGCAATGTAGTTGACCTTTCGGCCGTTTACTCCGCCGCGGTCGTTAATCGACTGGACATACGCGAGAAGCCCTCGACCAACGAGACCGATCGACGAAGCAGGACCGCTAAAGGGAAAGATGCCCCCGATCCTGATCTCCGTTGGCGTGATCCCCGGCATATCGGCAGCAGAAGCCGATGACCCGAACGCCAGAAGCAGCACCGCGAAAGCAGACCTGAAGAGCCCCAGCATCACTTCCTCCCAAAAATGAGGATTGCATGCCCGAGTGGCACGATCCAACAAAGCGCGGCCTTGATCGACCGTCGTTCCTCGCCGATCTAACGTTCTTTTTTGGAACTAGTCAAGCCGCTCGAGTCTTCCCCTCGATCGCCAGAGCGGGACCCATCCGCTCAAGCTCACGACCACCTAGGCGCACGCTCGCTTCGGCCGAAAAAGCGAAAAATGAAGTCATCTTTGAACTATTTACTTGTTGCAGCCCGCGATTATGCGTGCGCTGCCCCCTGACCCACCGTACCTCCTGGAGGCTCGCCTTCGAAAGCTGATTTCAATTCTTTTATAGAACTACTTCGGGTCCGACCGGTGGCGAGCAGACGTTCACGCTCTTACGCGCCGCAGCCAAGCCACATCTCTCGATTTTGATCGTCCATACCGACTTCGGTTGGCTCCTTCGGACGACCAAAGTCGCCGCCGAAAGGCTCGCCCACGATATGAGTTCCCCTCAACGACCATGCGAGGGCTCGGCTCAACTACTACGGACTGGACGAGCCGGCGCCGCGCGTTCATCTCCGACCGTGCGCGCAACGACCGCCGGGTCTGTTGCTGGGACCTGCTGCCGAGCGGCGCCGAGATCAGCATGACACCTCGCGTACACGTTCAAAATTCTGGAAAGGATATCGATCCGTTCCTGGCGGCTGCCGCGGGAGACGCTGGCAAATGCGTTCGCGCGGCCTTCACAGCGCGATCTACGTCCGCAGCCGCTCCTAGAGTGATTAGTCCTGCCGGCTGCTCGCCGGCGGGATTGATCACCTGGATCGCGTTGCCACCAAGCGGTTCCACCCAGCGCCGTCGATGTCGAATCGGGTATAGCCACGCATTGAAGACCTTCCCTGATTGACATTTTCGCGTATCGAATCGCCAGCCTCTTGCAGGCAGTCCGAGCGCTATTTGCCGACGAGCTAACCGCGGCGCGGGCGTTGCCGCCCTTCTGTCATTTGCCCTTTGTCTGCGGTCCCACGGATTGCATGAAATCGCGATCCGCTGCCGGCAGATTGGCCGTCCACGCCGGTTCATCGCCGGCCTCTGGCAGTACGTGACCAAATTCGATCATCTGCCGCGCTGGAAGCTCGCCGACATATACCCATACGCTGCGGTGATCCGCGGCAGAGGCGGCAACCGCGACGGCCTCTGCCATCAATTTGATCATTCGTGTCTTGTCGATCGCGGCGCGCCCGCCTCGGATGTGACCGTAGACAAACACCTGGTCATGCGTCAGTGGCGCGCCGCCCATGAAGTAGTTCTCAGCTTTCACGTCGTCGAAAATGACTTGCGCGAAGTAGGTCGGCGCTCCCGTCACCTCCGCATGGATCCGCGTGATCTCAGCCGCAATCGCACTCTTCTGCCTGCCCGAAAGGCGTCCCTCGATGCTGGAGCAATAATAGGTTGGCATTGACATCACTCCTTTTTGTAGGTGGCCTCTCCCATCAGGAGAAACCTCTGGTTATCGCACCAGTTGGACTGGTGGGGTCGGGCTCTGCACGTCGCGGCGCGTGGGCGAGGAGGACTCGTCCCCGCCCTTGATGGCCACCGCGGCTCCGGTTTCAGCGAGCCAGTCTGCTTTGGGTTGCTTGTCCATAGGCCGCGTAGATGAAGGCGCCCATTATCGCCACCAACCATTGGCCAGCGAGGGCCAGGCGGAAGATGTGGCCCTCCCTCACCCACTGTGCGTCAAATCCGGACGCGCCCATAACGGGCATTAGAAAGTAGAAGGTGGGCGTAGCCGCGATGCAGGCGAGGACGAATACGCCCCATTCCTTGACCCAGGCCACCTCTCCGCGGCGCAAGGCGAAGGCAAGCAGAACCGCGAACAACAGAGTGGCGGCTCCTCCAATCATGTGCATCGAACCGCCTGCAAGGGTAGCGAAGCTCGGCATACCCATCCGCAGGCCCCAGTACATCAACACAATTCCCGCGACGGCGCCGGAGAACGCCAACGCCCAGGACGACGCAACCAGAACACCTTTCGGTTGCCGTCGGACGAAGGCGATCCACAGCAGATGCGCTCCGCTCAACAAACCAACTAACGTCGCCAGAGCAAACGTGGCGCGGCTTACGACATCGCTTGCAATCACGGTGTCATGAAGGTGGATGACACCCGCCGGGACCAATTCTCGGGCGCTGAAAGCCTGCTCCAGCGCGGGGGTCACCATGTAGTATTGAACAACAATGGCGGCGGCGGCGACGAGGGCGGGGAAACTCACGAGCGCGAGGTTGCGTGCAAGACGCGCGCGCTTTTCGGAAGCCGCAGTCATGCTTGCGGACTCGGCCCGGCGAACCGGCTGCACCCAGCGGTTGATCGTAAACAGAAGGTAGCCGACCGTCAAAGAAAGGGGGATCAGCACCCCTGTGACGGCATAATTTGCTTCGGTAAAGCGGATGTCCGGATCCAGCGCTCCAAAAAGCAGCCAGCCGTAACGCTGGATGGGTGTGCTCAGCAAGAGCCCGTAGCTTATGCACATCCAGGCTTGGTGGTTGGCAATCTGCTTGCGCCACAACGCATGTACGGCCATCCAGAGGCTGAACGATATGCCCAGGGCCAGGCCCCACAGTCCCACGTGGAAAAACAGATGATCCAGCGTGTCGGCAACCGACGTGCGCACAAGATGGATCATGGCGGTGATCATCGTGCCCTGCAGTACGACGATATAGATGCCACCGGATATGCGGTGCCACTTGGGAAAGCGGCGGCGAAAAGCGGGCCAGAATTGCAGGCCGCCGAAAAGCATGCACACGCCGCCCAGCAAGGAATGGACCATGAGCATTGCGGCCTTTTCCTTGCTCATGACATTGTAGACAAGGAGATGCTCGGCGATGCTCTCCTTGCCATAAGCATAAGTGGACGAACTGACCGATCCCACCAGCGCGACCGTGCTGCCAGCGTACTCCTCGACTTTTGAGGGAGTATCCACGGCTTGTCCGGCTTCGGCGGCGTTCAGCAGCGCGATGCGCTTTGCAGCAATCTCAGGATTCCCGGCTCCCTTGTAATACGCGATCCCCGCCATAATCGCCGCGAACCCATCAAGGGACGCAGCCAGGAGGAGCGCCAGCGCGATGGCGCGGAGCAGCCAGACGCGCAACGGAATTGCTGGTAGCCGAACAAGCGGCGTCGACCGGCCCTGAGGCGAATCAGGCAGAACTGATACAGCCATACAAATCCTCCCTCTGTTACGAGCGCCAGTTCAGATGCTGGCGTCTCACTGCTTGAGCAGTCATAACGATGTTATTAACCGATAATAACATCGTTATAGTGCCGACGCAAGGAGTGCTGAATGTCCCTATTCGTTTCAGGGAACGGGCGTAAGGATCAACAGAGAGCGGATGCCCTCACCTGAGGCATGGCATCATGGAGGTGACGGCGCGTTCCGGCGTGTCGCCGAGGCCAACCAACATATTTATTGCCATCGGGAAAAGGATCTGTTCGACGCTGTCATCAAAGCGAGCCAAGAGGCCAGCCAATTCGAGGGTAATGAACCCGTGCACGAAGCCCCACAGCTGTACCGCGATGACATTCGGATCATCGTCGCGGATCCGGCCAGCCTTGATAAGACGAGTTGCGGCTCGAACCACATGGCCAAAGGCTTCTTGAAATGCAGGGGAT
The DNA here is from genome assembly GCF_032484785.1 of Bradyrhizobium sp. SZCCHNS1050. Classification (NCBI taxonomy): domain Bacteria; kingdom Pseudomonadati; phylum Pseudomonadota; class Alphaproteobacteria; order Hyphomicrobiales; family Nitrobacteraceae; genus Bradyrhizobium; species Bradyrhizobium sp. SZCCHNS1050. The sequence goes on along the minus strand of NZ_JAUETR010000001.1, from coordinate 4,111,561 downwards.
TCCGAGCGAGACGGCGGAGTAGGATCATACTCGATCGCCCGATAGGCTCCTCGAGTTGATAGCCCGAACATGAGATCGTAGAGGTGCGGGTTCTGCCGGGCCACGTCGCGGTAACACAACGCCAAACGGAAGACGTCGGTAACGGGATCATCGGTCTTCGGCGTCCCCTCAAAGGCAGAGGCCAGATATCGGAACCCTTGATCGGCAACTGCGCGCAATAGCTCCGGCATGCCTCCGAAATGGCTGTAAACAGCCATCGTAGAGACGCCAGCCTCGTTGGCCACGGACCGAGCTTGAACGGCCGCCGGACCTTGCTCGGCCAGCAGCTTGATCGTGGTATGAATCAACTTGGTGCGGAGATCAGGAAACGCCGTGCCGGTAGCCATAATTGATAGTATTACCACTATCGTTGCGCGCTACAGAAGCTCAAAAGAAAAACCTCAAAAGTGTTATTCGGCGTGCATCACAACGAACTTCTGGCACACTTCAATCTGTCCCCTCGTATGTCGTCGGGTCCGCCTCGAACGCTTGCTTCCCCTTTGCGGCCCATAGCTCGCTCGCCCTGACCGCTTGGGCGCTTGTCGGCCATCCAAAGCAGCGCACCGCATGGCTGGCAACAGGGCCGCGACCTGCTCACGACCCGCGATGCGCTGGTGATCGATGAGGCTGGTATGGTCGGCACGCGCCAGTTGGAGCGCGTCCTATCCATGCGGCAGAGACTGGCGCGAAAGTCGTGCTGGTTGGCGATCCCCAGCAGCTGCAATCCATTGAGGCGGCCGCGGCGTTCCGCTCGATTTACGAACGACACGGCGGCGCGGAAATCGGCGAGGTACGCCGCCAGCGAGAAGATTGGCAGCGCAACGCCACACGCCATCTCGCCAATGGCAAAACCGCTGTTGCGCTTGAGGCCTATCGCTCCAACGGCTTTGTGCATGAAGCCCAAACCCGCGAGCAGGCGCGCGGCGATCTGATCACGACGAGGTCCGCGCACTCAACGATACTGCGCGCGGGCGGCTGCGGGCCGCCGGCGATCTGGGCGACGAGGTGTCCATGACGGTCGAGCGCGGCGCGGGAAACTTTTGGCGACGCCGGGGATGGATGCCCACAGCAGCCATGCAGCCCTGTCGCGGCACCGCCATAGCATGGACCTGCATTATGGCCGCGACGACTTTGCCAATGAGGATCGGCTTGTCCGTACCTCTCGCGGGATCGGGCCAAGGACACCCGTCCGATTTACCGCCGTTTGAACGCCATTGGCGCTCGTGCGACGAAACTCGCTGTGCGTATACGACCGTTCGCGGATGTTCTCACGGCAGATGGCCCCACCAGCGACTTTCGAGCAAAATACGATTTGCTTGTGACTGCTTCGGAGCAGACGCGATCCGATCCTGGCAGCTTGCTTCGGGTCTGGTTGAGACGAATACTCGACCTGCGCTTGGAAGCTTGGTACCCGCTCCCACCCAAGGCAGGTGCCTCAGTTGAAATGCCTTTGGAAGAGACGGCACGTCTTTGTAGGCAAGCTGAACGCACGAGTCCGATTCAGTCGACGTCGCCCGTATAACGGATACAAGCGCACGCGCCGGCTCGGGCCGGCTGTTACTCATTCCAGGGATCGCAATCGCACGGCTCAGAAGTTGCTACTTGCTGTTCCGCTCCGACTACATGCCGCGGAACCAAAAAGCTCAAGGCAAGCGCGATGATAGCGGACGCTGAAGGTGACTGCGCATCAGCTCGGCGGCATCTTGATTACGTCCTGCTTCGAGCAGATTAAGCAGGCGCAAATGCTCCTCGACGTGCCGGCGCATGCCATCTCGATCGGCGAAGCTGCGATAGGCGAACAGGCGGCGGATCGAGTTCACGCGTCGCAGCGACTCGACGAAGAACGGATTGCGGGCGCCGCGCGCGATCTCCTCGTGAAACTCGCAGCCCGACTGATAGACCTCGCCGATCGTCATCTTGTCGAGCTCGCCACCGAGTACGCGCTGCTGATGCTGGCGAAGCTTCGCGATGACGTCCTGCTGAAGCCCGAAGCCGGGCTGCAGAATCGCTGCCGGCTCGATCACGGCCCGGAAGGCCGCAGCCTGGTCCTGGGCTTCTGGGCTCGACAGCGTCTCGGCGAAGCGCCAGCCGTAGCCGGGCAGGCGGGCGATCCAGCCCTCGGCCGCGATGCGATCGAGCAGGCGCTGCAGCTCGGTGCGGCTCAGCTCGTAGCGGCGCATCAGCTCGGCCTCGGTGACGTCGGCCTCGATGCGCCGGTCGAGAACGTCGGCCGCGATGTCCGCATAGGCCTGCTCGGCGCGGCTCACCGCGGCGAGCGTCGGGCGTGCCGCACCGCTCGTCGGGTTTTGGGTCAGCACGAAGCCGCGATGGGGCTCGCCCCGCGCCAGCCCCGCCGCCTCCAGGGCCTTCAGCCCGAGCCGAATCGGCGCACGCGACACGTCGAGCGCATCGGCCAGCCTTTGCTCGATCAGGCGGTCCCCGGCCTTCATGCCTTCGCGGCGTGCGAACGCCAGGATCAGGCCGGCGAGCTGCTCGGCGCGGTCGGTCGTGCCCGTCCGTGCAGCGGAGGGCGATGTGTCCCAATCGGTCATGATGCCGAGGAAACCTCTTTCAGCTTGACAGATCGTCTGCCGGATTGTTCTTTATATGAAAAATGTACAATCGAGAAGCGAGCGACGGGGAAGCAACGCCAATGATCCGTGAGCCGGACGTCCATATCTGCGAGGTCGCGCCGCGCGACGGTCTGCAGAACCTCGACATGTTCGTGCCGACCGAAGCGAAGTGCGCGCTGATCGACGCCATCGCGGCCGCAGGGGTGCGCGAGATCGATGCCGGCTCCTTCGTGCCGCCGAAGGTCGTGCCCCAATTCGCTGATGTCGATGCGGTGATGGCCCATGCGCTGTCTCATCAGGCGACGAGGATCGGCGCGTTGGTCCCCAATTTCAAGGGCGCGGAGCGCGCCATCGCCGCAGGCGTGGACACCATCTATTTCGTGATCTCGGCCAGCGAGACCCATAACCGCGCCAATGTCCGCCGCACCGTGGCCGAGCAGGTCGAAGCCTTCCATGCCGTGCGCGCCGCGATCGATGCCCGGCCGGCCGCCGAGCGGCCGCAATTGATGGGCGCGATCTCCACCTCGTTCGGCTGCTCGCTCGAAGGCGATGTAAGCGAGGCGGCGGTCTGCGATCTGGCGCGCCGTTTCGCCGAGGCGGGGGCCGACGAGATCGGGCTCGCCGATACCGTCGGCTACGCGACGCCCATGCTCGTCAAGCAGGTCGTTGCGGCCGTCCGGCGCGAGATCGGGCCGGACGTCACGCTGCGCCTGCACCTGCACGACACGCTCGGCGCCGGCCTCGCGAACGCGGTCGCCGGCCTCGAGGCCGGCATCCGCCGCTTCGATGCCGCGGTCTCCGGGCTCGGCGGATGTCCGTTCGCGCCGGGCGCCCGCGGCAACATCGTCACCGAGGATCTCGTGTTCATGCTCGAACGCATGGGTCTATCGACCGGGATCGATCTGGACCGGCTGATGCTCACGCGCGAGATCCTGGCCCGTCACATCGCGCCGAAGCACCTCACCGGCCATCTGCACGAGGCCGGCATCCCCAAGGTGCTGCGGAGGGCAGCGTGATGGGCGCGGCCCGAGAGCACGACGCTCCGCTTCGGCCGCTCGAGGGCGTGCGCGTCGTCGAGTTCAGCCAGATGGTGATGGGTCCGAGCTGCGGACTCATCCTCGCCGATCTCGGCGCCGACGTGATCAAGGTCGAGCCGATCAAGGGCGATCGCACCCGCTCCTTCAAGGGACCGGCGGCCGGCTTCTTCGCCACCTACTGCCGCAACAAGCGCAGCATCGCGCTCGATACGTCGACGGCGCAGGGCCAGAATGTTGCGCGCAGGCTGATCGCGCGCAGCGACGTGCTGATCGAGAATTTCCGCCCCGGGCTGATGAAGCGAATCGGACTCGACTACGAGTCCGTGGCGGCGTTTGCCCCGCAGCTGATCTACTGCTCGCTGAAAGGCTATCTGCCCGGGCCTTACGAGAACCGCCTCGCGCTCGACGAGGTCGTGCAGATGATGGGGGGCCTTGCCTACATGACCGGCCTGCCGGATCGTCCGATGCGCGCCGGTGCATCGGTCAACGACATCATGGGCGGCATGTTCGGGGTGATCGCGATCCAGGCCGCGCTGGCCGAGCGTCAGCGCACCGGGCGTGGCCGCTACGTGCAGAGCGCGCTGTATGAGAACAACGTGTTCCTGATGGCGCAGGCCATGATGTACGAGGTCGTCACCGGCCAGCCCTCGATCCCCTATTCGATCAAGGACAGCCCGTGGCCGGTCTACGACCTGTTCGACACAAAGGACGGCTCGAAGCTGTTCGTGACCATCGTCGGCGAGGAGCAATGGGTGGCGTTCTGTCGCGCCTTCGAGCGCACGGAATGGCTGGACGATCCGCGCTTCGCCACCGCACAGGGCCGGGTCGATCATCGCGGCTGGCTGATCCCGGAGATTGCCGCGATCTTCAGGACATGGAACAAGGACGATCTCGCCGCGGTGCTGGAGCGGCTCGAGCTGCCCTACGCGCCGGTGAACAAGCCCGGCGACCTGTTCGACGATCCGCATCTCAACGCATCCGGCGGCCTCACCGAGATCCGCATGCCGGACGGTCGTCGTGCCAAGACGCCGGTGCTGCCGGTGTCGCTCGACGGCCAGCGGCTGCCGAACCGCTACGATCCGCCTGATGTCGGCGAGCACACGCGCGATGTCCTGGCCGAGATCGGGCTGTCGTCCGACGAGATTGCCGTGCTGGAAGCGGACAGAACGATTTCGCCTGTGAAGCCGCCGGGGTGAGCGGTCACGTCGCACATCGTCGAGAACATAAGAACTGCGGGAGGATTCCATGACGATCACACGGCGCCGCGCGCTTGCGTCCGGCGCGGCCTTCGCGGGCGCTTCGCTGCTGCCAGGACGGCTGCTGGCCGAGACGCGGCCTGCGTCGATCGCGTTCGGACCGGTGTCGCCGGTCTACGCCATCTCAATGATCGCGGAGCTGAAGGGCTACTTCAAGGACGAGGGCCTCGATCCCAAGCTCCTCACCGGCAATTCCGGCACCTTCGGCCGCCAGACGCTCGCCGCCGACCAGGTGCTGTTCGCGCATGGCGACGCCAGCCACCCACTGCAGCTCACGGCACGCGGCAAGCCGTGCAAGATCCTGCTGGCGACCGAGATGGTGTGCTCCTACGCCAACATCGTGGTGCGCCGGGATCTCTACGACAGCGGCATCACCTCGGTCGAGGCGCTCGCCGCCTCCAGGCGCGCCGACGGTGCGAAGCCGATCGTCGCCGCCACGGCGATCGGATCGGGCACCTGGGTCTACGGCACCTATGTGTTCGAGTCGCGCGGCCTGGGCGATAGGGTGAACTGGGTCGCAGGCGGCGGACCGAACACGATGTTCCCATCGCTGCAGACCAAGCAGTTCGACGCCATCATGGCGCCGCCGAGCTGGATCATCGAGGTCGAGAAGAAGGGCTTCGGCAAGGTGATCTACGACACCTCCAAGCCCGGACTGTTCGAGAAGGATTTCGGCGGCACGGTCCCGGTGCTCGTCATCTACGCCTTGAAGGACACGATCGAGCAGGACAAGGCGCTGGTGCAGGCCTTCGTCAATGCGATCACCCGCGCCATGGCCTGGGTCAAGGCCACGCCGCTCACCGAGGTCCAGGCGCTGGTGACGCCGAAGTACTTCTCCGGCATCGATCCCGAAGCGGTCAGCGCCGAGCTCGGCTTCGACACCGCCACCTGGGCCTATGACGGCAGCATCGACCCCGCGTCCTATGCGCGCGGCGCCAAGCCCTGGTACCGCAAGGGGACGGACATTCCCGAGATCAAGTACGAGGACATCGTCGATCCCAGCTTCCTCGCGGCGGCGAAGGCGAAGACCAAATGATGCCGCCCTCTGGCGCAGGCCTCGCCTCGGTGCGCGGCGCGGAGAGCCCTGCCGCGGGACGCACCCGGATCGCGGTGCAGGCTTTGATGAAGACCTACAGCACCGGCGGCCGCGAATTTGTCGCCGTCGACAACGTTACCTTCGATGTGCGGGAGGGCGAATTCGTTGCCCTCCTGGGTCCGTCCGGTTGCGGCAAGAGCACGATCCTCAACATGGTCGCCGGGCTGCTGCCGCGCTCGGGCGGGCGCATCCTGATCGACGGCGACACGGTCGAGACCGGCAAGGTGAATCCCAGGGTCGGCTACGTGTTCCAGCGCGACACGCTGTTTCCGTGGCGGACGGTCGAGCAGAACATCGGCTACGGCCTGGAGATCGCCGGCGTGCCGAAGCCGGAGCGCGCGCAGCGCGTCACCGAGGCCATCGGCAAGGCCGGGCTGACCGGCTTCGGCCGCAGCTTTCCGCGCATGCTGTCCGGCGGCATGCGGCAGCGCGTGGCGCTGATGCGCACGCTGATCCTCGCGCCGGAGATCCTGCTGATGGACGAGCCGTTCGGCGCGCTCGATACCCACACCAAGCTGGAGATGCACAAGACCCTGCTCGAGATCTGGGAGCGCGAGCGGCAGACCGTGCTGTTCGTGACCCACGATCTCGGCGAGGCGCTGACGCTCGCCAGCCGCATCATCCTGCTGTCGGCCCGGCCCGGGCGCCTGAAGGACGATTTCGAAGTGTCATTCCCCAGGCCGCGCGATCCCGTGAGCCTGCGTGAGACCGCCGAGTTCGGCCGGCTCTATTCCCATATCTGGCATTCCCTCGGCGAGGAATTCCGCCGCACCAAGGCTGACTGAGAAGGCTGACCGATCATGTCGACCCGTCGCGCCGCCATCCTGTTCTGGCAGATCGCCATCCTGGTCATTGTGCTCGTGGTCTGGCAATGGGGCTTCGAGTGGAGCAAAGCGCTGCTGCCCAAAGCCTATGTGCCGAAGATCCTCGATCCCTACTTCGTCGCAAAGCCCTCGCTGATCTGGCAGAGTTTTCTGCGCCTCGGCTGCTTCAGCGATCCCGCCGGAGTCGTCGCCTGCATCGGAGCTACCGACAACAATCTGTGGACCGCGACCCTCGTCACGCTCAAGAACACCTGGTGGGGTTTTCTGTTCGGCGCGCTGACCGGCATCGCCGCCGGCGTGGTGCTCGGGCGGTCGGACTTTCTCGCCCGCGTGTTCGGCCCCTACATCATCGCGCTCAACTCGATCCCGCGCATCGCGCTGGTGCCGCTCGTCATCCTGATCTTCGGTCTCGGCGATCTCTCCAAGATCGCGACCGCATGGCTCGTCGTGTTCTTCGTCGTCTTCTTCAACACCTTCGAGGGCACCCGCGCGGTCGACCGCGACCAGATCGCCGCGGCCCGGCTGATGGGCGCGAGCGAGCTGACCGTGCTGCGCACCGTCGTCGTCCCGTCCGCGCTGGCCTGGGTGTTCGCCTCGCTTCTCCCGGCGGTCTCCTTCGCGCTCGTCGGCGTCATCGTCGGCGAGTTCATCGGCGCCGAGCGCGGGCTCGGCAAGCTGATCATCGAGGCCGAGGCCCGCGCCAATGCGAGCGAGATGATGGTGGCGATCTTCATCATGATGTTCGTCGGCATCCTGCTGGCGCTCGCCGTCCAGTCGCTGCAATCCTACTTGCTCCGCTGGCAGCCGCAGTTCGAGCGCGCGGCCTGACCAAGACGACTGTCCATAGCTCGTCTCGGACTGCTGATCCCGCTCAGCGCACAACCCGAAGGTCAATGAGCTCGCGGCAGAACGTAAGCGCGTAGAGGCCGAGCTTGCACAGATCGCGGCCGCTTCCGACATCGTCACCGTGCACCCGGCGGCGATCGAGCCGGCCGATCATGTCAAGATCTGAGGCCATGTGCAGCGGCCGGACGCTTACATCGGGCGTCTCTCCGCCTTCATCTTCGACGTGATCGTCTCCTCTGTTCGATACTACACGGCTGCACACGAGCGGTCGACAACATAGCATTGGTCCGGCTTCCGTCGTGATCTCGCGGTGATGACATCTGGTGGTCCATCCGAGAGTCCGTGCTCAGCCCCGCCTGCCAAGCGGGCGCACATGTCCTCGTCAGGATCGCGGGGCAACACAGACACAATAGCGCGCTCGACGTCTCAATCGAGTTGTCATCGCCGGCAAGATAGCGTGCTCTCCGCATCCGCTTCGATCCACCAAACGTCTCTCCGCCGATCAGCGGAAACTCAGCCAATCTTCTGTCGTCGCACCGTCTGCGAGACGGCGCTCGCCAGAGCGGCGAGCGCCGTCGGGTTGTTCATATTCTGCTCAGCCGCGGGCTCGTCGCTCCGTGCGTCGCAGAAACATCGCGCGGCGGATCCACCCGCATCGCCACGCCCTTGGGAATCGGGGAGGTCTTCACTACAACCATTCTCGCCCGAAATCGAACACCCCACCCTTTGCAGATCAATTACTTAGCTCGCCAAAAAAATCGCAAAATCCCGATTTTCGAGCGCGAATCCGCGAACTCGGGCTAGCTGTTCGCAGCGCAAGTTGCTCGCGATGAATCGCATAGCGAAGCTGGACGACGCTGCGAGCGCGCGCCTCTCGCCCGCTCTGCCATATCTTCGTTGCTCATCGCCGGCCGCGGCCGCCGCCCAGGCCGGGAGGACTGCCGCCGCCCAGGCCGGGAGGACCGCCGCCGCCAAGGCCTGGAGGACCGCCACCGCCAAGGCCGGGAGGACCGCCGCCGCCAAGGCCGGGAGGACCGCCGCCGCCAAGGCCGGGAGGACCGCCGCCGCCAAGGCCTGGAGGACCGCCACCGCCCAGCCCGGGAGGACCGCCGCCTGGCACAGTAGCGCCGCCCGGGACGTCCGAGCCGCCGGGCGTCGCGCCCGGAGTTTGCTCGGATCTCGTACCTTGGATCGAGTCACCCGGAAATTTGTTGACGGACTGGATGGATTCAACCCGCAAGCCACGGGAACTGTCAAAGGTGGCGTTCACGACCACGCGGGCATTGCCTGAGGATGCGAAGCGACTATTGTCATGCGCGACATAGCCCGAGCCGAATTGCAGATAGCTGCCGACGCGGCGGACATAGCCTTCGATCGACAGACGGTTCGCGCCGAAGAAATCAGAGAGGTCGTCAGCCCTTATGCGCGAGATCTGCATCACGCCTTGCGTAACGCGGCCCTCAGCCTGAACACGTTGTCCGACGAGTGCGGCATCGGCGCCGTTGAGTCGCAACCCGCCTATTCGCAGGCCGCCGCGATCGCGTTCGAGTGGTCCGGAAACCCGCGTTGTCGCGTTAAGGCGTTGCTCGACCAGGCTTGAGACGATCACGCCGTCGATGCGGCGCACCCCGAAGACCGCGACATTGACGCCCGGATGGCGCCAGCTTTCGTGGCCGGCCGCTATGATCCGCTGGCCCAGCACGGTCATCTCGCCGTCCCTGACGCTTTCGATCGGCCCCATCACCTCGCTGACCACGTTGACGCCGCGGGTGATCAGCGAACCGTTCGCCTGCGGCAGCGCCAGCACACGAGCCAGATGTCCGATCTTGAGCGCCTTCGCCGATACCGGTTCGCCATCGATCCGCACCGGGACGTTCGGCGCATAGCTGATGCGTTGGCCGTTGACGAAAATGCTGCCGAAACGCTGAATGACGCCAACAATGCCGGTGCCGCCGATGCCCTGATCGTGGCCACGTGTGATACCGGTGCCGCCGATACCCTGATCGCTGCCGCGGCGCACCTGCGCCCAGGCGGAGGACGATCCGGCAAGCCAGAGTCCCATAAGCAACGAGCGGCGCGAGATGACGGGCTGCCTGGTCATGACGAGCCGCCTTCGTCAGCATCACCATTCGCCGCGTCGTCCGGACCTTCGCTGTAAATGTAGATGCCGAAATTCCAGCGGTGGTCGCCGCCCTTGTCCCTGGCGAGCGCGCGGTTTGCTTCCCGGTTGGCGATCTTCAGGGCGTCCATGGCCAGTTCGCGCGAACGCCCTTCGAGACGTTTTGCGAGCTTGGCTGAAAGGCCGTCATAGTGCACCGCGCGTTCGAGGAAACGGGGTGCTGGCCCGGATACGTTTTCGGCGGCTGCCGCGATATGATCATGCAGGTTACGGCCGAGATAGTGCCATTTGCGCTCGTCGTCGCCGCGCGGAACGAAGCCGGTATCCACCAACACGATCTCTTCATCGCCGTTGATGGTCACGAGCTCGCGGTCCAGCCATTCATCCAGCACTGCGCGCGGGCGGACATCCTTCGTGATCGAACTGACGAGCTGCTCGAACGAGGGCGCATCGCCACTGGCCATGCGCGGCAAGGGCAGCGGATCGCCGTTCGCGTCCGTGAACTCCGGAGCGGCGAGCCAGCGTGCCATGATCGCGCTGGTCAGCGACAGAGTGGCAGGCGTTTCATTGACCGGCGCACCGGCGCCGCGCAGCCGCGCAACCTCCTTGCGGTGAATTCCGGTGAGCAGACTCACGCGGCTGTCGGTCTGCTCCTTTCCCTCCAGGGCAAAGTCGTGCTCGGCAACATTGACGAAGAGTTCTCGCAACAGCTGAGCCAGCTCAGGAAATGTCATTCCACCGCGGATGCATAGCCGCACCAGCGGGCGCAGCAGGCGCGCCAAGGGCGCGCGCAGGCTCGCCGCCGCAATCGGCTGATGTGAAGCCGACTTCGATCTCCGGGATTTGGCGTTCATGGCGAAATTGTAGCGGCGAGTCCCGTGGGATACAATCCCACTTTTCCGTCGAGATCAATTGACGTGTGAAATTTTCCCACATATACAGGAGGCGCTCAGTCATGGAGAGTTCGGCTATGCTCGCTCCCTCTCGGCGCCTCTCGGTGCTTCACATCTTCAATGACTGCTATCCCGACCTGTTCGGCGGAGCCCCGTCGGTGATCCGCGACATATGCGCAGGACTGAAAAACGCGTTCACCGCCTGCGTGCTGGTCTGCTCCAAGTCGAACGGGCAACGGCGCATCGTCGTGAACGGCGTTACGATCGAGCGCGTGCGCTCGTTCGGCGATGTAGGTTCGCTTCCGGCCGCGCCGACTTATCCGCTGCGGTTGTGGCGCCAGGTCGCCGATCACGATCTGCTCGCGCTTCATGCACCGTTTTCGCTCGCCGATCTCATGCTCGCCCTGGGGTTGGGCCGCGATCGACCTTTGGTCGTGCACTACCATGCGGACATCGCTTCGCATGCCGGACTGAGGTGGTTTATGAAACCGCTGTTGCGCCGGACGCTGCGGCAGGCGGACGCAATCATCGTGTCCAATGCCATTCTGCTGTACAGCAGCCCGCTGCTGCAGGAATTCGCTGAGAAATGTCACGTCGTTCCGTTCGGCGTCGATGCCTCGAAGTACGATTGGCCAGAGCCGCGCGACAATGACGCTGCCGAACGCGATCGTGGACGGCTCGTGCTGGCTTGCGGGCAACTCGTCCCCTACAAGGGCTTCGATGTGCTGGTGCGAGCGGCGGTCGGCCACCGCTTTGAGGTCTGGATCATCGGCGAGGGTCCAGAACGGGCACGGCTTGAACGAATGATTCATAGCCTCGGCGTCGCGGATCGCGTCCGCCTGCTCGGCTCCGCTCCGAAGGCCAAACTCGCCAGTCTCATGTGTACAGCGGACGTCTTTGTCCTGCCGTCCCTGACCAATGCGGAAACATTTGGCATCGCTCAACTGGAAGCGATGGCGGCGGGACGGCCGATCATCAATACATGGCTTGACACGGCCGTTCCACGCGTGGCGCGCCACGGCATCGAGGCCATTACCGTTCCACCCGGCAATCATGTTCGGTTGGCGGAAGCGATCGAAACATTGCTCCGCGATCCGGAGCGGCGCTGGCGCATGGGCCATGCCGCCCGGCTTCGCGCAACGACGCAATATTCCGTCGACGCCTTCGGGAAAGGAATCGAAACTGTCTATCGCCATGCCGTGACGACTAAGGCATCAAGCCGGTCGACCCTGGCTTCACGTCCCGGAACAATCGGAACGGGTCCGGAAAATCGACATTGCTGAGACTGATTGTGCTGAAACTCGTCGCGCCGGCTCAGCTCGCGATCACGATCCGTGAATAGTCAGGAAGGAGCTACTTATGTACTCGCAAAGCATACCTCTCGTAGAGAATGCGTGGGACGGGCCTGCGCGCGATCCAAACGCCCGATTCGATCCGCGGATTGGACGGCCCATGAAACCGCCTGGCCGTTCTCCTCGCCCCTCCGGCCTCAACGACGACAATATCGCGAGCGACCGGCCGTCGACTGGCAGGCGAACACTCCATACCCTTGCCCGGTTTGTTATTGCAGTTCTCATCGGTATCGGCGCCACCCTTGCCTGGCAGTCCTACGGTGACGCAGCAAGGGACAAGGTAGTGGCCCGGGTTCCATCGCTGGGCTGGTTGTTATCCGTCTCGACGACGAAGTCGCCAGCCATTGCTTCAACTGCCCCGGACCCGATGCAGCAGCTTGAGCCCCTGGCGTTCAATCTCGATGTCGTGCGGCGCAGCGTAGAGCAACTCACCGCCAAGCAAGAGCTGATGGCCCAGAACATTGCGACGCTGCAAGCTGTCGCAGACGACATCAGACAGAGAATGTCAACAACCCCGCCTTCGTCGCTGTCCCAGCAGCAGGCGGCCCCGATCCCGCAGCATAGACTCTCGCAACCCCGGGCGCAGTCATCGACTGTGCAGTCGTCAGTGCCTCGTCCGCTGCCCTCTGCCGGACCCCCCCTGCTCTCGCGCTGACGGCCCAGATTGCCGGCGGGCTTCTTATTGATGGGACGTAGACGCGCGCGGCATGACGGTGCGTAAGCTGCGCCTCAAGTCGTGTATCGTGAATTTGTCGATACCCGCTTCCCAGCTCTCGGAAAATGCATTGTGTACCAATGATGGCTTCCGGACAACACGAGGTGGCCCCCTGATTGCCAAGTGATCTTAAGGTTTCCTAGAATCGCCCTCTGTTTCAGCCTAGAGAGGATGTTGCCCCCAACGGGCCGCACCAGTCTCGCACCAGAACGATCCGAACAAGCCGCAACGAACTCAATCGAAATCGAACGAGAACGCAGCAAAATCAACGAAGCCGATCGATAGCTTGCCGCCCATAACGGCCCGGTCGCAGCCCTAGGGTGATAAGGTCTCACGGACGATCAACGCGTTAGCGGGATCAGTACTTACTTCAAATCCTCACGCACCAATACCGCACCAAGCTGGGCCCGGTCGCGCGACTCCCAAGTATAGAGGGCTACTGGCGCTGGCCGATCGGCCGACGTGGCTGGTCTTCACTATAGGGGACAGCCCGAGCGATTGTCGCCAATTCTGCCAGAGCACCCCAGCGAAACGAGCACCAGAGGCTCTGGTCAAGGTTTTAGAAATTCGCTGGGCTCTACGCCGAGCGCCTTGGACAGCTTACCGAGCATCGTCACAGATGCGCTGTATACGCCTGTCTCCAGCTGACTGACATAGCTCCGATCGACTTTTGCTCGGAACGCAAGCTCCTCCTGCGTCCAGCCCTTCCCCGTTCGGAGGCGACGCAAATTCCGAGCAACAGTATCCCGCAAATCGTTCATTCGTGAGCGAAAATCTATTGGCATGCCAAAGCGGTTCGCCTGCTGGTCGTGTCCCCGGAGGTGGTGTAGCTCGGTGGAGCAAAGCCGCCCGGACGCGCGCTCCCAAATAGCGCCGTAGCGGGCGGGCGGCTTTGCGGTGGTCACCGGCAGTTCTCCGGTAGGATCGGGTTGCGACACGCCAACGCAACCGAGGAACCACCGATGACCGAAGACATGATGAACCTGCGCACGCTGGTAGAGAAGACCCCAGACGCCGATCTGCTGCGCGAGATGATCGGCTTTGCGGCCCAGCGCCTGATGGAGCTGGAGGTCGAGAGCCAGACCGGGGCTGCCTATGGCGAGAAGAGCCCCGAACGTCTGGCCCAGCGCAATGGCTACCGCGACCGGATCTGGGAGACCCGCGCCGGTGCGGTGGAGCTGCGCATCCCAAAGCTGCGCAAGGGCTCCTATTTCCCCGGCTTCCTGGAGCCGCGGCGCATGGCCGAGAAGGCGCTCACCGCCGTGGTTCAGGAGGCTTACGTTCAGGGCGTCTCGACCCGTTCGGTCGACGATCTGGTGCAGGCGATGGGCATGACCGGCATCTCCAAGAGCCAGGTCAGTCGGTTGTGCGGCGAGATCGACGACAAAGTGAAGGCCTTCCTCGGCCGTCCAATCGAGGGTGACTGGCCCTATCTTTGGATCGACGCCACCTATGTGAAGGTGCGCCAGCAGGGGCGCATCGTCTCCGTCGCGGTGATCGTTGCAGTCGGCGTCAACAGCGACGGCCGGCGCGAGGTTCTCGGCATGGACATCGGGCCGTCCGAGGCCGAGACGTTCTGGACCGCCTTCCTGCGCAAGCTGGCCCGCCGCGGCTTGCGCGGCGTCAAGCTGGTGGTGTCCGACGCCCACGAGGGCATCAAGGCCACCGTGACCAAGGTGCTCAACGCCAGCTGGCAACGCTGCCGCGTCCACTTCATGCGGAACGTGCTGGCTCATGCCGGCAAGAGCGGACGGCGCGTGGTCTCCGCCTTCATCGCCACGGCCTTTGCCCAGGACGATGCCGAGGCCGCTCGCACCCAATGGCGCAAGGTCGCCGATCAGCTCCGTCCCAAGCTGCCCAAGCTTGCCGGCTTCCTCGACGAGGCCGAGACCGACGTGCTTGCCTACATGACGTTCCCGCCGCAGCATCGGACCAAGTTGCACTCCACCAATCCGATCGAACGCCTCAACGGCGAGATCAAACGGCGCACCGAGGTGGTCGGCATCTTCCCCAATGAGGACGCTATCGTCCGCCTCATCGGAGCTGTCCTGCTCGAACAGAACGATGAATGGGCGGTCCAACGCGCCCGCTACATGACGCTGGAAACCATCGCGCCATTGAGCGATGATCCGAACGTCAGCCTCACGGCTATCGCCAGCTGACAGGCCCGGCTCCAGCCGGCGAACGCGGTGGGCCGCCAGCTACACCACGCTTGGGGACACGATCTCGCCTGCTTATCGAGGCAGTCTGTGAAGCGGCCGGCAAACCTGTTCCCGCAATCATACTGGATAATTGAGCTTCTTTTTCTTCGCTGCGGCATCCAGCTGACGCCATCGCCAAGGGGCATGGCGATCCTTCGATTCTCGGCCCGCGGTCCACGGCTCTGGATGCCAATCGGAAGCGGATCATGGCTGAATTGCAAAGCCAGCCCTCCGCTTCGCAGCCGATTGCGCTCCACCCCGTCATTCTTAGGCGATACGAAGAGCAATTGGCGCGGCTCGAAAATGCGCTCGGCAAAGGTGTGAGCGCAGGCGATACGGAGGCTGCCGAAGCAATTCGAGATCTTGTGGAGACGGTGACGGTGTCGAGAGATGACACGCGCCCGGGCGGGGTCTGTGTTGAAATTGCTGGCCGTCTCAACTCGCTGATTGGCGGGGAGGCATACCCAAGCAGAGTAAAGGGAGTGTGGGGAATGGTGGTAGCGGGGGTCCGCTACATCGTGAAGCCCACTATCGCAGAAGCCCTATTTTGTTACAGGAGAGCAGCCTAATTCGGAAGGTCGGATCTCGAAGACCCGCCCAAAAACCGCCGTTCGTGAGCGATCAGTGGCCGCCAAATGGTCGGCCGGCAAGTCGAGTAGGATAGCGGCCTTAGTCTCCTGGCCAATTGACGGCATGGACCTCGGCCGCAGGACCAAGCGCCGCAGCACCCGATAGGCCGTGAACCGGCTCAAGGCCTTAGCCGTCCGGGGCCTATCGCATTATCAAACATCGATCTTTGCCGCGCCAAGCGGCGAGACCGAGGGTGGCGAGGTAGGCCCTTGGTGAGGATCCGGAGGCGACTTCGGGTGGACGCTAGGGCGCCAGAAGGGTCGCGCTTCGGTCACGACGGAGAAGACGCACAGATTTCCTATCGCGGTACGGAGGCGGTTCAGGTGAAGCCCGTCAGGGCCACGCGTATCAGTTGCCCGAGGTTGTGCAGACGAGATTTACTCTGCATGAGACTTCCGCCCGCGACCCAGAGCCGTCGTTGCGCTTGTCCGGGTTGCCGCTTTGCGATACTTTTAAGGGCGGTGTTCCCGGGCGTGGTGTAACTTGGTAGAGCAAAGCCGTCCGCCCGCGCGCTCTCCCATAGCGCCGTAGCGGGCGGACGGCTTTGCGGTGGTCACCGGTGATTGCCCGGTAGGGTCGGGTTGCTGACACCAACTCGATTCGAGGAACCACCGATGACCGACGAGATGATGAACCTTCGCGCGCTCGTCGAGGAGGCCCCGGACGCGGATCTTCTGCGCGAGATGATCGGCTTTGCCGCCCAGCGGTTGATGGAGATGGAGGTCGCCGGGCTGACTGGAGCCGCCTATGGCGAGAAGAGCAGCTCGCGCGCGCGTGCGACGTTGTCGGTGCAGGCGCCTCGCGCCAGCAGGCCGTAGTGGCGGATGCGGCGGAGGCGAGCACGTGGATGAGGAAGCGGCGAATGAACTCGTCCGTCGCGAGCGTCATCCGCTTTTGACGGTCGCGGCCCTTCGACGCGGTAATCCTTCCATCTGAAGGTGACGCCTTGCTGGCCGCAGGCGAGCAGGCGGCTGTTGGCGATAGCGACGCGGTGGGAATAGCGCGACAGATAGGCCAGCGCTGCCTCGGGGCCACCGAACGGACGCTTGGCATAAACGACCCATTCCATCTTGCCCGACGCTGCCAGCAACGTTGCTAATGATTGTTCTCCGGCGAGGTGGGCGTCGTTGCCGAAGATCAGGCGCCCGGCCTGGTGGAGGGTGGCCAGGCGCTCCAGGAACAGCCGACGGAACAGGCGTGAAAGCGCCCGCACTGGCAGGGAAGAATCCTGGCCGCCAGGACACCCAGCGCTGGCCGTCGGGCGAGATGCCGCCGCCCGGTACGATCATGTGCACGTGCGGGTGGGGTGGGTCATGGCCGCTGGTGGCTGACATCCAACGCTCGGCAAGTTCTCCATGAACCAGCCAATATTGTCGCTGACGGCAATCGTAATGAACACGGAATGTCCTCAGCAATCGCCGAATAACAATGCGCTTGTGGAGACCTCTTCCGCAGGGGCTACAACACGTGCAACGCTCCGGTCTGTCCGCTCGTGCAACAAACTTCGGTGCAGCGGCACAATCAATTGGACTTTTTTGAGAGTACCCGGTTTTCTACCCGGAACAGTTTCCTCTCAATGCTCGCTCATGGTGGGTTTCCTCTCATCGCATCCTTAGAAAACGCTATGGTGCATCTCTACGAGTGTAGATTGCAGCAGCGAGGACAATGACGACGCCCTTGATGATCAATTGGACCTGGACCGGCACGCCGAGCAGCACCACTTCGTTGGCGAGGATGACGATGATGGCGGCTCCCGTGAGGGCGCCAAGGATCGAGCCGCGGCCGCCCCGCAGCGACACCCGTCCGACGACACAGGCTACGATCGAGTCGAGCTCGTACCCCTGCCCGACCCAGTTGTCGACGAGCCCGACATAACCGCTCAGGATCAGCCCGGCGAGCGCCGCAAGGCAGCTCGAGATCAGGTAGCAGCCGATCATGACCGCGTCGGAGCGGATGCCAAACAGGCGCCCCGTCACTGGATTGCCGCCGACAATGAAAATCCTCCTTCCGAAAGCGGAACGGTGCAGGACCCCAGCCAGCAAGACCGCTACGAACAGCAGAACGAGTACGTTATAGGGCACGCCGTGAAATTTTCCGGAGCCGAGCAGCCGCAGTACCGGCGGCACGTTGCCGGACGGCGCGCCCTGCGTGTAGGCGAACCTGAATCCCTGGAGCAGGATCATCGTGGCGAGCGTTGCCAGGAACGGGGACACCTGACGCTTGGTGACGAGAAAGCCGTTGAGCAGGCCAACGCTGACAGCGACCACCAAGGCCGTCGCGACGATGGCGGGGACATTCTGGTCGAGGCCCGAGAAACCGGTCGCGATCACGGCGGCGGTCGCCATCATCGAGGCGACAGAGAGATCGAGGCCGCGAACGATCATCACCAGGCTTTGCCCCATGGCTGCGATCGCGAGCGGCGCGACTTGTAGCAGCAGGTTGGACAAATTACCGGGACTGACGAAGGCCGGTGAGATCACGCCACCAAGCGCGAGCAGCAGCGGCAGAGCGAGGGCTGTGCCATAGCTTTCCATGACGCTGCGGACCGACCAGGACGGGGTGACGGAGCCGGCGATTTCTACGGAGCCTGACATCCTGCTCACCCGATCCTGCGGCGTTCGACATAGATGGAGACGGCAAGGATGATGATGACCGCCTGCGCGACCAATTGATAGTGCTTCGACACGTCCATGAAGTTGAGCAGGTTGTTCAGGAGCGTGATCAGAAAGGCGCCGAACAGCGTGCCGATCACGCCGCCTTTGCCACCGCTCAGCAAGGTACCGCCGAGCACGACCGGAGTGATCGAAGCCAAGGTGTAGTTGACGCCGGTGTAGGGCTGTCCAACGCCGAACCTCGCGGCGAGATAAAGCCCGGTCGCCCCGCAGCAGAAGCCCGAGATGCCGTAGACCAGCATCAGGATGCGCGTCCGCCGCAATCCCACGAGACGCGCGGAATTCGCATCATCGCCAAGGGCGTAGATCTGGCGGCCGAGCGGCAAATATCGCAGCAGCAGCGCGACCAGGATGCCAAGGACGACTGCAAGCGTCGCTCCGATGGGGATGCCCGAGATGCGTCCATAGGCGAGCACGGTGAAGCTGCGCGGCACCCGACCGACCGGTCCCAGTGCGTAGAGCAAGGTCACGCCTTGCAGGACCGCGCCCATGCCGAGCGTCACGATCAGCGGATGAACGCGCAAGGTGACGACCAGGCCGGCGTTGAGCACGCCGACGAATGTCCCGAGCGCGAGCACGCCGAGCACGACCGGAACGACCCGATCCGGATTGCCGTTGATCAGGCCTGATGTCAGGCAGGAGGTGAGGCTGATCAGCGAGCCGACCGAGAGGTCGATGCCGCCGCTGAGAATGGTCAGGGTTTGCCCGATACTGACCAGCGCAAGGTCGGTGGTCTGCTCATAGACATTGAGCAGGTTGCCCAGCGTCAGGAATCGGTCGGAGACCGTTGCGCCAACAAGATATACCGCGCAGATCAGGACGAGCACGCCGGCAAGCCCCGCATTGCTGCGCAGCCACCAAGGCATCGCGAGACGGGCGGCGATCGCGGTCATGCGGCGCGCTCGCTCGTGGCCAGGTACATGATGCTTTCCTCCGTGGCGTCGCATCCCGGCAGCTCGCCGGCGATCCGTCCCTCGCGCATGACAATCACGCGATCGGCCATGCCGATGACCTCGGTCATTTCCGAGCTGATCATCAGGATTGCGAGGCCTGAATCGGCAAGTTCGCGCATGATCCGGTAAATATCGGCCTTGGCGCCGACGTCGACGCCGCGTGTCGGTTCATCGAGGATCAGTATCGACCTGCACAGGCGTGCCCAGCGCGCGATGATCACCTTCTGCTGATTTCCGCCCGACATGGTTGCGACCGGCGTTGCCGGTCCGCGGCAGGCGATGCGGTATCGTTCGATTTCGTGGGCGGCGATCGCCAGTTCGCCCTCGCGATCAATCACTCCGTAGCGGGTGACCTCGCCGAGTGCTGGCCCAGTGATGTTCGCAGCAATGTCGAGCAGCATCGCAAGCCCCTGCGACTTGCGATCCTCGGTGACGAGGCCCATGCCGAGCCCGATCGCCTTGGCGGGCGTCATTGCCGTAAAGCGCTCGCCGGCGATGTGGAGAGTGCCCTTCGAGATAGGAGCTGCGCCGAACAGACCGAGCGCCAGATCGGTGCGTCCGGCGCCGACCATGCCCGCCAGCGCGACGACCTCGCCTGCATGCAGTTCTATCGAGACGTCACGGACCCGGTCGCCGACGCAGATGCCGTCGGTGCGTAGCACGGGTTGATCCGGTCGCGACGCGGTCGAGCGCGGGGGAAACAGCTCGCCGAGATCGCGCCCCACCATCATCGAGATCAGCCGTTCGCGCGTGACGGCGACGGTATCCGTCGTGCCGACCAGACGGCCGTCCTTCAGGATCGTGGCACGATCGCACAGCGCGAAGACTTCGTCGAGCCGATGCGAAATGAAGAGAATGGACACACCGGCCTCGCGCAGCCGGCGCAGGCGCTCGAACAACAGTTCGACCTCGCGCCCGGCAATGACGGCGGTGGGCTCGTCGAGGATCAACAGGCGGACATTGTGCGTCATCGCGCGCGCGATCTCGACCATCTGCTGGTCGGCGACCGAGAGAGAGGCCACCGTCTCGCGAGGGTCAAGGGTGATGCCAAGCTTGCGCATCAGCTCAGCGGCCTCTTTCCGTGTCCGTCCGTGATCGACCAGGCCGAGCGCGTTGCGCCGCTCGTTGCCGAGGAAGATGTTCTCGGCGACGGACAACTGCGAAAACAGCGCGAACTCCTGATAGACGACGTGGACTCCGGCGAGCTTCGCCTCGCGCGGTGACGACCATCTCACGCGTTGACCGGCGAGGGTGATCTCGCCTTCGTCGGGCGCAACCGCGCCGGCGATGATCTTGATCAGGGTGGATTTGCCGGCGCCGTTCTCGCCGAGCAAGCCGTGGATTTCGCCAGGTTTGACGTCTAAGTTTACGCCGTGGAGGGCGCGCACGCCGGGAAAACTCTTGGAAATGGCCTTGAGTGTGAGCATTCGGTCCGTCTTGCCCCTTTGGCGTGCCGGCCTCGCCGGTACGCCATTGTTCCGGGTTCAGTGCGGATAGTCGATCTTGAACGTGCTCGGATTGTAGGTCGGGCCCATGCCGCCGGACACGAGCATGTCGTCGGGACCGTCGGGCACGATGTGCTGCTCCGCATACATGTCAGGCTTCGGAATGGAAGGCGTCTCGTCACCGTGGGTCAGAACGATATTGCTGTTGATGGTATAGACGCAGGGCACCGCGGCGCCGGACAGCACCTTGAGCGCGACGTCGAGCGCCGTGCCCATCATCGCGGGCGGATAGTCGATGTCGAGCAGCGGGAACTTGTTCTTGATAGCCATCTTCATCGGTCCGTTCATGTCGGCCGAGGTGATCGGCGGAATTTCGCTTCCCTTCCAGCCGGCATCGAGAAAGGCCTCGATCGCACCGGGCACCTGCAATCCGTGCGGCGAGAACACGGCATTGATGCTATGGCCGTACTTGGCGATCATGGCCTGCATCACCTGCTTGCCCTTCACCGGGCTCCAGTCGGAGTAGACGGTCTCCAGGATCTTGATACCGGGATAGGCCGAGAACACCTGCATCGCTGGTTTGACACGGTTCTCGTTCGGGCTGGAGCCGGCCTGGCCTCCGAGGATGATCACGTTGCCCTTGCCGTTCAGCTTCTCGACGATCCATTGCGCGAACAGGCGCCCCATCATCGCGTCGGACGCTGTGACGAAGGTGACGAAATTGTCAGAATCCACCCGGCGGTCCACCATCACGACGGGGATGCCGCGTTCGGTCGCCTGGGTGACGGCGGGATCGAGCGCCTGCGACGTGTTGGCGCTGACGATCAGGAGATCGACGCCGCGGGAGACCAGATCCTGGATGTCGGCGACCTGCTTGGCATCGTCATGGCCCGCATCGGTGATCAGCAGCTTCTTCACGACGTCGGCATGGTCGTGCGCAGCTTTCTGAAGCGAGTGCAGGCCAACCACGCGCCAGCTGTCGCCGAGGCCGGCATTGGAGAAGCCGATGGTGTAGGGCGGCGCCTTCTTGAACTTCGCGGTGTCGCGAATGCAGACGTCGAGCGCTGGATTGAACAGGAACGTGCGCGGCGCGCCGGAATATTCCGCCTGGACGGCAATTGGTGTCACCATGGCCAGGCAGGCCAGTGACAGGCAGCTCGCGATAGTCACTCTCATTGGTGTTCCTCCCCTTTGGTTTCACTGATCGTGGCGACTTGAGCGTCGCTCTGGACAATCAACCCTGGTCTTGCCTACGCCGCCTCACGACGGTGCCGCCAGCTGCGTCGACACGAGTATCTTCAGCTTGTCGTTGCTTGGCGCAGTGAGGACGTCGAAGCCTTTCGAGACCACGTCCTCGGCGCGGATACGGCCATCGATGATCTTCGAGATTGGCAGCTTGCCAGACTCGACCAGTCCGATGATGCGCGGCCACATCGTGATCGGGTAACACCAGGTTGCCTCGATGGTGATGTCCTTCAGGGCCCACAACATCGGATCGGTCGAGGCTTTGCCGACGTGCAGGCCGGCCTGCACCACGACACCGCGCCGCCGCACGGCTTCGACGCAGGTGTTCAATGCGCTTTCGTTACCGACGCATTCGATGGCGACGTCGACGCCGACATTCTCTTCGGTCTGCTCCTTGACGCGCGCGACCACGTCCGTCGTCTTGGGATCGTAGACGCCGGCGCAAATACCCCAGCTCTCGATCGTTCGACGCCGCGATGCGTTGGGCTCCGACACGTAGATCCTGGCGGCGCCGGCTGCGTGGGCGCACAGAATGGTCAGCGCGCCGATCGGGCCTGCACCTGCGATCAGCACGGTGCTGCCAGCCTGGACACCGCCGCGGTCGACCGCATAGAGCGCGACCGCCGCCGGCTCGATCATGGCGGCTTCCTCGTCGGTGATGGAGTCGGGCACTTTCGCCGCATTGTAGTCGTTGATGACGGCGAGATCGGACATGCCGCCCCAGGCCCAGCTGAGGCCGATGCAAGCCATCTTTTCGCTGAGATGGTTGAGACCCCGCCGGCTGTAATAGTCGTTCATCGGCATCATCAGCGGCTGCACCGAAATACGGTCGCCGCGCCGCACATGAGTGACGTCGCGCCCGACGTCCAGTACCTCGGCCGAGAACTCATGTCCCAGGATCTGCGGCAAGGTTGCTGCAGTGAACACGTGCGGCGACGCGGGCGTGACGATCGGCCCTGCAATGTATTCGTGGAGGTCCGTGCCGCAGATGCCGGTCCACAGCGGCTTCACCAGGAGCTGGCTGGCGCCCATCTCCTTGGGCTCATCGACGGTTTCGACACGGATGTCCTTCCGTCCGTAATAGCGAACAGCCTTCACGGTGCGCTTCCCCTTCTGCGCGGCAGGTTATTGGCCTCGCACTACCATGTTACCGGTTTGCATTGATCTGATTGAATGGGGAATTTTACTTCCCATGCTGGTGCAGCCAGTTTCAAAAAGGTTAGAATAGGCGCCTTGGAGCCACAATATCCGGTGATTTCCCTTCACTGGGGAACGTATTGCCCCAATGATCGGACCGTTCGTGGCGGATTTGAATGGCCGCGGCTGCAGCTCGGGGCTGTTTCAGGAGGCGCAATGGCTATCGACCGGATGAAGGACATCAGCGTGTTCGTCCATGTCGCCGAAGCCAAGAGCTTCACGGCAGCGGCCGAACGCATCGGCCTTTCGCGATCGGCAGTCGGCAAGAGCATCGTTCGGCTCGAGGACCGGCTCGGGGTCAGGCTGCTCCAGCGCACCACGCGAAGCGTCTCACTGACCGGAGAGGGAGCCGCCTTCCACGAGCGGTGCGTGAGGCTGCTCGCCGATCTCGACGAAGCGGAGATGGCGATGCTCAGTCACTCGCAGGCGCCGCGGGGGCGGTTGCGGCTGGATCTGCCCGTATCCTTCGGCCGGCTGCACGTGCTTCCGGTCCTCAATGAGTTCATTCGCAAATGGCCGGAGATATCCGTCAGCGCCTCCTTCGGCGATCGCTATGTCGATCTCATCGACGAGGGCGTGGATCTCGCGATCAGGATCGGCAGCAGCGAAGATTCTCGGCTGATGAATAGGTTTCTGGCGCGCCATCGCCTGGTGACCTGTGCGTCGCCGGCCTATCTTGCCGAGCGAGGAACGCCGAGAAACATCGACGCGTTGGCGCAGCATAGCTGCCTCGCCTTCGTGCACGGCGGGCGCTCCGTCGACTGGCGATTCAACGAGAACGGACAAGCTCGCGTGATCGCCATCAATGGGCGTTTCGTCGCGACCAACGCTGAAGCCTTGCGCGACGCGACGATTGCGGGTTTCGGCATCGCTCGGCTTGCCACATTCCTGGTCAGCGACGATCTGCGTGCAGGTCGGCTGGTGCCGATCCTCAAAGAGGTCGACGCCGATGGTGCACCCATTCGCGCCGTCTATCCTTCGAGCAGGCACTTGTCGCCGAAGGTGCGTACATTCATCGATGCGTTGATAGAGGCTTGGCGGCCGGAACCGCCCTGGGACAGCGCAGAGACTTCACTGCGCGGACGTCCGACTGAGAGCGACTGACCTGTTTCAACGTCCTTCGGCGGAAATTGCGTGCCGTTCGCGGACGAGGACTGCCAGCAGCGGGAGTACGAATCACGAAAAATCGTAGTTTGGCGCATGAGATAGTAGGATTGGTAGCGAAGTCCGCTGCCAATCCCAAACCAATGGTTCTTCATTCCTATTTTGACGACGGAGCTGCGACATGCAACGGTGAAAGAGTCAGGCTCTTCCAACGACAACTGAGACCGCCATCGCCTCTCGTCTGTCTCCCCTCTGTCGAGAATTTCTTGATTGTAGTGACTAGCGGCAGCTGAAGCTCGAAGGCTGCGTCGCAGGGCCGCGGCCATCCCACGTCGTCCGCTGCGGATAGACGCAGACCGGATAGCTCACGCTGCCATCGCGCGAGGTCAACGTGATCTCGCCCGGCGGCACTCCCTTCTCGACCCAATCCGTCAATGCGGAGAAGAACTGGTCCTTGTCGCGGGTCGGCGTCTGGTTGGCATTGCCCGGCAGTTTCGGCAGCGGCACGGCGTCGTTCTTGCCGGTCACGGTGTACGAGCGGCCCTGCGAGGAATGCGCAGCCCCCGGGACCAGATACATCCGCATGAATTTTGAGACCTCGGCGTCGCCGCCCATCGCAGCAAGCACGCGCTCGTGATAATTGACGTTGCCGGCCGGCGGGATCGCATCATCCGCAAGGCCGCTCCATATGATCACCTTGCGGCCGAGATCGCGCAGCTTCGAGAGATCGGCCTTGTCGGTGATCAGATTGCTGAACAGCGTGGGCTGCAGTTCGACATTCTTGTCGACGCCAGCAGCGAAGGCGGCATAATCGAGCTCGAGCCAGCGGTTGCGCCTTGCGGTCGAGGTGTTGGTGATCGGAATGGCTGAGGTCGCGCTGGCATCAGCGGCGTAGCTGACGTCCTCCATGCCGAGCGCAAAATTGTCAGTCGACGGGCTCGTGATCTGCGTTGAGATCGACGTGCCCTTGGTAAAGGTCCACCACATCTGCTTCACGCCGAGCGCCTTGCCGCTGCGGGCTTCCGCCGTCTGAGCCGGATCGACGCTGCCATCGCGGGTCGCGCCGTACCAGATTTTGTTGAGCGCACCCGCTTCCTTCGAGCTCATGCAAGCTGCCTTGTCGGCGTTGCTTCCGGTGACGCCGTCGCTCGTTTCGCCCGTACAGAGCAGCACCGCGTCGCGGGCGGGATTGTAGTCGCAGGCGAAGGGATCAAGCAGGAAGCCGAGCCCGGCCTTGTCACAGGTTGCAACGGCGCGCTTGTTGGCAGCGTCGACCTTGGCGGCGAACGCGGCAGCCTCCGGCTTGTTGATGGCAGAGAAGCCGAGCTCGGTCTTCATCACGATCTGCGGATAGAGGCTGGTGGTGCCGAACCGCGCGATGTTCGGCGCAGGCTGCGCGATCATGTAGCCGTCATAGAGCTCTGGATATTCCTGCAGGATCTTCAGGCCCTGGCGGCCGCCCTGCGAGTGTCCATCGTAGTAGACGAATTTCGGCGCCTTGCCATAGTAGAGATTGACCAGCGCTTTGGTCTTGATCGCCTGCTCGACCATCGCCCGTACCGAGAAGTCGCGGAGGCCCTCGACGTTAACCTTGCCGTCAGAGAGGAAGGCGAACGAACCGTCCTGATACCACGGCTGGCCGGCATCCGTTGTGCCCGAAGCATAGCCGATATTGGCGTTGACAATTGCCGGCACCTTGCTCCCGATCTTGTCGGCGAAGCGATGGCCGCCGCCGACCCAGCCGCCACCGCCATAGTTACGGATGCGCTCGTTCCAGTTGGCCTGCGTCGGCAGCCAGACCTCGATGCCGATACCTTCTGAATAGGAGCGCGCGTTTTTGTCCTTCTCCGCTGTGACGCCGGGACCGACCAACAGCTTCACGAGGCAAAGATCGGCTGCCGCCGTGATCGGCTTCGGCGCATCGGGCGCCAAAAGCTCCTCACCCTTGTTGACCCGGCGGACCGCGATCACGGTCGTGATCTCGTCGGGATGGAAGGCGGCTTTGATGCCGTCGTCACAAGCCATCGGCTCGGCGAACGCCGATGTCACCTGGCAAGTCGCAGCCACCAGCAGCATTG
The DNA here is from genome assembly GCF_032484785.1 of Bradyrhizobium sp. SZCCHNS1050. Classification (NCBI taxonomy): domain Bacteria; kingdom Pseudomonadati; phylum Pseudomonadota; class Alphaproteobacteria; order Hyphomicrobiales; family Nitrobacteraceae; genus Bradyrhizobium; species Bradyrhizobium sp. SZCCHNS1050. Next base: position 4,085,286 of record NZ_JAUETR010000001.1, on the reverse strand, counting down.
CCCAAAAAATTCCTCGCGCGATCGGCATCAGTTCTCTCCTCTTGCTTATCGTTCTCTGTTGGCAGCCCGGGGCCGCCTTAGTCTACAATCGGTACCGTCAGCGGCTCATGGGTCTGTGCGGCGCAGCCGAGCCGCGACTCCGGGGGCGCCAACCCGGCGCCTGAACCCGAAGGCAAAATTGTCGCGAATCAGAATCGCCTGCGAACCTCCCGTTGGTCACTCAGACAGCCTCATTCGGTCAGCGAGCGTTCCTGCGCAATCGAGCGCGGCGCACCATGCAAAGACCATGGCGGGGCCGATCATCGTTCCAGGTCCGGGGTACATGCCGCGGAAAATGGAGGATGCATCGGTCCCGACGGCATACAGTCCGGGCAAGACCGTTCCGTTGCGTGACAACACTCTGGCGCGCTCATCCGTAAGTAGACCGCAACTGCTGGCGAGATCCGACGGCCACACGGCGACGGCATAATAGCGCCCCTGACCGATCCGCCGCAGACATGGGTTCGGCTTGGTCTCCGGATCGCCATTGAACCGGTTCAACGCGCTGGACCCTCGGCCGAAGTCTTCGTCGATCCCGCTGTCCGCGTAGCGATTATACTGCTCGACCGTTGCCGCAAGCTGCCCGGCGTCGACGCCGATCCTTCGCGCCAGCTGCTCGATCGTCTCCGCCTCGACCAGATAGCTGGCTTGCACGAACGCCTTCAGGTTTCGCGTCCCCGGACGAACGAGCCCAATGCCGAAATCCTTGATGAACGTCGCATCGCAGATCAGGAAGGCCGGACTTGAAGACGGCGCGTTCGATCGCAGCATCGCGGCGACGAAGTCATGATAGGAATCGGCCTCGTTCACGAAACGGCGGCCTGACCTGTTCACGGCCAGCAATCCAGGCTTGGCGCGATCGAGCATGATGTGCGGGAAGATCGACACATGACCGTCGGCCTGCGTCATCACCGAACTCGGCATCCACAACGCCGGACTGTCGAGGTCTCGGGCGATCGCTGCACTGACGCGCTCCGCCGCCAGGATGCCATCGCCGGTGTTCGAGGTGGGCGCGAGCGAAAGTCGACGCGCCGGCTCGGGGAATAGACGCTCTCTTAGCTCACGGCTCCAGCCGATGCCTCCGCTCGCCAGCACGACGCCCTTGCGGGCCCTTATCCTGAGCTCTCCGCCAGGAGACGAAAGAACCGCACCCATGATGTGATCCCCCTCGCAAACGAGATCGCGAAGTTCGGTCTCGAAGCGCAGGTCGACGGCGACGCGGCGGAGGCTGTCGAGGAGCCTCGCGACGAGCGCGTTTCCCATGACCAGGCGCGTTCCGCGCGTGTGGCTGATCCGGTCCATCGCATGCCGGGCGAGCAGACCCAGGACATGCCTAAGACTGCTCCAGCTGCGGAATGGCGCCAGCAGCGCCGGGATGTCCGCCTTGCTCACCATCATGCCGCCGAGCACCATGAACTCCCGACGCGGCGGCCTGACACGGGCAAAATCCGGTCCGAGCTTTCGGCCCTCGAACGGCATGGCCGTGAGCGCGCGTCCGCCGATCGCAGCGCCCGGAAGCTGCTTGTAGTCGGGGTGGATCGGAGGCGCCGCAAATCGAACGCTCGTCTTCTGCTCGAGATCATCAAGCACGACCCACCCTGCCCGAAGGAACATGTCGACGCGGCGGTCGGCGGCGTGCTCGCCGAGCATTGCAGCGAGATAGGTGCGCGCGGCCTCGACCGTATCAGGCGTCCCCGCAAGGCGGCCCTGCCGGTTGCCCGGGATCCACACCGTGCCGGCGGAGGTTGCGGTGGTGCCGCCCACCATGTCCGACTTCTCGCACAGGACGACGTCGAGCCCTTCGAGCGCGCCCACCAGCGCGGCCGTCATGCCGGCAGCGCCGGTACCGACGACCAGCAGATCGGTCTCAACGTCCCACGGGCGATCGTTGTGCGCCATCACCAGCCTCTTCCGTCACAGCGCCTGCGCCTTTTCGACCACGGCCCTGCCCGCTGCAAGGGCGCGCCGCGCCCGCGTTTCAGCATCGACGGTCTTCGCCAGCACAACGGTCGGCACCTCGATGCTGATGGTCAGGCAGTCCGGCATCGCCCGCGTGAGACCGACGAGATCGATGCCGCCCTCGCCCGGGAACATGCGCTCCTCGCGCGCGGCATGGATCATTTGCTCAGTCGTCGCGGGGCGCTCGGCCGGACCGTCGCAGAGCTGCCAATAGTGCAGCCGATCGGCCGGGATGGAGCGGAGATCCGCGAGCTTGCTTCGCGATCGATCGAAATGCAGCGCATCCACCAGAATGCCGGCCGCGGGATGGTCGACATCGTCAACGATCCGCATCGCGGTTGTCAGATCAGGAACGCTGGTCCAGGGCATGAATTCCAGATCGGCGGTCAGACCGAACGCAGCAGCCGCCTCGCAAAACTGCCGATAACGATCGGAGAACCGCGCCAGGTCGGGGTCATAGCCGGCGACAAGGATGTGCCTGGCGCCGAGGCGTGCGCCTGTCTCGAAGAACGGCATGAACGACGCGACGCTCGTCTCAGGTCTGAAGGCGACGACCTCGAGATCGGCAACGGTTACACCCGTCGACTGCAACTGCTGGAGCGTCGTACGCAGGAGCGCGGCGTCATCCATCAGGCGATAAGCCAGTCCACCGGGCACGGCCGGCAGCAGCCTGAGGCCGACCTTGTCGTAGCCGCAGCGGGCCGCCAGATCGATCATCTCGGGCGGCGCCAAGTCGAGCACGGTCAGCGCAGCGAGCGAAAAGGTCGCCATCAGCAAGCATCCGCGATGCGTGCGTCGAGCGCAAACATGCCCTGATAGAAGTCAGGCTCGCTGGCTCCCTCCATGACATCGGATGCAAGTGTCCGCGCCTGCCGCAAGGCCCTCTGCAACGAAGCGTCATCGAGCGCCTCGATCAACAGAAGCCCCGAGAAGAAGCCCTCGTGCTTCCGCATGCCCTTTTCAGCGGTCGGTACGGATGTCCGCGGCGCGTCGGTCGCCCCGATCTGCACGGCAGCGATCCCGTCGCAGCCAACGAGCGCGGTGGCCAGCCGTTGCGGGTCGGCGGGCAATTTGTCGATCCGCAGCGCCACGATCGTGGCGCCCTCGCCCCGCCCGGCGCGCGCGACGATCACACCGCCGCCACGCATGAAATTGCCGAGCTTCGGCATGATGCGCTGCGACCACGGGGTGGGCGCGTTGAGCCGCGCCAGATAGTCCTTGCCGTCGAGGACCTCGGGCGTTTCGAGCTCGTACAGGATGAAGAAGCGGTTGACGTCGCTGCGCACGGCACGAAACACACGCGACGCCAGGAAGCCCCGCGTCGTCACGCGCTCGGTGGTGTGCTCGCGCGTCAGCCAATGCCGGTAGTCGGTCAGATCATGCGCCTCGACGTCGCTCCAGATGGCGAGAAACCCTGTTCCGCGCATGCTTGTCTCCTGATTACATCTTGCCGGTTAGCGCAAGCCCGTGCAGGGCCGGCGGAATCGTTTCAGGCAATTGCCCGAGCCGCTGGACGACCGCCAGGATCGCAGCGAGATAGCCGTAAGCGCCAAGTCCGCAAATCACCGCTGTGCAGGCCCGCGAGGTGATCGAATGGCGGTGCAGCTCGTCCCGCGCATGGATGTTGGAGATGTGCAGCTCGATCTTCACCCCATCGAAGATGTTCAGCGCATCGATCAGCGCGACCGATGTGAAAGAATAGCCTGCCGGATTGATGATGATCGCATCCGCCTGGCCGTGAGCGGATTGGATCAGACCAACGAGCTCGCCTTCCATGTTCGACTGGTGGAACGAGACGGATACGCCGAGTTGGTCCGCGAGCGCGTGGCAGCTGTCCTCGATCTGCTTCAGCGTCGTCGAGCCGTAGATGTCGGGCTCCCGAATGCCGAGAAAATTGAGATTGGGTCCATTCAAGATCACGATCCGTGCGGCCATGTTCGACTCCTTTGCCAACGCAGCCCGATCAGCCGCCGAACCATCGCGCCGGCACCGTCACCAGGCCGGGAAACAGGACCATCGCGAACAGGACGATCAGCTGCGCGATCATGAAGGGCCAGACCCCCTTGATGATGTCTTCCATGCTGATCTTGGACACGCCGCAGACGACGTTAAGCACGATGCCGACCGGCGGCGTGATCAGGCCGATGGAGTTGTTGATGATGAACAGCACGCCGAAATAGACGGGGTCGATATTTGCCGCCTTGATGATTGGCATCAGGATCGGCGTCAGGATCAGGATGGTGGGCGTCATGTCGAGCGCCGTGCCCACGATCACGACGACCACCATGATCGCGAGCATCAGGATGGTGTTGTTGCTCATGAACGGCTTCAGGAGATCGACGACCTGGTTGGAGATCTCAGACACCGTGATCAGCCAGGACGACACCAAGGCCGCAGCGACCAGGAACATGACGACGCTCGTGGTCACGGCCGACGAGACCAGGACCGCGTAGATCTCGGACCATTTCAGCTCGCGATAGATGCACGTCGCGACGAACATCGAATAGACGGCGACGACGACGCCGGCCTCGGTTGGCGTGAAGATCCCGAAGCGCAGGCCGACGATGATGATGGCGGGGAGCATGAGTGCCCAGAAGCCGTCGGTGATCGCATGCCACACCTCGCGAAGCGAGGCGCGCGGCGGCGGCGACAGGTTTTCCTTGCGCACCACCCAGTACCAGGCGGCGCAAAGGCCCAATCCCAGGAAAAGGCCGGGCACGATGCCGGCAAGGAACAGCTTCGAGATCGAGACGTTGGCGGCCACGCCGAAGATCACGAATCCGATGCTGGGCGGAATCACCGGGCCAATCACGCCGCCGGCCGCCACGAGACCCGCCGCATAGGTCTTCTTGTGTCCCGCCGCCACCATCATCGGCACCAGCAGCGCCGCCAGCGCGGCGGCGTCGGCCGCCGCCGACCCCGACAATGACGACAGGATGCAGGCGGCCAGGATCGTGACGTAGCCCAGGCCGCCCCGGAAATGCCCCACCGCCACGAGTGCGACATTGACGATGCGCTTGGCCAGTCCGCCCTTGTTCATGATCTCGCCCGCGAGCATGAAGAACGGGATGGCCATCAGCGGAAAACTGTCGGCGCCGTTGATGACGTTCTGGGCGACGATCTGGGGATCGAACATGTCAATGGTGCTCATCAGGGCGACGCCGCAGATGAGGAGCGCAAAGGCGATCGGCATGCCCAGCGCCATGGCGCCCAGCAGAGAGACGGTGAAGACGACGATCGTCATGGCATGATCCGGGTGACGCGGAGAGAGTGAGAGGGCGCGAAGACGATCGAGGCCATCACTGCTCCTCCGATTCCCTGACCGCCACCATGTCCTCCTCGCTCGCCTGCCCGCTGATCACCCGGTACAGGTCGTAGAGAAGGATAATTGCGGCCGACACACCGAAGATCACGCCGACGGCGTAGAAGATGGCCATCGACAGACCGGTCGCCGGCGCGCGGTCGTCGATGTTGATGAGGGTCTGACGCCAGCTGCCGGAGAGCAGCAGCCAATCGGCGAACAGCATCAGGCCGTAGTTGATGAGGAAGCAGATGCGCTTGCCGGAGGCCGGCAGCTTCCGCACCAGGCTGTCGACGCCGAGATGGGCGTGCTCGCGCAGCGCGACGATGGCTCCGAGGAAGGTCAGCCACACCAGCAGCCAGCGCGACAGCTCCTCGGACACCGTGATGCCGGAGTTGAAGCCATAGCGCAGCACTACGTTGCCGAAGACCAGCACCACCATGGCCGCGAGACACGCGGCAATGACGGCTTTCAGAAACGAGCAATAGAGGTCGAGAAACTGCGCCATGCGTCAGGTCCGAGCAGATGTGGGACGTGAGCCGGCATGGGCCGGCTCCGCCGCCTATCGTGATGGAGAGGCGATTACTTTACGTCCTTGCGGATGCGCTCGACTTCCTCGTTGAACAGCTTCACCGTCTCGGGCCGAAGATTGGCCGAGACCTTGTCCACGACCGGTTGAACCGCCTTGCGCATGCGCTCGGTCTCCTCGGGAGCGATCGCATTGTACTGCATGCCCTTGGCCTGCAATTCCGCCAGCGCCTTTTCGGTCTGGAGGCGCGTCTGCTCCTTCTGATAGTTGCGGCTTTCCTCATAGGCCTCGCGCATCAGGCGCTGCTCGGTCGGCGACAACTTGTCCCAGAACGTCTTGCTCACCAGGATGATGTTGAGGGTGAAGGTGTGGTTGGTGGCCGAGACGTACTTCTGCACCTCGTAGAACTTGTTGGAGAGGATGACGGTGTAGGGATTCTCCTGCCCGTCGACGGTGCGAGTCTCCAGCGCCGAATACAATTCGCCGAACGCCATCGGGACGGGATTGGCCTTGAAAGCGCTGAAACTCTCCAGATAGACCGGGTTCGGAATGACGCGCAGCTTCAGGCCGGCGAAGTCCTCGACCTTGGTGATCGGCCGGGTGCTGTTGGTGACGTTGCGGAAGCCAAGGCCCCAATAACCGAGGCCGATCAGGTTCTTCGACGGCAGGCCCTCAAGCATGGCCTTGCCGAATTTGCCGGTCGCGAGCGCATCGGCCTGCTCGGTCGTGTTGAACAGGAACGGGAAATCGATCAGGCCGAACTCGGGCACGACGGTCGCAAGCGACGTGGTCGAGGCCGACAGCATCTCCTGAGTGCCGCCGCGCAGCGCGGATTGCTGCTGCAATTCGTTGCCGAGCTGCGAGGCCGCGAACTCGCGGACCCTCATCTTACCCCCGCTCTTGGCCAGCAGGATCTCTCCGAACTTCTGCACGCCGAAGCTGACGGGGTGATCGGTGTTGTTCAGGTGCCCCCACCGGATCGTCCGCTCCTGAATGTCATCGGCGGCAGATGCGCCGACCGTCAGCGCCACCGAGATCGCGGCGGCAGACAGCGCCCGTGCGAACAAGCTCATCGTGTCCTCCCTGGTTTCTTCGGGGCACGCGGCGGGTTGAGCGCTTATTTTCCGTACCCTCTGTTTATCGAGAAAACACACATCAATATCGATGTCAAACGACAATCATAATTTCATATGAGATTTCAATGGACATCAGATGCCGCGACTCTGCTATAATGCCGGCGAGTGGCCCGCTCCCACAGGGCGGCGCTCCGGGCGAGCGGGATCAGAAGGCATGACGGATCTTGAGGAACGGCCGCTGTCGGCGGGCGACAGCGGCTATCGGCGCATCCGCTCCGACATCATTTTCGGCGTGCTCACGCCGTCGGGACGCCTCAGGCTCGAGGCGATGAAGGAGGATTACGGCGTCAGCATCTCGACCCTGCGCGAGATCCTCAATCGCCTGGCGTCCGAAGGCTTCGTGGTCGCCGAAGGGCAGCGTGGCTTCGAGGTGGCACCGGTCTCGCTCCAGAACCTGCGCGAGCTCGCCGAGCTGCGCATCCTGCTGGAGCATCACGCCATGGCCGAGTCGTTCCGCGCCGGAGACGTCGAGTGGGAAGGACGCGTGGTGTCAGCGCATCACAAGCTGGCCGCGACCGAGCGCACCATCCTGAAGGAGGGCGACGATCCCGAGTTGCGAAAGCGCTACGACGGCGAATTCCACCAGGCGCTGATCTCGCGTTGCGGGTCGCGCGAGCTGATGCATACGCATTCCATCGTGTTCGACAAATATTTCCGTTACGCACTGCGCTATCGCGGCAGCGAGACGATCAACCAGCACAAGGCGCTGCTGGAATGCGCCCTGAGGCGCGACATCGAGGGCGCAAGGACCGTCCTGAGCGAGCACATCAACAACTGTGTCGCGCATGCCCTGTCCTCCTGGACCGGCAATTGATCGCCCTCACCTTGCCGCCCCCCGGGTGGTCGACGCAGAGAACGATTCATGCGCGCCAACATTCCCTTCTCGACCGCCCGGCTCGACGGCCTGCTCGACGCGGCCGGCATCGACGTCCTGATCTGCACGTCGAAGCACAACATCAGTACCTTCTCGGCGGCTACTACCATTTCCAGTTCGACTTCATGGACGCGATCGGCATCAGCCGGCACCTGCCGATCCTCATCTATGTGAAGGGCGAGCCGGACAAGACGGTCTACACCGCCAACCGGAACGAGCGGGACAGCATCCCCAATAGGACGGACGCCGGATACTGGATGCCGCCGGCCGTGTTCGGATCGTCAACCTCGGTCGAGGCCATGACGCTCGCGCTCGGGCATGTCCGATCCGTCGCGACGCCGGGGCTTGCTGTCGGCGTGGAGTTGTCGTTCCTTCCGCCGACGCCGCGGACCTGCTGCGCAAGGAACTGCCGCTTCGTCCAGGCGATGCGCCCGCTGGAAAAGCTGAGATCGATAGCGCGCGCGGCTGGAACGGGATTCCGACATGACCATTCATTCGATCTCCGCTGATCGGGTCGAGATTGCGGTGGCCAACGCCGATCTCCTCGGCGAGACGCCATTATGGTGCGACCGGACCCGCAAGCTGTGGTGGATCGATATCGACGGCAGGCTGCATCAGTCGTTCGATCCGGAAACTGGCGCGCACCACGCTGTTTCCCATGAGTGTCAATTCCTTGGCAGCCAGGCGCTGACGGCGGACGGCTCGCATCTGCTCGCACGGGATCTGACTCTGTACCGTCGCGCGGCCGATCATCCGGAGCAGTTTGTCGAGGTCGAAAACGGCCTCGACAACCGCCTCAACGACGGCCGGGTTGATGCGCGCGGCCGCTTGTGGATCGGCACCATGGACAACCAGCTGCATCGCCCGAACGGCTCGCTCTATCGCGTGACCGGAGACGGCCAGGTGACGCGCATCTTCGGCGACGTCATCGTGACCAATGGGATCGCGTTCGCGCCGGACAACCGCACGCTCTATTTCACCGATACGCGGCGATACTGCACCTGGTCGTTCGACTTCGATCTCGACGACGGTATCATCAGCAACCGGCGCCTGTTTGCAGATTATAGCACGTCGAAGGAAAGACCGGACGGCGCCTGCGTCGATGCCGCAGGCGGGTTATGGACAGCCTTCTTCTCGGGCGGCCGCGTCGTACGCTACCGCCCGAACGGGCAGATCGACACCATCGTCCCATTGCCGGTGACGAACCCGACCTGCGTGTGCTTTGGAGGCAGCGACCTCAAAACGCTGTTCATCACGACGGCCAGAAAATTCCTGGATCCGAAGCAGTTGAGTGCCGAACCCATGGCGGGACATCTGCTTGCTGTCCGCGGCCTCGCACAAGGCCTCTCCGAACATCGTTTCCCATCGGGCGGTGCTGTGCGACGCCAAAAAGCTGACGACGGTCGCATCAGGCGCGGCAGGTAAACCGCTCTCCCCCGTTTTGTCGACGCACTAGAACTTCACGCTGATGCCGCTGGACAGACTCGATTCGGTGCAGGTGTTGTTGCTCACCCCTGGCGATCTCGTGCAGAGCTTGCTGACATTGTGATCGAGACCGTATTTGTTCTGCCAGTAGCGATAGGCCACCCAGACATCGAGATAGTGCGAGAATTTCGGGCCCCACATCGCTTTGGAGGCATCGAAGGTAAGGCGGATCGGCTCGGAGTTGAGTGAGACTTTGGTCATGGAGTTGGCCGGCGCCGCGACGGGCAGCGGATTATAGGGAAGTGGGCTGTTCTCGGGGCCGAGCGCGCCGAGCAACTGGGCGCGGCCGCTGATGGATAAATAGCGCATGCTCTCGGGTAAGAAGCCGAGGTCCATGTAGTAGTTCGTTTCAATCGCCCAGGTCGGCTGATACCGCCGGTTGCCGTCGGGCAGACAGCTCACGCCGGGCCCCGGAGGGGCAAAGCCACCACCGCACTGCAGGAATCCCATGTGTGCCATGTAGATCCATGTCGCGAGCGGCGCGACGTTGACGTAACCCTTGTAGGGAAGATCGAACTGGAACTGCAGGCCGGCCGATACGGCCTGCGCAGCGGCGGCGCGATAGTAGTTCGACGTGCTCAGGTCCAAACCGACCTCGAAGGAGATGTTGCGGAGCGGGCCGACCGTGAACGCCTTGGTATCGAAGATTTCATTCCAGCCAAATGTCGAACGGCTCTGACCGGTGAAAAAGATTGCACCCGCGCAATTGGCCGGTGTTGCAACACCGGTGCCCGGATTGACCACGACGCCCGCGTTCGTGCAGGGGCTGGCGGGATCGTTATGGTCCGCCTTGAACATCGAAATGTTCAGGAAGTTCGTACCGTACTGCCAGATGTCGAAATGCGTGAACGAGTAGACCTGCATCGCGGTCGTGCTGTTGAGCGACCCGTCCGGATTCCTGGAGAACACGCCGGGGTCCGTCGCCTTGGGGATATAGGAGAAGGTGAGGCGATCATCGATCAGCGAAAAGAATGGCTGACCGGAGGCCGCTGGCTTTGCCTTGACCGGCAAATCCTCCGCGACAGCTGCCGCGCTTGCGCACGACGCAAAAGCCAGTGCCATGAGTAATGGCTGAATATGATGCCTCAAGTCCCCCTCCAATGTCCTCTAAGCCCAGGTCCAAGACATCAGACGCTGTCGTGGTCCGGCGTGTTGTCCCTCGAACCGCCCCGTTCAGTTCGGTGAAACAGCATAGGCAGTGGACGCGGGACAAAAAGTCCGGCAATCGGTACAGTCACGTTCCAGGATTGGAACGACGACCTGCTTGCTGGAGTGCCGCTTTCGATCGTCTCATCGAATCCGGACTTCTGTCTGAGATCTCCGCAGAGGATTACTCATGGGAACGGTCGATGACCTGACACTTCTCGTCGAAATCATCGAGGCCGGCAGCCTGTCGGCGGCGAGCCGCAAGACAGGCATTCCGAAGTCGAGCTTGAGCAGACGGATCGGCGACCTCGAAAGTCAGCTCGGCGTGCATCTCGTTCATCGCGGCCCGCGCAACTTCGCGGCGACTGAAATCGGCCTCTCTATCTACGAGCGGAGCCAGAAGATCAGGGAAGAGCTGGTTGCGATCAAGGCGCTTGCGGAGGACCGCACGAACCGCCCCTCGGGCATGCTGCGCATCTCCTGCCCGGCCGTCCTCTCCGAGATTCTGGTCGCCGATTTTGCCATCCAGTTTGCCGAGACCTATCCGGATGTGCGCCTGACCTTGGACAACACCAAAGGGACGTTCGACCCGAAGATCGATCACTACGACCTCGCAATCCATCCTGTGCGCGAAGATCTGGCGGATTCCGAATTGATCTGCCAGAAGCTCGCGACAGCGCCTTACCGCTTAGTCGCAGCGCCCGCCCTGATGGCGCGCCTCGGCCCGCGCACGACCCCCGCAGACCTCGAAGGCCTCCCGGGCGTCGGATGGGGCGCCGACGGCTTCATGGCGCGCTGGCGTCTGTTAGGCGCAAGCGACGCGACGACGGAGATCAACGTCAAGCTCAACTTTTCAGCCAACAACCTCAACATCATTCGCCAGGCTGCGCTACGCGGCCTCGGTCTCGCGCGACTGCCGATGCCGATGTGCGACGCCGACCTGCTCGATGGCCGGCTCGTTCTGCCGCTTCCCGACTGGGCGCCGCCACCGGTGACGTTCTATGCGCTCTATCCTTCGCGCCGATCCCTGACGGTCGCCGGCCGTTTGTTCCTCGCCGGTCTCGCCAAATTTCTTCAGGACAGGCTGCGCTCGTCCGATAGTCCGCAGCCATCGGGTCCGGCGTCCGCCGTGAGGCGCAAATCCCAACGCGCCGTGAAGAAGCGCAGGCCCAGACCGGCCAGGCGTTGAGAGAACTCCCGGCCGTTCCTGCTCGAGTCAGGCGATGTATCGCGATGCCGTGATGCGGCGATCAAAATGCAGGACCGCCTGATCCGCCGCGTGGGCGGGCCATTCCGGGAGACCGCGCGCGTTCGGGTCTCCCGCTGCCGCGAACGCGGCGATCGAGCCTCTGAAGAGGCGGCTCAGGTCCTGCACTTCGCGCCGGTCCGCGCCTTTGACCATGGCAGCCGACTGCCAGATGTTGAAGTTGCCAAACAGGAAGGGAAGATCGATGCAATGGCAGGCTCCCAGGCCCGGAACGGGCGCCTGCCAGTCGAACAGATAGGTGAAGGCCTTTCGACCGAGGCTGGACTGCGTGGCGGCGATCTCCAGGCTCTGCTTTGTGAACATCCGTTCGCTGTAGAAGTCGCCCAGGAGCATGCGAGGTGTCGCAGGCACGCGCGAGGAACGCAGCCGTGCCAGCGTCGCACTTGCGTCGTCGTCCCCCTGGGATCGGATCACGTCCTCGAGCGCATCATCGGACAGTTCGTCGAGCGACGGATTCGAGATCGAGAACGCGGCATACTCCTCGCGCGTCAAGCCGATCATCATGTCGCACCACCGTGCGCCGCCGCTTCGAATTGACTCGATGGGATCGCGGTGCACGAGGGCATCATCCAGAACCGGCATGAAGGGAGGCGTGATATCTCCCGGGGTCGCCGGCGGCCGCCTTTGCAGCATGCGCAAGCCCTCGAGGGCGCGACCAATCGGGATCGTTCGGAGTTTGTCGACCTCGTCAGCGGCGATGCCGAGAACATCGAGGATTGCATTGGCGACCGGTCGCGACTGTTCGACGGTACGCAGCTTGACGCCGACCGGCGCGCTCATCAGGATCGCCCGGTTGAACAGCCCCGATCCAGCTTCGATGCCGGCAAGGGCCGCGATGCTGAATGCGCCCGCCGATTGGCCGATCACCGTGATCCGCTGCGGATCTCCGCCGAACACGCTGATGGCTTGTGCTATCCAGCGCAACGCTGCGACCTGGTCGTGCAGGCCGAGGTTCAGACCGCCGAGGCCGGGATGCGGGAAGAAGCCGAGAATGCCGAGCCGATAGCTGACGTTGACAACGACGAGGCCATTGTCCTTCGCGAGGATGCCTCCGTCGTAGCAAGGCAGCGATCCGCCTCCGGTCATGAAGGCGCCGCCATGAATGAACACCAGGACCGGAGCGCGGTCGCCTGCCGCATGACCGGTCCAGACGTCCAGATGGAGACAATCCTCGCTTTGCTCGACGTCGTAGGTCCCCATCACCACGTCGAGACGCGACGGATTCTGCGGAGGAATCGGCCCGGCCGCGACGGCGTCGCGAACACCGCCCCATCGCGGCGGCACTGACGGCATCTCAAAGCGCAATGGGCCGACGGGGGCTTCCGCATACGGAACTCTCCGAAACGCGGTCACTCCTTCTGATCGCGCGCCGCGCAGCCGACCAAACGGCGTTTCCAGCTCAACATGCTCCACAGCGGTCATTCCTATTCCGACAAGGCACTTCCCGGCCCCACGGCTTAAGCTCTCTCACCAAATGCAGCCAGCGTCCGAAAATGGCGAGCAGCGTTCCAGATTTGAAACGCCGCATCATGACCGCTCCGTCGTCCGCAAGTGCGGAAGCAGAGCGAAGATCGCAAGCAATGCGGGAAGCGTGGCCGCGAGCAAGATCGCTTTCGGCGCAACACCCTTCGAAACGAGGAGACCTGCGAACGCGGGCCCAACGATCGAGCCGATGCGGCCGGCGGCAGCGGAGAAGCCGACACCGTGGGTGCGAAGCGCTTCGGGATAGATCGCGACAGCGAGAGCGGACTGCCCCACGCTGCAGGAGATCAGACCTGCACCGGTTCCGGCAATCAGCAGCCAGACACCGAGCGGGACCACGTCGTGCGCCGCAAGCCCCGCCGCAGACATGACCCCAAGGGTCACGGCCGACACCAGGATACGCGCAATCGGAAGCCTGCTCACGAGGAGCATCACGAGGACGTTGGCGACCAGGCCGCCGGCGCTGAAGAAGCTGATGCCAAGCTGCGAATATTCGGTCGAGAATCCGAGCTTGACGAGCAGCGCCGGCAGCCAGAACACCAGTGCGTAGCCGTCAGCGAAGATCAGAAAGGAGAATATCCAAAGGCTGACGGTCCGGCTCGCAACGCCAGTGGCGAGCAGATCTCCGATCAGCTTCAAACCGCCCAGGTGCAGGTCGCGTTGATTGGTCGACAACGGATCGCGCGCGGCGGTCAGCCTGGGTAACCAAAACAGCAGAACGAGGGAGAGTCCGAGCGGCAGGGCACCGCCGATGATGAAGATGGACTGCCAACCCAAACGCGCGGTCAGGACTGCACCGAGCACACCGCCCAGGATGCCGCCGGCGGCGAGCCCGGTCCCGACGATGACGGCAGCCGTCTCCTTCAGCCTTGGCGGACATTGCGACGTCGCAATGGCAATCGCCGACGGCAACGCTGCACCGAGCCCAATAGCCGTGATCAGGCGCAGCGCTGCAAGCTGCTCCACGGAACCCGCAAGCGGCGTTGCCAGCGAGAGAACGCCAAACGCCGCCACGCTTGCGATCAGGACAGGACGCGCCTGCCAACGGCTGACCAGCGGGCCGGACGCCAGGTATCCGAGCACGGCGCCGACGCTCGTCAGCACGAACGCAGGTGTGAGCGACGCCGGCGAGACCATGAAGTGGGCTGCGATGACGGGAGCCGCCACGCCGATCGAACTGGTATCAAGCCCGTCGAGCAGGACCGCTGCGAAGCTGAGCGCGATCGCGATCCAGGCTGATCTCGATACACGTTCAGCGGACGTGCTCCCAAGGCGCGTGCTGGTGTCGTTGACGCCGGAGTCGCATTCTTCGCCTTCGCTTCCTAGCGGACTTGCTTGCGCTACGCCCTTCACCCTTTTGCCTCCACACCAATCCCGTTGGGGAAAACTCAAGGGGTTTCCAAACTAGCTGTCCAGCTCCAGGAATGGGATGCTCGGTTCTATAATTGAGACGCGAGCTGTTACGCGCAGCCCGTGATCCTCACTTGGCTTGAAGACATGTTCAAGCATGGCGACGTTGCTGGTGACGAGGTCGTTGCCAATCAGACCGTCGTGGCCCTGATGCAGCCTGAGCAACGATGCGCCGACCACCGTCGCGGCGCAGACCGCGGCCTCGGGGCGACCGCACATGAATCTGGCGGCGGCCTACCAGCAGTTGGGCCGGACCGAGGAGGCGAAGGCGGCCATGCAGGAGGGCCTGAGGTTGCGGCCTGGCACGACGGCCCTCAACGTTGCACCGCCGATGAAGAACACCAGCCCGGTCTTCGTCCAGGCCGCCGATCGGATGATCAAGCTGATGATCGCCGCCGGCTTGCCGGAGCGCTAAGCGGCATTGCTGCCATGCCTCTCGCCGGCTCAAGCTCACACCGCACAGCCGCCAATTGCGCGTCAAGGACACTGGCGATTGGGCAGGCAGAGTTTCAGCTCTTGCTTGGTGTTGAGCCATTTTGATCGTTCTTGTCTGGTGTCGCCGCTTCCGCCTCAAACACCCGCTTCCCCTCTGCCATCCATAGCGCTCGCGCCCGTTCGCGCTGATCACTTTGGAGTTTGTCAGCAACCCAGAGCAGCGCGCCATAGATGATGGCGCGATCATCGCCGGTTTGCTCCACGACACCGGCTTTGACGACGAGGCCACCGAGTTCGATGAGATGGCGGGTGCGCTTTCGGCGCGTGATCTGCCAAGAGCGCATGTCACGCCGTGCCCTTGCGGCTTGTTGCCGGTTGCGCGCCGCTCGGTTGCGTCGAAACCACATTAGCGTCGCGGTCAGTTGCTGGCGCATTCCGCATCGACCGTCCTTGAAAGAACGAGACGCCGCGCTTGGCCCATGCCTCCCTCTTTCCGGCCTCCTTGGTCTCGACCAGCACGATCAGCGCACCAGCGAGTTCGTCTGCGCTAAGCGCGTCAGCTCCCGTGGCAATGACGAGCTCGCCTAGCTGCCGCACCTTGCGGGTTTTAAGCTCGTGCGCTTTGTCGTCGAGTGCCTTCAGGTCCGCATCAAAGTCCCTTGGTTTGCGCATTGTCGTCTCCCTACGTCGGCGGAGAAATGATAACTCGGCTAGCGGCGCCTTGCCGTAAGGTCGTCAGGACGAGCTGAGATGGGATAATCCCTCCCGAGATTTTTTCGAGGGAGGGCGCGCTTATACGTCGTGCCGACGTACGCTTCGCTGTGTAGATGCTCTGCTCGCGATGGCGATCTATCATCTTCACGTCAAGGTCATTGGCCGGAAGGCCGGGAGCAGCGCGGTGGCATCGGCGGCCTACCGCTCGGGCTCGCGGCTGCGCGACGAGCGGTTGGGCCGTGAGCAGGATTTTTCGGCCAAGCGCGGCGTCGTCCATTCCGAGGTGATGCTGCCGGAGAATGCGCCGGAGGCGTGGAGTGACCGCGAGCGGCTCTGGAACGATGTCGAAGCATTCGAAGTCCGCAAGGACGCCCAGCTGGCCCGGGAGATCGAGTTCGCCCTTCCGCGAGAACTGACTGAGGCGCAGGGCATTGAGCTGGCTCGGGACTTCGTTCAGAGCGAGTTCGTCCGTCGCGGCATGATCGCCGATCTTAATGTGCATTGGGACAGGGCCGAAGACGGCCTGCCCAAGCCGCACGCCCATGTCATGCTGACAATGCGCTCGGTCGATCAGAACGGCTTTGGTCAGAAGGTGAGAGAGTGGAACCGCACGGAGATGGTCGAGCGCTGGCGCGAACGCTGGGCGGAGATTGCCAACGAGCGGCTGGCCGAGCTCGACATCGACGCGCGGATTGATCACCGCAGCCTGGAAGCCCAGGGCATTGCGCTCGAGCCGCAAAGCCAGATCGGCGCACCGGCCAAGCGCATTGAGGGGCGGAGAGGCGGAGGCGAGGGCGCTGAGGCTGACCGGGCCGAGATGCACCGCGAGATCGCGCGAAACAACGGCAGGAGGATCATCGCCGATCCCTCCCTTGGACTGGACGCGATCACCCAACAGCAATCGACCTTCACACGCCGTGACCTCGCAAAGTTTGCGCATCGGCACAGTGACGGGCTCGACCAGTTCAATGAAGTGCTGGGCGCAATGCAGGGAGCGCCAGATCTAGTCGACCTCGGCAAGGACGCTCGCGGCGAGGATCGGTTCACCACCCGCGGAATGATCGAAGCAGAACGGCGCCTGCACCGGGCCGCTGAGCTGATGGCAGAACGGGAGCGCCACCAGGTGCGCGACGAGGATCGCCAGGCCGCTTTGGCGCGTGCGGAAGCACGCGGCCTGGTGCTGTCATCCGAGCAGGTTGACGCCTTGGCGCACGTCACGGATGGACGCGGTCTCAGCGTCGTGGTCGGCCATGCCGGGACAGGAAAGAGCGCGCTGCTGGGGGTGGCGCGGGAGGCGTGGGAAGCAGCCGGCTTCGAGGTCCGGGGCGTGGCGCTGTCCGGCATTGCAGCAGAAAACCTCGAAGGCGGGTCGGGCATTGCGTCGCGCACGATTGCCAGTCTGGAGCATGGCTGGGAGCAGGGCCGTGATCTACTCAAATCGAGCGAGGTGCTCGTCATCGACGAGGCGGGCATGGTCGGCACGCGCCAGCTCGAGCGCGTGATGTCTCGTGCTGCCGAGGCGGGCGCCAAGGTCGTGCTGGTCGGCGATCCGCAGCAGCTGCAGGCCATCGAGGCGGGCGCAGCTTTCCGGTCGATCCATGAGCGTCACGGCGGGGCGGAGATCGGCGAAATACGCCGTCAGCGCGAAGACTGGCAGCGCGACGCCACGCGCAATCTGGCGACCGGCAAGGTCGGCCATGCGCTAGAAGCCTATCGGGCCAACGGCATGGTGCATGAGGCGATGACCCGCGAGCAGGCGCGGGGCGATCTGATCGCGCGCTGGGACCGCGACCGGCAGGTATCGCCGGACCGGAGCCGGATCATCCTGACCCATACCAATGACGAGGTGCGCGCGCTGAACGAGGCGGCGCGCGGACGGATGCGGGCCGCCGGCGCTCTGGGCAATGAGGTGGGTGTAACGGTCGAGCGCGGCGCGAGAAGCTTCGCCGGCGGAGACCGCATCATGTTCCTGCGGAACGAGCGTGGGCTTGGTGTCAAGAACGGCACACTCGGGACCATTGAACTGGTCAGCGCGCAATCCATGACCGTGCAGATCGACGATGGCCGGTCCGTGCGCTTTGACCTCAAGGATTACAACCGGATCGACCACGGTTATGCCGCGACGATCCACAAGGCGCAGGGTATGACGGTCGACCGGGTCCATGTACTGGCAACGCCCGGCATGGACGCCCACAGCAGCTATGTCGCACTGTCGCGGCATCGCGACAGCGTGGACCTGCATTATGGCCGCAACGATTTTACCGATGCGGATCGGCTCAACCGTGCTCTGTCGCGCGACCGGTCGAAGGACATGGCCTTGGATTACGACCGTGCCGATCCCGTCCAGAGCTACGCCGAGCGGCGCGGGATCACGTTCCGCGAGCGCGTGGCCGAGATCGTGCGCAAGGCCGTGCCAGAGACGCTGCGCGGCATGTTCGACGGCCTTAGCGTTTCTGGAGAGGTGCTCGACCGGGATGGCGGACGACGGCCCGAGCGGGGATCCCCCGAAAAAGAAAACAGCGGCACGGCAGCCGACCGGCGCGAAGCCGAAGTGCCGGCAAGGACCGTGGCGCAAGATCCCGAAGCGGAAGCCCGTCGTGTGCGGACCCGAGCGCTGGTGCGCCATGCTCGCGCCGTGGATGCGATCTTCGCAGCGCATGAGATGGGCGGCAGAGCGAGCCCCGAACAGGTCAAAGAGCTACAGACCGCCCGCCAGGCCTTCGAAAAGGTGCGCCCCTATGGCTCCCACGACGCTGAGGCCGCCTACAAGAAGAACCCCGAGCTGGCCCGCGAGGCCGCTGGCGGACGCCTCAACCGCGCCATCCGCGCGCTCCAGCTCGAGACTGAACTGCGCACCGATCCGAGCCGCCGCGCCGATCGCTTCGTAGAGCGCTGGCAGAAGCTCGAGCACACCAGTCAGCGACAATATCAGGCCGGGGACATGTCCGGTTACAAGGCCACGCGGTCCGCGATGGGCGACATGGCGAAAAGTCTCGAACGCGACCCGCAATTGGAATCCATTCTCGCCGGTCGCAAGAACGATCTCGGCATTGCATTCGAATCAGGCCGCCGGCTCGGCCAGGATCTGGCCTTCGTCCATGGCATCGATCTCGGCAGAGGCCGAAGCCTTGGAATTTGACCCATCCCGTTTGCCGCCGGCTCTACGCCACGCTTGGCAACGCGCGAACTCTTATTGTCCGCCTGCATCTGTTTGGCCTCTCTGGTCTCACAACACCTCAGAATCGACCAGCGAAGGGCATCACGGCCATGCGCGAACCAGATCATCAGGTTGAAGACCATCCTCACCAGGACCGGGCTGTCCCGGTCCACAATCTACCGCAAGATCGCCGAGGGCACGTTCCCGGCCCAGCTCAAAATCAGCAGCAACGGTTCGGGCTGGCATGAATCCGATATAAACCGATGGATCGCAGATCCAGCCGGATGGCGTGCGGAAGGTCGATTCGAGGAAGCCGCGGTGAGCTCGATTTCCGATCCTTCAACCGGCCGCAGAACGTAAAGACTCGTGCTCTCGTATCCTCACTTCATACACCGCCCACTTTCGATCCCGGACCCTTTCCTTCGCCAGCGCATCCTAAACGGCGAGCGCGTCTCCGATCCTCTTCCGTTTCCGGACACCCCTCTTTTGACTGTGCCGACGGCAGGCACAGTGCCCAAGGTCAAAGCGATCCGCATCCAAACGACGTTTCTGTTCTCGATTCTATCCAATGCTACGCTTCATCGTTCCCCGATCTCGCCTCGGCTCTCCCCGCGCAGCATCCTGTTGAGATGGCGCGACAAAAGACCGGACAGGGATCGCATCGGGCAACAGGCTGTGTTGCCGAAACTGACAATGCCCTGGCCAAATTCGTTGAAGCGCTTGCGATTGCCGATGCGAGGCGCGATCATCTGCGGGAAAGAGAGCCGCTGACAAAATGCCATCTTGATGCGGTCAACTCTCGGTGCCGCAGCAATGGTGTTCATGATGAAGCGCGCAGCCATTTACGCCAGATTCTCGACCGAGCTCCAAAGCGAAAGATCGACTGAAGATCAGATCGCTTTGTGTCGGACCTATGCGGCGCGTCATCAGCTCTCAGTCGTCGCTACGTTCGAGGACAAGGCCCGGTCTGGGGCCTCGGTTTTTGGACGCGATGGCTTGATGCAGCTGATGGATGCTGCACGCCTGCACACATTCGATGTCGTAGTCGTGGAGGCGTTGGATCGGCTCTCGCGCGACATGGAGGATCTCGCCGGAATTCACAAGAGGCTGTCCTTTCAGGGGATCCAGATCCAAGCGGTGCATGACGGCACGGCAGACTCCATCCTGATAGGGATTCGCGGTCTCGTCGGACAGATGCAACGCGAGGATGGCGCGAAGAAAGTCCGGCGCGGTATGGCCGGCGTGATACGCGATGGCCGCCACGCTGGCGGGCGCGCCTATGGCTATCGTGCGGTCGCCGGCAAACCCGGCGAGCTCGAAATCGTCGAGCAGGAGGCCGCCGTCGTTCGGCGCATCTTCGCCGCTTATGCCGACGGACGAACACCTCGCGACATTGCGCGGGATCTCAATCGCGAGGAAATTCGTCCGCCGCGAGGCCCGCGGTGGAATGCATCGACGATCAACGGCAACGCGCAGCGCGGGAACGGCCTCATTTTCAATGAGCTGTATGCGGGTCGCATCGTCTGGAACAAGGTCCGGATGGTCAAAGATCCCGACACCGGAAAGCGGCTGTCTCGGCCCAATCCGCCGGACGAGTGGCAGCGCATCGAAGCCCCCCATTTGCGGATCGTCGAACAGTCCATTTGGGAACAGGCTCATCTGTTGAAGTCGCAGAAGAGCCGTCTCGCCAGCCACGTCAAGCGCCGAACGCCACATCTGCTTTCCGGACTTCTTCGCTGCGGTTGCTGCGGATCCGGCCTGTCGGTGCATGACCGGGACAAAACGGGCAAGACCCGCGTCCGCTGCTCGGCCGTGCGCGAAAGCGGCAGCTGTTCGAACCGCAGAATCTTGTACCTTCGCGACGTCGAAAATCTGGTCCTCAGCGGCATGGCCGAAGAACTGAAGGATCCTCGGCTGATCGAGACCTATGTGCGCAACTATAATCGTGAACGAGAGCGCCTTGCCGGAGACGCCGCCGCAACACGCACGCGCCTGGAGGCGAAGCGCGATCGGATCGAGGGCGAGCGGCAGCGCAACATCGATCTTGTCGTCCGATACGTCATTTCGGAGGACGACGCTCGGCAACGCATCGCCGAGCTCAAAGAGGAGCGAGAGCGGGTAGAGGCGGAACTGGCCGCGCTCGAGGAAGCGCCTGTTCCGGTTGCCCTTCACCCGGCAACCTTGGACCGATATGTCGCAACCGTCGATGCGCTAGCGGAAACCTTGGCGGACCACGCCATTGCCGAGGACGACCGAGGCACGCTCATCGACGATTTCCGGGCTCTCGTGCACAGCGTCACGATTTACCCGAAGGGACCCAGGGAAGGATTTGAGATCGAAGTGAAGGGAAAGCTAGCTGCTTTACTCGGGAAAGGAGTGTTCCCAGACGGCAGCTACAATAGTGGGTCACGCGTGGTAGCGGGGGAGGGACTCGAACCCCCGACCCCAGGATTATGATTCCCGTGCTCTAACCAGCTGAGCTACCCCGCCACGATGTTCGATCAAGGCAAGACCGGTCGAAGCGGGCGCCGGGCCTTGTGAACGGGCGGCATATAAGGAGGCGTCTCCGCCCCTGTCAAGCAAAGCTCGCGGGCAGCAGCGGTTTTCGGACCAGGGGATTTCCGGACGACTCTCCAAGGCCTTGCGCATGTATCCGCTGGTCGTCGAGGGCCACAGGCCGATGTGCGCGCCAAGAGCGGCGGTCGGCAATGCAGATCACAAGAGGCTCATTTCGGCAGCACGTTAGGATAGCCGCCGGGGCTGCCGGGCGGCGGGATCACCGGCGTCGTGCCGCCCTCCGGGGTCGGCGCGTGCATCTCCGGATCGACCCCGCTCGGCGGACACAACACGCCGTTGGTCTTCGCCAGCTTGTCGCCGAGCGGCTCGCTGGCGCTGCCGGTGGTGATGCCGTCGGGCGTCGCCGTCGCGCGGACATTCGGCGCACAGGCGGCATTCGCGTCGGGGGCCGGCGCCGTCGCCTGCGGAGGTGTGGCCGCCGTCGGCGGCGCCTGGGCGTGGGCCGCAGCCGCGGCCGAGACCAGTGCGAAGGAGAGGAACAAGGATTGCCTGATGCTCATGGCGGGGCAACGCAAACCCCGCGTTCGCGTTCCGCGCGTATGGCGTGGCAAAGCGCACGGCCAGAGGATCTGGCGGTCAGCCCTTGCGGTAGCGAATGAGCGAGAAGTGTCCGAGCGGTGGCATCGGCCGGCGCTCGGCCAGCGTGACGCCGCCATGCTTTGCGGCCCAGTTCACCAGCCGGGCCCAGGGGAACTCCGGCCGCCAGCCGAGCCGGCGCGCGATCGGCGCGAAGGCGAGCTCGAAGATGCGGCGCGGGCCGCTCTCGGCGCCGATATGGTTGACCAGGATCAGCTCGCCGCCCGGCTTCAGCACGCGGATGAAATCATCGAGCGTCGCTTCGGGATCCGGCACCGCGGTGATGACGTATTGCGCGACCACCGCGTCGAAGAAATTGTCGGGAAACGCGAGATGCTTGGCATCCATCACCGCGAGCGTCTCGACATTGAGGAGATTCAGCTCGCGCACGCGGGCCTGCGCCCGCCGCAGCATCGGCTCGGAGATATCGACGCCGCAGATCTTCGTGGTCCGGGCATAGTCCGACAAGGACAGACCGGTGCCGACGCCGACGTCGAGAATGCGGCCGCCGATGCGATCGGCTTCCGCGATGGTCGATTGGCGGCCCTGATCGAAGACCTTGCCGAACACCAGATCGTAGATCGGCGCCCAGCGCTCATAGGCCTTTTCGACCCCCGCGCGGTCGATGTCCCCCATGCCCCTGCCCTGAATGATGGATGCTGATCAGCCGCGGACCGGCTCGGCCACGCGCTGCGGTCTGATCACGTTGCCGCCCAAGCTGCTGCTTTCCGCAACAGCGCTCTGGATGAAGCCGCCACCGAGCACGCGGGCGCGGCCGGACGCGGCATCGTAGAACACGCAGGCCTGGCCCGGCGAGACGCCCTCTTCGCCGGCGACCAGCTCGACCTCGTAACGGCCGTCCGCACCGCGCAGCCAAGCCGGCTGCGGCGGCCGCGTCGAGCGCACCCGCACGAACAATTCGAGGCCCTCGCGCGCGGCGGCGTCGAGCGCGCCGTCACCGATCCAGTTGACCTCGCGCAGCGTGATGCGATGCGTGCGCAGCGCCTCGCGCGGGCCGACCACGACGCGGCGGGTGGCGACGTCCAGCTTGACGACGTAGAGCGGCGCGCCGGCAGCGATGCCGAGGCCCTTGCGCTGACCGATCGTGTAGTTCGCGATGCCCTGATGCACGCCGAGAACGCGGCCATTGAGATCGACGATCTCGCCCGGCTCCATCGCGTTCGGGCGCAGCTTGCCGATGATGTCGGTGTAGCGGCCGGTCGGCACGAAGCAGATGTCCTGACTGTCGTGCTTGTCGGCGACCTCCAGTCCGAAGCGGCGCGCGAGCTCGCGCACCTCCGGCTTGGTCATGTCGCCGAGCGGAAAGCGCAGATAATCGAGCTGCTCGCGCGTGGTCGCGAACAGGAAGTAGCTCTGGTCGCGATCGCTGTCCGCCGCGCAAGTGAGCGCGCGCGATCCGTCCGCCAGCCGCCGCGAGGCGACGTAGTGGCCGGTGGCGAGCACGGAGGCGCCGAGCTCGCGCGCGGTCTTCAGGAGATCGCCGAACTTGATGGCGCGATTGCACTCGATGCACGGCACCGGCGTTTCGCCCGAAGCGTAGCTGGCGGCGAAATTGTCGATCACCGACTCGCGGAAGCGGTCTTCGTAGTCCAGCACGTAATGCGGGATGCCGAGGCGCTCGGCGACGTTGCGGGCATCGTGGATGTCCTGGCCGGCGCAGCACGCGCCCTTGCGGTGCGTCGCCGCGCCGTGATCGTAGAGCTGCAGGGTGATGCCGACGACGTCGTAGCCTTCCGACTTCAGCAGCGCGGCCGTCACCGAGGAGTCCACGCCGCCGGACATGGCGACGACGACCCTGGTGTCTTCAGGACGGCCTTCGAGATCGAGACTGTTGAGCATGATCCGGTCACTGCGATCGCGGCGTCAGGCAACGGGTTCCCGGCGCGGGAACGCCTCGCATGCGCCGTCTTTGCGGATGGCTTGCTTCGGGCGATCTCCGGACAGGATGTCCTGATCGGAAACAACACGAAAGCATCTGTCTCTAATATAGGCGCACTTCCTGCGAAGCAATTGCGCCGGTCGCAGATGCCGGCGGCAAATCTTGCCGGCCGGGCAGAAATGGCGAGGACGCGGCGGCGGATCCGCGCCGCGATCGATTCCATAAGAAATTGAATTTATTGACTATTTTCAGTTGCGCCGGCTTGGCCCGCTCCTTGCTGAACTGCTTGGTCGAGTTCATCGCGAGAGGGTCCAAGGTGTTCAGCGTCACGTCAGACATCCAGGCAGGCACGGTTCTCAAGACCACGGCGCCGAGACAGTCCCGTCAGGACGCTCCGCAGCCGTCCGACAGCTTCTCGGCGCTGGTCGACGCCGCGACTCCGGATCCGTCGACAGCGTCGCCGCCCACCTCCGCGTCGCCGTCACCGCGCGCCGGCAGCGCTTCCACCCCGAGCCGCGAGCCGGCGCGGGCCGGCGACGCCGATCGCACCACCCAGGCCAGGTCGCAGGACAAGCCGGCGGACAAGGCCGACGGCAGCACTGCGGGCGCCGACGCCAGCGGTCCCGATACCACGGCCGACGCGACCACCGGCACGCCGACCAAGACCGATGCGGCCGGGACCGCCGACGGAAAGACCAGCGACGGCAAGACGGGCGACAAGAAGGACGGCGATCAGGCCAGCACGGATGCGAGCGCTGCGACGACCGCTATAGCCGAGCAGACCGTGGCCGTGCCGACGCCGGTCGCCGTCGCCATCCAGCCCGACATCACCCTCGCCAACCCCGCCACCGGCGATGGCACGGCGGGCGGCGACGGCAAAACCAATGCGCCCGGCGCGACCGCGCCCGTCGGAGTAGCCGGTGTTGGCCCGCAGGGTTCGGTCGATGCCGCGGCAGGTCTGCTGGCGGCCGCAGCCAAATCCACCGGGGCGGCCAAGGATGCCGACGGAGCCGGATCAACCGCGACGGCGCCCGAGACGGCAGCGGCGGCCTCCGGCGACGCTGCCGCGTCTGCCGATCAGACCTTCACCGCCGCGCTCGATACGGCCGTTCCCGGCAGCACCAAGACGACGGGCAAGCCGGGCACACAGATTAAGACGGGGCTCGCCGACGGCGCAGCCGGCAAGGTCACCGAACCGGGCAATGGCAACGTCCAGTCCACTCAGCAGCCGGGCCAGGGCGCGCTCGCGCAACAACCCGCTGTTGCAGCCAAGCCGGACTCCGTCGAGGCCGGCGACGGGAAGGCGAACGGCAATTTGCAGGCACCGGCCTCACATGATCGCAACGCCGCGCCGACGACCAGTCAGACCAACGCGCCGGCGCCCGATCCGAGTGCACAGGCCACGGCCGCCGCGCAGCCCCAGCTGTCGACGCCGGCCGCATCGACCAGCCAGATCACCGCGGCCAACCTGACCGCGACGGCCGCTACGGCGGCCGCTGTGCCGCTTCATGGGCTTGCCGTCGAGATCGCAGCCTCGGCGCTCAACGGCAAGAGCCGCTTCGAGATCCGACTGGATCCGGCCGAGCTCGGCCGCATCGACGTCCGCATCGACGTCGACCGCAATGGCCAGGTGACCTCGCATCTGCGGGTCGAGAAGCCGGAGACGCTGGCGATGCTGCAGCAGACGGCGCCGCAGCTCCAGCAGGCGCTGCAGGACGCCGGCCTCAAGAGCAACAACAGCGGATTGCAGTTCTCGCTGCGCGACCAGAACTCGTCCGGCCAGAATGGCGGCGATTATCAACAGAATGGCAACGCACAACGCCTGATCGTGACCGAGGACGAAAACGTCCCGGTCCAGCTCGCCGGACGGTCCTATGGACGGATGTTCGGCACGCAAGGCGGCGTGGATATCAGGGTTTAACAGGAGGCTTCCATGGCAATCGGCGACGCGATCACGTCAAGCCCGCCAGTCTCGGGCACGACCAACACCAATTCGTCAACCGGCAACAACAGCCTCGGCTCGAGCACAGGCTCGACGATTGCCGGCAATTTCCAGACCTTCCTGACGCTGCTGACGACGCAGTTGCAGAACCAGAATCCGTTGGATCCGCTGGACACCAATCAGTTCACCCAGCAGCTCGTGCAGTTTGCCGGCGTCGAGCAGCAGCTCAAGACCAACGACCAGCTCGCATCGCTGCTCACGATGCAGCAGGCGACGCAGGCGACCCAGGCGCTGGCCTT
The DNA here is from genome assembly GCF_032484785.1 of Bradyrhizobium sp. SZCCHNS1050. NCBI lineage: Bacteria > Pseudomonadati > Pseudomonadota > Alphaproteobacteria > Hyphomicrobiales > Nitrobacteraceae > Bradyrhizobium > Bradyrhizobium sp. SZCCHNS1050. Next base: position 4,059,058 of record NZ_JAUETR010000001.1, on the reverse strand, counting down.
CGTCGGCAAGACCGCCGTGGTCAGCGGCTCCACGACGACCATGGCCAGCGGAAAGGCGAGTTGGGACCTCAGCATCCCCAAGGACTGCAACCTCACCGTCAACATCACCAACAGCGTTGGCCAGACCGTCTTCACCGGCAAATATACCGCCAGCGCCGGCAACAATCAGACCTACAACTGGAACGGCCAGGGCAATGACGGCACCCAATGGCCGGACGGGCAGTACAAGATCACGACGGTCGCGACCGATGTGACCAATGGCAGTCCGGTGGCGATCTCGACCCAGGTCCAGGGCACCGTGTCCTCGGTCGACCTGACCCAGCAGCCGCCGTTGCTGACGATCGGCGGCCAGACCTACACGGTGAACCAGATCCAGCGGATCGTGAGCTAGCTCCCACCCCATCTGAACCGATCCCGGCTGGACTTGAACAAGCTCAGCCGCCACGGCGACCTGTCAGCGTAAGCGCCGGAAATTCTTAACCAATCATTCACCACGATTCCGCTCCCGGGGCGCAGCGCCACCGGAAGTGGCGGCGTTCGCGCGCAACGCCGGATTCGCGCCCTCGGCTTAGGCAAATTTTAAGCGAGGCGGCGTAGGGTCTTACCGTGAGTTCAGTGGTTAAGAGTTTGTGAGTACGCCATGACAGAACCCCATCGCCCGAGGGTGAAATACGTCATCGGGCCTGACGGCAGCCCACTCACCATCGCGGATTTGCCTGCGCCAGGCACCAAGAGGTGGGTCATTCGCCGGAAGGCTGAAGTCGTTGCCGCCGTTCGCGGCGGCTTGCTGTCCCTCGAGGAAGCGTGCAGCCGCTACACCCTGACCGTCGACGAATTCCTGTCGTGGCAGTTCTCGATCGACCAGCACGGTCTCGCCGGCCTGCGCACCACCCGAATTCAGCAATATCGCCAATAGATCGTTGCCGACGCGACGGGATTTCTTCGAAAATCGGCTTGGCCCTGCCAAGCCGATTTTTTGCATGTCTACACTTTGTTAGGACCCTTTAACCACCGTTAACCATATCGAAACCTTCCCATAGGCAATAATTGCCCAGTGGTTCGATTCAACCTCCGCGCCCCGTCCCGCGAATGGCGGGGCAGCGGCTGACATCGGATCGCCACCTGGAATGCGGGTGCTGGTGAAGGTTAAGGATTGAATTTCGCGATCTATGCAACCGGCCGTAAAGGCCCGCGAAGCTCAAATCACCTTTCAGCGGCCACCCGTCGAATGCCGAACTATGGGGCAGTTGCTTGCAAGGTCTCTTGGACTTCCTGAAGGGTTTGGGCGCCGCGCGGCTCACCGCCATGATCGCAGTCACCGCTGCCTTAATCGGCTTCTTCGGCTTCGTCATCATGCGCGTGACCGCGCCGCAGATGACCACCCTCTTCACCGACCTGACGATGGAAGACTCCTCCAGCATCATCAAGGATCTGGAGCGGCAGGGCATTCCCTTCGAGATGCGCAATGAAGGCAGCGTGATCCTGGTGCCCAAGGACAAGGTGACCCGGCTGCGCATGAAGCTCGCCGAGGGCGGCCTGCCCAAGGGCGGCGGCGTCGGCTACGAGATCTTCGACAAGTCGGACGCGCTGGGCACCACGAGCTTCGTCCAGAACATCAACCATCTCCGCGCGCTCGAGGGCGAGCTCGCCCGCACCATCCGCGCCATCGACCGTGTCCAGGCGGCGCGCGTCCATCTCGTCCTGCCGGAGCGGCCGCTGTTCTCGCGCGAGACCCCGGAGCCGTCCGCCTCGATCGTCGTGCGCGTGCGCGGCACCCTCGAGCCGGCGCAGATCCGCGCCATCCGCCACCTCGTCGCCTCCGCCGTCAACGGCCTGAAGCCGCAGCGGGTGTCGATCGTCGACGAGGCCGGCCAGCTGCTTGCCGACGGCACCCAGACCGACATCGACCAGCAGGTCGGCGACGAGCGCCGCAACGCCTTCGAGAAGCGGATGCGCAAGCAGGTCGAGGACATCGTCTCCTCGGTGGTCGGAGCGGGCCGCGCCCGCGTCCAGCTGTCCGCCGACTTCGACTACAACCGCATCACGCAGACCTCCGACCGCTACGATCCGGAAGGCCGCGTGCTGCGCTCGAGCCAGACCCGCGAAGAGCAGTCGGCGACCAACGAGAACAACGGCCAGGTCACGGTCAACAACGAGCTGCCGGGCAACCAGCAGAACGCGCCGCCGCAACAGCCGCGGGACCAGAGCAAGAAGACCGAAGAGACGAACAATTACGAGATCTCCCGGACCACCAAGACCGAAGTCACCGAGGCCGGACGGGTCAACCGCATCTCGGTCGCGGTTCTGGTCGACGGCGCCTACTCGAAGAACGAAAAGGGCGAGCTGGTCTATCAAGAGCGCAGCAAGGACGAGCTCGACCGCATCGCCGCACTGGTCCGCTCCGCCATCGGCTTCGACCAGAAGCGCGGCGACCAGGTCGAGGTGGTCAACCTGAAATTCGCCGACGCCCCCGCCGTGCCGCAGATCAACGAGCCCACCGGCTTCCTCGGCATGCTCCACTTCACCAAGGATGACGTCATGTACGTCATCGAGCTCGCGGTGATGATGCTGCTCGGCATCGTGGTCGTGTTCATGGTGGTGCGGCCGCTGGTGAAGAAGATCATCGCCAGCGAGGAGATCGCCGCCCCGGGCGGCGGCCTGCCGGCCCTCACCGACGAAACCATCCAGGCAGCCGCTCACGCCCAGCAGACCGCCAACATGATCGACGTCGCCCAGGTCCAGGGCCAGGTCCACGCTCAGTCCGTCCACCGGGTGGGCGAGCTGGCCGACCGCAACCCGGGCGAAGCCGCCGCCATCATCCGCCAGTGGCTCGCCGAGCCGCAGAGCTGACCCGATCGACGTGAACCGCCTGAACTGAAAAGAACGTAGACGCCATGTCGCTGCCGCAGACCCAGAACGCCAACGCCAACAACAACGACATTTCCACGGTCATCGCGACCTTGGCGAGCCGCCAGGCGCAGCGCGAGAAGACCGAGCCCTTGAGCGGCCCGCGGCGCGCCGCCGTGATGATGCTCGCGCTCGGCGAGCAGTATGGCGGCAAGATCTGGCAGCAGCTCGATGACGACGAGGTGCGCGAACTGTCGCTGGCGATGTCGACGCTGGGGACCATCGAAGCCGACGTGGTCGAGGACCTGATGCTCGAATTCGTCTCGCGCATGTCGGCCTCGGGCGCGCTGATGGGCAATTTCGACGCCACCGAGCGCCTGCTGCAGCAATACCTGCCGCCGGAACGCGTCAACGGCATCATGGACGAGATCCGCGGCCCCGCCGGCCGCAACATGTGGGAGAAGCTTTCCAACGTCCAGGAAGAGGTGCTCGCCAACTACCTCAAGAACGAATATCCGCAGACCATCGCGGTCGTGCTGTCCAAGCTGAAGCCGGAGCATGCCGCCCGCGTGCTCGCGATCCTGCCCGAGGACATGGCGCTCGACGTCATCGGCCGCATGCTGCGCATGGAAGCGGTGCAGAAGGAGGTCATCGAGCGCGTCGAGCAGACCCTGCGCGTCGAGTTCATGTCGAACCTGTCGCAGACCCGCCGCCGTGACGCCCACGAGGTGATGGCCGAAATCTTCAACAATTTCGACCGCCAGACCGAGACCCGCTTCATCACGTCGCTCGAGGAAGAGAACCGCGAATCGGCCGAGCGCATCAAGGCGCTGATGTTCACCTTCGACGACCTGATCAAGCTCGATTCCGCCTCGGCGCAGACCCTGCTGCGCAATGTCGACAAGGACAAGCTCGGCGTGGCGCTCAAGAGCGCCAACGAGGAGGTGCGCAACTTCTTCTTCGGCAACATGTCGTCGCGCGCCGCCAAGATGCTGCAGGACGACATGGCCGCCATGGGGCCGGTGCGGCTGCGCGACGTCGACGAGGCGCAGGCCCTGCTCGTCAATCTCGCCAAGGACCTCGCCGCAAAGGGCGAGATCATGCTCAGCAAGAACCGCGCCGACGACGAACTGGTGTATTGATGGCTCAGCCTGCGAAATTCCTGTTCGATACCGACTTCGCCGCGCCGGAGAAGACGACGCGGGAGCGTGCGGCCACGTCCGCGGAAATCGCACAGAAGGTCGCGGCCGCCGAAGCCGCCGCCTATCGCAACGGCTACGAGGCGGCGCAGCGCGAAGCCAAGGTCGAGGCCGACCGCCGCGTCGCCTCGGCGCTGGAGCAGATCAACATCCAATTGCAGGGCATCTCCGCCCGCTTCGAAGGCATCGAGCAGCGGATGGAAACCGAGGCCGTCGATGTCGCGGTCGCCGTCGCCCGCAAGCTGTGCGCGGCGCTGGTCGAGGCGGAGCCGCTCGGCGAGATCATTGGACTCGTGCACGACTGCTTCGCGCATCTGGTTGCCACGCCGCACCTCGTGCTGCGCATCAACGAGACGCTGTACGAGCTCGCCCGCGAGAAGATCGAGAAGCTCGCCAAGCAGAGCGGCTTCGAGGGGCGCCTCGTGATCCTCGCCGAGCCGGAGATCGCGACCGGCGACTGCCGTATCGAATGGGCCGATGGCGGCGTCGTGCTGGAGCGCGCTGCGATCGACGCCAAGATCAACGAGCTGGTCGGACGCTACATGGCGTCCAAGAAGAACTAGGCCGCTGTGGTGGCCGAGGGAGTTAAGTCATGAGCGACAACGAGATCCCGCTTCCCGACCTCAATGCGGCGGACGCGCCTCCGCTGGGCGGGGACGTCGGCTACAACGAGGAAGAGCATGCCGCGCGCATCGCGGCCGACCTCGAGGCGGTGTTCGACGTCCCGGTTCAGGTCTCGGCCGTGCTCGGCCGCTCCAAGATGGATGTCGGCGAGCTCCTGAAGCTCGGGCCCGGCACCGTGCTCGAGCTCGACCGCAAGGTCGGCGAGGCGATCGACATCTACGTCAACAACCGGCTCGTGGCACGCGGCGAGGTGGTTCTGGTCGAAGACAAGCTCGGCGTGACGATGACCGAAATCATCAAGTCCGACCGCAACTGACAGACATGACCTGCGTGCCGATCGAGAGCGGCACGACCGAATAGGAGACCAACATGCGGCTTCTCATCGTCGGAACGCTGAAGGGCCAGCTGACGACGGCCACCAAGATCGCCATGGAGAACGGCGCCACCGTCACCCATGCCGAGGACAACGAGCAGGCGATGCGGGTGCTGCGCGGCGGCAAGGGCGCCGACCTGCTCCTCGTCGACGTCGCGCTCGACATCCGCGACCTGGTGATGCGGCTCGATGCAGAGCACATCCACGTGCCGATCGTCGCCTGCGGCATCACCAGCGATGCACGCGCCGCGGTCGCCGCCATCCATGCCGGCGCCAAGGAATACATTCCGCTGCCGCCGGATCCCGAACTGATCGCCGCCGTGCTCGCCGCCGTCGCCAATGACAGCCGCGACCTCGTCTATCGCGACGAGGCGATGGCGAAGGTGATCAAGCTCGCCCAGCAGATCGCCGGCTCCGATGCCTCGGTGATGATCACCGGCGAGTCCGGCACCGGCAAGGAGGTGCTGGCGCGCTACGTCCACACCCGCTCGGCCCGCGCCAAGCGTCCCTTCATCTCGATCAACTGCGCCGCAATCCCTGAGCACCTCCTGGAGTCCGAGCTGTTCGGCCATGAGAAGGGCGCCTTCACCGGGGCCGTCGCCCGCCGCATCGGCAAGTTCGAGGAGGCCAATGGCGGCACGCTCCTGCTGGACGAAATCTCGGAAATGGACGTGCGGCTGCAGTCGAAGCTCTTGCGCGCCATCCAGGAGCGCGTGATCGACCGCGTCGGCGGCACCCGCCCCGTCCCCGTCGACATCCGCATCATCGCGACCTCCAACCGCAACCTGGCCGACGCCGTGCGCGAGGGCTCGTTCCGCGAGGACCTCTTGTTCCGGCTCAACGTCGTGAACCTGAAGATCCCTCCCCTGCGCGAGCGCCCCGCCGACATTCTCGAGCTGGCGCAGCATTTCGCGCGCAAATATTCCGAGGCCAATGCCGTACCGCTGCGGCCGATCTCGGCGGAGGCCAAGCGCATCCTCACCACCAACCGCTGGCCGGGCAACGTGCGCGAGCTGGAGAACACGATGCATCGCGCGGTGCTGATGGCGCAGGGCGATGAGATCGGGCCGGATGCCATCCTCACGCCCGACGGCGCCCGCCTCGACATCGGCAAGACCCAACCCGCCGTAGCGCATGCTACGATGGCGGCGGAACAGGTCACGCGCGCCTTGGTCGGCCGCACGGTCGCCGATGTCGAACGTGACCTGATCCTGGAGACCCTGAAGCACTGCCTGGGCAATCGGACACATGCGGCCAATATCTTGGGCATCTCGATCCGCACGTTGCGCAACAAGCTCAACGAATATGCCGACGGCGGCGTGCCGATCCCGCCGCCGGGCTCCGGCGACACGCCTCGCATGCCGAGCCCCGTATAATCTGCCCATCCGGTTCGTTCTCGGCGGCGCGCTGGCACTCGGCGCGCCGCTTGCCGTTTCGCCGGCTGATGCCGCAACGCGCGGCGTGCTGTCAGGCTGCTGGGAGCAGACGTCGCACGCGCCGCTCGTCAATCCGTCGTCGGGTCAGGAATGGGGCGCCCGGAGCTGGTGCTTCGCAGGCAAGGGCAAGCTGATCTCGCGAACGGTTGCCTGTGGCAAGGAGGGCTGCGACGGCTGGGACAATGAACGCAGCTATCGCTGGCGGCCGCCCACCCTGTCGCTGTCCGATGTCGAGACGTCGCCGGATGGCGGACACATCAAAGTGTGGCGCCGCTGCCGCGTGCAGTTTCTGACCGACGATTGGATGCAGCTACAGGACTGTGAACAGTCCCCGGATCCATGGGTTCGCGAGAATACGCCGGCGCGTCGTCGCCGGGCACAGCCTCACGAATAGTTCGGCGCCTCGGGATTGCGGAAGATGTGAATGGGATCGCCGGGCGTGAACTCGCGTCGCGTCAGCACGGCATAGGCATAGAGCGCGAGATACAGGATCGCGGCCGTGCCGATCACATAGAGCGCCCAGGTCCCGATCCGTTTCATCAGCTCCGCCGCAAACACCACCTCAAGGCCGCGGTGCTTTTACGGCGTCCAGCTTCGGGACGCCACCCTGCGACCAACCGCCGCTCACCCCCTACGGCACGTCCTGCGGATCGGCCCCGCCGAGGGGGGCAAGTCGGGCGATGTCCGCGTCGCGGTCCACGTGCACATAGCCGCCATGCCAATACGCCAGGGCTGCCGCTTGCGGCGCCACCTCGACATGCACCACGCGGCCGATCACGATGCCATGAGAGTGCCGCTCGATGATCTCCTCGACCTCGCAGTCCAGCGCGGCGAGTGCCCCGACCAGGAGCGGCACGCCGGTCACGTGCTTGCGCCACTCCGCGCCGGCGAACCGCTCGGCGCCTCTGAGACCGCCTTTACCCGAGAACCGCTCCGCCACGCCGATCTGGTCCGCGGCGAGCAGATTGGCGCCGAAAACACGCTCCCGCTGCAGGATCGGCCATGACGAGGCGTTCCGATTGAGGCTCACGATCACGGACGCCGGCTCGATGGAGAGCGATGACAGCGAACTCACCGTCATGCCGGTGACCTCATCGCCGCGCCCGACGGTGATCACGCTCACGCCCCCGACCAGCTGGCGCATCGCGGAGCGGAAATCGGGCTGAAGCGCGGTGGCGTCGGGCATGAGGCGGACGATGGAGTTCATTGCGATATTCTCTCCTAACCCGCCGCGCCCGGTCCAAGCAACTGGCCCAGGATCGAGCCTTCCTGCGCCGCAAGCTCCGCAGAGCCACGCTGGCGCGGGCGCGGCAGATCGACCATGATATCCTCGGCGATCCGGCCATTCTCGATGACCAGAACCCGGTCGGCCAGGGCCACGGCTTCCGCCACATCATGGGTGACCAGGATTGCGGTGAAGGTTTGATCGGCCCAGACCCGCTCCAGCAGCCGCTGCATCGCGATCCGCGTCAGCGCATCGAGGGCGCCGAGCGGCTCGTCGAACGCCAGCAGGCGCGGACCGCTGACGAGCGCGCGCGCCAGCGCGACGCGCTGCTTCTGGCCGCCGGACAGCACCGCCGGCCATTGGTCGCGCTTGTCGGCGAGACCCACTTCCTCCAGCGCCTGCCGCGCGCGCTCATGGGCGCCGGCGGCCTTGCGCTCGCGGCCGAGGCCGACCTCGACATTGCCGAGCACCCGCGCCCACGGCAGCAGCCGCGGTTCCTGGAACATGACGCGGACGTCCTCGGGCCGCGCCGCGGCTTCACCGAAGCTGATGCTGCCCGACGTCGGCTTGTCCAGACCTGCGATCAGGCGGAGCAGCGTGCTCTTGCCGCAGCCACTCTGACCGACGATCGCCACGAACTGACCGCCCGGAATCTCGAGATCGATGCCGCGCAGCACCTCGTTGTCGCCGAACGCCTTGCGAAGGTCGCGGATCACCAGCGGCAGGCCGCGCGTCGCGGGTTTGGCCGGGGTCACGCCGGCCTTCCTCGCGTGGCGGAAGGCCTCGGCATGCCCGATCACGTCAGTGCCGTCGATCGCCTCGACGCCGGACACGGGAATTCGGAGCGCTTGCTGCATTTACGAACCTCAATGTTTGCTGAAGGCCGGATGCCAGGACAGCGTCATCCGTTCCAGCACCCGCGAAGCGCTGTCGGCGACCTTGCCCAGCAGGGCGTAGATCAGGATGGAAAGCACGACGACGTCGATCTGCATGAACTCGCGCGCCTGCATCGCCATGTAGCCGAGGCCCGAAGAAGCCGCGATCGTCTCGGCGACAATCAAGGTGAGCCACATGATGCCGAGCGCGAAGCGCAGACCGACGAAGATCGACGGCAACGCACCGGGGAAGATCACGCGGCGAAACAGTTCGCCGTCGGTCATGCCGTAGACGCGACCCATTTCAATGAGTTGCGGATCGACGGTGCGAATCCCGTGCAGCGTGTTGAGGTAGACGGGGAAGAACACGCCGAGGGCCACCAGGAACAGTTTTGCGCTCTCGTCGATGCCGAACCACAGGATGACCAGCGGGATCAGCGCCAGATGTGGCACGTTGCGCACCATCTGCAGCGTGGTGTCCGTCAGCTTCGCCGACAGCTGCGACAGGCCATTGGCGAGCCCGAAGGCGAAGCCGATGCCGCCACCGATCAAGAAGCCGATCGAGGCGCGCCAGAAGCTGACCCAGATGTTGCGGCCGAGTTCGCCTGATAGCAGCAGCTTCCCTCCGGCGCGTGCGACGTCGGTCGGCGCCGGCAGTACCCGCGGCGACACCAGGCCGGCGACCGAGGCCGCCTGCCAGATCAGGATGATCGCGAGCGGCACCAGCCAGGGGATCAGCGCATCCGCGCGCGGCACCACGAGCTTGCGGACCTTGGGAAGACTTTCGATCAGGCTCATGACTGCGAGGCTCTCTGCAACGGACGATGCTCGTTGGCGATGGTCTCACCGAATGGGCCGGTGTTGGTGCGCAGTTTGGTCACGTTGCCGGCCTGCTCGGACACGTTCAGCCCAAGCTTGGGAAACACCAGCTCGGCGAAGCGGTAGGCTTCTTCGAGATGCGGGTAGCCGGACAGGATGAAGGTGTCGATGCCGAGCTCCTGGTACTCGCGGATGCGCGCCGCGACCGTATCGGGATCGCCGACCAGCGCGGTGCCGGCGCCGCCGCGGACGAGGCCCACGCCGGCCCACAGGTTCGGGCTGATCTCGAGCTTGTCGCGCCGGCCGCCGTGCAGCTGCGACATGCGCTGCTGGCCGACCGAATCCATCCGCGCAAAAATCTTCTGTGCCGAGGCGATGGTGTCGTCGGTGACGTGCTTGATGAGGTCGTCGGCGGCGACCCACGCCTCCGCGTTGGTCTCGCGCACGATCACATGCAGGCGGATGCCGAACGACAGCCTGCGGCCACGGCTGTCGGCGACTGCTCTCACATTGGCGATCTTCGCCGCGACATCTGCCGGCGGCTCGCCCCAGGTAAGATACTTCTCGACCGTATCGACGGCGACGTCGATGCCGGCATCCGACGAGCCTCCAAAGAACAGCGGCGGGCGTGGCGACTGCACCGGTGGGAACAGCAGCCGGCCATCCTCGACCTTGATGTGCTTGCCGGCGAAGTTGACGGATTCGCCTTCGAGCAGCGCGTTGTAGACGGTGAGAAACTCGCGGGTGACCTCGTAGCGCTCCTCATGCGACAGGAAGATGCCGTCGCCCTTGTTCTCGACCGGATCGCCGCCGGTGACGACGTTGACCAGCAGGCGACCGTTGGTGACGCGGTCGAGCGTCGCGGTCATGCGCGCGGCCACGGCCGGCGATTGCAGACCCGGACGCACCGCGACGAGATACCGCAGCTTCTCGGTGAATGGCGCCACGGCCGACGCCACGATCCAGGAATCCTCGCAGCTGCGTCCCGTCGGGATCAGCACGCCGTAATAGCCGAGCTGATCGGCGGCCTGCGCCACCTGGCGCAGATAGTTGAAGTTGACCTCGCGGCCGCCTTGCGAGGTGCCGAGATAGCGGCCGTCGCCATGGGTCGGCAGGAACCAAAGCACATTGGGCTTCGACGAAGCGTTGCTCATGTCGTTCTCTTTCGGATTTGAGTGGCGGGACAGCCGTCAGGTGGACGGCGTCCATTTCCAGACGATGTCGGCGACGTTGACGGCTTTGGGAATGAGGCCGACACGGGCGAAGCGGTCGGCGACGGCCTGCTGGCTCTTGATCACTTCGTCGTCGATCGGCACGACGCTATAGACCGAGCGGTCGACGAAGCGCTTGACCGCCTCAAGATCGACGCCGGTGGCCTCGGCCTGCGCCTTGGCGACCTCCTCGTGATGGCTGTTGGCCCACACGCCTTCGGCGGCGAAAGCCGCGTTCAGCCTGGCGACGACGGCAGGATACTTTTCGACGAAGTCGGAGCCGACGATGTAGAATGAGTTCGGCTTGTGGACATCCTTGTCCCACACGATCACGCGCGCATTCTCCTTGAGCTCGGCAAGCGCGAGATACGGATCCCAGATCGACCAGGCATCGACCGAGCCTTTGACGAAGGCGGCGGTGGCATCGGCGGGCGCGAGCGGCGCCGGCGTGATGTCGGTCCAGGACAGGCCCGCCTTCTCCAGCGCGGCGACCAGGAGATTGTGCGCGCTCGAGCCCTTGCCAAAGGCGACGCGCTTGCCTTTGAGATCGGCGAGCGACTTGATCGGCGAGTCCTTGGGCACGATGATCGCCTGGCTGCTGCCGTTCTGCTTGACGGCCGCCGCGTAGCGGATCTTGGCACCGGCGGCCTGCGCGAAGATCGGCGGCGCGTCGCCGACATAGCCGAAATCGACGCTGCCGACATTGATGGCCTCCAGCAGCGGCGGGCCGAACTGGAAGTCGACCCAGACGATGTCGATGCCGACAGGCTTGAACGTATCCTCGATGGTGCGGCGCGCCTTCACCGCCGGGAAGAAGCCGCCCTTCTGGGTGCCGATGCGGATCTCCTTCGGCTTGTCCTCGGCGCGCAGCGGCCCCGCTGAGGCCATCACCGCAGCCGATGCCAACGACAATTTCAGAAAATCACGACGCTTCATTGCCCTCTCCGACCAAGACTGCATCCGCATTGATGCGATGCACAGAATGATGGTGGCAGGCGCAACGCGTGTCGAGCGTCCCGGAAAAATAGCGATGCGGGTCCTATCGCCTTACGGCCGGAGGGGATGTTCGTATCGAGACCGCGGCGCAGAGCAGCGAGAATTTCTCGCAAGCAAAGCTGCGATCACGCGTCTTCACAGCCCGTCAACCAAGAGCTCAGTGGGGACCGGCGCGACTCCGCTCTGGCGGTGCGCCGGTGTGCGCGGGGTTCCGCCCGCTTGATCCAGGTCAACGCCGGTTTCCGGAGCCTTCTTAAACATAAGATCAGGCGCGGCCCGGATGCCGCAATCCCTCCTGAACTGAACCTCCCCTAGCAGAGAATTCTCTCATGTCGCTCGTTGGCGGCGATGCGAACGCGCGTGCGCGTCGCAGACGCATGGAAATTGTTGCCTTCCTGTTTCTCACCGCTGTGCTGATGCCCGCGCTCGCGGTCGCCACCGTCGGCTCCTACGGGCTCACGGTCTGGGTTTACCAGATGATGGCCGGGCCACCCGGGCCGCCCGCGGCGCACTGATCGGAAGGACCCCGCCATGCTCTCACACCGCACCTCCCTCGACCGCCGTGCTCTGATCACCGGCCGAGTCCTCACCGCCGATCCCGTCGTCGCACCGGCCAAGGGCGAGATCGCCAGCATCATCGTGCAGACCCGGCCCGAGCAGCTCGACCGCGTCGAAGCCGACATCCTCGCGCTGTCCGGCTGCGAGATTCACGGCCGCGACGCACGCGGCAAGCTGATCGTCGTCGTCGATGCGCCCGATGCCGGCGCGCTCGGCGCCACCATGAACCGGATCGGCCTGCTGCCGCACGTGCACTCCGCCTGCCTCGTCTTCCACGCCATCGACGCCGGCTAATCACACGAGACACCAATGACCGACATGAAGATCGATCGTCGCCAGATGCTGAAGCTGGAAGCCGCCGCGATTGCCGCGGCCGCCGCCGGCATGCCCGGCAGCTCGCTTGCGGCGAACCTCGTCACCGAGCGCGAAGCCAGCGAGCTGAAATGGGACAAGGCCGCCTGCCGCTTCTGCGGCACCGGCTGCAGCGTGATGGTCGCGACCAAGGACAACCGCGTCGTCGCCACCCATGGCGACATCAAGGCCGAGGTCAATCGCGGCCTCAACTGCGTCAAGGGCTACTTCCTCTCGAAGATCATGTACGGCCATGACCGCCTGACGCATCCGATGCTGCGCAAGACGAACGGCAAGTACGACAAGAACGGCGAGTTCACCCCCGTCTCCTGGGACGAAGCGTTCGACGTCATGGCCGCGAAGTACAAAGACGCGCTGAAGAAGCGCGGTCCCTCCGGCGTCGGCATGTTCGGCTCGGGACAGTGGACGATCTGGGAAGGCTACGCTGCGTCAAAGCTGTTCAAGGCCGGCTTCCGCTCCAACAACATCGATCCGAATGCGCGGCACTGCATGGCCTCGGCCGTCGCCGGTATGATGCGCACCTTCGGCATCGACGAGCCGGCCGGCTGCTACGACGACATCGAGGCGACGGATGCGTTCGTGCTGTGGGGCTCCAACATGGCGGAGATGCATCCGATCCTGTGGAGCCGCGTCACCGACCGGCGCCTGTCGGCGCCGCATGTCAAGGTCGCTGTGCTCTCGACCTTCGAGCATCGCTCGTTCGACCTCGCCGACATCGGCATGGTGTTCAAGCCGCAGACCGATCTCTATCTCCTCAACGCGATCGCCAACCACATCATCAAGACCGGCCGCGTCAACAAGGAGTTCGTCCAGGCGCATACGGTGTTCAAGAAGGGCCAGACCGACATCGGCTACGGCCTGCGCCCGGAGCATCCGCTGCAGAAGAAGGCCACCGGCGCAGCCAAGGCCAACGACGCCACCGACATCTCGTTCGACGAGTATGCCAAGTTCGTCTCCGACTATACGCTGGAGACGGCCGCCGAGATGTCCGGCGTGCCGCTGAATCGGCTCAAGGCGCTGGCCGAGCTCTATGCCGATCCGAAGACCAAGGTGGTCTCGTTCTGGACCATGGGCTTCAACCAGCACACCCGCGGCGTCTGGTGCAACAACCTCGTCTACAACATCCATCTCCTGACCGGGAAGATCGCCGAGCCCGGCAACAGCCCGTTCTCGCTGACCGGCCAGCCCTCGGCCTGCGGCACCGCGCGCGAGGTCGGCACCTTCTCGCACCGCCTGCCCGCCGACATGGTCGTCACCAACAAGGAGCACCGAACCAAGGCCGAGCACATCTGGCAGTTGCCGGAAGGCACGATCCCCGACAAGCCGGGCTATCACGCCGTGCTGCAGAGCCGGATGCTGAAGGACGGCCTGCTGAACGCCTATTGGGTGCAGGTCAACAACAACCTGCAGGCCGGCCCCAACGCGAACGAAGAGACCTATCCGGGCTTCCGCAATCCGGACAATTTCATCGTCGTCTCCGACGCCTATCCGTCGGTCACCGCGCTCGCCGCCGATCTCATTTTGCCGACGGCAATGTGGGTGGAAAAGGAAGGCGCCTATGGCAATGCCGAGCGCCGCACCCAGTTCTGGCACCAGCTCGTGTCGGCACCGGGCGAGGCACGCTCGGATCTCTGGCAGTTGATGGAGTTCTCCAAGCGCTTCAAGATCGAGGAGGTCTGGCCCGAGGAGCTGATCGCCAAGAAGCCCGACGTGCGCGGCAAGACGCTGTTCGACGTGCTCTACAGGAACGGCCAGGTCGACAAGTTTCCGCTCGACCAGATCGAGCCGGGCTATGCCAACGACGAGTCCAAGGCGTTCGGCTTCTACGTCCACAAGGGCCTGTTCGAGGAATACGCCTCGTTCGGCCGCGGCCATGGCCATGACCTGGCGCCGTTCGAGGCCTATCACCGGGAGCGCGGCCTGCGCTGGCCGGTGGTCGACGGCAAGGAGACGCGCTGGCGGTTTCGCGAGGGCTCTGATCCTTACGTCAAGGCCGGCACCGGCGTGCAGTTCTACGGCTTCCCCGACGGCAAGGCGCGCATCTTCGCTTTGCCCTACGAGCCGCCGGCGGAATCGCCCGACAAGGACTATCCGTTCTGGCTGTCGACGGGACGCGTGGTCGAGCATTGGCATTCCGGCACGATGACGCGCCGCGTGCCCGAGCTCTACAAGGCGTTCCCCGAAGCCGTCTGCTTCATGCATCCGGACGATGCCGAGGCCGCGAACTTGAGGCGCGGTGACGAGGTCAAGGTCGCCTCGCGCCGCGGCTTCATCCGCGCCCGCGTCGAGACCCGCGGCCGCGACAAGCCGCCGCGCGGCCTCGTCTTCGTGCCGTGGTTCGACGAGTCGAAGCTGATCAACAAGGTGACGCTCGACGCCACCGATCCGATCTCGCTGCAGACCGACTACAAGAAATGCGCCGTGCGCATCGAGCGGGTGTGACCATCATGATGAGAAAAATCGCTGTCATGCTGATCGCGGCCAGCGTTGCGGCCGGATCGAGCGCCCTGCTCGCCCAGAGCGTCTCGTCCTCGCTGCGCGGTCCTGCGCCGCTCAACGACGAGGGTCCTGCGCCGCCGATGCAGCCGATGAAGAACACCGCCGAGAAGGAGGTGCGCAACTATCCGGAGCAGCCACCGGTGATTCCGCATGCCATCGACGGCTATCAGGTCGACATGCAGGGCAACAAATGCCTGTCCTGCCACGCCCGGGCGCGCACGGCGGAGTCGAAGGCGCCGATGCTGTCGATCACCCATTTCATGGATCGCGACGGCCAGTTCCTGGCGTCGGTGTCGCCGCGGCGCTACTTCTGCACCCAGTGCCACGTGCCGCAGAGCGTCGCCAATCCGCCGGTCAGCAACGACTTCGTCGACATCGACACGCTGCTGGCGCACGACAGGCCGGGGGGCAAGCGATGAGCAGCGCCGACATCCCGGAGGGCGCCAAAGCGCCCGTCCCCGAAAAGCGGCTCGGCCTTGCCGGCCGCGCCTGGCAGTTCATTCTCGACCTCATCGACGTGCTGCTGAAGCCGAGCTCCGTGTTCGGGCTCGGCGTGCTGGTGCTCGCCGGCTTCCTCGCCGGCGTCATCTTCTGGGGCGGCTTCAACACCGCGCTGGAGATCACCAACACCGAGAAGTTCTGTACCGGCTGTCACGAGATGCGCGACAACGTGTTCGCCGAGCTGAAGACGACCGTCCACTTCTCCAACCGCTCCGGTGTGCGCGCCAGCTGCCCGGACTGCCATGTGCCGCACAACTGGACCGACAAGATCGCGCGCAAGATGCAGGCCTCCAAGGAGGTCTGGGGCCATCTGTTCGGCTCGATCGACACCCGCGAGAAGTTCACCGACCGAAGGCTGGAACTGGCGTTGCACGAATGGGCGCGCTTCAAGGCGAACGACTCGCTCGAATGCCGCAACTGCCACAGCGCGCAGTCGATGGACATCACCAAGCAGTCGCCGCGCGCCGTCGAAGCCCACCAGCGCTTCCTCTTCACCGGCGAGAAGACCTGCATCGACTGCCACAAGGGCATCGCGCATCACCTGCCGGACATGCGCGGCGTGCCGGGCTGGCAGTAGGCTTCCTCTGGAGGGGAACGAGCGATCGCCGCAGGCACGCTGTGCCCCCTCCCCCGCTTGCGGGGGAGGGCTAGGGGTGGGGGGCGCCACACGGGCAGTCCCGCCGGAGCGTTCCCCCACCCGCATCGCATCTTCCGATGCGATGCGACCTCCCCCGCAAGCGGGGGAGGCGTGGACCCATTCACATCGAGCGCTTGATCTCTCCCCGTCAGCCCTTAGGTTCACGGAATGTCCCCGAGTCGCCGCGCGGCTCCATTTCGTTGAGCCATGACCACCTTCTCCCCGCATCAGGATTCCGCCCTCAAGGCCGTCGGCGACTGGCTGAAAGCCAAGCCGGGCAAGAACGGCACGCCGCAGGTGTTCCGGCTGTTCGGCTATGCCGGAACCGGCAAGACCACGCTGGCCCGCCACATCGCCGAAGACGTCGACGGCGAGGTCAAGTTCGCGGCCTTCACCGGCAAGGCGGCGCTGGTGATGCGCAGCAAGGGCTGCGACAATGCCTCCACCATCCACTCGCTGATCTATCGCGCGCAGGAGAGCGGCGAGGAGCAGCCGAACTTCGAATTGTGGGACGACGCGCCGGCGTCCAAGGCCAAGCTGATCATCATCGACGAATGCTCGATGGTCGACGCCGATCTCGGCCGTGATCTCCTGTCCTTCGACTGCCCGTTGCTGGTGCTCGGCGATCCCGCGCAGCTGCCGCCGGTCAAGGGCGGCGGCTTCTTCACCGAGAGCGAGCCCGACGTGATGCTCACCGAGGTGCATCGCCAGGCCAAGGACGATCCGATCGTGCGGATGTCGATGGACGTGCGCGAAGGCAACACGCTCGACATCGGCCGCTACGGCGAGAGCGAGGTGGTGGAGCGCCGCGAGCTCGATCCGTCGCGCGTGATGGAGGCCGACCAGGTGCTGGTCGGCCGCAACGCCACCCGCCGCGCCTACAACAACCGCTTTCGACAGCGCCTCGACATCGAGGACGCCCTCCCCGTCGCCGGCGACAAGCTGGTCTGCCTGCGCAACAACCGCAAGAAGGGCCTGTTCAATGGCGGGCTATGGCGGGTGAAGTCGCGCGCGACCTCGAAATCCAAGATCGTGACGATGCGGGTCGCGCCCGACGAGGATCTCGGACGCAAGGTGACGAAAGTCTCGGTGCGCGGCGAATGCTTCGGCGGCGGCATCGAGGACATCCCGTGGGAGCAGCGCAAGCCTTACGACGAGTTCGACTACGGCTACGTGCTGACCGTGCACAAGTCGCAGGGCTCGCAATGGGACGACGTGGTGCTGTTCGACGAGAGCTTTGCCTTCCAGGAGAGCCGCGCCCGCTGGCTCTACACCGGAATCACACGGGCCGCGAAGCGGCTGTCGATCGTGGTGTAACGCCGGCTTTACCGCGCGAGACGATTTCGCTCGCCTCGCTGGTACCCACCTGCGGCCGGTTGATCCACGTCAACCTGACGCAGGGTCCTTGGCGGATAAAAATCGATTCACATCTCTGTTAAACCAACAGCAGGCAGCGGAATCGCATGGCAAAGTCCAAGACCACGAAAGCCAAGGCCTCCAATGGCCGACGCATGAAGCGCGCAGCCGCCACCGTGCACGCCCCGCGCCTGCAATCGGCTGCGGGGCTCGATCCGATCGCCCAGTCGCTGGTCGACGAACAGATGCAGGCTGCGCAGATCACCGGGCTGTCGGCGTTCGAGACCGTGCTGAACGGACCGCCGGCGCTCGACGCCGACAGCGCACCGATCAGGGCCATGCTGGACGGCGCAGCACCCGACGATGCCAAGCTGATGAAGGCGCTGATCGAAGGCAAACAAGCCAAGCGCGACAGGCGCCACACCTCCGACGAGCTCGCCGACAATTGGCGCCAGGGCGGCTACCCCTACAAATACCGGATGTATCGCAAGGACTACGAGGAGCAGAAATTCATCCTGCAGACCGAACTGCTGAAGCTGCAGAACTGGATGAAGGATGCGCGGCAACGCCTGGTGCTGCTGTTCGAGGGCCGCGATGCCGCCGGCAAGGGCGGCACCATCAAGCGCTTCATGGAGCATCTCAATCCGCGCGGCGCCCGCGTCGTGGCGCTGGACAAGCCGAGCGACGTCGAGCGCGGCCAATGGTACTTCCAGCGCTATGTCGAGCACCTGCCGACCGCCGGCGAGATCGTGCTGTTCGACCGCTCCTGGTACAACCGCGCCGGCGTCGAGCGCGTGATGGGCTTCTGCTCGCAGGCCGAATATGACGAGTTCCTGCGCCAGGTGCCGGAGTTCGAACGCAACCTCGTACGCAGCGGCATGCACCTGATCAAGTTCTGGTTCTCGGTCAGCCGCGAGGAGCAGCGCCGCCGCTTCAAGGAGCGCGAGGCGCATCCGTTGAAGCAATGGAAGCTGTCGCCGATCGACACCGCCTCGCTCGACAAATGGGACGACTACACCCGCGCCAAGGAGGCGATGTTCTTCTCCACCGACACCGCCGACTGCCCGTGGACCGTGATCAAGTCGGACGACAAGAAGCGGGCGCGGCTGAACGCGATGCGCTGCGTGCTGCATTCGCTGCCCTATGCCGGCAAGGACGTCTCACGCATCGGCCAGGTCGACGATCTCATCGTCGGCCGCGCCAGCGTCATCCACGAGCGCGAGGAGCACGCCAACTGAGGCGACGCGCTCAGCGCCGATGACGCCGATGCGGCCCCACGCGATCGGCCGGAGGCATCGCTGCATTTGCATTCGGAAAGGCCGACGTGCCACGGCGGGCCAGTTCCGCCTGCGCCGCCGGCGTCAGCGCGCCGCCATTGAGCACGTCGCGTTCGGGATGCATGGCCGCATAGGCCGCCGGCTCGGAGAATTGGGCCGATGCCGCGGTGGCCGCCAGCGTCGACATCAGCAGAGCTGCCGCCAGGCTCCTGAATGCGATCATGATTGGTCTTCCCTGTTGCGCACCAGTTCACGCAGGCGATGATGTAGGCAGGCGAAAGCGGCATCCCAATCACGACCGCGCGAGCCGACGGCCGTTCGTGATCGCGCCCATCGCTCAGACGTAGCGCGGCAGCCGCTGTCCGGGCAGCCGATCATAGGGCGCCTTCCGGGCGACGCGTCATCGCCGCTGCGGCCGCCGATCATACGGGCGGAGATGAGCCGGCGGCGGAAACACGAGCACCGCGCCGGAGGCGCGCACCAGGCCCATTCGTCCCGCCGGCGTCAGTGCGCCGCCGTTGAGCACGTCGCGATCGGGATACATCGCCTGAAACGCCCCCGGCTCCTGCTCGCCGTAGAACCAACCCTGCGCCGATGCAGGCGCGGCAGTCGCCATCGACAGCAGCACGGCTGCCGCCTTCGATTTCCACATTGTCATGATTGTTCTCCAGGTTCTCAAGGGGCGGAGAGCGCGCACTCGATTGATCGATGCCCTGGTCAGGGCCCTGCCGGTCGAGGCGCGACCGCCTCTGTATTGACCATCGGATGGAGGAAATATTCGCGGCGTCCCGCCGCGCCGGCATCACGACCGCGACAATGGAATGACATCATGGTTCGAGGATCGGCGAAGCGTGATGGGATCGTGACCTGGCGGGTTGGACGTCGCGCGTCGCGCCGTCGACGATATCGACGATGGTGAATCTCGTAGCTGCCCACCCATGCATGAATCACTGCACCTTCCTCGCATGCGGCAGCGCCGTTCGGCCCGTCGGGCAAATCGGCCGGCGACGACAAAAGCTGTCAAGGTCTTCTGAAAAACATAAATCATTTCGCGCCGTGCCCAAATCAGGCTTATGATGCCTGCGTTTCGTTGCACGGCAGGGGACGTATCGCGATCGTCACGGACGTTGGCAGCGAAATGCGATGGATGCGACATGTTGCAGCGGGCGAAGCGCCTGCGGACGAACGGCATGGCGCGGACGGCGAAAGCGTGTGGTCCTGGCCTCCCGACGCTGAGGCCAAGCTGGCGGTGATGATCCGCCGGCGACGGGGGCAAGACAGCCGGTCCCCGGGGAGAGCACGTATAAGCGTTAAAACCATCGCGCAGGGAGGGCCGGATCTGTCCGGCTGAACCTGTGGTACCTGCCGCCTGCATTTTTTCCGCAGGCGGGCCACGGGCCTCAGTCGAGGTCCGGCCTTCCCTGCGCCCTCCGCTTTCGGAGGGCCAATGAACCGGCATCCCTCGGGCAATTCGGGCCGCGAGAACAGATCACCATGCCTGGAACGCTCTCGCCACAACTCCCAGCGCCGTCCCGGCACCCATTGGGCGATAGCGCACGCCTCGCGCCACCCGCCTGTTCACGCAGTCGTGTCACGTCCCCCGTAACGCCGGCCGGGCACCGACGTATCTTGCAGCAGAGGCCGGACCGGGCCAGTGTTTCCGGCCGGCGAGACGAGACAAGCCACCCCTCACGAGGATCCGAAGATGCGCCTCACCCGCTCCCTTTTCGTCAAGACAGCCGTGCTCGGTGCGATGGCGGCCGGCATCCTGGCCTGGCAGCCGCTGCACGCCGCCGAGCAGGCCGTTGTGATCCCGCCGCCGGCCCAGGACCAGGCGGCCTCCGACGCGCTGGAAACCGCTGTCGTCGCCGGCGGCTGCTTCTGGGGCGTCCAGGGCGTCTACCAGCACACGGCCGGCGTGGTCAGCGCGGTGTCCGGCTATGCCGGCGGCACCAAGGCCACGGCCGATTACCGCACGGTCTCGAGCGGCACGACGGGCCACGCGGAATCGGTCCAGATCAAGTACGACCCGAAGAAGATCTCCTATGGCAAGATTCTGCAGATCTTCTTTTCGGTCGTGCACGATCCGACCCAGTTGAACCGACAGGGCCCGGACTCGGGACCGCAATATCGCTCGGCGATCTTCACCACCTCGGAGGCGCAGAGGAAGGTCGCGGAGGCCTATGTCGCCCAGCTCGAAAAGGCCAAGGTGTTCGGCAAGCCGATCGTCACCAAGATCGGCAAGCTCGACGCGTTCTATCCGGCCGAGGCCTATCATCAGGACTACCTGACGCTGCACCCGAGCCAGCCCTATATTGCCTATAACGACCTGCCGAAGATCGAGAATCTGAAGAAGATCTTCGCGGAGAACTATGTCGAGAAGCCGACGCTGGTCGGCGAGGCCAAGGCAACGAACTGAGGCGACGAACTAACTGGGTAACGAACTGAGGCGACGACCTGCGGCCGCGACCGAGGCCGATCAGCGCAATCACAGGGAGCGGACCAGTTTGGTCCGCCCGGAGGACAACGGGATGAGCGACACCAAGACGAGCGACAAGGTCATCAAGAGCGAGGCGGAATGGCGCGAGGAGCTGACGCCGATGCAGTACGCCGTGCTGCGCGAGAAGGCGACCGAGCGCCCGTTCTCGGGCGAATACGAGCATGAGCATCGCGCCGGGACCTATGTGTGCGCCGGCTGCGGCCAGACCCTGTTCGAGTCCGACGCCAAATTCGACTCCGGCTGCGGCTGGCCGAGCTTCACCCAGCCGGCGACGGAGAGCCACATCGACGAGGAGACCGACCATACCCACGGCATGGTCCGCACCGAGGTGCTGTGCTCGAAATGCTCCGGCCATCTCGGCCATGTCTTTCCCGACGGCCCGGGGCCGACCGGCCTGCGCTATTGCATCAACTCGGCGGCCCTGAAGCTGAAGCCGCGGTGACGTCTCCATCGGCCCCGGTTCCGTCACGGACGGTAATCGGGGCCGCTGGGCTGGCGGCCGGCGCGGCGCCGGGGGCCAAAACCGGCCACCAGGGGCGAGATTTTAGCCGTGCAGATCGGGCTCTCCTGCATTCACAAGTTGTGGATCGATTAAACCATTGAAAAAATAGGATATTTCAGTAGGCCCCGAACCAGGCCGGATTTACGATGTGAGCGTGCAGGATTCGCATTTCTGCCAAATCGGCCTATATTAGAGACCGTAACTGACTATGCAGGGCCGGGCCGCCTGGAGCGGCAAATCCCGCCCTCCACCCCCGCAATCGCTGGCGTCATTGCCAAGCTGAATGTTTTGAAAGCTCGCGTCAGCGCTTCCAGCCGACAAGAAGAGGTCTCAGACCATGCGTCCACTGCGTCCGTTCAACTTCAACACCTCTGCCGAACTGTTTCCCGCCGCCATCCGCAAGAAGAAGCGGGCGGGCTTCGCCTACCGGCGGTTCGGCACCGCGGCTGAAGCCGTGCGCTTCGCCATGGAGGAGTTGCCTGCGGATTCGCTGAATGGCGCCTACCTGCAGGTCGAGGAAGCCCGCTTCGACCAGAACGGCATCCGCACCTTGTATGAGAGCGAGGCGTTTCCGTTGCCGCGCCGGGGGGTCGACAAGGCGCAGGACGCCGATGCGGCCTGACGGCTGCCAGACCAGTCTTCAACACCCTGCCCCGCCTCGCGCGGGGCAGTTTTTTTATGGGGGTCGGTTTGCGAGGTTTTGGCCCGGTCTCGCAGCGCCTCAACGCGACTGGGTATCCAGCCACCGCCGCAGGATCTTGGCGTTGCGCATGTTGGCGCGGAACAGCACGTCGAAGGCGTCGCCCGCGACGGGGACCATGCCGATCACCCCCTCGACCGCGACATTGCCCAGCATCCGCGTAATGACGTGCCAGGGCGCGCCCAGCGCACGGGCCTCGCGCACCAGCCACAGCGACAGCGCGGTCGCGATGAGGTCGCCGACCACCGGGATCAGGCCGATGATGCCGTCGATGCCATAGCGGATGTTGGTGCCGGGCAGGACGAAGGCGACGTCGAGCAGCTTCGCCACGGCCTCCAGCCGCGCGATGCGCTGCTCACGGGTCAGATTGCCGAAGGGATTGGCGGTGTTGAAATCGAAGCGCACACCGTCCGGACCGACGAAGGCGCCGTTGAACGAGGACCGGAAGGAGCCCTGCGGGATCTCACGTCCGTCCTGGTCGATGATCGGTCCGCGCGCCTCATTGGCGTCGAAGTGCGCCTGCGAGGCGCGTCCGCGGCGGGGCGAGGGAGCCATGTGGTCTTGCATACCCATGAGATGGCAACGCGCGGGGCTCGGCACAAGTTGCGTCGAACCGTCGCCTTGTCTCGCCTAGCGGCCCCGGGCGCCGGTCGGCGTCAGCCCGAAGCGGCGCCGGAAGCAGCGGTTGAAATAGGACAGGTCGTTGAAGCCGCAGGCAAACGCGATGTCGCTGATGCGGCGTCCGCCGCCGGCCAGCAGGTCCATGGCCTTGCGCAGGCGCAGCTCGTTCAGCCGGGCCGAGAAGCCGGCGCCGGCCTCATGCAGCAGGTCATTGACGTAGCGCTCGGACAGCCCGGCCGCGACGGCGAGCTTCTGCGCCGAAAAATCCGGCTCGGTGAAGCGGCTGTTCAGAATGGTCAGCAGCCCCGCCAGGCGAACGCTGCGCAGGCCGCCGCGGCCGGCCTTGCGCATCGCGTCGCCGCGCACACCGAGCCCGAGCGCCACCAGATCGAGCAGATGCTGCGCGATCGCCGGGCCGGCCTCGTCGGCCGCGGCGGGATGGGCGAGCAGCAGCTCGCTGTAATCCATCGCCAGCGACAGCGCGCCGCCCGGCGCCAATTCGCGTCCGACCAGATCATCGACACCGGAGACCATCGAGCGCAGCGTCATCATCGGCAGATGCACGTTGACGAAGCGCTTGTGGCTGGCGCCGTCGGCGCTGAAGAAAGGCTCATCGAGCTTGAGCAGCACCATTGCGCCGGGGCGCAGAACGAACTCGCGTCCGCGATGGACGACCATCGCCTCGCGGCTGCCGGCGTTGCGCGCCAGGCAATAGCGGTCGTCATTGGTCGCGAGCACTTGGCGCCGTTCGCGCCTGACACGGGTGAAGGTGCCGTCGCAGCGCCCGAGCAGGGTGGTCCCGATGTGGATCGCGTTCATTGCGGCGCGAAACGGCACGTCCTCGGCCGGATCGAGCTCACCCGTGTTGGAGAAGTGCTCGAACAATTCCGCAAAGCACAAGAAGCGCTGCCTGTCGTCGAGCCCTTTCGGCAGCATGTCGGTCGACAGCATTTTCCTGACGATGGTCATCGAAATCGGACCCGAGGCAAAGGAATTTCCGAAGCAACGCGATCAATGTGGCAGCGGCGGGATGAACGGCCGCTGAAGTCGGCAGAGCTCATCGAGACGGGATCGGGAGCGCCGATCAGTCCAAGTCGCGCGACCGTTCATGCCGATGAGTCCAAGACAGCGGCAACGGGTTCAACTAGCGATGCCGATGGACGCACGCGGACATGCGTTGCGGCCTGCACCCTTCAAGTCGAACAGCCATGAGTACGAGGAGAGATTGAAATGACCATGTCTTCCGCGGCCCGCAAGCTCTGCCTCGGCGCCGCCCTCGCGGGTTGCATCGGGATCGGCTACGCGCTCGGCGCGCAGCCGCACATGACCGCGACTATCACCATGCTGCAATCGGCGCGGGCCGAGCTGGCTCAGGCGACACCGAACAAGGGCGGCCATCGCGAGCGCGCGCTGGGGCTGATCGATCAGGCCATCACCGAGGTGCGTGCCGGCATCGCCTTCGCTGCCGGCGGCTGACCCTTTCGCAAATCACACCAGGGAGACCATCGATGCGAACCATCCTCACCAGCGCGCTCCTGTTGGGAGTTCTCACCGTCGGCGCATCTGCGATGCCGCTGGCTCCGATCGACGCCGGATCCAAGCCTGAGGTGATCCAGGTCGCCGGCGGCTGCGGCCCGGGCTGGCACCGCGGTCCCTATGGCGGATGCCTGCGCAACTACGCCAATCCGGCGGCGCACGCCTGCCCGCGCGGCTTTCACATCGGCCCCGGCGGCCGCTGCCGCGGCAACGGCAGGTAGGGCTGATCGGCTCGTGCGATCGGCTTACGCAGTCGGCGGCTCAGTAACGACCGCCGGCTGCGGCTCCTCAACGAATCTGTGCACCAGCCACGATGACACCGTCGCCGGGATGAAGCCGACCAGCCCGTACAGGATCCACTGCACGATGCCGTATTCGGAGCCATGCGAGGCGTAGTTGAAGGCCGCGAGCAGGAAGGCGATGCCGCCCACCAGCAGCATCCGCAACGTCGGCCCGATGCGCCTGACGTGGAACAGGATGTCGTCGATCGCGCACATCATCAGCGCCGGCAAGAAGCCGAACAGGTAGCTGTATTGCAGCGAGGTGACGAAGACCTTGAACAGCTTGGCCACTTCGCCCGGATTGGTGTTGGTCCAATAACCGGACATGTAGGTCGTGACCAGGAGCAGCGCGAAGCCGCCCAGCGCCGGGCCTACGGCAACGAAGATGAGATATCGCTTCATGCCCAATCTCCTGCCTCGGCGATTCGCCGAACGCGCGAGGCGCGTGCGGCCTGCTCAGTCACCCCACAGCGCGAAGGCGTCGTTGAACGCGCGCTCGCCCGGCGCGCCCTTCTCGATCGCGATGATGGCCCGGCGCTGATTGGTGTAGACCAAGGGAACGTCGAACCAGGAGCGCTCCTTCAGGAGCTGCACGTTGCGGGTCCGGTCGGCGTCGACGTTGGACAGGCCGACCAGGAAGAAGCCGTCGGTGACCTTCACCGCAAGGCCCGCCAGCGGCGTTCCGCGTGACTGTTCGTTGGACTTCATCAGGATGCCCGGCACGTTGCCGACGCCGCCGCCCGAGAAGTCCTGCGGCAGGATGAAGGTGAGCTCGGCGGTGTGGCTCGCCGGCAGCGACGTGTCGGTGTTGCGGCGGAACGACATCGTCATCTTGAACTTGCGATCGGGAATCTCGATGTCGGCGCGCACCGCGATATCGGCCTTCTGCGTGCCCGTCGCCTTGATCTGCTCGGTACGCCAGACCACCGAGCCGATGTACTGCTTGCCCTTCGGATCGGCGGGATCCTCGTCATACAGCACGACGCGCTGTGCGACCGGCGCGATCTGGTCCGAGGACGGCGACTGGCCGACGCGGTCGGTGATCTTCGGCTTGCTCAGCGGCGCGCCGGTGTCCTTGGGCGCCTCGACCGTCGAGGACGATTTGAACAGGCCGTTGACCATCCCGACCAGCGGCCGGCCCCACAGAATTCCGGCGCCGATCAGGATCAGCACGATCCCGGCGGCGATGGCGGCCTTGAACGGAAAGGTCGAGCCGCTGCGCTCCGGCTTCTTCTTGCCCTCGCGATCCGGAGCGGCGCCACGCTGGCGGGTCGAGGTGGCCGGCAGCGCGTAGCGCTCGGCCTCCTGGACCGACTCGTCATAGGAGTACGGCGCCTCGGGCAGCGGCGGCCGGTCATCGTCGTCGCCCTCGAGCCGATCGAGATCGGTGGCCGGAACGTTGGCGTAGGTCTTGCGCGCCGCGCGGTTGGCCTGCGCGGTGGCCTTGCCGAGATCGTCGACATCAGCGGTGATGTCGCGGAAGCCGCGCATGGCGGGCGGCGTTGCCGGATTGCCGTTGTCCTGAGCACCGCGGCGGGCGGCAGCCGGACGTTCGCGCACGGGAGGCGCCGCCCCATCCTGTGGAGGCGTTTGAGGCGGCTGGGGCCGCGGTGGCACAGCTGGTGCGCCAGCGGCAGCCGGCGGCGCTTCCGGTCGCGGATTGCGCGCCGGACGCAGCTCGGCCGTCTCGGCGCCGAGCGGCGGCCGCTCGGCCCGGGCAGCAGCCGGGCCCGCCGGTCGTGGCCGGGGGGCGGCAGTGGCGGCCTGGTCTGGAGTCGGAGTGGGCTGAGCCGAGGGGGCTGCCGGAGCATCCGAATTGCGCGCACCGGCCCGCCGGAGGGCATCGCCTGGGCGGGCAGCGCCACTGGACGCCCGCTGCGCCTCGCGGGCACGCTGGGCTGCTTCCGCCTCGACCTTGCGAACGGCCTCCTCGAGCGACAGCCGCTCGCGCGTGATCTCGGACTCGCTGAGCGGCGGCTGGACGCTGCGCAACTGTGCGATCAACGCCGCCCGGGCCCGCTCGTAAAGCGCACGCCGGCTTTCCCCGGGAGCGTTGGGGTCCAATCCGGCAATGGCACGGGCTATCAGCGGGTAGTAGTCGGCCATATCAACTCAATTCGCGCGCTCAGCTGTCGGGTCCCGTCACGCCTCGAAGGGATTCTGGACCAGAATAGTATCCTCGCGTTCGGGGCTGGTGGAAAGCAGCGCGATCGGGCAACCCACCAGTTCCTCGATGCGCCGGACGTATTTGATGGCCTGTGCCGGCAGATCGGCCCAGGAGCGCGCGTTCGCCGTCGGCTGTTTCCAGCCTTCGATCGTCTCGTAGATCGGTTCGACCCTGGACTGCGCGCCCTCACCTGCCGGGAAATGATCGATCTCCTTGCCGTCCAGCCTGTAGCCGGTGCAGACATCGATGGTGTCGAAACCATCGAGAATGTCCAGC
Source organism: Bradyrhizobium sp. SZCCHNS1050 (assembly GCF_032484785.1). NCBI lineage: Bacteria > Pseudomonadati > Pseudomonadota > Alphaproteobacteria > Hyphomicrobiales > Nitrobacteraceae > Bradyrhizobium > Bradyrhizobium sp. SZCCHNS1050. Next base: position 4,031,670 of record NZ_JAUETR010000001.1, on the reverse strand, counting down.
TTGGTCAGCGCAAGACCGTTAATGCCGCAGGTCCGGACCGCCTGACGGACCAGGACCGCATCGAACCAGCCGCAACGACGCGGCCGGCCGGTATTCGTTCCGAATTCGCGGCCACGCTCGCCGATCTTGCGGCCGGTCTCGTTGTCCTGCTCGGTCGGAAACGGCCCCTGCCCGACCCGGGTCGTGTAGGCCTTGCACAGGCCGAGCACGTAGCCGATCGCGCCCGGCCCGAGGCCGGCGCCGGTGGCCGCCTGCGCCGCCACCGTGTTGGACGAGGTCACGTAGGGATAGGTGCCGTGGTCCACGTCGAGCAGCGCACCCTGCGCGCCCTCGAACAGCATGCGCTTGCCTTCGCGGCGCTTGATGTCGAGCAGCCGCCAGACCGTCTCCGCATAGGGCAGCAGCTTCGGCGCGAAGGCGGTCAGCTCGCGCAGGATCTGCTGGCCGTCGATCGGCTCGAGGCCGAGGCCGCGGCGGAGCGCATTATGGTGCGCGAGCAGGCGGTCGATCTTGTGCGGCAGCGTATCGAGATCGGCGAGGTCCATCAGCCGGATCGCGCGCCGGCCGACCTTGTCCTCATAGGCCGGGCCGATGCCGCGGCGGGTGGTGCCGATCGCGGTCGCCGCGCTCGCGGATTCCCGCAGCGCGTCGAGTTCACGGTGCAGCGGCAGGATCAGCGTGACGTTCTCGGCAACGCGCAGATTGTCCGGGCTGATGGCGACGCCCTGCGACTGGAGCTTGCCGACCTCGTCCAGGAAGGCCTGCGGATCGAACACGACGCCATTGCCGATCACCGACAGCTTGCCGGTGCGCAGCACGCCCGACGGCAGCAGCGCCAGCTTGTACGTCGCGCCGTTGATGACAAGCGTATGACCGGCGTTGTGGCCGCCCTGGAAGCGAACGACGATGTCGGCCTGCTCCGACAGCCAGTCGACGATCTTGCCCTTCCCCTCGTCACCCCATTGGGCGCCGACGACGACGACGTTAGCCATTCGCAGCTCTTTCCTCTGCCAAGATCCAAAACAGCACGATCGGTTCGGACGAAATCGCTTCCGATGAGGGGCCAGCCTGGCCAACCATGCGCCCAGCCCAAATCGCGGCCAGGACCGCTCGCTTGCGAGGCGACCCACCGGATAAAGGAAGCCGCCGGGCTAGGCAAGCGAGAACGGGCCTTCGGAGCACACAAGAGCGCCACCAAGCCTTTGATAAGCCCCAAAATTTCAAGCCGCCCCGGCTGCGGATCGGGCGACCCGGCCGTGCGCTTCTGGCGGCGCATCGACCCGGGCAGTTCCATTAAGCCTCCGAACGGCGGCGAATCTACGATCGAAGCGGCCCGCCCTCAGCTCTGGATGCGGCCGTCGACAACCTCGATGATGCGATCGCAGCGCCGGGCCAGATCAAGGTTGTGGGTGACGAGCAGGAAGCTCGTGCCGACCTCCCGATTGACGTCGCGCATCAGGCCAAAGACCGCTTCGGCAGACTTGGTGTCGAGGTTGCCGGTCGGCTCGTCCGCCAGGACCAGATCGGGGTTCATCGCCAGCGCCCGCGCCACCGCGACCCGCTGCTGCTGGCCGCCCGACATGTTGCTCGCGAGATGGTCGGCGAATTTCGCCAGCCCAACCTGGTCGAGCAGCTTCGACGCCTGCGCCTCGATCTCGGGGCCCGGGAAGCCGCGATCGACCAGCAGCGGCATCATCACGTTCTCCTTGGCCGTGAAGGCAGAGATCAGGAGATGAGACTGAAAGATGAAACCGATGGTATGGCCGCGCAGATGGGTGAGCTCGGTATCACTGAGCGACGCAGTATCCTGGCCCTTGATCGTCAACCGGCCGGAGGTCGGCCGGTCCAAGAGACCGACGATGTTCAGCAGAGTGCTCTTGCCGGAGCCGGACGGACCGATCAGCGCGACGAACTCGCCGCGGTCGACCTCGATGTCGATGTCGTGCAGCACCTCGGTCTCGGTCGGCAGCCCGACATTGTAGGCCTTGCAGACCTTCTCCAGTCGCAGCAGGACCTCAGCCACGGATCGCCACCACCGGATCGAGCTTGGCCGCGCGCAGCGCCGGCGCGGTCGCGGCGAGCAGGCCCGTCACCGTCGCGAGCAGGGCCGTGATGAGAAACAATCGGCGTTCGAGGATCAACGGAAACAACTCCGAGCCATCGGCCTGGCGCTGCACCGCATGCCAATAGATCAGCGCACCCGCGCCCATTGCCGCGCCGAACAGCGAGCCGACGAAGCCGAGCAGCCCGCCCTGCAGCAGGAACACGCGCAAGATCTGTCCGCGCGAGGTGCCCATCGCACGCAGGATCCCGATCTCCTTGGAGCGCTGGATCACCGAGACGATCAGCACGGCCGCGATGCCGAACGCGACCGAGAGCGCGACGAAGACGCGGATCAGCGTGTTGGATGTCGCCTGCGCGCGCACCGCCGTGAAGAACTGCGCATTGGTCTTGATCCAACTGTCGGCCTTGACGCGATTGGCGGCCTGGATGCGCTGCGCAATGTCCTCAGCGGCATAGATGTCCCGTACGGTGATGTCGATCGTGGTGACGCCGCCGACCATGCCGAGCAGCGACTGCGCCGTGCGCAGCGCGACATAGGCGGAGCGCTGATTGGCGCCCTTGCTGCCGAGATCGACGAGACCAGTCACGATCAGCACGCGGTTGGCGCCGGATGCCGCCTGAACATTGAGCTTGTCGCCGACGATCGCGCCGAGATCCCTGGCGAGCTCGGTACCTATGATGATGTCCTCGCTGGTCAGCCGCGGCTCGCCGGCGACGATGTAGTCCGGCACGCGCACGATTGTGAAGTAGCTCTCCGGCTCGATGCCGGACAGCGTCACGGCGCGGCTGGCGTCGCCGCGAATGGCGAGGGCGGAGCCGGAGATGGTCGGCGACACCGCCGATATCTCCGGCATCGCCAGCATCTGATTGCGGATCTTCGGCCATTGATCGATCGAGATCACGCGCTGGCTCGGACGCTGCACGATGGCATCCTCGATCACGCCATTGTCGTTGCGCAGGGGACGCGCAACCTGATCCGGCGTCAGCAGTTGGATCTGCGGCTGCGAGGTCAGCACCCGCTTGATGAAATTGGCTTCGAGGCCGGCCAGCATCGCCGACATGAACACGATGACGCCGACGCCGATCGCGATGCCGCCGATGATGAACAAGGTCTGCAGCCGGCCCTCGCGCAGGAAACGCACCGCCGCGATCCACTCGAAGGGCAGCCAGCGGTTCACGGCAGCACCGGGCGGAAGCGCTGGCCGGTCAGGATGCCGGAACTCTGGGGCACGGCGATGTCACCGGCGTTCAAGCCGTCGACGATCTCGACATGGCTGTTGCCGCGGATGCCGACGCGCACCGGCTGCTTGGCGGCGCGGCCATCCTTCACCCCGAGCACCCAGGGCTGTCCCGAGGTGATATCGTGAACCGAGCGCACCGGCAGCTCCAGCGTATCCTTGCGGGAGGCGACCTCGATGTCGACAGACACCGTCATGTCCTGGCGCAGATAGTCGGGCGGGTCCTTGACGATCAGCTTGACCTGGACGGACGCGCGGGAAATATCGATGCCGGGATTGATGTAGCTGACCACAGCGGGGAAGCGCCTGTCGGGGTAGGCATCGGCCGACGCGAGCGCCGTCTGGCCGAGCGCCAGCTTGCCGAGATTGCGCTCGTCGATCTGCAGGACGAGCTGGAGATCGCCGGCAGGCGCCAGGACGAGCAGCGTCTTGCCGGGCTGCGCCACGGTGCCGCGCTCGACACTGCGCGTGATCAGCACGCCGTCGCGCGGCGCCGAGATCGTCGCATAGCCGAGACGCGACTGCGCCGTGTCGAGATTGGCGCGCGCCTGGTTCAGCTGCGTCTCGGCCATGACGTAGTCGCTGCCGCCGGGGCTCGCCGTGAAGACCTGGAATTCGGCGGCACGCTTCTGGGCCAGCGCAACGTCGAGCGTCTTCTGGGCCTCGTCGAGCGCCGCGCGCGTGGCATAGCCGTTGCCGGTCAGCTGCGACGTCCGGTCATAGGTCTGCTGAGCATTGAGCAAGGTCGCCTGCACCTGGCGCAAAGCCTCCTTCGCCGACGGCAAGGTCAGCTCGGCGAGCTGGCGCATCCGCGCCTCGGCCTGCGCCACCTGCCCTTGTGCCTGCACCACCGCAGCCTTCAGCTCGCGCGACTCCAGCGAGATCAGCGGCTGGCCCTTGGTGACGTGCTGGCCTTCCAGCACCAGCACCTCCTCGACGGTGCCGGTGATCTGGCTGCCGATCTCGACGCGGAACGGCGTCTCGACGTGACCGCTGGCAACGACGGTCTCGACGAGGTCGCCGCGCCGGACCTGATCGACCACGATGGCAGGCCCAAGCATGACCCGGACGCTTTGCCAGCCGCCAAGGCCGAGCAGCACGATGATGGCGAGAGCGAACCAGCGATGCGCCCAGACCGCCGCTAGGACGGTCGGACCAACGGCGGCTTTCGTAGGGGACGGGAGAGCTGCGGCATGATCGGCCATGGTCGTCAACACAAACTCGTCAATGCGGATGATGCCCAGTGACGCGCCATCCATTCCTTGAGTGCGGCCGTCAGCCCGCGGCGCATTGCACACAAAGCTAGGGGATCGCGACAGCAGGATGTTGCGCTAGGTCAACCGGCGGACGATCGTTCATGCAAATCAGGCATGATGACCATTACCAATCATCCACGAACATGAACGGACGCATGTGAGCACTGATACGACCCCCGGCCTACACCGGTTCTGGCGCCTGTCGCCTGCGCAGGCAGGCGCAGCGCTGGGCTGCGACCTGGACGGCCTCGGCAGAGCCGACGCCGAGCAGCGGCTGCAACGCTACGGCCGGAATGCCGACTCCCCATCGCATGTCGTGGGGCCGATGCGCGCCGTGCTCCGCCGCCTGCTCGAGCCGCTATCGCTGATCCTGCTGGTGGCCGGCATCATCTCGATGGTGACGGGCGACGTGATCGGCGGCGCCATCATCGTCCTCATCCTCACGCTGTCGATCGGACTCGATACGGTTCAGGAGGGGCATGCCGTCAAGGCGGCCGAGGAGCTCCGCCGCTCCGTGGCCCTGAAGGCCGAGGTCAAGCGGGACGGCGCCTATCGCGAGATCGACGTCGACGCCGTCGTTCCCGGAGACATCCTGCGCGTCCGCGCGGGCGACATCGTTCCTGCCGATGCGCTGATCATCGAAAGCAAGGCCTTCACTGCCGGCGAGGCGGCGCTGACGGGAGAGCCCTATCCCGTGACGAAACAGGCCGGTATTCCCAGCGATGAGAACGACACGTCGAATGCGCTGTTTCGCGGCTCCGTGGCTCAGACCGGAGAGGCCGTCGCGCTCGTCGTCAACACCGGGCCGAACACGATGTTCGGCGCTGCCGCCTCGGCGCTGGCCGAAGCGCAGGCCCGCACGCCGTTCGAGCGCGACCTGCACGAGTTCGGCCTCGTCATCGCGCGGCTGACGCTGGCGCTGGTCGTGATCGTGCTCGCGGTGCGCGTCGTGTTCGGCCGTGATGTGCTCGACTCGCTGTTGTTCTCGGTGGCGCTGGCCGTCGGACTGACGCCCGAGCTGCTGCCGATGATCACCACCGTGACCCTGTCGCGCGGCGCGCTTCGCATGGCCAACCGCAAGGTGATCGTGAAGCGGCTCGCGGCGATCCATGATCTCGGCGCGATGTCGGTGCTGTGCACCGACAAGACGGGAACATTGACCTCAGCAGAGATCACGCTCGCCCGAAGCATCGCGCCCGACGGCAGCGACGACCCGCGAGCCGCGGAGCTCGGCGCGATCGCTGCCGCGCTCGGCGGCGATCGGGGCTCGCTCGACACCGCGCTCATCGCCGGCGCGGACCGTGCGGCAGCAGGATGGACCCTGGGCGGACAGCAGACCTTCGACTTCTCGCGCCGGCTCGGCTCAGTGCTGGCGATCCGCGGGGCAGATCAGATCCTGATCGTGAAGGGCGCGCCAGAGGCGGTGATCGAGCTCTGCACGCAGCAACGGCAGGGCAGCGCGACTACGCCGATCGACACCAGCGGCCGCAACGAGATGTGCGCGCGCGTTCACGCGCTGGCGCGCGAGGGCCTGCGCACGGTCGCAATCGCGTCACGGCCCTGGACCGGCGCGCCGCGCGAGATCGAGACCGATGACGAGCAGGAACTGATCTTCGAGGGTCTGTGCGCGTTCGCCGATCCGCCCAAGCCGACCGCAGCCGCGGCCATCGCACAGCTTGCGCGCGCCGGCATCGCGCTGAAGATCCTTTCCGGCGACGATCCGGTCGTGGTCAAGCGACTGGCCGGGCTGGTCGGACTGAGGGCGGATCGCGTGCTGTCCGGCAGCGACATCGCCGAACTCAGCGATGACGCGCTCGCGGTGCAGGTGCGCTCGGCCGACGCGTTTGGCCGGCTCGCCCCCGATCAGAAATCGCGCATCGTCAAGGCGCTGCAGGCCTCGGGCCACGTCGTCGGCTTCCTGGGTGACGGCATCAACGACGCGCCGGCGCTGAAGGTGGCCGACATCGGCCTGTCGGTCGACGGCGCCACCGCCGTGGCGCAATCCGCCGCCGACATCATCCTGCTCGCCTCCGATCTCGAGGTTGTCGCCAACGGTGTGGAGGAAGGGCGGCGCACCTTCGCCAACATCCTGAAATACGTGCGAATGGGCGCGAGCTCGAATTTCGGCAACATGCTGTCCATGGCGCTCGCTTCGATCATACTGCCCTTCCTGCCGATGCTGCCGACGCAGATCCTGCTCAACAACCTGCTCTATGATCTCTCCGAACTCGGCATCCCGTTCGATCGTGTGAGTCCGCAGGCCACCGCGCGGCCGCAGCGCTGGGACATGAAGCGGCTGCTGCGCTTTGCCGCGATCATGGGCCCGCTGTCGTCGCTGTTCGATTTTCTCACTTTCGGCGCCCTGCTCTATTTGTTCCATGCGACGCCCGACGAGTTCCGGACCGCCTGGTTCCTCGAATCGATGGCGACCCAGATCCTCGTCATCTTCATCATCCGGACCAACGGACGGCCATGGAGCAACCGCGCCGATCCGATGCTGACTGCGTCGTCACTGACCGCGCTCGCCGTCGCGCTCGTCGTGCCCTTCACCCCGGCCGGCGCCTGGTTCGGCTTCGTGGTGCCGCCGATCGCCGTGCTGGCCACCATCGCGGCTCTCGTTATCGCCTATCTGGTCTGCGCCGAAGGTCTCAAATCGGTCGCCGTACAGTCCACGACCTTGCGAACTCACCGGCGGCATCACCACCGCGGTTCATGACCAGCGCCGCTGCATAGTCGCGATGCATCTGCCCTCTTGATAGGCAGCTGCAATTGGTGTCTGTCGACGAGGCCGGGGAGGACCAGCGGCCGGGATGACCGGGCCGGATGCCGCGGCGCACGAACCGGGGCCAACACCGCCGCATGTCTGCCGCCGATCCCACCGCGTCCGCCGCGCCCGCGCGCGCCTGGATCGCCAACCAACCCTATGTGCTGCTCAGCATCACCGCACTGTGCTGGGCCGGCAACGCGATCGTCGGCCGGCTGGCTGCCGGGCACATTCCGCCTGTCACCCTGTCGTTCCTGCGTTGGTCACTGGCGTTCCTGATCATTCTGCCGCTGGCCTGGAAGCAGCTTCGCCAGGACTGGCCGGCGATCCGCTCCAAGCTCGGCGTCATGATCGCGCTGTCGGTGACCGGCATCGGCGCCTTCAACACGCTGCAGTACTGGTCGCTCGAATACACCCAGGCGCTCAACACGCTGCTGCTGCAATCCGGCGGCCCGCTGATCGTGGCGCTCTGGTCGATGCTGCTGCTGCGCGTGCATCTCACTTTGGCGCAGGCCATCGGCATCGTGCTGTCGATGGTCGGCGTGCTGCTGATCCTCACGCGCGGCCATCCGGCCGCGCTCACCGACATCAGCTTCAACAAGGGCGACCTGATCTTCCTGGTCGCGATGGCGGTGTTCGGCTTCTATTCGGTGCTGACGATCAAGCGGCCGCAGATCCATGGCCTGTCGATGGTCGCCTTCACCTTCGGCTGCGGAGCCGCGAGCCTGATCCCGCTGTTGATCTGGGAGCTCAACACGCGCCCGGTGATGGCGCTCGACACCCAGAACCTGCTGTCACTGCTCTACGTCGCGATCTTTCCCTCGACCATCGCCTATCTGTGCTTCAACCGCGGCGTTCTTCTGATCGGCGCCAACCGCGCCGCGCCGTTCTTCCACGTGGTGCCGGTGTTCGGCTCGATCATGGCGTTCGTCTTCCTCGGCGAGCGGCCGCAGATCTTCCACGTGATCGGCTTCGCCCTGGTGCTGAGCGGCGTCTACGCGGCCTCGCGCAAGCAGGCGACATGAGGCGAACGGTTCATCCGAGCGCCTTGAGCGTCATGCACACGGCCATCAGCGACACAAAGCCCACCAGCAGGACGCGCAACCGTTCCGGCGGAACGCGGTTCGCGAGACGCGCGCCGACATCGGTGCCGACCGCGAGGCCGACGATCACCGCGACGAGCGTGGGCCAGGCCGGCATGGCGCCGTGCCGCCAGTAGATCCAGGCGGATGGAAGCGTCGTGGGCACCAGCGTCAGCGCCAGGCTGATCATCTGGGCGCGGTGCTGTGCCATGCCCAGCACCGCGCTCAAGCCAACCACCGTGGCGAGCCCGCCGCCGATCCCAAGAAAGCCTGAGGACACGCCGGCCGCGCAGCCAACTGCAAGGAGCGCTGCTCGATGTGGATCCGGCGCGGCGCCGGTTGCTTCGGCGGACTCCTTCGCCCGTCGCCTGCGCAGCAGCAGAGCATCGAGCAAGAATAGGTAGATCACATAGGCCCATTGCAGGACCGCCGCCGTCGTCCAGTTCGCGATCAGTGCGCCGACGATGCCGCCGACCAGGAATCCCAGGCCGAGCCAGAGCAACACCGCAGCCGTCACCCGATTGCCGCTATCCCAATAGCGCCTGATGCCGGCCGCGCTGGTCGGCGGGATCTGCGCGACCAGCGAGAGCCCTTGCGCGGTGTGCTGCTCGGCGCCGAGCAGCATGACCGCGAACACGACGAGCCCACCACCGGGAGTGACGCCGAGCAGCCCCGAAGTGAAGCCGCCGACCAGCCCGGTGCCGAGACCGGCAATGAGATCAGGAACGCTCGTCATTGAGACCCGCCCGGTACGGTTGGAGAGGCAGTCGCTTCAGGTCATCGCCGCGCCGTGAGTCCCGTCAGCAGCGTCTCGAATGCGGCCATCGCTTCGGATGACGAGAACGGCTCGCCCCACAATCGCTGCAGCACGAACCCCTGGAACATCGCGACGATCGTGCGGGCCATGCTGCGTGGATGAACGGAGCGGTCGATGACGCCGAGCCGCTGGCCCCGCTGCAGCAGCTCGGTGATCAAGACGGCCGGCTTGCGCACACCGTCCGTCACCTGCGCGCGGATATCATCGTCCCGCAGCGCCTCGGCCCAGAGCTGCAGCGCGATGCGCCGGTGGCGCAGGCCCTCTTCCTTTTGCATGTCTGCCAACGAGGCGCGCGCGATGGCGCGCAACGCTTCCAACGGATCAGAAATCTCACGCGCCGTGGCCAACAGGGCGGCATCACGGGCATGGCGATGCTCGCCGATCGCCTGAATGAGCTCTTCCTTGCTGGCGAAATGGCCGTAGATGCAGCCCGCGCTCAAACCAGATTGCGCAATGACATCGGCGATCGTGGTCTGATGGAATCCCTGCCGGGCAAAGCAGGCCTCGGCGGCCTGCAGGATCTCGTCCCGGCGCGCGGCCATCGTCTCGGGCTTGAGTTTCGGCATGCGCAGCTCCTGCCGAGCCGTTGCAGGGTTGCGGCTGTCGGCTCGATGGCGTTCCCGTCTGCGATGAGCATACAAAACGAATATTCGTTTTGTAAAGGAGGCCCATTGGTGTTTCGACATGGCGGCCTTCCGCCCGGCGCTCTTGTCCCGCCCGCCATTTCGGGCACAAGCTCCGGTCAACAAGAGAAGCCGATTCCTTGCCCACCGCATCGCATCCGACCTCGCCGCTGGCCTGGCTCAACAACCAGCCCTATCTGCTTCTGACGCTGGCCTCGCTGTTCTGGGCCGGCAACATCGTGCTGGCGCGCTATGTCGCCGGGCACGTGCCGCCGCTGACCCTGTCCTGCATCCGCTGGATCGGAACTTTCCTGATGCTGTGGCCGTTCGCGCGGACGCATCTCGTACGCGACTGGCGTACCTTGCTGGCCAGCTGGCCGCTGCTGCTGGTGCTGGCGCTGACCGGCTTCGCCATCAACAATGCGCTGTCCTACTGGGCGATGCAGTACACCCAGGCGCTCAACGGGCTGCTGATCCAATCCTCGGCCCCCCTGTTCGTAGCGCTATGGTCGCTCGTGCTGTTCGGGGTCAGGCTGACGGCGGCGCAGTTCGCCGGCATCGCGATATCCTTGACCGGCGTGCTGGTCATTCTGCTGCGCGGAGACCTCGGCGCATTGGCCGCCATTCAGTTCAACCGCGGTGACTTGATGTTCGCCGGGGCGCTGCTGGTGTTCGGGATCTACTCGGCGGTCATGACGCGGCGGCCGGCCGTGCACCAGCTGTCGCTGATCTCGTGCTGCACGGCCTTGGGCGCCCTGCTGCTGCTGCCGCTGGCCGCGTGGGAATACGCGTCCGGCTTCGTGCTGCAGCTCGATCTGTTATCGCTCCTGACCCTCGGCTACGTCGTGGTGTTCGCCTCGACGCTCGCCTATCTGTTCTTCAATCGCGGCATCGGCCTGATCGGGCCGAACCGCGCCGCGCCGTTTCTGCATCTGGTGCCGCTGTTCGGCTCGGTGCTGGCGATCCTGCTGCTCGGCGAGGAGCTGAAGCCGTTTCATCTGATCGGCTACGCGCTGGTCATCGCCGGCGTGATCATCGCCTCCCGCACCGGCCGCACCAAGGTCGCGTGAGCGCCTGCAAGCTCACGCCGTGCTTTCAAGGCCAGGCCCGGTCCATCACCGCTGCGACTAGGCCGTGCGCACCTTCGCCATGAAGCCATCGACGGCCCGCTGCAGCAGGCTCGACTGGCTGTCGAGCTCACGTGCGCTCGACAGCACTTCGGCGGCAGCCATGCCTGTCGCTTCCGCCGCCTTGGTCACGCCGCCGATGTGCGCGCTGATCTCGTTCGAGCCGGCGGCGACCGACTGGATGTTGCGCGCGATCTCGCGCGTCGCGTCGCCCTGCTGGGCGATCGAGGTCGAGATCGAATTGGTGATCTCGCTCATCTGCGCAATGGTCTGGGTGATGCCGCTGATGGCGGTGACCGCATCCTGGGTCGAGGTCTGCATCGCCGCGACCTGCGCCGAAATCTCCTCGGTCGCCTTCGCCGTCTGGTTGGCGAGTGCCTTCACCTCCGAGGCGACGACGGCAAAGCCCTTGCCGGACTCGCCGGCGCGCGCGGCTTCGATGGTGGCGTTCAGCGCCAGCAGGTTGGTCTGCGCCGCGATCGAGTGGATCAGCTTGACGACCTCGCCGATCTTCTCGGCGCCGGTCGACAGCACCTGAACGGTGGCATTGGTGCGCTCCGCATCGCCCACGGCTTTGCTCGCAATCTCGCTGGAACGGGCGACCTGGCGCGAAATCTCATTGACCGAGCTCGACAGCTCTTCGGCCGCGGCCGCGACCGTGCCGACATTGTCATTGGCGCTCTGGGTGGCGGCGCTGACGGTCGAGGCGCGCGAGCTGGCATCGCTCGCGGTCGAGGTCATCGATTGCGCGGTGTGCTGCATGCCCTCGGCCGCCGACGCCACCGAGCGGACGATGCCGTTGACGCTGCGCTCGAAGTCGGCGGCCAAATTCTGCATGGCCGCGGTCCGTTCGGCGGCCGCACGCTGCTGGGTGGCGGCCTCGGCCTGCTCGAGCTCGCGCATCCGCAGCGCGTTGTCCTTGAAGATCTGGACAGTGGAGGCCATCCCGCCGATCTCGTCGCCGCGGCCGACACCGGGAATCTCGCCCTCGAGCCGGCCATCGGCGATCTCGCGCATGCGGACGCCGAGACGATCGAGCGGCACGCTGATGCTGCGGCTGATCAGCCAGGCGATCCCGCCGGCGACGACCGCGATGCCTGCGCAGGCCACCCAGATCAGCCACTTCAGCGGCTTCATCTTCGCGTCGAGATCGTCAACATAGACGCCGGTGCCCACGAACGTATTCCAACCGGGAATCATCACGGCATAGGAGATCTTGCGGGTCGGCTGCTCCTGGCCGGGGCGCAGGTATTCGTAGTGCAAGGTGACTTCGCCATCCTTGGCAACGCCGTCGCGCAGCTCGACGACGAGCTTACGGCCGTTGAGCTCGAAATCGATCACGTTCGAGCCGCGCTGCTTCGGATCCTGGGACAGCACCACATTGCCGTCCATCGTATAGGCGAACAGATAGCCCGTGCCCTTGTCGAAGGTCATCGTTCTCCCGCGATTGACGAACTCGTCGAGCGCGGCCTCCTTCGTCAATTTGCCGGCTTCGACATCCTTGATGAGGCCGAGGGCCATGTTACGCGCGGTCTCGACGATCGCCCGGCACTGTTCGATGCGGGCATTGACCATCTCCTTTTGCATCAGAGTGCCGGCAAACGTACCGGCCGCGGCAAGGCCCAGCATCGCCACGCCGACGACGATGGCGAGCTTGGGGGCAATCTTCAGGTTGTTCAGCAGCACGCAACGAACTCCGCCCGGTCCCCGATCGACGACCTCGATCTGTCAAGGTGAGCCGCTGGTTAACTGATCAGGCGATGGTTAGAGTTCGGTTGCGAACGCCCTCCGTAGAATCCCGGATCAGCTCGGGGCAACGGCATCCCGGACCGGGACCGCAGCGGAGGCCGGCCGCAACGGCGCGAACTCCTCGGCGGTCAGCGTCTCCTTGGCAATCAGGAGCGCGACGCCGCGCTCGAGGTCCGGGCGATGGCTTTCGAGAATCGCCCTGGCACGGGCATCGCCGTCTGCAATCAGATCCCGGACGGCGAGGTCGATCTCGCGCCCGGTCTCCTCCGCGGCCGACACGATCTGATCCTGTGGCTGCAGGAACGACACCTGTGGACGCGGCGCGTAGGTGCGCTGCCCGACGGTCGCATCCATCCCGTATTTGGTGACCATCTCGATCGCGATCTCGGTCGCGCGCTGCAGATCGTCGGCGGCGCCGGTCGAGACATCGCCATCGAAGATCAACTGCTCGGAAGCCCGTCCGCCCATCAGCACGGCGATGCGGTTCTTCAACTCGCTGACCGCGAGCAGGAAGCGATCCTCGGTCGGGCGCTGCATCGTGTAGCCGAGCGCGCCGACGCCGCGCGGAATGATCGAGACCTTCTGCACCGGATCGACGCCGACGAGATTGGCCGCGACCAGCGCGTGACCCATCTCGTGATAGGCGACACGGCGGCGCTCGGCGGGACTGAGCACGCGGCTCTTCTTCTCGATGCCGGCGACGATGCGCTCGATCGCCATCGTGAAATCGTCGAACGTCACCTCGTGGCCCTTGCGGCGGGTCGCCGCGATCGCGGCCTCGTTGATCAGGTTGGCGAGGTCGGCGCCGGTGAAGCCGGTCGTCAGTGCCGCGACCTTGTCGAGATCGACGCTGTCGGCGACCGTGATCTTGCGGACATGCACCTTGAGGATTGCGAGCCGCCCGCCCCTGTCAGGGCGGTCGACCAGCACCTGGCGATCGAAGCGGCCGGCGCGCATGAGCGCGGGATCGAGGATCTCCGGCCGGTTTGTCGCGGCGAGCAGGATGACGCCGGAGCTTGGGTCGAAGCCGTCGAGCTCCGCCAGCAATTGATTGAGCGTCTGCTCCTTCTCGTCGTAGCCGCCAAACTGGCCGCCGACGCTTCGGCTGCGGCCAAGCGCGTCGAGCTCATCGATGAAGATGATGCAAGGCGCGGCCTTGCGGGCCTGCTCGAACAAATCGCGCACGCGGGCAGCGCCGACGCCGACGAACATCTCCACGAACTCGGATCCGGAGATCGAGAAGAACGCCACACCCGCTTCGCCCGCTACCGCGCGGGCGAGCAGGGTCTTGCCGGTGCCGGGCGGGCCAACCAGCAGGATGCCCTTGGGCACGTGTGCGCCGAGCCGGCCATAGCTCTTCGGATCCTTCAGGAACTGCACCACCTCCTGCAGCTCGAACTTGGCCTCGTCGACACCGGCGACATCGGCAAAGGTGACCTTGGTGTCGGTCTCGACATAGACCTTGGCGCGCGACTTGCCGATCGACATCAGACCGCCGAAGCCCTGGCGATCCATCACCTTGCGGCCGAGGAACACCCAGATGAGATAGAACATCAGCGCCGGCACGACCCAGGACAGCAGCGCCTGAATCAGCCCGCCCGAGGGCACACCAGTCACCGTCACGCCCTTTGCGGCAAGCTTCGCGGCCAGCGGCGGATCGACGCGCGCGGTGATGAACGACGTCTTGCCGTCGGACTGCTTGTCCTTGAACTTGCCCTGGATGGTGTCCTGGCTGACCGACACCTCGGAGATCTTGCCCTGCTCGATCAGCTGCTCGAACTGGCTATAGGGAATCGTCTCGACCGTGTTGTAGGTCGTCAGAAGCCATTGCAGCAGCAGCATGCCGACGCCGGCGAGGAAGATGTAGCCGACGGCGACGGCCTGCTTGCGGGTGTTCGGGTCGGATTCCATGTCGGCGCTCTCGGTCGAGATCGATCACGGCCGGACAGGACGTGATCGAACGGGGTCCCACTCGCGCATAACAGGGCCGGGACCGGGCGGCTTGTCATGGATCAAACGGCGCCGATCCCACGCCGGGCAATCAGCCCGACGGCTGCAACACGATCGACTTGTCCTTCGGCCAGCGCACACGCCAGGCGAAGGCGATATCCTTGGCCTCGCCGGGTCTGGCGTCGATCACCCATTCGACGACACCACGCCGGTCGCGGACGTTGGTCGAGGCCGGCGGCGTGGTCGCGGGAAGCATCTCAACCGTGATCTCCTCGTTCTCGCTGACCGGCAGTTGATCCTGGATCGCGACCTTGATCGGGAAATCATGCGCGTTGCGGACCGTGGTTTTGAAGGCGCGCTCGTCGATCTTCGCCGTCGTCACGATCAGACCGGCCGAACCTTCGTTCCGTTTGACGACACTGCGCTCGACTTTGACCTTGTCGTCGGCCCCGAAGCCGACATGAACGACCTCGTCCTTGCCGGCCGACGCCAATCTGCTAGTGCCGACGAACATGCCGTCGCGATAGATCGAGACCTTGCCCGGCAGCAGCGGAGCGTCATCGCCCAGCACGAAGCTCGCCTCGATATAGGCGGTGGGATCGACGACCGGGGCCGTACGAATGACGAGCTCCGGCGTGATCGTCGCCGTCGAGATGCGCAGGCTCTTCGCGCCCTCATTGGCGGCGACGCTGACGCGTCCGGGCACGCGGAAGACGGTCTGGAAGGCGCTGATCTCGACCGTCGTCTCACGCTCCTCGGCGCGCTTTGCAGCCTCCGGTGCCGGTGCCGGCAGTTCGGCCACGCGCCTCATGGCCCTGTCGGACAATGTCCCGAGTTGCACCGTCGGCGGATATTGCGCGATCATCGTCCTGAGTTCCGGCGCGCTGCTGCCGCGATCGGTGCGGACCGTCGAGACCGCGAGGGCGACGTCCGACCAGTCCTCACCCGTGCTCTGCTGAATCTCCGCACGACGCACCAGCTCCAATGCGGACTTGCGATCCTTTGCCGAGGTATCGAGACGGGCGTCGTACACCGGCACCCAGCGGGCGTTGCGGACGACGTAGGTCACGCGCAAGGTCGCCCTGGTTGCGACCGCAGCCGACAGCTCGACCTGGACTTCCAGCCGGCTCGGCGGCTTAGCCGCGCGATCGGCTTGCAGGCGGGCGATCTCGCGATCCAGGTCGCGCTGCTTGCGCTCGGCTTCGCGAATGGTCGCATCGGCCTGGCCGACCTCTTCGCCGACGGCCGCGAACGCGGTGCGCCATTCCGCAATCGGGCGTGCTTCGCCCTTGTCCCGCAACGCCGCGGTCGATCCGTCCGCAAACCGCTCGACGAATTTCTTGCGGGCGAGCGCCGCGGCAATCGCGCCGTCGATGTTGGCGCGCTCGTCCTTCAAGGCCTCGATGCGCCGGTCGATCTCGGGCAGGTTGCCCGGCGGCACCGCACGCGGCGGCTTGGCATCGACGGAGCCGATCATGAGCTTGGCCCCGGCCTCGCCCTCCACCCGCAGCGAGGCGACATCGAGCCCGAGCGGAAAGTCCCTGGCGATCGCCGTCGTGTCACCGGCGGGAAGATCGAGCGAGATGATGCGGGTTACGGTCGCGCCGTCCGGATAGACGGTGACGGCATCGACGGTCGAGCTCGCATCCAGGTTTGCGGCATGGCCGGGGGCTGCCGTCAGGGCCGCGCCTAGAACGAGCCCCGTGGTCGCCAGACATATTGTTCGCATCGTCATCGCTCCCTCCGCACTTCCAGCACCCGCAGGACCGGACCAGCCGGTCCCTTGCCCGGCTTTAGACGCGACGAGAGATAGCCCGGTTCAATTGAAGCCCCCGGGGAAAGGCGATCATTCGAATGCAGTCGAGAATGCAAAAAGGCAGCGCGGCCGGAACGCCGCGTTGCCTTCTTTGCTCGGCCGATACGGCCAGGCAATCAGAACGCCAGCGCCTTGGCCTGCTTGACCTGCGGCAATGCCTGGATCTTGGCGAGCAGATCCGCCGGCACCGCACCGTCGACCTCGACCAGCGCGATCGCGTCGCTTCCCGGCGCGACACGGCCGAGATGGAAGGTCGCGATGTTGATCTTCGCGTCGCCTAGGAGGCTTGCGAACTTGCCGATGAAGCCCGGCTTATCCTCGTTGGTGACGTAGATCATCGACTTGCCGAACTCGGCGTCGACACGGATCCCCTTGATGTCGACGAGGCGCGGCTTGCCGTCGGCGTAGACCGTGCCCGACACCGCGCGCTCCTGATGCTCGGTGGTGACCGCGACCGTGATCAGGCTCTCATAGTCGCTCTCGCCGGCGCGCAGCACCTCGTCGACGATCATGCCGCGCTCCTTGGCGATCACCGGCGCCGACACGACGTTGACCTCGCCCAGCATCGGCCGCAGCAGCCCGGCCAGCACCGCCGAGGTCAGCGCCCGGGTCTTCATCTCGGCGACGTGGCCTTCATAGGTGATCTGGATCTTGGTGATGCTGCTTTCGGTGAGCTGGCCCGCGAACGAGCCGAGTTTCTCGGCGAGCGCGATGAACGGCGTCAGCTTGGGCGCTTCTTCCGCGGTGATCGACGGGAAGTTGATCGCGTTCGAGATCGCGCCGGTGAGCAGGTAGTCCGACATCTGCTCGGCGATCTGCAGCGCGACGTTCTCCTGCGCTTCCGTGGTCGAGGCGCCGAGATGCGGCGTGCAGATCACGTTGGCATGGCCGAACAGCGGATTGCTGGTCGCCGGCTCCTCGGCGAACACGTCGAGGGCCGCGCCCGCGACATGCTTGCTGTTGAGGGCCTCGAGCAGCGCCTGCTCGTCGACCAGGCCGCCGCGCGCGCAATTGATGATGCGCACGCCCTGCTTCATCTTGGCGATCGCCGCGGCATCGATGATGTTGCGGGTCTTGTCGGTGAGCGGCGTATGCAACGTGATGAAGTCGGCGCGCTTCAGCAGCTCCTCGAGCTCGACCTTCTCGACGCCGAGATCGAGGGCGCGCTCCTCGGTGAGGAACGGATCGAAGCCGATCACCTTCATGCGCAGGCCCTGCGCGCGGTCGCAGACGATCGAGCCGATATTGCCGCAGCCGATCACGCCCAGCGTCTTGCCGGTGATCTCGACGCCCATGAAGCGGTTCTTCTCCCACTTGCCGGCCTGGGTCGAGGCGTCCGCCTGCGGAATCTCGCGCGCCAGCGACAGCATCATCGTGATCGCGTGCTCGGCGGTCGTGATCGAATTGCCGAACGGCGTATTCATCACGATGATGCCCTTGGCGGTCGCCGCGGGGATTTCGACATTGTCGACCCCGATGCCGGCGCGGCCGATCACCTTGAGCCGCTTGGCACGCTCGATGATCTTGGCCGTGGCCTTGGTCGCGGAGCGGATCGCAAGGCCGTCATAGTCGCCGATGATGTCGGCGAGCTTGTCCTTGTCCTTGCCGAGATTGGGCTGGAAGTCGACCTCGATGCCGCGATCCTTGAAGATCTGCACGGCAGCCGGGGAAAGTGCGTCGGAAATGAGAACTTTGGGTTTGGACATGACGATGTTCCTTCACGCCTCTCGCGAGAGAGGGACAGCGCATCGGCGCCGGAATGGGTGGAAGCAATCGAATCGTAGGGTGGGCCAAGCGCAGCGTGCCCACCGGTCTTTCGCGTCGGTTGACGTTGATGGTGGGCACGGCGCTTCGCGCCTTTGCCCACCCTACGCGTCTTGAATTTCGTCATTGCGAGGAGCGGAGCGACGAAGCAATCCAGACTTTCTTCGTGGCCCTGGATTGCTTCGCTGCGCTCGCAATGACGGCACGAAGAGCGTGCGTCACGCCGCCTTCGGCAGCGCGGCCTTGGCTTCGGCGAACGCCCAGTCGATCCACTGCGTCAGCAGCGCGACGTCGTTGGCTTCCACCGTCGCGCCGCACCAGATGCGCAGCCCCGCCGGTGCATCACGATAGTGCGCGAAGTCGAAGCCGGCGTTCTCCTTCTCGACCAGCGACACCAGCTTCTTGGCGAACTCCGCCTGGGCATCGGCCGAAAGCGATGTGATCGCGGGATCGACGACCTTGAGGCACACCGAGGTGTTGGAGCGGATGGCGGGATCCTGGGCGAGAAAGTCGATCCACGGCGTCCGCGCCTTCCAGTCGGCGAGGACCTTGGTGTTGGCGTCGGCGCGGGCGATCAGCGCCCTGAGGCCGCCGATCGACTTGCCCCAGTTCAGCGCGTCCAGATAGTCCTCGACGCACAGCATCGAGGGCGTGTTGATGGTCTCGCCCTCGAAAATGCCGGCGTTGAGCTTGCCGCCCTTGGTGAGGCGGAAGATCTTCGGCAGCGGCCAGGCTGGCTTGTAGGTCTCGAGACGCGCCACCGCGCGCGGCGAGAGGATGAGCATGCCATGCGCGGCCTCGCCGCCGAGCGCCTTCTGCCAGGAGAACGTGACGACGTCGAGCTTCGGCCAATCGAGGGCTTGCGCGAATGCGGCCGAGGTGGCGTCGCAGATCGTCAGGCCTTCCCGGCTCGCGCTGATCCAGTCGGCATTCGGCACGCGCACGCCTGACGTGGTGCCGTTCCAGGTGAAGACGACGTCACTGGCCGGATCGACCTTGGACAGATCCGGGATCTCGCCATAGCCGGCGTGCAGCTTGGTGACATCCTTGAGCTTGAGCTCCTTGACGATGTCGCTGACCCAGCCCTCACCGAAGGATTCCCAGGCGATCGTGGTGACAGGCCGCGCACCGAGCAGCGACCACAGCGCCATCTCGACCGCGCCGGTGTCGGACGCGGGCACGATGCCGATCTTGTAGTCGGCGGGCACTTCGAGGACGTCGCGCGTCAGCTCGATGGCCTGCTTGAGCTTCGCCTTGCCAATCTTCGCGCGATGCGAGCGGCCGAGGGGAGCGTCTTTGAGGTTTTCGGAGGTCCATCCGGGGCGCTTGGCGCAGGGGCCGGAGGAGAAGTGCGGCACGGCAGGCCGCTGCGATGGTTTCGCTGCAGTCATCGTCTATCCTTCCAGATAGTAAGCCTCCCGTTGGGGGGAGGTGTCCCGCTGGCGTGAATACGGGAAGGGTCGTTCCGCGTCAAGGAACTTCGCGCGCCGCCTGTCTGCGTTCACGCGGTCGTGCTGGCATGCAAGCGAATGCAATTCATTCCGGCGCGGCGCCGACCGGTGCCTGACCGGCCGGCGGACGATGCAGGAAGGTCATCGAGCCGTAGGCGCCGATCCAGGAGCCGACCGCCGCGAATGCGACGTAGATCCAGTTCTCCGTGTAGCTGATCACCGCGAATGACGACAGCATGTACCAGATCGAGCTCCAGGTCGCCGCTGACAGCCGTCGCTTGGCAACGACCGCCGACGTGAACATGACGTAGACCGCGTCGGTGGCTGCCGTCGCCAGCACGACACCGAAGGCCGTCAGTGGATTGATCGCCGACATCGTCCCCTCCTCCTCGTTGTACTGCACCATGCGACGTCATTGTTTCGTCGAACGCATCCATGCACAATGACGCGATCTGCACGCGCCGAACAACAAGGATAGAAGAATGGAACGCGTCCGTCTCGGGAGGAGCCCGCTCGACATCACCCGACTCGGTCTCGGGACGGCGCCGCTCGGCGGTCTTTTCGAACCGGTCAGCGACGGCGATGCCGAAGCCACGATCGCCGCGGCGTGGGCGCGCGGCGTGCGCTTCTACGACACCGCGCCGCTCTACGGCTTCGGCCTCGCCGAGCAGAGGCTCGGTGCATTTCTGCGCCGGCAGCCGCGCGACAGCTATGTGATCTCGACCAAGGTCGGCCGGCTGCTGCGGCCGGACCCGACCGCCTCGGGCGACGATCCGCACTACAAGGGCACGCCGCCGCTGCGGCCGCGGTTCGATTACTCCTATGACGGCGTGATGCGTTCGGTCGAGGAGAGCCTGGTCCGGCTCGGCCTCGATCGCATCGACATCCTGCTCGTGCACGATCCCGACGATCACTATGACGAGGCCGTGGCCGGCGCCTTTCGCGCGCTGCAGCGGCTGCGCGACGACGGCAGCATCCGGGCGATCGGCGCCGGCATGAACCAGTCGGAGATGCTGACGCGCTTTGCGCAGGCCGTTCCGGTCGACTGCTTTCTCCTGGCGGGCCGTTACACGCTGCTCGACCAGGGCGCGCTGACGACGCTCTTTCCGATCTGCCGCGAGAACAACATCGCCATCATTCTCGGCGGCATCTACAACAGCGGCATTCTCGCCAACCCTCACGGGCCGGCGAAGTTCAACTACGAAGATGCCGATGCCGCGCTGGTGGCGCGGGCGCGCCAGCTCGATGCGCTGTGCAGACAGCACGGCACCGAGCTCAAGGCTGCCGCGATCCAGTTCTGCCTGGCCCATCCCGCCGTGACCGTCGGCCTGCAGGGCGCCCGCAATGCGCAGGAGGCGGCCGATAACATCGCGATGGCGCAAGCTCCGATCCCGCCCGCCTTCTGGCGCGACCTGCGTGCCAGCAATCTCGTCGATGCCCGGGCGCCGCTGCCGGGAGACGCGCCATGAGCCGTGTCATCGATGCGCATCAGCACTTCTGGGATCCCGGTCGCGCCGACTATCCGTGGATGGCCGGCGACGCGCTGGCGCCGATCCGCCGTCCGTTCGGTCCCGCCGACCTCGCCCCGCTGCTGGCCGAGAACGCTCTCGACGCCAGCATCCTGGTGCAGACCCGCTCGTCGCTCGACGAGACCGAGGAATTCCTGCGCATCGCCCATGCGACGCCATTCGTCGGCGGGGTCGTCGGCTGGGTCGACCTGAGCGATCCGTCGGTAGGGTCGACGATCGACCGGCTGCGCGGCCTGCCCGGCGGCGACAGGCTGGTCGGCATCCGCCACCAGGTCCATGACGAGGCCGATCCGGCGTGGATCTTTCGCGGCGACGTCAGGCGCGGCCTCGACAGCGTGTTCGCGCACGACCTGACGTACGATCTGCTGGTGCGCACGCGAGAGCTGCCAGCGGCGATTGCGACGGTGCGCGCCTTTCCAAGAGCGCGCTTCGTGCTGGACCACGCCGCCAAGCCGCCGATCGCAACCGGCTTCGATCAGGACTGGGCCGATCGCATCGCCGAGCTCGCGGCTTGCAGCAATGTCTGGTGCAAGGTGTCGGGGCTCGCCACGGAAGCCGTCTGGACCGACTGGGACGCGGAGCGGCTGCAGCCGTACGTGACACATGTGGCGCGCTGCTTCGGCGCCGACAGGCTGATCTTCGGCTCGGACTGGCCGGTCTGCCTGCTCGCCGGCAGCTACCGTGAAATCAAGCAGGCGCTCGAGCGCTGCCTGACACAGCTCGGCTCGGACATCCGCGACAAGGCGTTCGGCCCGAACGCCGTCGCGGCCTACCGCCTGCCGCGCTGATCAGAACCGCATCACCATGCCGAAATGGCTCTTGGCGAAGCCGAGCCGCCCGTAGAAGCGTTGCGCGTCGGTGCGGCTTTGATGCGTCATCAGCTCGACCAGATTGCAGCGCTGCTTGCGCGCCTCGGCGATCGCCCATTGCAGCAGCTGCTCGCCGATGCCGCGGCTGCGGCGGTCGGTGGCGACCCGAACATCCTCGACCAGCGCGCGCGACGCGCCTTGCGAGCTGAGCCCGGGCAGGATGCAGAGTTGCAGGCAGCCGACCACCCGGCCCGCCTCCTCGGCAACGATCAGGGTGATGTTCCCATCCCGCGCGATCGTCTCGAACGCGTCGTAGTAGGACTGCGGCAACGGCTGCTCGAGGCGCTCGCGCGCCCGGCCGAGATGATCGTCGGCGAGCATGGCGACAATGGCAGCGACGTCGTCGCGCTGCGCAGGACGGATGCTGACGGACATCGGCATACAGGACAGGCTTGCAATCAGCTCAGAACTTGTAGCCGAGGCCCGCGCGCACCGTATTGATGCTGGTGTCGACCGTCGAGGTGAAGCGGACGTATTCGTATTCGGCCCGCGCAAACAGGCCGCCGACCAGATTGACGTCGACGCCGAGACCGGCGCTGTAGCCGTAGATCAGGTGATTGTGCTGAAGGTTGTTGGCGCTGAGCGGCGCAAGCGGCGTGTAGGTGCCGAGAAATGTCGTGCTGACCCGGTCCTGAACCGTCACGGACTGGCCGATATCTGCGTTGCCGAGTGCAAGGCCGAAAAATGCGTAGGGCAGGAAGCAACCCATCGCATAGCCGGCACGACCGCGGATCGTCGCCATGTCGGTGATCGAGATCTGCGAGGACTGCGTCGACGTCACGGCGTGGAAGTTGCCGTCGGTCAGTGCAGCCGTGCTGACGAGCGTGCGGCTCGAAGAGGCCATGCCGCCGTATTTGCCGTGCAGATAGCTCGCCTCGACGCCGAGCACGACGTCGTCCCACTGACTGTTGTAGCCGACGAAGGCGCCGAAGCCCGATGCGCGCGAGGATTGCTTGCCGAGATTCGGGTTCCAGGACGATACCTGCATCTGGCTCTCGATCAGCGTGTTGGCCAACACCGCCGCCGTCATGTTCTTGGTCGAGCCGTTGAAATTCTCATCGGACGAGCCGTAGCCGCCCTGGACGCCCACATAGTAACCGTCCCAGATGACCCGCGAATTGTTCAGGCCCTCGGTCAGGCCGCCGCGCAGGATCGGAAGGTCGGACAAGTCCGCGGCCTGGGCCGCGGAGACCATGCCGCACACCGAAACCGCCACCACCAGGCTACGCATCGCAACGCTCCAATCAGCACTTGACTCTCTGTTCCGATCATCGCGCGTTAACCTTAATCATTCGTTGTCGCAGCGCTCTGCACGGAAATTCTTTCAGCGAGAGCGCGCGCTTCGCCCGATCAGAAACGCGAAACGGCGCGGGAGGCCCGCGCCGTTCGTTCGATTTGCAGTGAGGGCGAGCGCTCGATTCAGCCCTTGCGGATCAGCGCCGGCATCGGCGGCGGCGGAGGATTGTCGAAATTCCAGCGCACGCCGAGCTTCAGGTCGTGCGAGGTGATGTCCTTGAACTTGAAGACGTTGCCGGTGGTGTTGCCGACGTAGTCGGACAGAACACCGGTCTGCCCGTGACCGAGATCGACGTAGCTGTAGGCCAGCTCCAGCACCAGGTTCGGATTGACGTTGTAAGCCAGACCGGCATGGGCCGCCCATGCGAAATTCCATTTCGAGGAGGTCGGCGCCGTCGCGAAGCTCGTGGTCGTGAACGGCAGGTTGTTGATGCCCGTGTCGGTGAAATTCGAAATCGTCACCCGCGCACCACCGACACCCGCGCCGATGAACGGCGTCACGCACCACCAGGTGCCGAGATCGACATAGGCGTTGGCGAGCACCAGCCATTCGGACTTGCTGCCGCTGTAATTGTCGATGCCGCTGTAGGGCACGCCGCCCGCCGTTGCATTGAAGCGGTCGGTGGCCTTGAAGTTCGCATTGCCGCGATACTGGCCGGTGACGTCGGCGCGGAACCAGCTGTTGAAGCGATAGCCGACGCCGACGCCGTAGATGCCCGCGGTATCGAACGCCGAGGTCTGGTTGAACGACGTCATCGGCGTATAGGCGGATTCGCGCGAGTAATGGACGTCCTTGACCTTCTGATTGCTGAAACCGATGTCGCCGCGCAGATACCAGCCACCGAAATCGGCCGCCGGCGGCGGCGCGTAGACCGGAGGGGGCATGATGGGCATGTCGGCAGCGAAGATCGAAGTGGAAAACAGAGTGGCCGCTCCGGCGGCGATCAGAAACTTAACGCTACGCATTTTTTCGTCCCTTTGGCCGGTGAAGCAATCGGAGAATTGCTTCCACATCACGCTGATGCCACACTATCACGCCAAATGCTTAAGCAGCGCTTAACCCTAATAATTAAGGTTGATTTTTCATGAGCGCGCGGAGTCGTTAACGGCCAAGCAACCCCTCCTAACAATTCGTTAGCGACAATTTTGACCGCAGGATGAAGAACAACTAATTAGTTGAGTCCCATCTCAATCGGTCGCAGCCAAGGCGCTGGCGCGCAGGCGATCGCGTCCGGCAGTCCGACGCGCCCTGCTCGCTCAGGCACATCCGCTCCCATCAGCTTGCGAGCAGAGAAGGGACCAACAAAAAGGCCTGCCATCCGACGTCGATGGCAGGCCGCAGAGATTGATATATTCCCGTCCGCGATCAAGCAGCAGCCGCAGCGTTGCCGACGGCAGCGACGATCTCGTCGACGACCTCTTCGACCAGATCGCGGTCGTCACCCTCGCCCATCACGCGGATCACCGGCTCGGTTCCGGAGGAGCGTACGAGCAGTCGGCCATGGCCGTTGAGGCGCTTCTGTCCGGTGTCGATCGCCGACTTCACCTCGTCCGCGTCGAGCGGCTTGCCGCTGCGATAGCGGACGTTCTTGAGAATCTGCGGCAGCGGGTCGAAGCGATGGCAGACCTCGGAGACCGGACGGCGCAGCCTCTGCACCGTCGCCAGCACCTGCAGCGCCGCGACGAAGCCGTCGCCCGTCGTCGCGTAATCCGAGAGAATGATATGGCCCGACTGCTCACCGCCGAGATTGTAGCCGTCGGCCAGCATGCGCTCGAGCACATAGCGGTCGCCGACCGGCGTACGCACCAGCTCGAGCCCCAGCCCCTGCAGGAAGCGCTCGAGGCCGAGATTGGACATCACCGTCGCGACGATACCGGCGCGCGCCAAGCGGCCGTCTTCCTTCCAGCTCTGCGCGATGACCGCGAGCAGCTGATCGCCATCGACGATGTGGCCGCGCTCGTCGACCAGGATCACGCGATCCGCGTCGCCGTCGAGCGCGATGCCGATGTCGGCGCGCATTTCCCGTACCTTCCGGCACAGTGCCTCCGGCGAGGTCGAGCCGCATTCCTTGTTGATGTTGAAGCCGTCCGGCTCCACGCCGATCGAGATCACATCGGCGCCGAGCTCCCACAGCGCCTCGGGCACGACCTTGTAGGCCGCGCCGTTGGCGCAATCGACCACGACGCGAAGACCGTCGAGCGAGAGATCGCGCGGCAGGGTGCGCTTGGCGAATTCGATGTAGCGATCGTGCACGCCGTCGATGCGGCGGGCGCGGCCGAGGCTCGCGCTCTGCGCCAGCTTCTTGTCGAGCGATTCATCGAGCAGTTGCTCGATCTGCCTCTCGACATCGTCGGACAGCTTGAAACCCTGCGGCCCGAACAGCTTGATGCCGTTGTCCTCGAACAGATTGTGTGAGGCCGAGATCATGACGCCGAGATCGGCGCGCATCGACTTGGTGAGCATGGCGACCGCGGGCGTCGGCATCGGGCCGACCAGCAGCACGTCCATGCCGACCGAGGTGAAGCCGGCCACCATGGCGTATTCGATCATGTACCCGGAAAGGCGTGTATCCTTGCCGATCACCACCCGGTGGCGATGCTCGCCGCGCTGGAACAGAAGACCTGCGGCCTGCCCGACCTTGAGCGCGAGTTCCGGCGTGATCAGGCCGTTGGCGCGGCCACGAATCCCATCGGTCCCGAAATAGTTACGGCTCATATGACCCCCAGCAACGGCTTCTGGATTTCGTTACCGGCGGGCGCGAATCACAGGACCCGCCCTGCCGGTCAGCCCGCGGGTTATAGTCGCCTTAAGGCTAAGATGGCTTCAAAAAATGTGATGAATCATTACCACGAAACCGCCATGACCTCTGTAAGCCGTTGTTAAGACTAATTTTTCATTCGACCTGACGGCTCTGGAGGGCTCACCCGTCGGAGCCCCGCCGCAGCAGGAAGGTGCTCGCTCCGGCAGCCCTGACGTCGTGTTGTTGCGGCACGCTCGCAGTTTGCGTGTCTTGCCCGGCCGCCGTGGCGGTTCCCAAGTTGGATTTGGCAGGCGCCGCAAAGATGCTAGAGGACTGCCCCAGCCCTAAGAAACGAGACGCCGGTGGGGAGCCGAAGACCGCGATGAAACACGTCACCTGCATTGAAGACCTGCGCCTGCTGCACAAGCGCCGCGTGCCCAAAGCCTTCTTCGACTACGCCGATCGTGGCTCCTATGCCGAGGAGACGCTGCGCGCCAATCGCGAGGATCTGCAGAAGATCAAGTTCCGCCAGCGCATCCTGGTCGACGTCTCCAAGCGCGATCTGTCGACAACGATCCTCGGCGAGCCCTCGTCGATGCCGCTGATCCTGGCGCCGGTCGGCCTCCTGGGCATGCAGCACGGCGACGGCGAGATTCACGCCTGCCGCGCGGCGCAGGCCGCCGGCATCCCGTTCACGCAGAGCACGATGTCGATCTGCTCGATCGAGGACATCGCGGGCAGCGTCGAGAAGCCGTTCTGGTTCCAGCTCTACGTCATGAAGGACCGCGGCTTCATCAAGGCCCTGGTCGAGCGCGCGATCGCTGCGAAGTGCAGCGCACTATGCTTGACCGTCGACCTGCAGGTGATCGGCCAGCGCCACCAGGACATCAAGAACGGCATGAGCGTGCCGCCGGAATGGACGCTGTCGAAGCTGTTCGACTTCGCCACCAAGCCGGCCTGGGTGCAGGGCGTGCTGCAGGGCAAGCGCCGCACCTTCGGCAACATCGCCGGCCACGTGAAGAACACCGAGGATCTCACCAAGCTCTCGGCCTGGACCGCCGCGCAGTTCGACACCTCGCTGAACTGGAAGGACGTCGACTGGATCCGCTCGATCTGGCCGGGCAAGCTGATCATCAAGGGCATCCACGACATCGAGGACGCCAAGCTCGCGGTCGAGACCGGCGCGCAGGCGATGGTCGTCTCCAACCACGGCGGCCGCCAGCTCGACGGCGCGCCGTCCTCGATCCACGTCCTGCCCGGCATCGCCGAGGCGGTCGGCGACAAGATCGAGATCATGTTCGATGGCGGCATCCGCTCCGGCCAGGACGTGATGCGTGCGCTCGCGCTCGGTGCCAAATCCTGCATGCTCGGCCGCGCCTATGCCTACGGCCTCGGCGCCGGCGGCCAGGCCGGCGTCGCCAAGGCCATCGACATCATCCGCAACGAGCTCTTGACGACGATGGGCCTGTGCGGCGTCAACACGGTGGCCGAGATCGACCGGAAGGTGCTGGCGGATTAGCTCGAGAATCGGCGAGCAAGGTGCTCGGACTAATCAGCTTACGCGCCCCCGACTTCCACCATGCAAAAGCTGTCGTCCCGGACAAGCCGTGACGCGCGTCAGCGCGGCGCGGCGCTGATCCGGGACCCATACTCCGTGGCCGTCGTGTTGGGCAAAAGCCCAATTGCCACTGCGCCTTAAACTCCTCCCTGGGGGTATGGTCCCTGCGTTCGCAGGGACGACACCGGCAACGGAGACGCAGTTGAGCACACAGAGAAAGGCAGGTCACATCGGCGGCGTCAGCCCATCGCGGCCGATGCTGACGCGGCTGGTCTCGAGCGAACCGTCAGGCAATTGCTTGACGGTGGCGATCACCTTGGCGCCGGCTTTCAGCTCGGACTTGTCGCCGGGCACGAAGGTGACGATCGGCGTGTCCGGCGTAATGTCGACGCGCTTTTCGCCCCCCTTGTACTTGACGAGCAGCGAGTGACCGTCGGTCGAGACCGAGCTTTCGGACACGGTGGCGTTGGTCATGCTCGAATTCGGCTTCAGGTCCCACGACCGCGAGCCTTCACCCGTTCCGCGCATGTCCTCGGGAAATATGTGGATCTCGACCGCCTTCGGCGCGCCATCCGGGCCGGGCACCGTGGTGGCGCCGATGAACGAGCCCAGCTTGATGTCGGAAAGCTGCGCCTTGACGACACCCGAGACGCGCAGATCACCGGCCATGCGCAGCTTGAAGATCTCGCCGCTGCGGGCTTTCACCGTCATCGTATTGGCGTCGACGCTTTCGATGGCGCCGCGCACGCGCGTCGGCACGGGGGCCTGCTGGGCGATGGCGAGCGCGGATACAGCCGCAACCATGGCGAGTGAAGCGACGGAACGGAACAGGATGAGACGAGGGGACATGCATGGCTCCGAGGGCGAGAGAAGATCATCCGCGTCCAATGCGGGGCTACGCGGACGCTCGATCAATGAGACGCCGACCATCTGCGCTTATTCCGCGCTCAAGCCCTTGTGAGATCGGCCTCGACCAGCGCGCGCAACTCGGGCGTGACCTGCGGACGGCGGCCGAACCACAATTCGAAGCCACGCACGGCCTGGTGCAGCAGCATGCCGAGTCCATCGGCAGTGCGCAGCCCCCTCGCCCGCGCCGCCGCGAGCAACTGCGTCTCCAGCGGCACGTAGACGATGTCGGCGACGACGGCCTGCTGCGGCAACAGCTCGACGTCGAGCTCGAGCGGCGGCTGACCGTGCATGCCGAGCGAGGTGGTGTTCACGAACAGGCCCGCGCGCGGCAGCAGCGCGCCGACGCGGTCCCAGCCTTCGGCAACGACATGGCTGCCGAACTGATCAGCCAGGGCTTGTGCGCGCGCCGCGGTGCGGTTGATGATGTGGACGCGGCCGATGCCGCGCTCGAGCAGGCCGAACACGACGGCCCGCGCCGAGCCGCCGGAGCCGAGCACCAGCGCCTCGTCGGTGCGGTCCCAGCCTGGGGCAGCGGCGTCCAGATTGCCGATGAAGCCTTCGACGTCGGTGTTGGTGGCCCGCAGGATGCGGTCCTCGTACCAGAGCGTGTTGGCCGCGCCGACGGCGCGGGCACGCGCGTCCGGCTCGCTCAGCTCCAGCACGCGCTCCTTGTGCGGGATCGTGACGTTGGCGCCGACGAAGCCGCGACGGTCGAGATGCATGACGAAGTCCGCCAGCTCTTCCGGCGGCACCGCCTCGATGGTGTAGCCGCCGGCAATGCCGAGCTCGTGCAGCCAATGATGATGGATCAAGGGCGAGCGCGAATGCGCGGCAGGCCAGCCGATCAGGCACGCAGCGCGGGGTTTGGCGGCAAGGGTCATGGCCGTGACATCGGACAAGCCCCGGCTGGAGTCAATGCTGGGGCGCGGCAGTCGCCCCCAGGCGCCATGGCCCAAACGGCGACGCGGCGTTGGGGCCGCGTGTCAGCTCGCGGCGAGCCCATCGGCGACGTCCGCCGGTGCCGTCTCCTTGCCCTTGATGTCGGCCACCGCGCGCTCGATGGTCTCGCGGTAGCGCACCAGCGGCGGCCGCACGCCATGGGTCAGCAGCGCCCGGCGCACGGTCGGCGAGGCGCCGGTGATGAACAGGCGGATGCCCTGGCGCTTGGCCTTGGCGGCAACGCGGCTCATGGCGTTGGCGGCCGTCGAATCCAGGAACGGCACCGCTGCGAAATCGACCACGAAGGCCTTGCGGCGGTCGGCGATCGAGTCGAGCACGGTGCCGACGGTCGAGGCGGCGCCGAAGAAGAACGCACCGGTGATGCGATAGACCAGCACGTCCTTGTCGGCGCTGAGCTTCGGATTGTACGGCACCCGCGCCTCATCCTCGAAGTCGGCGCGGTCCTTTGCGACCAGAGGCGACCCGTCCTCGACGCCGGTCATCTGCGCCATGCGGTTGATGAACAGCACGGCGCCGAGCGCGAAGCCGACCAGGATGCCCTCGGTGAGATCGCGGAAGACCGTCAGCCCGAAGGTCGCGAGCAACACCGTGGCATCGCCCCAGGACGATCGGATCAGGGTGGCGAACTCGTGCTTCTCGGCCATGTTCCAGGCGACAACGACGAGCACCGCGGCGAGCGCC
Source organism: Bradyrhizobium sp. SZCCHNS1050 (assembly GCF_032484785.1). NCBI lineage: Bacteria > Pseudomonadati > Pseudomonadota > Alphaproteobacteria > Hyphomicrobiales > Nitrobacteraceae > Bradyrhizobium > Bradyrhizobium sp. SZCCHNS1050. Next base: position 4,001,426 of record NZ_JAUETR010000001.1, on the reverse strand, counting down.
GACAGCGGGATGTAGCTCGCCAGCGGCGCCGCGATCAGCATGAACACCAAAAGAAACAGCGAATGCAGCATGCCCGACACCGGTCCGCGGGCGCCGGCGCGAACATTGGTGGCGGTGCGCGCGATGGTGCCGGTGACGCAGATGCCGCCGAACAAGGCCGAGCCGACATTGGCAAAGCCCTGCGCCACCAGCTCGCAGTTGGAGCGATGGCGACGGCCGGTCATGCCGTCGGCGACGACGGCCGACAGCAGCGATTCGATGGCTCCGAGCAGTGCGAAGGCGATCGCGTCGGGGAACACCGCCTGGACCTTGGCGAGCGAGAACGCCGGCAACGCCGGCGCCGGCAGCTCGCGCGGGATACCGCCGAATTTCGTCCCAATGGTCTCGACCGGAAGCTGCAGCGCGAAGGTGATGATGGCCGCGACCACCACCGCGATCAGGATGCCGGGCCAGGTCGGCCGCAGATGCTTGAGGCCGATGATGATCGCGATCGACAGCGCGGCCGTCACGACCGCAGACATGCTCGCGGTCGGCGCGCCATGCGCGAGCGCCGTGAGCTTCGGAAGCAGCTCGCCCGGCTCCTTGCCCGCAAGCGTGATACCGAACAGATCCTTCAGCTGGCTGGCAAAGATGATGACGGCGATGCCCGCGGTGAAGCCGACTGTGACCGGATAGGGAATGAACTTGATGTAGGTGCCGAGCCGCAGATATCCGGCGATCACCAGCATCACGCCGGACATCATCGTCGCGATCAGCAGGCCATCGAGACCCTGGCGATCGACCGTCGCAGCGACCAGCACGATGAAGGCACCCGCGGGACCGCCGATCTGAAAGCGGCTGCCGCCGAGCAGCGAGACCAGGAAGCCGCCGATCACGGCGGTGTAGAGACCACGCCCCGGCGAGACACCGGAGGCGATCGCGATCGCCATCGACAGCGGCAGCGCCACGATCGCCACCGTCAGGCCCGCCAGCGCGTCGGCGCGAAAGTCGCTGAGGCCGTAGCCCTCGCGCAAGACCGTCAGGAGTTTGGGGGAATAAAGCTCGGCGAAGGTCGGCTCATGATGTCCGACCCGCCCGTGCGAACGGTGTTCGTTTGCGATGCTCATGCCCATCACGCTCCCGTCGCCTCATCGGGCCGCGGCGCAGCCGACGATGCGTCCCACACGAAGCGCCCAGGGGCCCCGTGCCCGCGCGATGAGCCTAGCTTGCGTCATCGCGCGCGATGTCAGTTTGACGGCCCATGCGGCGGGGCGGCCCCGGGTCCTTCAGGCGAACACCACGCCCGCCGTTCTCGCTGCGGGAATGCTCACCGATCAGATCCACGCCCGCGCGATTGAGCGCATCGACGACCTTGGTCAGCGAGTCCACCACGCCGCGGACGTTGCCCGTGGAGGCTTCCATCCGCTGGATCGTCGGCAGCGACACGCCGGCCAGCTCGGCCAAGGTTCTCTGATCTATCCCGAGCAGCGCTCGCGCTGCCCGCATCTGGAACGACGTGATCACGCTGGCCTCACGTGGCAGACACCATAAATGATGTCTGAGACAAAGACAATGATGTAAAATACATCACAAACTGATCTCGGACGCAAGCTGGAACCCGGCCCTCGCCGTTTGTTCCCTGCGCGCGCGAGCAAAGGTCCCGACGCGATCCGGCCCGCCATCCCGAGAGAGGATGACGGGCCGGCGCTGTTCGGCGCGGAGCGTTCGGCTCAGGCGGCGTCGCGATGGGAGGCGATGATGTGGTCGGCGGCGCGGCCGGTCACCTCGGCCATGTGGTCGAATTGGCGGGTGAAGCTGCCGGCGCCGGCCGTCGCCGAACGCAATTCGACGATCAACTCGCCGATCTCCGCCTCCGGCATCATCGCCCGGACGCAGTCCCAGCCCGGCCAGCCGTCACGGGTATCGAAGGACAGGATCTGGCCGCGCCGCGCCGAGAGGATCGCATTGATCCTGGCGGTCGCCTCCGTCGGGCAGACGATCTCGACGGTGTGAATCGGCTCCAGCAGCACCGGCTGGCATTGCGGCAGCCCCTCGCCGACGCCGACCCGCGCCGCGGTGCGGAACGCGAGGTCGGACGAATCCACGCTGTGATAGGAGCCGTCGGTGAGCGTCACCTCGACGTCGATCACCGGAAAGCCCAGGGGGCCGCGGGCCATTGCGTCGACGACGCCCTCCTCCACCGCCGGGATATAGTTGCGCGGCACCGCGCCGCCGACCACCTTCTCGGCAAAGCGGAAGCCTTCGCCGCGCGGCAGCGGCCTGATGTCGAGCACCACGTCGCCGAACTGGCCGTGGCCGCCGGACTGCTTCTTGTGGCGGCCGCGCTGCGTGATCGGCTTGCGGATGGTCTCCTGGTAGCCGATCGCGGGCTGGTGCGATTTGACGTTGACGCCGAAGCGGTCGCGCAGCCGCTCCAGCGCGACGCGCAGATGCATCTCGCCCTGCCCCCACAGCACGGTGTCGTGGGTGCGCGGGTTCTGCACCATGGTCAGCGACGGATCCTCCTCGTGGAGCCGCTGCAAGGCCTGGCCGAGCTTGACGTCATCCTTGCGGTCCACGGCGGCGATCGAGAGCGCCAGCACCGGCGGGCACGCCTCCACCTTTGCCAGCGGCGGTGGTGCCGTCTTGCCGGTCGCAACCGTATCGCCGGTCTTGACCGCATCGAGCTTGCCGAGCGCCACCGTGTCCCCGGCCTGGGCGCCCGCGCGCTTGCTGTCGTAGGCGCCGGTGGCAGCCAGGATGCCGGACACGCGCGCCGCCTCGCCCGAGGCGGCATGCAGCGTCGCGCCGTCGTCGAGATGGCCGGACAGCACCCGCGTCAATGACAGCTTGCCGCCATGCTGCAGATGCAGCGTCTTGAAGACATAGCCGAGCGCCTCCTTGGTGTCCTTCACACCGAGCCGCTGCGCGGTCTCGGCGATTCCGGGCGCCTCGTGGCGCAGCGCCTTCATCAGCCGCAGCACGCCGTTCTCGCGCAACGCCGATCCGAGCAGCACCGGGCAGATCAATCCCTCGCGCAATTCGCGCGCCAGATCGTCGAACACGGCGTCGCGCGGCGGCGGGATGTCCTCCAGCAGCTGCTCCATCAGCGAATCGTCGTGATCGGCGAGCTTCTCCAGCATCGAGAAGCGCGCCTCCTTCTCGCGGTCGAGATCGCCGCCTTCGAGCGCGATCACCTCGGAGGCCTTATGCTCGCGATAGATGAAGGCGCGCTCCAGCGCGAGGTCGACGAACCCTTCGATCAATTCGCCGTTCCAGATCGGGATCTGGCGCAGCACCAGGGGCACGCGCGAGGCCGGCTGCAATGTGGCAAGCGTCTCCCTGATCCGCGCATTGGCGCGGTCGATCTTGTTGAGAAACAGGAAGCGCGGAATGCGCAGCTCCTCGAGCTCGCGCAGGATGATCTGCAATTGCGGCAGCTTCTTCTCGTCCGCCTCGCAGACCACGATGGCGGCATCGACCGCCGGCAGCGCGGCGCGCATGTCGTGGATGAATTCGATCGAGCCAGGACAGTCGAGGAAGGTGTAGCTGTCGCCCATGAAGGTCGTGGTCGCCGCCGTCATGGCGACGCTCATCTTGTGCTGACGCGCCTCCGGGCTGGCATCGCCGACGGAGGTGCCGGCGTCGACGCTGCCCGCGCGCGGGATCGCGCCGGTCCGCGCCAGGATCGCCTCCAAGAGAGTGGTTTTACCGCTTTGGAAAGGGCCCACCAGCGCGATGCACCGTGGACCTCGGGGACTTCTCAGGTCTTGTCCCATTCGCCGCCTCCTCGTTGTGGAGCTCGGCCCTTGATTGGGTCGGCAAAGCCGAATGCTCTGCCTCGGCTGCCGCTTTGGCAAGCAGGCGGCCTGCGAAAAACGTTGCTGCAGTGCGGGGGATCGCGCCGTCTTCCCGCACGATGGCGGGAAGAGCGCTGTTCACGGCAAAGGGAAGATCACCGCCCCGGGCGCAATTCGAGGCTTTGCAGCCCCGCCGAGACGCTGAGGCCGACCTGGCCCTGGACGCTGAGCGGCTGCAGCGCGATCGAGTTGGCGGAGCCGCCGACCAGCACGTTGCCGCCGACACCGACGCCGACCGCGGCCGAGCCCTGGGCGCCGGCATAGTCGCCGGAGAGATCGCCCGGCCCGAGCCGCGCGACCGGTGCATAGACCACCCAGGCCAGCAGCGATTCCTGGGTGATGCCGAGATCGAGGCCGACCTTGCGGATGGTCGCGACGTAGCGGTCCTCGGGCAGGCCGTCGGCGCGCAGCACGCAGCCGAGATGGGTCACCGAGCCGACGATGAAGCCGACACTGGCGCCGCCGCGGCATTCGAGGACACCGACCCGCACGCGATCTTGCGCCTGGGCAGCGCCGGTGCCGGTGCAGAGGACGACCGCAGCGGCGAGCCCGGCGAGGATGGTCGAGCGCATGAATAAAACTCCGGCTGAAATGAACGTGTGATGCAGACCCGTCGATCGGACGCACGATCACAGGGCACCACGTCTATGCCACAAGCCTTACAGTCGCACCAGATTCGGCGCGCCGTCGGCACGAGCCGGCGCGCCGACGCAGGCAGCGATTGCGACGCGTTCGCCTGAACGTGTCCGAGTCTCTCCGATCGAGCGCCTCAGCGATAGAAACGCGAGAAGTAGGACGATGAACGGCTCGGGCTCGGGTGGATCGGCAGCAGCGGCACCAGCTCGACCTCGGTGATTCCGGCAGCGAGGTTCAAGCCGGTCTGCCCCTGCAGGCTGATCGGCTGCAGCGCCGCGGCGCGATCGGTGTCGCGCACCAGGAAGCTGCCGCCGAAGCCGACCAGAGCGGCAGCGTTGGCGGACAATCCGCCATAGCGCCCGCGCAGCTCGCTGCGGCCGAAATCGTTGACCGGTGCGCTGACCGCCCACGCCATCCTGGTCACATCCGTCAGGCCGAGATCGAGGCCGTAACGCCGGACCTTGGCGACATAGCGCTCCGGCTGGCGGCCCTGACTGCGAAACACGCAGCGCAGGCGGGACTGGGACATCACGAGCCTGCCGGAGGTCTTTCGTCCCTCGCATTCGAGCACGCCGGCGCGCATCGGCCGCCCCTGATGGGCCTGCGCGAGCGGCACGATCATCACCATCAACGCGATCGACAGCAGAAGCAGCCGCATCGAACTCCAACCCTACGCCACCAGACTTGTCGGCCGACAAAAGAAAGGCGCCATGTTCAAAACATGGCGCCTTTCGGCCTGGAAATTGGCTTCTGGTGTTTCGAGAAGGATGTTGCCCGATTACCTCAGATTGCCGCAGAAGCGCTGGATTCGCTTGCAGGCGTCCTCGAGGTCGGAGGTCTTGGTCGCGTAGGAGATGCGGAAGGCCGGGCCGAGGCCGAAGGCCGAGCCCTGCACCACGGCGACGCCCTCCGTCTCCAGCAGCTCGGTGACGAAGGCCTCGTCATTGTCGATCACCTTGCCCGACGGCGCGGTCTTGCCGATCGTCCCGGCGCAGGACGGATAGACGTAGAACGCGCCTTCCGGCCGCGGGCATTCGATGCCATTCGCCTGGTTCAGCATCGACACCACGAGGTCGCGGCGCTCCTTGAACACCTTGTTGTTGGCCGGGATGAAGTCCTGCGGACCGTTCAGGGCCTCCACCGCCGCCCATTGCGCGATCGAGCACGGGTTCGAGGTCGACTGCGACTGGATCGTCGCCATCGCCTTGATCAGGTGCGCCGGACCGCCGGCATAGCCGATGCGCCAGCCGGTCATGCAATAGGCCTTGGAGACGCCGTTCACGGTCAGCGTGCGGTCGAACAGCGAGGGCTCGACCTGCGCCGGCGTGGTGAACACGAAGTCGTCATAGACGAGGTGCTCGTACATGTCGTCGGTCATGATCCAGACATGCGGATGCTTGACCAGCACCTCGGTGAGCGCCTTCAGCTCGGCCTTGGTGTAGGCCGCGCCGGTCGGGTTCGACGGCGAGCACAGGATCAGCCACTTGGTCTTCGGCGTGATCGCCTTCTCCAGCGCCTCCGGCTGCAGCTTGAAGCCGTGGGCGGCGGTGCAGACCACCGGCACCGGCTCGCCGCCGGCGAGCGCGACCATCTCGGGATAGCTGACCCAGTACGGCGCCGGGATGATCACCTGGTCGCCGGGATTGATGGTCGCCATCAGCGCATTGTACAGCACCTGCTTGCCGCCGACGCCGACGATCACCTGGTTCGGCTTATAGGTGAGGCCGTTCTCGCGCTGGAACTTGCCGATGATGGCTTCCTTCAGCTCGGGGATGCCGTCGACCGCGGTATACTTGGTCTTGCCGTCCTGGATCGCCTTGATCGCGGCCTGCTTGATGTTGTCGGGCGTATCGAAATCCGGCTCGCCGGCGCCGAGGCCGATGACGTTGCGGCCCGCCGCTTTGAGGACGCGCGCTTTATCCGTGACCGCGATGGTCGCGGACGGCTTCACACGGTCGAGCGCAGCGGCGAGAAAGGACATCATCAGCTCCTATGCAGGCGTCGTGGATCACCCCCTCGGGGCCACGACCAGTCATGTCAGGGAAACGCCCATTTGTAGGGCCCCCAGCGCTGCATCGCAAGAAGCTTGGGCACATGGCTCCCAAGACTTTAGAGAACGTTAAAGCCGCCCCGTTAGCGTGGACCGACGATTATCCAGAGTCTCAGGCCGAAATGACCACTATCGGGTACGCCCTGCGATCCGGCGACTGGCTGACGGCCACGCGGATCAAGTCCTACAGCTGGATTCTGCTCGCGGTCACGATCGCGGCAATCGCCGGCTGGATCGCGCTGTCCGATGGCCTGGTCGACCGCAACGGCAAGCCGATCGGCACCGACTTCTCCAATGTCTATGCGGCAGGCGTGCTGACCCTTCAGGGCAAGGCGGCCGATGCCTATGATCCGCCGCTGCAGCATGCGACGGAAAAGGCCGTATTCGACGGCCGCGACGTGCCGTTCTTCGGCTGGCACTACCCGCCCTTCTTCTTCGCGATCGCCGCCATCACCGCCCTGCTGCCCTATGCCGGAGGGCTCGCGCTCTGGGTCGTGTCGAGCCTGCTCGCATACCTCGCGGTCATGCGCGCAATCCTGCCGCGTTCCGGGACCCTGCTGGTCGCGACCGCCTTTCCCGCCGTGTTCGTCAACATCGGTCACGGCCAGAACGCGTTTTTCACCGCGGCGCTGCTCGGCGGCGCGCTGTTGCTGATGGAGCGCGGCCGGCCGTGGGCGGCCGGCTTCCTGATCGGCCTGCTCGCCTACAAGCCGCAATTCGGCGTGCTCATTCCCGTGGCGCTGCTCGCAGGCACGCGCTGGCCGACGATTGCTGCGGCAGCCGCCACGGTGGCCGCGCTGGTCGCGATCAGCTTCGCCGCGCTCGGCAGCGACGTCTGGCACGCTTTCTTCCAGTCGATGACCTTCACACAGAGCGTCGTGCTTGAGCAAGGCGGCACCGGCTGGGAGAAGATCCAGTCGGTGTTCTCGGCCGCGCGTCATTGGGGCGCCGATATCAGGTCCGCCTATGCGCTGCAGAGCCTGCTGGCGCTGTCGCTCGCGGCCGGACTTGCATGGCTGTGGCAGAGCGAGGCCGCGTTCGATCTCAAGGCTTCGGCACTGGCGAGCGCGAGCCTGCTGGCGACGCCCTACGTGCTCGACTACGACCTCGTCGTCGTCGCGGTCGCGATCATCTTCTTCGTCCGGCACGGCCTCGCGAACGGCTTTCGCGACTACGAGCTCAGCGTGCTCGCGGCCGCCTGGATCGTGCCGCTACTCTCGCGCAGCGTCGCCGGGCTGACGACGATACCGTTGGGCCTCATCGTTCTGATGGCCCTGTTCACGCTGACCCTGCGCCGCGCTCTCACCGATCGCGCCGTCGAGATCGGTGGACACGCACGCATCGCGCAGGCGTGATCTCGATTGTTTGAATCTATTGGAAAGTTGTTATTCGAGAGTGCAGTGCAGTAGCGCATTTCGACTTTTTCCATCCGCCGGCTCTTGCAGCCTGCGCCCATCGGCATCATTGTCTGGCCGCATTGCGGGACGATCTGGCGTCTGGATGTGCGATGCGTCCAACCTTTGATTCCTCGAACTCGAAATCGGCCGGATGTACAAGCTCTATTCGATGCAGCGGTCAGGCAACAGCTACAAGGTCCGCCTTGCGCTCGCGCTTCTGAACGCGCCCTATCAGGCGATCGAGATCGACATCCTGCGCGGCGAGAGCCGCACGCCGGATTTTCTCGCCAAGAATCCCAGCGGCCAGGTGCCGCTGCTGGAGGTCGGCGAGGACCGCTTCATCGCCGAATCGAACGCGATCCTCTGGTATGTCGCCGGCGGCACGCCGCTGGTGCCGGAGCAGCGCATCGAGCGCGCCGAAGCGCTGCAGTGGATGTTCTTCGAGCAGCATGCGCTGGAGCCGAACATCGGCGCCGCCTATTTCTGGCTGCTGCTGGTCAAGGGCGGGCGCGACCTGCAGACACATGCGCTCGAGGACTGGATGGAGCGCGGCTACGCCGCGCTCCAGGTGATGGAGAATCATCTCAAGAGCAACGACTACTTTGCCGCGAAGCAGCTGACGGTCGCAGACATCGCGCTCTACGGCTACACCCACGTCGCCGATCGCTGCGACTTCGATCTGTCGACCTTCCCGAAGATCCGCAACTGGCTGCGCCGCGTCGAACAGACACCCGGTTTCGTCGCGATGGATTGGCAGCCGGCACTGATCGATTCAGCCGGCATCGCCGCCGACTACGGGTGAGGCATTCACCGTAAAACTACTGGCTGTCCGTAGAACAGCGGGGAAAATACACGCATCGGCGGGAACAAACACCGCCAGCGCCATGTTCCTGCCTTTTTTTCCGATTTGCCGCCGCAATCCTGCCCAGCGCGACCTTAGAATTTACCTCTGCGAGTGATTCGCTCGCGGATGTATGGGTAAGGGATTTCGACTTCATGTCCGGGTGGCGTCTTGCTTCCGTTCCGAGGTTCAGTTGGGTCCGCGGCCATGCGTCGCCGCAGGAGTCGAACCACCGTAGAGGGCTCCGTACGCCCGTCAGCGGCTTTCACGACCACGCAACGCTCACCCTTTCGCCCAGCCTGACCACCGCCGTGGTCGCAACGATCGCGGCCAGCACGCTCTCGTTGGGTGTCAGCGTCACCATCGCGGTGGTGTCGATCCGCGCCGTCTTGTCGATGCCCGCTTAACAGGAAGCCATTTTGACAACCCTTCGCGGTTTTCGCGACAACAGGCGATGATTGTCTCGCGCACAAAATGGCGATGAAATCAACGGTCGTAATCGTTGCCGTGACCCTGGCACTCGCGATCCTGCTGGCGGCGTCACTGCTGATCCTGATCGAGCGGCGGGGCGAGCTCTCGCTCTCGCCGCTGACCGAGGAAGATCGGTCCGTCTATGTCGAGCTGGTACGGCCGCCCGCCGCCGAACCGGTGCAGCCCGTCCCGGATTGATCGCCAACGCGGCTGCGCGTATCGAAGGTCCGTCGAGATTCAAACGGACGGCGAAGCCTTCATGCACGAAGCACTCACTGTGCGCGCCATCGCGCGCGACGACCATGATCACTGGCTGCCGCTCTGGGACGGCTACAATGCCTTCTACGGCCGTTCGGGGCCGACGGCGCTGCCGGCCGAGGTGACCGCGATGACATGGTCGCGCTTCTTCGATGCCGACGAGCCGGTCCATGCCCTGGTCGCCGAGAGCGGTGGCGAGTTGATCGGCTTGGCGCACTACCTGTTTCATCGCGCCACCACCACGATCGGGCCGCTCTGCTATCTCAACGACCTGTTCACGAGCGAGGCCGCCCGCGGCAAGGGCGTCGGACGGGCGCTGATCGAGGCGGTCTACCGCGAAGCGCGTCAGGCCGGTGCGCCGCGGGTCTATTGGCAGACGCACGAGACCAACACCACGGCACAGGTGCTCTACGACAAGATCGCCGAGCGCTCGGGCTTCATCGTCTACCGCAAGGCGCTGTGAACGGGCGGTGTCACGCCGCCGTCACGGGGCAGGCCTACGCTCCATCGAGCGCCTGATCATCCCCCGTCACCGGTCACGCGTTTCAGCGGTCCCCGTCAGTCGCCGTCTCTGACCGGGGCCGCATTTTTTTGTCTGGCCTTGGTCGTTGGACGTGGCGCGTCTCACGCTACGTTGGTCGTCGTGTTCTGCTGCTTCAATGGGACCTGCTGAGAAGCCTTCGCCTGCGCGACTTCGACGCACATTCTGACAGCCTCACCCATGCTCGCCGCGACCAGATCGGCCTTGGTGGCTTCCTGCAGCACCTTCGCGGCCTCCTGATCGACGTCGGCCGCGCAGCAGACCAACATCACTCTTGCCTTGGGGAGTCGTCGCTTCAAGCGACGAACGGAGTAGCGCATATGTGCAACGCCGGAATTGCCGATATAGATCAGGCAGGCAATCGCAACACCTGCGGGCTCGAGCTTGATGACGTTCGCCGTCGAGAGCGCCTCCGCTCCTGAGACCTTCGCGCCCAACCCGTGCACCGACGACAGTTGCGCGAGAATCACCGCCGCCGCTTCGTCGATCGGGGTTCGCCCGGCCACGCACAGGACCGGCTGCTCGCTCCGCCATCCTTCGGCGAGATTGTCCTTGCTGAGGATGGGTATCGTGTCGATTGCCCCACTGCTGGCCGAGCTGTCGACGGCCGATGCAGCTTCCGGATCGCTGGTGGTCTCGCGTTTCGCCAGCGGACCATCATTTTGATCGGAAAGATCGGCGGTCAACTCGGCGACGGCGTCACGGATCGTTGCAAGGCGATCATAGGCGAGCGCCCCTCGGTCGGCGTCGGCTTGGGCCAATTGCAGTCCCTTCACCGCGACCTCGTCGCAATAGGCAATCAACGAGCGCTCCTTCAAGAACTCCTCTGCCTTCTCGGCCGCTTCCGTCGGATCGTTCGCAAGCATGCGCTGGTAGAAGATCTCGGGAGGAGACAGCGCTGGACGATCACCGAACATGACGTCGAGGAACTCCAGGCGCTCCACATGTCGTCCGATGACGACCAGGCAGACCGTCAGCGGCGTCGCGAGCACCAACCCGATTGGGCCCCACAGCGCGGTCCAGAACACGGCTGAAACGACCACCGCCACGGGGGACAGGCCCGTGCTGCGCCCATAGACCATCGGTTCGATGACGTGGCCGAGCAACGGCTCGACCACGAGAAACAGGGCCAAGGTCCAAATCAGCATCGACCAGCCAGGGTCGACCGCTGCCGCCAGAGCAAGCGGAAACGCCGCGGCGATGACGGCGCCGATATAGGGCACGAACCGAAGCGCTGCGGCGAGGATCCCCCAAAGGAGGGCGCTGGGGATGCCGATGAACCACAAGCCGACGCCGATCACGACGCCGAATCCGCCGTTCAGGGCGAGCTGGGTGAGGAACAGCCGGCTGAGCCTGTAAGCCGCATCATCGAGCGCCGCCGTGGTGCGCTGCAGGTCGGATGAGCCCGCAAGGCGAATGAGCCGATTCCGCAGGTCCTCGCGTTGAAGCAATATGAAGATCACGAAGATGATGATGATGCCGGTCGTCGCCAGCGGATGAATGAGCGGCGAAATCAGCGTGCGGAGACTGTCTAGCGCTCCGGGATCGGGCTGCCGGACCTCCACCGGGATCGGGGTCACAGGGACTGAGGAATTCGTTCGCAGTCCGCTCGGCGGCCGAGCCGCTTCCGGCTCATTCGGTTTGTCGAGTTCCTTGCCCAGATCCTTGAGCATGTCCGATGCACGCTCGAGCGTCCCTCTGCCGGCTTTGGTGTCGCGGAACGACTGGATCTTGTTGCTCATCGTCGATTGATAGTTCGGCAGCTCACTGGCAAGCTGGGTGAGCTGGGTGGCGAGCAGGCTGCCCAGTGTAAAGATCACGACGAATGCGAGAACGACCACGCTGACGACGGCCAGTCCGCGCGGGGCACGAAGCCGCTGCAGTTGCGCGACCAATGGCGCCAATACGAAGCTGAGCAGGATGGCCAGGGCCACGGGGACCAGGATATCGCGACCGAAATACAGCAGCGCGATGATGATGACCGCAAAAATGGCGACGGCCAGCGCGCTGATCAGCCCGAGAACTTCCTCTGGGGTGCGGACCTTGAGCGGCTGTCTGATGATCATCGAATCTCTCTCCGAACGAGGAAGGGCGGCGCGCGTCGCTCAAGCGGTCAGGCTGTCAACGTCGACGAAGGTGGCGCGTTGCAACGGAGGGAAGCTTCTGACGATGTCGCCGGCGCCGGTGGTCATATGCCGGAAGGTTCGTCCTCGATCCGAGCAACCATCCGGGCCTTCGCTAGAACAGAACGACCGAGGGCGCTGGCTGGCGCTGCCCGCCCTGCCGGACATTCGGCTTCCTGTTTCAGACACGCGATAACAGCCTCGTGAGGCTCCAGTTCCCGAGAGCGCCTGAGGTCGCATGCGCGTCTGCCGACGGCGACGACTGGTCAGCGTCGGCACACCGTCGCATCTCCGCGACTCAGCCGGAGCTTCACTGGGGCGTCGTCCTTGTTGATGTCAGCAGGTTCGGCGGTACGGCTTGCCCGGCGAGGCCCGGCGCGAGCAGCTTCCGAGGGCGCACGACCGGCGACCGTCCGGGTCCTGTCGGCCGCCGTGTCGTTCAGCGCAAATCAAGCGTCCGCTCGGCCGTGCTCAGCCAAGACGGGCCGCGGAGACGGATCTCGTCTGAATGGTGGACTCTGTCCTTGTCCTACGTCTTGCTGCCCACCGTTTGGCGGACCTCGAACCCCTCGAACTGCGGCGGGCCGAGATAGTGCACCTTGGTGTCGCCGGCCCGATGGTGCGCGACGCGGAAGGCTTCGGACCTGGTCCAGTCCTCGAACGCAGCTTTCGACGCCCAGATCGTGTGCGAGGCATACAGCGTATGGTCCTCCGCTTCCGGTCCCTTCAACAAGTGAAACTCGACGAAGCCCGGCACCTTGTCGAGATGGCTGTCGCGCGACAGCCAGACCTGCTCGAAGGCGGCCTCCGAGCCCTTGGCGACGCGAAAACGATTCATGGCGATGAACATGCTGATCTCCTGAGGGGTGAATGCCGCAGGTCGAGGAGTAGCAGACTTCGCGGTGCAATGCGCCAGCGGCGGTGGCCGCTGATGCCGCGATGTGGAATGCTTCAGAGCCCCGATCAGGACAGGGCGCAAGCGAGCCCTAGGCCACGAGCCCCTTGATCGGCTTCACGGCCGCGCTGTCCGGAAACACCGCGCCGCCGAGCGCGTGCTCGCCGACGCCGAGATGATCGGCGAGTACGCCCTTGAACACCGCGCGCAGATCCGTCGTCGGCGCAAGATCGCGTCCCTGGTAGAGGCTCGCCATCTTCAGCGTCGGCCAGTCGGCGATCACCCGCCCGCCCTTCACCGCGCCGCCGGCGAGCAGCGCAATCGTCCCGGTGCCATGATCGGTCCCCTGGGTACCGTTGATCTTCGCCGTGCGCCCGAACTCGGTTGCGACCACCACGACCGTATCCCGCCAGCGCGGGCCAAGACCGCTCTCGAACTCGGCGAGCGCGCCGTCGAGACCCGACAACAGCTGCGCCAGCCGGCCGATTGCGCCGCCTTCATTGGCATGCGTATCCCAGCCGTCGAAGGCCAGCGCCGCGATGCGCGGACCATCATCCGCCGCGATCAGCTTCGCCGCGCCGCGCGCGACCTGGCGCATCGCCGCGATCTGGTTGCCGCCCGGCTTGGGCTTCATGTCGTCACCGAACGCGACCTTCTCGAGCTTCAGCCCTTGCGACAGCGCAGCCGCCAATGCGGGATCGCGATGCGCATAGAGGTCGACCAGCCGCGTCGCGGTGTCGTCATCGGCCTGCGGCAAGGTTACCGGCGCCCAGCCGACGGTGGGCGCTGCGCCGCGCAGCACCAGCGGTGCCGTCGGACCGACCGCGAGCGCGCCCGTGACGCGGGGGCCGCGCGGCAGCGCCTCGACTGCGCGGTTCAGCCAGCCCGATTGCACGCGGCCGGGACCGGCGAAGCCGCTTTCGAGCACGTCCTGGCCATCGAAATGCGAGCGCTCGCGATATGGTGTCGCGACCGCGTGAACCACGGCAGCCTGCTTGTCACGATACATGCGCGCGAATTCCGGCATCGACGGATGCAGCGCAAAGAACGAGTCGAGCGGCAGCGCCGGAGTTGGTCCCGTCGTCGTCAGCGCGATCGCGCCATGCAGTCCGGCGTAGTCGGGATCGCCGACCGGCGCGACGGTGGCGAGACCATCGAGCGCGCCGCGCAGGATTACGACGATCAGCCGCGGATCGCGCTGGTCGGCGGCGCGGGCGAATTTCGGCAAATAGCCCCACGCGGCGAATGACGCGCCTGCCAGCAGCAAGTGGCGTCGCGAGGTCGACAGCGAGGTCGCGATCCGGTCCATCGTCATCTCCTCTGGAATTCCGGCGACATCAGCAGCAGCGCCAGCGCCTGCTGGCGCGACTCCGCGCGCTCGATGGTGCGGCGTGTCTCGGTCGACGCAGCATCGCCGGCGACGAGCTCGAGCAGCTCGCGCGGATCGAGATTGTTGCCGAGTCGGCCGCCGAGCTGCGACGAGATGTCCAGCCGCAGCTTCATGCCTTCCGGCGCGGCCCACACCGCATTGGTATCAGCGAATCCGTTTGGTCCCGCGGGCGTCCACAACGGCTGGCCCAGGGTGTTCAGGGAAGCGAGATAGAAGCCGGGATCCTCCGGCACGCGCGCCAGCAGCCGGCCGCCGGCGACCAGGAACTCATAGGGCGAGCGGATCTTGGTGAGCGGCGCCGACCAGGCATCGTCGGAGTCCACCAGCGCCAAAGTCAGCGCCTTGAGGTCGCCATCGCTCCTCCTGAACACGGCTTCGAGTCGCGCGACGAGCGCGGGCGGCGGATCGTCGGCAATGAAATGACGTGCGAGCTTGGCGGCGATGAACTTCGCGGTCGACGGATGCCGCGCGATGTCCGCGAGCGCCGCTTCGCCCTGGGCGAGGCCATCATCCGCATAGACCTTGCCGAGCAACGTCTGCGGCCCCGGCTGATGCGCATTGGCATTGAACACGAAGCTGCCGGGCGCCGCGTTGCGGGCGTTGCGGCCGGCGAAGCTCCAGCCGGTGATGATGCGCGCCAGCGAGGTCACGTCCTCCTGGCCGTAGCCGCCGCCGACACCCAGCGTGTGCAGCTCCATGATCTCGCGCGCGAGATTCTCGTTGAGGCCGCGCTTGCGGTTCTGGCCGGCGCGCGAGTCCGGTCCGAGCGATTCCTGGTTGTCGAGAAAGAACAGCATCGCCGGGTGCTGCTCGACCGCCTTCAGCATGTCGACGAAGCGCCCGAGCACGTGCGGCCGGATCGCCTCGCGCTCGAACGCGCCGGCCCACATTCGCGCCAACTCGCCCTTGCCGGCGGAGATGCAGAAATGATTCGACCAGAACGCCACCAGCCGCTCGGTGAAGCCGCAATCGGCGAGCACCGCGCGCTGCAGCCGCGCCAGCGCTTCGGCACGGAACGTCTTCTGGACGACGTTGGGCGGCTGCTGGGCTTGCGCGGGCTTTGCCGGCGCTCCCTGCATCGCGGATGCGGAGTCGGCACCGGCCGCTGGGGCCGCCGAGGGCGTTGCGGCCATGGCTTTGTCCGCGCCGTTCGTCGAAAGGCCGCGCGTGGGGCTGGACGGGTCCTGCGGCGCAGCCTCAGACTTCGCGGCCTCGCGGGCCCGCTTGACCTCGTCCTGATAGGCGAAGACGGCAGCGGCGAGTGCTGCCGTCGGCTGCAGACCCGGGGCCTCCAGCAGCGCTCCATCGGGACGGCCGAGCTCGGCCTTGACGAAGCCGCGCGGGTCCGACGCCGCATTGACGAGATCGCCCGAGGCACCGCCACGCGCGCCGAAGCCGAAGCGATTCAATGCGACAAGAGCCGCTCGAGCATCACGCGCCATGCCACATCCTCGAGCCCGTCATCGCGGGAGCTCCCGAAACGCTGTGTTGCCGCGACCGCAGACTGCGATGGCGCGGCAGATTGTCACGCACTATACTTGCCCCAGCAGATGAACCGGACATGAAAAGGGGCTGGTCGGACGTGGTTCCGAAGGTGACAAATCGTTTAGCGGACATGACCGCGCGGCAACTCATCTGCGAGTCGTGCGGCACGGCGTTCAGCTGCGATCCGGGCGGCTCCTGCTGGTGCTTCGACGAGACCGTGCGCCTGCCGCTGCCCAAGACCGGACAAAGCAATTTCAAGGACTGCCTGTGCGCCAACTGCCTCAAGAGACTGGCCGGCAAACCGGAGCCGGGCTCGTGACGCGCTGGCACGTCGAAGCCGTCCTGCTCGACATGGATGGCACGCTGCTCGACACCGAGAAGGTCTATCTCGAAGCTGCGATCGCGGCGCTGAATGCGCTCGGCTACAGCGACGGCGTCGTCGAGCTCTGCCATGCGATGATCGGCATTCCCGGACCCGACAACGAGCAGACCCTGCGCGACCATTTCGGCGACGATTTTCCGCTGGCCGAAGTCAACCGCCTGTTCGCGGCCAAGACGGTCGAGATCCTGCAGGCGGGCATGCCGCTGAAGCCCGGCGTCATCGCGCTGCTCGATGCGATCGACGCGGTCGGCCTGCCCAAGGCGGTCGTCACCTCGTCCTCGCGCCGCACGGCCGCGGAGCATCTCCGCCTCGCCCGCATCGATCACCGCTTCGATGCGGTCCTGACACGCGACGACGTGGCCCGCGCCAAACCGCATCCGGACCTCTATCTGCTCGCCGCGGAACGGCTGCGGACGCACGCGCCGGCCTGCGTCGCGATCGAGGATTCCAATCCCGGCGTCGCCTCGGCGCACGCCGCCGGCGCGATCACCCTGATGGTGCCGGACATCGTGCCGCCGAACGATCATTCGCGGGCGAATGCGGCGGCCGTGCTGCCGGATCTCGATGCCGCCATCGCGCTGCTCGCGCGCCGTTCGGTGTTGCCCGTCAGGACGTGACGTCACCTCGGCAGGCCGTGAATCGCCGTGCAGCCTTCTCATGAGCCATTTTCTTCAAACGCGGCCGAACACGGTCACGATAGGTTCACGTCGTTGCGCGCCGTCCGCAGTCCTATCGGATGCATTAACCCGCACGCACTACTTTGCTGGGCGTTGGCGGATGGGCTCATTTCATGTTGCGATTCATTGGCGCCGCGGGTGCGGCATTTTTGGCTGCGTTCGCAGGTGTGAGTTGGGCGGTCAGGGGATTTCCGCTTCCGGATGGACCGTGGCGGGGCATGATGCGGACAGCTTCGATTGAAACGGTCTCAAACCTTGCTGCGCCGGCGCCGGGGGTCGTGGCTGTCGTGGCTCCCCTATCCCCGACGGTCGACATGACCTTCGACGGCCCGGAGGCAAAGGAGTTCGACCGCAAGGCGTGGCTCGCGCAGCACACCTCGCAGAGCGACAAGAATCCCAAGCTCGACGCGTTGCGGATGGACGCGTTGCAGGCCGCCACGGCCTACAAGCTGTCGCCGTGCGACAAGACCATGAAGCAGAACCTGGTGGACGCACTGACGGCCTACACCCGCGCCTATGTTGCCAAGCTGGATTGCAAGCGGCAGTTCTGGGGCGCAAAGATCTGCACCGACAAATCGCTCCAGGAGGCGGCCGACAGCGTCGGCACGCCGCTCGATCAGCGCGTGAAGGAGGCGTTGTTCGAAGCCTTCGAGGAGAAGGGAATCACCAAGGCGGACTTTCCGGCCGATGTGCGCGAGGAGGTCCCGCAATTCGCCGGACCCGCCTTCTGGTCCGACGAGTCGGCGGTGTGCCGGACGCGGCAGGCGCAACGGGACCGGCGATAGCAAACGAGCGCTGCCATGAACCGGCTGATCTTCATCATTGCGGCCATCGTCGTCTGGCAGGTTGGCGGACGCCTGTTCCTGACCGAAGCGCCGACCGCGGCGGCGTTTCCGCCGGTCACCGGCGCGGAGTTTCAGGACCACGAGAAATACACCGAGGACGCCCGGCGTTCGCAGCGCGAAGACGCGCTGAAGTCGCTCGACCTCGCCTGGAGCGACCGCTGCGGCGCCAAGCGCGACAGCTTCATCAGCGGCCTCAACCACTACTACTATCACCGGCAGAACCAGAACGAGCGCTATCCCGAGACCTATGGTCCGGCCGGCGCCGCCTATATCGCGGGCGTATGGACCACCGCCGAGGATCGAAGGATCGAACGGCTCACCCAGGAAGCCTACGCCGCCGGCTACATCAAGCCATCCGATTTCGACGGCATGGCGAGCCGGATGGTCGCAACGATCGTTCGCGGCGAGCAGGTCAGGGGACACGGCTGCGCCGGCTGACAGTGCTGCGGGGAGCGTATCGCCTCCCCTTTGGCAGCGCCGCCGCGACCAGCGTCCGTGCCGCCGCGCCCGCGGTTTCCATGTAGCTGGCGTCCCGATGCAGCAGCACGACCGCGAAGGCGCCGTCGAGCAGCAGCAGCATCTGCCGCGCGAGCCCGCCGGCTTCGGCAATTCCCTGCTCCTCGAAGATCGCCTGCAGCCAGGCCTCGAACTTCTTCTTGTGGGCGGCGCCGATCCTGATCGCGGGATGGCCGGGCAGATTGGCGAGCTCTGCGGTGGTGCGCAGGAAGCCGCAGCCGCGCCATTTCGGATGTCGCGCGGCGCGCGCGAGCTGGTTGAAGATCCCGGCGATCTTGTCGGGCAGCCCGCCCTCGGTCTCGTCGAACCAGCGCTTGAACAGCGTCAGGTTCGGCTGGTCGCGCGCGGCGAGATAGGCCGCGACCAGATCGTCCTTGCTGCGGAAATGATAGTACAGCGTCTTCTTGGTAACCCCCGCCTTCTCTGCCACCGCGTCGACGCTGACGGCGCGGATGCCCTCGGCATAGAACAGCCTGCTCGCGGCGGCGACGATGCGGGCGGGCGTGGGATCGGAGGAACGGGGCATGGCGGCGCTCGGTCAATGTATACTGACCAGTGAATATACCTCGGCTGCCGCGGCGCCTAGTCTTCGCCTGCTCCAACCGCCAGCCTGCGAGACACCATGACCGACCTCATCCTGCTCGACATCTCCGACCGCATCGCCGTGATCACGCTGAACCGGCCGCAGCGGCTGAACGCGCTCAGCTACGCGCTGATCGATCGATTGATGGCCGCGCTCGACCGCATCGAGACCGATGCCGGCGTCAGGGCCGTGATCCTCACCGGTGCGGGACAACGCGCCTTCTCGGCCGGCGCCGACATAGACGAATTCACCGCAAGCGTCCGCCAGGGGCGCGCTGCCGCGCTGCGCGACTTCGTCCGGCGTGGCCAGGCGATGACGGCGCGGCTGGAGGCGTTCCGCAAGCCGGTCATCGCCGCCGTCAACGGGCTCGCCTTCGGCGGCGGCTGCGAGATCACCGAGGCCGTGCATCTTGCGGTCGCCAGCGAGCGCGCCAGCTTCGCCAAGCCCGAGATCAGGCTCGGCATGCCGCCGACCTTCGGCGGCACGCAGCGGCTGCCGCGGCTGGTCGGCCGCAAGCGCGGACTCGAGCTGCTGCTGACCGGCGATTCTTTCCCGGCACAGCGCGCGCTGGAGATCGGCCTCGTCAACGCCGTCGTGCCGCACGACGAGCTGTTGCCGGCGGCGCGCGCGCTGGCACAGCGCATCATCCGCCACGGGCCGGACACCGTCGCCGGCATCATCACCGCCGCGACGCGCGGGCTCAACATGGCGATCGGCGAAGGGCTACAGGTCGAGAGCGAACAGTTCGCGAGCCTGGTCGGCAGCCGCGATCTCACCGATGGGCTGGCGGCCTGGCGCGAGCGCCGGCCGCCGCGTTGCTAGACCGGATGGCCCGGCGACTTGCGCGCCAGCCCATCGAATGCATCGAGCAGCCGCTCGCGCCAGGCATGGACGCTGTCGCTCTCCTCGAGCAGCCGGAACGGGCTCACCACGCGCGCCCATTGGAACCCGCCGAACACGATGTAGTCGGCATAGTCAGGCGTATCGCCGCCGATGAAGGCCTGCGTCTTCAGGGTTTGCCGCAGCGGCTCCAGCGACCTGCGGAAGCCGATGACCGCCTGGTCGCGCGAGGCCATGACCTCTTCGAGGCTCTTGCCGAACCGCGCCTCGCGCGATTTGCGGAAATAGTCGGCATCCTCGGCGGCGAGGTTCTTCGGAATGTCGGCGATGATCAGCGGAAAGATGCCGCCGACGATGGCGATATCGCCCCAGGCATTGAGGAAGCGCGCCATCGCGCGGCCGCCGGCGCCGCCGAACAGCGAGGGCCGGTCCGGATAGGTGTCCTCGAGGTAGTTGGCGATCGCCCAGGAATCGGCGACCGCGCGGTCGCCGTCGAGCATGACCGGCACCTTCTCCGATCCATGCGGCGCGATCGCGCTCTTCTCGGTGAAGCGCCACGGAATCGTATCAGCGCTCAGCCCCTTGTGCGCCAGCGCCATCCGCGTGCGCCAGCAATAGGGACTGAACGGTCGGCTCGCATCGGTCCCGACGAGTTCATACAGTTTCACGGCCATTCCCGGTCCTTCCTCCAAATCCGGACCGTTCTAGCGCACGACGCGGCCGTTGTCGCGCAGCAGCCGCGCACCGTCATCGGTGACGATGATGAAGAGGCCGGCGCCCGCGATCGCCTCGCGCGTGACATAGCCCAGATCGGCGGCGTCCTCCCACACCGTCAGCCGCGGGCAGCTCGTTCGCCAGGTCGCGACCACTTCGGCATGGCTGCGCGGCGCGCGCGCGACCCATTCGACGAAGTCCAGCACCAGGGGGTCTGCCGATACGGCCATGCTCGCCTCACTCTGCCGCCGCCGAGCTCTGCGCGGCCAGCAGCAGCCAGCCGCCATAGAGGATGTAGTAGCTCGCCACCGCCGTGATGATGCGGTTGGCCCAGGTGCGGAACTGCTGCTCGCTCATCGCCTCGAGCAGCCGCCGCGCCAGGCTCGTGCCGAGCATCGACGCGCCGACGGCGACGAGCGCGAGCACCGGATCGAGGCCCGCGGCCTGGTCGATGATGCCGCCGAAATAGATCAGCTTGGTGAGGTGGCTCGCGACCTGACACGTCGCCTTGGTGGCGACGATCGCGCGGCGGTCGAACCGCGCGCCGAGAAAGAACGTGTCGAGCAGCGGCCCCGACACGCCGGTCATCAGCATCAGCCCCATGCAGATCGTGCCGTAGATCGCGCCCTGCCAGACGCTGTCCGGATCGGGCTTGAGGCCGGCCGGCATCAGCCGCGCCATGAACGGGGTGACGCCGAGCAGCAGGAGCGCCGCCGGCTTGTCCGGCACGTAGCGCACCAGCGCCCACAGGCCGAGCGCCAGCGCGCAGCCGACGAGATACACCGCGACCGGCCGCCAGCGGATGTGCCGGCGCCACAGCACCGCACGCCAGCCATTGGACGCCATCTGCGTCGCCGCGTGCAGCACCATCGCCGCCGGCAGCGGCATGATCGCCAGCAGCACGCCGATCAGGATCAGCCCGCCGGCCATGCCGAACAGGCCCGACAGGAACGCCGTCGCCACCATCAGCAATCCGAGCGCTGCAATCAGGGCGGGTGTCATGGCTGATCTCCTCGCCATGCAATTTGTCGCACTGGCGATATCCGCACAAACCGAGTTATCTTGCCCTCCATCAGTTTTCCTGAGGGCGCGATGAGACGGCTGCTGTTCCTCAACGGCATCAAGGCGTTCGAGGCGGCGGCGCGCACCGGCAGCTTCGCCGCGGCAGGCAGCGAGCTCAACGTCTCCGCGGCCGCGATCAGCCGCATGGTCAATCTGCTCGAGCAGCGGCTGGGCGTCGTGCTGTTCGAGCGCAAGGCCAACCGCCTGGCGCTCACCGCCGCCGGCCGCGCCTATCAGAGCGGGCTGACGCCGATCTTCGACGCGCTGTCGAGCCTGACCGCGCAGATCATGGCGCCGTCATCGATGCGGGTGCTGACGCTCGGCGTCGGGCCGACGTTCGCGATGAAATGGCTGATCCCGCGTCTGGCCGATTTCAGCACCGAGCAGCCGGACATCGAGGTCCGCATCACCACCGGCGGGGCGGCGGTGCCGTTCGGCGACGATTGGAGCTGCGGCATCAAGCTCGGCCACGGCGCCTGGCCGGGCCTCGTCGCCGAGCCGCTGTTCGCCGCGGATCTCGTGCCGGTGTGCACGCCGCGGCTCGCCGCGACCTTGAAGAAGCCTGCCGATCTCAAGGGCTCGAGCCTGCTGCGGGTGTCGCATGCCGCCGAGGACTGGGCGTTGTGGCTGAAGGCCGCGGGCGTCACGCGCGTCAGCGCGCGCGGCACCGAGTTCCAGTACTATGGACATGCGCTGCAGGCCGCGATCGACGGGCTCGGCGTCGCCATGGGCATCCGTCCCTATATCGACGACGACCTCGCGGCGGGACGCCTGGTTGCACCGTTTGCATTGACCGTCCCAAAAGGCGAGCGCTGGTATCTTGTCTACCGCCATTTCCAGGCCGGCCAACGTGATTTCGCCGCGTTCCGACGCTGGATCATGCGCGCGGCGTCACAGCCCGCGACCCGGAATTCCCAGCGCAGGGACGCCATCAAAAAAGACGCTGACGTGTGAACCCGTTCACAAATGCCCGGACCAATTCATGCTGTCGTTGCCATTCGGGACATCCAGGACTGCGCAATGACGTATTTGTACGAGGACTTCGCCATCGAGCCGTTCGAAGCAGGACGCGGCTTGTGGCACGCGCGGATCCGCCGCGCGGACATGACCCCGGTGGTGATCAATGGCGTTTCGTTCCCCTCGCTCGAAGTCGGCTTCGCCTGGTCCGATGCGGACATGGCGATTGCCGACGCGAAAAGCCATATCGACCGCTTTCGCAAGCGGTGGCGCTGACAACTGCAGACCGAATCGCAGCACTTTGAAGCACGCGACGGAGGATATCGACCGACCCCCGGGAAAAGACGGATAGCGCGACGTGGAACAATCTCCGAGAGTGAAGTCCCCGAGAGTCCCCTCGCGCGGCCAGACGGTTCCAAGCCAACATCAAACGCCAATTCGAAATGCCGAGTGTATTCGTAATGCGGACTGCAATTCATGGCTGAGCCTGCCGTCAAACACCTCGCTTTTTCGGTGCGTACGCGATGCCCGGACTGCGATGCGGAGCTGAGCGTCCTGAGCGTCATCAACGGCCGCGGCGGTTCCGAGTACTGGGCCCTGCAATGCGTCGCCTGCCACGGCGTGCATCTCGACATCGTCGAGCAGCCGACGCGGCATTGAACGGCAGCGTGGCGTCGCGGCAACGCCATCGTGCGCGCCATGGCTCGCGAGTCGCCCGCTGATCTCGTGTGGCCTTTCGGGAGCAGTGCGTCTCGATGCCTGCTGCTGCCACCATGCTGTCAGCAAGGCTGGTGCGCGGCGCCCGATCACTCTTTCAACTCGGCGCCATCCGTCCCATATTCGGGCCATGGCGAAGACCCCCGACACTCCCAAGAAGCCAGGCCGAACCCCGAAATCGAAAGCGCACCGGCCCGACGTGCAGCCGATCGCGCCCGCGCTCGCCGAGCTGCTCAATCCCGCCATCAACCGCGGCGAGAGCGGCATCGGTTCCTCAACGGGACTGAAGCCGCCGCCGGACAATTCCTGGGACCGCCGCAGCGGCGGCGAGGCCGCCGCGCACCGCGCGCGGGCGTCGACGCGCGGCAAGAGCGCTGAGGTTGCGACGGGCGATGCCTCGGCGCGGTCCATGCCGCTGCGGCCGAATCCGCAGCCGGTGGGTGGACGTTCATCGTCAAACAACGATCCGTCGCATGGCCCGCCCCCACCCAACCCTCCCCCGCACGCGGGGGAGGGCTCCAGGCGGCAGGCGCCGCGTGCCGGCGCCAGCGATGATGCCGAGACTGCGCCGCTAGCGTCCCCTCCCCCGCGTGCGGGGGAGGGCCAGGGTGGGGGCCTCCCTCCGCAGCATCACCCCCTCGGGGCGGATGACGCCGCCTCAGCCTCCGGACTCGCCGAAGCGCCGCAAGCCAATTACGGCACCGCCGCCACCATCCCGACGCTCGATCCGGAACTGGCGCGGCAGCTCGGCCTGCCCACCGCCGAGGACGACGAGGAGGCGCTCGCCCGGCCGCCGCGCAACAAGATGGAGGCGCTCGGCGTCAAGGCCACGGCGGAAGCGCTGGAGTCGCTGATCCGCGAGGGCCGTCCCGAGTTCCGCAAGGACGACGGCTCGGTCAAAGTGTGGACGCCGCACCGGCCGCCGCGCCCCGAGAAGTCGGAAGGCGGCGTCCGCTTCGAGATCAAGTCGGCCTATGAGCCGAAGGGCGACCAGCCGCAGGCGATCAAGGAGCTGGTCGAGGGCATCGCGCGCAACGACCGCACCCAGGTGCTGCTCGGCGTCACCGGCTCCGGCAAGACCTACACCATGGCGAAGGTGATCGAGGCGACGCAGCGCCCGGCCATCATCCTGGCGCCGAACAAGACGCTCGCCGCGCAGCTCTATGGCGAGTTCAAGAGCTTCTTCCCCGACAACGCGGTCGAGTATTTCGTCTCCTATTACGACTACTACCAGCCCGAGGCCTACGTCCCGCGCACCGACACCTACATCGAGAAGGATTCCTCGATCAACGAGCAGATCGACCGGATGCGCCACGCCGCGACGCGCGCCCTGCTCGAGCGCGACGACGTCATCATCGTCGCCTCGGTGTCGTGCATCTACGGTATCGGCTCGGTCGAGACCTACACCGCGATGACCTTCGCGCTGAAGAAGGGCGAGCGCATCGACCAGCGCCAGCTCATCGCCGACCTCGTCGCTTTGCAATACAAGCGCACCCAGCACGATTTCACCCGCGGCACCTTTCGCGTGCGGGGCGACGTCATCGACATCTTCCCGGCGCACTATGAGGACCGCGCCTGGCGCGTGAACCTGTTCGGCGACACCGTGGAGAACATCGAGGAGTTCGATCCGCTCACCGGCCACAAGCAGGACGAACTGGAGTTCATCAAGGTCTACGCCAATTCGCACTATGTAACGCCGCGCCCGACTTTGGTGCAGGCGATGAAGTCGATCAAATCCGAGTTGAAGATGCGGCTCGACCAGCTGCATGCGCAGGGCCGCCTGCTCGAGGCGCAGCGGCTGGAGCAGCGCACCACCTTCGATCTGGAGATGATGGAGGCGACCGGCAGTTGCGCCGGCATCGAGAACTACTCACGCTATCTCACCGGCCGGCTGCCCGGCGAGCCGCCGCCGACCTTGTTCGAATACGTCCCCGACAATGCGCTGGTGTTCGCCGACGAGAGCCACGTCACGGTCCCGCAGATCGGCGGCATGTTCCGCGGCGACTTCCGCCGCAAGGCGACCCTGGCCGAATACGGCTTCCGCCTGCCGTCCTGCATGGACAACCGCCCGCTGCGCTTCGAGGAATGGGACATGATGCGGCCGCAGACCGTGGCGGTGTCGGCGACCCCCGGCGGCTGGGAGCTGAACGAGGCCGGCGGCGTGTTCGTCGAGCAGGTCATCCGCCCGACCGGACTGATTGATCCCCCCGTCGACATCCGCCCCGCGCGCACCCAGGTCGACGATCTGCTCGGCGAGGTCCGCGCCACCGCGCAGGCCGGCTACCGCTCGCTGATCACGGTGCTGACCAAGCGCATGGCCGAGGACCTCACCGAATATCTGCACGAGCAGGGCATCCGCGTCCGCTACATGCATTCGGACATCGACACCATCGAGCGCATCGAGATCATCCGTGACTTGCGCCTCGGCGCGTTCGACGCGCTGGTCGGCATCAACCTGCTGCGCGAGGGCCTCGACATTCCCGAATGCGCGCTGGTCGCGATCCTCGACGCCGACAAGGAAGGTTTTCTGCGCAGCGAGACGTCGCTGATCCAGACCATCGGCCGCGCCGCGCGCAACGTCGACGGCAAGGTGATCCTCTACGCCGATCAGATGACCGGCTCGATGGAGCGCGCCATCGCCGAGACCAACCGCCGCCGCGAGAAGCAGGTGGAGTACAACACGGCCCATGGCATCACGCCGGAGAGCGTCAAGAAGTCGATCGGCGACATCCTCAACTCGGTCTACGAGCGCGACCACGTGCTGATCGAGACCGGCGGCGGCACCACCACCGACGACGTCATCTCGATCGGCCACAATTTCGAGGCGGTGCTGGCCGATCTCGAAACCCGGATGCGCGAAGCCGCCGCCGATTTGAACTTCGAGGAAGCCGCCCGCCTCCGCGACGAGGTCAAGCGCCTCCGCGCCACCGAGCTCGCCGTCGTCGACGACCCCACCGCCAAGCAGCGCACCGTGCAGAGCAAGGCGGGCAGCTACGCCGGCGCCAAGAAATACGGCGACGCCGCCAATCTCCCGACCACGGCGATGAAGGGCCGTGGCGCTGCGGCACGCGCTGGCGGCTCCTCTTCACCCTCCCCTGGAGGGGGAGGGTCGGCCGCCAAAGGCGGCCGGGGTGGGGTGAAGCCCCGCGACCCGCTCGCGCCGTCCCTCGACGACATCATCAGCGGCGGCCCAAGCACCGGCTCCAAAGTCCACAAGCCGCATCTCGACGAGATGCACGGCCCGGAATCCCTGCCCTACCGCCCCAACGCCAAGCTGCCGCCAAAGCCATTCGGCAGCAGCAGCAAGATCATCCAGCCCACCAACTCCCGCGAGTCCGGCCCCGAATTCGGCCCGGCTCCGCGCTCGACCGGTGGCGCGCCGGGAAAGCGCGGCGGGTGGAAGAAGCGGTGAGGTGTAAACCTTCTCGCCGCCTCATTGCGAGGAGCGACAACGACGAAGCAATCCAGTCCATGCACTTGGCCTGATCTGGATTGCTTCGCTTCGCCGCTTCGCTCGCAATGACCTCCGGTCCCGCGATCTCGACTGGAATACATATGATGTTGAGCTACTCTGCTCACATGAAACTCGGCTTCGAAGAATCCCAGACCGCCTACACCAGCGGCACGCAGAAGGCGCGGGCGTGGACCGAGGCGTGGGTTGGCGCGCAAGCCTATTGTCCGAACTGCGGCCAGTCGAACATGACGCAGTTTCCAAACAACAGCCCGCTGGCGGATTTTCTCTGTAAAGCCTGCAGCGAAGAATTCGAGCTGAAGAGCCAGAAGAAGGCATTCGGCGCCAAGGTCGCCGACGGCGCCTATGGGACGAAGTGCGAGCGGCTGGCCGCCAGCAACAATCCCAATCTCCTGCTGATGAACTATGACCGTGACACCCGGTCGGTCATCAACCTCTTCGTCGTGCCGAAGCATTTCTTCGTCCGCGATATCATCGAGCAGCGCAAGCCGCTCGCGGCGACCGCGCGGCGCGCGGGGTGGGTCGGCTCGAACATTCTTCTCGATCGCGTTCCCGAGTCGGGCAAGATTCACATCGTGCAGAATGGCGTCGTCCGCGCCAAGGAGCTAGTGCTGCAGGAATGGAGCCGGACGCTCTTCCTCCGCAAGGAATCCCTGGATGCGCGCGGATGGCTGATCGAGGTGCTGAAATGCGTCGAGTCGCTCGGCAAGCCGGAATTCACGCTCGATGATGTCTACGCTTTCGACCGCCATCTCAGCCTGCTCTATCCCGGCAACCAGAACGTCCGGCCAAAAATCCGCCAGCAGCTCCAGGTCCTGCGCGATCAGGGATTCCTGGAGTTCGTAGCGCGCGGCCGCTATCGTTTGAAGACATGAGGTCCGGCAATGGCCTGGTTCTTGAACTTCTATCGCTGTGAACGTTGCGCGCAGGCCTGGACCGATGAATGGTCGTGCATGTGCGACGACGAGTGTCCTCATTGCGGCGCCCGCGACATGTCTCCGTCCCGGAGCGAGGACCTGACAGAGCTGATTTTGAGAAATGAGGATTGCTTTGTCGTCCTGCGATCGGCTGATGACGCCGAGGACGAGCCGTCCTATGAAGAGCTCGGGCGGTTCTCGAGCCGAGCCAAAGCGGAAGAATTTCTCGCGGCGTCGGACCCAAATTAGGGGTGCCCTTCACGAAATCCATCAGACGGCCCGCCAGACAACGCGAGAGATGAAGCGCGCATATTCCGGAAAAAATAAACTTCTTGCGAATTATCAGAAATCATGATTATCTCCTCGCATCCCGCCTCACCGCAGAGGGGCGTAGCGCGCGATCGTCACGACACGCGAGGCGGGGATGCGATGGCCGCGAGAGATCGCAGCATTCTCTTCGACGAGGGTGCCGACGAACGATCGCTTGCGGACGTGAAGTCGCAGCGTCCTGATACCCCGACGCTGGTATCAACCCGGCGCAATGCGAGCGCATGGCGCTGGGGATGGTGGCCAACAAGCCCGGCGCACCAGGGAGACTGCGTATAAGCGTGAAGACCGTCGCGCAGGGAATGCCGGTTGAATCGGCTTTGCCTGTGGTACCTGCCGCCTGCATTTTTTTCGCAGGCGGGCCATGGGTGAGGCCTTCACCCGGCATTCCCTGCGCCCTCTGCACTCACGAGGGCCACGCGGATCGCATCACTCGGGCATCCCATGCCGCGAGACCGCGCCGTCATGTCCCGGACTCTCTTCGGCTGTTTGAATCGTAAATGAGTTCTCCCCTCCGCCGTCGTCCTAGGCAAGCTGCGACGAGCGACAGCGCCGCGCCCATCCATCGTGAGGAGGCGATGCCGGCTCATCCCATCGCCAGCACCGCGACCGACAGCAGCGCCAGCATCACGGTCGAGCCCAGGAGCTGCAGCGATGCCTCGGGCTGCGTGCGCCAGCGCAGCACCTTGTCGGCGAGGCCCAGCGTCGCGTCGTAGAAATCAGCCGCGTAGGCCTGCTTGAGCACGCGCTGAAAGCGCGGCCCCGCAGCGGAAGTCATCAGCACGTGGATGATGGTCGCGCTCGCGACGAAGCCGATGATGCCGGGCCGCAGCGCCGTGCTGTGCGCCAGCTTGAGGATCAGCGCGGCGCCGGCATAGGTTGGAATGGCCTGGAACAGCGCGGTCAGCGCCATGCCTTCGAAGAGGTTGAGCAGCGGCGCCTTCGGCGCGGAGGTGCTGGGAGAGGCGACGGTGAGCATGGCCCGGACATCCGGTTGCGGCGGTCCTCGGCGAGGACCAGACCGCTCCCGTCTAACCGGCACGCCGGAGGAGGACCGTGAGCCCCGTCACGCGAGGCCATCGCCGCCGGCTGGGATGAGGGCACGCCGAGGACGGTCGACGCGCGGCATCGATTAGGTCCGGCCCTGCCCGTTCACCTGGCCCTGCTGCTGCTGACGCTCCTGCTCCTTGGCGCGGTGACGGCCATAGAGGCAGCCGGCGGCGGCGCCGAGCACGCCGTGATGACCGGCATAGTGGCCGGCCACGCCGCCGACGATGGCGCCCTTGATGCACCCCTTGGCCTCGGCGGCCTGCGTCGACAGCAGCGCCAGCGCTGCGACGGAGGCGGCCAGCATGGTCTTCGTGATCGACATCGTCATGATCGAGCTCCGCAAGAATGGTGCGAGGTAACGGCGACGCGGCGGGGCGGTTCCCGCCTCGCAACCGGCATGACGCATTGCGCGAACCTTATCGCGCGCGGTGATGACCCAAGAGCTGAGAAATGAGCTGAGAGATGAGCCGAGAGTGGGCTGAGACATGATCGTGACGCGATCACTCGCCAAGCTTCCGTTCACCGTACCGGCGCATTGAGCCGGCCGACGGTCACACAGGTGGTTGACGGCCGTCCGCCGGCATCTCCAGAACGAGATCGCCGACGCGGACATTCCCGTCAGTGGAGACAGGATGATCGAGCACATCAACAAGCAGCGCGTGCGCAAGCTGCTCGAGGCCCATGCCGCCGGCGATTTCGACAACGTGCTGGCGCATTGCACCGACGACCTCGAGCACTTCGCCTCGGCGCCGATCGACATCTTCCCCCATCTCGGCGGCCGCCGGGGCAAGGCCGAGGTGCGGCAGATGTGGGAGACGGCGCGCAGCCGCTATGCCGAGGTCCGGCACGAGATCAAGACCATGATCTGCGAAGGCGACCAGGTCGCCGTGGATCTGCGCATCTTCCTGCGCAAGCGCGACAACGACCGCATCGTGCAATACGACCTCGCCGCCTTCTACACGCTGCGCGACGGCCGCATCGCCCGCATCCGCGAGATCATGGACACCTACGACCTGGTGCAGCAGGTGCTGGAATGCGATCTCAGCCGGCTGCTGATCGCGGGCGCCGCCCGGCCCTGAGGCCGGCACGGCCGTGGCGGACCAGGGCCTGGACCAGCCGATCACGCAAACGTCACCACCGGCGGCCTCGTCGCCTTGAACCTGTGGCCCGGGCTCCGCACCCCATGAGCGGTGGTATACGGGGCATCGGTGACATGAGAATAGCATTCCTGGCGATGGCCGGACTGGTGATGGGCGTCGTCGGCGGCGCGACGATCGGAGTAGGGCTTGGACTGGCCTGGATCGAGCTGTTCAACACCAGCGAATTCGAAGGCTATGCGGGCATGCTGGTGTTCTTCACCTTCATGCCGCTCGGCGCCCTGATCGGCGGCCTCGCCGGCGCCACCCTGTTCGGCATGGCCGCCTTCCGCGACCACGAGGTCGCGATCGCGCAGCAGCGCATGCAGCATGAAGGGCGTTAGGGCGCGGCGACCGGCGGTCGCGCGCATTTGTGCAATGCAAAAACAGCCGTTGCGCGCGCAGGTGGTTGATTTATGTGAGGCTCAAGAGAGATAGATTCGGCGCCCCGGCGCGACGTCCGTTGCGACGTCGCCTTGAGGCCGGCGCGCCTCCTTGCAAGCCAGTTCAGGATCCCGAGCCGATGACGGAGCACAGCCTCTGGCGTCTGTCGCGCGCATTGCATGGCGCGATCAACGACCGCCGTTTCGACGATTTCGCCGAGCTTCTCGATGACGACATCGACTGGGCCATCTACGGCCCGATCGACATGTTTCCCTTCCTCGGCGCGCGGCACGGCCGCGCCGCCGTGCTCGACGCCGTCAGGCAGATCGCGGACAATGTGAGCATCCGCCGGCTGGAGCGCGAGACCTTGATGCTGGACGAGACCAGCGCGGCGACCATGGTCCGCTGCGCGATGACGGCGCAGGATTCCGACAAGCCGATCACGGCGCGGCTCGCGCAATTCATGCAATTCCGCGCCGGCAAGCTCGCGCGGCTGCGGATCCTGATCGATACGTTCGATCTGGTCGAGCAGACGCTCGGCCGCCCCATCGACCTGCCGCGCATCGGCAGCTTCGCCTGAGCCCGCCGGCGTGTTGGATTGTGGTCACACTCACCGGCAACCCAACAGATCGTGACTGGCGCAGCCATAATTTTGCGCCAAGATTCCACCATATTCCGGCACACAGGTTCGGGCGGCGGGGGTTGCTCTCATGACATCGTATGGTTGCGCGCTGGCGGTTTTCACGGCCGGCTTCGGCCTTCTTGCGTCCGCCGCGCCGGCCCAGACGCTGATGCAGGCGCCGCAGCCGCTGCAGATCACACCCTGGCAGCAGATCGCGCCGGAGCCGGAGGACGAGGACAAGTCCGAGGACCAGGCAGCGGCCGACCCGATGAAGGACATCGACGTCGAGAAGCTCGACTGGAGCCAGCTCGCGATCGACGACACCACCTTCCTCGACCGTCCCGAAGCCGCCGCGGCGGCGAAGCGCAAGGCCGCCGCAGAGAAGGCCGCCGCGCTCGACTGGTCGAACCAGAACAAGGGCAGCCTCGCCTCGGGCGTGTCGGTCAAGCAGTCGGTATCGCCGTTCTGGGACGCCCGCGTCGGCGCCGACATGACGGTCGCGCGGCAGCCGACCACGATGTCGGAATTGCTGGCGGAGAAGGCCGAGAACGGCGGCAATGCTCCGGAATCCGGCGGCTCGGCCTGGGCGGCCGTCACCGCGCCGGGGGCCGGCTCGATCTGGGACAAGACCGCCATCGAGGCCCGCGTCGATCCCGGATCCGATCACAGCCGGCTCGGCACCACCATCACCAAGGCGGTGCCGATCGATCACTACAATCTGACCCTGCAGAACGGCTACAACGTCACCCAGCAGGGCATGGTGCCGATTCCCGGCGCGGCGCCGAAGACCACCAGCCGCAGCTTCGACACCGAGCAGTCCGCCAAGCTCTCGATCGGCGACACCGGCACCAGCGTCACCGCCGGCCAGACCCTGTCGTCGAGCGACGACAAATGGCTGCGCAAGGTCGGCGCGGAGCAGAAGCTGTCGGATGGTCTCAGCATCTCCGGCTCAGTCAGCGAGACCGCGCAGGGCGGCACCAGCAAGAGCATCTCGGCCGGCTTCAAGCGGAGCTGGTGACGTTCACCATTGCGGCAGCCCGCCACGAATGATCGAACGTTCGCCGCAGCTTCGCCGCGGTGCGGCCCAATTTGGCCGCACTGATAGGCTTTGAGAAGTTCGTCGTGCGGGGACACCGCGCTCGCTTGAACGCGAAATGAGGAATTAGCCGATGAATGTCATTCGTCCGGACAAGATCGATGGAACTGAAGCCGAGCTGGATACGGATCTGGCCGCGGTCTCCGAAGTCGAGGCCGGCATTCGTGATTTCGTCCGTAACGATATCGCCTATCTGCGCCGCCCCAATGCGGCCGCCACGGCCGAGGCCTCGATCGATGCCGATGCAGCAGTGAACAGCGTCACCACGCTGATCCAGCGCGTCGCCGGCACCTCGCTGTCGGAGATCGAGAACCTGATCGGAGAGCTCGAGAGCCTGCGCGAACTGCTGCATGCCGAGGGCCAGCGGGTGCAGCGCGAGATCGCGAGCTATGCGCAGCTCAGCCAGGCGGCGATGAAGTCGACCCGGGCGATCGCCGAGAACGTCACGCAGTGGAAGCGCGCCGCCGACGGCCTGCGCAGCAGCTGAACGTTCTTGCCGGATCTTGAAGAGGACCGCCGTGCGAGGCATCGCGCGGCGGTTTTCGTCTTTGCAGCGCCGCGTCCTTGAACGCGCTCCGGCCCTCCCGCGACCAACTTCCGCCGCTCTCGTGGCGGGCAGGTTGCGTCAGGGGGATGTCGCTCTCATGGAAACGATCCGGCCGCACAACACCGATCCGATTCCTCTGCGGCCCAAGCCTCAGCGGATCGGGACCATCATGGTCAGTTTCGTCGGTTTGCTGGTGGTGGCGATGGCGATCATGGTGCTCATCTGGAGCCGCTAGATCGCCTCTACGAACAGGACCGCGTGGTCCGTTCTGGTTAACGAGTAGTTAAACCGTCACTCGTTGATCGTCGCTGACGTCTCGAGCGAATACGATCCGTCCGCGTAGCCCTTCACGACCATTCCCGTCGCGAGCATCACCGCGAGCGTCACGCTGGCAAAGATAAAGCCGAGGAGTTTCAGACCACCGCGATCTGCCATACTCATCCCCCACATCCTGATCCCTGATTGGCTGTCTTATAGAGTCGGAGTTCAGAATGCGTTAGCGCGAAGTTCGTTCCGCGCCGACAATCCTACGAAGCGTGACCTTTTCGCCTCAACCGTTGTTCCGTCGAGGGACGAAGGCCGACGCAAGCACAGAGAACACCAGCTCGTCGCGCTGATTGATGCCGGTATTGCGCGCCTGCAGGATGCCCCACTCCGGGCGCGAGGCCGACTCGCGAAGCGAATCAATCTCGCTCGAGAAGCTGATCGTATCTCCTGCAAGCACCGGCTTGTGCCAGCGCAGATCACGGAAGCCGGGAGAAGGACCTCCGAGAGCGATCGGCTCGCCACGCGTGCGCGCGATCTCCAGCAGTCGCTGATTGTCCGCGACGATCAGCTTCATGCAGACCGAGCCGATGTGCCATCCCGATGCCGCGAGCCCGCCGAACAGCGACCGGCGGCCCTCTTCCTCGTCGAGATGAAAGCGCTGCGGATCGAATTGAATGGCAAAGCGCTTAATCTCTTCGGCAGTGAACGTGTAGGAGCCGAGCTCGCGGCGCTGGCCGACCTGAAGATCCTCGAAAAAGCGCATCAGCCCACCTGCCCGCGGCTCTCACGGCGCTCGACGATGATGGGAGAAACCATCTCGCAAAGTCTCATGCCAGCCTTGTTGCGCACGCTGCATTTGAAGGTGACGATCCCGGTCGACGGACGGCTCCGCGACACCCGCGCTTCCAGAACCTCCACATCGAGCATCAGCTCATCGTCAGGACGCAGCGGCGACAGCCACCGGACCTCGTTGACGCCCGGCGAGCCGAGCGAAGCGGTGCGGCCGATGAAGCCGTCGAACATCATGCGCATCATCAGCGAGCAGAGGTGCCAGCCCGAGCCGGACAGACCCTTGAGCATCGACTGCGAGGCAGCCAGTTCGTCCAGATGCATCGGCTGCGGATCAAACTCAGACGCGAAGG
This sequence comes from Bradyrhizobium sp. SZCCHNS1050, assembly GCF_032484785.1. NCBI lineage: Bacteria > Pseudomonadati > Pseudomonadota > Alphaproteobacteria > Hyphomicrobiales > Nitrobacteraceae > Bradyrhizobium > Bradyrhizobium sp. SZCCHNS1050. The sequence goes on along the minus strand of NZ_JAUETR010000001.1, from coordinate 3,967,247 downwards.
CGATGATCTCGTCGCGGGTGACGTGTCGCGGGCCGAAGCTGCCGAACGGGCCTTGCGGAAAATCTTCGAAGGTGAGGGTCATGAGGTTGGGAATGGCTGAAAGAAGCCCGATTGTGGCCGCACTTTGCAGCAATCACAACCGGGCCGCTCGCATGGCTGACGCCCGGTCCAGTCGCAAGAGAGTGCCAGAAGGCGCCATATACCGGAACGAATTCGGCTGCCGCCGATGCCGTCTGGCGCGCAATTCGAACACGACTTAAAGACGGATTTGACGACCGATTCGGACGTGGCCGGGGGATCAAGATGTTGGAATTTCGCGATTTGTTCCAGTGGGACCGCTTCATCACGCCCACCATCATCAAGACGTTCTATTGGCTCGTGATTGCGCTGATCATCCTGTCGGGAATTCGCGGCATTTTCACGGGCCTCTCCGAAATGGCGATCAGCCCGTTCGGCGGTTTCCTGATGCTGTTGTCGTCGCTCGCCGGCATCATCGTCGGCATGGTGTTCTCGCGCATCATCGCCGAGTTCGTGCTGATCGTCTTCCGCATCAACGAGCATCTCGGCGCGATCCGCGAGCAGGGGCGGATGTAGCCGCCCCGCACGGCCTTAGTTGTTGAAGCGGAAGTGCATGACGTCGCCGTCGGCGACGACATACTCCTTGCCTTCGAGGCGCAGCTTGCCACCCTCGCGGGCGCCCGCCTCGCCGCCGAGCGCGACATAGTCGGCATAGGCGATGGTTTCGGCGCGGATGAAGCCCTTCTCGAAATCGGTGTGAATGACGCCGGCCGCCGCCGGCGCCTTGGTGCCGCGGTGAATGGTCCAGGCGCGCGCTTCCTTCGGACCGACCGTAAAGTAGGTGATCAGGTCGAGCAGCTGATAGCCGGCGCGGATGAGCCGATCGAGACCTGCCTCTTCGAGCCCGAGCGTCTCCAGGAAATCCACTCGCTCCTCGCGCGACAGCGTCGCAATCTCGGACTCGATCTTGGCCGAGATCACGACGGCGACCGCGCCCTCCTCCTTGGCGCGCTCAAACACCGCCTTTGAGAAGCTGTTGCCGTCCTTGGCCGAGCCTTCCTCGACATTGCAGACGTAGAGCACGGGCTTGGAGGTGAGCAGTCCGAGCATGCCGAAGGCGCGCTCCTCCTCCGGCTTGCGCTCCAGCAGCCGCGCGGGCTTGCCGTCGCGCAGCAGCACCAGAGCACGGGTGACCAGCTCGTACTGCTCCTTGGCGTCCTTGTCGCCGCCCTTGGCCTTCTTGGCGAGGTTGTCGACCCGCTTCTCGAGGCTGTCGAGATCGGACAGCATCAGCTCGGTTTCGATGGTCTCGATGTCGGCGAGCGGGGCGATCTTGCCCTCGACATGGGTGATGTCGGAATCCTCGAAGCAGCGCACGACATGCGCGATCGCGTCGACCTCGCGGATGTTGGCGAGAAACTGGTTGCCGAGGCCTTCACCCTTGGAGGCGCCGCGCACCAGGCCGGCGATGTCGACGAAGGTCAGCCGCGTCGGAATGATCTGGCCCGACTTGGCGATCGCCGCAAGCTTCTCGAGCCTGGGGTCTGGCACCGCGACCTCGCCGACATTCGGCTCGATGGTGCAGAACGGATAGTTCGCGGCCTGCGCCGCCGCCGTCTCCGTCAGCGCGTTGAACAGCGTCGACTTGCCGACGTTGGGCAAGCCGACGATCCCGCATTTGAATCCCATGATCCGTCTCGCATCCTCTTGAGGCGAGGGCCCGGGGCGCCTTACGCGGCGCCGGCATCGCCCTTGTCCAGAAAACCTTTGGCCTGCAGCGCCAGATGCACCTTGTTGGCGAAGGTGGAGTCGCGCTTGCCCGTCAACAAACCCGCATTGTCGGCCACCGCCTCGCACAGCGCCTCGACCCAGGGCATGTCGGACTTGGCGAAGTCCGACAGCACATGGCCGTGCACCAATTCCTTGACGCCGGGATGACCGATGCCGAGCCGGACGCGGCGATAGTCGTTGCCGAGATGCGCCGAGATCGAGCGCAACCCGTTATGGCCGGCAATGCCGCCGCCGACCTTCACGCGCAGCTTGCCCGGCGACAATTCCAGCTCATCCTGAAACACCGTGACGTCGCCGACGCCGAGCTTGAAGAAGCTGGCCGCTTCCTGCACGGCGCGGCCGGATTCGTTCATATAGGTCGTGGGCTTGAGCAGGATGACGCGCTCGGAGTCGAGCGTGCCTTCCGAGGTCTCGCCCTGAAACCTGCGTCGCCACGGCGAAAAGCGGTGACGCCGCGCGATCTCGTCAACGGCCATGAAGCCGATATTGTGCCGGTTGCGCGCATATTTCGCGCCGGGATTGCCGAGGCCGACAAACAGCAGCATGACGCGGCATCCGCCCCCGCCGTCGCTTCGAGAAGCACGGGACCCGCCCGTGCTTCCCAGAAGCGGAACGGCTTACTTCTTCTTGTCGCCGCCAGCCGGCGCCTTGGCAGCGGCCGCGGGAGCCTTCGCAGCGGCAGCCGGAGCAGCAGCAGCGGGCGCCGCTGCGGCGCCAGCAGCCGCCTTCTGCTCCTCGCCATAGCCCGACGGCGGCACGATGGTGACGAGCGTCGCGTCGTCGCGCGAGAGCGTCTTCACACCGGTCGGCAGCTTGACATCGGAGATGTGCAGCGAGTGGTTGATCTCGAGCGCGCTGACATCGGCCTCGATGTACTGCGGAATGTTCTCCGCGAGGCACTCGAGCTCGAGCGTGTGGGTCACGATGTTGACCGTGCCGCCGCGCTTGACGCCCGGCGCGCCTTCCGAGCCCACCACATGCAGAGGCACGCTGACGCGAATGGTCGCGCCCTGGCCGAGCCGCATGAAGTCGACGTGGATCGGGAAGTCCTTGACCGGATCGAGGTGGAAGTCGCGCGGGATCACCCGGTGCTTCTTGCCGTCGAGGGTGACGTCGAAGATCGTGGTCAGAAACCGGCCTGCGAGGATGCGCTGGCGCAGCTCGCGGTCTTCCACCGAGATCGGCAGCGGGGGCTGGTTGTCTCCATAAATCACTCCGGGCACTCTCCCGGCGCGACGCTCTGCCCGTGCGGCCCCCTTGCCGACTGACGGACGGGCGGTCGCCTTCAGTTCTCTGACGGTCGCCATCGTGTTAAGTCCTTGTTTTAAAAAGTTAAAGGCCGCAATGCGGCCCGTTGCTGGACGTCCTTCGGCAAGCCTCCAGGGGTGCGGGGGCCGCGGACGTGGCGGCGTTCTAGCGGCAAACCCGGGAAATGACAAGGAAATGAAGGGGCCGCCTGCCCCTCCCGTCCCAGGGCGACCCGGCCGCGGCGTCAGCCATCCGCGCTGCCGGCGCCCGGCGGCGTGCCGGCCGCACCACCCAGCTTGGCTTCCAGCGCCGCGATCCGCGCCTTCAGCGCCTCGTTCTCCTCGCGGGCGAGCCGGGCCATGTCCTTGACCGCCTCGAACTCCTCGCGCTTCACGATGTCCAGGTCGTTCAGGATCTTCTCCGCCTGGTTGCGGATGACGGAATCGACCTCCCGCTTCATGCCCTGGGCGGCACCTGCGGCATCGTTCATCAGGCGGCCGAGTTCGTCGAAAAACCGGTTGTTGGTCTGGGTCATGTGAGAAACTCCGCGTCCCGCGACGAGCAAGATAATGGAAGACAGAATGGCGATCCCTGTCGCCGCCCGCAAGATGGGCCGTCTTGTCATGCCTTGGTTTCCTTGTCATCGTACTTGTTGCGCCGGCCCGCGGCGCTGGTATGAGCAGCCCTGAGATCACATCGCGCCGCGCCCGTTCATGTGGCGGGGCTCGTTCGAAGCCCGCATCGCCCGGGGGCTTCCGGAAGCGGGACGCCGTGTCCACGAAAGCCAGTGAATGACGCCTCTCCTCATCGATTTCCCCGTGTTCGATCCGGTTGCGATCGCGATCGGCCCGTTCGCGATCCGCTGGTACGCGCTGGCCTATATCTGCGGCATCGTGATCGGCTGGCTCTACGCTCGCTCGCTGCTCAAGAAGGAGCGGCTGTGGGGCGGCCCGGCGCCGGTGTCGCTGGTCCAGCTCGACGACTTCATCCTGTGGGTCACGATCGGCATCATCCTCGGCGGCCGCACCGGCTACGTGCTGTTCTACAACCTGCCGTTCTTCATCGATCATCCGCTCGAGATCTTCGAGCTGTGGAACGGCGGCATGTCGTTCCATGGCGGCTTCATGGGCTGCGTGCTCGCCGTGATCTGGTTCGCCCGCCGCAACGGCCTGCCGATCCTCTCGCTCGGCGACGTCACCACTGCGGTCGCGCCCATCGGCCTGCTGCTCGGCCGCATCGCCAATTTCATCAATGGTGAGCTGTGGGGCCGTGCCGCCGATGCAAGCGTGCCCTGGGCGATGATCTTCCCGCGCGATCCGACCCATCTCCCGCGCCATCCGAGCCAGCTCTACGAGGCCGGCCTCGAAGGCATCGTGCTGTTCATCGTGCTGGCGATCATGATCCGGTTCGGCGCGCTGAAACGGGCCGGCCTGATCCTCGGCAGCTTCATCACCCTCTATGGCGCGGCGCGCATCACCAGCGAGCTGTTCCGCGAGCCCGACAAGCAATTGGGCTTTCTCTGGGGTGGCCTGACCATGGGCATGGTGCTGTCGGTGCCGATGCTGATCATCGGCGCCATCCTGGTGGCGCGGGCGCTGCGCAAGCACGGGACACATCAAGCCACTCCCCCGCTGCAGGCCAATCCGTGATCGAAACCTCTCCGCTCCACACCGAGATCAAGCGGCTGATCAAGGCGTCCGGCCCGATGCCGGTCTGGCGCTACATGGAGCTGTGCCTGATGCATCCGGAGCACGGCTACTACATCTCGCGCGATCCGCTCGGACGCGAGGGCGACTTCACCACCGCCCCCGAAGTGAGCCAGATGTTCGGCGAGTTGCTCGGGCTGTGGGCGGCCTCGATCTGGAAGGCGACGGGATCGCCGCAGCAATTCCGGCTGATCGAGCTGGGCCCCGGCCGCGGCACCATGATGTCGGATGCGCTGCGGGCGCTGCGCGTGCTGCCGCCGCTGTACCAGACGATCTCGGTCCACCTGGTCGAGGTCAATCCTGTCCTGCGCGAAAAGCAGAAGGCGACGCTGACCGGCCTGCGCAACGTCAACTGGCACGAGAGCTTCGACGAGGTGCCGGAGGGCCCCAGCGTCATCTTCGCCAACGAGTATTTCGACGTGCTGCCGATCCACCAGATGATCAGGCGCGAGACCGGCTGGCACGAGCGCGTCGTCGAGCTCGACGAGGAGGAGAACTTCGTCTACGGCGCGGCCGCCGATCCGACGCCCGGCTTCGAGCTGCTGCTGCCGCCGCTGGTGCGCGCCGCGCCGGCCGGCGCGATCTTCGAATGGCGGCCGAACATGGAGATGATGGCCATCGCCAGGCGCATCCGCGACCAGCGCGGCGCCGCCGTAATCATCGATTACGGCCATGTGCGCAGCGACGTCGGCGACACCTTCCAGGCCATCGCCCGTCATAGCTTCGCTGATCCCCTCAAGACACCGGGGCTTGCCGACATCACCGCCCATGTCGATTTCGACGCGCTGGCGCGGGCCGCGGAAGCCGTCGGCGCGCGCGTTCACGGCCCGGTCACGCAGGGCGAGTTCCTGCAGCGGCTCGGCATCGAAACCCGCGCGCTGACCCTGATGCAGAAGGCGTCGCCGGAAGTCTCGCAGGACATCGCGAGCGGGCTGAAGCGCCTGACCGGCGGCGGCCGCGGCGGAATGGGGTCGCTGTTCAAGGTGCTCGGCATCTCCGATCCGGCCATTCCGGTGCTGGCGGGCATCAGCGACGAACACACCAACGAGAACACGGGAGGCGCGTGATGCTGGTATCATCGGATGTGATGTCCGCGATCCCTGGCCTGCGCCACGCCTTCTTCACCCGCGAGGGCGGCGTCTCCGACGGCATCTATGCCGGCCTCAATGGCGGGCTCGGATCGAATGACGTGCCGGAGAACGTCCGGGAAAACCGCCGCCGCATGGCCGCCCATCTCGGCGTCGCGCCCGACCAGTTCCTCAGCCTGCACCAGATCCATTCGCCCGACGTCGTGGTCGCGACCGGGCCCTGGGACAGCCCGGTCAGGCCGAAGGCCGACGCGCTGGTGACCGCAACGCCGAATCTCGCGATCGGCGTCACCACGGCCGATTGCGGGCCGATCCTGTTCGCCGACCCCGAGAGGCGCGTCATCGGCGCCGCCCATGCCGGCTGGAAAGGCGCGCTCACCGGCGTGCTCGAAGCCACGCTGCAGGCGATGGAGGAGCTTGGCGCCGAGCGCGGGCAGGTCGTCGCCGCCGTCGGCCCCCTGATCCGCCAGCCGAGCTATGAAGTCGGCGCCGAGTTCGTCACGCGCTTCCTCGACGACGACGCCGAGCACGCGCGCTTCTTCCTGCCCTCGACGCGCGACGGCCACGCAATGTTCGACCTCGCCGGCTTCATCCGGATGCGGCTGGAAAACGCCGGCGTGCTGCTGATCGACGACCTCGGCCTCGACACCTATGCCGATGAGCGCTTCTTCAGTTACCGCCGCTCTGTGCATCGCAGGGAGCCGGACTATGGCCGGCACGTCCATGCCATCATGCTCGAAGGCTGAAGCGGGGCGCCATTGTGGCCGCATGTGGATTGCTTAACCCTTTCTGTACAACTGAGTGCACTCTGTCCTAATCTGTGGCAGCCGCGACCTAGACGTTAATCGATTTTAACGATATCGCTCCCGACGATGAGGGGAGCGCCGACACCACTTCGACGGATCAGCCGCGCTGCGCAGCACGCCTGCGTTGCCGTTTTGCTGATGACGTCCGCTGCAACGCTCGGCGGCTGCGCGACCAGCAGCGGTGGTGCGTCCAACGCCTATGCGATGGCGCCTGCATCGGATAGCGCCACGATCGCCTTCGAGCAGATCGACGGCCCGCCGCCGCAGATCTTCGACCGCATGGTCAGCGTGCTCGACAGCGAGTCCAAGCTGCGTAGCCTCGCCATCGTGTCGCGCGAGGCTCCGGCGGCCTATCGTGTCCGCACCTATCTCTCCGCCCAGGTCGTCAGCGGCAAGAGCGTGATCGCCTGGGTGTTCGACGTCTACGATCGCAATCAGCAGCGCGCGCTGCGGCTGTCGGGCGAAGAGCCGGTCGGACGCGGCGGCCGCGATCCGTGGAACAATGTCGACGACATGGTCCTTCGGAAAATCGCGCAGGCCGGCTTCAGCGGACTTTCGAACATGCTGAACGGCACCGCGCCCGCCGACGGCGCGCCACCGGCGGCACCGGCCACCCGCGGCCCCGCGGTCGCCGTGGCCGAGCCCGCGTCGCCGGCGTCCGGCGGCACCAGCGTCGCGGCCCTCGGCTACACCGACCATTAGGCAAAGAGGCGCATTTTGCGCCGTTTTTGGCCGGGAAAAACACCCGCGGCGGGTTGCCATGCGCGCGGTGTCCTTGATATCACCTCGCCCGTGCAAAACTGCCGGTTCCATGGATAGCCCGATATGCTGAACAAGGTCTCCAGCGAGACGCGAGGAGAATTCACGATGTCGGCCAAGAACGGCTCCATCAAACTCGTCGCCGGCAACTCCAATCCGGCTCTCGCCGCCGGCATCGCCGCTGAACTCGGGCTGCCGCTGACGAAAGCGGTGGTCCGGCGCTTCGCCGACATGGAGATCTTCGTCGAGATCCAGGAGAACGTCCGCGGCTCCGACGTCTTCATCATTCAATCGACGTCCTATCCGGCGAACGACCTGCTGATGGAGCTCCTGATCATCACCGATGCGCTGCGCCGCGCCTCCGCGCGCCGCATCACCGCCGTGGTGCCCTATTTCGGCTATGCGCGGCAGGATCGCAAATCGAACTCGCGCACGCCGATCTCGGCCAAGCTCGTCGCGAACCTGATCACCCATGCGGGCGTCGACCGCGTCATGACGCTGGATCTGCACGCCGGCCAGATCCAGGGCTTCTTCGACATCCCGACCGATAACCTTTTTGCCTCGCCGCTGATGGTGCGCGACATCAAGGATCGCTTCGATCTCTCCAACCTCATGGTCGTCTCGCCGGACGTCGGCGGCGTGGCGCGCGCCCGAGGCCTGGCCAAGCGCATCAACACGCCGCTCGCCATCGTCGACAAGCGCCGCGAGCGTCCCGGCGAGTCCGAGGTCATGAACGTGATCGGCGACGTCTCCGGCCACACCTGCATCCTGATCGACGACATCGTCGATTCCGGCGGCACCCTGGTGAACGCGGCGGATGCGCTGCTCAAATACGGCGCCAAGGACGTCTACGCCTACATCACGCATGGCGTGCTCTCCGGCGGTGCCGCGTCCCGCATCACCTCGTCGCGGCTGAAGGAGCTCGTCATCACCGACTCCATCATGCCGACCGAAGCGGTCCGCAACGCCCCCAACATCCGCACGCTGGCGATCGCCCCGCTGATCGCCGAGGCGATCGGGCGGACGGCGGCGGAAGAATCGGTGTCGAGCCTGTTCGACTGACCTCGGTTGTCTGCGAACGTCGCCTCATCCTTCTCGCGCTAGAACTCGATTTGGCCCACCCTCCCCTGGAGGGGGAGGGTCGATCGCACGCGAAGCGGGCGAGCGGGGTGGGGTGATCTCTCCGCAGGCTCTGGTGCAAGTGGAGAGATCACCCCACCTCGCCTCACGTCTCGCTTCGCTCGTCGTGAGGCGACCCTCCCCCTCCAGGGGAGGGTGGGCAGCTTGCCCCATACGCCGTCATTGCGAGAAGCGCAGCGACGAAGCAATCCAGGGTGCCTCAACGGAGAGATCCTGGATTGCTTCCGCCTACGCTCTCCGAGTTCCGGCGGACAAGTCGCTGCGCTCGCAACGACGCCCGCGGTGTCTTTCATGGCAACATTGTCTGCCGACATCTGGCGATGCAGCTCCGCGATCTCGCGACGCATTTTGCGTCCGAGCTTTGCTCATCGTGCCGCCCTCACGAGATGAAGGGCGCAGGGAAGGCCGGGCGCTGGCCGCGCCCGTGGCCCGCCTGCTGAAAAAAATGCAGGCGGCAGGTACCACAGGTCTGGCCGAACACACCCGGCCCTCCCTGCGCGACGGTTTTGACGGCTGCTTCGCGTTCTCCCCGGTGCGCCGGCTTGTTGGCCACCGTGCGCGCAACGCGCTTGCGCGCGTTACGCGGGACACCAGCTTCGGGGTGCCAGGACCGCGCGACTTGACCGTGCGGGCCGCATCGTTCGTCGACGCGAACTGAATCACGCTGCGACCCGACCCGCCCATCGCATTCCGTTGCCGACGTCCATGACGACCGCGGTACGTCCCCTCCGACGCAACGGAACGAGCGGGACCATAATGCTGATTTTGCGAAATCGTCAAGCGATTTATTTTTATCCGAAGGGGTGGACAGGATTTGCAGCAATGAGGTGATTTGGTCGACGGGCAGAAGATTGCCCCTTTAGCGCGGATACATACGGCGGATTACGGCTGCGCCTAATCCGCCCTACGGGTCGAGCGTAGGGCGGATTAGCGAAGCGTAATCCGCCACCACACAGCACGGGATTTCGAGACAAACTTGACTCCGTCAACGCTCTCCGAACGTTCCGCTGACCTCGACATCACCCGCCCAGTCCGCAGGAAACATTCCTGCGCGCACATCGCGATGAAACGAAGAATGCGGCCAGTCCGCGACGCGGCTGACGAAGCTATGCTTCACCGGATTGATGTAACAATACTCCACGTGACGGGCATAATCTTCTTCGTCGCGGATAAGATGCTCCCAGAATCGGCGCTGCCAGATGCCGCGCTCCTGCCGCACCACACGAGTGGGGCTGAGATTTTCTGTCCTTGGAAGCGCCCGCGCGAAGCGGTTCTTGATCAGCCGCCAGCGCATCGAGAAGTCGGCGTCATCGGGCGGCAAGGTCCAGACGGCATGAAGATGATCGGGCATCACCACGAAGGCATCGATCTCGAAAGGAAAACGCCGCTTCGTGGCGGCGACCGCGGAGCGCAGGACGTCGATGTGATCGATCAGCAAGCTCTGACGCCGATCGAGCAGATTCAGCGTGAAAAACCAACAACCGCCTGGAACGAATGCGCGTCGATAGTTGGGCATGGATCGAGCTTCGAGTCGAAACCAACGTAAGCCTACTCGCAGCGGATGCATGAATTCAAGATTTGCGGCGGATTACGGCTTCGCCTAATCCGCCCTACGCTCGAACCTGTAGGGCGGATTAGCGAAGCGTAATCCGCCGATCAGCCCCGTGCCTTGCACAGGCCGTCCTGTTCGGCCAGCATCCCCTGGAGATGCGAGCAAACAAGAACCCCAGCCCCGAGCCCCGCCCTCATGTTCAGCGCCATCGAACGTCCCGCCGGACCGCCGCCCAGCCTCGGCCAGATCTCCAGTGACTTCGGTCCGCTCTACGCCTCGCACGGCTTCATCGGCTGGCTGTTCGCGATCACCGGACCGGTCGCCATCATCCTGTCGGTCGGCGCCAATGGCGGGCTGTCGCAGGCGGAGATCGCGTCGTGGATCTTCGGCGTGTTCTTCATCAACGGCCTGATCACACTGCTGCTGTCGTGGCGCTATCACGAGCCACTGGTGCTGTTCTGGACCATTCCGGGCACCGTCCTGGTCGGCCAGTCGCTGACGCATCTCAGCTTCCCGCAGGTGGTCGGCGCGTTCTACGGTACGGCGCTGTTGATGCTGGTGCTCGGGCTCACCGGCTGGGTCAAGCGCGCGATGCAGCTGGTGCCGATGCCGATCGTGATGGGCATGGTCGCCGGCGTATTCCTGCGCTTCGGCCTCGATCTCGTCCGCGCCGTGTTCGCCGACTTTGCCATCGCCGGGCCGATGGTCGTGCTCTGGCTGCTGCTGACCGCACTCCCTGCGCTGGGCCGGCGCTGCCCGCCAATCATCGGCGCGCTCGTCATCGGCACGCTCGCGGCTCTCCTGTTCGGCAAGTATGATCAGAATGCGTCGCTGCAGATCGCGCTGATCCATCCGGTGATCCCGACGCCATCCTGGTCGCTCGCGGCCATGATCGAGCTGATCGTGCCGCTCGCGGTCACCGTGCTGGTGGTGCAGAACGGCCAGGGCTTTGCGGTGCTGACCGCCGCCGGTCACAAGCCGCCGGTCAATCTCGTCACCGTGGCCTGCGGCCTCGGCTCGGTGCTATCAGCTGTCGTCGGCGGCGTCTCGACCTGCCTGACCGGACCGACCAACGCGATCGTCGTCTCCGGCGGCGAGCGCAAGCGCCACTATACCGCGGCGATGGTGGTGGGCGTGCTTGCGCTCGGCTTCGGCCTGCTGGCGCCGACCTTCACCACGCTGCTGCTGATCGCGCCGAAATCATTGATCACCGCGCTGGCGGGCCTCGCCATGCTGCGCGTGCTGCAAACGGCGTTCGTGACCGCGTTCAAGACGCGGTTCTCGTTGGGCGCACTGATCGCCTTTCTCGTCACGGTGGCCGACGTGCCGCTGCTCAATATCGGCGCCGCGTTCTGGGGACTCGTCGCCGGCTTCGCGCTGTCGTGGCTGCTGGAGCGCGCGGATTTCGCGGCCGAGGCCGATACGTGAGCTGCTTGCCGCATCGCACCACGCTGCGTCATCGCATCCCCAGCCGAACCGGCAACGCGCTGTTGCAGCGCCGCCAGATCACGCTACACTTCCAGATCAAAGAAGAATGATCCTGGGGAGGATACGAATGACCGCGATCACGCGCCGCAACATGCTTGCAGGCACGGCAGCAGCAGGCGCGCTGGCGCTCACCGGCCAGCCTGCCTGGTCCGAGCCGCAGTGGAAGAAATATGCCGGCACCAAGCTCGAGGTGATCCTGGCCAAGGGCCCGCGCGGCGACAATCTGCAGAAGAACATCAAGGAATTCACCGCGCTGACCGGCATCGAGGTGGAATCCGAGCAGATCCCGGAGCAGCAGCAGCGGCAGAAGGTCGTGATCGAGCTGTCGTCGGGCAAGCCGAGCTTCGACGTCGTCCATCTCAGCTATCACGTGCAGAAGCGGCAGTTCGAGAAGGCCGGCTGGCTCGCCGACATCACCGACTTCATGAAGGATCCTAACCTCACGGCGCCGGACCTCGTGCAGAGCGATTTCTCCGCCGCCGGCCTGACTTACGCCAGCAACGACAAGGGCCGGATGTTCTCGCTGCCATGGTCGGTCGACTACTTCATCCTCTACTACAACAAGGAGCTGTTCGCGAAGAAGGGCGTCGAAGTGCCGAAGACGCTCGACGAGATGGTCACGGCGGCGCAGAAGCTGACCGATGCCAAGGACGGCACGTTCGGATTTGTCGGACGCGGCCTGCGCAACGCCAACATGACCCTGTGGACGAACTTCTTCCTCAACTATGGCGGCGAGTTCCTGGACGCCAAGGGCAACATCCTGACCGACGGCCCCGAGGCAATCGAGGCCACCAAGCTGTATCAGAAGCTGCTGACGACCTGCGCGCCTCCGGGCGTGGCCGGCTTCAACTGGATGGAGTCGATGGCCTCGTTCACGCAAGGCCGCTCGGCGATGTGGATCGACGGCGTCGGCTGGGCGCCGCCGCTGGAGGATCCCAACGCCTCGCGCGTGGTCGGCAAGGTCGGCTACACCGTGGTGCCCGCAGGACCGAGGGGGCAGTACTCGGCGACCTATGGCGACGGCATCGGCATTGCGGCCGCGAGCAAGAACAAGGAAGCCGCTTGGCTGCTGTGCCAGTGGCTGGTGTCGAAGCCGCAGGGCGCCCGCCTGGTGCAGGCCGGCGGCGGCGTGCCGTTCCGCAACTCGGTGCTCAACGACCCCGGGGTCCAGGGCGGCGTGAAGATGCCGAAGGAGTGGCTGCAGTCGGCGATCGACTCCGGCAAGATCTCCAAGCTCGGCCTGCCCGTGATCATCCCGGTCGCCGAATTCCGCGATCTCGTCGGTGCGGCGCTGACCGCGACGCTGTCGGGCGCCGATCCCGCCACCGAGCTGAAGAAGGCGCACGAACAGTTCCGCCCCATCCTGGAGCGCAGCGAGAAAGCGTGAGCACGATCGTCGAACAGGCCGGCGCGGCAGCGGAGGCGGCTGCGCCGGAACGTGCGCTGCGGCCGCCGTCGTACTGGCCGTTCGTCATCCCGGCGCTGGTCACCGTGCTGGCGGTGATCATCTTCCCCTGGCTGTTCACGATCTGGATGAGCTTCCAGGAGTGGAAGGTCGGTTCGCCAACGACATTCGTCGGGCTGTCGAACTATCTCAGGCTGCCGGCCGATCCCCGCTTCGTCGAGTCGGTCGGGCACACGCTGTCCTATACGGCTCTATCGGTGCTGCTGCCGCTGGTGCTCGGCACCTTCGCGGCGGTGATCTTCCATGCCCGCTTCCCCGGCCGGGGACTGCTGCGGGCGCTGTTCATCATGCCGATGATGGCGACGCCGGTGGCGATCGCCCTGGTGTGGACGATGATGTTCCATCCGCAGCTCGGCATCCTCAACTACCTGCTGTCGCTGGTCGGCCTGCCGCCGCAGCTCTGGGTATTCCATCCGGGTACGGTGATCCCCTCGCTGGTGCTGGTCGAGACCTGGCAGTGGACGCCGCTGGTGATGCTGATCGTGCTCGGCGGCATCGCCTCGCTGCCGACGGAGCCGTACGAGAGCGCACAGATCGACGGCGCCAGCACCTGGCAGATGTTCCGCTACATCACCCTGCCCTTGATCATGCCGTTCCTGTTCATCGCCGCGATGATCCGCGCCATCGACGCGATCAAGAGCTTCGACATCATCTTCGCGATCACCCAAGGCGGGCCCGGCTCGGCGTCGGAGACCATCAACCTCTATCTCTACAGCGTCGCCTTCGTCTATTACGACCTCGGCTATGCGTCGGCGATCGCGGTGGTGTTCTTCGCGCTGATCATCGCGCTGACTGCGCTCTTGCTGGTGCTGCGCCGCCGCGCGCAGTGGAATGCGCTGGGGAGCGACACATGAGCGCGCAGACCATCCTCGGCCGGCTCGGGCTCGCGCTCGGCGTCTTCCTCATCGTCTCGCCGGCGATCCTGTTCTTCCTCTGGATGATCTCGCTGTCGGTGAAGTACGAGGTCGACAACGCCGCGTATCCGCCGGTGTTCTGGCCGGAGCATTTCGCCTGGAAGAACTATGCCGACGTGCTGTCGTCCAACCGCTTCTTCACCTACTTCAAGAACAGCCTGGTGGTGACCGGCGGCGCGACGGCGCTCGCGATGCTGGTCGGCGTGCCCGCCGGCTACGGCATCGCCCGCATGGCCGCGCACAAGTCCGCGATCGTGATCCTGATCGCGCGCATCACGCCGGGCCTGTCCTATCTGATCCCGCTGTTCCTCTTGTTCCAGTGGCTCGGCCTGCTCGGCACGCTATGGCCGCAGATCATCATCCATCTCGTCGTCACCGTGCCGATCGTGATCTGGATCATGATCGGCTATTTCGAGACCACGCCGATCGAGCTCGAAGAAGCCGCGCGTATCGATGGCGCGACACGCTGGCAGGTTTTCCGTCACGTGGCATTGCCGGTGGCGAAGCCCGGCCTCGCCGTCGCCTTCATCCTCGCGGTGATCTTCTCCTGGAATAATTTCGTGTTCGGCATCGTGCTGGCCGGACGCGAGACCCGCACCTTGCCGGTCGCGGTCTACAACATGATCTCGTTCGATCAGCTCTCTTGGGGGCCGCTCGCGGCGGCCGCGCTGATCGTGACCCTGCCGGTGCTGCTGCTGACCGTGTTCGCGCAGCGGCAGATCGTGGCCGGCCTGACGGCGGGTGCGGTCAAGGGGGGCTGACGGATATAATGGATACCAAAGAGAACCTGCGGCGGAATGCCAAGCTTGCCTTGGTCAGGCCATAGTCTGCCACTTGGTTACCTGCGTGGAACCGGGATTCGCCCCGCCCCTGAGGCGCGGCGATGGCCGCGTTGATGGCTTCATCTCGTCTCTGCGCCGGCTTCGTTCCAGCCGAATACCACTGCGCCGCACGATCGACCGGCTCCGGATTTGCGCTCCGTCCGGTCCGTCTTGCAACCTGTCACTGGCTGAACGCCCGACCGACGAAAGCTGCATGACGTCCGATCGCGACGCCTCCGCGCCAGACCGATTGACTGCCCTGTTGCAGACCGAGCTGCTCGACTCGCCGCCGGAGCCGGGCTTCGATCGCGTCACCCGCTTGACCTCGCGGCTGCTGCAGGCTCCGGCGGCGATCATCGCGCTGGTCGATCGCGACCGGCAGTTCTTCAAGAGCTCGGTCGGCCTGTGCGAGCCGTGGGCGTCGCTGCGCGAGACGCCGCTCAGCCACTCCTTCTGCCAGCACGTCGTGACCTCGGCGCAGCCGCTGGTGATCAGCGACGCCAACGAGCATCCGCTGGTGAAGGACAATCTCGCGGTGCCGGTTTTCGGCGTGATCGCCTATCTCGGCGTCCCCCTGCGGCTGCCGAGCGGCGAGGTGATCGGCGCGCTCTGCGCCATCGATCACGAGCCGCGGCCGTGGAGCGACGACGACATCGCCCAGCTCACCGAGCTCAGCGAGATCGTGATGGACGAGATCGCGCTGCGCACCGAGAATGCACGGCGGCGCACGATCGAGCAGCACCATCGCGTGCTCGTCCATGAGCTCAATCACCGTGTCAAGAACACGCTGGCGCTGGTCGACAGCGTGATCGCGCTCAGCATCCGCGCCGATTCGGCGCTGGCCGCGTTCGGCGAGGTGCTGCGCGGCCGCATTGCCGCGCTGACCCGTAGCCACGCGCTGGCGCTGGATCGCGGCCGCGAGGCGATCGCGCTCGATGAGCTGGTCTGCGCCGAACTGGCGCCGCTGCAAGGCGACCGTGTCACGGTCGACGGTCCTGGCGTGCCGCTTCCGCCGGGCGTCGCGCTGTATCTGTCGATGGGGCTGCACGAGCTCGTCACCAACGCGGTGAAATACGGCGCGCTGTCGAACGATGCAGGAGGGGTGACGCTGAGCTGGACCCATGCCGACGGACGGCTCAAGCTGTCCTGGGAGGAGAACGGCGGGCCGCAGGTCTCACCACCTGCGAGCAACGGCTTCGGCTCGCTGCTGTTCGAGCGCATTCTCGGCGCGGCCCTGAAAGGCGAGGTCACGCGCGACTTCGCGCCGGATGGGCTCAGGGTCTCGTTCGACCTGCCGCTCGCGCCATGACGGAAGTCAGCCGCGCTGGCCGCGCCGGCGCACCTGCGTGATCTCGGCCAGAATCGACATCGCGATCTCCTCCGGCGTGATGGCGCCGAGATCGAGGCCAGCCGGTGCCTTGACCTTGTCGAGCAGCGCGGCGTCGATGCCGGCCCTGATCAGCTTGTCGCGCAGGCTGTCCATCTTGCGGCGACTGCCGACGAAGGCATGGTAGGCCGCATCGCAGGCGAGCGCGGCGCGCAAGGCCGCCTCGTCGCCCTTGCCTTGCGTCGACACCACGACGAAGCGGCTGCTCCCGGCCGGTTGATCCAGCGCGAAGCCATCGATCAGCACATCGGCCTCCGGTGTCGTGACGAGATCGGACGCCGGCGCCGCCAGCGTCACGTGATAGCCGAGCGGCCGCGCCTGCGCCGCGAGCGCGATCGCGACCGGGCTCGCGCCGAGGATGACCAGCGCGGGATGCGGCAGCACCGGCTCGACGAAGATGTCCATGGTGCCCTTGCTCGGGCACATGTTGGCGGCGAAGCGCACGCCCTCCCTGGTTTCGCCCGGCTTGACGCCGAGCTCGGCGAGCAGGTTCTCAGGCTGCACCGAGACCATGCGCGGGATGCCGTCGGCGAGCGCCTCGCGCGCCGCCTTCAGCACCGCGCCGCGGGCGCAGCCGCCGCCGATCCAGCCCGCGACGATGCTGCCGTCGGGGCGGATGATCGCCTTGGCGCCGGCCTTCGCGGCGGTCACCGACACCGTACGGACGACGGTGGCGAGCACGAAGCTCTCGTCGTTGGCTTTCAGTTGCGCGGCGAGATCGAGCAGTTCGGGAGCAGCGGTCATGACTGCCTCCTCTGCGGACTGTCGGAAGCACACTGCTTCGACAGAGAAGGTATGTTCCCTCCCCCCTTGTGGGGGAGGGCTAGGGAGGGGGGCGTCTTGCACCGATGTCGGGGTACCCCCCTCCCCAGCCCTCCCCCACAAGGGGGGAGGGAGCGCACCACCGATGCTGCGACAGCGCGCCTTGAGCTCACAACGATGCCGCGCATCCGCATCCTCACAACCTCGCCAAATAAGGCTCCAGCGCCGCGAGCGAGCTCAACGTATGCGCGGGCGCGTAGAGATCGACGAAGGGCAGCGCGGCCTTGATGCCGCGCGCTTCCGGCGCATAGCCGTCCCAGCCGAGCATCGGATTGAGCCAGACGATGCGGCGGCAGCGGCGCGACAGCTGCGCCATCTCGCGGCCGAGCAAGGCTGGGTCACCGGTGTCGTAGCCGTCGGAGACGATCATCACGCAGGTCCGCGAATGAATGACGCGCGGCGCGTGCCAGCGATTGAAGGTCTGCAGGCTCTCGCCGATCCGCGTCCCGCCGCCGGCGCCCTGCGCCATCATCGAGAGACGGTCGAGCGCCCGCGCGGCATCCTTCTCCTTCATCGCATCCGAGACATAGGCAAGCCGGGTGTGAAACAGGAACGCTTCGGCCTCATGAAAGGCGTCGAGCACACCGTGGATGAAGCGCAGGAACACCGCGGTGTAGGGGCTCATCGAGCCGGAGGCGTCGAGCAGCACCACCAGCCGCAGCGGCTTGTGCTTGCGTCGCCGGTGCACCAGCGCAATCGGCACGCCGCCATGGCTGATGTTGCGGTGGATGGTGCGGCGCAGGTCGAGCCGCTCGCCCTTGCGCCGCAACTGATCGCGGCGCGTCAGCCGTGTCCGCATCGCCCGGGCGAGCCGCGCCGCGGCCTCGTGCGCCAGCGCGACCTGGTCAGGATCTGCGAGCTTGCGGAAGTCGGTATCGCTGATGGACTCCACGCGCGATGCTCCTTCGCGCAGGCCCTCGCCGCCCGCGTCGCGTGGGGTTTCGTCAGAGGGAATCTGATCGGTCGCGCCGTGAGGCTCCGGCTGACCGGCATTCGCATCCCGCAGACTCTTCAGCGACGGGCTGTTCGCTCTCGCCGTCGCGCCGGCGACCAGCGAGCGCGAGCGCACGCGCTTGCCGAGCCAGAACGCGTCGAACAGGCCGTCGAAGCGATCCCACTCGCTCTTGCGCGCCGAAAGCAGGTGCTTGAAGGCGGAGCGCAACAGGCCGGGCTTATCGGCATAGCCCGCACTCATCACGGCCGCCGCGTCCTGCCCCTCCGACAGGCCGACCGCAAAGCCGTTGTCGCGCAACGTCTTGAGAAATGCACCGAGGCGTCCCGCGACCAGCCGCGCGACCGCGTTCATGTCCTCGTGGTCGGGTGTGGTGCCACAGCAGCTCATGCGACCTTCCCCAGCAGCCGCGCCGTGACCTCGCGCGTGATCCGCGCGCGGTCCTCATGGGTCTTGAGCAGGCACATCAAGGTGTCATGCACCATCTCCGGCTGGTCCTTGAGATCGCGCACGTCGAGCCCGACCAGTGCCGCCGCCCAGTCCAGCGTCTCGGCGACGCCGGGCACCTTGCGCAGTTCCTCCTTGCGCAAGGAGTCGATGAGGCGCGCGATCTGCAGGGCCAGTTGCGCCGAGGCGCCGTCGATCCGCGCCAGGATGATGCGGGCCTCGCGATCGACGTCGGGATAGTCGACGTAGTGATAGAGGCAGCGCCGGCGCAGCGCGTCGGACAATTCGCGGGTGCCGTTGGAGGTCAGCACCACGTGCGGGATGCTGATTGCTTTGATGGTGCCGAGCTCGGGAATCGAGACCTGGAAGTCCGACAGGAGCTCCAGCAGGAACGCCTCGAATTCGTCGTCGGCGCGGTCGATCTCATCGATCAGCAGCACCGGCGGCGTGGCGCGGCGGATCGCCGCAAGCAGCGGCCGCTCCAGCAGATATTTCTCGGAGAAGATCTGGTCCTCGATGGTGTCCGGCTGGCCGCGATGCGCCTCGATCGCGAGCAGCTGGCGCTGGTAGTTCCACTCGTAGAGCGCGGAGCTCTGATCGAGGCCTTCATAGCATTGCAGACGGATCAGCTCGGTGCCGTGCACGCAGGCGAGCGCCTTGGCGACCTCGGTCTTGCCGACCCCGGCCTCGCCTTCCAGCAGCAGCGGCCGCCTGAGGAGCTGCATCAAGGTGATGGCAGTCGCGAGCTCGCCGTCGGCGATATAACCGCAGGCGGAGAGCGATTGTGCGATGTCGTCGCGGGCTTTCATGTCAAGTTCGACTGCAGCGTCATCGGAGGTAAACTCCCCTCCCCCTTGTGGGGAGGGGTTGGGGGTGGGGGTCTCCACGGCACACTGCCCGTGGGGTACCCCCCTCCCTAGCCCTCCCCCACAAGGGGGGAGGGAACGCACCGCTCGCGCGGTAAACGCCAGCGCCTTCAGTCTACGCCACCACACCCAAATTCTTCGCCGCCTGCCAGTTACGCCAGAAGTCGTGGGGCATCTGGATGTGCGTCGCGCCCAGGAACGAGAACGCGTCATTGACCGCATTGGAGAACGCCGGCACGCCGCCGACATTGGGGCTTTCGCCGACGCCCTTGGCGCCGATCGGATGGTGCGGCGAAGGCGTCACCGTGAAGTCGGTCTCCCAATGCGGCGTCTCCACCGCGGTCGGCATGAAGAAGTCCATGAACGAGCCGGTGACGACATTGCCCTCGGCGTCGTAGCGGATCTCCTGGCCCATCGCGATGGCGAAGGCTTCGGTGAGGCCGCCATGGATCTGGCCCTCGATGATCATCGGGTTGATGCGGGTGCCGCAATCATCCAGCGCATAGAAGCGTCGGACCTTGTACACGCCCGTATCCACATCGATGTCCATCACGCAGAGATAGGCGCCGAACGGATAGGTCATGTTGGGCGGATCGTAGTAGCTCACCGCCTCCAGCCCCGGCTCCATGCCGGGCGGCACCGAGTTGTAGGCCGCCCAGCAGATGTCCTTCATCGACATCACCTTCTCGGGCAGACCCTTGACCCGGAAGCCGTCGATGTCCCATTCGAGATCGTCCTCATGGACCTCGAGCTTGTAGGCCGCGATCATCTGCGCCTTGGCCTTGATCTTGCGCGCGGCCATCGCGATGGCCGCGCCGGCCACCGGCGTCGAGCGCGAGCCGTAGGTGCCCAAGCCATAAGGCGCGGTGTCGGTGTTGCCCTCCTCGACCATGATGTTGTCGGCGGGAATGCCGATCTCGCTGGCGATGATCTGGGCCCAGGTGGTCTCGTGCCCCTGGCCCTGGCTCTTGGTGCCCATCCGCGCGATGCCGGCGCCGGTCGGGTGCAGCCGGATCTCGCAGGAATCGAACATCGCGATCCCCAGGATGTCGCAGTTCTTCGACGGACCGGCGCCGACGATCTCGGTGAAGAAGGAGACGCCGATGCCCATGATCTCGCGGGTCTCGCCGCGCTGGAAGGCGGCGCGCTTCTCGGCCTGCTCCTTGCGGAGACCGGCGTAGTCCACGCTCTCCATCATCTTGCGCATGGCGGTGTGGTAGTCGCCGGAATCGTACTCCCAGCCCAGCGCCGAGTGATAGGGAAACTGCTCCGGCTTGACGAAATTCTTCAGGCGCAGCTCCGCCGGGTCCATACCGAGCTTCTGCGCGAGAATGTCCATGCCGCGCTCGATGCAATAGGCCGCCTCGGTGACGCGGAACGAGCAGCGATAGGCAACGCCGCCCGGCGCCTTGTTGGTGTAGACGCCGTCGACGCTGAGATGCGCGACCGGGAAGTCATAGGAGCCGGTGACGATGTTGAAGAAGCCGGCCGGCCATTTCGACGGGTCGGCGCAGGCGTCGAAGCCGCCGTGGTCGGCGAGCACGTGGACGCGCAGGCCGGTGACCTTGCCGTCCTTGGTCGCCGCGATCTCGGTGGTCATGTGATAGTCGCGCGCGAACGCCGTGGCGGTCAGATTCTCGATGCGGTCCTCGACCCATTTCACCGGCTTGCCGGTGACGATCGAGGCCACCGCGGCGCAGATATAGCCGGGATAGGCGCCGACCTTGTTGCCGAAGCCGCCGCCGATGTCCGGCGCGATGACGTGGATCTTCTGCTCGGGGATCTTGGCGATCAGCGACACCACGGTGCGGATCACATGCGGCGCCTGGAAGGTGCCCCAGATCGTCAGCTCGCCCTTGATCTTGTCGAACGAGCAGACGCACTGGCAGGTCTCGAGCGGCGACGGATGGGTGCGGTGATACGAGATCATCTCCTTGATGGTGACGTCGGCCTTCTTGAACGCGGCGTCGGTGAGTTCCTTGTCACCGACACTCCATTCGAAGATGTGGTTGTGATGCTTGCGCGGGCCGTGTGCGCCTGTGGTCTTGCCGGCGAGATCCTCGCGCAGAACGGGGGCGTCCGGGTCCATCGCCTTGAACGGATCGACCAGCACCGGCAGCGGCTCGTATTCGACCACCACCTTGGAGACGCCGTCATCGGCGGCATAGCGGTCGGTCGCGACGACGAAGGCGACCTCCTGGTTCTGGAACAGCACCTTGCCGTCGGCGAGCACCATCTGCACGTCGCCGGCCAAGGTCGGCATCCAGGCGAGGTTGACGGTCTTCAGCGTCTCGGCGGTGATGACCGCGAGCACGCCGGGCACTTTCAGCGCCTCCTCGGTGTGGATCGCCTTCACCCGCGCATGCGCATGCGGCGAGCGCACGAAGTCGCCGTGCAGCATGCCCGGCAGCTTGACGTCGTCGACGTAGTTGCCCTTGCCCTGGGTAAAGCGGATGTCCTCGACGCGCTTGCGCCGGCAGCCCATGCCTTCGAGCGCGGCTTCGCGTTGTTCCCGCGTGGGAGTCAGGTCGTTCATTCCGCGGCCTCCTGGAATTCCACGCCGTTGATCTTGGCGGCGGCGTATTGGATCGCCTTGACGATGTTCTGGTAGCCGGTGCAGCGGCAGATGTTGCCGGAGATGCCGGCGCGGATTTCCGCCTCCGTCGGCGACGGATTCTCCCGCAGCAGCCGATGCGCGCGCAAAATCATGCCGGGCGTGCAAAAGCCGCATTGCAGGCCGTGCATCATGCGGAAGCCTTCCTGCAGCGGCGACAGTGTGCCGTCGGCGTTGGCCATGCCCTCGATCGTGGTGATCTCGCAGCCGTTGGCCTGCACCGCGAGCATGGTGCAGCTCTTCACGCTCATGCCGTCGATGTCGATGGTGCAGGCGCCGCAATGGCTTGTCTCGCAGCCGATATGGGTGCCGGTGAGCTGCGCCTGCTCGCGCAGGAAATGAACCAGCAGCGTGCGCGGCTCGGCGAGGCCTTCGACCTCGCTGCCGTTCACCTTCATCGTGATATGGGTTTTGGGCATTTGGTGCTCCCTTGAAATTTGTTTGAGCTTTGGCCCGGCTATCAGCCTCCCGGGCGGTGAGCTCCCCTCCCCCTTGCGGGGAGGGGTCGGGGGTGGGGGTCCACGGCGGAAGTATCGCTTGGGGCTACCCCCCTCCCCGCCCCTCCCCCACAAGGGGGGAGGGAGATGAGAGAGCTCGCCGCGTGGCGAGGTAGCACCGCATGCCGGGCCGCGGTGTCCGCTAACGCTGTTACTTCGACCGGCTCGCCGCGCGCTGCAGGGCGCGCATCACCATGATGCCGCCGACATGGATGCGGTACTCGGCCGGGCCGCGCGCATCGGACGCCGGCTGCATGATCGCGCGCGCTGCATTCGCAGCGGCCTTCAGCGCGGCATCGTCGAGCGCCGTGCCGATCACGGCGTTCGCCGCGTCGGTCGCGAGCAGCGGCGTCTCGTGCAGATTGGTGAGTGCGATCACACAGCTCGCCACCTTGCCGCCGGCCATGGTCAGCACGACGGCCGCCGCGGCGGTCGCGTAGTCGCCGACCTTGCGCTTCAGCTTCTCATAGGCGTAGCCGTGTCCCACAGGCGGAACGGGAATGCTCATCCCGGTGAGGATCTCGCCCGGCTCCAGCGCGGTGAAATAGGCGCCCTGGTAGAACTCGCGCGCCGCGACCTCACGGGCGCCGTTCGGCCCCTCCAGACGGTAGCTTGCATCGAGCGCCAGCATCAGCGCCGGCATGTCGTTGCCGGGATCGCCATTGGCGACGTTGCCGCCGAGCGTGCCGCGGTAGCGCACCTGCGGATCGGCGATCAAAAGCGCCGTTTCGTGCAGGATCGGCAGGTTGGCTCCGATCTCGGTCGAGGCCAGCAGCTCGGCCTGCGTGGTCATCGCGCCGATGACGATGCGGTCGCCATCGCGGCGGATGCCCTTGAGCCCGGCGATGCCGTGCAGATCGATCAGATGCGCCGGGGTCGCCAGTCGCAGCTTCATCATCGGCAGCAGGCTGTGGCCGCCGGCGAGCGGTCGCGCGTCATCGCCGAGGTCGGTGAGCAGCTTGATCGCATCGCTGACGCTCGCCGGCCGGTGATAGTCGAACGGGCCAGGAATCATGACGTTTCCTCTCCTGTGCTGGCCTGCCTTATCGGCAAGGCCGTCGCGTTGTTGCGGCGGGCGTTCGTGCTGCGAGAGCGAAGTGCGAACGCGGACGCATCGCGGATTGGCGCGGAGCGTCGATCGGGATCGCTGGCCGCGCAACGAAGCCGGCACGGAGAGCGGCGAAATCGCACGAAATGCGGCTGGTCGCGCACGAATTGCGTCAGCGAGGGCGACCCAATCGCGCGAGTGACGGCGTGAGCGGCCGCGCAAGACGCGCACGCGGTGTTGCATGCGTTG
This sequence comes from Bradyrhizobium sp. SZCCHNS1050, assembly GCF_032484785.1. NCBI lineage: Bacteria > Pseudomonadati > Pseudomonadota > Alphaproteobacteria > Hyphomicrobiales > Nitrobacteraceae > Bradyrhizobium > Bradyrhizobium sp. SZCCHNS1050. The sequence continues at coordinate 3,943,569 of NZ_JAUETR010000001.1, read as the reverse complement.
GGGAGAATGGCGGCGCTCTGTTGCAGCAGCGAAACGAGCGCTGAACTCAGGCCGGCCGCCGCAGCCCGAGCCGCGCCTTGACCTCGGCGACCTTGGCGCGGCTCACCGGCACGCGCGGCTTCGAGGGGCCATCGAGCTCGATGATCGCGCCCTCGCCTTCCCGACCGACGTAGATCACGTGCTCGATCGCGACGATGTGGCTGCGGTGCACGCGGATGAAGCGGCCGGGATCGAGCTGCGCCTCAGCCTCGGAGATCGACCATGGGCACATCCGCTCGCGGGTGCCGTCGTGGATCCGCGTGTAGTGCGCATCAGCGCGCACGCTGCGCACGTCCCCGGCATCGATGAAATGGGTGCCGTTGGCGCCCTCCAGCGGCAATCGCGCCGCGGTCGCGCGCGGCGGCTGGCCGATGCCCCCCAGCGGCGCCGCCGTCGCCCGGCTCATAGCGGCGACCTCGACCACCGGCTCGGCCGCCGTCGCGGCCGGCTCCGGCGCCAATTGCGGCGCAGCCTCGGCAACGGCCGGCATCGGCTGCGATTGACGGCGCGGGTCCGGCACCAGCGACAGCAAAAATCCGGCGGCGATGACGAAGCACAGCACGGCGACGACGATCGCGAGCGCTTGCGGCGACGCAGCAAGTCCTGGTGCGGCGTGATCGTGTCCCTCGCCCATCGGCACGACATGCATTCCCAGCATCGCCGTGTAATGCATGCCGGACACGGCGATGCCGAAGGCAACCGCGCTGATGGCGAGCCGCAGCCCGTCCTGCCGCGCCAGGAAGATGCGCAGGCCGCCATAGGCGGCGCCGATCGCAATCGCCACCGACAGCGCCACCAGCGCCGGATCATGCGTCAGCCCGAATGAGCCGGACAGGCCGTGCATGCCGACATAATGCATGCTGGCGATGCCGGCGCCGAGCAGCAGCGCGGAAGGGACGACGCGCCGGGGGGAGGGATCGCCGATGCTGACGAAGAACAGCGAGATGCCGATCACGAGCGCGCAGATCAGGAACGAGATGATGGTCGGCAGCACCAGATAGACGGCATCAGGCGGCAGTGGCGCCGCCATCATGCCCACGAAATGCATGGTCCAGATGCCCACGGCCAGAATCCCGGCGGCGCCGGACAGCAGCACGCGCGCATTCTCTCCCGGCCCGCTGCGGATGCGCGCGGTGAGACTGAAACCGGTATAGCCACCCAGGCTCGCGATCACGACCGAGAGCGCGACGAGATAAGGATCGTATCCTTCGATCATCCTTGTCGGCCGCCCGTCGCCACGGGCCAGCCTCCTCCCAAGGGAGATTTTACAGGGGTGGCGAGGAAATTGACAACACAAGGCGGGGAGCGTGAGGGGGCGCGTTGTCGCTGGGGGACAAGCGAGGGCGGCAAGCTTGATTGGCGTGGCGCCAGACGTTGGATTCGATCTGGAGCGGCGAACGCGGTGAGTTCCCCTCCCCCTTGCGGGGAGGGGAGCAGGCCGCCGTCGCGGTGAGACCTCGGCTCCCGACACTGAAGCATGTGTGGCCGGCCGTGACCGGCCACACACCGTCCGCCTCAGATAATCCCCGCCGCGACCTGGCTGCGCAGCCGCTCCAGGCTCAGCAGCGTCTCGGCGCAGGCGGTCGCCACCTCGATGCCCTTGGTCGCAAAATGCTTGCGGAAGAACTCGAAATGCGCCTGCGTCTCGTGGAATTGCTGCGGCGTCAGCACCGCGGAGAACACCGGCACCTCGGTGCGCAATTGCACGTCCATCAGCGCCTTGATGACGGTGTCGGCGACGAATTCGTGGCGGTAGATGCCGCCGTCGACGACGAGGCCGGCCGCGACGATCGCGGTATAGCGCCGCGTCTTGGCCAGGAGCTGCGCATGCAGCGGGATCTCGAACGAGCCTGGCACCTCGAAGATGTCGACACGATCGCGCGGGATGTGGCGCGCCTCGATCTCGTCGAGAAAGGCCAGACGGCATTCGGCGACGACGTCGCGATGCCAGGCCGATTGCACGAAGGCGACGCGCTGCGGCTTGCTGAAGCGCGGATGCGACGGCGCCGGTGGCGACTCGTCGGGCGGTAACGCGACCGGCGTATCCGCCGGCGGCGACGTTCCTACAGCGATGGTGTCGGTGGGCGTATCAGTAGGCGCGTCTTGCAACATCTGATTCATGGTTGTCCTCGTCAGAGACCAGAATCAGGGCACACGGAACGACGACGCCCCCACGCGGGATTGCGCGGGGTGCCGGGACCCGTTCTCTTTCATCCGGACTGTGACCGTCGGCTTCGGAATCGCACCGAATCTGCTGACCCTTCTCTGCGCGACGCGTTCCGGAGAACAGAATTCTCCAGACCGTGCCTTGCCGAGAAGGCGCTCGCGGGCTCGCGCTCGACCGAGAACGCTTACCGCCGGTGGGGAATTTCACCCCGCCCTGAGAACATCGGCCGCCCGGATGGACGGCCTGAATGAACTATGCAGGCGGTCGGCGGCTGCGGCAAGGCCTCACGCCCGCGGTCCGCGACGGGCGGCCATGCAGACGCTCACGGTCGTTCCCGCGGCCAAATCACCTCAGACCGAGCGGCTGCGGCGAGTCCGATTCCGTTTTGTTCTCGTTCGCCGATGATTCCACAGGCCGGACAGGAGTTGTGGACGAAGCGGTGTTTGGCTGTGGACGGACTCGCCCCCCCGTTGCGCAGATTCCGCAAATCACATCAGTTTGTCCTCGCACGCCTCGGGGTACCTCCGGGACTGCAAGCCGGGTCGCGAAGCGCCGAGAGGGCGTGGGCCGGGTCGCCGCGTATGTACCAACGAGATCAAGAAGACGAGGTCGAGACGGCATGTCCCTGCTCGAAAGCACTATCGATTCCGCAGATCATCCGCTGAGCGTGGTCGAGACCATTGCGGCCGACAACAATTGGATGTTCGAGCGCTCCGGCGAGGACGAGATCACGATCGCCTCCAAGGGCCAGTGGACCGACTATCAGCTTTCCTTCACCTGGATGGCGGAGATCGAGGCGCTGCATCTGGCCTGTGCCTTCGACATGAAGATTCCCGAGGCGCGCCGCGCCGAGGTGCAGCGGCTGATCGCCGCGATCAACGAGCAGCTCTGGCTCGGTCATTTCGACATCTGGACCCACACCGGCATGGTGATGCACCGCCAGGCCCTGGTGCTGCCCGGCGGGATCACCGCGTCGGGACTGCAATGCGAGAGCATGCTGGCGGGCGCCATCCACGCCTGCGAGCGCTATTTCCCGGCCTTCCAGTTCGTGGTCTGGGCCGGCAAGTCGACCCAGGAGGCCATGGCGGCGGCGCTGTTCGATACAGAGGGCGAGGCGTAGCCGCCGCCGCTTCCTGACACGCGGTGTCGTCCCTGCGCACGCAGGGACCCATACCGCGTGATGTCCGTGTGGCGCGCGACACTTGTCGCTCTGCCCCTGCTCCACTAGAACCGCCGGTGGTTATGGGTCCCTGCTTTCGCAGGGACGACAGCGGAGTGCGTCGTGACATCAGCGGACAACAACCTGCTTCATCAGCTCACCGGCACCATCGTGCTGGCCGGCGCCGGCAAGATGGGCGGGGCAATGCTGACCGGGTGGCTGGCCGGCGGGCTCGATCCCGCGCGCGTGGTCGTGATCGAGCCGATGCCGTCGGCCGAGATCACGGCGCTAAAGGCCCGAGGCGTCCGCCTCAATCCGACGGCGACCGCGCCGGCCGAGGTCGTCATCGTTGCCGTCAAGCCGCAGATGTTCCCCGACGCCGGCCCCGCCTTGAAGCCGTGGGTCGGCGACGCGACGCTGGTGCTGTCGATCATGGCGGGGACGACGATCGCCGGCCTGCAGCAAACGATCGGCGGCGCGGTCGTGCGCGCGATGCCGAATACGCCCGCCGCGATCGGCCGGGGCATCACCGTGGCCGTGCCGGCCGGCAACGTCAGCGCCGCGCAGCGGGGGCTGACGGACGCGCTGCTGCGTGCCACCGGCGCGGTGGAATGGGTCGACGAGGAGGCGCTGATGGACGCGGTGACTGCCGTGTCCGGCTCGGGGCCCGCCTATGTGTTCCTGCTCGCCGAGGAGCTCGCCCGCGCCGGCGTCGCCGCCGGCCTGCCCGAGTCCCTGGCGACGAAGCTCGCGCGCCACACCGTGTCGGGCGCCGGCGAGCTGCTGCGCCAATCGGACCTGCCGTCCGCCACCCTGCGCCAGAACGTCACCTCGCCGGGCGGCACCACCGCGGCGGCGCTGTCGGTGCTGATGGGAGCCGACGGCTTCCAGCCGCTGCTGACCAAGGCGGTCGCGGCGGCCACGGCGCGTTCGAAAGAGCTCGCGAAGTAGACAACCGCGAGCTGACAGCTCAGCGCGACGGCGTCGGCGGCCCGCCATGCTGCTGGCGCCATTGCAGGAACTGGCGGAACAGGGCGCTGCGCTCAGCCGGATCGTTCGACAGCTGTCCCCCGCTCTGGCGCACGAAGCTCTCGAACTGGGTCTGGCGCACGTCGGCGACCTGCGGCCGCGGCACCATGTTGTGCGCCAGCAGCCACTCTTCCGCAGCCTTGAACCGCTTCCAGTTCGGGATCGCGGCGACGATGCTCGACTCCCGCCATTTCGGATGCCGCGGCGGCTTCATGAACTCGTCGTAGTTGGCGAAGAACGCCTCGACGAAGCGCGCCACCTTTCGGTAGCGCTCGGTATTCTCCGGCCAATTGTAGCTGACGAGCAGCATGCCGATCGCCACCGTCTCGATCGTCTCGCCGGGGTTGAGCAGGTTCGGATATTCCTCGGAGGACAATGTCGTCGGCAGATAGAGGTCCTGCAGCCGGCGGTCGTAGGGGATCGTCACCAGGTGCAGCGCGCGGTTGTCGTTCCTGATGTTGCGGGCGAGCTGGAACACCTTGCCGGTGGAGACGATGTAGGCGTCGGCGTCGCCATCGATCAGCTTCTGGATCGATTTGGCGTCATCGGTCGCGTAGTCGAACGACGCCGTCAGGCCGAGCCGGTTGAAGATCACGCGCGCGGAATAGAAGCCGACATCGGTCGGCGCGATGACGCGCTTGCCGTTGAGATCGAAGATCGAGCGGATCGAGGAGCGCGCGATGACATGGATCTCGTTGTGATAGAGCCGCGCGATGTAGCGGAGCTGCGAGGTGATGTCGGGAATGCCGTATTGCAGGCGATAGAATTCGGGCACGTCGGCGGCGACCGCGCCCATGTCGATGCTCTTCAGGAACAGAATATCCGAGACGTTGCGCACCGGTCCCTTGCCGAGCACCGGCAGCACGCGGACGTTGGTCTGATCATCGAGCACGCGTGCCATGTCCGAGCCGAACACGGAGGTGGCGCCGCCGGCCGGCGCGGTGATGATGGTGACGGTGCCGTCGTTGACGTCGGTCGGGTTGGGCAGCCGCCACACGTCCGGCCCGCTACCGGGCGCGGGCGACAGCGACGCCGGCAGGCCGGCGGGACGTGGCGGCGCGGGGATCACGGGCGCGCCGTTCGGCCGGGCGGCCGGGGCGACGGGCACGATGATGGAGCGGGTCGCTGCCGGGCGCGGCGGCTGCGGCGGTTGTTGTTGCAGCTGCGGCCAGGCCTGCGCCGATGCCTGGCTCAGCATGAGTCCGGCTGCGAGCGCGGCGAGCGCGACTTGCGAAGCTGCCTTCGTGACGATGGACATAGCGCAACGGCCTCCTGCACCATCGCGATGCCGCCGCAGCGTTCTCGACCCGTCCGGAGCATTCACCTCGAGGCCTGCCTGCGTCAGGCATGCGACGGGCGACCGCGGCCTCGGCTGAGACCTCGCGACAACCAACCTCGCGATGCGGAGCGCGCCCGAGGCCAAATGGCCGCGATCGGCTCCGATCGAGTTCCATAGTTGCGTGACGTGATTCGATCGATTTGCGGCGGCCGCCGGGATTTTGTATGACGACGTGCATATAAGCCGGATATTGGGCTCCGGCTGTGGCTCTCGTGCAACGCCTCTTGTTTCAGGCTGCCAGCCGGTGTTGCCGTCGTGCCAGGATCAGCAGCGTCACGACGATGGCCAAGTTCAGGCCATTCCACGCGATGCCGTTGGCGAAGGCCGCCGAATAGGACCCCGTGGCGTCGAAGATGACGCCCGAGACCCAGCCGCCGAACGACATGCCGAACACCGAGGCGAAGATGATGATGCCGACTCGGGTGGCGGCCTCGCGCGCCGGCATCGCCTCACGCACGATGATCGCATAGCTCGGTACGATGCCGCCCTGGAACAGGCCGAACATGCCCGATATCAGATAGAGCGACGTCAGGCCGTCGAAGAACAGATAGAACAGCAGCGCAAAACCCTGCGCCAGCGAGCCGATCAGCAAGGTTCTGACGCCGCCGATGCGATCGGCGAGAAAGCCGGAGCCGATCCGGCTGACGATGCCGAGCGCCATCATCAAGGACAGCATCTGCGCGCCGATGGCGACGCCGTAGCCGAGATCGCCGCAATAGGCGACGATGTGCACCTGCGGCATCGCCATCGCCACGCAGCAGGCGATCGCGGCGACGCTGAGCAGCACCGTCAGCGCATTGGTGGAGATCGGCAGCTCCAGTTGCGGCGGCGCCGCGCTGGCATGATTCTGCGCGCCGGCGCCATCCATGCGGGCGCGCAACACCAGGAGCAGCGCGCTCATCGTCACCGCGCAGAACACACCGAGCGCGACATGGCTGGCGCGCCAGCCGATCTGCTGCACGCCCCAATTCACCAGCGGCGGCCATACCGTGCCGGCGACGTAGTTGCCGGAGGCGACGATGGTGACGGCGAGGCCGCGATAGCGCACGAACCAGTGCGACGCCTCCGCCATCAGCGGCGCGAAGGTGACGGACGAGCCGAGCCCGACCAGGAAATACACCGCCTGAAACTGCCACAGCGTCACCGAGGCGCCGGCGAGCAGATAGGCCGCGGCCGTCGTCGCGATGCTGAGCGCCATTGCGGTGACGATGCCGAAGCGGTCGGTGATCCGGCCGACGATGACGCCGCCGAGGCCGAAGCCGAACATCGTCAGCGTGTAGGCCAGCGAGACCGCGCCGCGGCTGGCGGCGAACTCGGCCTGCACGACCGGCAGAACGACGACGACGGTCCACATCCCCGCGCCGCCGATGGAACCGATGACGAGCGCAAGCGCCAGCCGCGCCCAGGCCTGGCGCGAGTCCGGAATGAAATGAGGCGCTTGCTCGAATCTTGTATTGGGTCCGTGCACGATTTCAGCAACTTCGTTGCCGCACCGCATCAGGTCAAGCCACATTGCTGCGGCAATGGGCATGCAGAAGCAGCGCAACAGGAGGGATCTGCACGATCACGGTTCGGCCCTCTTGGCGGCGCAACGCTTTATCATTAGGTTGCGCGCCGGATTGGAGTGATTGGCCGCGCATGTCGTTGGGACTGACACGGAAGATGCTGATGGTGGCAGGACGGCTGCTCGTCCTTGCTTACCTCGTCTGCGTGGTCAGCCCCGGCGTGGCGCTCGCGCTCGGCGCGGGGGCGGCGCCCTGTCTCGACGAGACCGTCGTTGGCGCCGTGGTCTCGCCTCACGACGCGGCTCGCCACGAGATGGTCATGACGGCGATGCCGCAGACAATTGCGGCGCACGCCCATCATCATGCTCATCCTGTCGCCGACGCCGGAATGCACGCTCCAGCTCCCGCACCGTCGCACCACGATCATGGCAAGATGCCGGGTCCGTGCTGCGCCATGATGTGCGCCGTGGGCCTGGCCGCCACGCTGCCGGCAGTCGCCCTCCCCGCCCGCCTCGCTGCCACCGGCGTCGTTGCGCGCGACGAAGGCCTGCCCGGCCGCACGCCGCCGCGCCTGTACCGTCCCCCCATCGTCCTGGCCTGAGCGAACGATCCCGGCTTCGCGCGCAAACGACGCGCGGCCGCTCGCGTTTCATCAGACCAAGGATACCTCATGTTGTCGCAATCCAGGGCGACGCCCGCTGCCGCATGTCCGGCGCGGCGCAGCCTGCCATTCTCCGTCGTCGCCGGCGCATTGACGCTGCTTGCCGCGACGAGCCTCGCCGCCTGCCAGCCGCGCACGGTCGCGTTAGCCGGGGCTGATCCGGCCGATCCGGCGGCGAACGCTGCGCCCGTGCGCATGTCGGGCGTCGTCGGACCCTACACGCCGCTGCGCCCGGCCGCGCCGGCCGCATGGGGCCAGCGCGCCGACCCCGGCGCACCGCGCCCTGAGCCGAGCCGCTAAGGAGCGCCACATGCAGGGGACCATCAGGCTCGCGGCGCTCGCCGCAGCACTTGCGCTCGCAGGCTGTGCCTCGTTCTCGGCGGACGGCGGCATGAGCGCCGTCGCGGACATCGCCGGCCACATCACCGGCAAGGAGGTCGCCTCGGTGAGAGGCGATGACGACGCTGAGCGCGTCCGCGCTGCGACGCGCCGGCTGCTCGCCCGGCCCTTGTCGGCCGATGCCGCCGTGCAGGTCGCGCTGTTCAACAACAAGGGCCTGCAGGCCGCCTACAGCGCCCTCGCGCTCAGCGAGGCGGACATGGTGGAGGCCAGCCTGCCGCCCAACCCGACCTTCTCCCTCATGCGCATCAGCGGCGACGGCGCGCTGGAGGCCGAGCGTCAGGTCGCCGGCGACATCCTCGCGCTCGCCACCTTGCCGCTGCGCTCGGAGATCGCGCGCGAGCGGTTTCGCCAGGCACAATTGAAGGCCGCGCTGGCGACACTGCGGCTCGCCGCGGAGGTCCGCCGCGCGCAGGTCCGCGCCGTCGCCGCCAACGAGCTGGTCGGCCTTCTCGTCGAGGCGCAATCGGCCGCGGAGGCGACCGCGAAGCTCGCCTCGAAGCTCGGCGAGACCGGCGCGCTCAACCGGCTCGATCAGGCGCGCGAGCAGGTGTTCTATGCCGAGACCACGGCCGAGCTCGCCACCGCCCGCCGTGCCGCAGGAAGCGCCCGCGAGCGGCTGATCCGTCTGATGGGCCTGTGGGGCGACGATCTGAATTTCCGCCTGCCCGATCGGCTGCCGGCGCTGCCGCGCCGCCCGCTGAGCCAGCCCTTCGTCGAGGCCGATGCCGTCGGCCATCGCATCGATCTGCAGGTCGCCCGCCTCGAGCTCACGGCGCTCGCCACCGCGCTGCAGCTCAGCGAGGCGACGCGCTTCGTCACGTTGCTCGATCTCGCCGGCCTCGACCGCAAGACCGTCGAGCCCGACGGCCGCGTCATCCGCGAACGCGGCTACGACGTGCAGTTCCAGATCCCGATCTTCGACGGCGGCGAGGTCCGCGTGCGGCAGGCGGCCGAGACCTACAACATCGCCTTCAACCGCCTGACCGAGCGCGCCGTCACCGTCCGCTCCGAGGCGCGCGACGCCTATCGCAGCTACCGCGCGGCCTTCGACATCGCCGGCCATTACGCCCGCGAGGTGCTGCCGCTGCGCCGGATCATCAGCGAGGAGATGCAGCTGCGCTATTCCAGCATGCAGGTCGACATCTTCGCGCTGCTGCTCGAGGCGCGGCAGCGCCTGGCCTCGCGCCGCGCCGCGATCGACGCCGTCAGAGACTTCTTCCTCGCCGAGGCCGAGCTGTCGGCCGCCGTCAACGGCGGAGTCGCGAGCGGCGAAGACAGCGCACAGCAGACCGCGAGCGCGCTCGCGCCAAGCAACGACTGAGAGGAGAGCCAACATGTTGTCCCGCCGAACCCTGCTCGGCTCCGCGGCGCTGGCCGGCGCCTCCGCCGTCTCCGGCCGCGTCCAGGCTGCTTCCATTCCGGAGGCGCCGACCATGGACAAGACCGTGATGCAGCCGCCGCTGCATCCCAGCGCCGGCCCCGACTATCAGCCGGTGGTCACGCTCAACGGCTGGTCGCTGCCGTTCCGCATGAACGGCGACTGGAAGGAATTCCATCTCGTCGCCGAGCCGGTCACGCGCGAGTTCGCGCCCGGCATGACCACGCATCTGTGGGGCTACAACGGCCAATCGCCGGGCCCGACCATCGAGGCGGTCGAGGGCGACAAGCTCAGGATCTTCGTCACCAACAAATTGCCGGAATACACCACCGTGCACTGGCACGGCGTGATCCTGCCCTGCGGCATGGACGGCGTCGGCGGACTGACGCAGCCGCACATCAAGCCCGGCAAGACCTTCGTCTACGAGTTCGAGATGAAGCATGCCGGCACCTTCATGTATCACCCGCACGCCGACGAGATGGTGCAGATGGCGATGGGCATGATGGGCATGATCGTCGTGCATCCGCGCGACAACCTGCCGCCGCCGGTCGACCGCGACTTCGTATTCGTGATGTCGACCTACCGCATCGAGCCCGGCAGCTATCTGCCGAAGGTCAACGAGATGACCGACTTCAACATGTGGACCTGGAATGCGCGGGTGTTTCCCGGCATCGATTCCTTGCCGGTGCGGCTCGGCGATCGCGTCCGCATCCGCATCGGCAATCTCACCATGACCAACCATCCGATCCACCTCCACGGCCACAAGTTCAAGGTGATCGGCACCGACGGCGGCTGGCTTCCCGAAACGGCGCAATTCCCGGAGACCACGACCGACGTGCCGGTCGGCGCGGTGCGCGTGCTCGACTTCACCGCCGACAACCCCGGCGACTGGGCGTTCCATTGCCACAAGTCGCATCACACGATGAATGCGATGGGCCACGACATGCGCAACCTGATCGGCGTGCCGCGCAAGGAGCTGGCCGCCGCCGTCGGCAAGCTCGCGCCCGACGGCATGGTGATGGGCAACACCGGCATGGCGATGGGCAACATGGAGATGCCGGCCCCCGACAACACGCTGCCGATGATGACCGGCAGCGGCCAGTTCGGGCCGATCGAGATGGGCGGCATGTTCACGACCGTGAAGGTGCGCGAGGGCCTCGCCCGCGACGACTACCGCGATCCCGGCCCGTATCAGTTCCCCAAGGGCACCGTGGCCTACGAGGTCGCAAGCGCGCCGGAGCCGGTGCGGCGAAGCGACGGCGCACCGACGCAGGTCCGCACCCAGCGCTGAATTCACCAAACACCGCATCAACCGACGACCACCATCAGGAGATATCCATGAAGACTGCATTCGCGATCAGCGCAATGGCGGCGGCCGCTCTGATCGTAGCACCGGCCCGTGGCCATGAGCAGCACGGATCGCGCGGCTATTCCGCCGGTGAGCCGGGTGATCCCAAACAGCCGTCACGCACCATCGAGGTGCTGCTGAGCGAGATGGAGTTCACGCCGGCGCGCATCGAGGTGAAGCGCGGCGAGCAGATCCGCTTCGTGCTGCGCAACACCGGCAAGGAGGATCACGAGTTCCTGCTCGCCACCAAGGCCGAGAACCTGAAGCACGCCGCGGTCATGAAGAAGCACCCGCATATGGAGCACGACGAGCCCAACGGCGCCCGGCTCGCGCCGAACAAGACCGCCGAGCTGCTGTGGCGGTTCACCAAGCCCGGCACGTTCGAATATTCCTGCCTGATCCCAGATCATCGCGAGTTCGGCATGACCGGCCACGTTGCCGTGAAGTGACGGATGAAGCCGTCTTGACAACGCGTAGGGCGGATCATCGCCGCGTCATTCGCCCTACGCCTCGCCATGAGTTCACCAGTAGAAGGAAACACATCATGAAGTCGTTCTCTCAGCTCACGACCGCCGCCGCGTTGGTTCTCGCTCTCGCGACCCCTGCCCTCGCCGCCGAGGCCATCAGCGGCGACGTCAAGAAGGTCGATGAGGCCAACGCCAAGATCACCCTCCACCACGGCCCGGCCAAGAGTCTTGGCATGGACGGGGCCATGACCATGGTCTACCGCGTCAAGGACGCTGCGCTGCTGAAAGGCCTCAAGGCCGGCGACAAGGTGAAGTTCGAGGCGGTCGAGGACGCCTCCGGCTACACGGTGACCAAGATCGAGAAGGGCAAGTAGGCGGCAGCGTTTCGAGCCGTCCCCTTCTCCACCGCCATTCCGGGGCGCGCGCGGCGACGACGTCGCCGGACAGCGCGAGCCCGGAATGACGTGCGGATGGATCAGGCCACGAACCGGCGGCCGGATGGGTTTGCATTCCAAGTTCGGATCGTATGATCGCGGCTCCCTGCGCGGAGCATGCCATGAAAGCCTATCTCGTCCTCGATCTCGCCGTTCACGACTTCGCGGCGTTCAAGGTCTACATCGAACGGATCCCCGCCTTCATCGCGAGGCATGGCGGCCGCTACATCGTCCAGGGCGCAGTGCCCACGCCGGTCGAAGGCGGCTGGACGCCAGAGCGCATCGTGATCCTGGAATTCCCGTCGCGCCAGAACGCCACCGACTTCCTTGGTGATCCCGAGATCCAGGACCTGTTCGCGATCCGTCACCGCACCACGTCGAGCCGGTTGGTGCTGGTCGACGGCTGCGCGGAGTGAGCGCTGCAATGTTGTGCCGGAAGGCTGTGCCGAGCCAAGGAGGCGCCCTATCGTCGGCGTGACATCCGCAGCTGGCGGATCACGCGGCGCTGATCCGCCCTGCGCGAACTGCCCCGTCGCTCCCTGGGCATTCGCGGGCGCGACAAGTTCCCTCCGTCCTCCCGTTAACCATTTGCTAACCATGGCGCGGGCAAGCTTCGCCGCGTCGCGCTGCGCGTGGCCGGCGACCGGACGACCACAGGACATCCTGGGCTTTGCTGCCGCCGGGCATGGCGGCGGCCCGGTTGCCGGCCGCAGCGCGCCGCTGCGGCGTCCGACGCCATGCCGTCCTGTCTGTCCGGAGACCCAAGTCCTTGAGCACCGTCGGTTCGCGCGCCTTCCAGAAGGCGCGGCAGGAAAAGAAGCAGAAGAAGCTCGTCGAGACGCAGCTGACGACGGCGTACAAGGCCTTCCAGGCCGGACGCCAGGCGGAGGCGCAGGCGCTGTGCGCGAAGCTGCTGCAGGAGGTCCCCGGCTGCTTCGATGCCATGCATCTGCTCGGCGTGTCGCTGGTGTCATCGGCGCGCTTCGCCGAGGCCACCGCCTTCCTGACGCAGGCCGTCGCGATGGAGCCGAATTCCGCCGACGCGCAGTCCAATCTCGGCTGGGCGCTGATCAATTGCGAGCGCTACGAGGAGGCGCGCGCCGCGCTGGAGCGATCGCTGGCGCTGCGCCCGAATGCGCCGATCACCTTGCGCAACCTCGCAATCGCGCTGCTGCGGCTCGGACAGGGCGAGGCCTCGCTCGCGGCCGCGACCCGTGCCCTCGAGCTCAAGCCGGACGACGTCGATGCCTGGTGCAATCGCAGCGTCGCCGAGCTGATGCTGCGGCGGTGGGACGCCGCTGCCGCCAGCGCCGAGCGCGCGCTGGCCTTCAACCCGAACCATTTCGAGGCCACGGTCAACAAGGGCCTCGCCCATCTCGAGCTGCACCATTTCGAGCTGGCGGAAGCGACCTTCAATGCGGCACTGGCGGCACGCCCGGCCCACGCCGAGCTGCGGGCGCATCGCGGCCGGCTCTACATGATCTCCGGACGCACGGCGGAAGCCGAAGCCGATTTCGACGCCGCCGTGACGCTCGATCCCAATCTGCAACTGGGATGGCAGGGCAAGGCGCAGATCTGCATCCTCAACGGCAACGTCGCGCAGGCGATGGCCGCCTGCAAGCGCGTGCTCGACACCAATCCGAAGGCGCAGGTCGCGCTCACTTTGCTCGGCGCCTGTCGCGGCCGGCTCGGCGACGTCGCAGGCGCCATCGCCCAGTTCGACCAGGCGCTCGCGGTGCAGCCGGACTATGACGAGGCGATCACCAAGAAGATCTTCTATCTCGATTTCCTGCCCGGCGCCGACTTCGCGGTCCAGCAGGCGGCGCGGCAATATTGGTGGATGGCGGTCGGCTCCAGATTCCCGCGCCGCAAGCTTGCGCCACGTTCGCTCGATCCCGACCGGCGCATCGTCGTCGGCTACGTCTCGGCCGACTTCCGCATGCATTCGGCGGCCTTCGCCTTCCTGCCCGTGCTGCGCGGCCACGACAAGACGCAGGTCCAGGTCAACTGCTACTCGACCTCGCCGCGGCACGATTCCTACACCGCGACGTTCCAATCGATCGCCGACGTCTGGGTCGAGGCCTCGAGCCTGTCCGACGACGAGCTCGCCGACCGCATCCAGGCCGACGGCGTCGACATCCTGGTCGATCTCTCCGGCTACACCACGGGCACGCGCATGCCGGTGTTCGCGCGCAAGCCGGCGCCGATCCAGGTCACGGCCTGGGGCAGCGGCACCGGCACGGGCCTTGCCACCATGGACTACTTCTTCGCCGATCCGGTCACGGTGCCCGAGAGCGTCCGGCCGCTGTTCGCCGAGCACGTCCACGACCTGCCCTCGGTGATCACGATCGATCCGGTGCTCGACGTTCCGCCGTCGCCGCTGCCGATGCTGACGAACGGCCACGTCACCTTCGGCGTCTACAACCGCATCGACAAGATCTCCGACGCGGCGATCGCGCTGTGGGCGCGGCTGCTCGCCGAGATCCCTGACGCGAAGCTCGTCGTCAAGCATCTCGCGCTGAACGATCCCGCGGTGCGCGACGGGCTGCTCGCCCGCTTCGTCGCACACGGCGTGCCCGAGGCGCGCATCCTCTGCCTCGGCGCCAGCGAGCGCGTCGAGCATCTCAAGTCCTACGAGCGCATCGACATCTCGCTCGACCCGTTCCCGCAGAACGGCGGCATCTCGACGTTCGAATCGCTCTACATGGGCGTGCCGGTCGTCGCCAAGCTCGGCGCCGGCGCGGCCTCGCGCGCCGCCGGCGGCATCCTGACCGCGGCCGGCCTCGCCGACTGGGTCGCAGGCGATGATGACGGCTACATCCGGATCGCCAAGAGCTTTGCCGCGCGGCCCGAGCTGCTGGTGAAGCTGCGGCCCGAACTGCCCGGCCTGGTCGCGCGCTCGGCGGCTGGCGACGTCGCCAACTACACGCGCTGCGTCGAAGCCGGCTATCGGCAGTTCTGGCGGGACTATTGCGCCAAGGGAAGCAAGGCCGGCGCCTGATCGCGCCGTGCCAAGGCCTCGATCTCGCAGCAGCCCTCGACGACCGATCGCACGAACGTCCGGCTTCGACCGCCCCCCTGCAACCGCAAGCTGCATCGATTTCCGCTATGCCATTTTGGCCGCGTGCAATCTCGCGCGACTCTCGGACTGATACCACGGCGTTTCTCCGTCCACACCAAGGCGCAATCAAGCCCATGGCTTTTTGGTGGCGAGGATGCGCCTCGCAGCAGCTCCGGTTGCGCCCAACCGGCGAGTAGTAGACCTCATTCCTCAACCAAGGAGATAATGCGCGAAAATCGGCCGCGCCTCACGATCGCCGTGTGGCCGGCAACGGAGGAATTTGGGGCATGCGGGTCGCGTTGTTGAGTTGCGTCGTTGCGGCGGGATTGAGTCTGGCGGCACCGTTGCTGCCGGCCATGGCACAGACGGCGCGGACCGGAAGGCCGGCGGCGGCAACGGCCGCTGCGGCCGGCGAAGGCGGCAAGCTGCAGGAGTCCAACGAATGGACGGTCGGCGTCGCCGGCGGCCTGCTCGAAGGCACCAACATCCGTTTTGCCGCCGAGATGGCCAAGGTGCTCGACGACCGCCCGAACCTGCGCGTGCTGCCGATGGTGACCTACGGCGCGCTCGGCAACATCGAGGACCTGCTGTATCTGCGCGGCGTCGACGTCACCATCACCTCGGCGGACGTGCTCGACGAGTTCGTCCGCAACGGCACGCTCGCCAACATCAAGAACCGGATCCGCTACATCTGCTCGTTCTACATCAACGAGATGCATGTCTACGTCCGCCCGGAGATCAGGACGCTGGAGGATCTCGCCGGCAAGAAGGTCTCCTTCAACACCGTGGGCAGCGCCGCCAACCTCACCGGCGGCATCGTGTTCGACCGGCTCAAGATCGGCGCGGAAAAGGTGTTCATCAACAATTCGGTGGCGCTGGAGAAGATGCGCAGTGGCGAGATCGCCGGCGTTGTCCACGTCACGGGCAAGCCGACCGACCTGTTCGCCAAGTTCAAGCCCGAGCCGGGCTTCCACTTCCTTCCGATTCCGTTTGCGCGCAGCCTGCAGGACTACTACGTGCCGACCAAGCTGACCTCGCAGGACTACCCCAATCTGCTCAAGCCCGGCGAGAGCGTCGAGACCATCGGCGTGCCGCAGGTGCTGGCGGTCTACAACTGGCCGCCGGAGACCGAGCGCTACCGCCGCGTCGCGCGCTTCGTCGACTATCTGTTCAAGCGGTTCGACCAGTTCAAGCAGCCGCCGTTCCATCCGAAATGGAACGAGATCAACCTCGCCTCCTCGCTGCCCGGCTGGACCCGCTTCCGCGCCGCGGAGGAGCTGCTGGCCAGCACGCGCCCGCCGCAGGCCGACGGCGCCGCCGTCAAGCAGCAGTTCGACGAGTGGATGAGCACGCGGGCGCCGACCGGCGGCCGGCGGATGAGCGAGGACGAGACCAGGGTCCTGTTCGAGCAGTTCCGCGACTGGATGAAGCGGGACGGCGGCCAGCCGGCGCGATAGCGCCGATGGTCGTGGCGTCGACTACGACACCGCCGGCTTGCGGCGCAGCGCCGCCGGCGTGTCGGGTTGCGCCAGCGGATGGGCGGACGCGAACGCCGGCAGCGCCATCGCGGCCTCGACGACGCGCTGCACCGTCGGCGTCGCGGCGAGGTCGAGGCCTTTATTGCGCGCGAAGACGGCGTGGCCGGCGAGGCAGATGTCGGCCATCGTCGGCGCATCGCCATGGCAGAACCGGCCGGTCGCGACATGGCCTGCAAGCTGGGCCTCGATCGCGACCAGCATCTCCGACGCCCAGTGCCTGAGCCAGGCCGCGCGCGCCGCGTCGTCCACGTGCAGCACCTCGGTGAGATAGCGCTGCACCCGCGGCGTCGTCAGCGGATGCGCATCGCAGGCGATCATCGCCGCCAGCGCCCTCACCCGCGCGCGCCCCTTGGCATCGGCAGGCAGCAGCGCAGCGCCCGGACAGGCTTCGTCGAGATATTCGAGGATCGCCAGCGACTGCGTCAGCACGGTGCCGTCGTCGAGCACCAGCGCCGGCAGCGCCATCTGCGGGTTGAGCGCGGCATAGGCCTCGTCGCGATGCTGCTGCCGGTCGACATCGACCGCGACCTGCTGATAGGCGATGCCCTTGAGGTTGAGCGCGATGCGCACGCGAAAGCTCGCCAGCGACTGCCAGAACGAATAGAGCTTCATGCGGGTCCCCCCTGGGCAGGCGAGTGAATGTCGACGTCTTCGATCGATCCGTCGCCCACGGTCGACATTCGATATCCGGCGATCAGTTCACGCTCGAGATGAAGCCTGCGAGAATCGTCCGGCTCTGGCTGAGTGCCTCGATGCGTTGATCGATGAGGCCGACCTGCTGCGCCAGTATTCTTCGCAAATTGTCGCAAGGCCTGAAATCTGGACGGTTGTTGCGCACGCAGGGGAGCAACTGCTTGATCGTTTCGAGCGTCATGCCGGCTGAGCCGAGCAGTTTGATCCGGCGCACGGCTTCCTCGTCCGCCGGCCCGTAGTCGCGGTAACCGGACGAGGTTCGGTGCGGCGCAAGCAAGCCTTCGTCCTCGTAGTAACGCAGCATCCGGATGCTGACTCCCGTCCTCCGGGAAAGTTCGCCGATCTTCACTGAAAACCTCTTGACCCTGACAGCGCTGTCAGACCTTACAGATCGTGCTCATCCAAGTGGAGTCCCCTTGTGACGGGAGCAACGATGAAAGCCTATCATTTGAATGGCCATGCGGGCGCGGGTCGCCTGGTGCGCACCGACGTCATCAAACCTGAACCCGCCCCTGGCGAGGTCCGCATTCGGGTCGAGGCGGCAAGTCTCAACTACCGCGACCTCCTGATCCTCGACCGAGCGGGTGAAGGCGGTTTCGACCGCCGCGTCCCGCTCTCTGACGGCGCAGGCATCGTTGATGCCGTAGGCTCCGATGTCGTTCAATGGCGCCCGGGCGATCGTGTGGCCGCATCGTTCTTTCGCGATTGGATTTCCGGGCCGTTCAAGGCGAGCTATGTTCCGTCAGCCCTCGGCGGCAGCACGATGGATGGCATGCTGGCGGAGTACGTGGTGCTGCCGGCGACGGCGCTGGTCCCCGTGCCGGCGCACCTCACGTCGATCGAAGCCGCGACCTTGCCCTGTGCCGGCGTCACGGCCTGGCACGGCCTCATCACCCGTGGCGGAATGGGCAAGGCCGACACGCTGCTGGTCCAGGGAACCGGCGGCGTCGCGCTGTTCGGCCTTCAGTTCGCGGCCGCGCTGGGCGCGCGCGCGATCGTCATCTCGTCCTCGGATGAGAAGCTCGCCCGCGCCCAGGCGCTCGGCGCCTCGATCCTGATCAACTACCGCGACACGCCCGATTGGGATGTCGCCGTGATGAAAGCGACGGACGGCGAAGGCGCCACGCATGTCCTCGAGCTCGGCGGCCCCGGCACCTACGACCGATCGCTGCGGTCGGTCGCTTCGGGTGGCAAGATCGTCCAGATCGGTGTCTTGACGGGGTTCGGCCCCAAGCCCGACCTCGCCCGCCTGCAGTGGGAGAATGCCGACATCATCGGCGTCACCGTGGGTTCGGTCGAACATTTCACGGCCATGAATCGATTCCTGGCCGAACACGCGATCCACCCGATCGTCGATCGGGTCTACGACTTTGACGACGCTCCCGAAGCGTTCGCCCTTCTCCGGTCCGGCTCGCACTTCGGCAAGATCGTTGTGAAGCTATAGGCGAGAGGATGTGAGCACTTCGCCGATCTGCGATGCCAGAAAGCGCATCCCCCGGAGTTGGCACCTGCCAACAAAGAGCGGCCGGAAGTCTCTCCGGGTTGGAATCAACCCACGCAACAAACCGAGGGGTCGATCACGCCTCGCTGATCCGCACGCGTGGCCCCGGCCGGCAGCAGCGCCGGACGGCGCGTGACCGGTCCTGCTTCACCGTCCGCCCGCTGTCACTCCGCGCCGGCCGTGAAGTCCTGGTCGGCAACGCTGGCGGTCTGCGGCACCTTGATGACCACGGCGGCGCGATTGAGCGCCTGGTGGCAGGAGTTGCAGGCGGCGGTGAGGTCGGCATAGGAGCGCTCGAAGCGGCCGATGTCCTTCTGCTTGATGGCCTGCGCCAGTTCGTCGAACGGCTGCTGCGTCACGGCCGTCGTCATGTCGGCAAACGAATTGCCCTCGACCAGTGGCTGCGCCCGGCTGACGCGGTTGAACGCGCCCTTGAGATTGCCGAGCTCATAGGCGCTGAACGCCCAGTTGCCGCTATGGCCGGCGATCCAGAGCCTGAGATGGCGCGGCTGGATGGTCGCGATCATCAGGTCGCTGACGGTCGGCAGATAGGCCGGCGCCGGAGCGGGTGTCGGCGTCTCCGCCCTCGGCGCGGCGATCGCGATCAGCGATGCAACCCCGGCCAGGCCAGCGGCCGTCGCTGTCAGCCGCAGACCATGGCGGAGCTTCGGTCGATGCATCTTGGGCTCTCCTGAGAAAGATTTAGAAACCTTCTAAAGAGCGACATCCTGCATCGCCAATCGCAATCGCTGATCGCGGCGATCAGAAAAACTTGATGCCATCCGCCGCGCGGCGCGCACGATACGGACACATTGCCTGGCGTCACGCCAGCGACCCCGGCGCGACACGAAGGTGCGGTGGGCGCTGCAGTCCTGCGGACAGCGGCGAGTCGCCGATCGTCATTCGGCGCCGATCCTTCGGCGCAGCCAGGCGTCGACGATCGCGGTCGCCGGATGGCTGGGATCGCCGAGTTCACGGTTGATCTCCATGTGGCCGCGCAGGCCGGTGCCGCCGACGCCCTGGACTTCGGCCGGCGTGCCCGCCTGCATCAGGGCGGCGCCGAGCGCCTCGGACTGCGCCTTGCCGTCGGCGCGGTCGACATGGAGGATCAGGAACGCCGGCGCGTTCGGCTTCGCGGCCTGGAGGGTCGGCGACAGCGCCCGCTGACGCACCGGGTCGGTGCCGAATGCCTGGATGTAGGTATCGAGCATGAAACGGCCGCTGTCGGCGAGCTGGCGCGCCACGTCGTAGCAGGCGCCATCCAGCGCGATGATGCCGCTGACGTCCCGCAACGACAGCCCGGCCGCCGTGAAGTAGCGCGGATCAGTCCCGACCAACGCCACCAGATGCGCGCCGGCGCTGTGCCCCATCAGCACGATGCGCGCGGGGTCGATGCCCAGACGCTTGGCATTGGAGCGCAACCACGCGAGCGCCGCGGCGACGTCAGCCGCCTGCTGCTCGACGGTCGCGGCCGGTACCAGCCGATAGTCGATCGAGGCAAACGCGTAACCCTGCGCGAGCATGTGCTCGACCTTCGCGGCCCCTGTCGCGTTGCGCTTGTCGCCGCGCTTCCATCCGCCGCCATGTACGAACACGACCAGCGGCGCGGCCTTGCCTCCCCTCGCCTGCCAAAAGTCGAGCTTCTGCAGCGGATCGGCGCCATAAGCATATTCGGTGGCCGGCCCGCTTTGGCGCTCGGCCTCGCGCGCCGCCATGCGCGCCTGCAGCCGCGCCAGAAAGGGACCTGCGAGTGCAGGTGAAAGAAAGAAGGGCTGCTGCAGCCACAGGCCGGCAGCTAACAAAACAGCAGGTATCGAACGCAACATCGAGAGCTCCATCGTCGTGAGACGATAGCAGCAAGCGTTGCTTAAAGAAGGCCGCATGTGGCGTCGTTACAAAATGTCACGAACGGTGACGCCCGCGAAACTACGGGGCAGTCTTGCGCGCATAATCCCAACCTACCGTACAGTGAATCCTTCGCTCCAGGCATCCCTGTCAACTTCGTATTCGCTGACGAAGAAGCCATCAGGATAATCGCGAAAGCCTTGAAACTGAAGCTTGCGTATCTTGGCGGCAATGGCTTCTTCGGCGCTGCTGTAGACGCCGACGAGCTTGTCTTCCCTCTCGTCATCATCGAACGGGCGGGCGTGCCAAAGTAGAAAGACCGTACGCATTCGTGTATTCCTCGATTTCGATACGTCACAGCGAACGAGCCAGGTTGGTTGTCCCAGCCCTGAGCGACGGCTAAGCTTCGACCATGAAGATTGCATTCTCGATCGCAGCCAGCGCAAGACGTCGAATCGAGGCCCTGGTCGACGCGCTCAAGAGACAGAACGGACTTCCCGAGGTGATCCCGGCCGTGATGTGGCTCGACGCCGACTTGAACCCAGATATCGCGACATCCCGCGTCGTCATTGGCTTCTATGACAATCGGGCCGACATCATCGACGACATCACCGTGGAGGATGGCTTCGCGTTCGTGCTCGCCGTCGCGCGGGACGATGAGCGGCTGTTCGATGGACAAGAACTGCACTATATCGATGATGCCTTCGTCCTGAAGCAGCGCCGGACACACTGACACGCACACATCCCTCGCCCCGTCTAACGTCTGCGGACTGTAGCGAAAACTCTCCTCCCATTGACTCGGCCAATCATCTCTCGACGCGCGCCTGGCGAACGCCGGACTTCGTCGCGCTCGGATGGGGCTCGTCGACAACAGGCCGGCTGACCTCAAGGCGCGCCGCAGCCCGTATCGATCATACTTTTTGGTTTGCCGAATTTTCTTCTTTCATTTTTTCCGAAACCGTGTATATCTCTTCCCGTCCTGCTTCCGCCGGAGGGGCGTGTCGCGACCGTCACGAGACGTGGGAGGTGGGATGCGATGGGCGCAGCGAATCGCAGCGTGGCCTCGTGCCGCGCGGACGAACGGTTCGTTGCGCACGGCGAAATCGTGCGGTCCCGACACCCCGACGCTGGTGTCAACTCACGACGAAGCTTCGCTTCGCGTGGGGATGGTGGCCAACAAGCCCGGCGCACCAGGGAGACCACGTATAAGCCGTTCCAACCGTCGTGCAGGGAAGGCCGGGTGATTCGGCCAGACCTGTGGTGACTGCCGCCTGCTTTTTTTGCTGCAGGCGGGCCACGGGCGCGGCCAGCGCCCGGCCTTCCCTGCGCCCTCCACCTGATTTGAGGGCAGACCTGACGCACAACTCGGGCGCGCGGCGCCGCGAGACCGCGGGCGCACGCCAACCAAGCCGATGCAGGAGACCGACCGATGCAGACCAGCGCCTAGCTTGCCAAGTGCGCCCGCTCTCCTGCCCCCGCAACCCTTTGTTAACCGCCATTAACCGAACGCTAACCAACCACCGGGCAAAAATTGCCGGGTGGAATGTGCGTGTCGTGGTTGGGTGCAGTTGACGGAGGAGACCTTCCGTGGACGCCGGCGCGGTACCTCAGTTTCGGAACGGCGGCCCTGCGGCCGTCGCGCAGTCGTTTGGGGCCGGCACACGCGGCCCGCGGGAAGGGGCGAAAGCCATGGTCGACGTCACGGCGGGTCAGGGGGTCGGATCTCCGGCCGGCGGGTTCTCATTCGCTGACCTCAAGACAGCCGTCCTGCGCGGCGACATCGCGCTGGCGCTCGGCATCCTCACCATCCTGGTGGTGCTGATCCTGCCGCTGCCCTCGCTGGTGCTCGATCTGTTCCTGGCGATCTCGATCACCCTGTCGATCCTGATCCTGATGACCGCCTTGTTCATCCAGGCGCCGCTGGAATTCTCCTCCTTCCCGACCATCCTCCTGATCTCCACGATGCTGCGGCTGTCGCTCAACCTGGCCTCGACCCGGCTGATCCTGTCGCGTGGCCACGAGGGCACCGATGCCGCCGGCCACGTCATCGAGGCGTTCGGCAACTTCGTGATGAGCGGCAATTTCGTCATCGGCATCATCGTGTTCGCGATCCTGGTGACGGTGAACTTCGTCGTCATCACCAAGGGTTCGGGCCGCATCGCCGAGGTCGCGGCGCGCTTCCATCTGGACTCCATGCCCGGCAAGCAGATGGCGATCGACGCCGACCTCTCCGCCGGCCTGATCGACGAGAAGGTCGCCAAGATCAGGCGCAAGGAGCTGGAGGACGAAAGCGGCTTCTTCGGCGCCATGGACGGTGCCTCCAAATTCGTCCGCGGCGACGCGGTCGCCGGCCTGCTCGTCGTCTTCATCAACATCATCGGCGGCATCATCATCGGCGTCGCCCAGCAGGGTCTCGGCTTTGCCGAGGCCGCCCGCACCTACACCACGCTGACCGTCGGCGACGGCCTCGTGACCCAGGTGCCGGCGCTGATCGTCTCGACCGCCGCGGGCCTCCTGGTCTCCAAGGCCGGCGTCAGCGGTGCCGCCGACAAGGCGCTGATCAAGCAGTTCTCGGGCTATCCGCAGGCGCTCGGCATGTCGGCTGCCGTGATGCTGGTGCTGGCGCTGCTGCCGGGCATCCCGACCCTTCCGTTCCTGGCGCTCGGCGGCGGCGCCGCCGCGCTCGCCCTCAAGGCGCGCAAGCAGAAGGAGGTCGCGAAGGCCGAGGAGGTCGCCGCGGCTGCAGCGCCGGCAGCGGCTGCCACCGCCGCGGCCGCCGAGGAGCCGATCTCGGCCGCGCTCAAGATCGACGACCTCAAGATCGAGCTCGGCTATGCGCTGCTGCCGCTCGTGAACGCACCCGACGGCACCGACCGCCTGACCGACCAGATCAAGGCGCTGCGCCGGTCGCTGGCGATCGAGATGGGTTTCGTGATGCCGTCGGTGCGCATCCTCGACAACGTGCAGCTCGAGGCCAACACCTACATCATCAAGATCAAGGAGGTCGACGCCGGCTCCGGCAAGATCTGGCCGAGCCAGTTCATGGTCATGGACCCCGGCGGCAACCAGGTCGCGGTGCCCGGCATCCACACGACGGAGCCGACCTTCGGCCTGCCCGCCACCTGGGTCGACGCCGGCCTGAAGGAAGAGGCGACGCTCAAGGGCTACACGGTCGTCGACGCGGCGACCGTGCTGTCGACGCACCTGACCGAGCTGCTCAAGGCCAATATGAGCGACCTGCTGTCCTACGGCGAGGTGCAGAAGCTCCTGAAGGAGCTGCCGAAGGAGCAGAGCGAGCTGGTCAAGGACATCGTGCCGACGCAGATCACGATTTCCGGCATCCAGCGCGTGCTGCAACTGCTGTTGTCGGAGCGCATCTCGATCCGCGACCTCTCGACCATCCTCGAAGGCATCGCCGACGCGCTCGCGTTCTCGCGCAACCCGGCAACGATCGTCGAGCACGTGCGCGCCCGCCTCGCCCGCCAGATCTGCGCCCAGAACACCTCGCCGATGGGCTACCTGCCGCTGATCGCGCTGTCGGCCAGGTGGGAGCAGGCGTTTGCGGAATCGCTGATCGGCCAAGGCGAGGAGCGGAGCCTCGCGATGCAGCCGTCGAAGCTGTCGGAGTTCATGACCGCCACGCGCGATGCCTTCGAGCGCGCCGCACGCGAAGGCGAATCGCCGGTGCTGGTGACGTCGGCGGCGATCCGGCCGTTCGTCCGCTCGCTGGTCGAGCGCTTCCGGGCCCAGACCACGGTGCTGTCGCAGGCCGAGATCCATCCGCGCGCGCGGCTGAAGACGGTGGGGAGCGTGTGACGGCTGACGTTGCGGAACCGCAGAATTCCGGGCGCGTTTGATCGGCGGGGCCGGCGCGAGGCGTCGGCTTTTGCCGTTTTTACCGGCGGACCACCCCTTGCTTTACCGCCACAGGCAAACGAATTCTTAATTTTGCGTTAGGTGGCTGAAATTTCATCCGCATACCGAACAACCAATCAAACCTTTGATATAACTACATGAATTTGGATTTCATCGACTTTCGATCGCGAGACATCACGCCTTATCACACACTTGTGATGTGGTCTACGAAACAGAATTGAGGTTTCCTACGTTAGTTCACGCGAGACGATGAACCGGAAAGCCCCCGGCTCACACGAATCAGCGAAGGACGGAAGACGGCAGGAGGCTTCCATGAACCACTCGATTTACAGCGCGGATCGTACGACCCACCTCAAGATTGTGGTGGTTGCGCTCGTGGCTGGCATCGCAGTGGCCGGCCTCGGCATCTCCGCCCGACTGAATGCGGAGCCGAACTACGCGCAGACGGCAAAGGTCCTCAAGGCCGGCAAGCCGGTCGTGGTGACGAGCTCGGAGATGTCGGTGGTTCGCTGACAGGAATTCCCGGAATTCACGCGGTTCTCACAGCCCCCCAACTGGCCGCGTGGATATGTAGTAGACCCAACCCCAAGTCGACTACTGAAAACGCCCGCTCCCCACGGGCGTTTTCTCTTTTGGGCGTTGAATCACCGCGCCGACGGCACCGTCTCGATCAGCTTGCCGGTAAAAACGATCGGCCCGGTCGCCTGCCCGGTCGGCGACCCGCCCTCCGGCTCGACCGTGACGGCGTAGGTCGCGCGGTTGACTGTGTCGGCGTCGTAGGACGAGAGAACGGGACGGCTGGTGAAGTCGCTGCCGCCGATCACGCCGAGCGAGCGCGGCTTCTGCAGCTTGTCGGACACGAGCCACAGCTCGAAGCTCTTGCCCGGCTCCGGCGCGGCGCCGACCCGGCGCACGGTGTAGCTCTTGCTGGCGGCATCGACGGTCAGGATGAACGCCGGCGACGCCGCGTCCTTCTGCAGGAGGGCAACGAACTGGGCGGAGGGTTGCGCGACCGGCACCTTGACCTCGACAGTCTGGATCCGCGGCTTCGGCTGCAATGGCCGCGGCAGGAGGTCGGGGCGGTAAACCTGGACAACGACCAGCGCGAGCAGCACGGCCGCGAGCGCGGTCATGATGTTGGCGACCGCGCGCAATTGCCGGACCTTGGACGAGAGCTGAACGACATTGGTGTCGTCGTTCGCGATCTCGCCAGCCGCGGACGTGCTGCGTGTCGGCGTGATGACCGGCGCCGCGACCTCAGGCTCTGGTTCGCTGACGGGAGACGCATGGATCGGCGCAGCTTCCGCTTCGACAAGCGGGACCTCGGGAGGCGCGGGCTCGGGCTGAGCGGCAACGACCGGAGCCTCGACGATCGTCACCTGTGCAGCCGGCGCGCTCTCGGCGTTCGCGCGCAACCGCGCAATCTCGGCCTTGATGCGCTCCCACAGTTCGGGACGCGGCTCGACCAGCCCGACCATCTGATTGAGCGGACCGAGGCGAAATTCCCACGCGTGGACCAGCGCGACAAAATCCTTGTCGACCGCCATCATGGTCTCGACCTGCGCCCGTTCGGCGGCGTCGAGCGTCCCGAGCGCGTATTCCGCCGCCAGCGCGATATGGTCTTCGCTATACGCCATCACAGGTCCAGGTCACGTCCTACAAGGTCTCTCGCCGGTCCGAACAGCACCTCATCCGAGACCGAGGCATTGGCGGATGTCCATCATGCTCCGCCTCAGCCAGGTCTTCACCGTGTTCACCGGCGCCTCGAACTTGGTCGCCAATTGCTCGCGGCTCCAGCCGTTATAGTAGGCAAGCAGCACGAGCTTCTGGCGGTCGGGCTCGAGCTGGCCGACGCATTCCAAAAGACGCTTGAGCTCCTCCGACATCTCGCGGCGCGCCAGCGGATCCGGCGTCTCGGCCGCAACCTCCAGCGCGGAGGGCTCATCCTCCAAAGACAGCTCACCGCGCTTGCGCACCAGATCGATGGCGCGGTTGCGGGCGATGGCGGCCATCCAGGTGATCGGGGAAGAAACGGCCGGGTTGAACTGTGCGGCGTTGTTCCAGACCTTCACATAGGTCTCCTGGACGACCTCCTCGGCGAGGTCCTGTCGGTGCAAGATACGGAGCACGACGCCATAGAGTTTCGCGCGCGTCGCCGCGTAGAGGCGCTCGAAGGCAGCCTCGTCCCCTTTGGCAACAGCGGCAAGCAACCAGACCAGCTCTGCCGGCGTCAGCATTCAGCGTCCCCGAAAATCGCCCCACTCCCTCGTTCGAGCCTACGTCCTCCCGTAGCACAAGTCCTGGGCAACTCTCCACCGGGGTGGGCACGACGAAAAACCCGGACCTCGCGGCCCGGGTTTTCGAAAGCGACAGCCGTGACGGCGACAGGCTCAGGCGATGACGCCGAGCCGGGCGCGCATCAGGCCGATAGAGTCCATGTCGGCCTGCTCGCGGGCGCTCTCCTCGGCCTTCTCGCGGGCCTGGTCACGCTCGTCGAGCAGCTCGACCTTCTTCATTTCCTCGAACGCCTCGGACAACGCGGCCTTGGCGTCCTCGAGCTGGGTGCGCAGCTCGTCGGCCGAGCGCGTCAGGTTTTCCCGGCGCTGGATCGCGGCCTTGGCGTAGGTCGGATAGGCAAAATGGGTCGGGTCGTTGATGCCGGCCCGCTCCTGCTCGGTCTGGATCTCCCGCTCGAGCTCGGCCGACATGCGCTGGAAGTCAGCGATCATGCCCTCGATCTGCGTCACCCGGCGGCGTTTCTCATCCACCTGAAATTTCTTCAGACGGATCAGCGTTTCGCGCGACTTCATCGACTCATACTCCCCAGAAGTCCCGTGTACGGCGCGGGACAGGGCCGGCCGCCCTTGCTGGGCTCGCCGACTAGGCTCATTACATGGAGGGGATGATTACCCGACAAAGTTAGCTTTCCGTTTCCAAGCGCCCCAGGATCTGTTCCAGCTCCCGATACCCGTTCTGCAGCGTCGAGACCTCGTCCTTGCGCTGGCGCAGGAACGCCTCCAGCGGCTCGTGCAGCCGGATCGCCTCGTCGACCTCCGGACTGGAACCGGCGCGATAGGCACCGAGCCGGATCAGTTCCTCCATGTCGGCATAGGTCGCCATCACCTGGCGCGCGCGCATGATCGTCGGCAAGAATACGGGGTCGGCCGATTTCGGCATCGTGCGCGATACCGATTTCAGGACGTTGATCGCCGGATAGCGGCCGCGTTCGGCGATCGAACGCTGCATCACCACGTGGCCGTCGAGAATGCCGCGCACCGCATCCGCCACCGGCTCGTTGTGATCGTCGCCATCGACCAGCACCGTGAAGATCCCGGTGATGGTGCCCTCGCCGCTGCCCGGCCCCGCCCGCTCGAGCAGCTTCGGCAGCTCGGTGAACACCGTCGGCGTGTAGCCCTTCGCGGTCGGTGGTTCGCCGGCCGACAGCCCGATCTCGCGCTGCGCCATCGCAAAGCGCGTGACCGAGTCCATCAGACAAAGGACATCCTTGCCCTCGTCGCGAAAATATTCCGAGATCGCGAGCGTCAGATACGCCGCCTGTCTTCGCATCAGCGCCGGCTCGTCGGACGTCGCGACCACGACGACCGAGCGCGCGAGGCCCTCCTCGCCGAGATCGTCCTGCAGGAACTCCTGCACCTCACGGCCGCGCTCGCCGATCAGCCCGATCACCGACACCGCCGCGTCGACGTTGCGCGCCAGCATCGACAGCAGCACCGATTTGCCGACGCCGGAACCGGCGAAGATGCCGAGTCGCTGGCCGCGGCAACAGGTGAGAAAGGTGTTCAATGCGCGGACGCCGAGATCGAGCGGCGAGCCGACGCGCCGGCGCGAATGCGCTGGCGGCGGATTGTTCCGATAAGGAACCGGTGAGGCGCCCTGCGGCAGCGGCCCCTTGCCGTCGATCGGCTCGCCCATCGCATTGATGACTCGGCCGAGCCAGGCCGGCGACGGCCGCACCTGATTGGCGGCATTGGCGATCACGGCGCGGCAGCCGCGGCGCACGCCCTCCAGCCCGGCGAACGGCATCACCACGGCATTCTTGCCGGAGAAACCGATCACTTCGGCAGGGATGTAATTGTTGCCGGTCTCGATCACGATGCGCGCGCCGACCGACATCGCATGAATCGGCCCGGCGATCTCCACCATGAGTCCCTTCACGCCGACGACACGCCCATAGGTGTTCACGGCGTCGATGTCGCTGATCTGCTCGGCCAGAGCCTTCATTGCCAAAGCGCCTTCATTGCGAGAGAGCTGTCATTGGGCCAGAGCCTTCATTGCGAAAACCTTAAGTAGGGGCAGATTCGCGTCGTCGGCTTAACTCTGTGTTTACTCGCATCATTAATCATTACGTCATGGTCTGGAGTGACTGACGTGCTTCGCTTTGCCGCCCTCAAAAAGCGGTGAGATCCGAGAGTCGGTTAGGTCCATCTCTTAACATGGAGCTTGAACGAGAGCGGCTAAGAAAAACTGCTTCATCGCAACACCTTACGGCGATTCGATAAAAATTGCACGGATAGAGCTTGCGGAGGGGAATCAGGATTTGTTAACCATCTCTCGTCAGGATCCGAATCAGTTGTTCAAAGGCGTTTTGAGTGCCGCAGATGGCGGCCGACCTGACGCCCGGAGCGGCGACTATGGGGAACTGGCATGCGCGTTTTGCTGATTGAGGATGACAGCGCCGTCGCGCAGTCGATCGAACTGATGTTGAAGTCCGAAAGCTTCAATGTCTACACGACTGACCTGGGCGAAGAAGGCGTCGACCTCGGCAAGTTGTACGACTACGACATCATCCTTCTCGACCTCAATCTGCCCGACATGTCCGGTTACGACGTGCTGAAGCAGCTGCGTGTCTCGAAGATCAAGACGCCGATCCTCATCCTGTCCGGCCTCGCCGGCATCGAGGACAAGGTCAAGGGTCTCGGCTTCGGCGCCGACGACTACATGACCAAGCCGTTCCACAAGGACGAGCTGATCGCCCGCATCCACGCGATCGTCCGCCGTTCCAAGGGCCACGCCCAGTCGGTCATCCAGACCGGCGACCTCGTCGTCAACCTCGACACCAAGACGGTCGAAGTCGGCGGCCAGCGCGTGCATCTGACCGGCAAGGAATACCAGATGCTGGAGCTGCTCTCGCTGCGCAAAGGCACCACCCTGACCAAGGAGATGTTCCTCAACCATCTCTACGGCGGCATGGACGAGCCCGAGCTGAAGATCATCGACGTCTTCATCTGCAAGCTGCGCAAGAAGCTCGCCAACGCCTCCGAAGGCCGCAACTTCATCGAGACCGTCTGGGGCCGCGGCTACGTGCTGCGCGAGCCGCACGACATGGACGAGCGCATCCCCGCCTGAGCTTTCACTGGGTCCACCGGCGAGCCTCACGGCTTGCTCCTCCCAGACTGGGCCCCGCCGCGAATGGCGGGGTTTTTGTTTGTGGGCTGGGTCGATCGAGGCGAAGAACGTCGCGCACAGGCTGCGGCTTCGCGAACATTGCGCTCCCTTCTCCGGCGGTTGCGGCGCATCGCCTGTCCCGGCAGGGCAAGCCTGGCAGTCGGGCGCGATCTGCTGCCCCCCATCTCCGTCATTGCGAGGAGCGAAGCGACGAAGCAATCCAGAGTACCACCCTGGCCCCTGGATTGCTTCGCTGCGCTCGCAATGACGCCCGGGGGCGACGTTCAACCCGAGAAGCACGCACGACATCTACGGATGCACCTTATGCGACCCTGCGGACAAACCCTCGCGATCTCGCGGCGCCCAGCGCCCGAGCTATGTGCCATTCTCACCGCCCTCTCCTAACCGAGGGCGCAGGGAAGGCCGGGCGCTGGCCGCGCCCGTGGCCCGCCTGCAGAAAAGAAAGCAGGCGGCAGTCACCACAGGTCTGGCCGAAACACCCGGCCCTCCCTGCGCGATGGCTTTACGATTTATACGCGATCTCCCTGGGGACCGGCTGTCTTGCCCCCATCACCCGCAGGCAGCTCATCAGCAACGCCCACAGGCTCGACCTCAGCACCGGGAGGCCAGGACCACGCGACTTCACCGTGCGCCCGGGATCGTTCGTCGGCACGGCGAACCATGCTGCGATCCCAAGCGCCCATCGCATCCCACACCCGACGTCCGTGACGACCGCGAAGCGTCCCCTCGTTGGGGCGGGACGCGCGGAGTAAAGCACATTTTTCGTAAAAACAAAATAGAATTTCGATAAACAGAAATCATATTTCTTCCAGCCGTTCGAACGGCCACCGTCAAGGCTTGCGTTCCCGATCGAGACTCTGTCGAACGCTCCTGTTTCGGATCGACGATCTGCCATGTGCGGCTTCGCGCAAGTCACCTGCGATGCCCATGCGGCGCAGAGATCGGTCCCAATTCTGATCACCACGCTCGGCGGGGTGGTGTCGACCAGTTGCCGGAACGTGCTGAGCGGCGATCGGCTTCTGGTCGACATGACGACCGGCGTTTCGCAAGTCGAAGTCGATAGCGGTACGGTGAAGGCATCGGTCAAACCCGTCGTCAGAGGCATGTTGCGGAGCGACATCGGCTCCGCCGGGCACCGCACCAGAGCCGAAGAAATGATGCCAAAAGTTGTGCGGACCGTGACGTCGCACCCGCCTTATTACCTTGAGTTGCATCAAAGACGGTCAACAATTTCCGTGGCAGGCTAGCATTGACGGCGTATCCGTCATCAATGGTCCTTCAACGTGAGGAGTTCACTATGGCTAGAAGCATTGCTGTTGGTCTTGCTATTCTCGCCGTCTCTACATCTGCGGCCTTGGCAGGACATCGTACTCATCATGCAAAAGGTACTCATGCAAAAGCCAGTGCGGCTCAGCAGGTCGGGGCGAGCAAAAGTGATCGCGACCAATATGGAAATATGCAGGTCAATCCCGGAACTCCGGGCCTGAGCGGCAGCAACGCTGCCCTACATGCAAAAACGCATCGCGATTCCGGCTACGGGCCGAAGAGTGACTACAATGCAGACGGGACCATGCGGGTTGATAGCGGAACTCCGGGCGTAAGCGGCAGCAACGCTGCCCTACATCGTAGAACGCACCGCGATTCCGGTTACAATCCCAAGAGTGACTACAACGCGGACGGGACCCTGCGGGTGCATCAATAGTCGTTTCTTGCGACCACGTGATTGGCCCGGAGCGTTCCGCGCACCGGGCTTTCACGTCCACGAAAACTAGCGGTCCTTGCATTGACCGACAGCGATTACGGTGACGCTGCTCGACTGCACAAAACTATCATCTCGGTCGTTGTGTAACGGCGGGCCCATGAGTCTGGCCGGTCGCGCTGGCGGCACCGTACGCGCGGACGCCATGTAGGAGCTAGTCGCAAAGATACTGTTCCTGCTGTCGTCCGAGGCGTCGAACCTGACCGGCGCGTTCTACGCGACGGACGGCGGATGGACGGCCTATTGAACCCGCTTCCAGTCCGCTGAGGACTGGAACGATCGTTCACCCACGATCAGCTTCGAGCAAAGAGACGAGATCATGATGCGATCCCGCGGACCCGCATCATGATCTCAGAGTCTCGGAAGAGCCGCGGACCTAGCGGCACTCCTTGATTACGGTGACGCTGCAGAAAACTATCGGAAAACTACCGCGCGATCCTCCTCCAACGGCGAGCCTCGCCAAAAGCACGTCCATGAGTCCGTCCGGTCGCTCTCGCTGCAGCGGCGCGGACCGGATGGGTGGCCTGCGGCACATTTCGCTCTGGTTGATCAAGATCAATCGCGCTACCTTGGCCTCGCCGATCATCGGACCACGCAATGAGCTGGTGGCAGAGCCATGCCGGACGGCAGACGTCTCCCAATGCGCGGAGGCCTCGGTCCGCACCTGGCGGCGTGGCTGTTCTCGCTGCTGCTCGTTTCTGCCGCCGGCGCCCAGGCACTGGGGCCCACGTTCGAGAACCGGCCGATCGAGTCGGTGCGTCTGGTGCTGTCGGGCGTGGTGCCCAGTGGGGCGCAGCGGGTCGCGTTCGAGGATCGCATTCGGCGGGCACTCAACATCTATCCGGGGTCGCAGCTTCACGACCTGATGGTCGATTTCGGGCTCGGCAAGGTGAAGCGCATCCCCGGCGTGGCCACGGCCTCGATCAACTACGTCGACGGCAACACCGGCGGCGTTGCGGTCGAGCTCAGCGTCGTCGTCGGCGACCGGCTGCAGGCGGATCCGGGCCGCGTCGATTTCCCCTATCTTCATCAGGGCGACGACAGCCTGCTGAAGCTCAAGCTGACGGCCGCGACGCTCGGCTACGCCAATCACGATGCCTGGTATGGCCGGCCGCAGGCCTTCGTCGGCGCCAATCCACTCGCCAAGGGACCGGCCGGCGCCGGCTGGTCGTCGTTCGGCGAAGCCGCGCTGGAGGGCGGGCTGCAGGGCATCGGACCGGTCGGCAACAACATCTATGCCTATGGCAGCCTCTCCTATCTGGCCAGCGGCTCGACCGGCACGGACCTGTTCGTCACCGGCCCGCGCCGCCATGGCGCGATCGAGGACGCCTATGCGGGCCTCGTCACGGGGATCACGGGCGACGACGGCTCGCGGCTGGTGATCAACCTGTCCGGCGGACGGCAGCCGTTCCAGATTGCCGACGGCATGCTGATCAGGATCACGGCAGCCAACGGTTTTGACCGCGCCGCGCTGCAGCTCAATCCGCGCTGGGCTGCCGACAGTTTGTTCCTCGCGCAGGCTCGCTACAACACCACGAAATTCGAGGCCTTCCGTCTCGCCCCCGACGAGCTGCCGGCGATCGATACCCACACCGTCATCGCCGGTGCGAACCTCGAGACGGGCCTGGGCACGCCGCATCAGCTCGGACTGACCTATCTGACCGTGCCGCGCTCCGACTACGGCTGGTACACGGCGACGGCGCAGGGCACGCGCCAGGGGCTGCAGGTCGCCGACGTGCGCTATTACTGGACGCCGGCCATCGGCGCGTCCGGTCCCTATGCGAAGACGGAGCTGGCGTTGCAATGGAACGACCGCAACGCGTTTCCGATGCGCGCCTGGGGCGGCTATGTCGAGGCGGGCTACACCTTCAACGAGGCGCTGTGGCGCCCCACTTTGAGCTATCGGCTGTCCGGATTCAGCGGCGACAATCCGGCGACGCGGACCTATGAGCGCTGGGATCCGCTGTTGTCGGGCGGCACCGGCGAGGAATGGGTGCAGGGGCTGAACCACTACAAGCTGTTTCAGGACACCAACCTGATCGCCCATCGCCTGCAGGCGATCCTGCGGCCGGCGCCGCAATGGGAGCTCGTGCCGCAGGCCTGGCTGTTCCAGGCGCAGCAGCTCAACAATATCGGCGGCACCACCTCGACGCTGGCCGGGCATCTGCTCGGCTACGAGGTCAATTTGACGGTGAAGTATTTCATGAGCCGCAACGTGATGTTCCAGTCGAGCGTCGCGCTGACGGCGCCGCTGTCCGGCGTCAGCCAGGCCGTTGCCGGCAACACCCGCCCGTGGTTCAGCGCGATGTCGCTGGCCCGGATCAGCTTCTGAGGGGAGATGTCGATGGATCGCCGCAGCATGTTGCAGAGCCTGGGTTCGGGGGCCGTGACGATTCCGCTGGCGCAACTGCTTCCGGGAGGCGCTGAGGCGGCTGAGCCCGTCGGCCCGGCCAACCTCGCGATCAGCCCGATCGATCCGGACTACTTCATCAAGGATCGCTTCAAGTCACGGACGATCGCCATCACCGGATTTGCCCGCGGCATGGGCCGCGCCGCCGCGCTGCGGGCGGCGCGCGAGGGCGCCAACATCGTCGGGATCGACTGGCTGCCGGACACGGCGCGCGAGACGGCGGCCATGATCCAGCGCGAGGGTGGCGCGATCGAATTTCTCGTCGGCGATGTCGCGAAGGGCGACACCTGCGACATGATGGTCAGGCGGGCGGTCGAGAAATTCGGCGGACTGGATTTTGCCATCAACAATGCCGGCGTCATGGACGGCGTATTTTCCGGCGAGGCGTTCGACTACGACAAGCAGAAGGACCTGCTGTTCGCGCCGATCCACGAAGCCTCCGATGCCTATTGGGACAATGTCCTCGCCACCAACGCCACCGGCGTGTTCCGCGCCATGCGGGCCGAGCTGCGGCAGATGGTCGCGCAGAAGCGCGGCGGGGCGATCGTCAACGTCGCCTCGATCGCCGGCCTGACCGGACTGGCCGGCAATCCGGCCTATGTCGCCAGCAAGCACGCCGTCAACGGATTGACCGCCAACGCCGCGGTCGACTACGCGCCCCACGGCATTCGCATCAACTCGGTCAACATGGCGGCGACGGACACGCCGATGATCGCGCGGGCCGCGCAGGCCGTCGCGGCCAAGATGCAGCGGTCGCCGGCCGACGGCGGCATGGGACGGCTGAAGACAAACTCGATCCTCAGCTATGCCGATCCCAGGCATCGTCCGGCCACCGTGTGGGAGCAGGTCGCGGTGATGCTGTTCCTGCTGTCGCCCGAGGCGTCGAACCTGACCGGCGCGTTCTACGCGACGGATGGCGGATGGACGGCCTACTGAGCCCGCTTCAAGACGGCTAGAGCATGATCTTTTCGGAAAACCGGTTTCCATTTTTTTGGATCATGCTCTGAGGACTGGAACGCTCGTGTGCCCGCGATCCGCTTCGGGCAAGAGACGAGATCATGATGCGATCCCGCGGACTCGCATCACGATCCCATGGCCTCGTCTGCGCGGCGACGGTTCAGCGCGGGCGCAACGCTCAGCGCCCTTTCCTCTTGGCGCTCGTCTTGGCTCGCCTGGCGGTCTTGGTCGCGGTCTTCTTCGCCGGACGCTTGGCCGCCGTCTTGGTCGCCTTGGCCTTCGCCTTCTTCGCTGAGGCGGCACGCTGGCTTGCCGTTTTCGACGCCTTCTTCGCGACCTTCTTTGTCGTGCTTGTCTTGCGGCCGGCCGAGGTCTTGGCTGCAGCGGCGGTCTTCTTTTGGGCCTTCTTGGCCGGCTTGGTCGACGGCCTCGCGGGCTTCGTCGTCGCAGCCGGTGTCTTGGCCGGCTTGGTGGTGCCGGTTGGCTTGGCGGGCTTCTTCGGCGTCGGTGGCGTTTCGACCGCCCCGCCGCCACCCGCCGCCGACAGCCAGAACCGCAGCTCCGGCGACTTCTCATCCGCGCCCTTGATGTAACGGTCCTGCCAGGTGTCGTCGGATTGCAGCGGCTTGCCGAAGATCTCCGGGTGCTGCTGCAAGAGGAAGCGCCAGGCGTAGTGGTCGTAGAGGTCGAGGACGTGGCAGGCATAGGCCTCGGCGAGACCGCGGTGACCGCGGATGATCAGCATGTTCTCGTCGTTGTTGTGCGAGGCGCGGAAGCCGAGATTGTGCGAGCCGGTGACGACGACGCAGTCGTCGCTGAACGGATCGATCACCACGATCTTGCTGTGGATGATGGCGAAGCCGTATTTGCCGAGCTCCCTCTCCCACTTGCCGAACGCGTCCTGCACCGCGCCGGCCGGCACGGCGCGGAAATCGATGCTGCCCTTGGCGCCCGGCTTCTTCGGCTTGCCGGCCTCGCCGACCACCGTCACCTGGGGCGCGGTGTCGTCCGCTCCCTCCTCCGCCGGCACCTCCGAATGGCCGCCGGAATGCAGCGCGGCGGAGAAATTCGTCGCGCGCACCGGGCTGGTCAGCGCGCCCCGCACGAACAGATCGG
Source organism: Bradyrhizobium sp. SZCCHNS1050 (assembly GCF_032484785.1). Lineage (NCBI taxonomy): Bacteria > Pseudomonadati > Pseudomonadota > Alphaproteobacteria > Hyphomicrobiales > Nitrobacteraceae > Bradyrhizobium > Bradyrhizobium sp. SZCCHNS1050. The sequence continues at coordinate 3,907,458 of NZ_JAUETR010000001.1, read as the reverse complement.
GCTTGTCCTTGAGCAACCGGCCGGCGACGTCGAGGATCGAGTTGTTGCCGGGATCGAAGGCCAGGAACAGCACGGCGTGCTTGGCCGATCGCATCAGCTCGAACACGCGGCCCATGTCACCGGGCGTATCGGGATTCTTGCCGAGCTTGCCGTGGGTGTTCGGCGAGAACATCGGCTCGACGGTGACGCCGTGGCCCAGGTCGACCGGCGCCTGGATCGCGTCGGCATTGTTGGCGCGGGCGAAGTCGCGCAAGGTCTTCGACTGCAGCGCCGACTTGTCGCCGGCGGCGGCGTCGACGTCGGCCTTCAGCGCGTTCCAATAGCCGAGATAGCGCTGCGCCAACACTGGGCTCTCCACCACCAGCGCGTTGTTGGTCTGGGTGCACAGGCCGGTCGAGGTCCAGTTGGTCGAGCCGGACAGCACCGCGCTCGGCTTGCCGTTCTCGGTGAGCACCATGAACTTGTTGTGCGGGATGCTGCCCTTACCGAGGATGCGGTCGATCACGGTGACGCCGGCGGACTTGAGGTCGGCGCGGTTCTCGGCGTCGGCGTCGTCGGTGTCCTTGCCCTGCTCGTTGCCGAGGATGACCGTGCGGCTGTTCGGGTTCTGGTGCAGCTGCTTCTCGAGGCCGTCGGGATCGTTCAGCTCGTAGAGGGCGGCATGGATGGCGCCGCCGCCGGCATCGGCGCGCGCCAGCAGCGAGGTCAGGCCGTCTTGAAGCTGGCCCATCAGGCGGATGCGAATGGGATCGGCAGGATCGAGGATGTGCGGGGCCAGCGCCGACACGCTCGGCTTGTCGTTCAGCGCATGGCTGAGCGCCTGGGTCGCGGTGATGCCGCGGTTGAAATAGACGTGGAACGGCGGCCGCTCCGGCGTCAGCGTGACCGGATTGCTCTCCAGCGGCGCGACGCCTTCGAGCGGCGTCAGCGCCTGGCCGGGCGTGCCGGCCATCGGCACGATGCGATATTTGTAGGTGCCGCCGCGCTTGGCGAACAGATCCTTCCACCAGAACTTCTGGATCGGCGCCTGCTCGGTGGTGAGCTTGTCCGCGGTCTGCCCGGCAAACCGTGCCAGCGCCGGCAGCACGGTGTCGGTGTGATCGGCGAGATCGATGCGATGAATGGCGAAGCCGAGACAGCCGTCGAGACGGCGATCGAAGGTCCAGGCGATGACGGCAATATCATTGTTGGAAAAGGCAAGCGCGGGCATGGCGGCACTCCTTGTCTGACAAGGATATGTCGTGCGGTTGTGACAAGGGTTCGACACATCCGGAACAAGAAGTGGCTAGTCGGAGGTCGCGAGGGAAGATGGTGCGGTGCGGGAGGGCAGTGGCTCGACCGGATCGCTGCTCACCCTCCTCCGGAGAGCCGGGGTGGGGGACAGACTACCCACACATGAGGTGAATGAGATGGATTGGCGAGGAAGCCTTCCGGATGGACGACGCGCGTAGCCTCAACTTCCCGGGCAGAGCGATCGCATATGGCCCCCTACGGATTGCTCTCGTCTGTTTCCACGTCGTCATGGCCGGGCTCGTCCCGGCCATCCACGTCGTCCGGCGCCCTGGGAGCAACGTGGATGCCCGGGACAAGCCCGGGCATGACGGAGTAACTAGCCGGCAGGCGTCGCTGCCGCGATTGTCGCATTCGTCATATGCGATCGCCCTGCCGTCCAGGGGAGGGTGGGCACCTGTGTCCAACTCGTCATTGCGATGAGCGCAGCGACGAAGCAATCCAGAGTCCCGTTCACGACTCTGGATTGCTTCGCTTCGCTCGCAATGACGCGTCGAGAGAGCGCGCTCAGGCCGCTCAGGCCAGGCCGCCCGGCTTGCCGCGGGTGACGTAGCGGCCACTGCCCTTGGCGCCGATCAACTCGCCGTCGCGCACGACGAATTTTCCGCGCAGCATGGTCGCCACCGGCCAGCCGGTGATCTCGATGCCTTCATAGGGCGTGTAGTCGGAGCCGTGGTGCAGGCCGGACTGGCTGATCTTCGCGGTCTTCGCCGGGTCCCACAGCGCGATGTCGGCGTCGTAGCCGATGGCGATGGAGCCCTTGCCCTTCAGGCCGTAGGTCTTGGCATGGTTGGTGGCGGTGAAGGCGACGAACTGGTTCAGGGTGATGCGGCCCTTGCTGACGCCTTCGGAGAACAGGATCGGCAGCCGGGTCTCCACGCCGGGGATGCCGTTCGGTACCCAGCGAAAGCTGGTGCGGCCCTTCGGCGTCAGCTTGCCGGCCTCGTCGTCGTAGCGGAACGGGCAGTGGTCGCTGGAGAACAGCGAGAACACGCCCTGCTGCAGGCCCTCCCAGCAGGCCTCCTGGCTGGCCTTGTCGCGCGGCGGCGGCGAGCAGACATATTTGGCGCCTTCCATGTTGAGGCCCTGCATGTCCTCCTCCGTCAGCACCAGATATTGCGGGCAGGTCTCGCCATGGATCTTCAGGCCCCGAGCCTGCGCGCGGCGGATCTCTTCCATCGCCTCGCGGTTGGAGACGTGAACGATGACGATCGGCACGTCGATCAGCTCGGCCAGCGAGATCGCGCGATGCGTTGCCTCGCGCTCGACCGGAATCGGGCGCGACTTGCCGTGATAGTACGGCGCGATGTGGCCGGCACGCTCGAGGCGGTCGGTGAGGAAGCGGATCGCGTCATAGTTCTCGGCGTGGATCTGCACTAGCGCGCCTTGCTCGCGCGCGACCTGCAGCACGCCGAGGATCTCGTAGTCGTTCAGCGCGAGCCCCTCATAGGTCATGAAGATCTTCAGCGACGAATAGCCGTCGGCGACCAGCGCCGGCAGCTCCTGGCCGAGCACGGCGTCGGTGGGATCGGCGATGATGAGATGGAAGGAGTGGTCGACGTAGCAGGCGTTGTCGGCGAGCGCGTGATAGTCCTTCAGCGCTGATCGCAAGGGCTGGCCCTTCTCCTGCAGGCAGTAGGGCATGACGAACGTGTTGCCGCCGAAGGCGGCGGCGCGCGTCGCGCTCTCGAAATCGTCGGCCATGACGATGCCGGGGCCGGAGGGCTGGCTGATATGGACATGGCTGTCGATGCCGCCCGGCAGCACCAGCAGGCCCGTGGCATCGACGATCTCGTCGGCATCGGTGATGGCCTCGCCGATCGCGACGATGCGGCCGCTCTTGATGGCGACATCGGCCTTGAACGTATCGCTCGCGGTGGCGACGGTGCCGTTGCGGATGATGGTGTCGAAGGCAGCCATGTGACGCGCTCTCCCTAGTCCAGATTCAAGCGAATTTCTGAAACAGCGATCCCCACCCGCTGACGCCGCTGACATCGACGCCCGCCAGTTTCAGCGATTTCCATACCACGGTGGCGATGGTATCGAGAATCGGAATGCCGGTCTCCAGCTCGAGCCGCGCGACCAGCGGCGCGGCGCGCATGTTGGTGCAGACCACCGCGATCGCATCCGGCTTCTCGCGCGCGACCTCGCGGATCATGGTCTCGATCTCGGACGGCGTCACCTCCGCGAAGGAGAAATTGTCCTGCAGGTTGAGGTGCCGGTCGCCGCGGCAGGCGATGCCGAGCTTGTCGTAGTTGGCGATGATGCGCGCCTGGACGTCGTCGCGGTAGGGCGTGACGAGGCCAAGCGAGGTGACCTTCGCCGCCGCCAGGATCTCGTTCAGCGCCAGCATCGAGGTGGTCGCAGGGATGCCGGTCGCGGCCGTGATCTGCTCGCACAGCTTGATGTCGGCCTCGAAGCCGAGCCAGCCGGACGAGGTGCCGTTCCAGCCGATGACGTCGACCTTGGCATGCGCCAGCAGCTCGGCGGCGCGCAGGATGTTGGAAATGTCGAACTGCGCGAGCGCGTCGGACGAGAGCGCGATCTCGGTGACCTTGAAGCGCGAGAAATGCGCGGAGACGTTGGGCAGGCTCGCGACCATCGCCGAGGTGATCGGCTCCAGCGCGGTGTTGGACGACGGCGTGAGCATACCGAGCAGCGTGCGTTTGGTCATGGGTGAACGACCTCGTTCGATCGCGGATGGCGAGCGGGAAAGCCTCCCCCGCTTGCGGGGGAGGCCGGATCGCATCGCAGATGCGATCCGGATGGGGGAACTCTATCCGCTCGGGCAGCGCGCCGTGCGGCGCCCCCACCCCAGCCCTCCCCCGCAAGCGGGAGAGGGGGCGCACTGCCGTTGTGGCGAGGGCTTGACCTGAACATGCAGCGCTTGGGCGGGCGCGATTGAGCAGCAATCATGCACTCGCCCCCTGCTCCGCCCGCTCGCCACGCAACAACGCCAGGATATGCCGCTTCAACTCATTGAACTGCGGTGACGTGATATCACGCGGCCGCGACAGATCGATCGGGATGATCTCGACGATGCGCCCCGGCCGTGCGCTCATCACCGCAACATGCGTGCCCAAGGTCAGCGCCTCGTCGATGCCATGGGTGACGAACACGATCGTGCCCTGGTGCTGCTGCCAGATCCGCACCAGCTCGGTCTGCATGTCCATGCGGGTCTGCTCGTCGAGCGCGCCGAACGGCTCGTCCATCAGGATCACCTGCGGATTCATCAGCAGCGCCCGGGCGATGCCGACGCGCTGGTTCATGCCGCCCGACAGCTCCGACGGATAGTGGTTCTCGAAGCCGGTCAGCCCGACCATGTCGATATAGATCTGCGCCTTCGCCCGGCGCTCGGCCTTCTGGCCGCCGCCGAGCAGGAGATGGAAGGCGACGTTCTCCCACACCGGCAGCCACGGCATCAGATTGGCATGCTGGAACACGACGCCGCGATCGGCGCCGGGCGCGGTCACCGGCCGGCCGTCGACGGTGATGTTGCCGGCGCTCGGCTTCTCGAAGCCGGCAATCATGTTGAGCAATGTCGACTTGCCGCAGCCGGAGGGACCGAGCAGGCAGACGAGCTCGTTGCGGGCAATGGACAGATTGATGTCGGCGAGCGCGGTGACGTCGGCGTTGCGCTTCTTGTCGGTGAAGATCTTGGAGACGCCGGAGATCTCGATCGTGGCCATCGTCATTCTCCGCCACGAAGCGTGGTGTTGCGCTGCCAGTGCAGCACGCGCGCCATCACGAAGCGGATGGCGAGATCGCTGCAGAAGCCGAGCAGGCCGATACTCGCCATCGCCGCCAGCACCAGATCGTAGCGCAGGAAGTAGTAGGAATCCCACAGCACGTAGCCGAGCCCGCTCTTCACCGCGACCATTTCGGCCGTCACCGTCAGCATCCACGCCGAGCCGATGCCGATGCGAAGCCCTGCAAAGATGCTCGGCATCGCCGCGGGCACGACGATGTAGCGCAGCAGCTTGCGCTCGCTGCCGCCGACCATGGCGCCGGCGCGGATCAGATTGCGGTCGCAGGTCTTCACGCCGTGGATGGTGTTGAGCAGGATCGGAAAGAACGCGCCGAGGAACACCAGGAAGATCGCCGGCTTGTTGGCGATGCCGAACCAGATGATGGCGAGCGGGATCCACGACACCGGCGGGATCGGCCGCAGCATCTGAAGCGTCGGCTCGATCACGATCTCTATCTTGCGCGACCACCCGATGGCGACTCCGAGCGAGACGCCGAGCACGGTGGCAATCGCAAAACCGGCGGCAACGCGCGACAGGCTCGCCAGCATGTCGGCGAGCCAATGGCCGCTGTAGGTCTGGGTGTTGCCGTCGGTGCCGACCAGCCAGTCCGCCCACGCCCACACGACCGTCGACGGCGCCGGCAGCAGCGCTGCCGGCAGCGCCCCGGAGCGCGAGAACGCCTCCCAGCCGGCGAGCACGAGCACCGGCACGATATAGCGATCGAGCTTCCTGAGCTGGGCGAGCGCCGTCATCTCAGTAGCCGAGCTCGGTCTTCGGCTTGCCCGTGGCCGCTTCCAGGAAGCGGTAGTCGAGGTTCTTCTCGACGGCGGCCGTGACGTCCGAGTTGATGTATTTCAGGTCGCGCATCATCGCGGCGATGGCGAGCGCCGAGGCGCGGTACATCTTCGGGTCGGGATCGAGATTCTCGACCGCGCCGGTCGCGATCGCCTTGTCGAGGCCGGTGATCTTGGAGATGACCTCGATCAGCGCCGGCTTGTCGGCGGCGATGTGCGCATCGACCTTGACGACCGCGCGCACCACGCCCTCCAGCGCCTTCGGGTTCGACGCGATGACGTCGGAGCGGGTCAGGATCAGGTTGGTCAGCTTGCCGGCGGCCTGGTCGTAAGGGAAACCGAAGAACTTCGCCGCCTTGGCCTGCATGATCTGGGTCGCGAACGGCTCGACGGTGCAGATCAGCTCGACCTCGCCGCGGCGCAGCGCCTGCAGATGGTCGGACGGATTGGGGATGTTGACGAACTGCACGTCCTTGTTGATGTCGATGCCCTGCTTGGCGAAGGCGCCGCGCATGTGGATGTCCTGCGCATTGCCGCGCGAGGCGGCGACGCGGAACGGCTTTCCGTCGGCCTTGTATTTGGCGATGAGCGCCTTCAGCGCGCTCCAATCGCCCGGCGCGACCTCGAGATCGTTGCCGAGCAGGATCGCCGAGCCGCCATTGACCTGGCCGGAGATCGCGACCACGTCGAAGCCTTTGTCGAGCGCGATGGCGTAATGCAGATAGGTCACCTGCGCGACGTCGATGTTCTTCGAGACCAGCGCGGTCAGCGCGTCCGTGCCGGTGTTGAAGCTGACGGCATCGATCGCGACGCCTTCGGCGAACTGCGGCGTCAGCGACATCGGCGTGCAATGCGCGCATTTGGCGTAGCCGAGTTTGATCTTGGGCGCGTCGTCGGCGAAGCTGAGCGAGGGCAGCGCGAGCAGGGCGAGAATGAGCAGCATGAAACGTTTCACATCCATCTCCAGGGCAGGTCGATCCACGGGCTTGTCTCTCATGGCTTGTGCTCTCATCAGCAAGCGACATGCCAACTGGATGCGATATGCGACGTTGCTTTTATACAATAAAATCAATATGTAATAACCAAACAACTTTGAAGAACCTGCCTGATCCGCGGGCGCATCGCCCGAATTTCAGGCATCTCGCAGCGGAGCAGCCGCGCCCACATGACCCCACCAGCACCCCGGCCCAGACTGAAGACGCGCTTCAAGCCGGCGCGGCTGAAGCTGTCGTCCGACCACTCCAAGCGGCCGCTCGAGCGGCTGTCGCTGCACGATCAGGTCGTCGCCAGGGTGCGCGAGATGATCGTGGACGGCGAGCTCGCCGCCGGCGCTGCCTTGCCCGAGCGCATGCTATGCGAGACTTTCGGCGTGTCGCGCACGCCGCTGCGCGAGGCCTTCAAGATCCTCGCCGCCGAGGGCCTCATCGAGCTGCGGCCGCATCGCACGCCCGTGGTGACGCCGATCGACGCCCGCGAGATCGCCGAGATCTTCGACGTGATGGTGTCGCTCGATGCCGCCGCGGGCCGCGCCGCGGCCGCGCGTGCGACGGCGGACGACCTTGCCAGGCTCGACGCCATGCATGCCGAGCTGGTGGCGCTGCATCATGCCGCCGAGCGCGCCGCCTATTTCCGGCTCAACCAGCAGATCCATGCCGAGATCACCAAGCTCGCCGGCAACGCCGTGCTGCTCAGCATGTGGGGCACGCTGCACGCGAGCGTCTTCCGCGCCCGCGCCGTGGCCAATTACGATGCGCGGCGCTGGGACGAGTCGATCCGGGAGCACGAGGCCTTCATGGCGTTGCTGCGGGCCCGAGACGGCGACGGCTTCGCGCAGGCGCTCTCCGAGCACACCCGCAAGACCGGGGATTCGGTGCTGCAGATGCTGGACCAGGCCAGGCGGGATCTGGCGAAGGGCGGATAGACTTTGTTCACGTCGAACCGGGCATGCTGGCATCGCGACAGATGAGAGCTCCACACGCTTGGCCTGATCATGATCCTGCAATCGCTCGCCGGCCTGCCGGCCTTTCTGGTGTACTTCTGTACCGCGCTGGCCGCGGTGACGGCCTACCTGTTCGTCTACACCCGCGTCACGCCCTACAATGAATTCCAGCTGATCCGGGACAATCACCCCTCGGCCGCGATCGCGCTCGGCCTCAGTCTGCTCGGCTTCACCCTGCCGCTGGTCAGCGCCATCGCCCATTCCGCCAACGTGCTGGACTGCCTGATCTGGGCGCTGGTCGCGCTGATCGTCCAGGTGATCGTCTATTACCTCGTCCGCATTCCGGTGCCGGATCTCGCCCAGCGCATCGTCGCCGGCGAGCTGGCTTCGGCGATCTGGCTCGGTCTCGCGTCGCTCTCCGCCGGCGCGCTGAACGCCGCCTCGATGATCATCTGACCATGGCCGAGAAACGCCGCGAATTCGGCAAGCGCTGGCCGATGCCGCCCCCGCCCGCGACGCCGCCGGTGAAGCGCTCCGGCCATGTCGCGCTGCTCTTGATGGGCACGCTCGCCGTCGGCAGCACTGCCTATGCGCTGATGCCGCGGCAGCAGAGCTGCCCGCAGCCAGGCGCCGAGACGCCGACCATCGCCGGCCAGCCGCAGACGAGCGAATGCACGACGCGCCGCTCGAGCGGCGGTGGTGGCGGCGGCAGCGGCTCCGGCCGCTGGGGATTTTCCAGCGGCGACAGCGATTCCAGAAGCAGCGGATCGAGCCATGTCGCCGAGGCCTCCTCCGCACATGTCTCGCGCGGCGGCTTTGGCTCGTTCGGACACGGCTTCGGAGGCGGCGGCTGATTTTCGTCGCGCCGGCGCCGTGAAAACACCGCGTTCATGCTGTTATCTCGGATTCGGATCTTTGACACAGACTCAAAATCATAAAAAACTGGCCTACCTACTGATCGGAAGCGATCCGATGCAATGTCGGCACCTGATGGTGCCGGCGACGATGAGGGCTGCGGCGACCGCCGCCGCCTCGCAGCAATCTGCTGGCAGGCGATCGCGTGGTCGCCGGCGCGGGATGGCGCCGGGACCGCGCGGACGTGATCATGGCCGCATCATTGATGGCGGCCGCGGTCGTGCTGCGCCCTGTTGCCACGGGCACGGCTTGTTCGCTGCTGCCTTGGGCTGACGCCGATGCAGCGCATCCCCTGTCCCGAACGTGACGACTGGCGCGAGACCGCGGCACGATGCGGATTCGACTTCTACGAACTCGACGGCGAGCGCTATTGGGACGAGCGCGCCTACTACGCATTCACGATCGCCGAGATCGAGCTCGGCATCGAGGAGCCGACGGCCGAGCTCGAGCAGATGTGCCTCGCGCTGGTCGCGCGCGTCGTCGGTGACGAGGCGCTGCTGCGCCAGCTGAAGATCCCGCAAGCGGTCTGGCCGCTGCTGGCGGAGAGCTGGCGCCGGAGGGACGGCAGCCTCTATGGGCGGTTCGACCTCAGCTATCAGGGCGGCCGTACGCCGGCGAAGCTGCTCGAATACAACGCCGACACGCCGACGTCGATCTTCGAGGCCGCCGTCTTCCAATGGACGTGGCTCGAGCAAGCGATCGAGCGCCGCATCCTGCCGGGGCGCGCGGACCAGTACAACTCAATCCATGAGCGCCTGATCGAACGCTGGCGCGCCCTCGGCAAGCGGCGCCGCGTGCATCTGGCCGGGCTGACCGCCAACGCCGAGGACGCCACGACCCTGGCCTATCTGGCCGACACGGCAGCCCAAGCGGGCCTGTCGACAACCATCCTTGACGTCGCCGACATCGGCTGGCGCGAGAGCGGCGGCGGCTTCGTCGATCTCGAGAACGGCGACATCGCGCTCGCCTTCAAGTTGTATCCCTGGGAGTGGATGTTTCGCGATGCGTTCGGCGTCAAGCTCGCGCAGGCGCCGACGCAATGGATCGAGCCGCCGTGGAAGGCCATCCTGTCCAACAAGGGCATCCTGCCCCTGCTCTGGCAGATGCACGAAGGCCATCCGAACCTGCTGCCGGCCTATTTCGAGGACGATCCGAAGGCCGCCGGCCTCGGCCCGAGCTTCGTGCGCAAGCCGATCTACTCGCGCGAGGGCGCCAATGTCAGCCTGGTGTCCGACGGCGTCGCCGTCTCTACGCAGGAGGGTCCCTACGGCGCCGAAGGCTTCATCCGCCAGGCGCCGGCGCCGCTGCCGGATTTCGGCGGTGTGTTCCCGGTGATCGGCAGCTGGCTCGTCGACCATCAGCCCTGCGGCCTGTCGATCCGCGAAGACACGAGCCCGATCACGGGCAACCGCTCGCGCTTTTTGCCGCACGCAATCCTGTAGGATATTAACGACCGCCGACGAAAACGCCTCGACACGCCGGTCGAGAGGATTAGATAGACCGAGGGTGAACTCCCTGCGCGATGGGCGCGCATGACCGGGACGAGGCATGGCGACGGACAAACCCGAACTCGAAGGCTTGCGTATCCTGGTCGCCGAGGACGAGGGCCTGATCGCGCTCGAGCTGGAAACGGTGTTGCAGGGATTCGGCTGCGAGGTGGTTGGTCCCGTCTCGCGCGTCGGCGACGTGCTGCGCGAGGCCGAGCGCGGCGGCCTGGACGGCGCGCTGCTCGACGTCAACCTGCGCGGCGAGCAGATCTTCGCCGTCCTGCCGCAGCTGATCGCGCGCGAGCTCAAGATCGTGATCACCTCCGGCTATGACGATGCGACGCTGTTTCCGCCGGAGTTCCGCAGCCTGGCCCGGCTCGCCAAGCCGTTCGACGAGCGCGCGCTGCGCGCGATGTGCGAGGCCACGTTCGTTCGGCGTCAACGCAACTCATAACGCCTCGCTCACGCCCGGCGCATCGGGAGGCATCGCGTGTCCATCATCGAAGATACCGCGGCCTACGAGGCCTGGCTTCGCAGCCAATGCAAAGTGGTCGAGGACGACCTTCTCGCCAAGCACCAGCGGATGCGAAAGTCTCCGTTCGCCCTGCTGCGCGCCACCTATTATCGCTGGGCGCGGCGCATCGAGGAGATCTGCCCGGAGCTGGCCGAGGCGCCGGTCGCGCTGTGCGTCGGCGACATCCATCTGGAGAATTTCGGCACGTGGCGTGATGCCGACGGGCGCTGGGTGTGGGGCGTCAACGATTTCGACGAGGCTGCGAGGATGCCCTACGCCTTCGATCTGGTCCGGCTCACGACCAGCATCGAGCTCGCGCCCGACATGGCAATCGACAGCCGCGACGCCGCAGACGCGATCCTCCAAGGCTATCGCGACGGTCTCAAACACCCGCGGCCGGCGCTGCTCGACGAACACGAGATCTGGATCAGGCCCTACGTCAAATGCTCGGATGATTGCCGCCGCGCGTTCTGGGAGGAGATCAACGGCCTCGCGGCCGCCGATGCGATTCCATCCGCGGTGCGGAAGCTGCTCACCGCCAGCCTTCCGGAGCAGGCGAAGAATGCCGCATTCTTCCATCGCTTCGCCGGCGGCGGCAGCCGCGGACGTCCGCGCTACGTCGTCGTCGCGACATGGCGCGGCGGCCGCGTCGTCCGCGAGGCCAAGGCGCTGGTCCCTTCGGCCTGGACCTGGGCCAAGAACAGGACGAAGGGCAGGATGCAACCAAAGCCGGCGCCGCCGCACAGATTCGTCGAGCTGTCGACCGGGACCTATCGCGCGCCCGATCCATTCCTGCACGTTCACAGAACCAATGACGGGGACTACGTGGTCCGACGCCTGTCGGCGGATTCACGCAAGATCGATCTCGGCGAGGAAGCCGGCGCCGATCTCAAGCTGGAGCTTCTGCGCGGCATGGGCACCGACCTCGCCTCCATCCATGCCGCCGACCGCCGCGCCGGCGCCGGGATCGCGGCGGACCTGAAGCAGCGCGGTTCAGGCTGGCTGCGCCGAGCAGCGCGCGCCGCGCGTGAGGCGACGGAAAGGGACCACGACGTCTGGCGCCGCAAGGCGGCACGCTCCGTTCCGATCGCGCGCTGAGGCGGGCATCCGATCAGTCCGGCTGCACGGCCGATGCCGGCAGATGCTCGGGGGTCGTCTCCGCGGTCAGCGCAAAGGTCAGCGAGCAGCGAATGCCCGCGGGCTCGAAGTCGAGCAGGGCTTCGCCCTCGAGATCGAAGCGGACGACGCGGTCGATCAGCGTGGTGCCGAAGCCGCGCCCGCCGCCGCCTTCGATCAGCGGTCCGCCGCGCTCGAGCCAGACCAGCTCCAGCCGGCGGCCATCGTCGCGCAGGCGCCAGGAGATCGTGACCTGGCCGTGGGAGGCGGACAACGCGCCATATTTGGAGGCGTTGGTCGCAAGCTCGTGCAGCACCATCGAAAGCGGCAGCACCAGCCGTGCCTCCAGCAGCACCGGAGGGCCGTCGATGGCGATCCGCCCTTCGCCGATGCCGTAGGGCGCCAGCACGGTGGTGAGCAGTTCGTTCAGTCCGATGCCGATCCAACGGGTCTGCGTCAGGATGTCATGCGCGATCGAGACCGCCTGGATGCGCCCGGAGAACGCCTTGTTGAAGGCCGGCAGCGACGGTGAGGTCCGCAAGGTCTGCCCCGCCACCGACTGCACGATCGCCAGGATGTTCTTCACCCGGTGATTGAGCTCGGCGACCAGCACGGTCTGCTGCTCTTCCGCGCGCTTGCGTTCGGTGATGTCGGTCAGGGTGACGATCGAGCCGACCGTCTCCTTGAGATCGTTCACCAGGGGCCCGCCGGACAGCAGGAACGACCGCCCCGACGCCTGCGCGTTGCGCAAGGCGACCTCGACGCCATGGAAGGGCTTGGTCGCCAGCGCCTGATCAAGGCTCTCGCGCGAGAAGCGCGTCAACGTGCCTCGCTGGCTGGCGCTCTGCCCATCGAGCGGGAACGCCTCAGAAAACAACTGGCCGACCGGCGGTCGTTCCGCGAGCTGCTCCGCGACCCAGCTCGCATGGGTGATCCGGCCGTCGAGCGCCAGCACCACGACCGCATCGGTCGCCTGCTCCAGGATCGAGCGCGCAAAGCGCTCGGCATTGGCGACCTCCTCGGCGCGCCGCTGAATCGACATGTCGGTCAGCGTCACGAGCGTGGCCACCACGCCGCCCATCGCCATCTGGCGCATCCACACCGACACCGGCAGCTGGCCGCCGTCAGCGCGGCACAGTTGAGCGTCGGTTGCCGCATCGTCGGCGCGCTGCTCGGGCACCGCTCCCGCAAACAGCGAGGCAAAGCTGCGTCCCACCAATTGCTGTACGCCGAGGCCGGTCAGCGCGCACAGCCTGGAATTGACATAGACGATGCAGCCGTCGGCATCGAGCGTCAGAGCGCCGTCGCTCATGCGCTCGACCAGAACATGATAGGGCGCGTCCGCGCCCTGCAGCATGATGACCTGGGGTCCGGTCGGGCCCTGCACCACCACGGCATCGACGTTGCCGCGATGAATGGCCTCGACCGTCTCCTCCGCCTCGTTACGCGGCCGTCCCGCCTGCATCGCGTCTGTTGATGCCACGCGTCCTCCGTTCAGCTCGGTGCGATGTCCAGACCAACCAGCACCTTCTCCGCATTGGAGAGATCGCCGATGATTCGCTTGAGGGGCTCGGGCAGTTGACGGATCAAGGTCGGGATTGCGACGATCTGATCTCGTTGTGCGAGGGCCGGATCCTTCATCAGGTCGATCACCTCGATCGTGTAGCGGCCCGGCAGATGCGTCTCGCACAGCTTCTTGAGGTTGGCGAGCGCCGCCAGCGATTTCGGCGTCTGACCGGCGACATAGAGCCGGAGATTGTAGCCATCCTGTTCCATCGGAGCCGCCGTCATTTTCTGGATGTCAGCGGGTTGGCTGGGGAGCTCGGACGAGGCCTGGACGAGCGGCTCTCGATCTGCGCGAGGCGAGCGGCTGCGCGCTGATCCTCGCGGGCAGCGCCTTCCAGATTGATGAGCTCCATCTCGCTCTCCTCGTTGGCCAGCTGAGCCTTGAGCGTTTCGATCTGAGCCGCGAGGTCGCGGCGGCGACGTTCGATCTCGCGCGCGCGTCGTTCCGTATCCTGCGTGCGCAGCAGGCGCTCGACGCGATCTCTCGCCTCCTGCGCCACCCTGGCCGATCCCGTGAGCACGCCCTCCGGGCCGACATAGACCTCGCGCAGCGAGATGCCGTCGGCACTCATCAGGAATTCGCGGACCTGGTTGGAATGCGCCATGCCGCGCGACTTCAGCAGATAGAGCTGGCGGTTGTGCTCGCCGTTGCTCTCGCGATTGTAGAGCAGCAGCCAGGTGTCGGTGAGCGACGAGATCTGCATCTCCGTGGTCGCCGTCTCCGCGCTGCCGGCGCCGAGATTGGTGAACAGCGCCGTGACGCCGCGCGCCTTCAGGAAATCGATGAGGCGCAACGTCATCGAATGCACGTCGCCGGCAATGCCGGCGCCCATGAGCGCCGAGATGGGATCGACCACGACGGCGGCGGGATCGAACTCCTTGACCTCGCGATGCATGGCGGCGAGATGCGTTTCCAGTCCGTACAGATTGGGGCGCCGCGCCGAGAACCGCAGCAGGCCGCGATCGACCCATTGCTGCAGGTCGAGACCGACCGACTTCATGTTGCGGATGATCTGCTGCGGGGATTCCTCCAGCGCGAAATAGATGCAGCGTTGCCCGCTCTTGCAGATCGAATTGGCGAAGTGTGCCGACACCGTCGACTTGCCCGAGCCGGCCATGCCCGAGATCAGGATGCTCGACCCTTTGTAGTAGCCCTGGCCTTCGAGCATGTCGTCGAGATCGGCAATGCCGGTGGAGACCCGCTCCGTCCACGCATCATGCGCGAGCCCCGACGAGGTGATCGGCATCACCGTGATGCCTTCCTGGTCGATGATGAAGGGGTATTCGTTGGTGCCATGCGCCGTGCCGCGATACTTCACGACGCGCAGCCGGCGGGTCGAGAGCTGATCGTGCACGCGGTTGTCGAGCAGGATGACGCAGTCGGCGACGTATTCCTCGAGGCCGTAGCGCGTCAGCGTACCATCACCGCGCTCGCCGGTGATGATGGCGGTGACGCCCTTGCTCTTCAGCCATTCGAACAGCCGGCGCAACTCGGAGCGCAGCACCGCCTGATTGTCGAGGCCGCCGAACAGGGTCTCGATCGTATCGATCACGACGCGCTTGGCGCCGATCGAATCGATCGCGAAGCCGATGCGGATGAACAGGCCGTCGAGATCGTAGTCGCCGGCCTCCTCGATCTCGTTGCGATCGAGATGGATGTGATCGACCACGATCTTCTTCTGCTCGATCAGCCTATCGATGTCGTAGCTGAGCGAGCCGACGTTCTTGATCAGGTCCTCGGGCTGCTCCTCGAACGCGATGAACACGCCCGGCTCGTCGTAGGCGACCGCGCCATTGTAGAGAAACGTCATCGCAAACAACGTCTTGCCGCAACCGGCCGCGCCGCACAGCAGCGTCGGCCGCCCTTGCGGCAGGCCACCGAAGGTGACCTCGTCGAGGCCGTCGATCCCGGTCGGCGATTTGGCGATGACAGGGAGATCCCGCGTCACGATTCGAGGACGCACACTCGTTTTCATCCAATCCCCCGCCACCAATTCAACACGCGTGAGTCCACACCAAGGCGTGAATAGACGCGTCAGGAACCGAAAAGTTCCATGGGTCGGCGAGATTTGCTTCGGAAGGAGGCTGCGGGCGCAGAAAGGACCGGCCGCCCACGCGGGACGGACGCACGCGGGACGGAACGGCCGACCGCCCGACCGGCGCCCCCCGGTCACAGACGGCTCCGGCCGGCGTCAGCGCGCCGCGACCACCTTGAGGCCGGGCAGCAGCGCCGCGCCGCCGCGCGGGCTGCGCACCGGATTGATCTGGTACAGACCCCGCCGCTCCTGGTTGGGCCGGAACGCGTCGGTGATGCCGACGACCGATTCGGCGGCTCCCAGCAACAGCGTGCCGTCCGGCTCCATCACCTTGGCCATTCGCTCGAAGATCGAGGCCTTGGTCTCCTGATCGAAATAGATCAGCACGTTGCGGCAGAAGATGATGTCGAACTTGCCGAGATGCGAGAAGTCCTGCAGCAGATTGAGCTGGCGATGCTGGACCATGCCGCGGATGTCGGCACTGAGCTGCCAGAGCTCGCCGAGCTGCGTGAAATATTTCACCAGCAGCTGGATCGGCAATCCACGCTGCACCTCGAACTGGCTGTAGAGGCCGGCCTTCGATTTCTCCAGCACCTCCTGCGACAGGTCGGTGGCAACGATCTCGATGCGCCAGCCCGCCAGAGCGGGACCGAATTCGCGCAGGCACATCGCGATCGAATACGGCTCCTGTCCGGTCGAGCAGGCGGCCGACCAGATGCGCAGGGAACGACGATTGGCGCGCGACTGGATCAGCGCCGGCAGGATGCCCTCACGGAGATGATCGAACGGAATCTTGTCGCGAAAGAAGAACGTCTCGTTGGTGGTCATCGCCTCGACCACCTGCGTCGTGAGCTGCTCCGCGCCGCTCTTGATCTTCTGCACCAGCTCCGTGATGCCCGGCAGGTTGGAGCGGCGGGCCAGCGGCAGCAACCGGCTTTCGACCAGGTACTGCTTATCGGCCGACAGATCGAGGCCGGAGCGATCCTTCAGGACCTTACGCAAGAACTCATAGTCCAGGGGTGTCACGAACGGTCTCCAGCAAACAGACGAACCAGCTTCGGTCCAATCTGATTCAAGGGAAGGACGGCCGCGCAGATGCCGGCATTGGCTGCTGCGCCCGGCATGCCCCAGACCACGCTGGTCGCCTCGTCCTGCGCGATCACGCTGCCGCCGGCGGCGACGATGTCCTTGCCGCCGCGCATGCCGTCGGATCCCATGCCGGTCAGGATCACGGCCAGGGTCGAGCCCTGCCAGACCTCGATCGCCGACATGAACAAGGGATCGACGGCGGGCTTGCAGAAATTGACCGGAGGACCGTTGTCCAGCGCGATCACCACATCGGCGCCATGGCGCGCCACACGCATGTGGCGGCCGCCGGGGGCAAGGTAGATCTGACCCGGCTTCACCACTTCACCGTCGACGGCCTCATGGGCCGGCCTGCGGCTCGAGCGCGCCAGATGCTCGGCGAGGATGGTGGTGAAGGTCGGCGGCATATGCTGGGTGATCAGCACCGGAAAGCGGTCGATCACGGGACCGAGCTCGGTCACCAGCGACATCAGCGCCTGCGGGCCGCCGGTCGACGATCCGATCAGCAGCACCTTCGGCATCTGCGTGCTGAAGGAGCGGCGCGCCAGCTGGGTCGGCGCGGCGGGCGCCACGGGAGCGACCATCGGCCGCGCCGTTGACGCAGGCCGGAGCCCCTGGACTTGCGGGACGATCGGCGAGGCGGCCGGCGCATGCGGGGCGGGAGCGGCGCGGCGCGCCTTGGCGCCGAGATTGCGGATCTTCTGAATCAAATCGTAGTGGAAATTGTCGGCCGCCGACGCCTCGCGCGTGCTCTCGGGTTTCGGAATGTAGTCGGCCGCGCCGAGCGACAGCGCCTTGAAGCTGATCTCCGCGTTGCGGCGGGTCAGCGTCGACGCCATGATGACGGCGAGGTTCTTCTTCTTGGCAAGCAGCTTCGGCAGGGCGGCGATGCCGTCGAGCTCGGGCATCTCGATGTCGAGCACGGCGACGTCGGGATTGACGCGATCGATCTGGTTCACGGCTTCGAGGCCCGTGCGCAGCGACGCCGCCACGACCATGTCGGGCTCAGACGCGATCCAGCGCGAGATCATGCCGCGAATGACCACGGAATCGTCCACGACCATCACGCGGAGAGGTTCCTGCCTGGTCGAACTTGGGATCGAAGAACTGGCCAACGCGACGCTCATAGTTCACCAACAGGACAGAGGCACGGGGTGACGGCAAGCCCGGACGACCACGGGACCGACGCACGCGACGGAGATCAGATCAGCCCGACTTCCTGAAACTTCGCCGTCACGATGTCCTTGTCGAAGGGCTTCATGATGTACTCGTTGGCGCCGGCGTGCAGCGCGCGCGCGATGTGCGCGACATCGTTCTCGGTCGTGCAGAACACCACCTTCGGCGCGTCGCCGCCGGGCATGCGCCGGAGATTGCCGAGGAACTCGTAGCCGTCCATGACGGGCATGTTCCAGTCGAGCAGCACCGCATCCGGGAGGCCCCGCTTGCAGATCTCCAGCGCCTGCTCGCCGTCCTCCGCTTCCACGATCTGGAAATCCAGACCTTCCAGAATGCGTCGCGCCACCTTTCGAATGACGCTGGAATCGTCAACTACCAGACACGTTCTCATATCAGCCTCACGAGATCAGGATCCAATGCAACGACGCATGATGCGCCGCTGCCCGCACGTTGCAGTGTTCAGGCCGCCATCTTGTCGGCGGCGAGCTCGAGCACGCGATCGACGTCGAGAATGACCATCAGCTGGCCGTCGAGGCGGTGCACGCCGCCGGCAAGCTTCGCCATGCGCGGGTCGAGATTGACGGGGTTCTCCTCCCGGCCCTCCTCGGGCAGCCGCAGCACCTCGCCGATCTGGTCGATCAGGAGACCGTAGGACTCGCCGCGCAGATCGACGCCGACCGCCATCGGCGGCTTGCCGTCCTCGGCGCGGGCAAGGCCGAGCCGCGCCCGCATGTCGACGACGGTCACGATGCGGCCGCGCAGGTTCAGGACCCCGGCGATCTCCGCCGATGACAGCGGCACCCGCGTCACCCGCTCCGGCATGAACACGTCCTGTACCCGGGAGATCGGCAGGCCGAACAGCTGGCCGCCGATCATCGCAGTGACGTATTCGACGGCGGCGCCCTCGGTGGTTTCGATCTTGCTGCTCATCGCACGCTACTCCTGTCCGCTTGCTGTCACGCGGCCCGCCGGTTGGCTTCGGCGCGGGCCCGTTCCTCGATCTGTTCCTTCAGCGCCGCGATCAGGCCTGGCCGGTCGAACTTGGCGATGTAGTCGTAGAGGCCCGCCTGGCGGCCGCGCTCGATCGCCGCCGGCGACACCAGCGACGACACCGCGATGACCGGCATCTGGCTCAGGTTCTGGTCGGCGCGGATCGCCTCGGTGAACTCGAAGCCGTTCATCTCCGGCATCTCGATGTCGGTGACGACGATGTCGAAGCTGTGCCCGGAGCGCAGCGTGGCCAGGCCCTCGATCGCCGAGGCCGCCGTGCGCACCTTGTAGCCGGCCGACTTCAACACCGGCGCCAGCATGTTGCGGAAGAACGGCGAGTCGTCGACCAGCAGCACCGACTGCGTCTGCGCGTCGGTGTGCATCTCCTTGCGGATGAACCAGTCGGCGAAGGCCATCGGCAGGAAGTGGCCGACGTCGATCACCTCGGTCGCCTGGCCCTTGATCACCGCCGAGCCGAGGATGCCGTCCTTGGCGCCGGAGACCTGGATGTTGAGCCGCTCCTCGACGATGTCGATGATCTCGTCGACCACGAGGCCCATCGCGCGGGTCTCGTCGGCGAACACCAGGATCGGCTGCGAGCCCGACGTCTGCACCGACACGCCTTCCATCTGCACCAGGGGCATCAGCTGGTCGCGGTACTGCACCATGTAGCGGCCGTTGGAGATCTCGATCTTGTCGGCCGCGATCTCCTCCAGGCGCGTGACCAGCGCCAGCGGCACCGCCTTGGGCTGCGCCGTGCCGGCGCGGAACACCAGCAGCGAGGTGAGCTGCTCGCCGCCGATGGCGTGATGCGCGGCGTGCTCGTCGGACACCGCCTGCGAGGCCGAGCCGGCGGCGCCGAGCGCTTTCGCAATGCCGTTCGGATCGATGATCATGATCACGGCGCCGTCGCCCAGGATGGTGTTGCCCGAGAACATGTCGATGTGACGCAGCTTGGTCGACATCGGCTTGACCACGATTTCCTCGGTGTGGAACACGCAGTCGACCACGATGCCGAAGGTCTGGTTGCCGACCTGCGTCACCACGATGAAGCCGTTCTCCGGATCGGTCGACGAGCCGTCGTCGATCTTCAGGAGCTTCTTCAGATGCATCAGCGGCAGCAGCTTGTTGCGCAAGCGCAAGACCGCGGTGTCCTTGATGCGCTCGATGCGATGCTCGGAGTTGGCGCGCGCACGCACCAACTCGACGACCGACAATTGCGGGATCGCGAAGCGGTCGCCGCCGGCTTCGACGATCAGCGCCGAGACGATCGCGAGCGTCAGCGGGATCTTGATGGTGACCGAGGTGCCCTCGCCGAGCACCGACTTGATGTCGATGGTGCCGCCGATCTGGTCGATGTTGGTGCGCACCACGTCCATGCCGACGCCGCGGCCCGAGACCGAGGTGACGGCGGCCGCGGTCGAGAAGCCCGGCTCGAAGATGAACTTGTGGATCTGCGCTTCCGTCATCTTCTCGAGCTCGGCCTCGGTGACGAGGCCGTTCGCCAAGGCCTTGGCCTTGATGCGCTCGGTGTTGAGGCCGCGGCCGTTGTCGGCGATGCAGATGATGATATGGCCGCCTTCGTGATAGGCGGACAGCCGGATGGTGCCCTGCTCGGCCTTGCCGGCCGCGGCGCGCTCGGCCATCGTCTCCAGGCCGTGATCGGCGGAGTTGCGCACCATGTGGGTGAGCGGGTCCTTGATCAGGTCGAGCACCTGGCGGTCGAGCTCGGTGTCGGCGCCGTGCATCTCGAGCTCGATCTGCTTGCCGAGTTCGGTGGCGAGGTCGCGGACGATGCGCGGCAGCTTCTGCCAGGCATTGCCGATCGGCTGCATGCGCGTCTTCATGACGCCCTCCTGCAGCTCGGCGGTGACGTTGGACAGCCGCTGCAGCGGCACCTTGAACTCGGTGTCCTCGTTGCGGCGGGCGATCTCCAGGAGCTGGTTGCGCGTCAGCACCAGCTCCGAGACCATCGTCATCAGATGTTCGAGCGTGTCGACGTTGACGCGGATCGACTGGTTGGCGACCTTGTCGTTCTCGTGCACCTCGCCGTCGGCATTGACCTTCGGCCGCGCCGCCTTCTTCGGCTCGGCCTTGGCCTCTGCTTCCGCCTTGGCAGGCCCGGCCTTGGCGACCGGCGCCGGGGCAGCGGCCTTGGGCTCAGGCGCCTTCTCATGCGCGGGCGGCAACTCGATCGCGGTCTCGCGGAAGGCCCGCTCGAGCTCGTCGAGCGACACTTCGCCCGGACGCAGCGGACGCTCCAGCGTCTGGTCGATCAGCGAGCCGTGCGTCACCGCGGGGGCGGGCGGCGCGGCCGGCACCAGCGGCGGGGCCGCTTCGCCGGCGGCCATGGCCGCCATGCCGCGCTCGACCATGGCCTCGAGCTCGCTGATGAGGTCGCGGTCCTCGCCCTCGGGCTCGGCCTCGTTGGCCTCGAGCTGTCCCAGGATGTCCTTGATGCGGTCGATCGTGGTCAGGATCAGCGTGACGGCCTCGCCGGTCACCGGCATGCCGTCGCGGAATTTGCCCATCAATGTTTCGGCGGCATGCGCCAGTGCTTCGAGCCGCGGCAGGCCGAGGAAGCCGCAGGTCCCCTTGATCGTGTGCACCAGCCGGAAGATGTTATCGAGGATCTTGGCGTTGTTCGGCTCCTGCTCGAACCGCACCAATTGATTATCGACGGTGTCCAGGCTCTCGCTGGTCTCCGTCAGGAACTCACGCAACAGGTCATCCATGAAACTGGCCTTCGCACGCAACGGAACGCGACATGACGCGCCCTTCAAACCGTGGCCAGTTTCGGTGCAAAGCGTTTAATATTAGTTGAGTAAGCGCAAATGAACGGACTCAACAAAGAGATAAGATGCATCCGGACAAGTTCGGACACATCGGCAAGGCTTGATTAACCATGGTGAAGGGATTGTTGCGTCTGTCCCACGACACGAGGTCGCAGGGACTGACGCGGCAGGACGTCCGCCCGATCAGGCCGCCTGCACGACCATCGCATTGCCGTCGGCGGTGAGCGTCACCTTGAGGCCGCAGGCATCGGCGAGCAGACGGGTGTAGTAGGGCTGCACCGCGTGGGCATCGATGGTCGATTGCAAGTCGCCACCGAGCAGATTGACGATGTTCTGCGGCAGCCGGGCATTGAGCCCGGTGGCGGCGACGCGGAAGCTCATGGTCTCGCCATCGCCGATCGGGTCGACGGTCAGCATGCCGCCGCGCGGGATCGTCTGCTGCGCCACCACCATCATGTTGAGCAGCAGCTTGACCCGGTTCTTGGGCAACAGCAGCCGCGGCAGATTCCAGGTGATCGAGGTCTTGGCGTCCTCGATGTGGCCGCGCGCCATGGTCTGGGCGTCGCCGAGATCGATCTGCGCGCCCGCAGAGCCGGCCGCACCAAAGGCGAGGCGGCAGAATTGCAGCCGGGCCGACGCCGTCTTGGCGCTCTTGCGGATCAGCTCCAGCGCGAAGTCGCGATCCTCCGGCTTCGGATTGTCGTCGAGCACCTCGAGCCCATTGACGATGGCCCCGACCGGACTAATCAGGTCGTGGCAGACCTTCGAGCAGAGCAGAGCGGCAAGTTCGAGCGTATCGGGAGCGGGTATCGGATTGGCGATCTCGGGAGAGGACGTGCCGGACATTCGATGTTCCTGAAATCCGCGAACCTGGGCGAATCATGCTTGCGTTAACGCTTGATACACTGCGAAAGCATGGACCGCCACCGAACTGAGAGCGGCACACGGGAAAGTACGTAGCGGTTTTCCCGGCAGCCGCAATGAACGTGCGAACGGCCGTACCCGGATGCGCCGGGCGCCAGAACAGGGATACGATGATGCCAGCTGCGTACGGAATGGCCGGAAGGAGCACCGCGCAATGACGACGGCACCGACTGCAGGAACCGTCGGGGTCGAGGCCGCCGCGGCGCTGATGACGCCTCTGACGGAACTCGTCGTCGAGGCGGCCTACGCGATCCTCGCCGTCAACCGGCGCGCCATGGCCGTCACCGACAAATCCGACGGCTCGCCGGTCACCGAGGCCGATCTTGCCGCCGACCGGGTCATTGCCGAGGGGCTGGCGCGGCTGGCGCCCGCGATCCCCGCGCTGTCGGAGGAGCGGGTCGGAACGAGCGCAGGACCGTTCGAGGGCAGCTTCTTCCTGATCGATCCGCTCGACGGCACCAAGGAGTTCGTCGCCGGGCGCGGCGAGTTCACGGTCAATCTGGCGCTGGTTACCGACGGCAGCCCGCTGCTCGGCATCGTCTGCGCGCCGGCCATCGGCCAGATCTGGCGCGGCCTGGTCGGCCGTGGCGCCGAGCGGCTGTCGTTCACGGAGGCGGGTCTGGCGGCCGCCGAGCCGATCCGCACCCGGCCGATGCCGCCGCAAGGCGCGGCATGGGTCGCCGCGGTCAGCCGGTCGCATGGCGATGCCCGCACCGAAGCCTTCATTGCGGCGCGTCCGGGCGCGGTGCGCCTGCCGCTCGGCTCGGCCGTGAAGTTCGGGCGGCTCGCCGAAGGTCTGGCCGACATCTATCCGCGGCTCGGCCCGACCTCGGAATGGGACGTGGCGGCAGGCCATGCCGTGGTCGCAGCCGCCGGCGGCACCGTCACCAGCGAGACCGGCGCGCCGTTGCGCTATGGCGAGCGCCCCGACGGCTTCATCGTGCCGTCCTTCATCGCCTGGGGCGACCCGGCTGCGGTGAAGGTTTGAGACAGCGCTGCCGCGCTATTGCGGCAGGTCGCCCTCGAGCGCCGGCCAACGGGCCTCCGCACCCGGCAGATAGCGGCTCGGGTCGGCCGCGAAAGCGTCGCGGCTCTCTTCTCGGTTGAACAGGAACAGCCGTTCCTCGACCACGACGAAGAAGCGCGGGTTGCCGGCCACCGTCACGCCGCGAGCCACATCGGTCGGGTCGTAGCCGCCGAATTGCGGGCCGTAGACCTCCGGATGGGCCAGGAACGAGGCGCGATTGCCCTCGTTGCGAAACCGCCAGACCACTCCACCCTGGGACGCCTCGAAATCCGGCAGCCCCGGCATGGCCCTGCCATCCACGAAATAGGAAACAGGGTCGAAGCCGTCGATCGCCAGCCCGCTGAAGCGGTCGGAGATGATGCGCTGCGTCGTGGCCGCCGGCGCGCCGACCGGCGGCAGCCCAGCGAGCGCGATAGCGGCAATTACAAGGCGAAACAGCGACTTTGACCCGGTCTGGGGCGGTTGTTGCCGTTGTGCGGTCATAGTTGGTGCCGATAACATGGGAGTCGCAGGGGCATCGCCCCTCGCCCGACAATCGCCCGATGTGGTTGGCGTCAGGTTAAGGCGAGGCTCGGGCAGCCGATAGCAGGGGATTTCCATCGATGAGTTTCGCATCCCGCCTTGCCGCCACGACTTTCGCGGCCGTGCTGGCCATGACCGCGTCGGTCGCCGCGCAGCAGGCGCCCCCGCCTGCCGCGCCGCCGTATCAGCAGCCCGCACCCCCGCCGCGCCCTGCGCCGAGCCCGGACAGCTTCAACCCGGACGAGCTCGTCAATGCCGGCCACCGCTTCTTCGGCAACGTCTCGCGCGGCCTCGCCTCGGTGATCGAGCGCGCCGTCAGCCAATGGGGCCTGCCGAATGGCTACATCCTGGGTGAGGAAGGCGCCGGTGCCTTCGTCGCCGGTCTCCGTTACGGCGAAGGCACGCTCTACACCAAGAACGCCGGCGACCTCCGCGTCTATTGGCAGGGCCCCTCGCTCGGCTTCGACTGGGGCGGCGACGGCGCCCGCACCATGACGCTGGTCTACAACCTGCCGGCCACCAGCGCGATCTACCAGCGCTTCGTCGGCATCGACGGCTCGGCCTATATCGTCGGCGGCTTCGGCATGACGGCGCTCACCGCCAACAACATCGTGCTGGTCCCGATCAGGTCCGGCATCGGCCTGCGGCTCGGCGCCAATGTCGGCTACCTCAAGTTCACGCCGAGCGCGACCTGGAACCCGTTCTGAGGCCGCCGCCGATACCGCCAATTGATGCCGCGAGGACACGTTCTCCCGTGACGGATCAAGGTTAACACGGCATTGGGCTGGCGTTGAATCAGCCCGCCGTGCATTGTGATTCCGTTAATCATTTCTGACCGGGAGTTGTGCGTCATGGTCGAGCCGATCATGTATTTTGCGATCGGTTTTCTGATCGCCATGCTCTGTGCGCTGATGATCGTGCCGCTGGTGCACAATCGTGCGGTGCGGCTGACGACGCGCCGGCTCGAGGCGGCGACGCCGCTGTCGATGGCCGAGATCCAGGCCGACAAGGACCAGCTGCGCGCGGAGTTCGCGATGTCGGCGCGGCGGCTGGAGATGAGCGTCGACGCGCTCAAGAACAAGGCCACCGGCCAGCTCGCCGACCTCGGCAAGAAGACCGACGCCATCAACCGCATGAAGATCGAGCTCGGCGAGAAGAACGCCGCGATCTTTGCGCTGGAGGCGCGCGAGAAGGCGCTGAAGGATCAGCTGCGCGCCACCGAGGAAGAATTCGCCGCCAAGACGGAGGCGCTGCGCGCCGCCGAGCAGGCGCTGAAGGAGAAGCAGGCCGAGCAGGTGCGCCTGACTGCCGAGCTCAACGACAAGGCTTTGCTGGCCGACAGCCGGCAGGTCGAGCTGGTGTCGGTCAGGACCCAGGTCGAGGAGCTGCGCAGCCGCGTGGCCGACGCCGAGAAGGAATTCTCCGCGACCCAGACGCGGCTCGCGCTGGAGCGCGACGAATCCGACACCGCGACCAAGGCGCTCAACGACGCCCGCGCGCGGGTCGAGAATCTCAGCCAGCGCGTCACCGAGCTCGACCGCCAGCTGATCGTCCAGGTCAAGGAAGCCGAGATGCTGGCGAGCCGCGTCGCCGACCTCGAGGGCCGGCTGTCGACCCAGGGCAAGCTGCTTGCCGAACGTGATTTCGAGAACAACCAGCTGCGCGAGGCCAACGTGGCCGCCGACCGCGCCTTGAAGGAGCTGCGCGAGGAGCTGGCCGGCATGGGCAGCGGCAAGTCGGCCGCGTTCGAGCGGCTCAAATCCGAGAAGGCCGCCCTCGAACAGCAGCTGCAGGCCGCCCGCGACGAGCGCACCAAGCTGCAGCGCGAGATGAACGCCATCCAGCAGCAGGCCGAGAGCACCTGGGCCCAGGAGCGGATGGAGAACGCGCTGTTGCGCGAACGTATCAACGACATCGCCGCCGAGGTCGCCAAGCTCGCGATGCAGATCGAGGGCCCGAACTCGACGATCGAGGCCATGCTGGCCGCCGAGCCGGCCCCCGCCAAGCCTGCCAACGCCAATGGCGTTGCCGCGGCGCCGGCTGCTGCGGCCGGCGGTGCGCCCCAGGGCGGTACCCTGGCCGACCGCATCCGCGCGCTGCAGTCTCATGCCTCGCGAGCACGGCAGCTCGGGGCCTGAGGCCGCCGGATCGGAGCCGAGTGCGGCGGATATCTGCCCCTCGCTTCAGTATGGAGGCTGGCCCGCGAGAGGGCCGGTTTCGGCCCCGATCGAGGACGGGCCACCGCACCCCGGCAGTTTTCCTCGCCATCTCCGCCGCAAATCCTTGACACCCCCTGCCCGCGCTTCGTAAATCGCGGGCTCCGACGGACTGCTTCGGCGGCTCGCTGGCTCACAGCCACGACCGCCACCGGCAACCGGGCGCATAGCTCAGCGGGAGAGCGTTCCCTTCACACGGGAGAGGTCCAAGGTTCGATCCCTTGTGCGCCCACCATTAAGCAAGATATGCCAACAGGTTAGCAGGCCTTTTCCCTAACGATGTGCCCCCATTGCTCCGGGGCACAATCTGGGCACACCGGAAATTGAGCAATCGGCACCGTCTAATATACCTCGGTTCCTCAGAGCGCACCTGCTGTGGGACAATCAGGCGGAAGCGCTCGGCAAGAGGCGGGAACCGGGTTGGCACCCCGGGGAAGCGCCTGACGCCGCCATCCACCAGCGACGATCAGACCAAGCTGGACAATCTGTTTCACCTGCTCGCTTTCGTCCCTCAGGGCTCCCGTCGCCGCGAGCGGTCAAGCCGTGCCAATCGTGATCCGCCGCGCGGTCAGTTCGTCATCGGCCCGCTGCGCGCAACGCGGCGGCTGCACAGGCATATCGCCTATCAACGGCTGTTCAACCTGCTCGAACTCACCGGCAACGCGCTCGCCGAGCGGATCCGGCGGACCTCAGCCCCACGCCTCCGCCCGTCGCCTCGTCGAGGCGCTCACATCGCCTTGGCGAGCGCAAGCAATCGGAAATCCTCGAGCGCCGCGTGGCGATGCGGGGCGGCTTCGCGCCGGTAGATCTCGGTGTCGACACCGGCCGAGTCGTTCTGTGAGGCGCAGCAGCCATCCTGCTCGCTCCCGCCGGGTCAGCGCCTTCGCGTCAGGACCGAATGGATCTGCGAGACGACGGTGGCGCCTTCGCCGACGGCGGCTGCGACGCGCTTGGTCGAACCTGCCCTGACATCGCCGATCGCAAAGATCCCGGGCCTGCTCGTCTCGAGCGGCAATCTGTGCCCCGGTCCGGCTTGCTCGCCCGTCAGCACGAAGCCGCGGCCGTCGATGTCAACGCAGCCGTTGATCCACTGCGAATTGGGATCGGCGCCGATGAAGAGGAACAGATGGCGCGCCTCCTGCGTCCGAGTGGTGCCGCTGCCGTTGTCGCGCAGCGTCACGGCGGTCACGCCCGTCGCGCGGTTACCGTGCAGGACGACGACTTCCGAGCCAAGATGCAGCTCGACATTTGGAAGCGCGGAAATCCGGTCGATCAGATAACGCGACATCGTCTGCGCCAGCGGCCGGCGAACCACGAGGTCGAGCCGCTCGACCAGGGGCGCGAGATAGGCAACCGCCTGACCCGCTGAGTTGCCGCCGCCGACCAGCGTGACCTTGGCATCCGCGCAGAGACGTGCCTCGATCGGCGACGCCCAGTACGAAACGCCGGCACCTTCGAACTCGCCCAAGCCGGCAATGTCCGGCCGCCGATACCGGGCTCCCGACGCGATCACGACGGTCTTCGCACGTGCCGTGCTTCCGCCGCCGAGCTCCAGCGTAAAGTCGGCACCCGACTCATCCCCGTGACAGTGAAGCCGGTCGACCGTGAGCGGGATCGCGACTTCGGCGCCGAACTTGACGGCTTGATTGAACGCGCGTCCGGCCAGGGCCTGACCTGAAATGCCCGTGGGGAAGCCGAGATAGTTCTCGATCCGCGCGGACGCACCCGCCTGGCCGCCGAAGGCGCGGGAATCGAGCACCAGGGCAGAGAGCCCTTCCGATGCGGCGTAGACCGCCGCCGCCAGTCCCGCCGGCCCGGCGCCAACGATGGCGACATCGTACACCGTCTGCGGGTCGAGCACCGGCAAAATGCCAAGACAGGACGCCGCGTCGGCATCGCTCGGCTTCGCCAGCAACGTGCCGTTGGGACAGATCATCAACGGCAGATCGTCGGCCGCGATGCCGAGCCGTTGCACCAGTTCACGTCCCTCCGATTCCGACGCATCGATCGTGGTGAACGGATAGCCGTTGCGTGCCAGAAAGCCCGCGAGGCGCACGATTTCGGGTGCATCGCTGCGACCGACCAGGACCGAGCCGGCACTGCCGCCCTGCCCCTCCTCGATCAGCATGATGCGACGAAGAATGTACGCCCGCATGATGATCTCGCCGACCTCGGCCGAGGCAATGACGAGGGCGCGCAAATGCGGCGCATCGAATGGAACAGCCAGCGCCCCCTGTTCGCCTGCGACGACCGACATCAGCGTTGGACGGCCCGACAGGTGATTGGTCTCGCCAGTGAACTGCCCGCGGCGGTAGGTCGTCACCAGCGACGACTTGCCCGCCGCGCCGCGCATGCGCGCATCGGCTGATCCCTCCAGGATCATCCAGGCTGGAATGTTGCGGGCACCGATGTCGTAGATCGTCTCATGAGCGTCGAAGCGGCGTGCATCCTCGCTTGCAAAGCGCCGGGCCACGCTGATTTGCGACTCCGAAAGCGTCGGGAAGATCTGCTCGCGGCGAGTCTCACTGATAGCCATGGCGTCAAACACCCGTTCCATGCAGCCAAGCCGGCTTCGTTCATGCCCGCGCGAGCTGCGGCACCTTTGCCAGGGTCAGCGCGAAGACGGCGAGCCCGAGCATTGTCAAACCGAAACCAGCCCATGCGCATGACAGCAGTCCGTGACCGGACGCGATCACCTGGCCGCCGGCCCATGCGCCGATCGCATTAGACAAGTTGAGCGCGGCGAGATTCATGGCGCCCATCAAAGTGGGCGCTTCCGGGGCCAGGCGCGTAAGCCGGACCTGAATGGTCGGGATCGCGGTCATCATCGTGGCGCCCACGCCGAACAAGGCGGGCATGAGCACCCAGACATGGCTGCCTGCGATCGCCAGAACAGCGAGCACCACGAGAGCGCAACCGAATCCGACGACGAGGCCACGCGCGGGATAGGCATCGGCGAGTCGCCCGCCGATGAAGTTGCCGAAGGTCATGCCGAACCCGAACAGCGCCAACGCGAATGGGATCCAGGCGCGATCAAGTGCGGCCTGGTCAGTCACCAGCGGACCGATGAAAGTGTAGATCGCGAAGATGCTGGCAACACCGAGCGCCGCGACCAGCATGGTGCCCCACACGGCGGGCCGGCGCAGCGCGCCGAGCTCCTGCATCAAGGGACGGCCGCGAAGCGCCCGACTAACCGGCACCCAAGCCCAAAGAGCCAGCAGCGCAAGCAGCCCCACGCATGCGACGACGGCATAGGTCCGCCGCCAGCCAATCGCCTGACCCAGGAAGGTCGCCAGCGGCGATCCAATGATGGTTGCAATCGTCAGTCCGCCCATGACCTGCGCGAACGCCCTGCCGGATTGACCGGGACCGACGATGTAGGACGCGACCATGGCGCCCGCGCCGAAGTAGGCACCTTGCGGCAGTCCGCTCACGAAACGCGCGAGGGCTAGAAGCAGCAGATTGAGGGCAATCGCCGACAGCGCGTTGCCGAGCACGAACAGCGCCATGAGGCAGAGCAGCAGCGTCCGCCGGTTTAGCCGCGCGGCCATCAGCGTCACGAGAGGCGCTCCGACCACCACACCGAACGCGTAAGCCGTGATTGCGTAGGTCGCGGCCGGAATGTCGACGCCAAGCCCGGTCGAGAGCAACTGAAGGATTCCCATGCTCGCGAATTCGGACGTGCCGATGCAGAAGCTTCCGAACGCGAGCGCAAACAGCGTCAGGCCGCGCCTGCGCTGCTGGGCATCATCCGTGCAATGGTCCTCAACGGCTGCGCATTGCGCTCGGTAGGCGCTCTCGAGCATCACTGTCTCCACTCACAAGGAAGGTCAGATCGCGGCGATCACGGCGCGACGATCTCGCAATCGGTTCACATGTTGATGTCAGCGCGTCCGCGCTGCGGAAGCTCTGGCGCACAGCTATTCACGCCCTCGGAACCGCCGCGTGGCTGTGTCACTTTGGACAAGGCTGTCCTGCCGCGCCCCAGAGGGCCACATCCTTGACGTGATCCTCGAACGTGCCCGGCGGCGTTGAGCGTCCCGCGCCCGGCGCCCAGCCGCGCGGGATGAAGCCGTTCTGCGAAGCGTCATGGCGCAGATGTTCGAGCAGACCGACGGCGTCGCGGCCCCCGTTGCGCTTGGGATCCTTGAGTTGCGCGCAGATCTCGGCGCCTTTCTTGCCGAACCAGATGAACTCGACTGGCGCGAGTTGCCAGTCAATGCCCGCGTGCGGCGGCGCAGGCGCCGGATCATTCGGCATAGCCGAGGTCATGTGACAGGTCGAGCACGGCACCGCCTCGGCACCGATGCGGCTGTCGCCACCATGGATGTTCATGCCGTGCACGCGCGGTTTGGTTTCACCCGCCGGCGTCCAGATCGGAATCGCCCTGGCATCGACGTGACAATTGGCGCAGCGCGGATGAGTGATGACCGCTTCGATCCGCCTCCAGGCCTTCAGTCCTTCAGCGCGGCTGACGCTGCCGGGCGGCAGCGCGTCTTTGTTGGTCTCGTCCTTGGCGGCAACGATGCCAGTGAGCGCCGCAATAGCTGACGTGGCGACGACCATCGCAGTCAAAGAGCGTTTCATGGCCTGCCTCACACGAATTCGATGAACTTGTTGAAGGGCATTTCGCGGATGCGCTTGCCCGTGGCCGCGAAGATCGCGTTGGCGAGGGCGGGCGCCACGGGCGGCACCGGCGGCTCACCGAGGCCCCTCACCTTCGGATCGTTCTCGAGACCGCGCACGGTGATCACCGGACACTGGTACATTCGCATCGCTTCGTGATGATTGTAGTTGGTCTGCTGCACCCCGCCCTTGGCGTAGGTCAGTTCGCAGTTCATTGCGTGACCGAGCCCCCAGACGACGCCGCCCTGCACCTGGCTCTCGAAGTTGACGGGGTCGATTATCTTGCCGACATCGACGGCGACGAAAACCTTGTCGACGCGGATGCCGCGCGGCGTCGCCGTCACGTCGACGACCTCGGCGACCGGCGTTCCGAACGACTCGACGAAGGCGACGCCGCGGCCCCTGCCCTGACCGAGAGGTCCCTTCCAGTCCGACATCTCCGCAACCGTCTCGAGCACCTTGCGATAGTGCGGCACGACACACATCTCGATGCGAGCTTTCATCGGGTCGAGCCCCGCCGCATGAATCATCTCGTCGATGAAACTCTCGGTGAAGAAGCCGGCCGTGGAGGCACCGACCGAGCGCCAGGTCGTGCACGGCGACAGGTTGCGCGCCTCGAAGGTCGTAGCGCGAAAGTGCGGGATATCGTAGTAGACGTTCCACAGCCCGGCGGCGAGTTGCGGATCGGGATCCTTGGTCGGCATGCCCATGTGCTCGAGCAGTCCGTTATAGGGCATCGTGCCCGCGAGCTTCAGGTCGGCCGAAATGATCCTGCCCTTGGCCACGCTGCCTTTGTGGCGGGCGATCGAGATCTGGCGCGGGATATCCTGACGGAAATCCTCCTCGCGCGAGAACACCAGCTTGATCGGCGTGCCGCGCATCTGGCTGGCGATCTCCGCCAGCACGCGGACGTTCTCGAACTCCAAACGATGCCCGAAGCTGCCGCCCGTCCACTGGTTGTGAAACGTCACCTGCTCCGGCTTCAGGCCGGCATTGGCAGCCGCGATCGCCTGCACCGCCTGCGGGCTCTGATGCCCGACCCAGATCTCCATGCCCGCATCGGTTACGACGGCGACGCCGTTGAGCGGCTCCAGTGGCTGGTGACCGACATAAGGTGCGCGATACTCGGCCTCGACCCGCTTGCCTTGCTTGAGACCGGCCTCGACATCACCGATCTTGCGCCACTCCTTGCCGAGAAACTCCGGTTTGAAAGATGCCTCCAGCGTCTTCCAATGATCGGCCTGTTCGGCAGGATAGGTCGACGGTGCCCATTCGCAGTCGATCGTCTCGACCGCCTTCATGGCATACCAGCTATTTGTCGCGACGGCAGCGACGCCGTTCTTCAAACGCAGGATCTTCTTCACGCCCGGCATTGTCCGTGCCTTGGAGGCATCGTAGGATTTCAGCGGCTGCCCCTTGTTGGGGTTCAGTTTGACGGCGGCGTACAGCATCCCGTCCATCCTCATGTCGATGCCGAACTTCAATTCGCCCAGCACTTTCGAGCGGATGTCGAGCCGCATCATCGGCTTGCCAAGAATCCTCCACGTCGAGGGATCGCGCGGCTTGGCGTCGAGCACCGGCGGAATGCGCGCCGCGTCCGCTGCGAGATCGACATAGGCGATCCGCGTGGCGTTCGGCAGCACCACATGACCGGACTGGGTGCTGAGATCGGCCAGCGGCACGCCCGTGCGCTTGGCCGCCGCAAGCTTCAACGTCTCGCGCGCGACGGCGCCGGCCACCCGCAGCTTCTCATAAGTGTCAGGGATGGTGCTCGACCCACCCGTCATCTGCAGCCCGGACTTCCTTAGACCTTCGAGCGCGGCGGCGCGAGCCTTCTCGGCGGCAGGGCTCTGGTCCGCAGCCAGGAAGGGTGCGAGCTCTTCCTTGAAGCCCGTATTGAAATAGGCGGGGTGCGGTCCGGCGAACCGGATCTCGAACTGACCGGGATCGAGGTCCATCTCCTCGGCGATCATCATCGGTTGCACCGAGCCGGTGCCCTGGCCGATATCGGCATGCTGGGCAATCAGCGTGATCTTGCCGGCACTGATCTCGACCCATGGGTTGAAGGTCACCGCATCGGGCGCAAGGCCCGCGGCCAGCGGATTGTCGCTGGCCGATTCAGCCGCCTGCACGGCCGCGCCGTAGCCGCCGAATGCAACACCGCCGGCCAGCGCCGCGGACCCGATGAGGAAGGACCGACGGGAAAGACCTTGCGCGATATCCATGTTACTTCTCCGCCATCTTCTTTGCGGCCGCCGCGTGAATCGCGGCGCGAATACGAGGATAGGTGCCGCAGCGGCAAAGATTGCCGGACATGACCTGGTCGATCTGTTCGTCGGTCGGCTTAGGGATCAGGTCCAGCAGCGAAATCGCCTGCATGATCTGCCCGGTCTGGCAGTAGCCGCATTGCGGCACCTGATGCTCGATCCAGGCCTGCACGACCGGATGCTGATCGCGTCCGTCGACGCCGTCGAGCGTGACGACCGACTTGCCGGCGAGATCGCCGATCCGCGACTGACAGGAGCGGACCGCCAAGCCGTCGATGTGAACCGTACACGCGCCGCACTGCGCGACGCCGCAGCCATATTTGGCACTTGTGATCCCAAGCTCATCCCTGAGCACCCAAAGCAAAGGCATGTCGGGAGTGACGTCGACCTGACGCTTAGTTCCATTGACCGTGAACTCGATCATGTCGATGACTCCTCCTCTCAGATGCCTGCCGCACTTGCGATCTGAAGCCGACGGTTACAGAAGCAGCCGCATTGGGATGCGGCCGGCAGTTAGTTCGGCGAAGCTGACGCATGTAGTCTGCCGCATGGGGACGCGACGGTATTGGCAAATCCTGCGGTATTATGGACAATCTGTGCGCCGATCGAGTGCGCGACGACCCGACTTCGCTAGCGAGGAGCCGCAGCACAACTCGCGATATTGTCCGGGCGTCAAGCCGGTGGCCTTGCGAAAGACGCGCGTGAAATTGGCTTGCGATCCGAAGCCGAAGTCGAGCGCGATCTGGACCAGCGGTGCGTCGTTGTGCGCCAGCTCATGCCGCGCCGCCTGGACTCGGCGATCGGTGACGTAGCGATGCGGCGATAGGCCGGTCGCCTCGCGAAACAGGCGCGAGAAATGGAACGGGCTGAGACAGGCCTGCGCGGCAAGCTCGTCGAGCCGGATATCGGTGCCAAGCGAAGCTTCGATGAAGTCGATCACACGTTGCAGCCGTCGCGGATCGAGCGAAGGCGATCTCTCGGGCGGCCGCCAGCGATCGATCGTGTAACAGCCGATGAGATGGGCCGCAAGCGCAGTCTGGATGCCCTCGACAAACAGCGCGTCGGTCGGCTGGCGCGGCCGATACAACAAATCGCGCAGCGGCGAGCAGATCTGGAAGATCACTTGGTCCGCGAGGCCGTCGGCATAGACGATCTCGACCTTGTCCGGATCGACATCGAAATCGGCAAGCGCACTGTGATCAATGAGGGCTGGAGGAAGATAGAGATGCAGGCACTCCATCCGGTCCGACAACTCGAGACGGCTCTCCTGCGTGCCGACCGGAACGAGATAGGTCATGCCCGGCCGGGCGAGACTCGTCTGTGCTTCGCCATTGCCGGTGCGCGAGACGATGCCTCCACCTGCAAGCAGCAGCACGAGTTCGTTGCAGATCGGAACGGGCGTCTCCTGACGACCGGCCTCGAACTTGCGATGCTCGATGCCGAGGTGTTGCCAATCCTTGGCTTCCGCGAGCTTCTCACTGTTCCGATATTTCTCATCCCCATGCGTAGGGAGCGGCATCGTGGCCTCCGCTCGGTCTGAGGTATCCCGACTAACGCTGCCGGTCGTCTGCATTGACTTGCCACTTGTTCGCGACAGCGCCGGCAAAGTCCAGCGGGCGCGCGGTTAAAAGAGGTAAATCGCAATAAGCACAAAGGCTTCCTGACGACCCCATTCTTCTCGGACGATTGTTGAAACTGCGCTGCAATCAGCAAGATCGGTCCGTCATCGCGCAGAATCCGAAAATATGTCCGCGCCAATCCGCCGTAGTGAAGGCTGAGCCAATCAGCCACGTCCACAATCGCGATCGGAGGTCATCGTGCGTCTCAGTCAATCCCCTTGCCGCATGCCGGCGTCGCCCGGAATCTAAGGAGACGAGAGCATGTCACTCAAGACCATCCTGCCCGGCAAACTGGGCTTCGGCGCCGCACCGCTCGGCAACATGTTCCGCGACATTCCCGAAGACGAAGCGCTGGCCACGGTGAGCGCCGCATGGGACAGCGGCATCCGCTATTTCGACACCGCGCCGTTCTACGGCGCTGGCCTCGCCGAGTTGCGCCTCGGCACGGCGCTCGCTGGGCGACCGCGGGCCGACTATGTCATCAGCACCAAGGTGGGCCGTCTGATCCTCGACGAGATCGAGGACGTGAACGCGCGTGACCTCGGCGAGAAGGGCGGCGTGTTCAAGCATGGACGTCCGAACAGGATCGTCAACGACTACTCGGCCGACGCAACGCTGCGCTCGATCGAGGACAGCCTGAAGCGGCTGCGCCTCGACCGTATCGATATCGTCTTCGTTCACGACGTCGCGCAGGACTTCTACGGCGACGATTGGCTCGGCGTGTTCGATACCGCGCGCAAAGGGGCGTTCAAGGCGCTCGACCGGCTGCGCGACGAGGGCGTGATCAGGGCATGGGGGCTCGGCGTCAACCGGGTCGAGCCGATCGAACTGCTGCTCGCCCTCGATGCGCCCCGCCCCAATGGCTGCCTGCTGGCGGGCCGCTACACGCTGCTCGACCATACCCAGGCGTTGCAGCGGCTGATGCCGATGGTGGCCGAGCACGAGCTCGGACTCATCGTCGGCGGCCCCTATAGTTCCGGGGCGCTCGTTGGCGGTCCGAACTTCGAATACGCGCCGGCTCCAGCTGAGATCATCGAGAAGGTGGCACGGATCAAGGCCATCGCCGATCGCCATCGCATCAGCATGAAGGCGGCCGGCCTGCAGTTCGCGCTCGCTAATCCCGCCGTTGCGGCTGTCATTCCCGGAGCAAGCCGCCCCGACCGTATCGCGGCCGATCATGCCGCGCTCGCGGAAGTCATTCCTACCGAGTTCTGGAGCGAGCTGCGCGCCGCCTGCCTCATCCATCCGGATGCTCCGCTCCCGGAGACGAACTAACCAGCTTCCGAGTTGGGGGCATTGATCTGCGGCCGGCCCCCCACTCTCGCCCACACGGCCGCAACACAGCCCGTTGACAGCCAGGAGATTGCAGATGACCAACGATTTGAACGATGCCGCCGACATTGAACGCCGGACCATGCTTCGTGCCGCCAGCGCTGCTGTGATCACCGGACTTGCAGCGAGCAGTGTTGCTGCGGTCAGCACCACCGCCGCTCAAGGCGCCGGCGCGTCAGACGGTGCGCGGGACGATGCTCCGCTGGGCGCGCGGCTGCAGGGCGTGCAGCATTTCGGCCTGACGGTCCAGAACATGGAGCGCGCCTACGAGTTCTACACCCAGGTTCTCGGCGGCACGGAGGTCTTTCGCCACGGCGATTTCCAGGGCGACGGCGTGCAGAACACCCTGCTCGCCGATCAGGAGATCGAGGCGAACAGCCGTAGCGTCAATCCGCGGACGATCGGCGTTCCGGACCTGCGCAGCGGCGCCCAGCGGCTCGACGTCCGTTTCATCCAGTTCGACAACATGGTGCTGGAACTGTTGCAGTATCGCGAGTCCGACCAGCCGATGGGCAGCGCCGTCAGCTTCGCCGAGCCGGTGCAGCACATGAGCCCCGCCTTCCCGCGCATGATGCACATCTGCTTCTACGTGCGTGACGAGGTCGACTTCAACAAGTTCATCGCCGACCTCGAGGCAGAATCCGCCAAGCGCGGCATGACGCAGGTCAGGGCCAACCGCACCGTGCGGGTGCGGACCGAGGCCGAGCGCAAGGCCGCGCCGCGCAGCGCCAACACCAACCGGGTGACCGAGGAGCCGTCGAACGGCTGGGAGCTGATCTATTGCAAGGGACCGGAGGGCGAGCAGCTCGAATTCGTCAAGGCGCTCGGCCCGGTCAAGCAGCGATTCAGCGAGGCGCTCGCCAAGCGCCAGCAGACCATCACGCGCTGATCCGCCAAAGGCACCAGCAGCCACCCGGTTGCTGGTGCGTTCGACGGCCGTTCGGCCTGCACCGGCTCATCGCGGACATCCCACGCGAAAAGGACATTCGATGCCAAATTACTTGCACGCTCAGCTATTCACTGCCCTCCTCGTCGCTGCATCGACGCTCACGGGCTCGGCCGCTTCCGCCCAGCAGACCTCGTCGCCGAGCTATGCGGCCATTCCGAACGGCGCCTACTCCGTGGTGGCGCAGGTGCGGGCAAAGCCAGGCAAGGAGGATGCATTGAGAGCGGCCACCCTGCCCTTGATCGATCTGGTCCGCGGCGACCCGAAGAACCTCGTGTACTTCCTTCAGGAGGATCGTGCCAAGCCGGGACATTTCGTCTTCTACGAGGTCTTTGCCAGCCAGGCCGATTTCGATGCCCACAATGCCATGCCCTATGTCAAGGCGTGGTTCGCCAAGCTGCCGGAGCTTGCCGATGGCGGCGTCGATGTCATGCGGATGACGGTTTTAGCCGCGCCGCGGCAATGATCGAATTCCCGGCGAAAGGCGAGCTTTGGCAAAGCAAGGCAGCCGCCTGTATCGCCTGAGGTTCCATTGTACGAGACGGACGTCACGTCGAACCAGCCGACGGCCTCCAGGGCGGCCGCGACTGGCGCATAACCGGCTCAATTGATAGATGGTCGAACGGAGGCCGCGAGCCTCGATCCAAGGTTCGACCTCAAAGGAGCTCATGCGTCAGAAGGTCGTGTATTCGTTCGGACCGTTCCGGCTGCTTCCGGAGCGGCAACTGCTCACGCGTGACGGCGCCACCGTCAAACTCGGCGGGAGAGCATTCGAACTGCTGCACCTCCTCGTCGAGCGCAGCAACGAACTGATCTCGAAGGACGAGCTCATGGCCTATGCATGGCCTGGCACGTTCGTCCACGAGAGCAATCTCAAGGTCAACATGCATAGCCTGCGTCGCTCGCTCGGCGACACGCAGGAGCAATCGACCTATATCGCAACCGTCGCCCGGCGTGGCTATCGTTTTGTGGCGCAGGTGCAGAGAACTGACGCTGCTACCGCCGAAGTCGCTGCCGCCCCCGTCGCGGCACGCCCGAGCCGTCTGCCGGTGCTGGAGGACGTCATCGCCCGCGAGCGCGAGATCGCCCGCCTGATCGAGCTGCTGCAGACGCATCCCCAGGTCACGGTGATCGGACCCGCCGGTGTCGGCAAGACCACCATCGCCATCTCCGCGGCGCACAGCCTGGAAGGCCACTATCCCGACGGCGTCTGTTTCGTCGATCTCGCCAGGATCGATGATCCCGCGCTGCTGCCCTCGGCCTTCGTCGCAGCGCTCGGACTTCGCGGCGACATGGGCGACCCCCTCAACGCCGCCGTCGCCCATCTCAAGGACAGGGCGATGCTGGTGCTGCTCGACAATTGCGAGCACGTGCTGCCCGCCGTGGCCATCTTCGCGCGCAGCTTTGCGCGTCAGCCGGGGCGGTCCAGACTCCTGGCGACGAGCCGCGAGCCGCTGCGCGTCCCCGGCGAGCACGTGATGTGGCTGGATCCGCTCGCCTTTCCAGCGCACGACCTGTCCACGCTCGACGAGCTCCTAAAATTTCCCGCCGTCGAGCTGTTTGCGCGCAGGGCCTCGGAATGGACCGGCTATCAGATCATCGAAGCCGATCGCGATGCGGTCAGTCAGATCTGCCGCTCGGTGGACGGGCTTCCGCTCGCCATCGAGCTGCTGGCGGGCGAGCTCGATTATCATCCCGTGCAGGAGCTGGCCGCGCGGCTGAGCGATTATCTCGGCTTTCATGCCGACGATACCACCAAGACGCCGGGCCGCCACGACACGCTGCTCGCGGCCATCGACTGGAGCTACGGCCTGCTGTCGCCACACGAGGTGGAGGTGTTCCGCCTGATCTCCGTGTTCGCCGACGCGTTCGACCTGGAAGACGTGATCGCCATTGCGGCGCCACGAGGCCTGTCCCCCATCGATGTGACCATCGGCCTTGGCGGTCTCGTTATCAAGTCGTTGCTGACAGCCCAAGTCGAGGGCGCCAATCTTCGCTACCGCCTGCTCGACAGCACGCGGCGATATGCCGCAAAGCGCCTGCAGGACGCCGGCTTGCAGCCGCAGGCGCGCCGCTGGCACGCCGAGCGCATCGCGGCTCTGTTCGAGCAGTCGGAGACCGAATGGGGCTGGCGTGACAGCGATGATTGGACGAAGACCTATCGCGGCCGGCTCGCCGACGTGCAGGCGGCCTTGGCCTGGGCCTTCGCGGACGGTGGCGATACCGCGCTCGGCGTCCGCCTCACTATGTTGACGATCCCATTGTGGTTCGAGACCTCGCTCATCTCGGATACGCAGGCGCGGGTGAAAGTGGCGCTCGACCATGCCGAGGCGCTGCAGATCGACGATCTCACCAAAGCGAAACTCACGATCCCGTATGCCTGGAGCATGATGTATGCGCGCCAGTTTCCGCCGGAGACCGAAGAATATTGGATCAAGGCCGTTGCGTATTCGCGCAAGGCCTCCGACCTCCGCTCGGAGCTGCTTGCCCTGCTTGGCCTCTCGGTCTATTTGATGGACGTCGGACGCATCCACGCGGCGATCGAACGACTTGAGCAATTTCGTGCGCTTTGCGATGAGCACCAGGACTGGTCGTTGTCGCCCGAGGGCGAGCGGACCTTGGCCTGGGCGCGGGCGCACACGGGAGCGCTGACCGACAGTCTCGCGACGCTCGAACGGCTGGCAGCGCAATTCCCGGGGATCGGCAAGGGCTCGCGCATGGCTGGCTTCCAGGTCGACCGCTCGATCGGCATTCGCAATTACACGGTGAGGTTTGCCTGGGTGAGCGGGCGGCCCGATCTCGCCGCAGCTCTTGCTCGCGAGGCGGCGGAGCTGTCCGAGGGGCACCTGGCGTCGCAGTCGAACGTGCTCGCGCTCGCCTGCTGTCCGGTCTCCCTTCTGAACGGAAATCTTGCGGACCTCGAACGCTACACGCGAAAGCTCGGCGGCATTCTCGAGCAGGAAACCATCGGAATCTGGCTGCCGATCCAGCGGTTCTACACGGCCGTCCTCGCAGACTCCCGCGGCGATCCCGGCGCCACACTCGGGATCAGGCAGGCGATCGATGATCTCATTCAAACACGATTCGTCATGCGAATTCCCGCGATGATGGGTGTCGCGGCCGAGCGACATCTCCTTCGCGGAGAGTTGGCCCACGCGAGCGATGCGATCGCAGTGGCGGCACGCTATGAGGCCCAACAGGATGAGCGCTGGTGCCGCTCCGAGCTGATGCGAATCCAGGCCCTTATCCATCGCGCCTCTGGGCAGCCTGATCGCGCCCACCGTCTCCTCCTAGACGCGATCGACGAGGCCCGCAGCATCGAGGCGCTGTCGTTCGAACTGCGCGCGGCCAGCGAACTTGCGGCGCATCATCTCGAGGCTGGCTATCCAGAGAAGGCCAATTCCATTCTGTCACCCGTCTATCGGCAGTTCCGGGAGGGTTTCGCTACGCGGGATCTCGTGAGAGCGTCGCACCTCCTGCGGCAAGCCCGCGAGATGACATCGTAGGAAAGACCAGCACGAAACTGCGCTCAGCTGCCAGGACCCGGCAAGTGTTTTCCGACGCCCTTGGCAAGATTTCGGAGATCGTCCGCTCACTTGACGGCCTAGCTGCGTGCTCCTGCAATCGACGACCCGCAGCGGAAGTCACTGCGGGTCACAACGAAAGATGATCTGTTCCGCTTCGATCATCGGTCGGCAGACTCGATGAACGCGGCGACCTCCCGCGGATGAGACAGCATCACCGCATGGCTGCTGCTTATCTCTTCCACTCGCGCACCGCTTCGCTTGGCCATCTTTCTTTGCGAACTCGGGGTTATCATGCGATCCTGAGACGGGATCAGGAAGACGCTCGGCTTTGCCTTCCAGCCCACCTTCGTGACCTTCGCTTCAACGGCTTGTAATCCCCACGGCACTTGCGCTACCGCCATGAACTCGGTGAGCGCCACGGGGGAATCCGCTGCAAAGGAGGTCGGGAACTTCGCGGGATCGACCAGTAGATAGCCGTTCTGCGGGGGCAGCAGCGGCGCCTTCGTTTCGCCAGGCTCTGCTGGCCACGAATTTAGCGATGCGGCCGATTCGCCCGTGTCCGGCGCAAAAGCTGCGATGTAAGCCAAGCTTTTGACCTTCGGATTTTCGCCCGCCTGCGTGATCACCATGCCGCCATAGGAGTGCCCCACGAGCACGACGGGATACTTGGCTGCTGCGATCACCGCTTCTGTGGCGGCGACGTCGCCTTCGAGTGTGATGGTGGGATTCTGGACCACCAATACTTCATAGCCGTCCTTCTTGAGAAGATCGTAGACCGCCTGCCAGCCTGAGCCATCGACGAACGCTCCATGGACGAGGACGACGGATGTCGCTTTCTGCTGCTGAGCTCCCGAGGAGGTCGACGTCATGGCAAGCGCGGAGAGGGCCAGCAAAGGTGCCAGGTACTTCATATGTTTTCCTTTCGTCTTCTGGGGCGGCATAAACAATCAGCTAACGTCGGCGTCGTGCGATCGCCTTGCATCGGTATCAATTGTAGACTCGGTCGAGAAAGTCGTTGATCAACGGCGCCATCACGTCGATTTGGTCCTCGAGTGCGAAGTGGCCGGTGTCGAGCATGTGCAGCTCGGCTGCTGGCAAATCGCGCAGATAGGCGTGCGCGCCTGCTTCAGCGAAGACTTTGTCATTCTTGCCCCAGAGGATCAGGGTCGGAGGTTTACGTTCGCGGAAAAACGCCTGGAAGGCCGGATAGAGCGGGACGTTGGCCGCGTGATCGTACAGCAGGTCGAGCTGAATATCCTTGTTGCCCGGACGATCCAGGAGTGCCTGGTCATTGACCCAATTATCGGGACTGATGCGGGTCGGATCGCGTACGCCGTCGGTGTACAGGAATTTTGTCGACGGGGCCGAGACGAGGAACGAAAGCGCATTCCTCCGCTCCTCCGTGCCTTCTTTCCAATACGCCTTGATCGGATCCCAAGCGTCTCGCAAACCCTCTTCGTAGGCGTTGCCGTTTTGAACGATGAGGGCAGTCACACGCTCAGGATGTTTGAGAGCGAGCCGATAGCCGACCGGCGCCCCGTAATCCATGACGTACATGGCGTAGCGCTTTGCACCGAGTTGATCCAGCAAAGCATCGATCATCTCGGCATAGTTCGAAAACGAATACGAGAACCGGCTGCGGTCTGGAGCGTCGCTCTGCCCGAAGCCAGGATAGTCCGGCGCAATGACATGGTATCTGTGAGCCAGCTTCGGGATCAAATCGCGGAACATATGTGACGACGTCGGAAAGCCATGCAAAAGGAGAGCGACCGGCCCATCTGCCGGCCCAGCCTCCCGGTAGAACACGTTCACGCCGTTGATAGCGGCCGTGTGGTAGTGAACCGT
Organism: Bradyrhizobium sp. SZCCHNS1050; assembly: GCF_032484785.1. Taxonomy (NCBI): domain Bacteria; kingdom Pseudomonadati; phylum Pseudomonadota; class Alphaproteobacteria; order Hyphomicrobiales; family Nitrobacteraceae; genus Bradyrhizobium; species Bradyrhizobium sp. SZCCHNS1050. The sequence goes on along the minus strand of NZ_JAUETR010000001.1, from coordinate 3,865,154 downwards.
TGAAGCGCCGGCTGCGCAGCTCGGCATTGGCAACGTGCAGCGATGAGCAGACGCAACCGGCCCACATTCGGACGCTGTGGACTCCCCGAACGATGGATGTGCACTCGCCATGATCAGGCCGATGACAATCGTGCAAGACAGACGCATCGCAACTCCTTCGGTCGTACACCCGGGTTCTTTCGCGATAGCCGAGTGTGAGCGACATCACCTCGTTAATCTGCTTATCGGTCGACCTTCAACTCCGTGAAGGAAGCGCGATTGCGTGCGTGATCTGTCCGGCTCGGCTGTCTTCGCGTTGTGGCAACTGAAGCTCCGCGACATTGCCGACATGCGGATTACAGCGATTATCTGACGTCCACGGCCTCCGCGACGACTGCCGTACGTTCGGCCAGTTTTGGCACCCTGGCCAGGTACTCTTGATAATGCTGCGAGTTCCGATGCGCTTCGACCGCAGCACCGTCTCGATAGAGTTCGTCTAGAACGTAACGATGATCATCCACACTGTCGCGCCAAATGTCCCAACGCAGATTTCCTGGCTCTGCTCTGCAATGTGGCGCCATCCCGACAAGTAGCTCTCTAAGCTCGAGGCCCTTGCCAGGGTGGGCAACCAGAATGGCAGTGATCTTTGACGGCATTGTTTGAACCGACCTCTTTTTGAGACTGCTACCTCAGCGGTCCAGCTATGCGCGGCTGCTTCTGAGTGCCGCCAGCAGCTCCTTTGCCAGGAGCCCGGCCGATGCAGGATTTTGCCCGGTGATGAGGCGCCCATCGACGACGACGTGGGGCTGCCAGTTTTCCGCAGACGTATATTCAGCGCCCTCGGCCCTCAAAGCATCTTCAAGCTCGTAAGGAACATCTTCACGTGCGTAGTCGTACTCTTCCTTCTTCGAGAACGATGTTAGCTTTCTTCCCCGCACGAACGGCTTGCCGTCGCCAAGGTCTACTCCGAGAAGCGCGCATGGACCGTGACAAACGGCCGTCACGAATTTTCCCGTGCTCCACGCACGCACAACCGCATCATGAACGGTAGGGTTTCGCTGGATATCGACCATCGGCCCAAGTCCGCCTGGCACCAGTATCGCATCAAAATCCGCAGCATCCACCTCGGCCAGCTTGCGGCTGCGATTGAGACGGCGAAAAGCCTTGCTTTCAAGGAAGGCTTTTTGCGCAGGATCTTTCTCGTCGTAGGCGTCATAGGGCGTCCATCCGCCTCTCAAGGAAGCGAACTCAACCGCGATGCCTGCCTTGTCAAGAACATCGAACGGATGCGCAACCTCGGCGAAAAAGAAGCCCGTCTTGCGGTTCTGTGGGCCGATCACTGCTGCGTTGCTGACGATAAACAGGACGTGTTGGGTCATGATCGGCTTCCTGTAAGGCCCATAAAGAAAGATCTCGCAGTGACACTATCGCCTGGTCCCAGAACCGTATTTGCGAATCCTGCGGGATCATGAGCAATCCCTGCGGTCATTCGGATCAGGCCTATCGGCAATTGCCTCGATCTGGCCGAAGCACAATTCGCGTACTGCCTCGGAGCGAGGTTTGCAGCCTTGCGGAAGACACGCGTGAAGTTCGCTTGCGAGCCAGAACCGAATTCCAGGGCCGATTTCCACCAGGGAGGGTCGGCTACGCGCGAGTTCGTGCTGCGCAGCCCGAACGCGCCGGTCAGTTACGTATCGGTGCGGTGACAATCCGATCGCTTCGCGAAACAGCCTGCAGAAATGATAGGGGCTGAGACAGGCCAGTCCGAAAGCTCGACATGACTTTCTTGCGTCCCGATTGGGACGAGGTAGCTCATGCCGCGCCGCGCTAGGCTCTTCTGGATTTCTCCATTTCCGGTGCGACAGACAATTCCGCCGCCTGACAGCAGCATCACCAGCTCGGTGCAGAAGGGAATCGGCGTCGCCTGGCATCCTGCTGCAAACTTACGATGTTCTATGCTCAGCCCTGGCCAGTCGTCGGCCGCTGCGAGTTTCTCGCTGTTTCGGTACTTCTGATCTCCATGAGCCACGAATGCCATCACGGCCTGCGCAAGCGAGGTGATTTCCGGCCTCCTACCGCAAGAGCGATCATCCCGTCCGGTCAATGAGTGCAGCCCCGGGCCACTGCGACGCCGATGCTGAAATTCTCACAAGGCGCGACAGCGAAGTCCAGACGTGGCTCGGTTAAAAGGGGTTAAAGGCGAGCAACAGGTTGCACTCGCGCGCCGCTGCCTGGAAGCTGCCCTCACCGCAGATGAGGAAGATGCGATCATCGTCGCGCAGGACTGAGAAATATCGGAACTGATCACGCGCGCTAAAGAGCGTATCAAACGGCAATGTCGCCAAGGATCAGGACCAGCTATGAAACTGCTTACGTTTTCATTTGCTGCCAAGGCGTCGGGTCTGCGGTACGCACTGGCAAACCCGGTCGTGGCAGCCGTCATTCCCGCGCGAGCCGCCCAGGCCGCTTTGCCGAGGGTGGCGCGGCGCTTGCGGAAGTCATCCCCGCCGAATCTGGCGCGAGCTGCGCTCCGAAGCGCTCTTCAACCCCCAGCTCCGCTTCCTCACTGAAGTGCAATTCGAAAGAGTGCTCCGCCAAGTTTCCGCAACTCCATGACGAGCCATCGGGCCGATAAGCACGGCCGTTCGCAGTGTGCCCAAAAAGTAGCCAGTTGGGCCTCGGACGAGGAATTTTGCGCTGCACTCGTGCAATTGCAAATGGTTCGCTTTAACAACTTTTCAGGTCATGATATTACCAGTCGATCTCGTCGACCGATTGGCTTTGCTCAATGCGGACCGCCACAAAGAAACTGGGCGTCCCCCGACAGGAGCTGACGTTCAGCTTCGGTCCTTTTCGACTTGTCCCCGGCCGTCAGCTCCTTTTACTGGACGAGCGCCCCGTCAAACTGGGCGGACGGGCCTTCGAACTCTTGCGGCTGCTGGTGCAGCGCCGGGGCGAGCTCGTCAGCAAGAACGACCTGACGGCGGCCGCCTGGCCGGGCACGTTCGTCCATGACAGCAATCTCAAGGTCAATATGTGGAGCTTGCGGCGCTCGCTGGGAGACACCCAGATAGAGCCCATCTACATCGCGACCGTTGCACGGCGCGGGTACAAATTTATCGCCGATGTCCGGGTCGGGATCGGCGATATCGAGGAGGAGCCTACGCTGGCCGATCCGCTCCCGCCTACGCAGCCGCCATTGCCGCGCGGAATCGTGGGCCGGGAAGCCGATATCGCCGCCATCGCCGATCTACTCGCCAAGGACAGACACATAACACTGGCCGGCGCCGGGGGAATAGGGAAGACAACCGTCGCCTTAGCCGTTGCTCAGGCGTACGGTTCAAGATATCGCGACGGCGTCTGCTTCGTCGATCTCGCGACGATCTCCGATCCTACTCTGTTCGGCGCGGCGCTGGTGACGGCGCTCGGTATCCGAGGCAATACGGACATTGGTCTGGCTGCTGTCCTCGACTATCTGAGGCCGCGGCAAATGCTGCTCATCCTCGACAATTGCGAGCATGTGCTGCCCGCCACCACGATCTTTGCCAGCAAGTTCATGACGGACACATCGCCATCGAGGCTGCTTGCCACGAGCCGCGAGCCGCTCGGCACCACCCTTGAGCATGTCGTTCGGATTGGCTCTCTCCCATTTCCGAGCTCCGATCTCGGGCTGTCGGTCGATCACGCTGTGAGGTTTCCGGCGGTGGAGCTGTTCGTCCGGCGCGCCACCGAATGGTCGGACTACGAGTTCGTCGACGACGATTGCAACGCAATCGCCGCGGTCTGCCATTCGTTGGACGGACTTCCATTGGCCATCGAGTTGGCTGCAGCCCAGATCGGCAGGTTTACTCCACGGGAGTTATTGGTCAATCTCGATCAGAAGCTCGGTTTTACCGCGGCCGGGATCGCCACCTCGTTGCCCCGTCACGAAACCTTGATGGCCACGATTGAGTGGAGCTACCGGCTGCTCTCGCAGAAGGAAGCCAGGCTGTTCGCCGTACTGTCCGTGTTCAGTGACGGATTCGAGCACGATGATGCGGTCTTCGTGGCAGAAGCGGCGGGGCTCACGCCAATCGATGTTGTGACCGCACTCGGGAGCCTCGTCGCCAAGTCACTGCTGAGCGCGCAGGCCCGTGGCGCGAGCCTGCGCTACCGGCTGCTCGACAGTACACGCCGCTACGCTGCCGAGCGGTGTCGGGGCGATCCAGCGTGCGGCTCGGCGATGCGCCGGCATGCGGAACGCATGATAGCGCTGTTCGAGCAGTCCGAGGAGGAGTGGAATTGGCGCGAGCCGGCCGATTGGACCGAGCGCTACCTCGGCCGCATTGCCGATCTGAGAAGCGCACTATCATGGTCGTTCGGCGATCAAGGCGATCCCACGCTCGGCATCAGGCTTGCGGTTGCGGCTATCACTCTCTGGTCGGAAACCTCCATCCTGTCGGAGGCGCAGGCGCGGCTGGAGGTCGCACTCGCCTTGGCCAAGTGCGTCCCATGCGACGATCTGTCAAAAGCGAAGCTCGCCTGTGCCCTCGGATGGAGTCTGTTCTACGCCCGCAAGAGTTCGAATGAGAACGAGGTCGCTTGGCTTGATGCCATCGCGTTCGCGACACGCGCCGGCAACGTCGATTATCAGCAGCGCGCGCTGGTAGGTTTTGCGTTTTACCTGCTCCAGATCGGAGAAATCGCACGTGCCATAACCTATCTTGAGCAGGCTACCTCGCTGGCTGGCCGGGACCCCGATTCAACGGCCACATCCGAAGCCGACAGGGCCTTAGCCTGGGCCCACGCCTTCGCAGGCGAATTAGGCAAAAGCCGCCCAGTTCTCGATCGTCTCGCGTCCACCCATTCGCTGGCCCAGGGACGTTCGCGCAAGGATGCAAATGAGGTCTACCGCTTCATCACCGTCCGCTTCAACCTGCCCTTCGTCGCGTGGATGCAGGGGCAGGCCGACTACGCCGCCAAGCTGGCGCGCGACGCCGTGGATGCTGCAGACCGCGGCGGCCATTGGGTATCACAGTCGAACGCACTCGGGCTGGCCGCTCTTCCCATCTCCCTGGAAATTGGCGATCTTGATGCGCTCGCGTTCTTCACAGAACGTTTGCGTCGTAACCTGGAACGAGAGCGCATCTCTCGCTGGGTTTCAGTCGAGCGCTATTTCTCCGCCTGCCTGCGCAACTTGCGCGGCGATCGGCGGGCGGTGGAGGATATTCGCGACGCGATCGATGAACTGATTGAATGCCGCTTCTTGATGCGGATCGGCAGCTATCTGGCTTTCCTCGCTCGCGCCTATCTTCGGCAGGGACGGGTCGCCGAAGCGCGAGACGCCGTCAGGCGAGCGATCGCTTATCAGGAACGCCAAGGCGAACGCTGGTGCCGCTCGGAACTCCTTCGTGTCAATGCATCGATCTTTCTCCACGCAGGCGAAACTGTCCGCGCTGAAAAGCTGTTCAAGCAGGCGATTGCCGAGGCCCGCGCTATCGGCGCGTTGACTTTCGCACTTCGGACCGCCACTGACCTCGCGGCTCATTGGGCGACGACAGGCCGCGAGAAGGACGCAGTCCAATTGCTCACTCCAATTTTTGGGGAATTTACTGAAGGTTTTGGTACGCAAGACCTTGTCCGTGCCTCCAAATTGTTGAACCAGATAGAGGACGCATCGAGTGGCGACGCCTCATAAAAGAGAAAGTCCGAAGTGGACTTGTTGTAACTGGCAAGCCCTTGATCAGACGAGAAACGTGACCAAGGCCGATACAGCTAGCGCTCCTAGCGCCTACCCAGACAAAGGCTTGCCTCCTAAATCTCCCGATCGCCAACGAAGTGGCACACAGGAGCACCATCGATGTTGCGAACAATTGCTGGCGCAGTTCGCCGCGACCGGCTTTGAAAGAATGCGGCCCCGCGCTTGGACCATGCCTCTCTCTTTCCGGCATCTTTCGTCTCGGCCAGTACAATCAGTGCGCCTGCCAGTTCATCGACGCTGAGCGTATCAGCACCAGTCGCGATGACCAATTCGCCGAGCTGTCGCACTTTGCTGGCTTTCATGCCTCGCGCCTTGTCCTCGAGTGCCTTGAGATCTGCATCGAAGTCTCGTGGTTTGCGCATCATAGTCTCCGTGAATTTTGATGGAGAAATGATAGCTCGACACCCAGCACAAAGCTGTAGGGTCGTCAGGACACCCTGGGACGCGGTAATCCCTCCCGAGATTTTTTCGAGGGAGGGCGCGCTTATACGTCGTGCCGACGTACGCTTCGCTGTGTAGATGCTCTGGTCGCTATGGCGATCTATCATCTTCACGTCAAGATCATTGGCCGGAAGGCCGGGAGCAGCGCGGTGGCGTCGGCCGCCTACCGCTCCGCTTCACGGCTGCGTGACGAGCGGTTGGGCCGTGAGCAGGACTTTTCCGGAAAGCACGGCGTCGTCCATTCCGAGGTGATGCTGCCTGAAGGCACGCCGGAAGCCTGGAGTAACCGCGCTCGGCTCTGGAACGATGTCGAGGCGTGCGAAGTCCGGAAGGATGCGCAGCTGGCCCGTGAGGTCGAGTTCGCCCTTCCTCGCGAGCTGACTGAGGCGCAGGGGATCGAGCTGGCTCGGGACTTCGTTCGGAGCGAGTTCGTCGGTCTTGGCATGATCGCCGACCTCAATGTGCATTGGGACAGAGCCGAGGACGGCATGCCCAAGCCCCATGCCCATGTCATGCTGACCATGCGCGCAGTGGACGGGAATGGGTTTGGTCAGAAGGTCCGGGACTGGAACCGCACCGAGATGGTGGAGCGCTGGCGGAAGCGTTGGGCTGAGCTTGCCAATGAACGCCTGGCCGAGCTCGACATCGACGCGCGGATCGACCATCGCAGTCTGGAAGCCCAGGGCATCGCGCTGGAGCCACAGACTCAGATCGGCGCACCGGCGCAACGGATCGAGGTCCGAGGCACCGCGGGCGAAGTCGGTCAGGCGGACCGGGCCGAGATGCACCGGGAGATCGCGCGCGGCAATGGCGCGCGGATTATCGCGGATCCCTCGCTTGGATTGGACGCGATCACCCAGCAGCAATCGACCTTCACGCGACGCGACCTGGCCAAGTTCGCCCACCGTCACAGTGACGGGATCGACCAGTTCAACCAGGTCATGGGCGCGATGCAGGGAGCGCCCGATCTGGTCGAACTCGGTAAGGACGCCCGCGGCGAGGATCGGTTCACCACCCGCGGAATGATCGAGGCCGAACAGCGCCTGCACAGGGCCGCTGAACGGATGGCTGACCGGGAGCTTCATGAGGTGCGCGACGCGGAGCGCAGGATAGCTTTGGCGCATGCGGAAGCGCGCGGCCTGGTCCTGTCATCCGAGCAGGCCGAGGCGCTGGCGCATGTCACGGACGGACGCGACCTCAGCATCGTCGTCGGCCATGCCGGGACGGGAAAGAGCGCGATGCTGGGGGTGGCGCGGGAGGCGTGGGAAGCGGCCGGCTTCGAGGTTCGTGGCGTGGCGCTGTCCGGCATTGCGGCGGAAAATCTCGAAAGCGGATCGGGCATTGCGTCACGCACGATTGCCAGCCTGGAGCATGGCTGGAGACAGGGCCGTGATCTGCTCAAATCGAGCGATGTGCTGGTCATCGACGAAGCCGGCATGGTCGGCGCGCGCCAGCTCGATCGCGTGCTGTCTCATGCGGCGGAAGCTGGCGCCAAGGTGGTGCTGGTCGGCGATCCGCAGCAGCTGCAGGCGATCGAAGCGGGCGCGTCGTTCCGGTCTATCCATGAGCGTCACAGCGGGGCGGAAATCAGTGAAGTGCGGCGTCAGCGGGAGGACTGGCAGCGCGATGCCACGCGCGATCTGGCGACCGGCAAAGTGGGGGAAGCGCTCGGAGCTTACCGCTCCCACGGGATGGTGCATGAGGTCCAGACCCGCGAGCAGGCACGCGACGATCTGATCGCGCGCTGGGACCGCGACCGACAGGCGTCACCGGACCGGAGTCGGATCATCCTCACCCACACCAACGACGAAGTGCGGGAGCTGAACGAGTCAGCGCGCGAGCGAATGCGGGCCGCCGGCGATCTCGGCGACGAGGTGCGTGTGGCGGTCGAGCGCGGCGCGAGGTCCTTCGCCTGCGGGGATCGCATCATGTTCCTACAGAACGAGCGCGGCCTGGGCGTGAAGAACGGCACCCTCGGGACCGTCGAACAGGTCAGCGCGCGGTTCCTGACCGTGCAGACCGACGATGGCCGATCTGTGCGCTTTGACCTGAAGGATTACAACCGGATTGACCATGGCTATGCGGCGACGATCCACAAGGCGCAGGGCATGACGGTGGACCGCGTCTATGTGCTGGCGACGCCGGGCATGGACGCCCACAGCAGCTATGTCGCGCTGTCGCGGCATCGCGACGGCGTAGACCTGCATTATGGCCGTGACGATTTTGCGGGTCAGGACCGGCTCAGCCGAGTCCTGTCGCTCGATCGCGCCAAGGACATGGCTTCGGACTACGAGCGCGTCGATCCGGTCCAGAGTTACGCCGAGCGGCGTGGGATCACCTTCCGCGAGCGCGTGGCCGAGATCGTGCGCAAGATTGTGCCGGAGAAGCTGCGCGAGATGTTCGACGGCGTTCGCGTCCCTGGAGAGGTGCGCGACCGGGATGGCGGACGGAGGCCCGAGCGCGGATCGCCGGAAAGGGAAAGCAGCGTTGCAAGAGCCGAGCCACGCGCCACCGAAGCGGCGGACAGGAAGGTGGCCGAAGAGGCGGACAAGGAACTGCGTCGCGTGCGGACCCGAGCGCTGGTGCGCCATGCCCGCGCCGTGGATGCGATCTTCACGGCAAAGGAGACAGGCGGTGTGGCAAGTCCGGACCAAGTCAAAGAGCTACAGAAGGCCCGCCAGGCCTTCGAGGCGGTGCGGCCCTATGGCTCGCATGATGCTGAGGCCGCGTACAAGCAAAGCCCAGAACTGGCTCGCGAGGCGGCTGGGGGCCAGGTCAGCCGCGCGGTTCGCGCGCTCCAGATCGAAACCGAACTACGCATCGATCCGAGCCGTCGGGCCGACGGGTTCGTGGAACATTGGCAGAAGCTCGACCACGCCAGCCAGCGCCTGTATCAAGCTGGCGACATCTCCGGCTATAAGGCCGCCCGCTCCGCGATGTGCGATATGGCCAAAAGCCTCGAGCGCGATCCGCAACTGGAATCTATCCTCGCCAGTCGCAAGAAAGACCTCGGCATCGCATTCGAAACAGGCCGCCGGCTCGGCCAGGAACTGGCCTTCGCTCATGGCATCGATCTCGGCAGAGGCCGAGGCCTTGGAATTTGACCCGTCCTATTTGCCGCCGGTTCCCGGGCGCGCTGGTTTGATGCAACCATCGGCCATCTCGATCCATCCGTTTGCACGCCAAGGCCGCCGCCACCCCTACGTCAATTGCCAGCTGCTTTGCTCTCCAAGCCGCCTGCGATCTTATCGGCCGTAACGCAACCGTGGAAACCGGTATGGGCGGCAAAACCGATACGACCACAGTCGAAGCAACTGGATCGACAGGACCGGATCAAAGCGCGACCGCCCCTAGGCGTAAGCGCAAGCACCGTGGCGTACCCCCGCCGGCCAGATTCGACATCGATGCCTTACCGGGCAGCTCGAACCTGACCGCGCTGGAGGCGGCGGCGGTCATTCGGCGGACGCCAGGCGCGCTTGAGCAGTGGCGGCGCAATCCGGACCATCCGCTCAAATGGCGATACGTCGATGGCCGCCCACTCTATCGGGTGGACGCGGTGCGCGAGTATCTATCTGGCTCCAGCGCGGCTAAACGCCCCCAGCCGCAAAATGTTCACGAAGACGGCCGAGCAGCTCAGTCTTGATGGGATCGAGCGGATTCGTCCTCTGCAGACGTACAACCTTGCCGGTACGTTCTGCGCCGACGAGCTCCGCGATGTAATCGTGAGCAGCCTCGAACGCCATCTTGCGGATGATCCACTGCTCATCGTGATTGTAAACTTGGTCGATGCCGCCCGGCTTTTGACCGACACAGAGCCGCTGGATCTCATTGTCGTAGCCGCAGCGTGACATGATGGTGCGCAGGCTGCGTCTCAGGTCATGCATGGTGAATTTATCCACCTCGGCTTCCTTGACGAGGCGCTTCACCATCTTGGTGAAGCCCGACATCTGCCCGCCTGTCTTCGGCGAGGGAAACACATAGTCTGAGGTTGCCCGCTGAAAATGCTTGGCAGCTGCCAGCACTTCGTCGATGAGATGAGTGCGCGGCACATCGTGGTGCAGACCCATCTTCGTCCAGGCGCCATCGAAGGTGATGCGGTCCTGCATAACGTGCCGCTTCCACTCGATCATCGTTGGCTCGCTGCGACGCGCGCCGCCGAGGAGGCACATGCGCGTCAGGAGTCCAAAAGTCCCGAGATTGCCGCATGCTTGCCAGACCTTGACGATCTCGGCATCGGTCAGAGCTCGCCCCTTCATTCGCCTTCCGACCCGTTGCGCTCGCGTCTCCTTCGGCGCGCGATAGCCGGCCAGCACATTATGCTCGACATAGCCTTCGCCGACGCACCATTCGAGGAAGGTGTGCGCGTGCTTACGGAAGTCCTTGGCGGCCCCACGCTTCCCGGTCTTGGCGATCTTGTCGACAGCCGCCATGATGTTTCTGCGCGTGAGATCCGCGGCGCTACCCTCGACATGATCCTTGAGCCCACGTCTCAGCGCGGACATCGCCGGCCTCCAATTGACGACCTGCCGCCCAGTCAACGATGTCTCGTAGGGTCCGTCTTCGACTATCAGGTTTGCGAGAGTGGTCCGCTGCTTCTCAGCAGCCTGCAGCCGCCTCGCCTCACGCTTGTCGTCGTTCGGGTCGAGACCGCGGATGACTTCGCCCGCGGCGATCGTCGCCGCCTTGCGCGCGGCCTTCTCATTGAACTTGGGCCACGGACCGAGCGTCTTGCGCTGCGTCCCCCTCACACCCGGCTTGGTGAAAAGATACACCCACGTCCGGGCGCCAGTGGCGCGCATGCGCAGGGCGAGGCCAGGCAGTTTGTCGTCGTGGAGATAATGCTGCGCCTTGCCCGCCGGCAACGAGGCGGTGCGAATGAGAGCATCCGTGAGTGTCAGCTGGCTCGCTGCTTTCGCCATCAACCCGGTCCTTTCCATGTCCCGCGTGTGCCCCGCGACGAGGCCGAAACAGCCCCAGAACAAACCGGGTCTGAAACTCTCCCTCTTTTGTGTGCCCCCGGGGAAATTCCGCCGGGGGCACAACAGGGGCACACAAAATGCAGTAAGGCGTGCTATGGCCTGCTGTGGCCAAAACGGACACAAGCCATTGCCATTACGTACATTTTCTAGGTTTCGACTGTGGCGGGATTGGGCTGATCGTGATCTAGGGATTGTGGTTCACACGGGAGAGGTCCAAGGTTCGATCCCTTGTGCGCCCACCATTTGCCGTCGCCATCCTTTTCCTTTCATGCGATCGCTTGTGCTGGTCTGGCCCGTCGTCATGCCTCCGGCGACGCGATGGTCACGCAGGATTGAGCGGGATCAACGACTGCGTCGGCGCCTGGCTTATGTTAGCTGTCTTGCTCTGCGACCGGAAAGGTAACTCCATCTCGATGCGGCTCGTCCGTACCATCCTGGCGTTCGCGATTGCCCTGTCCGTGGCGATGCTGCCGATCGGCGCATCGGCGGCTGTGATGGCGTCGTCGGACGAGATGCAGACGAGCATGCAGATGGACGACGGGGCCGGCATGTCGATGGACGAATGCTGCCCCGACGACATGAAGGGCACCGGCTCCCCGTCGCACAACACCAAATGCAGCATGGGTTTCTGCTGCGCGGGAGGGACGGTTGCGCTCGGCGATGTCAGGGCCGTTGCCTTCGCGCCCCTCGCCGTGAGCGCGACCAGGATCGCCATTCCCGCCGATCAGGTCGCTTCTCTTCACAGCGGCAGTCCTCCGTTCCGACCTCCTCGAGTCTGATCTCGCACGAGCCGACGCGCACAATGTCTGCGCGCCGATGACTGACGTGCGCGCCGCGGGCGCCACGGCCGAGATCCATTCATGAGGACAGGACCATGCTTTCCAGAATCAGCACCGCGGCCCTCGCCGCCACCCTTTCGCTCGCCGCACCGGCCGCCATCGCCGGCGCCGCCGACTACAGCTTCGAGCCCGTCACGGCCGAGATGAAGAAGGGCGACGACGTCACGGTCGCCGTTCGTCTCACCCATAAGCAGACCGGCAAGGCCGTAACTGACGCGGTCATTTTCAAGACACGCGTCGACATGGCGCCGGATGGGATGGCCGACATGGTGTCGGAGGTGGCGCCGCTGCCGTCCAAGGAGCCCGGCGTCTACGCCTTCAAGACCGACCTGCCGATGGCCGGGCGCTACCAGGTCACACTCTCCGCGAAGGTGCAGGGCGAGCCGGAGACGGTCACCGGCAAGGTCGTCGTCAAGGCGACGAAGTGAGCCTGCGGGGCGCTCCCCGACGAGCGCCCCGCCCTTCCCAACGGATCGCGCGCGTCGCGCGCCTCACGGTGATGTCATGAACACATTGCGTCTGCTCGCGGCCGTTACGCTCGGCGCCGGCCTTGGTTTGGGTGGTCTCTGGTCGATCCAGACATCGCCGCCGTCGCTCCGCCCCCATCTTGCCGCCACGGCGGCGGAGCGGATGCCGCTGTATTATCGCGATCCCAGCGGCGCCCCTGCCTGGTCGGCAGGCCCCAGGAAGGACGAGCGCGGGCGGGACTACCTGCCGGTCTACGACGACGATCAAGCCGCGCCCGCCCCCGCCAAGCCGAAGCAGCAGGCGGACTCCTCGCGCCGGATTCTCTACTACCGCCATCCCATGGGCCTACCTGACACGTCGCCTTCTCCGAAGAAGGACCCGATGGGAATGGACTACGTTCCCGTCTACGAGGGCGACGATGCCGAGGATGGCGTGGTGAAGCTGTCGCCCGGCAAGATCCAGCGGACGGGCGTGAGATCCACGCCGGTCGAGCGGCGCACGCTCCGCATCGCCGTCAAGGCACCGGGAACGATCCAGCTCGACGAGCGCCGAGTCTCCGTGATCGCGATGCGGGCCGAAAGCTTCGTGCAGAAGGTCGCCGACGTGACCACGGGCACGCGCGTGAAGGCGGGCCAGCCGCTGATGGAGATCTACAGCTCGGCGATGGCCGCGGCCGCAGCCGAGTATCTCTCCACCATCAATTCCAACATCGTCGGCGGCAACGCAGCCTACGGACGCGGCGCGCGCCAGCGCTTGACCAATCTGGACGTCCCGGAGCCGGTGATCATGGCGATGGAGAGGTCGCGCGTCGCACCGATCACGGTTCAATGGTCGGCGCCGCGCGATGGCGTCGTGCTGGAGCGCAATGCGACCGAAGGCATGCGCGCCAATCCGGGCGACGTGCTGTTCCGGATCGCCGACATCTCGACGGTCTGGGCCTTGGTCGATGTCGCCGAACGCGACCTCGGCAGCATCGCCGTCGGACAGCCCGTGACGATCCATGCGCGCAGCTTCGCGGGCCGAACCTTCGCCGGCACGATCGCAGTCGTCTATCCCCAGGTGAACAAGGACACGCGGACGGCGCGCCTACGGATCGAGCTCGCCAATCCGGACCTCGCGCTGCTCCCCGACATGTATGTCGATGCAGAGATCGACACGGCGGACCCGGCGCCGCTCTTGGCCGTGCCCGCTGATGCCGTGCTCGACACCGGCAGGCGCCAGGCGGTCCTCATCGACAAGGGCGGCGGCCGCTACGAGCCGCGCGCCGTGACGCTCGGCCGGCGCGGCGCCGGCTATGTCGAGGTGCGCGATGGCCTGTCGGATGGCGAGGCGGTCGTCACCTCGGCCAACTTCCTGATCGACGCCGAAAGCAACCTGAAGGCCGCGCTGAAGAGCTTCGCGGACTCCGACGAAGCGCAATCCGCCGGCAGCGACCACGCCGGCATGGGAGACCACAAATGATCGCCCGCATCATTGCCTGGTCGGCGCGCAACCTGCTGCTGGTCCTGTTCGGGACCGGCTTCGCCGCAGCAGCCGGTCTCTACGCACTCATTCACCTGCCGCTCGACGCAATTCCCGATCTGTCGGACACCCAGGTGATCGTCTACACCGAGTATCCCGGTCAGGCGCCTGAGGTCATCGAAGACCAGGTCACCTATCCCCTGACGACCGCCATGCTCACGGTGCCGAAGTCGAAGGTCGTGCGCGGCTTCTCGTTCTTCGGCGTGTCGTTCGTCTACGTCATCTTCGAGGACGGCACCGACATCTACTGGGCCCGCTCGCGCGTGATGGAGTTCCTGAACAGCGCGGCCTCGCGGCTTCCGGCGGGGATCACGCCGACGATCGGCCCGGACGCGACCGGCGTCGGCTGGGTCTACCAATACGCCGTCATGTCGAAGGAGCTGAATCTCGCCGACACCCGCACGATCCAGGACTGGAACCTGAAGTTCGCGCTCGCCAAGGCCGAGGGTGTCGCCGAGGTCGCGAGCATCGGCGGCTTCGTCAAGCAGTACAACGTCGTGCTCGATCCGCAGCGCATGCGCGACCGCGGCATCAGCCTGCAGAAGATCCGCGACGCGATCCGCGCCAGCAATGCCGATGTCGGCGGCCGGACGGTCGAGCTGTCCGAGTTCGAATACGTCATCCGCGGCAAGGGCTATCTGAAGAGCATCAACGATCTCGGCAACATCGTGCTCAAGAGCTCAGGCGGCACGCCCGTGCTGCTGCGCGACGTCGCCAATGTCGAGCTCGGCCCCGACGAACGGCGCGGCATCGCCGAGCTCAATGGCGAGGGCGAGGTCGCCAGCGGCATCGTACTACAGCGCTTCGGCGTCAACGCGCTCGACGTGATCGAGAACGTCAAGAAGCGCCTGCATGAGATCGCGAGCAGCCTGCCCAAATCGGTCGAGATCGTTCCGGTCTACGACCGCTCGAACCTGATCTATGCCGCCATCGACACGCTGAAGCACACGCTGCTCGAGGAGAGCATCGTCGTCGCCTTCGTCTGCATCGTGTTCCTGCTGCACGTCCGCAGCGCCCTGGTCGCCATCCTGATGTTGCCGGTCGGCGTGCTGATGGCGTTCGGCGCGATGAAGCTGCTCGGACTCGGCTCGAACATCATGAGCCTGGGGGGCATCGCGATCGCGATCGGCGCCATGGTGGATGCCGCGATCGTCATGATCGAGAACGCCCACAAGCATCTGGAGCGTGCCGAGCCCGACGCATCACGCGTCCAGATCCTGATCGACGCGGCGGCGGAGGTCGGTCCCGCCCTGTTCTTCAGCCTGCTGATCATCACCGTGTCGTTCATGCCGATCTTCACGTTGGAATCGCAGGAAGGCCGGCTGTTCAGCCCGCTCGCCTTCACCAAGACGTTCTCGATGGCGGCAGCGGCGCTACTCTCGGTGACGCTGGTGCCGGCGCTGATGGTGATCTTCGTGCGCGGCAGGATCGTTCCCGAGCATCGCAATCCGATCAACCGCTTGCTGATCTGGATCTACCGGCCGGTCATCAAGGGTGTGCTGCGGGCCAAGACGCTCGTGATCCTCGCCGCGGCCGCCGTGCTCGCCATCACCGTCTGGCCGGCACGCCAGCTCGGCACCGAATTCATGCCGAGCCTGAACGAGGGCACGCTGCTCTACATGCCGACCACCCTGCCCGGCATCTCCGTGACCAAGGCCGCCGAGCTGATGCAGATGCAGGATCGGATCATCAAGTCGTTCCCCGAGGTCGCCTCTGTCTACGGCAAGGCCGGGCGGGCGGCGACCGCCACCGACCCTGCGCCGACCGAGATGTTCGAGACGGTCGTCAACCTCAAGCCCAGGGAGCAGTGGCGTCCCGGCGTCACGATCGACAGCCTCGTTGCCGAGATGGACAAGGCGCTGCAATTCCCCGGCGTCTCCAACGCCTGGACGATGCCGATCAAGGCGCGCATCGACATGCTCTCGACCGGCATCCGCACGCCGATCGGCGTCAAGGTAATAGGCACGGACCTGACCGAGATCGATCGTCTGGCCAAGCAGATCGAGCGGGTGATCAAGACCGTCCCCGGAACCTCCTCGGCCTATGCCGAGCGCGGCATCGGCGGCTATTACCTCGAGATCACGCCCGACCGCGAGGCCCTCGCCCGCTACGGACTCCTGGTCCAGGACGTCCAGGATACGATCGCGGCCGCCCTCGGCGGCCAGACGATCACCACGACCGTGGAGGGCCGGCAGCGCTTCAGCGTGAACATGCGCTATCCGCGCGATCTCCGCGACAATCCGAAGGCCATCGCCAGCGATGTCCTGGTGCCGATGCCCTCAGGCGGCGCCGTGCCGCTCGGCGAGGTCGCGAAGGTCGAGCCGGCCAGGGGCCCCACTTCGATCCGGACCGAGAATGGACAGCTCGCGACATACATCTATGTCGACATCCGCGACCGCGACATCGGCAGCTACGTCGCGGACGCAGAGCGCGCCGTCACCGAGAGCATCCAGTTTCCGGCCGGGACCTATGTACTCTGGAGCGGCCAGTATGAGTATCTGCAACGCGCGACTGCCCGGCTCAAGATCGTCATTCCGGTGACGCTCACCATCATCTTCCTGCTGCTGTATCTGAACTTCAGGGCCATGACCGAAACCCTGATCGTGATGCTGTCGCTGCCGTTCGCGCTGGTGGGCGGCATCTGGATGATGTGGTGGCTCGGCTTCAATCTGTCGGTCGCCGTCGCCGTCGGCTTCATTGCGCTTGCCGGCGTCGCCGCAGAGACCGGCGTCGTGATGCTGATCTATCTCGATCACGCGCTGGCCGCGGTGAAGGCAAGGCGCAGCGTCGAAGGCCGTCCGGTGAATCGGCAGGATCTCCAGGACGCGATCATGGAGGGCGCGGTCGAGCGCGTGCGCCCGAAGATGATGACCGTTGTCGCGATCATGGCGGGCCTGCTGCCGATCATGTGGAGTACGGGCACAGGGTCAGAGATCATGCAGCGCATCGCCGTGCCGATGATCGGCGGCATGATTTCGTCGACCCTGCTCACCCTGATCGTGATTCCGGCCATCTTCGGTCTGGTCAAGGGACGCAGCCTGTCGACCAGAACAGGGACGACGGCAGATGCCTCGAGCGGGTCGCAGGACGTGCAAAGGGCAGCTTGATCCACCGACAGCGAGAGGAGAGACGATGAGAAGTTTCGCGACAGGAGCTCCGGTGGTCGCGGCGGCGCGGCGAAGGCGCCCGATCAAGGTCAGCGACTAGCCGTACCGGCGCTGACAACGAACGATCGTCACCCCTGAGCCCGCCGACCGTTGATGTGGATCAACCTGAATGGCCCACGTCTGGCCATTGTTGATCGCCCCCTGAAGGAGGACTTGGTCATGCAAAGATTGCCCTTGGCTTTTCTGTTGGCGTTTTCGGCTTTGGCGCATCCCGCCTTCGCTCAATCCTCCACAGACCATTCGGCCCATCATCCTGATCAGAAGGAAGCGCCAGCAACGGATGCCGGCAAATCGACCAGCGGGGCGAGTTCGTCACAGACCATGATGGGCGGCGGCATGATGAAGATGATGGACGGCATGCCGATGTCCAACATGATGCCGATGATGTCCGGCATGACGCGGCCGTCCGACGATTGTATGGGCGGCATGGAGGTGCTCGATCATGTGGAGGGACGAATCGCGTTCCTGCGGGCGGAGCTCAAGATCACGGACGCCCAGATGCCGGCATGGAACGGCTTCGCCGACGCGTTTCGCGCGCGTGCGAAGACGTTCGGCGATCTCAGGACTGCGATGATGTCGCAGGCCGGCTCGGAGACGGTGCTCGACCAGCTGACCGCACAGGAAAAATCGCTATCGGCTCGCCTCGACGCCACGCGAGCGATCAAGACCGCCCTGAGCGACCTCGTCGCAACCTTTTCCGACGAGCAGCGAAAGGTGGCCGACGAACTGCTCGCGCCCAATCTCGGCATGCCGCCGATGGGGATGCGGGGCGGCCGAATGAGCTCCATGCGGATGCAGCGGGGCCATTAGGAGAGGACCTGCTCCATGAAGCCGTCGACTCCGCCTCCGCCTGGCAGTCGTCAATCCGAACGGGGGATCCGCGGCGCTCGTCGGTTTCGTGCATTGACCGGTACGACGGGGCTGCCGGGGGCCGATCGGCAAGCGGATACGCCGCGAGCGTCGCATTCGACGTCTGTGGTCGACATGCGAAGTTGACCTATATAGGGTACCCCCCTATATTATAGCGATGTCGCACACCATCAAACACAAGTCCAAGCTCCTCGCGCGGGTCCGGCGCATCAAGGGCCAGATCGATGCGGTGGAGCGCGCGCTCGAAGCGGAGCTGGGCTGCGCCGACGTGCTCATGCTCGTCGCGTCGGTCAGGGGCGCAATCGGAGGCCTGACCACCGAGCTGCTGGAAGATCACATCCGGCACCATGTCGTGGACCCCGCCCACGAAAGCGATCCCGACAAGGCCAAGGGCGCCGCCGACCTGATCGAAGTGGTCCGGACCTATCTGAAGTGAGACTGGCATGACCGATCTGTCGCAACTGCTCCAGCAAGGCAGCGCGCATGCGTGGCTGTTCGTACCCAGCGCGATTGCCCTGGGTGCGCTGCATGGCCTGGAGCCCGGTCATTCCAAGACCATGATGGCCGCCTTCATCGTCGCAATCCGCGGCACCGTCCTGCAGGCCGTGCTGCTCGGCCTCTCGGCGACCATCTCCCACACCGCGATCGTATGGGTGATCGCACTCGCCGGTCTTCACTTCGGTCAGGAGCTTTCGGGCGAGCGCAGCGAAGCCCTTCTGCAACTGATCTCGGCCGTCGTCATCATCGGCATCGCGGCCTGGATGGTCTGGCGCACCTGGCGGGACCAGAGTGGACACCATGACCATGACCATGACCATGACCATCATCACCATCACGACGCGCTGCGATCGGTCGCGCTTGCCGGCCACGCGCTGTCGGTGGAGATCTTCGAAGATGGCGTGCCGCCGCGTTGGCGGATCCGGAACGAGACCGGCGCACTCCCACCCGCCGATACGCTCCACGTCACGACCGTTCGTGGAGACGGCCACGAGCAGCAGTTCAGTTTCCGGGCCAGCGGCGACGCCTTGGAGAGCATCGAGGAGATCCCCGAGCCGCACGCGTTCAAGGCACGCATCACGCTTGCTGGCGCCTCCGTCGAGATCCTGTTCGAGGAGCACACCCACGATCACATGGACCTCGGCGACGAGGACGATGCCCATGCGCGCGCCCACGCCGACGACATTCGACGGCGCTTCGCCGGCCGTACGGTCACGACCGCACAGATCGTCCTCTTCGGACTGAGCGGCGGTCTGATCCCTTGCCCCGCCGCCATCACGGTCCTGCTGTTGTGCCTTCAACTGAAGCAGTTCAGCCTGGGCTTCATCCTGGTGCTCTGCTTCGGCATCGGCCTGGCCATCACCATGGTGTCCGTCGGCGTTCTGGCCGCACTCAGCCTTCGGCATGTCGAGCGCCACTGGTCCGGCTTCAGCCGCCTCGCGCACCAGGCGCCCTATCTCTCGGCTGCTCTGATCGTACTGGTCGGGACCTATACGGGTTGGCTGGGACTGCACCAACTGATGACTTGAGGCGAAAGCGCGACCTAAGCCGATGCGGCGCCACAGAGGATTCATGGGCGAATTCGTCCGTGAATGGCGGCCGGACTAGCCTCTCATCGGCAGATCGAACCGCCGCCGATCGATCGCCTCGCGCTCCGACAGTCCCGCCGCCCGCGCAGAGATCCGGCTCTGACAGCGGCCCTCCTGGCTCTCCGTAGCGGCGTCGATGAGATCATCGATGTCGCGCGCAGCTTCCAGGCAGCGCCCGAGCTTGGCGAGAATGCCGAGGTCCTGGTCGTGGGCTCGAGCGACCTCCGCCAGGATCTCGGCACCGCGCTGAGGCCGATTGGCATGACATTCATTCCCATGACGCCGCGAGCCCACCGCATCGCGATGAGAGCCCGAAGCTCGCAGCCGCAGTTGGAGGCTGCTGCGTCGATGCACTGGGCCAAATTGGCCTCGCTCACC
This sequence comes from Bradyrhizobium sp. SZCCHNS1050, assembly GCF_032484785.1. NCBI lineage: Bacteria > Pseudomonadati > Pseudomonadota > Alphaproteobacteria > Hyphomicrobiales > Nitrobacteraceae > Bradyrhizobium > Bradyrhizobium sp. SZCCHNS1050. Next base: position 3,845,186 of record NZ_JAUETR010000001.1, on the reverse strand, counting down.
CGCGCATGGGCTCCCTGCGTCCGGCACAATCGTCACAGAATGCCCTCGCCGCTGCCCGTGCCGCCGGTGCAAGTCGGCTTTTGCGGGGCGGAACTCTCACGTTTTCCTGATTCCTGCGTCAGAACGCCGCTGGTCGAATTCGCCTATGGTCCGGCGCGTTTCCAACCCACGGAGGTTTTCCGCATGCGTAAACTGATCATCGCTACCGCCGCCCTCGCGTTCGTCTCGTCGGCCGCTCTTGCCCAGTCCACCGAGAAGCCGATGACGACCACCGGCCAGTCGGCCAAGAGCGGCGACGCCATGGGCGGGGGCGACGACATGAAGATGAGCAAGACGAAGAAGAAGTCGGCGAAGAAGTCGTCCGGCGACGCCATGTCGAAGTAAGGCGTGGGAGCGCCTGTCCGCAGGCTCCACATGCGCGACGAGATCGGGCCGCTCCTCTCAGGGGCGGCCCTTGTTCATTCGCGTCGACCGGCGATCGCGCACCTCTTCTGCGAGATGTCTCAGCCGGCGGCGAGTCCCATCTGCTGCAATCGCCCCGCGAACCAGGCCGACAAGACCGGATCGATCCGGGCGCCGACATAGACCTCCGGCGTGATCACGCTGCGGCGGTCGAGAATCACCAGCACGCCGATCCAATAGGCGAACCACAGATGCGGATCGGTCAGCGCCATCAGCTTGTGGCGGTCATGCGCCAGCGGCTGGTGGTTGCCGGCCTTGCGGACCTCGATCGCCAGCAGATTGTCGGGCACGGCGCGCTTGTGGACGACGATGTCCGGGTAGACCGATTTTCCCAGCTCGTCGTCGGTCGAGACGATGGTGCCACGCGGCAGCAGCATGGCGCGGTCGCCGAGCCGGTTGTAATCGCAATCGACGTCCCACCCCAGGAAGTTGCGTTCGAGATGCACCGCCAGCCGATGCGTCAAGGCGCGCTCGCCGAGATCACGGTCGAGGATGAAGCGCTCGCGCGCATAGAACTCCTGCAACGCGGAGATCAGCCGGTTCAATTCGCTGTGCATGCCGCCCAAACAAAACAAACGGTGGAGACGTCACCATCAACACGCGATCGTGCTGAGTCGCCAACCACATAAATGCGGCGATGACGCTGCCATCAACCGGCGGCCGATTTACGGCCGCCGGGTTGCGGGCGGAGGAACCTACATCTGCACTTCGATCAGGCGCGGACCATATTCGGCGTTCGCCTCGGCCAGCGCGGCATTGAACTCGTCGGCCGAGGTGACGGCGCGGCCGGGGACGCCCATGCCCTTCGCCATGGCGACGAAGTCGAGCGTCGGACGGTCGATCTTGAGCATGTCCTGGGCGCGCTGGCCCGGCTCGCCGGCGCCGACGCCGTCGAACTCGCCGCGCAGGATCTGGTAGATCCTGTTGGCGAACACCACCGTGACGACGTTGAGGTTCTCGCGCGCCTGGGTCCACAGCGACTGGATCGTGTACATCGCGCTGCCGTCGCCCACGAGGCACATCACCTTGCGATCCGGGCAGGCCACCGCCGCGCCAGTCGCGACCGGGGTCGAGAAGCCGATCGAGCCGCCCATGTTCTGCAGCCAGTCATGCGGCTTGGCGGCCGCCGTCGGCGGGAAGAAGCCGCGGCCCGTGGTGATGGACTCGTCGACGACGATCGCGTTCTCCGGGATCGCATAGGCGATCGCCTGGGCGATGGTGGTGTGGTTCAGCGCGCCGGTGGGCTTGATCAGCTCGGCGAGCGGCTGCGGCTTCACGTCGGCCGGCTTGGCGCCGAGATGGCCGGCCAGCGCCTCGAGCGCCGCGGCCGAGTTCTCGCCCCAGGCGGTCATGCGGTGCACCTCGGTGCCCTCGGCCTTGAGCATGCTCGGCTTGTTCGGATAGGCGAAGAAGGCGACGGGGTCGTTGGCCTCGACCAGCACGATATGCTTGTAGTTCTTCAGGATCGGCAGCGCCTGCTCGATCACGTAAGGGATGCGGTCGATCGAGAAGCGGCCGGCGCCGCGCGCCATGCGCGGGTGATAGGTCTGCCCCATCACGCGGCAGCCGGTCTTGCCGGCAATCTGCTGGGCGAAGGTCAGCGCCTGCTCGGTCAGCGCGCCCGCCGTCATCAGCACCAGGGTCTCGGGGCCGTGGGCATGCAGGATCTTCGCCGCCTTCTCGACCGCCTCAGCCGAATAGCTCGGGCGCTGCGTCTCGGCGGGAACCTGGGCGATGCCGTCGGCCTCGTTCCAGGCGGTGTCGGCGGGCAGGATCAGGGTCGCGATCTGGGGCGGCGCGCTCTTGGCGGCGGCGATCGCGGCGGCGCCGTCGGCGGCCACGGCCTTGGCGCTCGGCGAGGTCCGCACCCAGTCCGACATCGGCCGCGCCAGGCCCTCAATGTCCGAGGTCAGCGGCGCGTTGAAGCCGATGTGGTAGGTGGCGTGCTGGCCGACGATGTTGACGATGCCCGAGCGGGCCTTCTTGGCGTTGTGCAAATTGGCAAGGCCGTTGGCGAGGCCGGGGCCGAGATGGAGAAGCGTCGAGGCCGGCGTGCCCTTCATGCGGAAATAGCCATCGGCGGCGCCGGTCACCACGCCTTCGAACAGGCCGAGCACGCAGCGCATGCCCTCGACACGGTCGAGCGCGGCGACGAAGTGCATCTCGGAGGTGCCCGGATTGGTAAAGCAGACGTCAACGCCCCCCGCGACCAGGGTCCGCACCAGGCTTTCCGCACCGTTCATCCTATTCTCCTGCTGATTCCGCGCGCCATTTGCAATGCTGGGCAGATCAATCATTGTTCGCCCGCGGCGTCAAAGGGGCTGGCCGCATTGCTGCCATCGCCGCGGTGCTCATGCGCGGGCTTGGCTAACAGGATGTTGGTCCAAGACGCGCGCGATTTTCCGTGGGAATTGGGTCACGGACCGTCGCCACATACCGGCCTCACGCCGCCGTGGGTTGCGAAGTGCAACCGTTTGTGGCCTGTCTGCGAACGGAATTTGATGTTTGCCAGGGGATGGAAATGAAGCGCTGTTTGGCTTTGGGAATTGCTGTGGTCGCCTCGGTGGCAAGCGCCGGGATGGCGCGGGCGGAAATGTTCGACACCAGGGACCTCTTCGGCGGCGGGCCGAACTTCTACCAGAGCGGCGTGAGCCCGATTCCGCGCCAGACCGTGATGTTCCAGAGCCAGTATGCGCCGGGCACCATCATCGTGAACACCAGCGAGCGCCGGCTCTATCTGGTCCTGCCCGGCGGCCAGGCGTTGCGCTACGGCATCGGCGTCGGCCGTGACGGGTTCCGCTGGAGCGGCGTGCACCGCATCACCGCGAAGAAGGAATGGCCGGCCTGGACCCCGCCGTCGCAGATGCTGCGGCGCCGGCCCGACCTGCCGCGCCACATGGCCGGCGGCATCGAGAACCCGCTCGGCGCCCGCGCGATGTATCTCGGCTCCACGCTGTACCGCATCCACGGCTCGAACGAGCCCGAGACGATCGGCCAGGCGGTATCGTCGGGCTGCTTCCGCATGACCAATGACGACGTCGCCGACCTCTACGACCGCGTCTCGGTCGGCACCACCGTGATCGTCAAGAACTGAGAGCCGCACGCGACCACGACGATGAGGCAATGTCACAGCGCGCATCCTCGCCGGCAGCACCGGTGCTCCGGGCGTCCCCTGCGGAGCGCGGTGGCTGCCGCGCTGGCTGCGCTCGTGACCGTGGTGGTCCCGCTGCCGGCGTCGGCCGCCGAAATTCCGGCGATCGCCGCCCGCCAGCGCATCGAGAAGAAGAGCTTCACCGACGCCGAGATCACCGACGGCTTCTTCAAGACCGCCTTCGGCGCCGAGTATCACCTGGCGGGCCGGGTTGACCGCATCCGGAAATACAGCGCGCCGGTGCGGGTGTTTGCCGACGGCCGCCGCGCCGACCGCAAGGCGCAGCTCGCCAAGGTCGTCAAAGATATCGCCGCCCGCATCCGCAACCTCGACATTGCGATGACCGAGACCGACGGCGATGCCAATGTCCGCGTCAAGCTGGTGCGCGACCGCGACCTCTACCACACCATCAGCCAGGCCTATGGCAGCGAGCGCGCGCGCGAGATCAAGACCTCGCTGGATCCGCAATGCCTGTCCGGCTTCCGCAAGAACGAGGCGTTCGAGATCGAGCGCTCCGACGTCATCCTGACCGTCGACAACGGCGATTTCGTCTTCCTCGATTGCGCCTATGAGGAGCTGCTGCAGTCGCTCGGGCCGATCAACGACACTTCGAGCGTGCCCTGGACGATGTTCAACGACAACGTCTCGATGGGCTATTTCGACGTCTACGACCAGTACATCCTCAACCTGCTGTACGACCCGCGCGTCAAGGCCGGCATGACGCTCGCCGACGTCAAGGCGGTGCTGCCGGACGTGCTGGCCGATGTGCGGGCCTGGGTGAGGAAGACCAACAATCTGGCGGAGTGAGCGGTCGGTTGATCCGAACGCGCTTGTGATCGCCTCATTGAGAGCCCGGACGCCGCCTCAGCCTCCGCTGTCGTCCCTGCGAACGCAGGGACCCATACGCCGCGGCCTCTGCAAGTGGCAAGCTGAGCGACGCCCGCTTCCAACAACAAGGTTCGGTGGTTATGGGTCCCTGCGTTCGCAGGGACGACACCGAATGTATGGCAACGCTGTCGGCACAAATCGACGCCAAGCGCAGCCGTCGCCCAACGCCAAACGCGTCCCAATGCCTAGCGACAAATCCCCTTCAGCGCCCGCCACTCCTCCGCACTGAGCAGCGGCGGGCCGCTCGGCGGCCGGTCCTCGGCGCGCATGCGGGCGAGACGGTCCTCGCTGAGCGGATGGCTGGCCCACAGCGACGGGCGCTTGCCGTCCTCCTTGCCGGTGATGCGGAACAGCAATTCGCCCATCGGGCGCGTCGGCCGTCCGAGCTTGTGCATCACCTCGATCGCGAAGCCGTCCGCGGCCGCCTCCGCCTCGCGCGAATAGGACGCGTTGATCATGGCCCGCGAGGCGAAGATCGCCGCGCCCGCGCCGGTGACGTCGCCGAACAGCAGGCCGATCAGGAACGAGCTGCCGCCATTGTGGATCATCTGCCGCAGGTTGTCGCGATGCTTGAGGTGGCCGAGCTCGTGCGCCAGCACGCCGGCGACCTCGTCGGGGTCATTGGCCTTGTCGAGCAGCCCCCTGAACAGGAAGAATCGCCCGCCCGGCAGCGCGAAGGCGTTGGGGATCGGCGTGTCCAGCACCTGCGACGCGATGCTGTCGTCGAGGCCGGCGGGGCGGCGCAGCGCCGTGACTAGCTTGGCGAACGCGGCCTGCCCCGCCGCCTCGCTGCAGAGCTTGTCGCCGAACACGGTCTGGATCTGCACCACGGCGGCCTCGCCGAGATGCCGCTCCATGGTCGGCGGCACCAGGGGCGTCAGCCGGTCGGAGGCGAACGGAATCACCACCAGCACGACGGCGACGATCGAGGCGGCGGCGGCCAGCGACCAGCCGACGATGCGCGTGATGGCGCCGCGGGTCATCCTATTCTGGTCGATGTGGCTGCAGCGCGCGATCAGCTCAGCCGACAGCGCTGCGTCGCGGATCTCCAGCCGCGCCAGCGGCGACGCCGACAGGCAGCTCACGCGCAGCGTGCCGCTCGGCCCATCGACGCGGCGGATGTCGGCATAGGGCCAGGAGACGAAATTGTCGGCGCTGCGCATCACGAGCTGATTGGCAAAGCCGATCGTGACCACCTGCCGCCGGTTGGACAGGCCGTCGAAATAGACCGCAGGGCCGCCGAGCGGAGCGGCAGGCTCGACCGGCGTGGCGGCGGCCGGCGCAGCAGCGCCCGCCGGCCCGGAATCAGAATCCGGCGACGTCGAGTCCATCGGCAAATCCTTCGCCGAGCGCGCTGGCCAGATCGCCCTTGGCGGCGACATTGGCCATGGCCTCGATGCCATGCACTTGAACCGACTGCAGCACGGTCGCCCACATGTCGCGCACCAGATAGAGCCGCATCACGACGTTGAGCGCCAGGATCCAGGCGACGTAGCCCAATCCGACCAGCACCAGCATCGGTATGTTGTCAGACAGCGCCTGCACCTGAGGCAGGCCGTCGCTTCCCGGCCCCAGCAGTTTGATCATCAGCGCGGCGACGCCACTGAAATAGGCGCCGGAGGCGACCGACAGCAGAAACCACCAGCCGATCACCTTCCAATACAGACCATAGAACGCGTTGCCGGGCAGGTCCGATTCCAGACGCACGCCGCCGAAGCGGATGCCCGACAGCCACCAGCGCCACTCGATCGCTTTGAACTGCGCATAGACGAACGGAAACAACGGAAACAGCAGCAGCGCAAACGGCGCGATGACCCACAGATACCAGGCGCGCTTGAAGAACTCCCAGCCGCGTCCCTCGAAGTCGCCGCTGAGATCGCCATAGTGCGAATGCCGCATCTTGTAGCGCTCGAGCGCGGCGGCGCGCCACGGCCAGGCCAGCCCCAGCGTGACCACCGTCAACAAGGTCCACAGCATGGCGCGCCCGGCATAGGCCCAGCCCGAGCCGGTCATCCAGAATCGGATGCCGCGCCAGACCGTGCGCGTCAGGCGGTAGCGGCGCGCGCGGAAGATCGCGAACTGGCCGAAGGCGTAGAAGGCGATCACCAGCGGCACGCTGGCGAAGGCCTTGAAGCGCTCGGCCTCGACGCCGACGAGGAAGTAGGCAAGGTAGATCGGGACCAGGATCGCCATCGCGAACAGGAAGCCAATCAGGAGCTCCTTGCCGCGGCCGGTATATTCGGCGGCATCACCGTCGACGGCCGTGTTGACCCAGAGATGACGGCGGATGTCGGTCGCGAGCCAGAACCGGTAGAAGCCCAGCGTGATCAGTTCGATGGCCGCCCCGCGGCTGACCAGCCGGAAGAACTCGCCACGCGCACCTGAGAAGGTGGCGGTGAGAGGCGGAAGCGGCGGCGGCTGCTCCGGAACGTAGCTCATCTGGTTCACGGCTCAAGCCTCCGACACCCGCAAAAGATCTACAATATACCTCGATGGTTCGTCGCCGGGACGACTTCGAGGTTCGACGTATTTTCTACGCAAGTCGGCCGGAAAAAAACACCGGCCTCGACGAGGATGACTAAAATATCTGCATCCGGCCGGTTGGCGAACGCATGTCCCGCATACGCCAACCGCTTGGTCTGCGCCTCAAGACGTCTTCTCGAACAATTCCCGCCCGATCAGCATGCGGCGGATCTCGCTGGTGCCGGCGCCGATCTCGTAGAGCTTGGCGTCGCGCAGCAGCCGCCCGGTCGCATAGTCGTTGATATAGCCGTTGCCGCCGAGCAGCTGGATCGCATCGAGCGCACATTGCGTCGCCTTTTCGGCGGCGAACAAAATCGCGCCGGCGGCGTCCTCACGCGTCGTCTCGCCCCGATCGCAGGCCTTGGCCACGGCATAGACATAGGCGCGCGCGGCATTCATCGTCGTGTACATGTCGGCAACCTTGCCCTGCACGAGCTGGAAGGTGCCGATCGGCTGGCCGAACTGCTTGCGCTCGTGCACGTAGGGTAGCACCGCGTCCATGCAGGCCTGCATGATGCCGAGCGGACCTGCCGCGAGCACCGCGCGCTCGTAATCGAGGCCACTCATCAGCACGTTGACGCCGCGGCCGACCTGCCCCAGCACGTTCTCCTCCGGTACCTCGCAATCCTCGAACACGAGCTCGCAGGTGTCGGAGCCGCGCATGCCGAGCTTGTCGAGCTTCTGCGCGGTCGAGAAGCCCTTCATGCCCTTCTCGATGATGAACGCGGTGATGCCGCGCGGGCCTCCTTGCGGATCGGTCTTGGCATAGACCACCAGCGTCTCGGCGATCGGACCATTGGTGATCCACATCTTGTTGCCGTTGAGGACGAAGCGGTCTCCCTTCTTGTCGGCGCGGGTCTTCATCGACACCACGTCGGAGCCGGCCTGCGGCTCGGACATCGCCAGCGAGCCGACATGCTCGCCCGAGATCAGCTTCGGCAGATATTTGCGCTTCTGCGCCTCGTTGCCGTTGCGGCGGATCTGGTTGACGCAGAGGTTGGAGTGGGCGCCGTAGGACAGGCCCACCGAGGCCGAGGCGCGCGAGATCTCTTCCATGGCGATGCAGTGCTCGAGATAGCCGAGGCCGGCACCGCCATACTCTTCCTCCACCGTGATGCCGTGCAGGCCGAGCTCGCCGATCCTGGGCCAGAGATCGCGCGGAAACTGGTTGGAGCGGTCGATCTCGGCAGCGCGCGGCGCGATCTGCTCTTGCGAAAAGCTCGCCACCGTCTCGCGAATCGCGTCTGCGGTCTCGCCGAGATCGAAATTGAACATGCGCTGCGCGTTGGCGATCATGGGGGCGGCCTCCTGCTAGTCTTCTGCTTTGCAACAATCGCTCAAAGCCATATTCCGTGACGTGGCGCTTGTCACGCCCGACGTCCGGACAAATACCAGCGTTGCGACGCAAGACCGGCCCGGCGGCCCCACTCCGCGCTTGCCCCGCGCTCCCGGGCAGGATGTAATCGCACCCAACATCGCCGGACAGCTCAAATCCGGCCATCAGGGAGACGTCCATGCACGGGACCACCACGACGGCCGAGGCACAGCGACACGCCGCAGCAGGCGAGCGCGTCGACGACGCGGCCGCCCGCCGCGCCGCATCGTTGCCGCTCGCCGAATTCGACCCCGGTCATCCGGAGTTGTTCCGTACCGACACGCACTGGCCCTATTTCGACCGGCTGCGCCGCGAGGATCCGGTGCACTACTGCAAGGAGTCGATGTTCGGCCCCTACTGGTCGATCACCCGCTACGACGACATCATGGAGATCGAGACCAATCACGCGGTGTTCTCCTCGGCGTCCGCGCTCGGCGGCATCACCATTCGCGACGTCGATCCTGACCTGCGCCGCGAGAGCTTCATCGCGATGGATCCGCCGCGCCATGCCGCGCAGCGCAAGACCGTGGCACCGATGTTCACGCCGACACATCTCGACGAGCTCGCGATCAACATCCGCAAGCGCTCCGCCGAATGCCTGGACAATCTGCCTGTCGGCGAGGTGTTCGACTGGGTCGATCGCGTCTCGATCGAGCTGACCACGCAGATGCTGGCGGTGCTGTTCGACTTCCCCTGGGAAGACCGCCGCAAGCTGACGCGCTGGTCGGATATCGCGACCACGATCCCCGGCCCCGATGGGCTTGTCGCGACCGAGGACGAACGGCAGGCCGAACTGATGGACTGTGCGCGCTATTTCGCCCGGCTCTGGCAGGAGCGCGTCAACCAGCCGCCGAAGAGCGACCTGCTGTCGATGATGGCCCACAGCGAGGCGACCCGGAACATGGACCCGAAGAACTTCCTCGGCAATCTCGTGCTCCTGATCGTCGGCGGCAACGACACCACGCGCAATACCATGTCCGGCAGCATCTATGCGCTCAGTCAGAACCCTGATCAGTACCGCAAGCTCAAGGACAACCCCGCGCTGATCGACAGCTTCGTCCCCGAGGTCATCCGCTGGCAGACCCCGCTCGCCCACATGCGCCGCACCGCGCTGGAAGACATCGAGTTCCGCGGCAAGCAGATCAAGAAAGGCGACAAGGTCGTGATGTGGTACGTCTCGGGCAACCGCGACGAGGCCGCCATCGAGCGTCCCTACGACTTCATCATCGACCGTGTCAGGCCGCGCCAGCATCTGTCATTTGGCTTCGGCATCCACCGCTGCGTCGGCTTGCGATTGGCCGAACTGCAACTCAAGATCATCTGGGAGGAGATCCTGAAACGATTCGATCATATCGACGTGATGGACGAGCCGAAGCGGGTCTATTCGAGCTTCGTGAAGGGATACGAGACGTTGCCGGTACGGATTGCAGTGTGAACTGATTGCGATGCAGATCAACTTTGCCGTCATGCCCCGCGCAGGCGGGGCATCCCGTATTCCGGAGAACGATATTGCAATATGATTGACGTCTCGACGTACTGGATCGTCCGCCTTTGCGGAGGATGACGTGAGTACGATCGGTACGGCAGCAAGAAACAGCAGCAAGAAAAGGACCACCCCATGACCGTCCAGGCCGCGCTTCGCTCCGATAAGGCCGATCTGCTGCGCGACGCGCGCCTCGAGGCCTACTCGACGCCGATCGAGGACTTCCATCCCGGCGCGCCCCGGCTGTTCCAGAACGACACGATCTGGCCGTGGTTCGAGCGGCTGCGTAAGGAGGCGCCCGTGCACTACTGCACCAAGGCGCCGATCGAGCCCTATTGGTCGGTGACGCGCTATCACGACATCATGCATGTCGATACCAACCACGCGGTCTTCTCGTCGGACGTCAGCAATGGCGGAATCATGATCCGCGACGTGCCGCCGGGCTATGAGTGGCCGAGCTTCATCGCGATGGACGAGCCCCGCCATGGCGAGCAGCGCAAGACCGTGCAGCCGATGTTCACGCCGGACCATCTGGACGAGATGGCGGTGCTGATCCGGCAGCGCTCGGCCAAGGTGCTGGATTCGCTGCCGCGCAACGAGACCTTCAACTGGGTCGAGAAGGTCTCGATCGAGCTGACGACGCAGATGCTGGCGACCCTGTTCGACTTCCCGTTCGAGGAGCGCCGCAAGCTGACGCGCTGGTCGGATGTCTCGACCGCACTGCCCAAGAGCGGCATCGTTTCGTCGGAGGAGGAGCGCCGCCGCGAGCTCGGCGAATGCGCCGAGACCTTCGGCCGGATGTGGAAGGCGCGTCAGGCCGAGCCCGGCCGCGACCTGATCTCGATGATGGCGCACAGCGAGGCGACGCGGCACATGACGCCGGACAATCTGATGGGCAACCTGATCCTGCTCATCGTCGGCGGCAACGACACCACCCGCAATACGATGACGGCATCGGTGCTGGCGCTGAACGAGAACCCGGCCGAGTATCAGAAGCTGCGCGACAATCCGGCGCTGATCGAGACCATGGTGCCCGAGGTGATCCGCTGGCAGACGCCGCTCGCCCACATGCGCCGCACCGCGCTGGTCGATACCGAGCTCGGCGGGAAGACGATCAAGAAGGGGGACCGCGTCGTGATGTGGTACGTCTCGGGCAACCGCGACGGGGAGGTGATCGAGAACCCCGACGCCTTCATCATCGACCGCAAGCGGCCGCGCATTCATCTCTCATTCGGCTTCGGCATCCACCGCTGCGTCGGCATGCGACTCGCCGAGTTGCAGCTGCGCATCGTCTGGCAAGAGATCCTCAAGCGCTTCGACCGCATCGAGGTCGTGGGCGAGCCGAAGCGGGTCTATTCCAGCTTCGTCCGAGGCTATGAATCGCTGCCGGTGCGGATCCCGGGGTGAGTTCCTGTTACTCCCGCCACTCCACATGACGATCGCGTGGTCGGCCGCATGGGGCCTCATGGTTCGAGACGCGCCGCGAGCGGCGCTCCTCACCATGAGGGTGTGGAGCCGCGCAGCGGCGTCTCGAACCATGAGGCCTCCCCAGCCGAACCACGAGGCCCTAGGCTGCCTATGAGAATCCAGCATGGCGGGTTGAACGAGATTCAATGGGCTTCGACGGTTGTTTCTGGCTAAATCATCCGCAGCACCATCGGTGCTCATGAACCTCAGGACGCCATGGCCGCTTCCGACACGCCCACCACCGACTGGCCGCTCGCCATCTACGAGGCGCTGAAGGCGGCCGACGTCCGTCAGCTCTGCTACGTCCCCGACGCCGGCCATTCCCGCCTGATCGGCCTCGCCCATGACGATCCCGCGATCGCCACCACGGTCCTGACCACCGAAGAGGAAGGTGTCGCGCTCTCCGCCGGCGCCTGGCTCGGCGGGCAGCGCGCAGTGCTGCTGATGCAGTCGAGCGGCGTCGGCAATTGCGTCAACATGCTGTCGTTGCTTCAGAGCTGCCGCTTCCCGTTCCTCGCCTTCGTGACGATGCGCGGCGAGTGGGCCGAGTTCAATCCGTGGCAGGTGCCGATGGGCAAGGCGACGCAGGCGGCCTTCGAGATCATGGGCGTCACGGTGTTCCGGCTGGAACGTCCCGAAGACGCCGGCGAGATGGCGGCCGCTGCAGCGAGGCTCGCGTTCGACAGCGATCAGCCGATCGCGGTGCTGATCTCCCAGCGCATGATCGGCGCCAAGAAGTGGACGGAGGCGAAGTGATGGGAGCACCGCTCGACCGCCGCACCGCCGTCAAGGCGCTGCTGCAGGACCGTGGCGACCTGCTGGTCGTCAGCGGCCTCGGCTCATCGTCCTACGACGTGTTCGCCGCGGGTGATCACGACGCCAACTTCTATCTGTGGGGCGCGATGGGCGGCGCGGCCATGATCGGCCTGGGTCTCGCCCTGGCACAGCCATCGCGCCCGGTCGTCGTCATCACCGGCGACGGCGAACAACTGATGGGGCTCGGCAGCCTCGCGACTGCAGCCGCGAAGAAGCCCAAGAATCTCTCGATCGTCGTGCTCGACAACGCCCATTTCGGCGAGACCGGCATGCAGATGAGCCATTCCGGGCTCGGCGCAAATCTCGAGCTGATCGCGACCGGAGCCGGCTTTCCCTCCGTCAGCACGCTCGAGGACAGCGCCGCGCTCGACGCCTTCCGGCCGAAGCTGCACGCGTTCTCCGGGCCGCACTTCGCCCGCGTCGCGATCTCGACCGATCACGTTGACCGCGCGCTGCCCGCACGCGACGGTGTCTTCCTCAAAAACCGTTTCCGCGGTCATCTCGGATTTCCCGTCAGCTAGAACGTCGCCGCAGGCGGCCTGCTCTGTCGCTCCGGCAAGGCTGCTCGGCTGCAACGCTGGCATTCCAAGCTTGCCAAGCGTGACCCGCTTGGTCATAGGCTATCAGGAAACAAGTCCAGGGAGAGAGCCCAGGCCGCGTCACGGCGGCCGGCGGAGCAACAGATGACAGACCAGCATCAGCACGACGATTACGCCGATATCCGCGACGCGGTGGCCAAGCTGTGCGCGCAGTTCCCTGGTGAATATTGGCGCAAGCTCGATCGCGAGATGGCCTATCCCTCGGCCTTCGTCGATGCGCTGACCGAGGCGGGCTATCTCTCCGTGCTGATTCCCGAGGAATATGGCGGCGCAGGATTGAAGCTGTCGGCGGCTGCGGCGATCCTCGAGGAGATCCAGCGTGCCGGCTGCAATGGCGGCGGCTGTCACGCCCAGATGTACACGATGGGCACGGTGCTGCGCCACGGCTCCGCCGAGCAGAAGGCGAAGTGGCTGCCGAAGGTCGCCAGCGGCGAGTTGCGGCTGCAGGCTTTCGGCGTCACCGAACCCACTTCGGGCACCGACACGACGTCGCTGAAGACGGTCGCGAAGCGCGACGGCGACAGCTATGTCGTCAACGGCCAGAAGATCTGGACCAGCCGCGCGGAGCATTCCGACCTGATGATCCTGCTCGCGCGCACCACGCCGAAAGAACAGGCGCAGAAGCGCACCGATGGTCTCTCCGTCTTCATCGTCGACATGCGCGAGGCCAAGAAGGCCGGGCTCACCATCCGCCCGATCCGGACGATGATGAACCACGCCACGACGGAAGTGTTCTTCACCGACATGCGCGTGCCCGCGGAGAACCTGATCGGCGAGGAAGGCAAGGGCTTCCGCTACATCCTTTCCGGCATGAATGCCGAGCGCATCCTGATCGCGGCCGAATGCGTCGGCGACGCCAAATGGTTCATCGCGAAAGCCACCACCTATGCCAAGGAGCGCGTCGTGTTCGGCCGGCCGATCGGCCAGAATCAAGGCGTCCAGTTCCCGATCGCCAAGGCCTATGCGTCGATGCGCGCGGCCGAGCTGATGGTCAAGGAGGCCACGCGCAAATACGAGGCCGGGCTCGACTGCGGCGCCGAGGCCAATATGGCCAAGATGCTCGCGGCCGATGCGTCGTTCGAGGCGGCCAATGCCTGCATCCAGACCCATGGCGGCTTCGGCTTCGCCGAGGAATACGACGTGGAGCGCAAATTCCGCGAGACGCGGCTGTATCAGGTGGCGCCGATCTCGACCAACCTCATTCTCTCCTACGTCGCCGAGCACGTGCTCGGCATGCCGCGCTCGTATTGAGGTCGGGCCATGCTGCCGCTTGAAGGGATCATTGTCGTCGCCGTCGAGCAGGCGGTGGCCGCGCCGTTCTGCTCGTCGCGTCTCGCCGATGCCGGCGCTCACGTGATCAAGATCGAGCGGCCCGAGGGCGATTTCGCCCGCGGCTACGACGCCGCCGCCAAGGGTCAGAGCAGCTATTTCGTGTGGCTCAACCGCGGCAAGGATTCCGTCGTCGTCGACCTTTCAAAAGCGGAAGGTCGCGCCGAGCTGGAGAAGCTGATCGCCGGCGCCGACGTGCTGCTGCAGAACCTGAAGCCCGGCTCGATGGACAGAATGGGCTTTGCCCGCGAGCGGCTGCGCAAGGACTATCCGAAGCTGATCTGCTGCACCATCACCGGCTATGGCGATACGGGTCCCTACGCCGATCGCAAGGCCTATGACCTGTTGATTCAGGCCGAGAGCGGGCTGGCCTCGATCACCGGCGGGCCGGACGGCCCCTCCCGCGTCGGCATGTCGATCGTCGACGTAGCGACCGGCGCGACGGCGCATGCCGCGATCCTGGAGGCGCTGATCAGGCGCGGCCGCACTGGCGAAGGCGCCGACATCAGGATCTCGATGTTCGACGTGATGGCCGACTGGCTCACCGTGCCGCTGCTCAACGCGGAAGCCGGCAATGCGCCGAAGCGCATCGGCCTCGCCCATCCCTCGATCGCACCCTATGGCGTGTTCACCTCGAAGGACGGCAAGGACATCCTGATCTCGATCCAGAGCGAGCGCGAGTGGAAGACGCTGTGCGCCAAGGTGCTGGACCAGCCCACATTGCCGGACGATCCGCGCTTCGCCAACATGGTCGAGCGCGTGCGCAACCGTGCGCTGACCGACGGCATCGTCGCGGAGCGCTTCGCGGCGCTGTCGCGCGATGAGCTGCTGGGCAAGCTCGCGAGCGCCGACATCGCCTTTGCCGAGGTCAACAGCATGGCCGACCTCGCGGTTCATCCGCATCTGCGGCGGATCGAGGTGAACACGCCGAACGGCGTCGTCAGCTATCCCGCGCCGGCGGCGATCGTGGTCGGCGACGACAGGTGTTACGGCGCCGTGCCCGCGATCGGCGAGGCGGCCTCGCCGCATCAGCGAAAGGGATGATCATGACGGACACGCTCGATCTCGATCACCTCCGGCAATGGGTCGGCCGCAGCGCCGAGGCCACCGACCTCGTCACCCCGCAGCTCACCAAGGGGCTGCGCGCGACGCTGTTCCAGGAGATCGGCGAACCGACAACCGGCGACATCGCGCCCTACACCGTGCACTGGTGTTTGGGCCAGCCGGTGTTTCCACACGATCAGCTCGGCCCCGACGGCCATCCGACCCGCGGCGGCTTCCTGCCGCCGGTACCCTTGCCGCGCCGCATGTGGGCGGGCGGCGAGGTGCAGTTCATCGATCCCTTGCGCGTCGGCGATGTCGCGACGCGCGTGTCGACCATCACCGACGTCGCGCTGAAGAGCGGCTCGACCGGCCAGCTCTGCTTCGTGTCGGTGGAACATGTCGTATCGACGTCGCGCGGGGTCGCGATCCGCGAGCGCCAGGACATCGTCTATCGCGACATGGGTGGCGCCCAGGCTGCGCCGGCGAAGGCGCCGCCGCCTCCGCCGGTCGCGCAGCACAGCGAGACGCGCGTCTCCGATGCCGTGCTGTTGTTTCGCTATTCCGCCCTGACCTTCAACGGCCATCGCATCCATTACGACCGCGACTACGTCACCAGGGTCGAAGGCTATCCGGGCCTGATCTTCCACGGACCTTTGCAGGCCGCGCTGCTGGTCGAGTTCGCCGCCAGACTTAAGGGCAAACCGCCGGCCAAGTTCGCCTATCGCGGCGTGCAGCCCTTGTTCGAGGGCAGCGCGTTCTCGGTGAATGCGAATGACAAGGATGGCGGCCTGGAGCTGTGGACCGCCAACGCCGAGCGACAGCCGACGATGAAGGGCACCGCGAGTTGGTGACGTAGACTCTGTCGTTCCGGGGCGGTGCGTCGCGACAGAATGGCGAAGCCATTTTGGCGCAGAGCACCGAACCCGGAACCTCGAGGTGAGGGAGAAGAACCGCTCGAGATTCCGGGTTCGATGCTTCGCATCGCCCCGGAATGACGACCCACAAAAGCACCCGAGGGAACGCCTTTGGCCAAAACAACGAAAACAACAACCAAACCCGTCACCGTCAAGCAGGCCACCTTCGAGCTGCTGCGCGCCTTCGGCATCAAAAAGGTGTTCGGCAATCCCGGCTCGACCGAGCTGCCGTTCCTCAGCGACTGGCCCGAGGACATCGACTACGTGCTCGGCCTGCAGGAGGCTTCCGTCGTCGGCATGGCCGACGGCTATGCCCAGGCGACGCGCAATGCCGGCTTCGTCAATCTGCATTCGGCGGCCGGCGTCGGCAACGCGCTCGGCAACATCTACACCGCGCACCGCAACCAGACGCCGCTGGTCATCACCGCCGGCCAGCAGGCGCGCTCGATCCTGCCGCTGCAGGCCTTTCTCTATGCCGAACGCCCGTCCGAATTCCCGCGCCCTTACGTCAAATACAGCGTCGAGCCGGCGCGGCCCGAGGACGTGCCGGGCGCGATCGCCCGCGCCTACTACACCGCGATGCAGCCGCCTTGCGGGCCGACCTTCGTCTCGATCCCGATCGACGACTGGATGCATCCGGCGCAACCGATCACCGCGCGCAAGGTAAGCCGCGAGCTCGGCCCCGATCGCGCCGCCATGGACGACCTGGTGAGCGCACTTGCCGCCGCGAAGAATCCCGCGCTCGTGGTCGGCCCCGGCATCGACCGCGCCGGCTGCGTCGAACTGATGGTCGAGGTCGCCGAGAAGGCCAAGGCCGCGGTCTGGGTCAGCCCGTTCTCGGCGCGCTGCTCGTTTCCCGAGCGCCATCCGCAATTCCAGGGCTTTCTGCACGCCTCGCCCGGACAATTGTCCGACGCCCTGAAACCGCACGACCTCGTCGTCGTGATCGGCGCGCCGGTGTTCACCTTCCATGTCGAGGGCCACGCCGCGATCTTCGACGGCGCCACCACGCTTTATCAGATCACCGACGACGCCGAAGGCGCCGCGGTGCCGCCGGTCGGCACCAGCATCATCGCCACGATGCGGCCGGCGCTGTCGCTGCTGCTGGAGCTGCTGCCGGAGACCAGGCGCGCGGCGCCGAAGGGCCGCGTGCTACCCGACGCGCCGAAGCCATCCGATCCGATTCCGGTCGACTATCTCCTGCACACGCTGGCGCAGGCGCTGCCGGCGGGCAGCGCCGTGGTCGAGGAGATCCCCTCGCACCGGCCGGTGATGCACAAGTACATGCCAATGCCCGGCGCGGAGTCGTTCTACACGATGGCGAGCGGCGGGCTCGGCTACAGCCTGCCGGCGGCGGTCGGCATGGCGCTGGGCCGTCGCACCGGCCGCACGGTGTGCCTGATCGGCGACGGCTCGGCGATGTATTCGCTGCAGGCGCTGTGGACCGCCACGCAGCGCAGGCTGCCGCTGACGGTCGTCGTCATCAACAATTCCGGCTATGGCGCGATGCGCTCGTTCAGCCAGGTCATGCAGGTGCGCAACGTGCCCGGGCTCGAGCTGCCCGGCCTCGATTTCGTCAAGCTCGCGGACGGCATGGGCTGCGACGCAGTGCGCGTGAACCATGCCGCCGATCTCGCCGGTGCGCTGACGCGAGCCCTCGCCCATGCCGGCACGAGCCTCGTCGAGGTGATGGTCGACGCCGCGGTCCCGCTGCTCTACGCCCAGAAGGGCTGAGCCGCCGTTCGCACAGCGGACGACTTTCACGACATATGCGACAATGCGTCGCATCTTCAATGGCGGCGGCATGGCTCGCCGCGAAATGCTCATCGGCCCGCCGCAACCGTGCAACCGGCGTTCCGACTGCAACCGTTTGTTTCAAAAGCTTTCTGTTCCCCTGCGCCATCTCGTCGCGGCCGGCTTGCCGCAAACATCGCGAAATCCTGCCGTCAGCTTGCAGGCAGACGCCTTGCTGCTTGCAAGGTCCGACCATTCTGCAAGCCAAAATCATTTTCAAAAGGTTCCATCATCCAATCCAGCGTACCAAGGGAGTTGAGCTGATGGCGGATAAGAAGAATCTTCAAACCGCGGCGTCGAGGACCGATCTCTATCGCCATGTCAGCGTGCTGGCCCTGATGTCCGCTCTGGCGGTGACGGCGCTGCCGCATCAGGCCAATGCGCAGGCCATGACCACCGCCCTTGCCACTTCGGCCACCACCAACGCCGCCGCGAAGGCGGCGCAGGAGGCGGCGGCGAAGGCCGCAGCCCAGGCAGCCGCCAAGGCGGCCCAGGATGCCGCTGCCAAGGCTGCAGCCGCTGCCGCCGCCAAGGCCGCGCAGGACGCCGCCGCCAAGGCTGCGGCAAACGCTGCGGCCAAGGCTGCAGCGAATGCTGCCGCGAAGGCGGCGACCGACGCGGCAGCGAAGGCCGCAGCCAGCGCCGCTGCGAAGGCCGCGGCCGGCGCCGCCGCCAAGGCTGCGAACACCGCTGCGACCACGGCCGCCACCACCGCCGCGGCGACCGCGGCGAGCACCGCCGCCAAGACGGCGGCCGTAACGACCGGCACGGCTGCGGCCAAGCCCGTCGCTGCCGTCGCCACGGCCGCGACGACCGCCGCCAAGCCCGCCGCTGCCGCCACCGCCGCAACGACGACGACCGGTGCGGCCAAGACCGCAGCCGCGACCAGCACCACGACGAGCGCGGCGAAGCCGGCCGCTGCGGCCGCCGCGGCAGCGACCACCACCGTCGCGGTCGCCAAGGCCACCGCGACACCCGCAGCCGCAGCGACGCCGGCCAAGGCGGCTGCCGCGGCGTCGAGCAGCACCGATGCCGTCGCCAAGGCCAACGCAGCGGCCGCGGCCGCCGCGCAGACCGCCGCCGCCGCCGAGGCGCAGGTCGCTGCCGACCGCAAGGCAATCGACGTCGCTCGTCAGGCCGAGCAGAACGCACGCGGCGCCGCGATCGAGGCCCAGGAGCAGGCCGAGAAGAACCCGACCGCCGCCAACCAGGCCGCGGCGACCGCGAACGCTGCGAAGCTGACGGCAGCCTCGGCCGCGCTGCAGGCCGCGTTCCAGAAGCTCGACAAGGACATCGACGTCTCCAACGAGGCCAAGGAAGCCGCCAACGCCGCCAAGGACACCGCGCGCGAGACGGCCGAGGCCGCCGGCAAGGCGGCCCAGCAGGCCGGCCAGGCGGCCGGCAACGCCAACAATGGCGGCAATGCCAACAATGGCGGAGCGGCGGCCGGCAACGGCAACAACAATAACAACAATCAGCAGAACCAGGCGGCCCAGGAAGCCGCCGAGCAGGCCGCGCTGCAGGCGGCGTTGAAGACCGGCGAGCAGGCACGCGCGGTCGCCCAGCAGAAGACCCAGGCCGCGCAGGCGGCTGCGACCCAGAACCAGAAGACGGTCGAGGCCGCGCTGAACCAGAAGATCGGCACGATCGATGCGACGGTGGAAGCGGCCGAGCAGAAGGTGAACGCCGACCGGCAGGCGCTGGAGCAGGCGCGTCAGGCCGCGCAGCAGGCCAAGCAGGACGCACAGGAGGCCGCCGAGGTCCTCGAACGCGCCAACAATGCGGCCAACCAGGCCGCACTGGCGGCGGCCCAGGCCAAGGCGCAGACCACCGCCAACGCCTTCAACCAGGCCAATGCGACGCTGAATGCCGACAATCAGGCCCTGACCCAGGCCCGCGAGACCGGCGAGCAGCAGGAGCAGGCGCTGCGGGCCGCGGCTCAGCAGCAGATCCAGGCCGGCTACACCGCCGCCCAGCAGGCCACCCAGGCCGCCTGGGCCGAGGCGCAGCAGATCGGCAACGCTGCCCTGGCCGCGCTCGAACAGTGAGACCGCTGCGCTCCGCGCCGCCTGTCGGCTTACGCCGGGCGGCGCGGACACGGATAACGATAACAAGACCATCACCAGCCGCATGCCGAACCAATCCGGGACGACCCACGCGTCGGCGACCTGACCTCATCCCGCCGCGTGAGACGCCCGGGTCCCCCCCCACCCGACCGGCATGCATTGCCTTCAAGCCCCGTCCCCTGCGGGGCTTTTCTTTTGAGCGCGACAGACCAGCCGCTTGTGGTCGATGCAGACCAGCCGCGTCGTTCGCAATCCGGTCAGACATCCGTCGCGGCGTCTGGGTCCCCGTCGGCGTCGCACCCGCGCTGTCGCGCGGCTTGCCCGGGACGACGGCGGAGATGCAGGGCGGCGAAGGTGCGCCACCGGACCCGGCCGCTGCTCAATATTGGAATCGCACGCCGACGACGCCGACCACCGTCATGAAGTTGTTGAGAGCGATGTTGGAGCGGGTCCATTCGGTCCGGACCTCGCTCTTGAGCTGAACGTTGCGGTTCATCTTGTAGGTGCCGCCGGCGGCGACGAACATGCGCTGGTCGACGCGGCCGATGCCGACGAACTGATCCTGGCCGTAGCCGCCGCGCAGCGTTCCGATCAGCCACGGCTCGAACTGATGGTCCATCTGCAGGATCACGTCGCGCGACAGGATGCCCGAGACGTTCATCGCCGGCGTCTCCGAGGCCTGCGAGCGCGCCACCAGCACGAACGTCGTGGCGTCGGTCGCGGCCCAAGCGAGCGTCGCATCCGCGATCACGCCGTTGATGTTCGGCATCAGCGGCGAGTCCATGCGGCGCGAGAGATAGCCGACCGAGGCCTCGCCGGTCAGCGATCCCATGTTGACGACGGCGCCGCCGCGCGCGGTGATGCCGCTGGAATCGCGGCGCTGGCCGTTGAAGTCGACCTGCAGATCGTGGTTGCGCCGATCGAAGCTCATGTCGACGAACGGCGAGATGTTCGGCGTGAGCACATAGGTGACGCGGACCTGCGCGCCCGGCTGGGTGTAGTTGCGGTCCTGCGTCCGCAACGGCACGTTGGCCAAGATCAGCGCGTCGTTGAACATGACGCGGTCGGCCGATCCCTTGAATGCGATCTCGGCGGGACCGATCTTCTGCAGCACGCCGGCGCTGCCGCCGAACGTCGTGGCGCGCGGCAGCTTGAGCGCCCCCGGAAGCGCCAATGCATCGTTGACGAAACGCGCCTCGCCGGTGATCGCGGTGCCCTCGGTGACGTCGTAGCGTCCTTGCGCCCGCGCCTCGAACGTCGGATGACTGAGCGAGCGGACGTTGCTGTCCTCGGTGTAGGCGCCGCGGAAATCGGCGTTGAGCTGATGCCGCTCCCATTGCGAGCGGACCGCGACCTCCGTCGCCACGATGGCGACCGGTGAGCCCTGCCCGCCGTTGCGCCGCGTGGGATTGGTGTCATAACCGGCCTGGATCTCGACGGCCGGTTTCACCAGGAACGACCCGACCGTCACGCCCGTCGGATCATAGGGCTTCGCGTCGGCGGTCACCGGCTGCGGCTTCACCGTATTCAGGTTGCGATCGGGAAGAACGTCACGGTTGCGCAGCACGGCCGCGGGCTGGGCGGTTGCCACGGTCTCGTCTGGCTTGGCCGGCGGCGCCTCGGCGGCTGCCGCGGGCTTTGCCGCGATCTGCCGCGCAGCCGGTTGCGGCGCGGCGCGTTGAGCGTCTCCCGCCGGCTCGGCCGTGGCCACGCGCGCGCCACGGGCGGGCTGAAACGCGGAGAATCCGAAGCTGCCTACCGGCGCGCCGGGCCTGCCCGGCGCGGCCAGCGACGGCGCACCGGCCTCGCGCACCGGACGCAGCAATGCGCTCACGCCACGCGGGTCCTGGCGCATCATCAGCGTCCGGCTGTCGTTGGTGATCCGCGGAACGTTGTAGTAGATGCTGCGCGCCGTCACGTGACGAAAGAACAGCCGGTCGGCGCGTCCCGGGACGACGTCCGTCGGCTTGGCCTTGATGGTCTGCTGCGCGGACGCGCCGTCCACCACCATCACGGTCAGCAGCAGCACCTCGACGAGCGCGAGCGTGACCCCGCGGTGGGATCGCGTCACCATGAGCCGCTTGGTCCGCACCGCGAACGCGCCGGTCTTGTGTGGTGAATGAGCCTGCAAAGCAAATGCCGGGGTATGCCAATATCACGCGACGAGGTCGGGTCAGGGCGCCGTCGCGATGAATACGCAGCGCATGCACGCGACGAAGCCCCTTGCCTTGGAGATAGCCGGCAAACGTCGGCGGAAGTTTTGCCGAGCTGGGAACATTTCAGGCGAGATTGAGAGCTGTTCGCAACGAGCCGCCGCGGAGCGGCGCCTAAGCATCTTCGCGTTCGTAGAAAGCACTAATTAGTTGAAACGGTGACGATCGCTGCGCGGCTTCGCGGAAGCTGGCGAAATTCCGACTTCAGCATGAAGCTGTTTCGACCACGATCGCTCGCGTCCGAGACCGCTCGGCGATCGCGGGCCTTGCGCCATCGGCGACAGCCGACGCCTTTCAGATTCAGACCGCGAGGAAGCCGCCGTCGGCCGCCAGGACGTGGCCGACGACGTAGGGCGACGCGTCTCACCGCGATGCAGCTCGGCGCGGTCCTGCACCTGGAAAAATCCGGCGTCAGCCGCATGGTCCGCAAGCTGATCGACAGCGGCGAGTTGCAGGAGACAATCGATTCCGGCGACGCCCGCATCAAGCCGCTCTGCCTCACCGCGAAGGGACGGAAGAGGGTGGCCACGCTGCACGCCTTCGGCCGCCAGCAGGTCCGCGGCGCCCTGTCGGCCCTGTCGAAGACCGAGCGGCGCACGGTGCGCGAGGGCCTGTTGCTGTACGCCCGCGCGCTCGAAGCCTGGCGCGCGGCAGAGCAGGACATGCAACCGTCGGAGCCATGAGGGCGCCCGACGGGCAGATTGCGCATACACACCATGACGAAACTGCCCGTCGTGTTGAAATGCCGCAGCATGCGGCCTTGCGCCGTCGAGGCTGGGCAAGAATCCGAATTAGGGGGCTGAGAGGGCTCGGCGCGGTGCAATTTCGAGCCATGACTGCATCATGGTCCAGAACCGGATGAGGGCAAACGAAATCGCCTCCCATGCGCCCCTTGCCTTGCCAGAAGTGGCATGTAGAGCTGCAAGAGCCCATTCGGCGATGCGGGCGAGGAAGTCGTCGAAACCGAGAATGTTGAGGACGCGGGTGAGGTTGTAGGAGAGCGCCATCAGGCTCCATTCCCCGCGAACCTTGTCGAAGCCGCGGACAAGGAAGTGCTGATAGCCGGCGCGGCACTTGAGCGTGCCGAACGGGTGCTCGACGATGGCTGAGCGGCGGCGCATCAATCGGCCGGCCTGTTCGCTCGCCATCCTCTGGCGGTGACGATCCAGCACCTCTTCGTGCTCCCATCGAGAGACGCTGCGGCTTTTTGCCTTCGCAGAGAGACAAGACGCCTTGAGGAGGCAGATGCCGCAAGTCGCTACGGAGGCCAGGTAGCGGCGTTCCATCCTGCCGCTCGTATTCTTCCAGAGCTTCTTCGTTGGATGCAGCGCTTGGCCTGCGGGACACTGATAGGTGTCGGTTGCGGAATTGTAGGTGAAGTCACCTCGCGTGAAGCGACCGTGCTTCTTGCCATTGCCGTGATGCAGCGGGACATAGGCGGTGATGCCGTCATCCTCGCAAGCCTTGAGATCCCCGCTGTTGTAATAGCCGACATCCGCCAGTATCTGCAGCGCCTCGACCTGGAGGCCCTCCTTGGCCGCCTTCGCCATCATATGAAGGTGTCCTGTATCGCTGCGATTGACGACCTCGCTGGCGATGATCAGCTTATGCTTGTCGTCGACGACGCTCTGGACATTGTAGCCTGCGATCGTCTGGTCGCCCTTGCTCAGCAGCCGCGCATCGGGATCGGTCTTCGACACCTGTCCCTTGTCGCCTTTGTCCAGGTTCTCCAGATCGGACTGTGCGCGTTCACGCTTGGCCATCAGCTCCTTGATCTTGTCCCCGACATCGCCTCCATCCTTGTTGTCATCCTTGCCGTCGCCGGGCCGCTTGGCTTCCGTCGCGTCGTTGGTGTCGAGAGACTTGCCGTACGCCTCGATCTCCTCATCGAGCTTGGCGATCTGTTTGGCGAGCTTCCCGCGCGTGAAGATGCTGTCCTTGCTGGCATTGCCGTGGAACAGCGCGCCATCGACCGCGACCAGGGTCCCGCCGATCAGCCCGATCTCCTGCAGCAACAGGACGAAGCTACGGTTCGCCGCCTTCAAGGCAGCCCAGTTCTCCTTGCGGAAGTTCGCAATCGTCCGATAGCCGGGCTTCAGGTTCCTCAACAGCCAGATCAGCTCCAGATTGCGGCCGGCTTCACGCTCGAGCCGGCGCGACGATCTGATCTGGTTCAGATAACCATAGAGATAAAGCTTCAGCAGGTCCGCCGGATCGTACGGCGGCTGCCCGACACCCAATCCCCTCCGCTTGGCGTGGCGGAAGCCAAGCTTGGCAAGATCGAGGGCGTTGACGTAGCTGTCAATCGCACGAACCGGATTGTCCGGCCCGACATAATCCTCAATCCGAGGCGGAAGCAGGCTCTCTTGATCGCGGCTCTCGCCGCTCTTGAACGGCCGATTCGTCATGCCTCCAAATCTTACCGTGAACACTGAGTTCTTGCCCAGCCTCGTCGGGCAAATCAGGACGATCTTTCCGCGCATCCCGCCTCACCACGGAGGGGCGTTGCGCGCGATCGTCACGACACGCGAGGCGGGATGCGATGGCCGTGGCCATGCCGCAGCGTAGCTTGCTACGCGGACGAACGGCGTGGCCGCGGACGTGAAGTCGCAGCGTCCTGACACCCCGATGCTGGTGTTTCGTTCGCGATGGCGCTGATGCACCGCGCGGACAATGGTGGCCAACAGCCCGGCGCACCAGGGAGACTGCGTATAAGCGTGAAGACCATCGCGCAGGGAATGCCGGTGATCGGCTGCACCTGTGGTACCTGCCGCCTGCATTTTTTGCTGCAGGCGGGCCATGGGTGAGGCCTTCACCCGGCATTCCCTGCGCCCTTCGAATCTTGAAGGGACAAGTCAACTGTACAGCTCGGGCATGATGTGCCGCGAGAAGGCGCAATGATGTCTATCGATGTCGGATCAAGTCCGCTGCCCATGATGTCCGCACGATCTCTCCTTAGCGTCATTCCGGCGAACGCCGGATCCATACGCCGCGGTCGAAAACCTCGGGCGAGATGGTCGACGCGCGTGGCTCGAACTGCACCCTGGGACTATGGGTCTCCGTGGTCGCGGGGACGACCGCGGAGGGCGTTGAGGCCGGGCGCCGTCACGTCGACCGACGATGGTCGCAGACCTACTTCCCGAACTCCTCGCGCATCTTTGCCTGGATCTTCGCCATGCCGCCGAGCCAGCGGTCGTAATTCTCGGTCTTCTTGCGCATGTAGCCGAGGACCTGCGGATGCGGCAGGATCAGGAAGCTCTCCTCGGCAAGGCCTTTCAGCACGTCCTGCGCGACCTGCTCAGGGCTCAGATCGCCGTCGCCGGATTGCGGGCCCTTCGGAATCGATCGCAGCATGTCGGTGTCGACGCCCTGCGGGCACAGGATCGAGACCTTGATGTTGTCGGCCTTGTGCGAGATCGCGAGATTCTCCGCAAATCCCACCGCGGCATGCTTGGTGGTGGAGTAAGGCGCGCTGCCGACCTGCGACAGCAGGCCGGCCGCGGAGATCGTGTTGAGGAAATAGCCGCCGCCGCGCGCCTTGTAGCGCGGGATCAGATGCCGCGCCGCGTAGACATGCGCCATCACGTGAATGGCCCAACTGCGCGCCCACGGCTCGTCGGAGGTGCCGCCGACATTGACCGACAGCGGGTCGAAGCCGCCGCCAATGCCGGCATTGGAGCAGAACAGCGCAATGGGCCCGAACTGCCGCTCGGTTTCCTCGATCACGTGCCGGATGTCGGCTTCCTGGGAGACGTCGCATCTGAAGGCGGCGCCGCCGATGCCACCAGCGACGGCCTTGGCGCCGGTTTCGTCGAGATCGGCTACGATCACCTTGGCCGCACCGGCGGCCGCGAAGGCCTCGCACAGCGCCTTGCCGATGCCGCGGGCTCCGCCGGTGACCACAACAATCTTGCCGGTCACCTGCATGCAAAGCCCTCCTCGTGGAATTTTCTAGGTCAAGACCAGGTCGAGCACTGCGGTATAATGAAAGCCGGCGCCCAGCAACACGAAACCATGCCAGATCGCGTTCTGGAAGCGCAAGCGCCGCCACGAATGGAAGATGACGCCGAGGCTGTAGAGGATGCCGCCGGTGAGCACGAAGGCCAGGACCGAGGGCGGCATCACCGAGATCACCCGGTCGTACATCATGACGCCGCTCCAGCCGAGCGCGAGATACAGCCCGATCGAGAGCGCGTCGAAGCGGCCCGGCCAGCGCAGCTTCAGCACGATGCCGAAGATGGCGACGCCCCAGACCCCGAGCAGCAGCGCGGCCGAGAACACCGTATCCTTCAGGGCGGCGATGAACGGCGTATAGGTGGCTGCGATCAGCACATAGATGGCGGAGTGGTCAAAGCGGCGCAGCACCCATTTGGTCGGCGACACCGGCCACAGATTATAGGTTGCCGACAGCGTCAGCATCGAGAGCAGTCCCGCGACGTAGATCGACACCACCACGATGTCGACGGCGCTGGCATAGATCGAGGTCAGCACGACGAGCACGGTTGCGGCGACCAGGCCGGCGGCGATGCCGACGACGTGGACGACGCCGTCCGCGATCATCTCGACCTTGTCGTAGTTCCAACGCATCGCGCCGGTGGCGGCATGGACGGAGGTCGAGGCGAACTGCTTCAGTTGAAATACGGTCATGTCAGAACCTGGTGCCGGTTTTCCGGGACAATTGTGCCGGAAGGATTATGGTTTCCAGTGGTCAACGTTCCGTTCAAAGTCTGGTTCTATCCGGAAACGGGCCGGAATTGTGAGCTTGAATCCGGCGTTTTGCATCGCCACCTGTCAAAAATCGCTCACGCCCTTTTCAACTGGCGAATTCCCCTCCTCCCATGGTGACCTTTTCCGAACTCGTCGAGGAAGCGCGGCTGTCGGCCCGTGCCCTGCTTGATTATGGCGAGAGCTTCCTCAACCCGACCATCCGCCTTGGCGTCACCGGGCTGTCACGGGCCGGCAAGACCGTGTTCATCACCGCGCTGATTCATGACCTCGTGCGCGGCGGGCGCATGCCGGTGTTCGAGGCCTTGGCATCGGGCCGCATCGCCCGCGCATATCTGACGCCGCAACCCGACGACGGCGTGCCGCGCTTTGCCTATGAGAGCCATTTGCGGGCGCTCGTCGCCGAGCGGCGCTGGCCAAGCTCGACCGTCGACATCAGCGAGCTCAGGCTGGTGATCGAATTCCAGCGCGCCAACGGCGCCGAGCGGACGCTCACGCTCGACATCGTCGACTATCCCGGCGAATGGCTGCTCGACCTGCCGCTGCTGAACAAGAGCTATGAGCAGTGGGCGCGGGAAAGCCTCGCGCTGTCGCGCAGCGAGCCGCGCGCGCATGTCGCCAAGGACTGGCACGCGCATCTGGCGACGCTCGCCCCCGAAGGCCGCGAGGACGAGTCGGCGACACTCGAGGCCGCACGGCTGTTCACCGACTACTTGCGTGCCTGCCGCGACGAGCGCTTCGCCATGAGCCTGCTGCCGCCCGGCCGCTTCCTGATGCCGGGCAATCTCGCGGGCTCGCCGGCGCTGACCTTCGCGCCGCTCGATGTCCCGGCCGACGGCCAGGCGCCGGCCGGCTCGCTATGGGCGATGATGGCGCGCCGCTACGAGTCCTACAAGGACATCGTCGTCAGGCCGTTCTTTCGCGACCATTTCGCCCGGCTCGATCGCCAGATCGTGCTGGTCGACGCGCTGGCGGCGTTCAATGCGGGCCCCGAGGCGCTGCACGATCTCGAGGCCGCGCTGACCGGCATTCTCGATTGCTTCCGCGTCGGACGCGGAAACATGCTGACGGCGCTGTTTCGGCCGCGCATCGACCGCATCCTGTTCGCGGCGACCAAGGCCGACCATCTGCATCACACCAGCCACGACCGGCTCGAAGCCGTGCTGCGGCGCGCGGTCAACCGCGCGGTGGCCCGAGCCGAGAGCACGGGCGCCGCAATCGACGTGGTGGCGCTGGCCGCCGTCAGGGCGACGCGCGAGGCGCTGGTCGCCCGCGGCCGCGAGAAGCTGCCGTCGCTGCTCGGCACGCCGGCGGCCGGCGAAAGCGCCAATGGCGAGATCTTCGACGGCGACACCGAGGTGGCAACCTTTCCGGGCGAGCTGCCGGCCGATGCGGAGGAGCTGTTCAAGGGCGGCGCCTATCGCGGCCTGTCGAGCGCTGCCGCCGACGGCACCGACTTCCGCTTTCTTCGCTTCCGTCCGCCTTTGCTGGCCCCCGATCCTGGCGGCGAGCCCGCTTTGCCCCATATCCGCATGGACCGCGCCCTTCAGTTCCTGATCGGAGACCGGCTGCAATGAGCGAACGCGCCAAGCATCGTCGTCCCCAGACCTTCCGGCTCGATGATCCCGACGTCGTCGTGGTCGATGCCGAAGAGGCCGCCCGGCCGGGCCGCGGCACCATCCAGATCACGCCGGAGGCTGATCCGGCGCAATTGCCGGTGCCGGTCGAGACCGTCCTGCCGACGCGGCGCAGCTTCGGCTGGGGCGCACTTTTCTGGGGCTCGGTCGCAGGCCTCGTCCTGCTCGGCCTCGGCCTCGGCGTCGTCAGACTGATCGAGGATCTGTTCGCACGCAGCGAGGCCCTCGGCTATGTCGGCGCGGGGTTCGCGGCCGCAGCCGCGATCGCATTGGCGGCCGTCATTGCCCGAGAGACTTACGGGCTGGTGCGTCTCGCCACCATCGAGAAGCTGCACCAGCGCGCGGCCGCGGTGCTGCTGTCCGACGATCGTGCCGAGAGCCGCGAAGTGGTCGCCGAGCTGTTGCGGATCGCACATGCCAATCCCCGCCTGGCGCGTCCGCGTGCCGCGCTCGCCGGCCACGCCGACGACATCATCGACGGCGGCGACATGATCAAGCTTGCCGAGCGCGAGCTGATGGCGCCACTCGACAGCGAGGCGCGGCGTCTGGTGTCGGTTGCGGCGCAACGGGTTTCCGTGGTCACGGCCGTGAGCCCGCGCGCGCTGATCGACGTGCTGTTCGTCTTCGTGGCAAGCTTGCGGATGATCCGGCAGCTCGCGCGGCTCTATGGCGGCCGTCCCGGCGCGCTTGGCATGATCAGCCTGTTGCGCCATGTCGTCGCGCATCTCGCCATCACCGGCGGCATGGCCGCGAGCGACAGCCTGATCCAGCAGGTACTGGGCCATGGCATCGCGGCAAAACTGTCGCAGCGCCTCGGCGAAGGCGTGCTCAACGGACTGCTCACGGCGCGGCTCGGCCTCGCGGCCATCGACGTGACGCGGCCGATGCCGTTCGCCGCGCTGCCGCGGCCGGCGCTGGCGGATCTCGCCAAGGATCTGCTGCGCAAGCAGGACGACCGGGAATGAGGCTCAGGCCCGCAGCGTGGAATCGAACCCACCGGCGAGCCAGCGCCATTGGTACAAGGGCGAGTCCGGTGGCGGCGCCAGTTCGGGAGTCCAGCCCGTCAGCCTGCCGAACGCGTAACTGTCCATGACGCGGCCGCGCCAGCTCCGCTCGACGTGTCCGAGCGGCTCGCGGTGCGCGGTCGTGTCCGACAGCAGCGGGCCGGTATTGTCCGGCTCGCGCACGACATAGAGGCCGGCATGTCCCGCGATCAGGTCCATGCCGGGATCACGGAAGCCGATGAAGCGGGCCCGCTCGTTGATCTGGACCACCGGCACGCGGCCGCGAAAGAACCACCGCATCATCGCATAGGTGCGATAGTCGGAGGTCGCGATCCAGGTGGCGCCGGTGCTTGCCAGTTCCTGCTCGGCGCGTGCCGCCACCTGCTGATAGCCCGCCTCGGCGCCGATCGGATCGGCCCGCCCGAGAAAATTCCACGGCGCGACGACGTAGTAGAGAAAGATCAGGACCACCATGGCAATGCCGCTAACGACGGCGATCCGCGCCCAGCGCACGGTCGATCGGACGAACCAGGCGGACGCGCCGTCCTGCGGCAGCTTGACGATGTTGATCGCGACCGCCGCAAACCCGATCGGCCACATGAACATCGGCCAGGTGTCGCCGATCCGCAAGGTAAACGATTTCCAGAGGAAGTAGAGAAACGGCACCAGCACCGCCGTCGACAGCAGGATCGCGACCGGCTCACGCGTGCGATAGCCGCGCCAGGCCGTGAAACTCAGCGCCGACAATGTGACCGGCAGCAGGACGAAGCCGACCTGTCCGAACTGCAATCCGAGATAATCGCCGAGCGTCCGCAACGAAAACTCATGCGGCGCGGTGGCGCGAACGAACTGGAAGCGGAACGAGGCCCAGTCGTGCTGTACGTTCCAGATCAGCACCGGCGAGAACACGGCCAGCGCAATCAGTGCTCCGCACCATGGATAGGGACTCAGAAGCCAGCGGCTGCGCCAGGCCGGAACGAGCAGGAACGCCGCCACGCCCGGCAGCAGCATGACCACCGTGAATTTGGACAACAACGCCAGTCCACCGAACAGGCCGGCCGCGAGCCACCAGCGGCCGTCATCGCTCTCGGCGAGGCAAACCAGCGCCCAGATCATCGCGAGTGCAAACGGGATCGCCGCGACGTCCGGCGCCACCTTGGCCATCAGCAGGCCATAGTAGAGCGCGGCCTCGGGCAGCAGCACCGCGAGGATCACGGCCCGCATATCGTGAGTGGTACGGCGAACGATGTCGGCGAGCAGGAGCTGCGTCACCCCCATCGCGAGGATGCCGGCAAAGCGAACGCCGAGATTGGTATCGCCGAACAGGGCAGTGCCCAGCCGGATGAACCAGGCGATCATGGGCGGATGATCGAGGAAGCAGAGCTGCAGCTCCTTCGACCATGTCCAGTAATAGGCCTCGTCGGTGCGCAGATCGAGCGTCCCGGCATAGACGATGCGGATGATCGTCATGCTTGCGATCACGGCCGCAGCCATCAGCCACGCAGCGCGCGTGGATCGAGACTTTGGGCTGTCGATGCCTGGGGAAATGGCCGTCACGCGGTGCTTTTCCCCGACTCCGGCGGGCGAGTCAACGTTCCCGCGCAGCTCGCGCCGCCGGATGACCGCCGCCACCAGCCCTCTAGGACAACAGGGAATAAATCTCTAGCATTGCGGCTCCAGATCATACGGACCACATGACCATTTCGATTTACCATCGTTTGCGGTCGACCTGTCGCGGCATCGGTGTGCGGCAGGTGCGGCTGATCTGCGGCTTCATACTCTTCAGCTACCTGCTCAGTCATTTTTTCAACCATGCGCTCGGCAACATCTCGCTGCAGGCGCTCGCCGAGGGCGTGTCCTATCATGTGGCGTTCTGGCAGTTTCTTCCGATCGCCGTGCTGTTCTATGCGGCCGCTCTTACCCATGGCGGGCTCGGCGTGTGGGCGCTTTATCAGCGCCGGCAATTCAGCCGCAACACGATGGAGCCGCTGCAACTGCTGCTCGGCCTAAGCATTCCGGCGCTGATCTTCAGCCACATCGCCGGCGTCCGCATCGGACAGACCCTGTACGGACAGGAGAAGCTGTACCCGCAGGTCCTGTACTCGTATTGGACCGGCCCGTCCTGGCGGATCTGGTTGATGTCGGCAGCCCTGCTGACGTCATGGACGCATGGCTGCATCGGGCTGCACTTCTGGCTGCGGCTCAAGCCGTTCTACAAGCGCGCGGCGCCGTGGCTGCTCGCCTGCGCCGTGCTGCTCCCGGCGCTGGCGCTGCTCGGCTTCTATCGTGGGGGCCGAGACGTCATCGCCGCCAACGCAACACCGCAGTGGCGCGCCGAAAATCTTTCGTTGAGGCAGACCGGCACGCCATCTGAACAGGCGGTGCTGGAGACCATCATGAACGGCTTCCTGATCGGCTATGGCGGCCTGATCGGCTTGGCGCTCGCCGCGCGCGGCGTGCGAGCAGTCCATGAGCGACGTGGCGGCATGGTCACGCTATCCTACAACAATGGCCGCTCCATCCGGGTGCCAAAGGGTTTGTCCGTGCTCGAGGCCAGTCTGCGCAACAACGTACCGCATGCCAGCATGTGCGGCGGCCGCGCACGTTGCTCGACCTGCCGCATCAGGGTGATCGGAGATCCCGGCGCGCTGCCGCCGCCCTCGCCTCGCGAGGCCTTCGTGCTCGCGCAGATCGGCGCGGCGGACCCGTCGGTCAGGCTGGCCTGCCAGTTGCGCCCCACCGGCGATCTTTCATTCTTCCAACTGTTCATGCCGAACCCGACACCCGGCGAGCGCGGCAGCTCGCGCGCCGGAATCGGGCAGGAGCGCTACCTCGTCAGCCTGTTCGTCGACATGCGTGGATCGACCGGCCTCGCTGAGAAACGGCTGCCGTTCGACGTGGTGTTCATCGTCAACCGCTTCCTCAGCGCCGTCTCCCAGGCCGTGCTGGCGAATGGCGGGCAGCCCAATCAGTTCGTCGGTGACGGTATGCTCGCGCTGTTCGGACTAGCCACCGATTCACATGTCGCCTGCGGCCAGGCGATCCAGGCGGCGCGTGACATCGCGGCCAATATCGCCGAGCTGAACGCGTTCCTCAGCCATGATCTGCATGACCCGATCCGCTTCGGCATCGGCATTCACGGCGGCGAGGTGATCGTGGGCGAGATCGGTTATCGCGACCACATGGTGTTCACCGCGCTGGGCGACGCCGTCAACGTCGCATCACGACTGCAGGACATGACGAAGACCCTCGGCTGCCAGGTCATCATCTCGGACGAGGTCTACGCGCGGGCGCGACTCGGCTCCGACGTGCTGCCGGAGCGCGAGGTCGAGATTCGCGGCCGCGCCGAGCCGATGCGCGTCAGGACGGCCATGGACGCCGCTGAACTCGCGATGCTCTCGGACGAGGGGACGGCTGCGTGACGAGTTGCGTTGAACCTGTTTGCAGCCTGCGCTGTCATACCGAGAACGGTTGCAGCGGGTCCGCGGTGACTGGCGGAACGGTGGCACTGCGGTCAAAAGCCGCAAAGTCGCCACGATATCGATCATTTCGGGCCAAAACCGCCCGCTGTTTGCGCTATCACGCCTGTCACAACCGCAGTAGTCTCGAATTCCGGGCCTGACGGTTTGCGGGGACCGCGGCTCGTACTCGGATTGGTCCCGCGGAGGCGACGTATGGCTAAAGGTACGGTCAAGTGGTTCAACCCGACCAAGGGCTATGGCTTCATCCAGCCCGCGGCCGGGGGCAAGGACATTTTCGTTCACATCTCCGCAGTGCAGAAGGCCGGGCTGGCGACCCTCAACGAGGGCCAGACCATCGAGTACGACGAGATTGCCAACCGCGGCAGGAGTTCGGCCGAGAACCTGAAAGTGTAGCGGATCAATTGGCGCGCCATTCCGCCTCGCGGCTTTTCGGCGCGATCGTTTCCCTCACCAAACCAGCATGATTGTCGACACGTCGAAATAGACAGGAGCGGTGCCCGCTCCTGATCACATCTTTGCGTTTGTTTGTAGTTTCAGCTCCCTCCCCGCCATTGCCTCGCCCGCCCGACCCGGGTCAAATGCGCCTCGAACCGCGCCGTCAACGTAATTCCAGCGCGCGGAAACAAGCGACGGGAGCGACGCAACATGAACGACAAGGGCATTTTCCATGGCCTGAAGGTGCTGGACTGCGCGAGCTTCATCGCGGCCCCCGCAGCCGCCACCGTTCTTTCCGATTTCGGCGCTGACGTCATCAAGATCGAGCCGCCCGGCGCCGGCGATCCCTACCGCAACCTGCCGAACCTGCCGGGCTATCCGCGCAGCGAGCATAACTACGCGTGGTATCTCGAAGCCCGCAACAAGCGCAGCCTCGCACTCGACCTGTCGAAGCCGGAAGCGCAGACCGTGCTGCAACGGCTGGTAAGTGAAGCCGATGTCTTCATCACCAATTTCCCGCCGTCGGTCCGCGCCAAGCTCGGCCTCACCCACGAAAAGCTGGCGCCGCTCAATCCGCGGCTGATCTATGCGTCGTTTACCGGGTATGGCGAGAAAGGCGAGGAAGCCGACAAACCCGGCTTCGATAGCAATGCCTATTGGGCGCGCTCCGGACTGATGGACCTGGTCCGTGCCGACGAGAGCACGACACCCGCCCGCTCCGTCGCCGGGATGGGCGACCACCCCTGCGCAATGGCGTTCTATGGCGCGATCGTCACGGCGCTTTACCAGCGCGAGAAGACCGGCAAGGGCTGCCACGTCGCCTCCAACCTGATGGCCAACGGGGTCTGGGCGGCCTCCGTGCTTGCTCAGGCCAAGCTTTGCGGCGCGACCTTCGTCGAGCGGCGGCCGCGCGAACGCGCGCTGAACGCAGTCGCCAATCACTACAAATGCCAGGACGGCCGCTGGATCATGCTCTCGCTCCTCAATGAGGAGAAGCAGTGGCCGATCCTCGCCCGCTGCCTTGGCCGAGAGGAGCTGATCGACGATCCGCGCTTCGTCACCAAGGCCGATCGCCACGCCCGCTCGGTCGAACTGATCCACGAGTTCGACGCGGTGTTCGCGACCAGGCCGCTGGCCGAATGGCGCCGGATCCTCGACGGCAGCGGGCTCGTGTTCGGGGTGGTCGGGATTCTCGACGACATTCCAAACGACAGGCAGATGATCGAGAACGAGGTGCTGGTGCCGTTCGAGAACGACACCATGCTGACGGTCAACAGCCCGATCTTCATCGACGGCCAGCGCAAGGTCACCCCGCGCAAGCCGCCCGGCATAGGCCAGCACAGCGACGAGATCCTGCGCAGCGCCGGCTTCGACGACGAGGCCATCCGCGACCTGCGCGCGCGCGGTGCGGTGGCCTGAGCTAGCGCGTCGCGATGAAGCACATGCCGAACCGCGTCGCCGGGCCGGTCTGACAGGACAGGTTCGCGGCGCAGGTCCAGGTCGAGAAGCTCTTGTCGTTGTCCGCGGCCGCGGCGTGGCTCGCGTAGCAATGCCCGCCCCAGCCGTCGTTGTAGACCGTGCCGGCGAGCTCATCGCTGCCGCGCAATTGCGGGCGGCTGGCGAAGCCGCGCGAGAAATCCGGAGTCCGCCCCTCGGCAAAGGCGGTGAGGATGTCGCGCCGGCGGACCTGGTCGCCGAAGAAGTGCGGCGAGCCCGGCACCACGACGGTGTTGGACGGCTTCTCCGCCATCCAGTCGACGCCGGGAAAGTGAAAGCCGCCGATGCCGCGGGTCTGATGGCAGCCGCCGCAGCTCGAATCGTTGAGGCGTCGCTCGAAGCCCGCGACCGACCGGATGTTCTGCAGCACGATGCCCTGCGCGGCCGCCTTCTCCAGCGCACCGACCACGTCGGCCTCGGTGAACACCGCGCCCTGCCCGGCCGCGCTCCCCTGCACCAGCCCGTAGGCCGGCAGCAGATCGGAATTGACGAATCCGACCGGGGTCGGCGCCACCGCAACCTTGGCCAGGAACTGCTCGGGGATCACCGCGGTGCCGCGGTCGAGCTCACCGAGATGGACGGGGTCGAGCAGCCAGGCCTTGAACTCGCGCGCCAGCGCGGCATCCGCCAGCAGCCGGTCGCGATCGACCTGATCCTCCAGCACCGCCTCCTCGAACGTCCCGCTCGCGGCCTGATAGTCGAACACCTTCATCATGTAGTCGGTGCGGAAATCGCGGATCGCCGATTTCGGCGCATGCGCGATCTGCAGGTTGGTCTCGATGCGATGGATGTTCTCCGACCTGATCAGCGCCAGCGGGCCGTCCGGCGCCGTCAGCTTCGCGGCAAGCTCAGGCCCGGTCAGTTGCAGATCGGACGTCGCCAGCCACCGCTTGGCGATCTCGGCACAACTCGGCGAATTGCTCTTGGCCTCCGCATCGCTGCGCGCCTTGAGCACGATGTTGAGCGTCATCGGCAGCCGCGGCGAGGCGACCTCGCCATCTTTGGCCTCGGGCGGCGTGGTCCGCGTCAGGCGGTACAGCAGCCGCACCTCGCCGCAATGGTCGGGATCGACGAAGGCGCGATCCATGCGATTGACGACGCCGGCCAGCACGAAGCGGGCATCGGGCGAATCGAGCACAGTGCGGTCGAACAGCTGGAACGCGTAGGACGTACCGATGCCGATGCTCTCGTTCGGCAACGTCGTCTTGTGCTTGTCGACGTAGCGGTCGAACTCCGTGTCGAGCGCCTTGCGTACGGGCATCATCGACGGCAGCGCAAACAACGCCGCGTCGGTCAGCGGCGCATCACTGGCGTGCGCAAGCATCTTCCCGAGGCCGAACGCGCCGTTGTCGAGCTCACGCAGCGCGAACGGCTCGAGGATGGCGGCGCCGCGCTCGACCGGCGGGCTCTCGTCCGCATGAGCGAGCGGGCCGCAGCACAGCATGACAAGGCCGAATACCGACAGTCGCAAGACGCGCCTCCTCACTTCCACGAACATGCAATTGAGGGCCTGCTAGTCCTCGAAGATAGCCGAAAGGCGGGCGGCTTCGGACAATTGTGCGACGAGGCGCCTCACGTCGCGGTGAGGCGCCTCGTCCAGATTCGTCTCCAAAAACAGATGGTCCGTCAGCGCGCGACGACAAGCCCCTTGGTGGTGACGACCACCCAGCGACCGTCCTGCTTGCGAATCGCGTCGACCTTGCCGAGGCCCGGCACGGGATCGCCGGCATAGACCTCGTAGAGGCCACCGCGGCCCTCGATCAGCGCGCCGCCACGACCGACGTCGCGCAGCACCCAGCCCTCGACGACCTTGGGCTTGGTGGCCTCCGTGCGGTTCGGCTCGGGGCGAGCGGTCTCCGCCCTGGCCGGCTCGGCCCGGCTCGCCTCTGCCCTTGCTGCTTCGGTCCTGGCTGCCTCGGTGGTCCTGGCCGCGTCGGCCCGGCTCGCCACGCCCGCGGGCGGCGCCGCCGCATTGATCGCCCCCACCGCCTGCGGCGCGGACGCGGCGCTGTCACGCGCGGGGGCTTGCGCGGTCGCGGACGCCTGCGCGGCGCGCAGCCGGTCCACGGCCTCGCTCAGACGCTGCAACTCGCTCGGCTTGGCCGACGATTTCGTCGACAGATCACCGAGGATCTTCTCGAGCCGGTCGAGACGCTCCGCGGACTTGTTGAGCTCGACGAGGCTCGTCTGATTGGTCTGGTCGAGGCTCGCCTTCAGCGCGGCGACATCATTGTCGATTCGCGCCACGGTCGCGCCAAGCGTGGAATCCGCAGCCTCGCCGGCCGTCGCATCGGCCGCGTCGCCGCCGCCGGAGCGCGTGACGAATTTGGCCGTGACCAGACCACCGGCAACGCCGCCGACAACCATCGACAGCAGCAGGATCGCAGCCATGGCCGGTAGGCCGAGCCTGCCGTTCACGGCATGCGGCGGCGGGGTCTGGCCCGGCTGCGGAGGTGGCAGCGTCGCTCCCGCAGCGGCCGTGCTGGCCGCCGTTGCGGCAGCGGCCGCCGGCTTGGACGCCGCATTGAACTTGAAGGGCTCGGTCTTGAACTTCGCTTTGGCCCAGGCCGCGGCCTTGTCGACCGCGGCAAAAGCACCCGCCCTGGTCGCCGGTCCGGCATCCGCCTGGACTGGCGTGACCGGGCGCGTCGCGGACGCCCCGGGTTTGGCCGCGGATGCCTGCTTGGCAACGGGCTCCGACTTGGCATCCGGTTTGGCATCCGACTTGGCAACAGTCTCCGGCTTGGCAGCCGGCTCAGGCCGAACGACGGCTTCTGTCTTGGTGGCAGCCACCGACTTGATCGGCGCGTCCGGCTTGATGGCCGTCTCCGGCTTCGGCGCGGCCGCTGCCATCGGGCCGACTTTCGGCGCATTGGCCGCGAGCATCGACAGCTTTGGTGTCTCGACCTTGAGGAGCTCACCGGCCGCAGCCGTCTTGATCGGGTCCGACTTGACCGGCTCCGTCCTGATCAGATCCAGGATCGTCGAGGGAGGTTTCGCAGCACTCGAGGCTACTGCAGCTTCGACTTTGCCCGGCGCCGCAACGTTGCCCCCCACCGCCTGGGGCTTGGTCAGCTCCGGCTTGACCTTGTCGGATTTGCCCTTGTCG
Organism: Bradyrhizobium sp. SZCCHNS1050; assembly: GCF_032484785.1. NCBI lineage: Bacteria > Pseudomonadati > Pseudomonadota > Alphaproteobacteria > Hyphomicrobiales > Nitrobacteraceae > Bradyrhizobium > Bradyrhizobium sp. SZCCHNS1050. The sequence goes on along the minus strand of NZ_JAUETR010000001.1, from coordinate 3,807,173 downwards.
GACTTGACCAGGTCGAGCCGCGCGGGCTCGGGTTTGGCTCGCTCCGGCTTCACCGCTTCGATCTTGGAGGGCTCGATTTTTTCCTGCTCGGCCGTGAGGGTTTCGACCTTGACCTGCTCGGGCTTGACCGGCTCGACCTTGGTCGTCCCGATCTCGGTGTCGGCCATCACCTCGGTCTTGATCTCGGACTGGCTGGCCTCCGGCTGTGGCTCGGGCGCGGTCACCGCTTCCACGATCTTCGCCTTCGGGTCGATGCCCGGACGGTCAGCCGCCGGCGCTTCGTGATCCGGCGCGATCATGGGCGGGGCGACGGTCGCGATCGCAGGCACGGCCAGATCGACTGCATCGGGGACTGCGGATGTCTTCGGCATCGGGTCGACACTCGCACTGGCCTTGCCAGTGGTACCGGCCACGCCAAGGCTGGCCCGTTCGGGCTTTTGGTCGCTCACGTTCAGAGTCTCCGCATGACGTTGAGCACTTGGTAACCTTAGTTAGCGTTCGATTGATTGCCAAAATCTTACTTTTGGAAGGCTTACCTGAGTTTTAGGGATTCATACGGGGCGGATTTGCGCCGACAAAGTGGAGCAGATGTGGCGGACGTTGCCCGATTATTCAGCTCTGGCGGACGCGCCCGGGGGCAGCAAGCTCGATCGGCACGCGGCGCAGCGCGGTCGACGCGGCGTCAAACGGAGCCGCTCTCGCGGCGCGATTGCGCCCGAGCTTTGCCGATCATTCCCTCCTCGTCAGTCGGAGGGCGCAGGGAAGGCCGGGTGCCGACTGGCACCCGTGGCCCCCGTGCGGAAAGATTGCACGGGGCAGGAACCACAGGTTCAGCCGGAGCGACCCAGCCTTCCCTGCGCGATGGTGTTACGGCTGCTTCGTAGTCTCCCCGGTGCGCCGGGCTTTCTGGTCACCGTCATCCGCACGAGGCGAAGCCTGCATGCGAACTTGGCATCGGCGTCGGGATGCCAGGACCCTACGACTTGACCGTCCGTACCTCGCTTGCTCGCCGGCCCGCTCGCGCAGAGCCCCAAGCCTGATACGGCCACCGCTCCCCGCTGCTACGCCTCGTGACGATCGGCCGAGCCGCCCCTCCTCATCGCGAACGGGATGGCCGGGATCATCGTCGTGATTTGCCCGACGAGGCTGGGCAAGAACTCAGTGTTCACGGTAAGATTTGGAGGCATGACGAATCGGCCGTTCAAGAGCGGCGAGAGCCGCGATCAAGAGAGCCTGCTTCCGCCTCGGATTGAGGATTATGTCGGGCCGGACAATCCGGTTCGTGCGATTGACAGCTACGTCAACGCCCTCGATCTTGCCAAGCTTGGCTTCCGCCACGCCAAGCGGAGGGGATTGGGTGTCGGGCAGCCGCCGTACGATCCGGCGGACCTGCTGAAGCTTTATCTCTATGGTTATCTGAACCAGATCAGATCGTCGCGCCGGCTCGAGCGTGAAGCCGGCCGCAATCTGGAGCTGATCTGGCTGTTGAGGAACCTGAAGCCCGGCTATCGGACGATTGCGAACTTCCGCAAGGAGAACTGGGCTGCCTTGAAGGCGGCGAACCGTAGCTTCGTCCTGTTGCTGCAGGAGATCGGGCTGATCGGCGGGACCCTGGTCGCGGTCGATGGCGCGCTGTTCCACGGCAATGCCAGCAAGGACAGCATCTTCACGCGCGGGAAGCTCGCCAAACAGATCGCCAAGCTCGATGAGGAGATCGAGGCGTACGGCAAGTCTCTCGACACCAACGACGCGACGGAAGCCAAGCGGCCCGGCGACGGCAAGGATGACAACAAGGATGGAGGCGATGTCGGGGACAAGATCAAGGAGCTGATGGCCAAGCGTGAACGCGCACAGTCCGATCTGGAGAACCTGGACAAAGGCGACAAGGGACAGGTGTCGAAGACCGATCCCGATGCGCGGCTGCTGAGCAAGGGCGACCAGACGATCGCAGGCTACAATGTCCAGAGCGTCGTCGACGACAAGCATAAGCTGATCATCGCCAGCGAGGTCGTCAATCGCAGCGATACAGGACACCTTCATATGATGGCGAAGGCGGCCAAGGAGGGCCTCCAGGTCGAGGCGCTGCAGATACTGGCGGATGTCGGCTATTACAACAGCGGGGATCTCAAGGCTTGCGAGGATGACGGCATCACCGCCTATGTCCCGCTGCATCACGGCAATGGCAAGAAGCACGGTCGCTTCACGCGAGGTGACTTCACCTACAATTCCGCAACCGACACCTATCAGTGTCCCGCAGGCCAAGCGCTGCATCCAACGAAGAAGCTCTGGAAGAATACGAGCGGCAGGATGGAACGCCGCTACCTGGCCTCCGTAGCGACTTGCGGCATCTGCCTCCTCAAGGCGTCTTGTCTCTCTGCGAAGGCAAAAAGCCGCAGCGTCTCTCGATGGGAGCACGAAGAGGTGCTGGATCGTCACCGCCAGAGGATGGCGAGCGAACAGGCCGGCCGATTGATGCGCCGCCGCTCAGCCATCGTCGAGCACCCGTTCGGCACGCTCAAGTGCCGCGCCGGCTATCAGCACTTCCTTGTCCGCGGCTTCGACAAGGTTCGCGGGGAATGGAGCCTGATGGCGCTCTCCTACAACCTCACCCGCGTCCTCAACATTCTCGGTTTCGACGACTTCCTCGCCCGCATCGCCGAATGGGCTCTTGCAGCTCTACATGCCACTTCTGGCAAGGCAAGGGGCGCATGGGAGGCGATTTCGTTTGCCCTCATCCGGTTCTGGACCATGATGCAGTCATGGCTCGAAATTGCACCGCGCCGAGCCCTCTCAGCCCCCTAATTCGGATTCTTGCCCAGCCTCGACGGCGCAAGGCGGCACACATGCGACAAACTGGCTCGACGGGCAGTTGGCGCATGGACGGATTGCCGGAATTGCCCGTCGGGTGGGTGGGCGATGGGCGACTGCAGGCTCGCGAATGTTGTAGTCCTGCAATGCAATCGACAGATGGAAGGCGTGCACCGTCAGCGAAATCACCTCCGGCCGAAGCGGCAACCACCGATTGCATAATGTCCCGTACAGCCCGCCGTTTTCGATGAACGCTCTGGTTGCTTTCGTAGACTAACACTCTGCGTTCGGGCTATTTTTCATTTCCAGCATTTCAAGGGGAGCGCTCATGCGAAAGCTCATTTCTTCGATCGGATTTTTGTGCGCCGCGTTTTTGATCCTTGCCTCGCCAGGGGCTCACGCGCAGGCGACGCGGACCTGGGTGTCCGGCGTCGGCGACGACGTCAACCCGTGCAGCCGCACGGCGCCCTGCAAGACCTTCGCCGGAGCGATCTCGAAGACCGCCGCGGGCGGTGAGATCGACGTGCTCGATCCCGGCGGCTACGGCGCCGTCACGATCACCAAATCGATCACGATCGACGGCGGGGGGACGATGGCCTCGATCCTGGCATCGGCGACCAACGGCACAACGTGAATGCCGGCGCCAACGACGTCATCATCCTGCGCAATTTGAGCATCAACGGCGCCGGCACGACCCTCGGCCTCAATGGCGTCAATTTCCTGGCCGGCCGAAAGCTCGTCGTCGAGAACTGTACCTTCGAGAACTTCTCGCAAAGCGCGATCTCGGTCGCGCCGACCGGTGCGGCCCAGGTGGTGATCGCGGACTCCTCGCTCAAGGCGTCCGCGCTCGGCGTCACGGTCTCGACCGCGAATTCGAGCAGCGCGATCAGCGTGCTCGTCTCGAACACCAAGGCCATCGAAAATGGCAATGCCGGGATATCCGCCACGGTCCCGGCCGGAAAGCCGGGGATGGGCGTGTTTCTCGACCGGCTGACCTCCGAGTTCAACAACACCGGCGTTCTGGCGAGCGGCAGCGGCGCCATCGTGACGTTGGGAAATTCCGTCATCCAGGGCAATTCCAACGGCGTCGTCCAGACCGGCGGCGGCTCCGTCTCGTCCTTCAAGAACAACGCAATCAGCAACAACGGCGTCGACGGCACGCCGCTCACGGGGATCAGCCTGAACTAGCGACGCCGCCGCGGGAAACCCGGCATTTGGCGAGCTGCGCCTGCCGGACAACGTGCAATCACATCAGTGAGGTCCCGTTGCCGGCGGGACCTCGCTCGATTGCGTCAATGCTGGCGCTCAAACGCCGGTGGCGGCCGCGTGCTGGGCCGCCATCTCGGCATCCGCGGCGGTGACGCGCTGGAACGCCGGACGCTGGGTGATGCGCTCGGCGTAACGCGCGAACACGTCCTTGCGCGGCACGACGCCGAACATCATGGTCCAGTTGAAGGCGACGCCCCACAACACGTCGGCGGCGGTCATGCGCTCGCCGAGGAGATACGGCCCCTTGGCGAGCTGCTGCTCCAGCGCGCCCAGCATCGTATCGTAGTCGGCATAGGGTGACTGCGTGATCGGGGCCGGTTCGCGCTTCATGAAATGGTCGATCACGGCGGGCTCGAACGACGCACCGTAATAGGCGATCCAGCGCAGATAGGGCCCGCGCATGGCATCATCGAGCGCCGGCGTCAGGCCCGCTTGCGGAAACAGATCGGCGAGATAGATGAAGATCGCGACCTGCTCGGTCACGATCTGGCCGCGATGTCCGATCGTCGGCACCTTGCCGAGCGGATTGACGGCCAGGAACTCCGGCTTGCGCTGCTCGCCCGCCTTCATGTTGAGGACATGCAGATCGTAGGGCGCGCCCAGCTCCTCGAGCAGGACGCGGGTGCCGGCGGCGCGGGTCTGCGGCGAGTAATACAGCGTGATCTTGTCGTCGGCGGTCATGATGGTGTCCTCCCATTGCCGGCTGCGGTGCTGGCTTGTCGCACACCATACCTGACAAGGTGTGTCAGGTATGTTTAAAGAAGGGCATGCGCGCGAGCCGGCTGCTCTCCATCCTCACCACCTTGCAGGCCAAGGGACAGGTCACGGCGCCCGAACTCGCAGGCGCCTGCGAGGTCTCGGTGCGCACGATCTATCGCGACATCGACGCGCTCGCCGCGGCGGGCATCCCGGTCTATGCCGAGCGCGGCGCCGAAGGCGGATTCCGCCTGCTCGACGGCTATCGCGTGCGGCTGAACGGGCTGTCGCCGACGGAAACCGACGCACTGTTCATGGCGGGCCTGCCGGGCCCCGCCGCCGCGCTCGGGCTCGATGGCGCGATGAGCGCGGCGCAGACCAAGCTGGTGGCGGCACTGCCGCAAAGCCTGCGCGCCAATGCCGGCCGCATGCAGGCGCGCTTCCATCTCGACGCGCCTGGCTGGTTCGGCGAGTCCGAGGAGCCGACGCATCTGCGCGCCATTGCCGACGCCCTGCTCCGCGACGTCATGGTCGACGTCCGCTATCAGACCTGGCGTGCCGAGAAGCGCCGCCGCGTCGCGCCGCTCGGCCTCGTGCTGAAGGGCGGCAATTGGTATCTCGCCGGGCAGGTCGAGCGCAGCGTGCGCACCTATCGCGTCGCGCGCATTCTCGACTGTGCCGTGACCGACGAGTGCTTCGCGCGACCTGCAGACTTTGACCTCGCCGCCTATTGGCGCGCCGCGACGGAGCGGCTGGAGGCGGAGCTGCATCCGAAGCAGGCGACGGTGCGCCTGTCAGCGCTCGGTGTGAAGCTGCTGGAGGTGTGGAGCCAGCCTTACGTGCGCGCCCGCACGCGCCTCGCCGACGACACCGATGCCGACGGCTGGCGCATCGTGACGATCCCGATCGGAACGACGCTGTGGCATGCCGCCGGCGAGCTGCTGCGCTTCGGGCCCGAGGCCGAGGTGCTCGACCCGCCCGAGCTGCGTGCGAAAATGGCCGAGCTGGCGCGGGCGATGGCGGAACGCTACGGCGCATGAGCTGCGACGGCGTGAGTTGCGGACGTATTTTCCATCCGCATCATTGGCGAGAGGGGTGCGCGCTCACGTCCAGCCAGGATGAGCGCGACCGGCAAGTGAGCGCGACCGGTATGATCGGAGCTAAAGCACCACTGGTGTGTCGGGCAGCTCGTTGGGATCGCCGGCATGCGGCGGGTAGTGCCTGGCGAGCTCGCGTGACACCGCGGCAATGCCATCGACCACGCCCCGCTCAAAGCGGCCTGCGCGAAACTCCGCTTCCATCGCGCGGCAGATCGTCTCCCAGCCTTCGGCGCCGACATGTCGATGAATGCCGCGATCGGCGATGATCTCGACGTCGCGATCGGCCAAGAGCAGGTAGATCAGGACGCCGTTGTTGTGCGCGGTGTCCCAGATCCGCAGGTTGGAAAAGATGTCCAGCGCGCGCTCGCGCGGCGGCTGGTCGCGCCACAACGGCCGGCCGTCGAGCGCGCCCTCGACGACGAAGCGAAGCTGGCCGGCATGGGTGCGCTCGCCGTCCTTGATCGCCTGCTCGATGCGTGCCAGCACAGCCGGCGTGAAGATGCGCTTCAGCTGCCAGTGATGATGCAGGAGATGCCGGCCGATCCGCCTGATGCTCATGGTCGCGCGCCTCGTCCTCACCAGTTGCCCGAGGCGCCGCCGCCACCAAAACTGCCGCCGCCGCCCGAGAAGCTGCCGCTGTCGCTCGAGCTGCCGCTGCTCCAGCCGCCGGATGACGAGCCGCTCGACCAGCCGCTGCCGCGGCGCCCGCCCGACGTCGGCATCGACGAGGACAAGCCGCCGGCGATGAAGGCAATGACGATGCCGGCCACGCTGGACAGCAGCGCAAGCGTGGTCGATCCCACAAGCACCCAGGTCAGAATCCCCAGCGCGCCGCCGGTCGCAAGCGAACCCAGCAGCCGCCCGAACAAGGCCCGCAGCGCGCCACCAATAAAGATCGCACCGAAGAAGGCGACAGGTGCGAACGAGGAGATGGTGTCGATATCAAGATCCGTGCCGTGCGAGGCCTGCGGCTGCGGCACCGGCAGACTCTCGCCATTGATCACGCCGATGATGCGGTCGACGCCGGCGTCGATGCCGCCGGCGAAATCGCCGCTGCGAAATCTTGGCGTGATGACCTCGTCGATGATGCGCCGCGCGGTGACGTCGGTGAGGCTGCCTTCGAGGCCGTAGCCGACCTCGATGCGCAGCTTGCGGTCGTTCTTGGCGATCACCAGCAGCGCGCCGTCGTCGACCTTCTTGCGCCCGATCTTCCAGGCCTCGGCGACGCGGAGCGAAAACTGCTCGATGGTCTCCGGCTGCGTCGTCGGCACGATCAGCACCGCGACCTGGCTGCCCTTGCGGGTTTCCAGGTCCTTCAGCTTCTGCGTGAGGCCTGCGATCTCCGAGGAGGACAGCGTGCCGGTCTGGTCGACGACGCGGCCGGTGAGCTGCGGCACCGCGACGTCCGCCAGCACGATCGTCGCGAGGCAGACGAACAGCGTCGCAAGCAGCGCCTTGAGGACCGGCAGCGCGCGCACGATTCCCTGCTCCGGCTATTTCGACGGCGCAGGCGACGGCGCGTTGAAATCGACCTTCGGCGCGACCGATATCTCGCGCTCGTTCTCGACGGTGAAGTTGGCCTTTTCCTTGTAGCCGAAGACCATCGCGGTCAGGTTGTTCGGGAAGGTGCGGATGCCGACGTTGTACTCCTGCACCGCCTTGATGTAGCGGTTGCGCGCCACCGTGATGCGGTTCTCGGTGCCTTCGAGCTGGGACATCAGGTCGCGGAACAGCGCGTCCGATTTGAGCTGGGGGTAATTCTCGGTGACGACCAGCAGCCGCGACAATGCTCCGGTCAGTTCGCTCTGCGCCGCCTGGAACTTCTGCAGCGCCGCGGGATCGTTGACGACGTCGGGCGTGGCCTGCACGCTGCCGACCTTGGCGCGGGCGTTGGTGACGCCGAGCAGCACGTCCTTCTCCTGCTGGGCAAAGCCCTTGACGCTGTTGACCAGGTTGGGCACGAGGTCGGCGCGGCGTTGATACTGGTTGACGACCTCGGACCAAGCCGCCTTGACCTGCTCGTCATTGGTCTGGATGGCGTTGTAGCCGCAATTGGTCAGGCTCAGCGTCATCAGTGCCGCCAGCACGGTCAGCAATCTCCGCATCGCGCGTCCCCCTCTTCATCCGGTTGTACCGCCTTCACACAGCACAGCTTTGGCGACGGCGCAATGACGGCAGCCGGCCGCCGGACATGGGTCGCGGCGGCCGGTGCGTCGGTTCAGGGAGGTTCCGGGTCTGCCGCGGATGCGGGTCATTCGCGCGGAATGACCGGCGGAGAGAGGCAATGTCGTCTTTGCAGCGGGACTCGCGGCTGGATGATGGGCCTGCGCCAACCACACACCCCGTCATTCCGGGGCATCCGCGCGCCCCGGACGACACCATAGGCGCTTACGCTCAACTGCCCTTGCGGTCGCGTAGCTGGGTCACGAACATGTCCTGCCAGCTCGCCGGTTTGACCTTGATCGAGCCGACGCCGTGCATGAACTCGGCGATCTTCAGCACGCCCTCCGGCGTCGACGAGAACCAGGTGTCCTTGTCCTGCAGCATCTCCAGCACGTCCTCCTTGGTGGTCTTCACCTTGGCGGTGCGGGCATAGATCTCGGCTGCGGCAGCCTTGTCGTTGGCGATCAGCGTGCAGGCCTCGTCGAGCGCATCGAGGAACGCCTGCACGACCTTGGGATTGGCGTCGACGAAGCGCTTGGGCGCGAACACCACGTCCATCGTCATCCGTCCGAGCACGTCGGCGGAATTGGCAACGCGGCGAATCTTCGAATCCTTCAGCTCGATGTAGGAGAACGGCGGCGAGGTGAAATGCGCCGTGATCTCGGTCTTGCCCGAGGTGAGCGCCGCCAGCGCCTCCGGATGCGGCAGGCCGACGGTCATCGGATCGAGCTTGGCGTAATTCTCCTTGCCGAACTCCTGCGCCGCCATCATCTGCAGCATGACCGCCGACAGCGAGGTCTTGATGCCCGGCAGGGCGATCTTGTCGCTCGGCTTGAAATCCTTCAGCGACTTGATCTCAGGATTGTTGGTATTCATCCACAGCGAGGTCGAGCTGAGGCCGCTGACGCCGACCACCTCCACCGCCGGAATGCCCTTGGCCTTGGCCCACAGCGTGATGAAGCCGGGGGCGCCGGTGCCGGCGATGTCGAGCGAGCCGGCCATCATCGCGTCGTTGATGATGTTGCCGCCGTCGAGCATCTGCCAGTTAACCTTGAACGGACCGAGCCCGGCCTTCTCCGCCTGCTTCTCCATCAGCTTCTGATCCTCCATCACGATCAGCGGCAGATAGAGGATGCCGTAGCCCTTGGAGAGCCTGATCTCCTTGACCTCGGCCTGCGAAGCACCGGTGGCGCCGAGCAGCGCGGTGAGGCCGAGCGCGGCGGCCGTGAATGATTTGCTCCAGGACATGGTCGTCTCCTTCCCTGTTGTTGTGCTTATAACTCGAAATTCAGTGCTGCATGCCCCAGCGCCGCACCGTCTTGCGCTCGATGGTCGCGAACACGACGTTCTCGACGACGAGGCCGATGAAGATCACGGTGAACAGGCCGGCGAAGACGTTGGCCGTCTCCAACTGGTTGCGGTTCTCGAAGATGAACCAGCCGAGGCCGCCGGACCCCGAGGACACGCCGAACACCAGCTCGGCCGCGATCAGGGTGCGCCAAGCGAAGGCCCAGCCCACCTTCAGGCCGGTGAGGATGGCCGGAAATGCGGCGGGGATCAGGATGAAGCGCACCAGCTTCAACCCGCGCAGGCCGTAGTTCAGGCCGACCATGCGCAAGGTGTTCGACACCGAGCGGAAGCCGGAATGGGTGTTGAGCGCGATCGCCCACAACACCGAATGCACCAGCACGAAGATGATGCTGCCCTTGCCGAGGCCGAACCAGATCAGCGCCAGCGGCAGCAATGCGATCGCCGGCAGCGGATTGAACATCGAGGTCAGCGCCTCCAGCATGTCGGCGCCGATCCGCGAGCCGATCGCGATCGTGGTCAGCACGGCCGCCAGCGCGATGCCGATGCCGTAGCCGATCAGCAGCGTCTCCAGCGACACGAGGGTGCGCGCAGGGATGATGCCGTTGCCGATGTTCTCGAAGAAGGCTGAGAGCGTGTCGGTGAAGGTCGGAAACAACAGGGGATTGCCGAGCCACAGGCCATAGGCCTGCCACAGCGCGGCGAGCGCCACCAGGATGATGGCCTTGCGGACCGCACCGACGTGGTAGATGCGTTCCAGCCAGGACAGGCTCGCCTCGACCTTGACGTCGCCGAGGGGCGTGTCTGCATTGACGATTTCGGGGCGCAGCGCCAGCGTCTCGCTCATGGATGCTCTCCTCGTCTCAGTGTTGGCCGAACAGCATGTCGTTGATGCGCCCTTCGAGGGCGACCTGTTCGGGCGAGCCCATCGTGCCCGGCGGCACGCTGTTGAGCTCGGCGCGGACGCGGCCGGGATGCGGCGACAGCAGCAGGATGCGGGAGCCGATCTTGATCGCCTCCTCGATCGAATGCGTCACGAACAGCACGGTGAAGCGGGTGTCCTGCCAGAGCTGCAGCAGCTCGTCCTGCATCTTGCGCCGGGTCAGCGCGTCCAAGGCGGCGAACGGCTCGTCCATCAAGAGCACGTCGGGCTCCATCGCCATGCCCCTGGCGATCGCGACCCGCTGCTTCATGCCGCCGGAGAGCATATGCGGATAGGAGTCGATGAACTTGGTGAGGCCGACCTTGTCGATATAGGACTTGGCGCGCTCGTTGGCTTCCGCGGTGCCGAGCCGGCCGCTGGCGGTCAGCGCGAACACGACGTTCTCGCGCACCGTCTTCCACGGCAGCAGCTGGTCGAACTCCTGGAATACCATCATGCGGTCCGGGCCGGGCTCGCTGACATCGTGGCCCTTGAGGCGGATGCGGCCCTCGGTCGGCTTCAGATAGCCGCCGATCGCCTTGAGAAGCGTGGATTTGCCGCAGCCGGAGGGGCCGAGCAGCACGAAACGGTCGGAATCGAAGACCTTGAAGTCGACGCGGTAGGTCGCCGTGACCAAGGTGTCCGGCGTCTTGTACTGGAGCGTCACGCCCTCGACCGAGAGCAGCGGCTCGAACTGAGATGGCGATTGATGGACGGTCATCGTCCTCCCCTCCTTTATATTGCAATGCGAAATTTCGCTCGGTGCACTTCGGCGCCCTTATTCGAAGTGATAGAGGAGGAGACTGACGCGAACCTGACTCCGAGGCGGACAACAAGACCTTGCGCATCCTGCTGGTGGAAGACACGCCCGAGATCGGCGCCGCCGTGACCAGCCGGTTCGAACGGATCGGCTATGCCGTCGACTGGGAAAAGGACGGCCGCACCGCGAGCGAGCTGATCGAGGTGCAGACCTATGACCTTATCGTGCTCGACGTGATGCTGCCGAACATGGACGGCTTTGCCGTGCTCAAGCACCTGCGCAAGCGCGGCCTGCGCACGCCGGTGCTGGTGCTGACCGCGCGCTCGGCGGTCGACGACCGGATCGGCGCGCTCGACCTCGGCGCCGACGACTACCTGATCAAGCCGTTCGACTATCGCGAGCTGGAGGCGCGGGCGCGGGCGCTGCTGCGCCGGGCCGCCGGCCAGTCCGACAATCTGCTGACCCTGGGGCCGCTGGTGATCGACCGCGCCGGGCGCACCGCCAGCGTCGCCGGCCAACCGCTGGACCTGACGCGGCGCGAGCTGACCGTGCTGGAAATCCTCGCCGCACGCCCTGGGCGTTACGTCGCCAAGGAGGAGCTGGTCGAGCAGCTCTTCAGCTTCGACCAGGATCCGAGCCCCAACGCCGTCGAGCAGTTCGTCGCGCGTCTCAGGCGCAAGCTGGCGGCGACATCCGTCGAGATCAAGACCGAGCGCGGCCTTGGCTATCAGCTCCACGCTTCGTGACCTCAGGACCTCGCTGCGCGCGCGGCTGCTGATCGCGATCGGCGCGATCCTGGCCGTCGGCGCCGTCGTGCTGAGCCTCGCCGCCTGGCAATATGCAGCCACCGCCGCGCGCGACGCCTATGACAAGCTGCTCGCCGGCGGCGCCGTGCAGATCGCCGAGAACATCTACATGCAGGGTGGCGTCGTGACGCTGGATCCGCCGGCGGCGGCGTTTGCGACATTGTCGGCCTATGACCTCGTGTTCTATCGCGTCACCGATCCGCGCGGCGTCGTCGTCGCCGGCTATGACGATCTCGCCGTCACCGCGCCCGCCAGGGCGCTGCGTGAGGGCGTCGTGCTGCGCGACGGCATCTATCGCGACCAGGCGGTGCGCATCGCGGCCGTGGCGCGCAAGCTCGACGGCGCGCCCGGCGACGGCTGGAGCGAGATCGTGCTGGCGCAGACCCTGCGCGCCCGCGACGCGCTGACCTGGGACCTCGCCTCCAAGGCGATCGGCCTGATCGCTGCGATGAGCCTGCTGGCGCTGGTGGCGACTGCGCTGTGCCTGCGGCTGGTGTTCGCGCCGCTGACGCGGATCGAGGCCGAGATCGTCAAGCGACGGCCGGACGATCTCAGCCCGATCGCGATCACGCCGCCGCGCGAGGTGCGCGCGCTGGTCGGCGCGATCGACGGTTTCATGCAGCGCCTCGCCGAGCGCATCGCGCTGATGCAGCGCTTCATCGCCGACGCCACCCACCAGCTGCGCACGCCGCTGGCGGCGATCGATGCCGAGGTCGAGCTGCTGAGCGATCAGACCAAGGACCCGAAGGCGCTCGACAGGCTGCGCGGTCGCATCGCGGATCTCGCCCGCCTCACCAGCCAACTGCTCGATCACGCCATGATCCAGCACCGCGCCCAGGCACCGCGCTTCGCCGCGGTCGATATCAACGCGCTGGCGAAATCGGTGCTGTCGCAGAGCGTGCCGCTCTCTCTCGATCGCGAGGTCTCCGTCAGCTTCGTGCCATCGGAGGACGAGGTGATGCTCGCCGCCGACGCCATCAGCCTGCGCGAGGCGCTCGCCAATCTCATTCACAACGCGCTGGCGCATGGCGCGCGGACCCGGCTGATGGTGACGGTGGAGCGAGCGGCGGCACATGTCGCGATCATGGTCTGGGACGACGGACCTGGGATCGCAGCCGACGCGCAGCAACGCCTGCTGACCCCGTTCCAGAAGGGCGACGGCTCCCACGGCTCAGGCCTCGGCCTCGCCATTGCGAGCGAGGTCGCGCAGGCCCATGGCGGCCGGCTGCGGTTCAGCGGAGTGGCAGGCGACTTCAGTGTGCGACTGGAGCTGCCGGTCGATCGGTCGACGGCAGTCGATGCACGTCCAGATTCACAGCTCAAACAGCAGCAGACATGACGTCGTCGTCCCGCGGCGGATCACGCCCGGGTCTTGCGATCGACATGCCCTTTCGAAGATCGAGAGCGCGCAGGGAAGGCCGGGAGCCTTCCAGCGTGCACTTGCAAAGTGTAAGGGCTTGGCGGAATGAGTTGGCAGAATAGCGAGACCGTGGAATTCTGACACGAACTCCGTCGAGGATCGTTAAGCCCATCTTTTGGGAGAACCTCTCATGGCCTGGGTGATCTTGTTCATTGGCAGCCTTTGCGAGGTGGGTTGGCTGATCGCTCTCAAATATTCCGAAGGTCTCTCGCGCCTGCCGTCGATCCTGGTCACCGTGGGTTTTATGGGCGCCAGCGTCGGTTGTCTTGGCCTCGCCGTGAAGACGATCCCGATGGGCACGGCCTACGCCGCGTGGACCGGCGCGAGCATCGCCGTCGCCACTCTCTTCGGAATCTATCTGTTCGACGAGCCGACGACCGCGACCCGGCTCGCCTCGATTGGTCTCATTGTACTTGGCATCGTCGGACTGCGCCTCGAGTCCGGATAGGCGTGCCAATCCTCAAAAATAGCTCTCGAGCGTCCCGCGCCGCCTGATGTCGAGTGTCGCGCAATGGAATGCTCCGCCAAATGCGGCGTAATGCAGGAATTCGCAGGGGATCGGCTCGAAACCCCATTGCTCGATCGCACGCATCGTTCGCACATGATGCGGATCAACGATGATGCGCTTTTCGTCCACCATCAGTACATTCATGTTGAGCCATTTTCCGCAGAGCGACGTGATATTGAGCAAGCGATCGGTGATCGGATCAGGCTCGGGAGCGACGAGAATGTCCCATTTCTTCAGTATGTCCGGGAGGCGGCTGACGTCGATGTATTCGGGATTGATCAGAAGCCTGCCCGGCCCCAGCGGCAAAATGGTCGTGTCTATGTGCATCGGGTTACGACAGCGGCTCTCGATCTCGTGGATGCGATAGCCGTCGCCGAGATGGCGGCGCAGCCATTCGATGCCGGATGCATTGGTGACATTGCTGAGGGTTACAAACAGATCGCGCCCGCAGCGGACGAAATCGGCAGCGTCGAACACTGGTTCGAATTCAGTCAGAATATATGACATCGGCTCACCGTTTTCGGGCCGTCTGAAATCGGCGTTATACAGTTCGTCCGTGAGTTGCGGCCGCGGCGCGGCAGTCCAGCGGGCGCCGCGACGGAAATAGTCCTTCAGGACCGGACGAAAGGAATGGGTCTCGAAATAGCGGCTGGGCCACGCCATAGGCGTTTCAATGATTTCGTCTCCGATCACCAGCATGCTATCGCGCGGGCAGGAGTTGCAGAAGCCGCGCGAAGACCATTCGGGCGTGCTGAAGCGCTTCTTGAAATCAGCCGGTTCCGGCCGGGTGACCACCACGCCAAGCGACTGCAACAGCGCAATAAAGCCGTCGAGCTCGCGCTGAGCCGGTTCAATCATCATCCTTGGATAGCGGAAGCCCCCGAGCAGCGCTTGCGCCCGTGCAGCCATTCCCGGAATGTTACAGGCGACGACCGGATGAGCGGATGGAATCGTCGCGCCTTCGAGCCTTCCGACAATCACTTCCTCGAGTGGATCCCACTCATTGTGCGAGTTGACCGGAGAAATCCTTACCTTGCGGTCGGAATCCGGGCCGCTGTCGTGCGTGATCATGGCATGACCAAAGCAAGAGGTGCTGTTGTGGCACGAATACTCTAATGCGGTAGCATCGCCGGCGCATAGCCTCAGTGCAGCAATGCACCACAATCCGTCCTTAACAAACGGCGCGGCGCTTCCAGCCCAGTGCGGTGGCAGGGCTTCACGGCGAGCGCTCCGCAGTCATGTCGCGCGGCGTGCGAGCGCCACAACGCGGATATAAAGATGACGTTGTATCTGTCCGTAGGGCTCTGCCCTGTCAGGAGCCGCCTTTCTTGAATTCCAGCGGCGCGGCCGGCTTGAACTGGCTGCTCACCTCGCCGACCAGATCCCTGTCCGCCCCGGACAGGTCGAGCTTGCGGATCGGAGCGCCGACGGAAAGGTCCAACAGCGGCAAGTTGACCCAGACGATGTTCGGGCTGAGGGTCGATTCGAAGAAATAGAGCCGGTCGGTCGAGTCGGCGACGGCGCGCCAGATCGTATGCGACGCCTCCGGTCGCTTCGGGTCTGGCCGCACGAAAGGCTGCGCCACGTTGCGCATGACGGACAACATGCGGGCCACGGTCTGGCGGGTGTCCGACGGCTTGGTCTGGTTCTGGATGTAATAGGCGGCGCGGACGAAGCGGTCGGCCGCTTCGCTCGTCCCCGGCAGCGCTTCGGTGCCGCCAAAGACGTGGTATTTCTTCAGATTGGCGAGCTGCTCGGGGAAGGGCGGCGAGTTCGTCATGACCAGATAGCGGCGGTCGTGATGAACGCGCACCTTGCCGCCATCGACGATTTCGATGATCGCCGAATCGCCCGTCGCGTCCGAAAGCGACAAATGCACGGTCGCCGTCGCGTATCCGGGCATGCCGGCGGCGATGAGTTGATAGCGACCGGTTTCGATGTCGGCCACCGCCTCGGCAACGGTGGCAAAGTTGTCGAGGTTGTATTGCGCCCAGAGCGACAGCGCGAGGCCGGGGCGCTTGAGATCGCGCTTTCCGTAATCGCTCTCGGAGAGCCACAGCAGGTTGGCGACAAGACCTTTTTCATTCATGCCGTCGGCGATCGCCAGGTTATAAACCGCCCCGCCGACGCTGCCGTATTTCGACGTCCAGCTCAGTTCGTTGTCGTCGCCGCTCTCGCCTTTGCGCGCAAGGCCGCGCGGGAAGGCCCAGAGATCGGTGCGCATGTCTTCGGGCCAATCCATGTTGCGCCCGGTGACAACGGCCTGACCATTATCGGCCCAGAGGACGCGCGAACACGCGTCCGCCAGAGATGATCCAAACGCGACGATTGCCAAAGCCATCGCCACGCTCATCACGCCCGCACACCGCCGCATGGTCGCGCTCCTCGTTGTGTTGGATACAATCTAGAGGCGAGTGCGCGTCGGCGACCTTGATCTGGGTCAATCATCGTCGGTCGCGGCGCCGCGGCGATTCGCATGAGATCGTTGTCTTGCCGGGCGCGGCGGGGAGATCCGACAGCATCGTCCCCTCAGATGCACAATTGCACCGAAAATCTCGAGACTCCGGATTCAGCCCTGACGGGCTGGCCCGGAATGGCGGGCTATGACGGCAGCTGCAAGATCAGTCGCCGCTGCGCATGCAGGGGCGCGACCAGATGCGGGCGTAACCCTCGCCGCCCTCATCACCGAACAGCTCGGCGCAGATCGGCGCGTTGAGCGACGCAACAGGAGCACGTCCGGCGCGGGAGCGTCCCGCGCGCTCGCTCAGGCCGACGCTTTGACCTTTGCCGCCTTCGCCTCGGAGATCGCCGCCCACACCTTCTCCGGCGTCAGCGGCGTCTGCAGGTTGGTGATCCCGAGCTCGAACAGCGCATCCATCACGCCGTTGGTGACGCAGGGCGGGCCGCCGATGGCGCCGGATTCGCCGCAGCCCTTGGCGCCCAGCGGGTTGGTCTTGCACGGCGCGGAATCGTCGAGCGTGACCACGATCGGCGGCACGTCGTCGGCGCGCGGGATGCAATAGTCCTGATAGGTGGCGGTCAGGAGCTGGCCGTCGGCATCGTAGGCGACGTTCTCGTACAGCGCCTGGCCGATGCCCTGGGCGACGCCGCCATGGATCTGGCCCGCCACCAGCATCGGATTGACCGCGACGCCGACGTCGTCGACCGTGGTGTAGCGCACCACGCGGCTGATGCCGGTCTCCGGATCGATCTCGACCTCGCAGACATGCGTGCCGTTCGGCCAGCTCGGACCGTCGACCTCGCCCTCGCTGTCGACCGACAGCTTGGCGCCCTGCTCCTTCCCGGCGATGTCGAACAGGCTGATGCGGCGGTCGGTGCCGACGACGGTGAGGAAGCCGTCGCGATACTCGATGTCCTCGACCGCGGTCTCCAGCAGGTTGGACGCCTTCTCGCGCGCCTTGGTGATGAGGTCGTTCGACGACACCGCCACCGCCGTGCCGCCGACGAACAGCGAGCGCGAGCCGACGCTGCCGAAGCCGGTGGCGAGATCGGTGTCGCCCTGCACGACGTCGATCTTGTCCAGCGGAATGCCGAGCGTATCGGAGATCATCTGCGTATAGGTGGTCTGCAGGCCCTGCCCCATCGCCATGGTGCCGGAATGCAGGATGACGCGGCCCTCGGAGGTCGCGTGCAGCGATACCTTCTCGGTGTGGGCGCGGCCGCCGGTCCATTCGATGTAGCTGGTCAGGCCGCGGCCGTAGAGCATGCCGCGCTTCTTCGCCTCGCGCTTGCGCGCGTTGAAGCCGTCCCAATCGGCAAGCTTGGACGCGCGCTCCAGCATGTGGGCGAAGGCGCCGGAATCATACACCTGGCCGACGGCGTTGGTGTAGGGGAGCTGCGCCGGCTTGATGTAGTTGGTCTTGCGGATGGCGCGCGGATCGATCCCGATCTGGCGCGCGGCCGCATCGAACAGCCGCTCGACGATGAACACCGCCTCGGGGCGTCCGGCACCGCGATAGGCGCCGACCGGCGCCGTATGCGTCATCACGGTCTTCACCTCGAAATGCACCAGCGGCAGATCATAGACGCCGGTCTGCACGAATGGCCCGAGCACCAGCGGGATGATGTTGGCCGCGCCCGACGAATAGGCGCCGGTGGCGCCGATCGAGCGCACGCGATAGGCCAGCACCCTGCCCTTGGCGTCCAAAGCGAACTCGGCGGTGGAGGTGAGGTCGCGGCCATGCGTGCCGCCGACGAACTCGTCGGTGCGCTCGGCGCGCCAGCGGATCTTCTTGTTAAGCTTGGTGGCGGCATAGGCGACGATGCCGTCCTCAGGATAGAGGTTGGTCTTCTGGCCGAAGCCGCCGCCGATGTCGCCCACCAGCACGCGCACGCTCTCCTTCGGGCGCTTCAGCACGGCTTCCGCCAGCACGTCGCGGGTCGAGGCCGGGGTCTGCGACTGCACGTGCAGCAGCAGCCGGCCGGTCTTCTTCTCGATCTCGGCGATGGTCGAGCGCGGCTCCATCGCCGAGGGCACCAGGCGCTGGCTGGTGATGTCGAGCGAGACCTTGTGCGCAGCGCCGGCGAACGCCGCCTCGACCTTGGCGGCATCGCCATAGCTCATCGCGGCGACGACGTTGTCGGGCGCCTCCGCCCAGACGACGGGCGCGCCGGGCTCGATCGCCTTCACCGGATCGGTCACCGCCGGCAGCACCTCGTAATCGACGACGATCGCTTCCGCGGCCTCCTGCGCGACCGTGCGCGAGGTCGCGACCACGGCGGCGACCGCCTCGCCGGTGAAGCGGACAATCTCATGGGCAAGCAGGCGGCGCGGCGGCACCGTCATCGGCTTGCCGTCGGGACGCTTGAAGATTGCCAGGGTCGGAATGGTGCCGACATCGTCAGCGACGAGGTCCGCGCCGGTGTAAATCGCCTGCACGCCCGCGATCTCGCGGGCGGCGGCGGTGTCGATCGACAGGATCCTGGCATGCGCATGCGGGGAGCGCAGCACGTAGAGCCACAGCGCGCCGTCCTCCGCCTTGTCGTCGATGAACTGCCCCTTCCCGGTCAGCAGCCGCTGATCCTCCAGGCGCCTGAGGGGCTGCCCCGCACCAAACCGCATATTGTTGGGAAGAATGTTCATTCGTCAGTCCTTGGTCAGTTCAATGAATTTGGCAGGGTCTTAGCGGATCGGCGTTGCGGTGGCCAACACGTGTTTAAGCTGATGCGTCATGACGAACCGTCATTCCGGGGCGCGCGCAGCGCGAGCCCGGAATCCATAACCACGACCGGTAGTTTGGAGGCTCGATGTCTCCCGGTCTGCCCACCCGAGAGGTCGCGGAGTATGGATTCCGGGCTCAGCCCTTGGGCTGCCCCGGAATGACGATGAGGAGAGAGCGGGGGCCAAAGCCGGGGCTAGCTCACCCCAGGCTGCGCAGTACCTCTTCGACGACCTTGCGCTGCTCGGGCGAGAGCGGGGCCTGCGGCGGCACGGGATCGCCGACGTCGTAGCCCTGGATCGACAGGCCGGCCTTGATGCAGGCCGCGAGGTTGAAGCGGGCGAAGGCCTCGTTGACGCGCCACAGCTTCTTCTGCAGCAGCATCGCATCGTCCCAGCACGACGCCTTGCAGAGATTGTAGAGCTCGACGCTCTGGCGCGGGATGATGCAGGCCGGCCCGGCCATCCAGCCCTTGCCGCCGATCAGCATCACCGCGGCCGGAATGTGTGAGGACGCCGCGAACACCTTGATGGCGTCGCCGCAGCGATTGATGATCGACAACAGCCGGCCGGTGTTGGTCGAAGCGTCCTTGATGTAGTTGATGCGCGGATGCTCGGCGAGGCTCGCGATGACGTCGAGCGACAGGTCGGAACGCTGGAACTGGGGATTGGTGTAGATGACGACGGGAACGTCGACGGCATCGGCAATCGCCCGGAAATACGCCTCGATGCCGGCGTCGTTGACCGGGAAGTAGGCTTCGAGCACCGCCAGGATGCCGTTTGCGCCGCGCTTCTGGTAAGCCTTGGCCTGCGCCACCGCGTCAGCGATCGCAGTCGAGGCCACGCCTGCGATCACGGGAACGCGGCCCTGGGCGGCATCGATGGTCGTCTCCACGACGGTCATGCGCTGGGCACGATCGAGATAGGCGAACTCGCCGGTGGAGCCGAGCGGCGTCAGGCCGTGCACACCGGCAAGGATCAGATCGTCGCAAAGACGCCCCAGCACCTCCGTACGGATCGTTCCATCCGCGCCGATCGGCGAGGCCAGGTAGGGAAAGACACCATCAAATTCAGTCATGCGGCCGGTATAGCGGCCGGGTCGCTGGTTCCGCAAGGCGGCCGCCGAAGCGGGAGGCGCCCTTCTCAGGCCCGGCCTGTTGCCCGCAGCGACATCTGCCTCAGGGACCTGACACCAGCGGACAAGAGCCGGTGTGTAGCAGCGCCACACTGCCGCGATGGAATGCGGGGTGTTGCCGCAAACCGAGCTGCCAATCAGCTCACGTTAAATCCGGCTTCAAACTTTCTCTCCACCATTGGTGCATGTCCCGCGGCGGAGGCGGTCAGAGGGCAGCGATTCAATCTGGGATTGCGCGCACCGTGGCGAAGAAGGACGAGCGCGATGACCTCAAACACGGCAAAAATGGCTACGAACTTCGCCATTTTCAGTCATTTTTCCGCCGGATTGACCAACCATCATGCGAAGCGGAAAGAGTTAGTACGAGTGCTCCAGCGTAAATTCGCCGTAGGAATTTCGATCGGAGACGAGGGAAGCCTGCAGCGAGAACGACGATGAAGACGCTTTACGATTTACTCGGAGCTCTTCCGGACGATGACGCTGACGATATCCGGGCGGCCTTCCGCAAAGCGGTCAAAGAGAGCCACCCCGACGTCAATCCCGGCGATCCGGATGCCGCGCTGCGGTTTCGACAGATCATCCGCGCCAACGACATTCTCGGCGACAAGGAGCAGCGCACGGCCTATGACCGGCTGCTCGGCGCCGCGCAGGACGAGCATCAGCAGGATTCCAAGCTGGCCGTCGTCGCCAAGGTCCACAAGGTCGCGTCCGGCGTAATGGCGCTGGCCGGAGCGTCCGCCGTGGCGCTAACCGGCTACCTGCTGTTCACCCACATGTCGTCGGCTTCCGTCGCGCCGCTCAAGCCGATCGTGGTTGCGACCAACAAGGTCAAGCCGAACGAGGTTCCCGCCAAACCGATCGATAGCGCCACTGACGCGGCGACGACCGGCGATGCGGCCGCGAATTCCGGCGGCGAGACGGCTGCCAGCGCAACGGTCGGCAGCGCATCGGGCAGCAATGCCTCGGTATCCGATCCGCTTCCGCTACGCGTCAGCAAGATCGACACGGTCTATTCTGCCGAGCAGGAGCGTGCGCCCTGCGCGGCAGGTGCGACCGCGCCATGCACGGCGGATACAATGCTCGCCGGGGGTACGGCTTCGAACGAGGCCCAGGCCCATCACGATCGCGGCATGGCCGCGTTCCAGAAGGGCGACTTCGCGGCGGCGCTGGCCGATCTCGACGCGGCGATCCAGCTCGATCCCCGCTACCATGAGGCCTATATCGACCGCGGCATCGTGTTCTATCGCATGCGCAAGTTCGACCGCGCCTTTGCCGACGTCGCGGCCGCAAAGCGCATCGAGAAGACGAACCGCGCCGTACTCGACGCGATGGCGAAGCGTCAGCCGCTGCGGCCGCTGAAGCTCGAGCCGCCAAAGTCCGACATCAAGGCGGAGACGCCGAAGGCAGAGGCGCCGAAAGTGGCGGCGGCGGCGCCGATGCCCTCGCGGATGTCGACGGCGACGCCGGTCTATCCAACCACCGACCCCAGCCGCGCCCCCTGAGCGATTGACGAAGATTTAAGGTAACTCCGAACCTTCGTCGCGCGAATCGTTCGCGCCCATCAACTGTTAGGAAAGGTGTCCCATGGTGTTCCCATGGGACATGGGCTGCTTTCCAGATTCATCCATCCGAACCCGGCGATCCGGCGCGAGCTCGTCGATCTGCTGTACACGTCTCTGCCGCAGGTCATGTCGATCAACGCGGCCGCCATCACCGGCTCGGTCACGCTTGCGGTCCTGCACGGCGATCCCGGCTACATCGCGATCACGTTCGCGATCATCGTCAACGCCATCGGTCGCGTGGTCAGCCTGCTGCGCTACAAACAATATGCGGGACGCCTGTCCGATCGCGACGTGATCCTCTGGGAGAAAGTCTACGCCGCGGGCGCCGCCGCCTTCGGCCTTGCGCTTGGCGCTCTCACCTTCCGCGCGTTCCAGCTCAACGATGCTCCGGGCGCATGGATCGCCTTCGGCCTGTCGATGTCCTATTGCGTCGGCATGGTGTCGCGCGCGGCGATCCGCCCGTGGGTCGTGCTGACGACAACCGCCGTGCTGCTCGCCCCGACGCTCATCGCCGGGTTGATGCGCCCGGAGCTGCCCTATCAGCTCGGGGCCGTCCTGCTGGTGCTGTTCTGGTTCTCGATCCGCGAAGCCTCGCGCCATCTCAGCACCGCGTTCATCGAGCGGCTCGAGGCCAAGCACGCGCTGGCCCGCCAGGCCAACCATGATTTCCTGACCGACCTGCCCAACCGGGCGGCCTTCCTGGCTGCGCTCGAACGCACGACCCGGACTGTCGCGATCATTGCCATCGATCTCGACGGCTTCAAGCCCGTCAACGACCGCCATGGCCACCACGCCGGCGACGACCTGCTGCGTCAGGTCGCAGCCCGACTGTCGAGCTGTGTCGGCCAGGGCGGTCTCGCCGCGCGCTTCGGCGGCGATGAGTTCATGCTGCTGAAGCCGGTGACGGGCGGCGCGGACGGACGCGACGAGGCGCTGGCGCTGGCGCGCGAAGCAATCCGCTCGCTGTCGATGCCATTCCTGCTGTCCGACATCCCCGTGGTGATCGGCGCCAGCGCCGGCCTGCTGGTGAACGACCGGCCGCTCACGGACGAGTCCATGGACGAGGTGCTGCGCCAGGTCGACAGCGCGCTCTATGCCGCCAAGCGCGCCGGGGGCGGCTGCTGTACCTGGGCCGAGGCCGCGGACGGCGCATTGCGGCAGGCGGGCTGACGCGCGGCCTTCGATCTCAGGCGACGATCACCTCGTGCAGCAGCGCGTCGATCTCGCCGGCGTCGAGCTCACCTTCGAGTCCGATCAGCACGAGCTGGGCCGTGAGGCCATCGGCGGGCGACACCGGCGACGGCGCCAAGGTGCCGCGCGTCGCCACCGACTGAAACAGGATCGGCTGTCCCGGATGGTCGGTGAACAGCAGGATGCCCTTGATGCGCAGGGCGCGCGGCGCGAGCTTTCCGATCACCTGCTGGAAGCGGGCCAGCGACAGCGGAGCACGGGAGGTCCAGGTGAGGGTTGCGAAAGGTTGCGACATCGTCGGCACCTGCTTGGGCAGCTCTCGCGGCGCGCGAATGTCGCGGCTGAACAGCAGGTCCGGCGCGACGACGCCATGCGCGATCTCGAAGATCGCCGATTGCGGCTTGGTGCCGCCGACGACGGCGCGGGCCGCATCGAGCGCGGCGCGGTCGAGCAGATCGGCCTTGGTCAGCAGCACGAAATCCGCGGCCCGTAACTGCGAGCGCCACAGCACATCCTGTTCGATCTCGGGATCATCGCGCAGCCGCTGCGGGTCGACCAAGGTGACGACGGTCTCGAGCGGCGCCACCTTGAAGATCACGGGATCCATCAGGCTGCGGATGATTTCGGCGGGATCGGAAATGCCCGATGTCTCGATCGCAATCGCGTCGGGTGCCGGATCGCGCTTGATGACGGAGGACAGCGTGCGCAGCAGGTCGCCCTGCAGCGAGCAGCAAATGCAGCCGTTCTTGAGGCTGATCACCTCCTCGGTGACGGTGCCGAGCAATTGCGCGTCGATGTCGACCGCGCCGAAGTCGTTGACAACAGCCGCGATACGCCGTCCGTCCGGATTGGCGAGCAGATGATTGAGCAGGGTCGTCTTGCCGGCACCGAGCGATCCGGCGACCAGCAGGACCGGGACGATCATGACAGGACCGGACGGCGTACCGCCTGCCCCGGCCGGACGTCGCGAACGAGCTCGCCATCAGTGATGACGGCGCGGCCATTGACGAGCAGATGCCGCACGCCCTCGGACGGCCGGTTCATGTTGAGGAAGTCGGCGCGGTCACGCAGGCTGGCGAGATCGAGCACGGCGATGTCGGCGTCGCAGCCGGCCTGCAGCCGTCCCTTCTTGCGCATCGCGGGCGTCGACGGTTCCAGAATCCGGGCCGGGATCAGCGTGCACTTGGCGAGGCCCTCCATCAGCGGCACCGCCTTGCGGTCCAGCACCCATTCGCGCAGGAATTTGGTGAACGTCGCCGATGAGCGCGGATGCGACACCGCGTCATCCGGCAGCGGCCAGGCGTCGCCGGTGTAGTCCGTGCCGTTGGACAGGATCCACGGCATCGCATCGGAGGCGATGGCGCCGCCCGGAAACAGCACGGAGACATCGAGCAGGTCGCGGTGGCGCTGGTTGACGGCGACATCGAGGAAATGGATCAGCACCAATGCGCCGGGATCGTCCTGCTGCCGCGCGAGCAATTCGTCGCGGCTGCCGAGCCGATGGCGCTCGGCGACCATCTCGATTGCGTCATAGCCGGTGCCCATGCGCTGGCAGAACGCGGGATCGGCGAAGAAGCCGGCGCCGACCACGGTCGAGCCGGTGCCGTAGGGATAGGCTTCGGTCGTGACCTTCAGGCCTTGCTTCTGCGCGGTCTGCACCAGCTCGGCGCAGCGCTCGACATCCTGCAGGCTGGTGCTGTTGAAATGGCAGATGTGCATGTGGGCGCCGGTCGAGCCGGCCAGCCCGATCAGCCGCGTGTAGGCATCGACCGAGCTGCGCGGATCGACGTTCGACATATAGGCGATGTGCGTGTAGGTCGGCACGTCATGCTTGGCCGCCAGGCTGCACAGCTCCGACAGCTCCTTCATGCCGGTGCCGGGCGCGTAGGCGTTCGGGAAGGCAATGCCGAGACCGCCCTGCTCCAGACCCTGCCGCGTGCGCTCGACGATCTCGGCGGTCTCGGCAGCCGTGGCGACCTCCTCGACCCAACGCTTGTCGCGCATCGCCTCGCCCATGCCGGCGATGTTGGACGCGGTCTGCTGCGTCGTCATCGTCGCGATCCGCGCGAACACCCAGCCCGACGCTGCGCCGTAATTCAGAAGGCGGCCGATCGCCGCCTGCTCATCATACCAGCGCGCCACCGGCATCACGCCGATCTCGAGCTCCAGCGTCGTGGTGACGCCGTCGAAGGCCTGCATGCGGTCCGCCGGCAGCGACTGGCCATGGGCGTGCAGATCGATGAAGCCGGGCACGACGGCAAGGCCGGCCGCATCGACCACCTGATCGGCGGCCCCGCCGACATCGCCCACGGCAGCGATCGCGCCATCCTTGATGGCGACATCGGCCGTG
Organism: Bradyrhizobium sp. SZCCHNS1050; assembly: GCF_032484785.1. Taxonomy (NCBI): domain Bacteria; kingdom Pseudomonadati; phylum Pseudomonadota; class Alphaproteobacteria; order Hyphomicrobiales; family Nitrobacteraceae; genus Bradyrhizobium; species Bradyrhizobium sp. SZCCHNS1050. The sequence goes on along the minus strand of NZ_JAUETR010000001.1, from coordinate 3,781,996 downwards.
GCGTCGAGCTTCGTTTCCGGGTCGAGCACGCGACCGCCGCGAATGATCAGATCGTAGTGAGGCATGAAATCAGCTGGGCTCGCGAAGTGGAACTGCGCGCAGGCCTAACACAGATGCGCGGCGATGAGAACGCGGCGGGAGAGATCGATGCTCTCCGAGCCATGCGTGGCGCACTTATCAGTTCGTCGAACTGGGGCGCCGCTCTTCCCCTTGCGCAAGGGATCGGTCAGGATTGCGAAGAACGACCTCTCGGCATCCGCCGTTCGACAGAGGAGACCCGAATGGCTTCGCACACACGGCGCATCGCCGACTTCACCTGCGAGAAGCAGCCGGCGACGGGCTCGCGCGGCATGGTGGTGACCAATCATCCGCTCGCCTCCAGCGCCGGTGCCGAGATGCTGATGCGTGACGGCAACGCGATCGATGCCGCGGTCGCCGCACTGTTCGCGCTGACGGTGGTCGAGCCGATGATGGTCGGCATTCTCGGCGGCGGGCTATCGCACATCCGCCTTGCGGATGGACGGCACATCGTGCTCGACGGATTGAGCACCGCGCCGCGGCGCGCCACGCCAGGAATGTATGATCCGGTCTCCGACGAGATCACGCTGGCGCGCGAGACCCGCGGCCGCCGCAACGTCGCAGGCGCGCTCGCGGTCGCCGTGCCCGGCGCGCTGAAGGGATGGTGCGAGGCCCTGTCGCGCTTCGGCCGGCTGCCGCTGGCCGAAGTGATGGCGCCGGCGATCCGGCTCGCTGAGCACGGCTTCATCGCTAGTCCCTATCTCAACGATTGCGTGCGGCTGGTCGCGGACGACCTCGCGCGCGATCCGCATCTGTCGACGCTGTTCCTGCCGGGCGGCGAGCCCGTCAGGCCAGGCACGCGCGTGATCCAGACCGACTATGCGGCATCGCTGCGGCTGATCGCGGAGCAAGGACCGGACGCTCTCTATGGCGGGCCGCTCGGGATCGCGCTGGCCGACTACATGGCCGACAATGGCGGGCTGATCGATGCGAGCGACCTCGCCGCCTACAAGGTGATCGAACGCGCGCCGATCCGCGGCCACTATCGCGGCCATGAGATCATCGGCCCGCCGCCGCCCTCCTCCAGCGGCGTGCACATCGTGCAGATGCTGAACATCCTCGAGGGTTTCGACGTCGGCGGGCTCGGCTTCGGTTCGGCCGATGGCGTGCACGTGCTTGCCGAAGCCTTGAAGATCGCCTTTGCCGACCGGGCGGTCGCCACCGCCGATCCCGCTTTCGTCGACGTGCCGGTCGAGCGGCTGACGTCGAAGGCCTATGCCGCGCAGCGGCGGGCGCAGATCGACATGAGCCGGGCCCGGAGCTTCGGCCCGGGCCTTGCGCCGACGGAGTCCGCCAACACCACCCATGTCACGGTCGCCGATGCCGAGGGCAACGTCGTCGCGGCGACCCAGACCATCAACGGCCTGTTCGGCGCCTGCGTACAGATCCCGGGCACCGGCATGACCGCCAACAACTACATGTACAATTTCGATCCGCATCCGGGCCGCGCGCTGTCGATCCAGCCGGGCAAGCGCGTCTTCACCTCGATGGCGCCGATGATGGCGCTGCGCGACGGCCGCTTGCGCTATGCGCTCGGCCTGCCCGGCGGCCTGCGCATCTTTCCCTCGGCCTTCCAGGCGCTGGTCAACCTGATCGACCACGGCATGTCGCTGCAGGAGGCGGTCGAGGCGCCGCGGCTCTGGACGCAGGGCGGCGTGCTCGAGCTCGAGCCGGCGTTTCCCGACCATGTGGCGCGGGAGCTCGCCGCACGCGGGCACGAGATCAAACGCGAGCCGGTCGTGGCCGGCGGCATGAACGCGATCGCGTTCGGCGACGACGGCACGCTGACAGGAGCCGCGTGCTGGCGCGCCGACGGCACCCCGATCGCGATCTCCGGCGGGCGCGCCCGCGCCGGGCTTCGCTTCGCCATCACGTGAGCTCTACAGGCGCTCTCGCATCATCCGCGCGATCGCCTCGCCGATCACGACGGTGGTGAAATGCGTGTTGGCGCGGCAATCGGACGGCATGATCGAGGCATCGGCGACGCGCAGGCCGGCAATGCCCTTCACGCGGCCGTCCGGATCGACCACGCCGTCGCCATCGTCGAATCCGCTCATGCGGCAGCTCCCCGCCGCATGCTGGATGTCGCCGGTGACCTGCCGCAGCAGCGCATCGAGCTCGGCCTCGGGCAGCGCAGCCGCCTGCGGCAGCGTGAACTCCGTATCGCCGAGGCGAATCCAGTCGGCGATGTCGCGCAGCGCGGGCTGCACCGTGATCACGGCCAGCCGCTTCACCGCGTCCCGCATTCGCGCCACGTCGCGCGGATCGGCCAGCATGTTCTCTTCGACGATCGGATCCACGCTCGGATCGGTCGAGGCGAGCCTGAGCGTACCGCGCGAGAAGGCGTTGAACAGTCCGGCGCCGATCGCGCCGGGCACGCCGATGCCCCGATGGTTGAACGCGATCAGGATCATGTCGCGCTTGCCGCCGCCGGCGAGGCCCGACGAGTAGGTGACGCAGCAATTGGTATGGCGCGTGTCGCGGTCGGTCGGACGCAGCGCCTCGCGGAGCTGGATCGTGGTGCGGAACAGCGGATGATCGAAGAAGTGCCGGCCGACCGGAAGATCACGCACGACCGCAATTCCCATCTCCAGCAGATCGGTCGCAGGGCCGATACCCGAGCGCAGCAGGATCGCGGGGCTGTGGATCGCGCCGGCACACAGCACGACCTCGCGCGCCGCGACGTTTTTCACGCCTTCACCTTCGACGTGGACGCGCACGCCGGTCGCCCTGCCGTCGCTGATCAGCAGCCGATCGACCAGCGCCCGTCCGCGGATCTCGAGGTTCGGACGGCCGCGGGCCGGCTCGAGATAGCCCTCATTGGTGGAAATACGGCGGCCGGCGCGGCTGTTGATCGGATAGCAGGCGACACCCTCGCCATCGGGCCCGTTGAGATCGTCGCACCAGCGATAGCCGCTCGCCAGCGCGGCATCGCGCAAGCCACGATCGATCGGGCCCCATGTGTCAGGCGGTGCGCGAGTGACTGGAAGCGGGCCGCCGCGACCGTGCCCCTCGCGATCACCGAATGCGAGATCGTCCTCGATCACCGAGAACAGCGGCATGACCTCCTTGGCTGACCATCCCGTGCAGCCATTGGCCGCCCATTCATCGAATGCATCGGCCACGCCGCGGATCGCGATCTGGCCGTTCATCATCGAGCTGCCGCCCAGCCCCTTTCCGCGCCAGTAGAAACGCATGTCCTGCCCGGCGACGCGGCGGGACATCAACTGCGGCCACTGCCATTTCTCCTGGAAGGCGCGATCGTGGATGATCGGAATCGGGTTCGGCGTCACGATCTCCCACGGCGCGTCGTCCGCGCGCCAGTCCGCGCCGGCTTCGAGCAGCAGGACCCGCGTCCGGGGGTCTTCGGACAGGCGTGCAGCGACGACCGCTCCCGCGGAGCCGCCGCCGACCACAATGACGTCATACATGGACTGAATTCTCGCTTGTTCTCAGGCACCGCAACCATGACGGCCAGCTTGCGCTGCCGAGAGCGATCCGTGAAGCCCTCGAAAACTCAGGCTGTCAGCATGCCGACGCAGAGCTGCGGCGCATCCTCGGCAACGAGACAGGAGGCGACGGCGATCACCTCGCGCGCCGATTTCCAGGCGCCGCCGCCACCTGCCGGGCCATTGGTGTAGAGCGTCTCGACCTCGTTGCCGATGCGGATCGCCTCCGCCATCGTCTCGGTCCGCCCGGCGACACGAACGCGCACCTCGTAGGGCTCGGCGCCCTGTGCGCGATCGTCGCCATGCAGCGCATTCAACCCGATCAGGTCGCAGCGCAGCTCGTTCACCGCCACGCCGGTGAGCGCGAGGCGCTCCCTGACGACATCGAGCGCAAGGTGGCCGCGCGTGACCGCGCCAGGGCCGGCATAGGAGATCTGCCCCTCGCCGATATAGGAATCGAGATAGCCGACCGAGGTCTTCAGCAGTCCCGTCTTCGGCCGGCCGCGACCGCCGACCACCCTGACCCGGTCCGGACCAAGCTCCTCGACGGTCACCTGCGAGAAATCCGCCACGACGTCGGGTTGGAAATATTGCTCGGGATCGTGGATCTCATAGAGCAGTTGCTCCTTCACGGTCGCCGGCGTGACGCAGCCGCCGGAGCCCGCGACCTTGGTCACGATCAGTTCGCCATCCTCGCGCACCTCGCCGATCGGAAAGCCGAGCCGGGCGAGATCGGGAACATCCTTCGCTCCGGGATCGGCGAAATAGCCGCCGGTGATCTGTCCGGCGCATTCGAGCAGATGACCGACGACGGTGCCCTGCCCGAGCCGGTCCCAATCATCCAGGGCCCAGCCGAACTCGTGGATCAGAGGTCCGAGAAACAGCGCCGGGTCGGCGGCGCGCCCGGTGATCACGACATCCGCGCCGGCCGCGAGCGCCTCCGCGATCGCGCCCGCCCCGACATAGGCGTTGGCCGAGACGACCCGATTGCCGAGGGCCCGGATCGTGTCACCGGTGTCGAGCACGACATCCGCTGTCTTCAACGGCTCCAGAACATCGTCGCCGGTCACGGCCGCGATCTTCAGCCCCGTCAATCCAAGCCGGCGCGCGATGGTGCGGGTGGCTTCGGCCGCGGCGACCGGGTTGGCCGCACCCATGTTGGTGACGATACGGACGTTGTTGGCGCGGCAGATCGGCAGCACGGCCTGCATGCGCGCCGCCAGCAGCGGATCATAGCCGGCGGCCGGATCCTTCATGCGCGCCTGCTGCGCCAGCGCGATCGTGCGCTCCGCCAGGCACTCGAACACGAGATAGTCGAGGCCGCCCTTCGCCGCGAGCTCCACCGCAGGCTCGATCCGGTCACCGGAATAGCCCGCTCCGGCGCCGATCCTGATGCTCCGCATCGGCCGCTCCTTCTGACATCGTGCGCCGTTCGTCGGCTTCTGCCGGCCACATTAGCGGCCGCGGTCCGAGCTTGCCAGCGTCCGCGTGGAGCGGTCAGGCTGCGATCGTGCTGCTAATCCGCGAGGGCCAGCGTCGGCGCCTCGCTGCTCGCCGTGCATGCGACGGCAACGGCCATGTGGTCGTCGGCCCAGCACCAACGCTGGCCGCCGGCACGCTTGGCCGCATAGAGCGCGCGATCGGCCTGGTCGAGCAGCGCCTCGGTGTCCGCCTGCCGATCCTCGGTGACCAGGATGCCGGCGCTGGCGCCGATCTGAACGCGCGTTCCAGCCAGCGTGAAGGGTTGCGACAGCGCCGTCACCGCCGCTTGCGCGAACGCGAGAGCGGCGTCACGTTCCACCGCGGGCAGCAGCAGCATGAATTCGTCGCCGCCGAACCGCGCCGCCAGGCCCGTTTCGCCGAGGCAATCCTGCAGACGTGCGCCGACCTGGCACAGCAGCTCGTCACCGGCCTGATGGCCGAACCGGTCGTTGACGAGCTTGAAGCCATCGAGATCGACCGCGATGATGGCGACGGGGCGATCGCACCGGCCGAGCGCGGCGATGAACGCGGCGCGGTTCGGCAGGCCGGTGAGGAAATCGCGCAGCGCCTGCCGCGCCAAGGCCTGCTGCGCCGTGATCCGCTCGGTGAAGGCGGCCGTGAGTCGATACGACGTGCCGCGCAGCGTGATCCAGAACAGCACCACCATGCCGGCGCCCATCCGGTACACCGGCTCGGGCTGCATCAGACAAGCCACCACGGTCGGAATCAGCAGCACCGCCGAGGAGGTCATGACGATCCATGGGCTGACCCGCGACACGATGCCGACGCAGAAGGCCATCGACAGGCCGAAGCACATCCAGATGCCGGGCCCGTCGCCGATCTGAAACGCGCGTGCCGACAACGCACCGACGGCCAGACCGAAGGCGGCGGCGCCGAGGCCGTAGAGGCGTTCCCAGCGAATGATCGCATCGTGATCGAGCCGATCGAAGCGCGCGGCGAACATCCGTAGCTTGAGAACACGAAGGGCGCCGATCACCAGCAGCACCACCGTGATCGCGGCGTAGCCCGGATCGCGCGCAACCCAGGCCATCACGCTGCCGATCACGACGGCGGCGGCCGAGATCGTCCCGACCAGCGGCATCGAGCTGTACAGCAGATGCGCGAGATCGCGACGAATGTCCGGGTCCAATCGATGCATCGCAATTCCAGTTCGCCAAGCGCGCGCACTCTCGTACCCACGCCTTAACGAAATCTCGCTGCACCCGCGAAGGGCTGCCATGCGCCGCGGATGCTTAAGAGATCCTCACCGCGACGATGACAATGCAAGTGGATACAATGCGAATGATGGTACGCGCACGCGCGCATGAGCGATGCAGGGGCGGGATCAGCTCGCCCAATTGTCTCGGAATTCGCCGAACAGCGTGATGCCGCCGCATGCATAGATCGTCTGTCCGGTGATGTAGCTCGCTTCGGACGAGGCGAGAAAGGCGAACACGCCGGCGATCTCTTCCGGGCTCGCCACCCGCCCCATCGGAATGTGGGACTCGACCGCCGCGCGCTTGGCCGGGTCCCCGGTCCAGGCCGCGTTGATCGGCGTGTCGACGGCGCCCGGCCCGACCGAATTGACGCGGATGCCGCGCCCGGCGAATTCGAGCGCCAGGGTCCGCGTGAGGCCCGCCATCGCGCTCTTACTGATCGAATAAGCGAGATAGCCGGGCTTCGGAATGATCTGGTGCACGCTTGAGGTGTTGATGATGTTGCCGCCGCCGCGCGTGACGAAATGCGCCAGCGCGTGACGCGCGCAGAGCACGGCACCGTTGAGGTTGACCTCGAGGATCTTGCGATACGTGTCGACGTCGAGCGCCTCGCTGGGCGATTCCCGCTGAAAGCCGGCATTGTTGACCAGGCAGTCGAGCCGGGGCCAGCGCTTCAGCACCGTCTCGAACATCTCGGCGATCTCGGCCTCGACGCCGATGTCGGCCTTCACGGCAACGTGATCACGCGAGCCGTGACCATGCGCGGCTGAGGCGGCCTGCACCAGCGCCAGGGTTTCGTCGCCGGACGGCGACGGGCCGCCGAAATTGATCGCGACATGCGCACCCTCCTCGGCAAACCGCACCGCGATCGCGCGGCCGATGCCTTGCGTTGCGCCCGTCACCAGCGCGTAGTGTCCGACGAGACGCGACGCCCGTTCGGCTGGTTGGTCAGATGGCTCCATGTCTCGACTCCGTGAAAATGATCTCGCCTCAGCGCCCTGCGATGACTCGCGTTCGGATGACAAGGCTATCAGGAGTCTGGTATCGCTCCACTCCGTATCCGTCGTTGCGCACGCAGGCGTGAGACGTCATGTATCTCGGCATCGATCTTGGAACATCCTCGGTCAAGACGATCATCGTCGATGACACGCAGCGCGTCGTTGCGAGCCGCAGCCACGCCTTGACGATGGACGTGCCGCGACCGGGCCGGGCCGAGCAGGACCCCGCCGCATGGATCGGCGCGGTGTTCGCCACGCTCGATGCGCTGAAGGCCGATCATCCCGGCGCGTTGGCGGCGGTGGACGCCATCGGCCTGTCGGGTCAGATGCATGGCCCGGTGCTGCTCGATGCCGCGACGAATCCGTTGCGGCCCTGCATTCTCTGGAACGACGGCCGGTCGGAGCGCGAATGCGCTGCGCTGGAGCAGCGCTGGCCCGCCTTGCGCACGATCACCGGCAACAAGGCGATGCCCGGCTTCGCCGCGCCGAAGCTGATGTGGATCGCGGCGCACGAGCCCGAGATCTTCGCGGCCACGCGGCTGGTTCTGCTGCCGAAGGCCTATGTCCGGCTGGTGCTGACGGGCGATGCGATCGAGGACATGTCCGATGCGTCCGGCTCGCTCTGGCTCGATGTCACCAGGCGCGACTGGTGCGACGAGGGCCTCGCCGCCACCGGCCTCACCCGTGCGCAGATGCCGCGCCTCGTCGAAGGCTGCGCGCCGGCAGGCCGGCTGCGCAGCAACCTCGCGGAACGCTGGGGCATGACGAAGCGTCCGGCCTTCGCGGGCGGCGCCGGCGACAACCCGGCCGGCGCCATCGGCATCGGTGCTGTCCGGCCGGGCGCCACATTCATCACGCTCGGCACGTCCGGCGCCGTGATCTCGCCGGTCGACGCCGTCACGGCCAATCCCGAGCGCGTCGTTCACACCTTCTGTCATGCCATCCCGGCGATGTGGCTACAGGCTGGCGCGATGCTGTCGGCGGCCTCATGCCTCGCCTGGGTCGCGCGGCTGCTCGGCGCGAGCGAGACCGAGCTGCTCGCCCCGCTGGGCGCGGGCCCCGCCGCGCCGTCGCCGGTCAGCTTCCTGCCCTATCTCTCGGGCGAGCGCACGCCGCATGACGATCCCCATGTCCGCGGCCTGCTCGACGGCCTGAGCCACGCCACCGACCGCAACGCCATCGTCCAGGCGGTGCTCGAGGGCGTCGCCTTCGCACTGGCCGACTGCCGCGACGCGCTGACGGAAACCGGGCTCGTCATTGCCAAAGCGGATGCGATCGGCGGCGGATCGCGCTCGGACCTTTGGCTGGCGATCCTGGCGAATGTGCTCGGCATTCCCGTTCATCGGCTGGCCGAGGGCGAGACCGGCGCCGCCTTCGGCGCGGCGCGGCTGGCACGTCTTGCCGTCACCGGTGAGGACATCGGCGCGGTCTGCACGCCGCCGGCGCGCGTGCGGACCTTCGCTCCGGACGTCGCGCTGTCGGCAGCCTATGCCGAGCGGCGGCCGCGCTGGCGACAGCTCTATCGTCGGCCGAGCTAACCGGATCTCTGAAAGGCATTCGTCGCGGCGACGTGTTGCGGCGGCGTCTCTTTCATATTGTATTCGGCAACAGCCTCTAGTTTAATGGCTTCCCGCGCCAGCGATCAACGAGCCGCGGACGACGAGACGACGTGCATTGGGAGGCACGATGAGCGGTCCGATCCTCGAGATGCGCGGGGTGTCGAAGTCATTCTTCACCATCAAGGCCCTGCACAAGGTCGACCTCACCGTCTACGCCGGCGAAGTCCATGCGCTGATGGGCGAGAACGGTGCCGGCAAATCCACGCTGATGAAGATTCTCTCCGGCGCCTATCGCCCGGATCCCGGCGGTGAGATCCGCATCGAGGGCCGGCCGGTGCGCATCGAAGGGCCGATGGGCGGCCGCAACGCCGGCATTTCGATCATCTACCAGGAGTTGTCGCTGGCGCCGAACCTGACGGTCGCCGAAAACATCTATCTCGGCCGCGAGCTGTCGCAGAGCGGCCTGCTCGCGCGCAGCGCGATGCGCGAGGGCGTCGGACCGATCCTGGATCGGCTCGGCGCCGATTTCACGGCCTCCACCTTGGTGGCCGAGTTGTCGATGGGCCAGCGCCAGCTGGTGGAGATTGCCCGCGCGCTGCATGCACGATCCAAGATCCTGATCATGGACGAGCCGACCACCTCGCTGTCGGCCGGCGAGAGCGAGAAGCTGTTCGCGCTGATCCGCCAGCTCCGCGCCGAAGGGCTCGCCATCATCTACATCTCGCATCGCATGGACGAGGTCTATGCGCTCGGCGACCGCGTCACCGTGCTGCGCGACGGCCGGCTGGTCGGCTCGCTCGACAAGCCGGAGATCCGCGCCGACAGCATCGTCCGCATGATGGTCGGCCGCGACGTGTCGTCGTTCTACAAGAAGGACCACGACCCGCACGCCAAGCGTGATCGCGCGGTGCTCAGCGCTGTCGACCTCGGCGACGGCCATCGCGTCAAGAATTGCTCGCTGACCGTTCATGCCGGCGAGGTGGTCGGCCTCGCCGGGCTGATCGGCGCCGGACGCACCGAGCTCGCGCATCTCATCATCGGAGCCGCGCCGAAGACGACCGGACACATCGAGCTCGACGGCGAGAAAGTCAGCATCGACACGCCGCGCGATGCGCTCGATGCCGGCATCGCCTATCTGACCGAGGACAGGAAGGCGCTCGGGCTGTTCCTCGACATGTCCTGCGCCGACAACATCAACCTCGCCGTGATCGGACGGGACGCGAAGCCCGGCGGCATTCTCGACCGCGACAAGGCGCGCGCACGCGCCGACGAGGCGTTCAGCGCGCTCGGCATCCGCGCTCCCAATCCGGGCGTCACCGTCGGCGGCCTGTCGGGCGGCAATCAGCAGAAGGTGCTGCTGTCCCGCCTGCTTGCGACCGCGCCGAAGGTCCTGATCCTGGACGAGCCGACCCGCGGCGTCGATGTCGGCGCCAAGTCCGAGATCTATTCGATCATCGACAATCTCGCCAAGTCCGGCACCGCGATCCTGGTGATCTCGTCCGACCTGCCGGAAATTCTCGGCATCTGCGACCGCGTGCTGGTGATGCGCGAAGGGCATCTGGCCGGCGAGCTGCAGCAGAGCGCGACATCCCCCATCACCCAGGAAGACATCATGGCGCTGGCCACCGGGACGGAGCACGTCGATGCCTGACAACAGTTCGTCGCAAGCCAAGACCGCGCCTTCATCCGGCCTGCCGTCCGCATCGGACAACAAGCAGCAGCGGCTACGGCTGATGATCCGCGCCGCCGGCATGCTGCCGGTGCTGCTGATCCTCTGCGTCGGCTTCCACATGCTGTCCGACGGACGCTTCTTCTCCGGACAGAATCTCGGCATCGTGCTGCAGCAGGCCGCCGTGAATACCGTGCTCGCCGCCGGCATGACCTTCGTCATCCTGACCGGCGGCATCGATTTGTCGGTCGGCTCGATCCTCGCCGCGGCTGCCATGGCCGGCCTGACACTGTCGAAGATGCCCGATCTCGGCGCACTGTGGCTGCCGGCCGCGGTGCTGACGGGCCTTGCCTTCGGCGTCGTCAATGGCGCGCTGATCGCGCTATTGCGGCTGCCGCCGTTCATCGTGACACTCGGGTCGCTCACGGCGGTGCGCGGTCTCGCCCGCCTGATGGGTGGCGACACCACCGTGTTCAACCCATCGATTCCCTACGCCTTCATCGGCAACGCCTCGCTGACGATCATTCCCGGCGTCGTCTCGATCCCCTGGCTGTCGGTGATCGCGCTGCTGGTGATCCTGGGCTCCTGGCTGATCCTGCGCCGGACCGTGCTCGGCGTGCACATCTATGCCGTCGGCGGCAATGAGAGCGCCGCGCGGCTCGCCGGCATCAAGGTCTGGGCGGTGCTGATCTTCGTCTACGGCATGTCCGGCCTGCTCGCCGGCCTCGGCGGCGGCATGCAGGCGGCGCGGCTCTATGCGGCGAACGGTCTGCAGCTCGGCCAGTCCTACGAGCTCGACGCGATCACCGCCGTCATTCTCGGCGGCACGTCGTTCGTCGGCGGCATCGGCTCGATCTGGGGCACGCTGGTCGGCGCGCTCATCATCGCGGTGTTGTCGAACGGGCTCATCTTGGTCGGCGTGTCCGACATCTGGCAATACGTCATCAAGGGCCTCGTGATCATCGGCGCCGTCGCGCTCGACCGCTACCGGCTGCAGGGCTCGGCCCGCACCTGAGACAACATGGCGGGCGCCACCGGGGCCCGCCACAACGCATTCTTCCACGGCCACTGGTCCGCCGTGCGTAGACGAACAGGAAGGACCAGGGAGGAAACACATGGTCAAGTCGATGTTATCAGCCGGTGCCGCGCTGGCGCTCGTGATGAGCTCCGCGCCGTCATCGGCCAAGGAGCTGAAATCGATCGGCGTGTCGCTGGGTTCACTCGGCAACCCGTTCTTCGTCGCGTTGTCGAAGGGCGCCGAGTTCGAGGCCAAGAAGACCAATCCCAACGTCAAGATCACCGCGGTCGGCTTCGAATATGATCTCGGCAAGCAGGTCACCCAGATCGACAATTTCATCGCCGCCGGCGTCGACATGATCCTGCTCAACCCGGGAGATCCCAAGGCGATCGGCCCGGCGATCAAGAAGGCGCAGGCGGCCGGCATCCTCGTCGTTGCGGTCGACACCGCGGCCGAGGGCGCCGATGCCACCGTGACGACCAACAACGTGCAGGCCGGCGAGATCTCGTGCCAGTACATCGTCGACAAACTCGGCGGCAAGGGTGACGTGATCATCGAGAACGGGCCGCAGGTGTCGGCGGTGATCGACCGCGTCAACGGCTGCAAGAGCGTGTTCGCCAAGGCCCCCGGCATCAAGGTTCTCTCCAGCGACCAGGACGGCAAGGGCTCGCGTGAGGGCGGCCTCACGGTGACGCAGGGCTATCTCACCCGCTTCCCGAAGATCGACGCCATCTTCGCCATCAACGATCCGCAGGCGATCGGCACCGATCTCGCTGCGCGTCAGCAGCAGCGCACCGGCATCATCATCACTGCGGTCGACGGCGCCCCCGACATCGAGGCGGCGCTGAAGGATCCGGCCTCGCAGCAGATCCAAGCCTCGGCCTCGCAGGATCCGTTCTTCATGGCCCGCCGCGCCGTGCAGATCGGCGTCGGCCTGCTCAATGGCCAGAAACCGGCCTCGACGGTCGAGCTGCTGCCCTCCAAGCTGATCACGCGCGACAATGTCGGCGAGTACAAGGGTTGGACCTCGGAGCGGAAGGAATAGAGCTCGATCGTCGACCCGCATCTGATTGAAAGCATCGAGAAGCGCCGCCCTCTCTGGGGCGGCGTTGTGCTTGGAACCACATTCTGTCTCGTCGGCGTGCCTTCAACGACCGATCGCCGTAGACTCGCACGTCGATGGCAGATGTGGCAAACAACGTTCTCGACGGGGGAATTCAACCTGCGCTGCGCCTTGTCGCGTTTGCGACAAGACTCCCCTGTTTGTCCCGCTTTCCGCTGGTCCGGAACTTGCGTGGGCCTGCCTGACCGCATCAATCAGCAGGCGATCCGATGGCTTTCACCGCAGTCTGTCCGACAAGCGCCATGACCGAAGGCGGCATGGGCCTGTACCAGGTCGGCAAGAAGAGCGTGCTGCTGCTCTGGCCCCGTGGCGGCGAGCTGAAGGCCTATCGCGGCCGCTGCCCGCATGCCGACGTGCCGCTGGCGGAAGCGACCTTCGACGGCCGGACGATCACCTGCCCGCATCATCAATGGGGCTTCGACGCCACCCACGGCAAGTGCGTCACCCACCTCGTCCGCAATGCGTTGCACGCCTACCCGCTGCAGGTCGAGGGCGATGAGATCCAGGTGGATGTCGGGCCGGTGAAGCCGGCACGCGCCGCGAGCTGATCGGGCCCAGGCCGGCCGGGCGCTCGACGGTCGCGCGGCAGACACCTGCCCGCACACCGCCGCAGCTATCCCGTTGCCATCAGCCGCTTCATGAACTGGTCGACCTCGCGACGCAGCGTCTCGACCTCACCATGGACCCGCTCGGAGGCATTGTTGACCCGCGCCGCGATCCGGCCGGTGTCGGCGGCAGCGCTGCTGATCGCGCCGACATTGGACGCGACCCGTGCCGTGCCGGACGAGGCTTCCTGAACGTTGTGCGCGATGTCTCGCGTCGCCGCCGCCTGCTGGTCGACCGCGGCCGAGATGGCGGAAGCGATCTCGTCGATCTCGGCGATCGTTCGCGCGATCGCCTCGACCGACGCGACCGACGTGGAGGTCGAGTGCTGCATCTCGTTGACCTTGGCGCTGATCTCTTCGGTCGCCTTGGCGGTCTGATCGGCAAGACTCTTGACCTCGGCCGCAACGACGGAAAAACCGCGCCCGGCGTCGCCGGCCCGCGCCGCTTCGATCGACGCGTTGAGCGCCAGGAGATTGGTCTGTTCCGCGATCTCGCTGATCAGCTTGACCACGTCGCCGATCCGGACCGCGGCATCGGCCAGTTCGCGGATCTCCCCGCCGGCACGATTGGCCTCGCTGACCGCACGCCCGGCGCTTTCGGTGGAGCGTGAAACCTGCCGGCCAATTTCGGCGATCGAGGACGCGAGCTGATCGGCCGCGCCCGCCGCCGTCTGAACATTGGACGACGCGCGCCCCGAGGCGGCGATCACATCCTCGGTCTGGCGGCTGGTTTCCGTCGCGGCCGTCGCGACGTGGCCGGCATCGGACTCGAGATCCTCCGCCGCACCGACGAGGCTGACGACGATCTGATCGAGTTGGGTGCCGAACTGCCGGGCCAGACCCGCAATGTCGACCACCCGGCGGCCGAGGCTGTCGGTGCCCTGGTTGATGATCGCCGCGGACCGGCGGAATGCGCCAGGCAGGCCTCGCGCCATGATCTTGCGGAAATGCTTGCCGCGGCTGGCATAGTCCATCGAGGCCGACGCTTCGCGCACGAAGGCGTCGGTGATGTCGAGCATGTCGTTGATCGATTTCTGCAACAAACCGATGTCGCCGTGCTGGCGCCGGCTCAGCACCCGCGGCTCAAGGTTGCCTTTGGCCGCGCTGTGACACACCATGGCCGCCTCCGCGACCACGGCGGCCGCCAAGCGCAGCTGCCACAGGGCAAGGCCGAGCAGCAGCGCGACCGCGATGAGCAGCGCTCCGCCTGCCGCGGGCGGGGTCGCGCCGGCGACGACGAGCCAGGCCAGCGCGCCAAGCGCCAGCAGCGCAGCGGCCGCGATCGCGATCTGCGCCTTAGAGAGAGAGCACGAACTCATCATATTCAACGCCTTGTTGTTTGATCACCGCGACCATCATGTCAAAGCTTGCGCGCAGGCCGTCCTTGGCATTGGCGTGGCGCGCCTCTTCGTCGCACAGCGCCTTGTAGATGGACTTGAGCCGCTCGATCGGCGCACGATCGGGTCTGCGGCGGTTGGAATGGTAGCCGATGATATTGCCCTGGTCGTCCAGCGTCGGCGTCACATGGGCGAGCACCCAATAATGGCTGCCGTCCTTGGCCAGGTTGACGACATAGGCGAAGATCTCGCGCTTGGCCTCCAGCGTGTCCCACAGCAGCTTGAAGACGCAGCGCGGCATCTCGGGATGGCGGATCAGGCTGTGAGGCGCTCCCAGGAGCTCGTCATAGCTATACCTGGCCATGCGAACGAAGACGTCGTTGGCGTAGGTGATGCGTCCCTTGCGGTCGGTCTTCGAGACGATCAGGTCTTCTTCGCCGAGCATGTGCTCGATTCCCGTCGGCTTCACAACGTGGGCCATGGCTGGTCCTCCTTGCGGTCATCACGATGCGGGGCGGACAGACGGGATGTCCCGGCCTTCACGGACGGTCCGGTCGACGCGCTGGCGGAACCGGCGTCGTCCGGCATGCGGCCGGGTGTCGCCGAGACCCCCATCGACCGGCTTTCGTCGGCTCAGGAAAAAGGCTGTCCGCCTCACCGGCCTCAATCTGACGTTAACTGTCAAACATCGCGTTAACCGGGAGGTCCGCCAAACTACAGAGACCGCCCGCGGCAGGGACGGGACGCGCCGGCTCGATGGTCGGCGTTGGGTCTGGACCGCTGGCCGGAGGATCGCATCGGCCGTCGCCTTGTCGGAAGGTGTGGCACAAGGACCAGGAGGTGCGTACGTGACGCCACGCAACCTCGTGAGACGCGCACGGGCCGGTCGGGGCGCTCATGCCCGACCGGCCCGGCGCCCCCTGCCTCAGAAGAAGCCGAGCTTCTTCGGGCTGTAGCTGACCAGCATGTTCTTGGTCTGCTGGTAGTGGTCGAGCATCACCTTGTGGGTCTCGCGTCCGACGCCGGACTGCTTGTAACCGCCGAACGCCGCATGCGCCGGATAGGCGTGATAGCAGTTGGTCCAGACGCGCCCCGCCTGGATGTTGCGGCCGAAGCGGTAGCATGTGTTGGCGTCGCGGCTCCACACGCCGGCCCCCAGGCCGTAGAGCGTGTCGTTGGCGATCGCCAGCGCCTCGTCCTCGGTCTTGAAGGTCGTGACCGAGACGACCGGCCCGAAGATCTCCTCCTGGAACACGCGCATCTTGTTGTGTCCCTTGAACACCGTCGGCTTGACGTAATAGCCGCCGGCGAGATCGCCGCCGAGCATGTTGCGCTCGCCACCGATCAGGAGCTGCGCACCCTCGTTCTTGCCGATGTCGATGTAGGACAGGATCTTGGTGAGCTGCTCCGAGGAGGCCTGCGCGCCGATCATGGTGGCGGGATCGAGCGGGCTGCCCTGCACGATCGCGCCGACGCGCTTCAGCGCGCGCTCCATGAAGCGCTCGTAGATCGACTCGTGGATCAGCGCACGGCTCGGGCAGGTGCAGACCTCGCCCTGGTTGAGCGCGAACATCACGAAGCCCTCGATCGCCTTGTCGAGGAAGTCGTCGTCCTCGGCGCAGACGTCCTTGAAGAAGATGTTGGGCGACTTGCCGCCGAGTTCGAGCGTGACCGGGATCAGGTTCTGGGACGCATATTGCATGATCAGCCGCCCCGTCGAGGTCTCGCCGGTGAAGGCGATCTTGGCGATGCGGTTCGACGACGCCAGCGGCTTGCCTGCTTCGAGGCCGAACCCGTTGACGACGTTGAGCACGCCCGGCGGCAGCAGATCGCCGACGATCTCCATCAGCACGAGGATCGAGGCCGGGGTCTGCTCGGCCGGCTTGAGCACGACGCAGTTGCCGGCGGCGAGCGCGGGCGCGAGCTTCCAGGCCGCCATCAGGATCGGGAAATTCCACGGAATGATCTGGCCGACGACGCCGAGCGGCTCGTGGAAGTGATAGGCGATGGTATCGTGGTCGATCTCGGCGATCGAGCCTTCCTGCGCGCGGATCACGCCGGCGAAATAGCGGAAGTGATCGATGGCGAGCGGGATGTCGGCGGCGGTCGTCTCGCGGATCGGCTTGCCATTGTCCCAGGTCTCGGCGAGCGCGAGCTTGTCGAGATTGGCCTCCATGCGGTCGGCGATCCGGTTGAGGACCATCGCGCGCTCGGTGACGCTGGCGCGGGCCCAGCCGTCCTTGGCGGCATGCGCGGCGTCGAGCGCGGCCTCGATGTCGGAGGCATCGGAGCGCGCGATCTGGCACACCGGCTGGCCGGTGATCGGCGAGATGTTGTCGAAGTATTTGCCGGCGTTGGGGGCCTTCCAGGCGCCGCCGATGAAATTGTCGTAACGCGCAGCGAACGGCGGCTTGAACGCCGCATTGACGTCAACCTTGGTCATCTGTCTCTCCCATTCACGCCGATGCACACGGCGTTGGAGACAGGCTCGATCAAACCGACGCAACAGACCAGAGGCCGGAGCGAGCGCGTCCGAGGAAGTGTCGCAGTTCTGCGACATCTTGGCTGCGATTCGACAGCCGCGGCGCGTTCACCGCTCGAGCCCGAGCCGCTTCATCTTCCGGTGCAGGGTGGCGCGCGACATGTCGAGCTCCTTCGCCGCCTTCGAGACGTTGCCGCCGGCGCGCGCCAGCGCGCGCTTCAGAACAGCACGCTCGGCGGCGTCGATGTCGTCGCCCTCGGTGGTTGCGTCCTTGATCAGGTCGCCGGCTGGCACCGGGCGCGCCAGCGCGGACGAAGAAAGGTTGAGCGCACGGCGCGCCGCCCGTGTGGCACCGATGACGAGGTCGTTGCGATCGACTGCCAGCAGCGAGTTGATCTCGCGCTCGCTGTCCGGCGTGAGCACGATGCGGGCGTGCGGAAAGGCCTGGCGGAAATTCTCCGCCTCGATCAGGCGCGCGGCATCCGCGACGGTGGTCGCGATCAGCCGGCTGAAGCCTTCGGTGAGATCGGCACGACAGGAGGAGACGTCGAGCGCGGCCTTGAGCTGACCGTGCTCGTCGAAAATCGGCGCGGTGGTGCAGAACAGGCGCGCGTTGCGCGACAGGTAGTGCTGATCGCGGTCGATGGTCAGCGGCCGCTTCTCGACCAGGCAGGTGCCGATGGCGTTGGTGCCCTCGTGCCGCTCGCTCCACACCGCGCCGGTCCACAGGCCCCAGGATTCGAAGGTGGCGTCGTCCCCGCGGGCGCCGCGGCGCTCGAGCACGGTGCCGTCGGCATCGGCGAGCAGCACCGAGCAGCCGACGCCCCCAACCGCCAGGAACAGCCGGTCGAGGCTCGCCTGCGCGATCGCGAGCAGCCGCCCGAGCCGCGCGCGCGCGTCCGCGATTTCGGCGGCAGTCAGGCGAGCCGGCAGCTTCGGCGTGGCGGGATCGAGCGCATGGAGATGGCCGGAGCGGCGCCATGATGCCGCGAGCGCCGAGACCGCCGGCGCGCCTCTGTCGGCTCTGCTGTCTGCGTCAGCCTTCGCATCCCCCTTGGCCAAGGCCTCCAGGACGCGATCCGAATGGGCATTCCCGGGCGAACGCCCCATGTCCCTCCTCCCGGCTCTGCCCGCGTTGGCGCGGCTTATTGCTAGACTAGCGCAACTACAGCACCGCGGTTTGACCGGCGTCAAGGAACGCCGACCAGGCTGCAATCCTTCGCTCGCCGCCGGGGCCGCGACCGATGCCTCACTTTCCCCGGACGACTACGGGGGTGTCGCAACACTGCGACACTCCCTCGCCCGAACTGGTCCGTGTGCCCTGAAATGGAGCCGGTGCCTTGAAGCGCATTAATCCTCAGTCCGGATGGTTCCCGTATGCGCTTCGCACCGACGAACGTCATTGCCGGTGTCGCGAGGCAACCATGAGAGGGAAACATGCGCCTATCCTTTGCGGCAATACGCTCCATCCAGACCAAGATCGCCTTGATCGCCGGCTTCTGCCTGGCGCTCACCTGCGTCATCCTGATCGGCTATGGTCTGTTCTCGACGCAGAGCATGAACCAGTACGTCAACCACGAGGTGATGCAGCTCGTCGATCGCCAGACCAAGGAGAGCCTGATGAACCGGGCCTCCACCGAGGCCAACGTCATCAAGGCCGAGCTGGAGGTCGGGTTCGACGCCGCGCGCACGCTGGCGCAGTCCTTTGCGGTGTTGGCTGACGCCAAGAACGGGACCGCCACGAGCGCCCGCCGCGCGCAGCTCAACGCCGTGCTGCGGCACGTGCTGGAGCTCAATCCCGCCTTCAACGGCACCTATTCGGCCTGGGAGCCCGACGGGCTGGACGGCAACGATGCGGCCTTCAAGGCCAACAAGGAAATGGGCTCCGACCACACCGGCCGCTTCCTCCCCTATTGGACGCGAAGCGCCGGCGGCGCAATCGCCGTGCAGCCGCTGGTCGAATACGACAGCAGCGAGCGCCATCAGAATGGCCTCGTGAAGGGCGCCTGGTACATCAACCCGAGCACCACCGGGAGGGAGAACATCCTAGGACCGCTGCCCTACATCGTCCAGGGCAAGCCGGTGTTCCTGGCCACGATGTCCGTTCCCGTCATGATTGACGGCAAATTCCGCGGTCTCGCCGGCGCCGACTACAATCTCGACTTCGTGCAGAAGCTGGCGGTCAAGATCAACACCTCGCTGTTCGACGGCAAGGGCAAGGTCGTGATCCTCAACGACACCGGCCTCGTCGTCGCCGACAGCGCCGACCAGAACGTCATCGGCAAATCCGCCGCCGAGGCCGACTCGCGCTGGGCCGACAGCGCCGCCATCGTTCGCACCGGCAAGGGCACCGTTCTCGACGAGCCCAACAATCCCAACGTCGACATCTACGCCCCGATCACATTCGGTCTCACCGACACGCCCTGGTCGGTCGTGATCTCCGTCCCGCGCGACGTCGTTCTCGCCTCCGCACGGCAGCTCGACGCCTCGCTCAGCGGCCGCTCGACCAACAACACGCTGTGGCAGCTCGGGGTCGGAACGGTGATCACGGCGCTTGCGATCTTCCTCATCTGGGTGGCGGCACGGGGCATTGCCCGTCCGATCCAGGATTGCGCCGTGTTTGCCGATGGCATCGCCAAAGGCGACTTCAACCAGACCCTCACCATCGAGCAGGCGGACGAGGTCGGAGCCCTCGCCACCTCCCTGAAAGCCATGCAGGGCGACCTGAAGCAGAGCATCGCGCAGCGCGCCGAGGACCAGGCCGCCGCCGACGCCCAGCGTCGCCACGCGATGAGCCAGATGGCGGATCAGTTCGAGGCGTCCGTCGGCGGCATCGTCGAAACCGTGTCGGCTGCCTCGAGCACGCTGGAGACGTCGGCCGGCTCGTTGAGCGCCACCGCGGAGCGGGCGCAGACGCTGGCTACGACGGTCGCCGTGGCATCGGAGCAGGCGTCCACCAACGTGCAGTCGGTGGCGTCCGCGACCGAGGAGATGGCCTCCTCGGTGACCGAGATCAGCCGCCAGGTGCAGCAGTCCGCGCGCATGGCCAACGAGGCCGTCACGCAGGCACGCTCCACCACGGGGCGGGTCGGCGAGCTGTCGAAGGCGGCCGCGCGGATCGGCGACGTCGTCGAGCTCATCAACAGCATCGCCGGCCAGACCAACCTGCTCGCCCTCAACGCCACCATCGAGGCGGCACGGGCGGGCGACGCCGGACGCGGCTTTGCCGTGGTCGCCACCGAGGTCAAGGCGCTTGCCGAGCAGACCGCGAAGGCGACCGGCGACATCGGCCAGCAGATCGCGGGCATCCAGACCGCCACCCAGGAGTCCGTCGGCGCGATCCGCGAGATCAGCGAGACCATCGAACGTCTGTCGGAGATCTCGGCCACCATCGCCGCCGCAGTCGAGCAACAGGGCGCGGCGACGCAGGAGATCTCGCGCAACGTCCAGCAGGCGGCCCAGGGCACGCAGCAGGTCTCCTCGAACATCACGGATGTGCAGCGCGGCGCAAGCAGCACCGGGACCGCGTCCTCCGAGGTGCTGTCGGCCGCAAAGCTGCTGTCGCGTGACAGTGGCCGCCTGAGGGACGAGGTCGGCAAGTTCCTGAGCTCGGTCCGCGCGAGCTGAGCGCCGGCCGACCAAAACCGAAAAGGCCGCCTGGATGAGCCAGGCGGCCTCGTCGTGTTGGATGCAATGCGTCTGCTGCTGATCTCAGCGGCCGCCGCGCGACAGCATCTCGAAGCGGTAGTTGACACCGACCATCGCCGTGTGGAGCTGGGTCTTCTGGCTGACGACGTTCGGCCCTCCGGTGATCGCGGCGGCGCCCGGCAGCGTGCCGGTCACGGTGCCGAAATCGGCGTAATCATATTCCGCGAAGGCCGACCAGTTGCGGGCGAACATCCACTCGACGCCGGCGCCGACCGTCCATCCGCTGCGGTTGAACGCCACGCTCGCCGACTGCCCGGTGGCGGTGTTGACGACCGAAACGTTGGTCCGTGTCCACGCCGCACCACCGCGCACGTAGGCCAGGATCTCAGGTGTCACGAGATAGCCGGCACGCACCGTGGCGGTGTAGAGGTTGCTCGTCCGCGTGTTCATCGTCAGCGCCGGCCCGAGCGGGCTCGACGCGTTGATGATGCCGATATCGGCCATGGCCTGGATGCCGACGACGAAGCGGTCCATCTGATAATCGCAGCCGAGCTGCAGGCCGCCGATGACGTCGCTGCCATTGCTCGAGATGGCGGTCGGAATCTGCACGGCAGCGACGGGCAGCGGCGCCACGTTGCCGCCGCCTGCCACCGGCGGCTGGTTCTGCGGCGGCGGGTTGCCATTGTTGCCCTGCGGCGGCGGGTTCGGCTGGCCGCCGCCATTGTTCGGCGGCGGATTCTTCGGCGGCCAGGGCTTGTCCGGATGATACGGCCATCCGCCATGATGGTAGTTGCCGCCCTGCTGCTGCCAATGATCCTTGTCGGGCTGCTTGTCGCCATAGCCGCCCTTGCCGTCATCATTGTCGCGCGGCTTGCCGCCCCAGCCATAGCCGCCATGCTTGTCGTCGTCGCGTTGATCCGGCTTCAGCCAGGCGTAGCTGTCACGCTCGCTCTTCAGCGGCTGCTTCGACCAGCCGAAACCGAGTGGCTTGTCGTATCCGTCGTCCTTCTTCCCACCCCATCCGGAAGCCGGCTTGTCGTGATCGTCCTGCCGATCACGGTGCAGCCAAGCCGATCTGTCGGAGTAGCCGTTTGAATGCAGCTGCGACCAGCCGCTCGACTTGTCATGGTCGTCGTCGTGATGCTTGTCGAACCAGCCGCCACCATATTTGACGTCGTTGTAGTTGTTGTCCTTGTTCTTGGATGGCGCCGACGGCCAGGACGACTTGTTGTCGCCGCCTTTCGATCCAACCTTTGGCCAGTCGTGATCCTTGTCGCCATACGGCTTGCCGGGCTGCCACCAGCCCTTGTCGCCGCGCTCACAGATCGGGGGCTTTTGCGGCGGCTTATGCGGCGGCTTCCACCCGCCGTTATTCCCGCCGGGGTTGTTCGGCGGCGGCGGGTTCGGCGCAGGGTTTGCAACCACAGGCGGGTTGTTCGCGTTGCCGACCGGTTGCTGCACGGGCTGAACGGGCGCGGCGGCGGCATTGGCGACCTGGCTCCACGTCTGCTGCTGGCGTGACCAGGCCATCCCGGCATTCGCGCCGGCATGGCAGCCACTCCACCTGTAGGCGAAGACGTCAGGCGGCGGGAGCGGGGGAGGCAGGGCGAGATCAGTCGCCCAGACCGATGTCGTACTTCCTGCGAAAGTAGATAGGCAAAGGCATACGCCAAATACGCGACGCATCGAACTCACAACTCCTGAACACGTGCCGCAACAAACGGCGGCCGCATCAGGAGGGTGAGATTGTGTCGCGAACTGAATTGAAAAATGTCATTCGGAAGGAATGCAGATCGGGCCCCCGACGCGATCGAGATTCGGCTTTGACTGTTGCACGCAAGATGCAGGATTCTGGCAAAAAGAAGCAGCGCGCGACACGATTGCGACAAATGGCGCGATGCGCGATGCCGTCGCGGCTCATGAGTTCATTCGTAGACGAACGTGCGCACCGAACTCACTGGATGCGCAGCGCGCGGCCCCGCGCTCGACGGCATGCTTCCTAATCGCGCGCACCTCGCGATCGTCGTCCTTCACATCTACTACACGTCTCGATTGCATCACATCGAGCAGGGCGGCATATCGGCTGCACGGTCGCCATCGTCTTCGACGCGCCGACGCTCGGCGGTCCATGCGTGTCGACAACCCCTGCTCTTGGTTTCGCCGTTATCGCGCAGCCTGTGCGACGTCATCGATCGGGAGAGAAAGCGGCGGACGCCGCCGTAATCGCACCGAATGAGGCGTGGCTCCGTCAACGTTGCGGCAACTCATCGGGGGCGCGTGCCGCGAAGCATCCATAATTGCGGCCGGTTGTGTCGTGCTCACTCGCCGGGCTCGAAGGCCCCGCAGAGGGTGTCGATCCGATCCTGCACTCCGCAGAGATGCACCCATTTCCGCTCGTTCTGGATTGCGATGAGGATGGAACGAAGCAAGGGCACGGCCGATCGCGACCGGAAATACGGATTTGAGCTCGCCGCCAAATCGTCCGGTCATCAGCACAAGCGCCGCCTGCGCCGCCCGCGCATCATGGCTGGGCTCGCCTCGGCCATGACGACAGACTGAGGCCCGTCGGGCGGATCAGCGCAGCGTGATCCGCCGCACCGCGCGGTGCGCACGGCACATAGCGTGTCATGCCACCATCATCACGGATTGCGCCGGGAGAACGAGATGGCATAGGCGCCGTTGCGGATGTCGATCATCGGATCGTCGGAGGCCTCGATACCGTCGGTGAGCTGGCCCGGCAGGAACAGCCGCTTCTTCTGCGCGGCGTCGCTGTCTTCGACCGCCTTGTCGATCGTCAGCACGCCGAGCTCGACCAGCTTGCGATCGTCAGGCCACGGTTTGGCCGGATCCTTGGTGTCGTCGCCGGCCGCGGCGAGCTGCGCCTTGAAGCGGAACGTCACCGGCCCCTGCTTCAGCCGCGCCGGCAGCTCGGCCATCAGGAAGTCCGGCGCGCGTTTCGCCGCGTCCTCCTGGTCGATATGCACGACCTTCTCCGGCAGCATCTGCCAGCGCACCGCCTGCTTCTCGCCGGCCTTGTTGACGAGGACGAAGGCGTTGACGCCGAAATAGGCCTCGTCGGCAAGACTGTCTGGCGTCGCGATGGTGCCGAGCGCCGCCGGCACCGAGGGATGGCTGGCGATGAACTGCTCGAGCCTGGTCGGCTTGACCGCGTTCGGTCCAGAGTCCGCGATCGCCAGGAACAGATCGCGCAACTCCGCACCGGTCGAGACGGGGAAGAATTTCAGCGAATTGATCACGAGGTCCATGTCGCTGCCATCGGCGAGATGAAACTTCACCGCCATGCCGTGCGGATTGGCGTCGCCGGAGCCGTCCGGCAGGTTCGGCACGCCGGTGGAGTCCGAGAACCGCACCGTCACCGGAATCTCGCCGCCGCTGAACAGCGACGCCTTGCTCAAGGTTGCCGCCTCGGTCGACGGCTTGAACTTGCCCTCGACCACGACGCCCTTGGCGTGATTGGCGCGAAAGCCGGCGTGCACGCCGAACACCTTGTTCATCGCATTGACGAGTTGCTCCTCGACCGGCGGTTCCTGCGCGAGGGCAGCGGCGGGCAACGCGAGAGCAATCCCGGCCAGCGCGGCAACGAGTGTGCGTATCGTCATGAGCGGCGTCCTCCTGTATGAGCGATGCAGCATAGCAGCATGAATTGACGCGTGAGCGATTTTCGAGCGCGGCCGATTGGGCGCCCATCACAGCGGCATGATCCACCTTGCGGTCTGACAGGAGCCATCACGCCCCATCACCGCTCCTTGCGGCGAGATGGCGAATGTCTCTATTGTAGCCGCACGTGCCCGGTCTGCCTCCCTCCGCCCTGCGGTGCGGATCCGGGGATCGTGCCCCCTCCGACCCTGACGCCGGACGGCGCGCCCACGACGGAGTTTCGACTGTGTCCGCACCGGAAAGCTTCCCCATCGACAAGATCCACATCCCCGACAAGAAGCGCAAGGCGCTGAAGCAGGACGCGGTCGACGCGCTGGCCGAAAGCATTTTGGAGGTCGGCCAGCGCGAGCCGATCCTCGTCCGCCGCGACAAGGACCATTTTGTCCTGGTCGAAGGTCTGCACCGCCTCGAAGCCTGCAAGGCCCTCGGCGAAAGCGCCATCATGGGTCTGCTGATCTCCGCCGAGGAAGCCCGCCAGCGCGAGCTGCCACCGCCGCCCGTCGATCCTGAGCGCGAGAAGATGGAGCGGCTGCGCAAGCTGCGGCTGGAGAAGGAGGAAGCGGAGAAGCTCACAACGGCGCCGAGGGGCGTCTCTGGCGCCCATGCCGCGACGCGCCCGCGCGCGCCGACGGAGACGACGAGCCGGAGCAACAGGCCTGCCACCGCGAAACCATCGCGCCCCGGACAAGGATCGTCGCCCCGGACCTTGTCGGATTGGATCAAGCAACAAGAGCGCAGCGGCGGGCGATACTGACGGTTTCAACGCGCGAGTTCCTCCCCGGCCACGGTCTGATTGAGCGGCAGTCCTTCTGGCGGGTCAGCGCAGCGCGATCCGCCCGGCGGCCTCTCCGATGCGCCTTGCGCAGCGGGATCAGGCTGCATGCAGATCGGACCGGCCTGGATCTGCCCGTAGGCGCCGCGAGTCCGTCCCGCATGTTGCTCCGCGGAGGACGGTGCGGGACGGGATCGCTAGGCAACTCGGATCAAGCCCGTCCGACTCAGCGCGACGCGAGGGAGCGCGGCAATCACTGCGAGCATGCCAAAGGCTGCGACGTTGGCCCCCACGTCCCTCGTCGCAACCGCCTTCGGCTGAAAAAGCCTATTCTCGGAGAAGATGCTCGCCGTCTGGATCATCGACTTTTTGCGCGCTTACGGGTTCGGACGCCGTTTCCGGTATTTCACGATTGCGCCGATGCGAGGTCTGTCGCTCGGCCAGGGGCTTATCGCGGCCGCCAAGGCCGATACGATTTCGATCGCGTCTTGGCCGGTCGGAATGCACGGCGTCACACTTGCCATTTCCACGGCCTCCGACACGTGCTCGGCACGCGACTGGAGGTCTACGGCTCGTGAAGGTCAGCAGCCCGGAGTTCCGTGCTCCTGGGTTCCTCACTTCCCACCCGGCGAACTGGTGGCTTCTGACTCGGGGCTCGAAGGAGAAGAAGTAGCGACCTCCGCGGCCGATCGAGGCCCGTTTGGTATTGAGCTGCGGATTGTCTCACGCCCCCCGCTATACCGACAGTGCCAGAGATAGTCCGCCATGCGCCGAGGAATTGGGTTGGCAAACCGGATGGGGGCCCTTCTCGGCCCCGAACGGGTACGGATGCGGCGCGTGGAACCCCTGCTTCGACGAGACATTCTTTTCTCGTCCGTTGAATCACCGCCGCTGCCCCGCGCTCGTCGGCCATGAATCTTGGAGCGTTGACTTGACCTCATTTGAGCAGAGGCCGCTCGGCCCGATCATCATCCTCGTGGCAGCCGCCGCCGGCACGCTGCTCGGCCTCTACGACTACCTAGCTCCTTTGACCGGGGTCACTGGCGCCCCGGGCGCGTTGCTCGTCATCGGATCCAGTCTGGCACTCGTCTTCGACGCCTTCGTCCTGTGGTTTGGTCGAAGCGGGTGGCTCTTCTGGGTGTTCTGGTCCCTCGGGCTGCTCGGCGCGCTCGGCACAATAACCGCCGCCTGCTTTCTGCATGCGTGGTGGCTGGCGGCGGCCACGGTCGTCGCACTCGTCGGATTGATTGTGACGCTTGTCGCCCCACCCCAGCCAAGAAGAGCCGTGGCATGAGAATCCGTTCATTCTGCCGTAGCGCCCCATTTGCGGCGCTTACGCTGGCGGTCATGGTCGCGCTGCCGCCGGCGATTGCACAGAACGACACTGCTCATCCGGCTGCCACCCCCGGAAGCATTCCAGGCCCAGAGCAGCATGGGCCTTCGAGCACTGGCTCGGAGCAGCCCCACAGCAATGCCGGTCGCGCATCGTCAGCACCGGGCAACGAGCAATCGGGAGCTGCCGACGCAGGCGCTCAGCTGCCGTCCGGCAGCTTGCCCACGCCGAAGCCGATCCCGCTCGTCCCGACCCATGCCGTCTGGAATACGTTTCACGGTCAGCTCAATGCCCAGAAGTACTCTCCCCTGACCCAGATCACAGCCGACAATGTCCGATCGCTGGTAAAGGTGTGGGAGTATCACACCGGCGACGTTTCGGATGGGTCGGGCAAGCTGCCGACCAGCGTCTGGTCCGCCACGCCGATCTTTGCCAATGACACGCTCTACATCGGCACGCCGTTCTATCGCGTTGTTGCGCTGGAGCCCGCGACCGGAAAGGTCAAATGGACCTTCGACTCCAAATCGACGCTCAAGGCCTTGACCCAGCCGGCGCTGAAGAACCGCGGGGTCGCCTATTGGGAGGCAGCGAATCCCGTCGCGGGCCAGCCGTGCCAGAAGATCGTCTATCTCGGCACCATGGACGCGCAGCTCTTTGCCATGGACGCGGATACTGGCAAGCTCTGTCGTGATTTCGCGAACGGCGGCGTCCTCAACGTCGATCAGTGGAACGACGTGAACAACAAATATCCGCTTTCGTTGCTTCAGCCGCCGACGGTCGCGGGCAATCACGTGATCCTGGGCTGGGCCGGCAAGGACTGGGCCTATGCTGAAGCACCGCCCGGCACCGTATTCTCGCTCGATCCGCAAACGGGCAAGCGACAATGGTCCTTCGCTACGCTGCCGCCGAAGATCGCGTCCCGCACCGGCACCGCCAATGTGTGGACGGGCATGTCGGTCGACGAGGGACTTGGATTGGTCTATCTCCCGGTCTCCAGCCCCTCCCCGAACTACTGGGGCGGCAACCGCACCGAGCCGATCCCGTTGGCCACATCGACAACGGCCCTCAACCTCGAAACCGGCGAGGTCGTTTGGTCTCGCCAGTGGGTGCACCATGACATCTGGGACTACGACATCAACTCCGCGCCGACGTTGATGGACATCACCGTCGATGGGAAGCAGATCCCAGCGCTGATGCAGGCAACCAAGATGGGGTTCCTCTTCGTCGTCGACCGACGCACTGGCAAGGACGTCTGGCCGATCGAGGAGCGCAAGGTGCCTGGTGGCGACGGCTCGATCCAGGGCGAAATCTACGCGCCGACGCAGCCGTTTCCGATCAGGCCGGCGCCGCTGCTCGACCAGTCGAAGAAGCCTCCCATCTGGTGGGTCGCCGACGCCCTCGGGCTCGGCCAATGCTCGAGGCTCTGGAAGAGCCTCAATTACGCCGGCATGTACTCACCGCCGACCCACAAGGACAGCGGCGTGCTCGCCTATCCCGACTCGGCCGGCGGCGTGCAATGGGGCGGCGTAGCCTTCGATCCGCGCGGCAAGACCGCGATCGTCAACTTCTCGCACGTGGTGCAATCCATCAAGCTCTACCCCCGGAAAGAATATGAGCAGCGCGCAGCCGGCTCGGGCAACGAGCAAGGCTTCTATCCTCAAGAGGGTGCGCCATACGGCATGTCACTCGACAACGCGCTGAACTGGCTCGGCATGCCCTGCTGGAAGCCGCCATTCGGCGAGATCGCCGCCATCGACATGACCACCGGTGACATCAAATGGCGCCGTCCCATCGGCGCCTCCCAGAAGTGGGGCTTCTACATGCCGGAGTCGATGGGATCGGTGACGATCGGCGGCCCGGCGGTTACGGCCGGAGGCGTGATCTTCATCGGAGCCTCGATGGACGCCAAGGTGCGGGCCTACGCGCTGGCCGACGGCAAGGAGCTCTGGTCCGACATCGTCCAGGCCCCCGCGGTCGCCAATCCCGCCGTCTATGAGTACAAGGGCCGCGAATACGTCGCCTTCATCGCGGGCGGCAACACGATCCTCAAGGACCAGGTCGGCGATCAGGTCGCCGTCTACGCTCTACCGTAGTGCGGCGGTGCTCGCCAGCTGGCTTGCGCTGAACCGTAGCGGAATGGCTTCCGTGCCTACGCCGCGGCGATACAGCTGCCGTCGCATTCGCTGCGCAGATGGCGCGGCCGACTGGACCGCGGCGAGGTCGCGATCGCCGGCGGGCGCATCCTCATCCCTCCGCCCGCCGTTACCACGTCTTTAGGCGAGGTCCGCCTTCATCAGGTCGCGCAGCGCTTTCGGTATGGGCTGCGCCCTGCCGCCGCTGATGAACGCAACTCTGACGTCGGCCTTGACGAGCACCTCCTCGCCGCGCCTGACCTCCTGCGCCAGCGTGATCGACGCGCCCTTCACCGCCACGGGCCAGGTGACGACGTCGAGCACGTCGTCCATACGGGCCGGCCGCAGGAAGTCGAGCGTCATCGAGCGCACCACGAAGGCGAAGCCCGGGGCCTCGCTTGCCGCCTCCGCGAACAGCGCGTGCTGCTCGGCGCCCATCAGCCGCAGATGATTGGTGCGGCCGCGCTCCATGAAGCGGAGGTAGTTGGCGTGATAGACGATTCCGGAGAAATCCGTGTCCTCGTAGTAGACCCGCACCTGCATGTGGTGGCGGCCGTCGCGGATCGCGCCGTCGAGATGTCGTTGGGTCAAGGGAAGCCCTCGATAGCCGGAAATGGCGATCGTTTCGCCCAGTTCAACGGCCAACGCAAGAGCAGGCCAGCGCGAGCCGGCTAGGACGTCACCTCGACGGGTTCCCTGCCGACGTTGACCAGCACGATCTCCGGCGGCATGCCGATCCGGACTGGCATGATGCTGCAGCCGAGGCCGCCGGAGACGATCACGTCGCATTGGGTGCGGATGTGGCCGTAGGCCAGATTGACGCCATTACGCGCGGGAACGGCCGGCGACCAGCCGAGCACGCGGATCTGGCCGCCATGCGTATGCCCCGACAACTGCAGCGCCACGCGCGGCGGCACCCGGAGCGCGACGTCGGGCTCGTGCGCCAGCAGAATTACCGGGGCGCTGTCCGTCACCTTGCGCAGCGTCGCTGCGAGATCATCGATGCCGATCCGCGGCATCGGCCGGAAGCGCCGCGCTGGCATGTAGGCCAACTGATCGCCGAGGCCGGCAAGCCAGAAGGCATGGCCATTCTTGGTGAGACGCACGACGTCGTTCTCGTAGACGGGAATACCGGCGGCCTCGAGCGCCTTCTGGGCATACGGCGCGCCGCGGCCGTCGCGCTGCACGGTTCGATCATCCCAATAATCATGATTGCCCAGGATGGCGTGCACGCCCAACGGCGCCTTCAGGCCGCCGAGCACCGGCGCCCAGGCATCGGCGTCGATGCGTCCGATGTGATGACGATGACCGGCGACGTAGTCGCCGAGCAGAACGATCAGATCCGGCTGCAGCGCGTTGGTTCGCTGGACGATCCCGTCGATATGAGCGAGCGACATCCAGGGATCGCAGGCATGGATGTCGGCGATGGCCGCGATCTTCAGTCTTAGCCCAGCCGGCCAGTTGCGTGGATGGATGTGATAGTCGGTGACGCCCAGGCGGAGCGGCTCGACGCCGACGCCGTAGGTCGCGGTCGAAAAACCGGTGGCGGCAAGACCGCCTGAGAATGACAGAAAGCGACGGCGTGACAGCATCGATAAACTCCTCGCAGCGGCTCCCTTCTCCCTGATCATTGCAACCGATTTCGGGTGCGTCTGTGCAGATTGTCAGCAGTTTCGTTAATCATCGTCCTCGCTGCCGAACAGACCGAACTGGCCGGGATCGCGGTTCGAGGGCTCGGCCAGGCCGAGATGCCTGAACGCGTGCGACGTCAGCAGCCGGCCGCGCGGCGTACGCTGCAGATAGCCGCATTGGATCAGATACGGCTCGATGATGTCCTCGATGGCATCGCGCGGCTCCGACAACGCTGCCGCCATGGTCTCGACGCCGACCGGCCCGCCGCCGTAGTTCAGCGCGATGGTCGAGAGATAGCGCCGGTCCATCGCGTCCAGCCCGGCGGCATCCACTTCGAGCGCGCTCAGCGCGTGATCGGCGATGGCGCGATCGATCGCACTGGCGTTGGCGGCCGACGCGAAGTCGCGCACGCGGCGCAGCAGCCGGCCGGCGATCCGTGGCGTGCCACGGGCGCGCCGCGCGATCTCGTTGGCGCCGTCGGCGGTCATGCCGACCCCGAGCACGCGGGCACCGCGCGTGACGATGCCTTCGAGCTCCTCCACCGTGTAGAAGTTCAGTCGGATCGGAATGCCGAACCGGTCACGCAACGGATTGGTCAGCAGGCCTGCGCGCGTCGTCGCGCCGACCAGCGTGAACTTCGACAGGTCGATCTTGACCGAGCGGGCCGCGGGGCCTTCGCCGATGATGAGATCGAGCTGGAAATCCTCCATCGCCGGATAAAGGACCTCCTCGACCGCCGGGCTGAGACGATGGATCTCGTCGATGAACAGCACGTCGCGCTCTTCGAGATTGGTCAGCAGCGCGGCGAGATCGCCGGCCTTGGCGATGACCGGGCCCGAGGTGGCGCGGAAGCCGACGCCGAGCTCACGCGCCACGATCTGCGCCAGCGTCGTCTTGCCAAGTCCGGGCGGACCGACGAACAGCACATGGTCGAGCGCCTCGCCGCGCTTGCGCGCCGCCTCGATGAAGATCGAGAGGTTGGCGCGCGCCTGCTGCTGGCCGACGAACTCCGACAGCTGCTGCGGACGCAGCGCAGTGTCGCCGACATCGTCGGAGCGCCGCTCCGGACTGACCATGCGCGCCGGCGGCTTCATTCGTTGCCGCGCCTGTATTTGTTCGGCAGCAATTCGCCGATGGTCACCGCCGCAGGCCCCTTGCCGTTCGACGGCACGATGACGCGCGCCTTGGCATCATAGTCGTGGATCAGCTCGCGGCAGGTGCCGCAGGGCGAGACCACGGCGACCTCGCCGGGCTCGCCGGGCTTGGGATGGCGCACGGCAACGATGGTCTCGATGCCGTGGTCGCCAAACTCGGTGATGGCGCGGCCGATCGCGATGGCCTCGGCGCAGACAGCGTTGCGGCCGAGATAGGCATCGATGTTGACGCCAGTGATGATGCGGCCGTCGCGCGTGCGCATGGCGGCGCCGACCTCCTGCCAATCGTTGCGATAGCGGCTCTTGACCGCTGATGCGGCCGCCTCGATCAGCTCCTTGTCCTTCTTGCTCACCATGGGGGAAACGGATGTCCTTCTGCTCGCCCGGCCGGGCGACGATAGCCTATTTCGCCAGCTCCTTGAGGCCGAGGCGAATGAGTTGCGCGGTCTCGGCCTTGTCG
Organism: Bradyrhizobium sp. SZCCHNS1050; assembly: GCF_032484785.1. Classification (NCBI taxonomy): domain Bacteria; kingdom Pseudomonadati; phylum Pseudomonadota; class Alphaproteobacteria; order Hyphomicrobiales; family Nitrobacteraceae; genus Bradyrhizobium; species Bradyrhizobium sp. SZCCHNS1050. Next base: position 3,750,170 of record NZ_JAUETR010000001.1, on the reverse strand, counting down.
CCGGCCGCGCGTGACGCGGCGGCAATGGCGGCAGCCGCCTGCGGCTGGCCATAGCCGAGATTGATGAGCGCGGAGATCGCGTCCGCGATCGGCTGCGGCGCGCGGGATTCTTCGATGGCGCCGGACAGCCTGACGACACCGGGATCGACATCGGCGAACGCCGGCGCCTTGTCCTTCAGCTCGGTGACGATGCGCTCGGCGACCTTGGGGCCGACGCCCGGCGTGCGCGCCACCGCGGCCTTGTCGCGCAGCGCGATCGCATTGGCGAGGTCCGCCGGCGGCAGAGTGCCTAGGACCGCGAGGGCGACCTTGGCGCCGACGCCCTGCACCGTCTGCAAAAGGCGAAACCATTCCCGTTCGACATCCGAGCGAAAACCGAACAGCTTGATCTGGTCCTCGCGCACATAGGTCTCGATCGACAATGTGGCGGCTTCACCGGGCGACGGCAAGGCCTGCAGCGTCCGCGCCGAGCAGTGCACCTGGTAGCCGACGCCGCCGACGTCGAGGATGACGAAATCCTCCGCGTAGGAATCGATCAGCCCCTTCAGCTTGCCGATCATAGCCCGGCCACCTTCATGCGCAGCGCCTGGCCCTGGCGGTGATGGGCGTGGGTGATGGCGATGGCGAGCGCGTCCGCCGCGTCGGCCGACGGCGGCTCGGCCTTCGGCAGCAGGATCTTCAGCATCACCGCGATCTGGCCCTTGTCGGCATGACCGGCGCCGACCACGGTCTTCTTGACCTGGTTGGGGGCGTATTCGGCGACCGAAATTCCGAACATCGCCGGCGCCAGCATGGCGATGCCGCGGGCCTGGCCGAGCTTCAGGGTGGCGACGCCGTCCTTGTTGACGAAGGTCTGCTCGACCGCGGCTTCCATCGGCGCGAACCGGCCGAGCACCGCCGATAGCCCCTCATGGATCGCCAGCAGCCGGCTCGCCAGCGGCAGATCATCGGGCGGCTCGACCGAGCCGCAACCGACATAGATCAGCCGGTTGCCCTCGCTCTCGATCACGCCCCAGCCGGTGCGGCGGAGGCCGGGATCGATCCCGATGATGCGGATTGCTGCGCGAATCGGCTGGGCTTTCATGGATTAGAGATAGCCTCGCGCCGCACCGATGGAAACATAAACGGAACGCACGAACGACGTGGTTGAGCGTCCGTCAACCGCTCATCTTCGCCATCAGGGCGTCCGAGATTTCGAAATTGGCGTAGACGTTCTGGACGTCGTCGTGTTCGTTCAGGAGGTCCATCAGCTTCAGCAGCTTCTCGCCGGTCTCGTCGTCGACGGCCACCGTGTTCTGCGGCTTCCAGGTCAGCGCCGCCTTGCGCGGCTCGCCGAACTTGGCTTCGAGGTTCTTGGCGACTTCATGGAAACTGTCCGGCGAGGCATAGACCTCGTGGCCGCCCTCGCCCGAGATCACATCGTCGGCGCCGGCCTCGATCGCGGCGTCCAGCACGGCATCGTCGGAGGCGACGCTGCGGTCGAATTCGATGATGCCGACGCGGTCGAACATGAACGAGACCGAGCCGGTCTCGCCGAGGTTGCCGCCTGATTTGGTGAAGAAGGAGCGGATGTCGGACGCGGCGCGGTTGCGGTTGTCGGTCAGCGCCTCGACGATGACGGCGACGCCGCCCGGGCCGTAGCCCTCGTAGCGGATCTCGGCATAGTTGTCGCCCTCGCCGCCGAGCGCCTTCTTGATGGCCCGCTCGATGTTGTCCTTGGGCATGTTCTCGGCCCGGGCGGCGACCACGGCGGCGCGCAGCCGCGGGTTCATCGCCGGATCGGGCGTGCCGAGCTTGGCGGCGACGGTAATTTCGCGCGCCAGCTTGCCGAACAGCTTGGACTTCATCGCATCCTGCCGGCCCTTGCGATGCATGATGTTCTTGAATTGGGAATGGCCGGCCATGCGAGGTCTCTTGCAATCGTAGGGGATCAGGTGGGGAAGCGCGGCCTTATAGGCCGGGAATCGTCAAAATCAAAGATTTGAGGTAGTTTCAGGGTGGCTGCCCCCTCCTCGGAGAGCCAGTTGGCTGCCCCGCACCATAAGCCAAATGTTAACCATGGCTTCACAGTCAAGTGCAACGATGCCGCCCCTCTGCACCTTTTCACCCGCACCGGGGCCTACCCCATGGCGTTTGGTTTCTTTGCAAGACGAGCCTCTGCGCCCGAGCCGGTGGCCGAACCGAAGCCGGTGGCCGCGCCGGAGCCGCTGGCGTCGTCGGATGCCGATTCGGCCAAGGCCATCCTCGACCTGCTGGAGCTGGAACTCGGCGGCATGATTCGCCAGCTGGAGCGCGCCGCCGATGCGGTCGCCAGCGGCGCCGAGGCGACGGCGGGGACGCTGACGGACATTCGCCAGCGCGCCGATGCGCTGAGCGGACGCAGCAGCACCGCGCAAGGAACGGCGGCGACGTTCGCCCACGCCGCAGAGAAGGTGACCCAGTCCGCCCACGGTATCCGTGCCCAGGTCCAGGACGCCGGCCAGCTCGCCGACCAGGCCAGCGCCGCCGCCTCGGAAGCCCGGGCCAACGTCGACCGCCTGCGCGAATCCTCGGCGGCGATCGGCAACGTCGTCAACCTGATCTCCCAGATCGCGCGCCAGACCACCTTGCTCGCGCTCAACTCGACCATCGAGGCCGCCCGCGCCGGCGAGGCCGGCCGCGGCTTCGCGGTGGTGGCCACCGAGGTCAAGGCGCTTGCCGTCCAGACCCAGAACGCGACCGAGGAGATCACCCGCAAGATCGAGGCACTGCAGAAGGACGCCGCCGGCTCGGCCGAGGCCGTCCACCGCATCTCCCAGGCGATCGAGGCGATCCGCCCCGTCTTCACCAACGTCAACGGCGCCGTCGCCGAGCAGAACCAGACCACCGGCGAGATGTCGAACAATGCGGCCCAGGCCTCGCAGTTCATATCCTCGGTGGTCGACAGCGCCGCAGACATCAGCAACGCCACCCAGCAGGCCGAGAGCTATGGCGAGCGCGTCACGAACGCCGGCCGCGCCGTGACCATGTACGCCCAGAAGCTGAAGGCGCGCTGCGCCGTGCTGCTGCGGCAGGGCGATCGGCCCGTGCGCAGCGGCAGCGAGCGTCTGCCCTGTCACCTCAAGCTCGAGATCAAGTCGGGCGCACGCACGATCGGTGCGCCGGTCTATGAGATTTCCAACGACGGCCTTCTGATCACCGGCCCGGATGCGAGCCGCCTGCCCGTGAACGAGCGTCTCGACGCCGTGCTGGAGGACGTCGGTCCGTGCCGCCTGCGCGTCACCGAGCAGGTCAAGGCCGGCGCCCAGGCGCGGTTCGATGCGCCAAGCGCCGAGCTGCGCGAGAAGATCGAGGACAAGCTCTGGGCGCTGCATGAGGAGAACAACGAGTTCGTCACCCGCGCCATGGAAGCCGGCACCGAGCTGAACCGGATGTTCGAGAGCGCCGTTGCGCGCGGCGAGATCACGCTCGAGGACATGTTCGATACCAACTATGTCGAGATCCCCGGCACCAATCCGCAGCAGCACCGCAGCCGGATCCTCGACTGGGCCGAGCGCGTGCTGCCGTCGTTCCAGGAGGCCTTCCTCGCCAAGGACCAGCGCATGGCGTTCTGCGTCGCGATCGACCGCAACGGCTATCTGCCGGTGCACAACCGGATCTATTCGCATCCGCAGCGGCCGGGCGATACGGCCTTCAACACCGCCAACAGCCGCAACCGCCGCATCTTCAACGATCCGGCCGGGCTCGCGGCAGGCCGCAACCAGCGGCCCTATCTGATCCAGAGCTACGCGCGCGACATGGGCAACGGCAACACCATCATGATGCGCGAAATCGACGTGCCGATCCGGGTTCGCGGCCGGCACTGGGGCGGCTTCCGCACCGCCTACAAATTGTGAGCCAAGCCGTGATTTTCTGATCCTTTCAAGCCCGGGAGTCTGGACATGTCGGTCGCGCAACGCGCCATTCTGGAAAGTCACGACGCGCGCACCGGCGCCGAACGGCTGATGGACGAGATCGCCGACCGCATCGGCGGTCTCGGCGTCGAGCTCGCCGATGTCGCCGGCAACGTCCAGGAGGTCGCCAACCGCGTCAGCTACCAGTCGCAGCGGTTCGGGCATCTCCAGGCCACCGCCAAGACCATGGTCGCGGCCAATCACGACATCGCCACCGCCTCGCAGGCGGTGCAATCGGCCACGACCGCCGCGGTCGGCGACATCGCCCAGTCGCGCAACGTGGTCGACACCGCGGTGCGGCACATCGCCGAATTGGTCGAGTCCGTCGAGCGCATCGAGCAGCGGCTCGGCTCGGTCGGCGATGCGCTGTCGCAGGTCGCCAAGGTCTCGGTCGCGATCGAGGCGATCGCCAAGCAGACCAACCTGCTGGCGCTGAACGCAACCATCGAGGCGGCCCGTGCCGGCAGCGCCGGCCGGGGCTTCGCTGTCGTCGCAAGCGAGGTGAAGTCGCTCGCCGAGGCGACGCGGCAGGCCACCCAGGAGATCGGCGATACCCTGCGCGGGCTCGACTCGCAGGTGAAGAGCCTGCTCGGCGAGAGCGGCCAGGCCTCCTCCCGCGCCAAGACCGCGGGTGAAGGCGCCCAGCAGATCGGCGGCATCATCGTCCGCGTCCAGGACGGCTTCACCAGCGTCGGCCAGGAGATCGACGGCGTGGCGAAGGCCGCGACCTCCAACCTCGCGCATTGCGACGCCGTGATCAGCGAGCTCAACGAGCTCGCCAAGGGCGTCGACCAGTCCTCGGTCGAGCTCAAACAGGCCGACAGCCGGATCGCCAAGCTGCTCGATCATTCCGAGGCGCTGATCGGGCTGATCGCCGAGAGCGGCGTACAGACCGCGGACGCGCCGCTGATCAAGACCGTCGTCGACACCGCCCGGCAGATCTCAGCGACCTTCGAAACGGCGATCGACCGCGGCGAGATCACGCTCGCCGACCTGATGGACGAGAGCTATCGCGAGATCCCCGGCACCAATCCCAAGCAGTACATGACGCGCTACGTCGAATTCACCGACCGCGTCCTGCCGGCGATCCAGGACCCGATCCAGGGCAGCGATCCGCGCATCGTGTTCTGCGTCGCCTGGGCGCGCGGCGGCTACCTGCCGACGCACAATCCGAACTACCGCAAGCCGCAGGGGCCCGATCCGGTCTGGAACAACGCCAACTGCCGCAACCGCCGGCTGTTCGAGGACCGCGCGGTGAAGAAGGTCGCCGCCGCCAGCAACAAGCCGTTTCTGCTGCAGACCTACCGCCGCGACATGGGCGGCGGGCAGTTCGTGCTGATGAAGGACCTCTCGGCGCCGATCTTCATCAAGGGCCGGCATTGGGGCGCGTTCCGGATGGGTTTTCGGCTCAAGGCCTGATCCAGGCTCTCATCCTCCCCAGAACGAAGGCTTCGCCGGCGACAGCCGGCCGCCGATGCGCACCGGCGCGATCTTGATCGCAAGCCCGGTGCCGTTGTCGGTCTCGACCGCCACGCCGCTCAACGTCGCCTCGCCGGAGGCCGGCTCGAAGCGCGCCGACGGGATGCCCGACTGGAAGCGGCGCAGCGGCTCGTCCTTCTGCATGCCGATGATGGAGTCGTAATCGCCGGTCATGCCGGCATCGGTCATGTAGGCGGTGCCGCCGGGCAGGATCTGGTGATCGGCCGTTGGCACATGCGTATGGGTGCCGACGACGAGGCTGGCGCGGCCGTCGCAGAAATAGCCCAGGCCCTGCTTCTCGCTGGAGGCCTCGCAATGCACGTCGACCACGATCGCATCCGCCGCCTCGCGCAGCGGGCAGGCGCCGAGCTCGCGGCCGACAGCCGCGAACGGGTCGTCGAACGGCGTCATGAACACGCGCCCGAGCACGTTGACCACCAGCGCGCGGGCGCCGTTCTTGGCGTCGACCAGCGCCGCGCCACGGCCGGGCGTGCCCGCCGGATAATTCGCAGGGCGCACCAGGCGCGGTGCGCGCTCGATGAACACCAGCGCCTCGCGCTGGTCCCAGGAGTGGTTGCCGAGCGTGACCGCGTCGGCGCCGGCGTCGACCAGCTCCTGATAGATCGCCTCGGTGATGCCGAATCCGCCGGCCGCGTTCTCACCATTGACGATGACGAGATCGAGCGCCCAATCGCGGATCAGGCCTGGCAGGTGGTCCGAGACGGCGCTGCGGCCGGCCCGGCCGACGACGTCGCCGACGAAGAGAATTCGCAACTCAATTGCTCCGGAAATCCAAGGTCTCGCGCTCGGTTAGCACATAATCCAGCGCCGCGTCGTGGGCCAAGGCCGGGATCGCCTCGGTTTCCTGCACGGCAAAGCCGAGGCCGACGCCGATGAGGTGATGCGATTTACGCAAGTGCGAGAAGGTGTAGTCGTAGTAGCCGCCACCGTAACCGATGCGATGGCCGGTGCGGTCGAAGGCGGCGAGCGGGACCAGCATCACGTCCGGCACCAGTTCGGCCGCAACAGGCGACGGCTCGGGGATACCGAGCGAGCCCAATGTCAGCCGATCACCCGGCGACCACGCCCGGAAGGAGAGCGAATGGCCGCGCGCCAGGATGACCGGCAGTGCCAGCCGCGCACCCTTCGCCGCCAGCACGCGCATCAGCGGCACCGGATCGAGCTCGTTGCGAATCGGCGCATAGCCCGAGACCACCTGGCCCGGCTCCAGCGCGAAGGGGAGCCCGCGCGCCGCGATGGCCTGCGCGGCGGCGCTGCGCGCCTCGTCGCTCAGCGCGTCGCGCGCGGCGAGGGCTGCAGCTCGCAGCTGCTGCTTGGTGTGCTGGACGGCCTTCATCGGCATGCGGCGGGATCTCCGTCAAGAGCTCGCGGACGCGGGCACTCCAACGTTCTCAGAAACGCAGCAGGTCGGCAATCAAGGGGACAGAACAGAGGGAGAGAGACAAGCGCGAAGCCGCAATCGCCGTTGAAACGCTCGATCCCGGAGTTCCCTACGAAAGTAGGTGGGCACCATATGTCCAGGTCCACGGACCTGGCCAGGGACAGTTCCCTAAAGGATCGATAAGGCCCCGGGGATATGTTGGTTCCGGACGCGCGTCGCAGCCTCGCTGACGCAATGTAACCATGGCGGGGTGATTTTGCCAGCGGTGGAAGCGGATTGACGCGCGCTGCCGTTGTCCAACCTCGGCGTCGTCGCCCGGCTTGACCGGGCGCCCCCGTACGCCGAGGCAGCAGTGGTTGAGCCGACAGGCCGCGGCGTACCGGATCGCCCGCTTTTCGCGGGCGATGACAGTTGTCGGGTGGTAGGAGCCGGGCCGAACACGGCAGAGCAGATCAGAATAGGCATGGCATCGCGTCCTCGTGGCGCTCGGCGTCCGAGTTGTTCATTTGGCTCGCCCTCTCGACACAGAGGGCACAGGGAAGGCCGGGCGTCGGCTGACGCCCGTGGCCCGCCTGCGTAAAAAATGCAGGCGGCAGGTACCACAGGTGCAGCCGGAAACACCCGGCCTTCCCTGCGCGACGGTTTGAACGGCTGCTTCGCGATCTCCCTGGTGCGCCGGGCTTGTTGGCCACCATGCGCGACAACGCGCTTGCGCGCGTTGCGCGGGACACCAGCATCGGGGTGTCAGGACCACGCGACTTGACCGTACGTGCATCGCCGTTCGTCCGCGCGATCAACTCACGCTGCGGCAATCCACGCCCATCGCATCCCACTGCCAACGCCTCGTGACGGTCGCGACACGCCCCTCATGCGGCAGCAGGACGAGCGGAAGCATCCGCCTGATTTGCCCGACGAGGCTGGGCAAGAATCCGAATTAGGGGGCTGAGAGGGCTCGGCGCGGTGCAATTTCGAGCCATGACTGCATCATGGTCCAGAACCGGATGAGGGCAAACGAAATCGCCTCCCATGCGCCCCTTGCCTTGCCAGAAGTGGCATGTAGAGCTGCAAGAGCCCATTCGGCGATGCGGGCGAGGAAGTCGTCGAAACCGAGAATGTTGAGGACGCGGGTGAGGTTGTAGGAGAGCGCCATCAGGCTCCATTCCCCGCGAACCTTGTCGAAGCCGCGGACAAGGAAGTGCTGATAGCCGGCGCGGCACTTGAGCGTGCCGAACGGGTGCTCGACGATGGCTGAGCGGCGGCGCATCAATCGGCCGGCCTGTTCGCTCGCCATCCTCTGGCGGTGACGATCCAGCACCTCTTCGTGCTCCCATCGAGAGACGCTGCGGCTTTTTGCCTTCGCAGAGAGACAAGACGCCTTGAGGAGGCAGATGCCGCAAGTCGCTACGGAGGCCAGGTAGCGGCGTTCCATCCTGCCGCTCGTATTCTTCCAGAGCTTCTTCGTTGGATGCAGCGCTTGGCCTGCGGGACACTGATAGGTGTCGGTTGCGGAATTGTAGGTGAAGTCACCTCGCGTGAAGCGACCGTGCTTCTTGCCATTGCCGTGATGCAGCGGGACATAGGCGGTGATGCCGTCATCCTCGCAAGCCTTGAGATCCCCGCTGTTGTAATAGCCGACATCCGCCAGTATCTGCAGCGCCTCGACCTGGAGGCCCTCCTTGGCCGCCTTCGCCATCATATGAAGGTGTCCTGTATCGCTGCGATTGACGACCTCGCTGGCGATGATCAGCTTATGCTTGTCGTCGACGACGCTCTGGACATTGTAGCCTGCGATCGTCTGGTCGCCCTTGCTCAGCAGCCGCGCATCGGGATCGGTCTTCGACACCTGTCCCTTGTCGCCTTTGTCCAGGTTCTCCAGATCGGACTGTGCGCGTTCACGCTTGGCCATCAGCTCCTTGATCTTGTCCCCGACATCGCCTCCATCCTTGTTGTCATCCTTGCCGTCGCCGGGCCGCTTGGCTTCCGTCGCGTCGTTGGTGTCGAGAGACTTGCCGTACGCCTCGATCTCCTCATCGAGCTTGGCGATCTGTTTGGCGAGCTTCCCGCGCGTGAAGATGCTGTCCTTGCTGGCATTGCCGTGGAACAGCGCGCCATCGACCGCGACCAGGGTCCCGCCGATCAGCCCGATCTCCTGCAGCAACAGGACGAAGCTACGGTTCGCCGCCTTCAAGGCAGCCCAGTTCTCCTTGCGGAAGTTCGCAATCGTCCGATAGCCGGGCTTCAGGTTCCTCAACAGCCAGATCAGCTCCAGATTGCGGCCGGCTTCACGCTCGAGCCGGCGCGACGATCTGATCTGGTTCAGATAACCATAGAGATAAAGCTTCAGCAGGTCCGCCGGATCGTACGGCGGCTGCCCGACACCCAATCCCCTCCGCTTGGCGTGGCGGAAGCCAAGCTTGGCAAGATCGAGGGCGTTGACGTAGCTGTCAATCGCACGAACCGGATTGTCCGGCCCGACATAATCCTCAATCCGAGGCGGAAGCAGGCTCTCTTGATCGCGGCTCTCGCCGCTCTTGAACGGCCGATTCGTCATGCCTCCAAATCTTACCGTGAACACTGAGTTCTTGCCCAGCCTCGACACGGCAAGCCATGCGGCCTGCGACATCGTAACGCGACGGGCAGTCTGCGCATGATCGACATGCGCGGTTTGCCCGTCGTGCAGTTTACGACGTGCATCTGCTCCCGTGCCGCCAGCTCAACATTCCGCCGTCGTCCCGGCCTCGCGCGCCCTTGCGCCGAGGCAATTCAGGATCTCTCCGCAGATGCAGCCTGGATTGCTTCGCCTCGCCACTGCGCTCGCAATGACGCCGTGGTGATGACGGCGCTCCCGCGGCAGCGCCGCGTCGGCAGCGCATAGTCTTGCCACGATTCAGGCTCATCGACTTGGAGCTGAGGTTGTGGCAGATCATGCCTACATCCCAATGCCCTGTATCGTACATTGGAGTCCTGGCATGCGCTTCGATCTCAAAACCGTCACGGCCGCCTGCGCGCTACTGATCGCGTCGGCTGCTGCGAGCCTCGCCGCCGACGTCAAGATTCATCGCGTCTCGATCCAGGTCGATCAGAACGATCCGGCAATCATGAATCTGGCGCTGAACAACGCCACCAACATCATGGAGACGTTCAAGGAGAAGGGCGAGGAGGTCGAGATCGAACTCGTCACCTATGGACCCGGGCTGAACATGCTGCGCGAGGATACCTCGCCGGTGAAGGACCGGCTCAAGCAGATCGCCGAGCTCAGCTTTCCCGCCAAGATCAAGTTCTCCGCCTGCAACATCACCAAGCGCGGCATGGAGAAACGCGAAGGACATCCGATTGCGATCGTCGCCGAAGCGAGCCTGGTGCCATCGGGCGCGGTGAGGCTGATGGAACTGCAGGAGAGCGGCTGGAGCTATCTGAAACCTTAGGTAGTTTCTGCCCCAAAACTGCCAGCTTTAGGGCTCATTGAGATACGACCTTGGATTGAGCTGTGTCATCAGTCTGCTCGGGGGATGGCGAGCAGACGCGATCGGGGACTAGTCACATGCACAGAGTACTCGCCCGGCCGGCGCTGCTGGCGCTGGCAACGCTTTCGGCTGCCTTGCTCACCCCCGTCGGCGCGGTGCTTGCGCAAGGGCAGTCCGCCGCTCCGCTCTCGATCAAGCCTGCGCGCGCGTCGGAACGGCGGGCCGTCGAGCCTCGGGTCTCCGAGACCCGCGCCCCCGAGCCACGGAGCGCCTCGGACGAAGCCGCCATCAAGACGCGCATGAACCAATGGACCGTCGGCCTGGCCGCGGGCCTGCCCGACGGCGGCTTCGTGCGCTTCGCCAGCGAGATGGCGCGGACCATGGACGACGGCGACAACATGCGCCTGATCCCGATGGTGACGCGCGGCACCACCTCGAACATCGCCGACCTGCTCTATCTGCGCGGTGTCGACGTCGCGATCACCTATGCCGATGCATTCGACTTCTATGCCAGGCAGGCCGGCCTTTCCAATATCAACGACCGCATCCGCTACGTGCTGCGCTTCTTCATCTCCGACGTGCACATCTATGCGCGCGAGGAGTTCAAGTCGCTGCAGGACCTGAAGGGCCAGAAGGTCGCGGTGGGCACGGCGGGCGTGGCCGCCGCCCACACCGGCCCACTGATCTTCCGGCGCCTCGGCATCGACATCGAGCCGGTCGCGGTCGGTGGCCCCGTCGCACTGGAGAAGCTGCACAAGGGCGAGATCGCCGCGATGGTGTATGTCGCCTCCAAGCCCGGCGAACTGTTCAGCGGCAAGAAGGCGGATCCTGGATTCCACTTCGTGCCGGTGCCGTACACGCAGCAATTCTCGGACTTCTATTATCCGACCAGCATCAAGGCCGACACCTATCCAGGGCTGGTCGCACCCGACACCGCCGTGGAAACCATCGCCGTGCCGTCGGTGCTGGCCGTCTACAACTGGAAGCCGGGCAGCGACCGCGCCGACCGCGTCAACCGCTTCGTCGACACGCTGTTCACCAACCTCGCGCGGCTGCAGCAGCCGCCGTTCCATCCGGGCTGGAAGGATCTCAATCTCGAGGCCCAGGTGCCGGGCTGGCAGCGCTATCCGTATGTCGACGCCGTGCTGGAGCGGATGAAGAAGGAGGCCAATGTCGGCCTGCCGCCCGCCGCGGCCGGCAGTCTCTCGCAGCAGGAGCGCTTCGATGCCTTTCTCGAATCGCAGGCCAAGGCGCCGACCTCGAAGGCGGAGAAGGAGGAGCTGTATCGCTCCTTCCTGGACTGGAGCCGCAAGCGGCAGAAGTGAGCAGGCGATGGGCTGATGACAGCGGGCGAGGTGGTGGGCTGTCGACCATAAGTTCATTTGCATTCTCGCCCTAACGCTGGCGTGTTGCGAGAAGCTGAAAAATAGTGGGACGAGACATGGCGGCTCGGACAGTCTGCTCCCTCTCCCCGTTCTCACGGGGAGAGGGTTGGGATAAGGGGCCGACGCACGGGGAGTGCACGTGGTGAGACCTGTCCCCCCTCACCCGGATTGCATCTCACGATGCAATCCGAGCTCTCCCCGCAAGCGGGGCGAGGTAAACCGAGCAAGCCGCCAAAGCGATCTTCCGACCCGCGACGATCAGCTCAACAACAACGCCATCCCCGGATCCCCCTTGGCCATCGCGCGCTGATAGGCCGGGCGCGCAGCGATGCGGGCGAGATAGGCGCGGATGTTGGGGAAGGGTCCGAGATCGTAGGGCAGGAAGTAGCGCATGGTGGTGAGCGAGAAGACGGTCATGATGTCGGCGGTGGTGAGCGCGTTTCCCGCGAGATAATCCGCCTCGCCGCAACGCGCCTCGACCAGCGCGAAGGCACGGTCGAGCCTCGCCCTGATGGCGCCGAGAACCGGATTGTCGTCGGGCAGATGCAGCCGGTTGAGGATCATCAGTCGGCCCATCGCCGCCTGCAACGTACCGTTGGCGAAATGAAGCCAGTAGAGGAACGGCGCGAAGCTGGGATCATCAGGCCCAGGCCGCAAGCGGTCTTGGCCGTAGGTCGCGGTGACGTAGTCGACGATCGCGCCGGATTCGGCGAGCACGAGATCGCCATCGGTGATCACGGGCGCCGCGCCGATCGGATGCAGCGCCTTGTACTCGGGCGGCGCCAGCATCGTCCGGGCGTCGCGCGTGTAGCATTTCAGTTCGTACGGAATTTCCAGCTCCTCGCAGAGCCAGACGATACGTTCGGACTGCGACTTGCCGAGGTGATGAACCGTGAGCATGCGCTATTTCACCATCGCGCCATAGACGATGTCCTGCACCTGCTCGCGATAATATTTGCGCAAGTCCCCGGGCGCCGCCGTGCCGACCACGACGACGAGACGCTCCCTGGGATCGCAGAAGAACTGCGTGCCATAGGCGCCGTTCCAGCTGAACTCACCGGGATTGCCGGGCACCGCCGACAGGCCCTCGCTGACGCGCACGGCGACGCCGAGCCCGAAGCTGAAGCCGGCGCGATGCGGCTCCACATTGGCGACGGTGTTCTTGATCTCGGGCCCGAGATGGTTGGAGGTCATGTGGTGCACCGTCTTCGGACTCAGGATGCGCGCGCCGTCGAGCTCGCCGCCATTGAGCAGCATCTGGCCGAAGCGGACGTAGTCGCCGATGGTGGCGAACGAGCAGACGCCGCCGCAGTCCGACTTGGTCGGCGTGTCCAGCAGCTTGATCGCCTGCGGCTTGCCGGTCAGCGGATTGTTCGGAAACGGATGCGCCAGCCGCGGGCGCTGTGCGTCGGTCGGCGCGAACGTCGCATCGGCCATGCCGAGCGGCTTCCAGAGATTGGCCGACAGATATTCGCCGAGCCGCTGCTCGCTGACCTTCTCGATCACGGCGCCGAGCACGTCGATGGAGAAGCCGTATTCGAACTGCGTGCCGGGCTGATGCGCCAGCGGCAGCTTGGTGATGCGCTCGATGAACGCCTGGGTGTCGCCTTCGATCGCAGGCGCGGTGCCGTCGGGATAGAGCCGCGCCACCGCGCTCGAGCTGTCCGGCCGGCCGCCATACATCAGGCCCGAGGTGTGGCGGTAGAGATCATGGATCAGGATGGGGCGGGCCTGCGGCACCAGCAGCAGCGCTCCGTTTTCCTGGGTGACGCCGACCTTCATGTCGGCGAATGCCGGATAGTAGTCGGCGAGCCTGGCCTGCAGCGGCAGCCGCCCCTGCTCCATCAGCATCAGCCCGCCGACCGCAGTCAACGGCTTGGTCATCGAGGCCAGGGCGAAGATCGCGTCGAGCGGCATCGGCGTGCCCTTGACCGGATCGAGCTGGCCGTAGGCCTTGTAATGCACGAGCTTGCCGTCGCGCGCGATCGCCACGACCGCGCCGGGCACGCGCTTGGCGGCGATCTCGCGGGCGAAGAAATCATCCATGCGCGCGAGACCCGCCGGCGAGAAGCCGACCTCGTCGGGCTTGGCTTCGGGCAGCGGCGCGGCCGCGAGCTGCGTGATGATCATGGTGAAGGCTGTGGCTACGGCCGCCTTGAGCAGCGTCTTCATGGGCACTCCCTGATGCGCGGACGATCCCGTTTGTCGCCACGGGATTCAATGGCTCCGCCTGGACAATGAGTAGAGGACACAGGGAGGAACGACAAGCGGTCGCAACACGATCGCATCGCGATGACGTGATCGGCCTCGCTGCCGCACAACGGCGTATCCGCGCGACCAATCGGAGGGAGACGGGCGAGACCGCTGACACGCGAGATCACGCATGCTGAGGACGATCGGACTCATCCTTCACACGCTCTGGGCCATTTGTACGCTTGCGACCGGAGCCTTCGTCGGCGCAGCCGTCGGCTTTCACTATCATGGCTGGATCGGCGCCATTGTCCTCGGCGTCATCGGCCTGGGCGTCGGTAGCCTGGCGGCGGCCTACCCGCTGGAGACGATCGCGACGCTGTTGGAGGGTCTTTGACGCGAGGGCCATGTAGCCCGCATGAGCGAAGCGACGCCCGGGAAAGCGCGGGCACCGAGATGGTCTCGGATATCGCTGACCTTCATTGAGGCTACGGGCTGGGAACCGCCATGCCGGCCCCGTGTTGTTCGATGCAACGCGTTCGTCCAAACAGCCGCGCCATGACCGGACCCGAGCTCGCCAATCACTATCGCGGCTATATCGTGTGCCTGAATGCGCAGGCTTGGCCGCAGCTCGGCGATTTCGTGCACGAGCACGTCGTTCACAACGGCCGGCAGCTCGGACTCTCCGGCTATCGCGACATGCTGATCGGAAACTTCGCCGACATTCCCGATCTCCGTTTCAACATCGGCCTGCTGCTATCAGACCCGCCCCGCGTCGCGAGCCGGCTGTACTTCGACTGCACGCCATCCGGCGAATTTCTCGGGCTCGCCATCGACGGCCAGCGCGTCGCCTTCACCGAGAACGTGTTCTACGAATTCCGCGAGCGCAAGATCGTGGAGGTGTGGTCGGTCATCGACAAGGCCGCAATCGAGGCGCAGCTGTGAATGCGAACGCGTGGCGGCACCAGCCGCCCCAATGGGCTCAAGGCCGGGACGACACCTTGGATGAGGCGGCAGGTCAGACAATCGCTGATGGAGAGACCCACAACACGATGATACGTTGTCGCGAGGGCTTGAATCGTCTCACCCGATCGCCACACCACCGCCGATGGTGCGGTTCAGCACCTGTGTGGTGCGCTCGATGCGCTCGGCGGCGGCGTTCAGCGCCTTCGCCACCGCGACCTGCGTGGCACGGGCGCGGTCGCTGGCCTGGTTGCGGACGTTGCGCAGGCCTTCGAGCTCCTGCTCCAGCACCTGGACGCGCTGATTGGCATCGATCAGCTCATCGCACACGGTGAGCGCCGCCATCACGGTGAGTCGGGCGTCGCCGATCTCGCCGAACTTGCCGCGCAGATTGGTGATGCGCGTCTCGAGACTCTCCGCGAGCTTCAGCAGCCGCAGCTCCTGGCCCTCCTCGCAGGCCATGCGATATTGACGGCCGTTGATGGTGACGTTGATGTGGCTCATTCCTCGTCCTCATCATCATGCGCGGCGTCCTGCCCGTCGCCACCAGCGAGCACCGCGCGGATCGTGCCGATCGCGGTGTCCAGGCGTTCGGCGATCTCGCGGTTGGTGCGCTCGAGCCGGCGCGTCTTCATCAGGGAGCCGTCGAGCTCGTCGGCGAGACGCGAGCGGTCGGCGCCGAGCGCCTGGATGCGCGTCGCCAGCTCGTCCTCGTCACGATCCGCCTCGCGCCGCCGCTCGACCGCGCTCTCCAGCGCGTCGAGGGCCGTCATCAGTCGCCGCGTCGCCGCCTCGAGATCGGCGGCGCCGGGTTCCACCTGGCCGGTAAGATTGGCAGGGTGATCGTTCATGGCACGGATGCGAGGCCCTCGGAGCAAGCGGGATGCGACAAAAGCGCTGTCCGGCAAGCGGTTACGGGCAAAATCTTACGTGGTGGGCGAGCCAAGCGCAACGCTCGGCCGAAACTATGCACTACTAAGCAACTTTTGGGAGGTTCCCGGCGTTGCAGAACCTTTGATTCCCGGAACCGAGGTGCTAATCAGCCCGCAAAATCCCGGCCCGCCAGCAATACCGGCGGCGCTCCTGTCATCAGCATTTCACGTTTGGACGGATTCCAGCATGACGCAGGTCGATCATTCCCGCATGGCCAACGCCATCCGCGGGCTCGCAATGGACGCCGTCGAGAAGGCCAAATCGGGCCATCCCGGCCTGCCGATGGGCGCGGCGGACGTCGCCACAGTGCTGTTCACCCGCGTGCTGAAATACGATGCCGCAGCGCCCGCCTGGCCGGACCGCGACCGCTTCGTGCTGTCGGCCGGCCACGGCTCGATGCTGCTCTATGCGCTGCTGTATCTGACCGGCAACGAGGAGATGACGCTCGACCAGATCAAGCGCTTCCGCCAGGTCGGTTCGCTCACCCCCGGCCATCCGGAGAATTTCCGCACCAAGGGCATCGAGACCACCACCGGCCCGCTCGGCCAGGGCATCTCCACCGCGGTCGGCATGGCGCTGGCCGAGAAGATGCTGCAGGCGGAATACGGCAAGAAGATCGTCGACCACCACACCTATGTGCTGGCCTCGGACGGCGACCTGATGGAGGGCATCTCCCAGGAAGCGATCGCGATGGCCGGGCACTGGAAGCTCAACAAGCTGATCGTGCTGTGGGACGACAACGGGATCTCGATCGACGGCCCGCTGTCGATCGCCGACTCGGTGGACCAGGTGAAGCGCTTCAAGGCGTGCGGCTGGGCCGCCGAGCTGATCGACGGCCATGATCCCGAGGCGATTGCGGCCGCGATCGCGCGGGCGCAGAAGTCGTCGAAGCCGTCGCTGATCGCCTGCAAGACCACCATCGGCTACGGCGCGCCGACCAAGGCCGGCACCTCCAAGGTGCATGGCGAGGCGCTCGGCGCGGAGGAATTGAAGGGCGCCAAGGAGAAGCTCGGCATTTCGCAGGAGCCGTTCTCCGTGCCCGACGACGTGCTCGCCGCCTGGCGCGAGGCCGGCCGCCGCGGCGCAACCGCACGGGCGGAGTGGGAGACCCGGCTCGGCGAGATGGGCCCGCGCAAGCGCGCCGAGTTCGAACGGCGGCTGCGCCACGAGCGGCCCGCCGCGCTGGCGAAGGCGCTGAAGGACCACAAGAAGGCGCTGCTGGAGACCCCGCTCAACGTCGCCACCCGCAAATCGTCGGAGGCCGCGATCGAGGTGATCGCAGCCGCCATGCCGTTCGAGTTCGTGGCCGGCTCCGCCGACCTCACCGGCTCCAACAACAACAAGGCGAAGTCGGCCGTCTCGTTCTCGGCCAAGACGCCGAAGGGCCGCTTCATCCACTACGGCATCCGTGAGCACGGCATGGCCGCCTGCATGAACGGCATCTTCCTGCATGGCGGCTTCGCGCCGAACGGCGCCACCTTCCTAGTGTTCTCGGACTACGCGCGCGGTGCTATCAGGCTGTCGGCGCTGATGGGCGCGGGCGTCGTCTATGTGCTGACGCATGATTCGATCGGCCTCGGCGAGGACGGCCCGACGCACCAGCCGGTCGAGCATCTGGCGGCGCTGCGCGCGATCCCGAACATGCGCGTGTTCCGGCCGTGCGACGCGGTCGAGACCGCCGAATGCTGGGAGCTGGCGCTGAACCGCACCAACGGCCCGACCGTGCTGGCGCTGACGCGGCAGAACCTGCCGCAGCTGCGCACCTCCGCGCCGGCGGACAATCCGTGCAGCCGGGGCGGCTACGAGCTCGTCGCCGCGCAGGGCGAGGCCAAGGTGTCGCTGTTCGCGACCGGCTCCGAGGTCGAGATCGCCGTGGCCGCGCAGAAGCAGCTCGCCGAGCGTGGCATCCCAGCCCGCGTCGTCTCGGTACCGTCGCTGGAGCTGCTGCTCGAGCAGCCGGCCGAGGCCAGGGCCAAGATCATCGGCAACGCTCCGGTCAAGATCGCCATCGAGGCCGCGGTGCGCTGGGGCTGGGACGCGGTGATCGGCCAGGACGGCATCTTCATCGGCATGCATTCGTTCGGCGAGAGCGGCCCGGCCAAGGAGCTCTACAAGCATTTCGGCATCACCGCCGAGGCGGCTGTCGCGGCGGCCGTACAGCGGCTGGCGTAAAGCCCGCTCGATCCTGCGCGGCGGTTCACCAAATCAGGAGCGCCGCGCGAACATGATTCGCGACGGTTGAGCGAGCGCAAAAAAAGGACTACGAAAGGGCCATATCGTCCGCTCGCGCCCGGCAGAACCGGGCGTCAACAGGTCCAAACCCTCGTAGAGCCCTTGCCAGGGGCCGGCTGCGAGGGACGAGAAACGTCATTGAAGGAGACGAAAATGGCAGTCCGGGTCGGGATCAACGGGTTTGGCCGCATCGGCCGCAACGTTCTGCGCGCCATCGCGGAATCGGGTCGCAAGGACATCGTGGTGGTCGGCATCAACGATCTCGGCCCGGTCGAGACCAACGCCCACCTGCTGCGCTTCGACAGCGTGCACGGCCGCTTCCCCCATACCGTGACCGTCGACGGTGACACGATCGATATCGGCAACGGCAAGATCAAGGTCACCGCCGAGCGTGATCCGTCGAAGCTGCCCTGGAAGGACCTCGGCGTCGACATCGCGCTGGAATGCACCGGCATCTTCACCTCCAAGGACAAGGCCTCCGCGCATCTGACCGCCGGCGCCAAGCGCGTGCTGGTCTCGGCCCCGGCCGACGGCGCCGACGCGACCATCGTCTACGGCGTCAATCACACGACGCTGACCAAGGATCACCTCGTCGTCTCCAACGGCTCCTGCACCACCAACTGTCTGGCGCCGATCGCCAAGGTGCTGAACGACACCGTCGGCATCGAGACCGGCTTCATGACCACGATCCACGCCTACACCGGCGACCAGCCGACACTCGACACCATGCACAAGGATCTCTATCGCGGCCGCGCGGCGGCGATGTCGATGATCCCGACCTCGACCGGCGCGGCCAAGGCGATCGGCCTGGTGCTGCCCGAGCTGAAGGGCAAGCTCGACGGCGTCGCGATCCGCGTGCCGACGCCGAACGTCTCGGTGGTGGATCTCAAGATCGTCGCCAAGCGCAACACCGACCCGAAGGAGATCAACGAGGCGATGAAGCGCGCCGCCGAGCAGGAGCTCAAGGGCGTGCTCGGCTACACCACGTCGCCGAACGTCTCGATCGACTTCAACCACGATCCGCACTCCTCGACGTTCCACATGGACCAGACCAAGGTCATGAACGGCAACCTCGTGCGCGTGATGTCCTGGTACGACAACGAGTGGGGCTTCTCCAACCGCATGGCCGACACCGCCGTCGCGATGGGCAAGCTGCTCTAACTCTCGCCCAGTCATTCCGGGGCGCCTTGCAGAGAGGCCCCCGGAATCTCGAGATCCGGGTGCGGTCCTGCGGACCGCCCCGGAACGACGGCTGAGGAAGCGCGATGACCCTTCCCAACTGGCTTGGAATCCCCGGCGCGCTGCTGCTGATCGGCCTGATTGCCTATGGTTTCCGCCAAGGCATGCGGGTGACGACGAAGCAGGAAGGCGATCCGCCGGAAAACACCAACGGCTACAATCAGCCCTGATAGTCCCTCGTTCAACGGTGGCTTCAATGAAACAATTCCGCACCCTCGACGACGTCGACGTCAAAGGCAAACGCGTGCTGCTGCGCGTCGACCTGAACGTGCCCATGGAGAATGGCCACGTCAGCGATGCGACGCGCCTGGAGCGCGTCGCGCCGACCATCAATGAGATCGCGACCAAGGGCGGCAAGGTCATCCTGCTCGCGCATTTCGGCCGGCCGAAGGGGCGCGATGCCAAGGACTCGCTGAAGCCGGTCGCCACTGCGCTCTCGCAGGTGATCAAGCGTCCTGTCGCCTTTGCCGACGATTGCATCGGCGAGCCGGCGGCGACCGCCATCGCCGCGATGAAGGACGGCGACGTGCTGTGCCTGGAGAACACGCGCTTCCACAAGGAGGAAGAGAAGAACGATCCGGCGTTCGTCGCCGAGCTCGCCAAGCTCGGTGACATCTGGGTCAACGACGCCTTCTCCGCCGCGCACCGCGCCCACGCCTCGACCGAAGGCCTCGGCCACAAGCTGCCGGCCTATGCCGGCCGCACCATGCAGGCCGAGCTCGACGCGCTCGACAAGGCGCTGGGCCGGCCGGCCAAGCCGGTCATCGCGATCGTCGGCGGCGCCAAGGTCTCCACCAAGATCGACCTGCTGGAAAACCTCGTCACCAAGGTCGATGCGCTGGTGATCGGCGGCGGCATGGCCAACACCTTCCTGCATGCACAGGGCGTGCAGATCGGCAAGTCGCTGGCTGAGAAGGATCTCGCCGCCACCGCGCTCAGGATCATGGAGAAGGCCGAGGCCTCGAACTGCGCCATCATCCTGCCGGTGGATGCCACCGTTTCGTATCACTTCGCGGCCAACTCGCCGTCCTTCGCCTATGGCCTCGACGCCATCCCGCCGGACAGCATGATCCTCGACGTCGGCCCGCAATCGACCGCCCGCATCCATGCCGCGATCGACGACGCCGCGACGCTGGTGTGGAACGGTCCGCTCGGCGCCTTCGAGCTGACGCCGTTCGACCGCGGCACGATGGTCGCCGCCAAGCACGCGGCCGAGCGTACCAAGGCCAAGAAGCTGGTTTCGGTGGCCGGCGGCGGCGATACCGTCGCCGCGCTCAACCAGGCCGGAGTTGCCTCGGACTTCACCTATGTCTCGACCGCCGGCGGCGCTTTCCTGGAGTGGATGGAAGGCAAGCCGCTGCCGGGCGTCGAGGTGCTGAAGATCTGATTTCTCGAACGTTGTCGGCCATGGATGTTTCTGTTATGTTCCATCCATGGTCGAGACTCCGACAGACCATTCGATCCTGATCAAGATCCAGGAGAGCATTGCTGCGCTCCGGACAGAGGTCGGACAGTTCAGGCTGGATAATCGAGCCGAGCACGAGCGCATGGAAGCCTTGATCCGCAGGCAGCGTCGGGACTCTGCCGGCATGCTGGTGATGATGCGCGCGGCCGCCGGTGACTTAGACGTGCGTGTCACCGAGGTCGAGGAACGCATCACCGCTCTTGAAGCCAGGAAGACCTGATCTCCCATCGTTGAGCTACCGGCAACGCGCCAGCCCTACGCGCTAACCCTAGACGTATCCTGACCGCCTCCTCCTCCAGGCTGCGTCGCCACTGCCCTTGGAATCCGCCCACCACCGCGTTATGCACGGTGCAGCAGTTTCGGCGCGTGCGCATCCTGCCGCACGGTCCAATCCTTAATCTCAGGGAGTTCCAGCCATGGCTCGTATCACGTTGCGTCAATTGCTCGACCACGCGGCGGAAAATGACTACGGCGTCCCGGCGTTCAACATCAACAACATGGAGCAGGCGCTGGCGATCATGGAGGCGGCCAATGCGGTCGACGCGCCGGTCATCATCCAGGCCTCGCGCGGCGCCCGCTCCTATGCCAACGACGTCATGCTCAAGCACATGATGGACGCGGTCACCGAGATCTATCCGCACATTCCGGTGTGCGTGCATCTCGATCATGGCAACGGTCCCGACACCTGCATGACCGCGATCCAGTCCGGCTTCACCTCGGTGATGATGGACGGCTCGCTGAAGGCCGACGGCAAGACCCCGGCTGACTGGGACTACAATGTCGGCGTCACCAAGACGGTCGCCACCATGGCGCATCTCGGCGGCATCTCGGTCGAGGGCGAGCTCGGCGTGCTCGGCTCGCTCGAGACCGGAATGGGCGACAAGGAGGACGGCCACGGCGCCGAGGGCAAGCTGTCCCACGACCAGCTGCTGACCAATCCGGACGAGGCCGTGAAGTTCGTGCGCGAGACCCAGGTCGACGCGCTCGCGATCGCGATGGGAACGTCGCACGGTGCCTACAAGTTCACGCGCAAGCCCGACGGCGACATCCTCGCCATGAACGTGATCGAGGAGATCCACCGCAAGCTGCCGAACACGCATCTCGTGATGCACGGCTCGTCGTCGGTGCCGCAGGATCTGCAGGAGATCATCAACGCCTATGGCGGCAAGATGAAGCCGACCTGGGGCGTGCCGGTCAGCGAGATCCAGCGCGGCATCAAGAACGGCGTCCGCAAGATCAACATCGACACCGACAACCGCATGGCGATGACCGGCCAGATCCGCAAGGTGCTGTCGGAGCACCCGGAGGAATTCGATCCGCGCAAGTACCTGAAGCCGGCGATGGAGGCGATGGCCAAGCTGTGCAAGCAGCGCCTGCAGGAGTTCAACACCGCCGGCCAGGCCTCGAAGATCAAGCGCGTGCTGACGACGGCCGAGATGGCCAAGCGCTACGCCAAGGGTGAGCTCGCCCCGAAGGTCGCGTGAGCGTTCGTCGTGTAGTTCGACCTTCGCCCTGAACTCGGTGTGCTCCCCTCCCCCTTGCGGGTAGGGCTATCGCATCTGGCGCTTTACGTCTTGCGCCCGCCTTTTTCCACTTCGTCATGGCCGGGCTTGTCCCGGCCATGAGGGAGTAACTCGTTGGCAGCAGTTCGTGCCGCGATTGCCGAATTCGTCAAATGCGATCGCCCTGCTCGTGCGGGGAGGGGAGCCGACTGCCGCTGAGTTGACAAGGTTGCCCCATCAGCAACCTCCCTTCACCTCTCCGAGAGTCCGCCTCACCTGCGGCCAATGTTTGCTCGGCAACCGCCCGAGAACCGTCTATTTTGATGGGCAGGGCAGGTGCGTCTGGAGCCAAGCATGAACCTCTCCGCACTGAACACCACGGCCCTTGCCATGGTCGCGCCGGGCAAGGGCATTCTCGCCGCCGATGAATCCACCGGGACGATCAAGAAGCGCTTCGATGCCATCAAGGTCGAATCGACCGAACAGAACCGCCGCGACTATCGCGAGATGCTGTTCCGCAGCGCAGGCATGTCGTTCATCTCCGGCGTCATTCTCTATGACGAAACCATCCGGCAGAACGCCGCCGACGGCACCCCGCTGGTGAAGCTGATCGAAGCGGCCGGCGCCATTCCCGGCATCAAGGTCGACGAGGGAACGCAACCGCTGCCCGGCTGCCCCGGCGAGCGGGTCACGGCCGGGCTCGACAGGCTTGCGGATCGGCTGGCGACGTACTACGCGCTGGGTGCGCGCTTCGCCAAATGGCGGGCCGTGATCGATATCGACAAGGACAATATCCCTTCGATGACAGCGATCCATGTCAACGCGCATGCGCTCGGCCGCTATGCCGCCCTGTGCCAGGCCGCGAACATCGTGCCGATCGTCGAACCGGAGGTGCTGATGGACGGCGATCATGATATCGCTCGCTGCTTCGACGTCACGCGCCGCGTCCTGAACGAGGTGTTTCGTGAATTGCGCATCCAGCGCGTCGCGTTGGAAGGCATGATCCTGAAGCCCAACATGGCGGTCCCGGGCAAGCAATCGCCGGACCAGGCCGGGGTGCAGGAGGTCGCCGAAAGGACCGTCCAACTGCTGAAGGAATGCGTGCCTGCGGCGGTGCCCGGCATCGCCTTCCTGTCCGGCGGACAATCCGACGAGAGCGCGACCGCGCATCTCGACGCGATGAACCGGCTCGGTCCGCTGCCCTGGAGGCTGACCTTCTCCTATGGCCGTGCGTTGCAGGCCGCGCCGCAACAGGCATGGGCCGGCAAGGCGGCGAACGTCGCTACCGGCCAGCGGGCCTTCACCCACCGCGCTCGCATGAACGCGCTTGCCAGCCGCGGCCAGTGGACCGCCGCGCTCGAGAAAGAGGCCGCCTAGTGTCCGGCAAGACGACATCCGCGCGGCCCGCGCCGCGCCTGTATCTAGCAACGCCGGTCGTGACCGACGCGGCGGCGCTGGCCGCCGGCCTGCCGGCGATCCTCGCCAGCGCCGATTTGGCGGCGGTGCTGGTGCGGCTGAAGGAGAGCGATCCGCGCAGCATGATCACGACGGTCAAGACGCTGGCGCCGGCGATCCAGGGCGCCGGTGCGGCGCTGCTGATCGACGGCCATCCCGACATCGTGGCCCGCGCCGGCGCCGATGGCGCACATCTGACCGGCGTCGCCGCGCTGGAGGAGGCACTGCCCGGCCTGAAGCCGGACCGCATCGCCGGCTGCGGCGGCCTGTCGACACGCCATGATTCGATGCGCGCCGGCGAGCTCGGCGCCGACTATGTGCTGTTCGGCGAGCGCGACGCGCAGGGACGGCGGCCCTCGCCGGATGCCGTCAATGAGCGCCTGGCCTGGTGGGCCGAGCTGTTCGAGCCGCCCTGCGTGGGCTATGCGATTTCGCTCAAGGAAGCCGCGGACTTCGTCGCCGCGGGAGCCGATTTCGTGCTGGTCGACGACCTCGTCTGGAACGACGCCCGCGGTCCGGCCCCTGCTCTTGCCGAGATCAGTGCCGCGATCCGCAGCGCCCATGCGGCCGTGCCGGCCGACGCGCCGGGACAGAGCTGAACCGCTGCCGATGACGATCCTGCGCCTGACATGTGTTGTTGCTGCGCTCGCCATGGCGACGACGGGCGCGGCCGCGCAGATCTCGTTGACGCCGCCTGCTCAGCAGCCGCCGACGGAAAAGCCCAAGCCGGTCGAAAGGCCGGCGGAGAGGCCCAAGCCGCCGGCACCGTCCGCTGCGAAGAAGCCAGCCCCTGCCCCATCGGCCAAGCCGGCCGCCCCGGCGCCGGCCGCGACGCCGCCGCCCGCCGCCAATGATCCCAATGTCGACCTGGTCTACGGCGCCTATCAGCGTGGCCAGTACAAGACCGCCTTCGATCTCGCCACGCCGCGGGCGCAGGCCGGCGATCCCAAGGCCATGGCGATGCTCGGCCAGCTCTACGAAAACGCCATGGGCATCCGCCGCGACTACGACAAGGCGGCGATCTGGTACAAACGCGCCGCCGAGGCCGGCGACCGCGAAGCGATGTTCGCGCTGGCGATGATGCGGCTGGCCGGGCGCGGCGGCCCTGTCGACAAGCTCGAGGCGGTCAAGCTGTTGGCCTCCGCCGCCAAGCTCGGCGAGCCCAAGGCGGCCTACAATCTCGCGCTGCTCTATCTCGACGGCCAGACCTTTCCGCAGGACCTCAGACGCTCGGCCGAGCTGCTGCGCCTTGCTGCGGATGCCGGCAACGCCGAGGCGCAATACGCGCTGGCGACCTTCTACAAGGAAGGAACCGGCGTGCCGAAAGACCTCGAGAAGGCCGCTCGCCTGCTGCAGGCCGCGGCGATCGCCGACAATGTCGACGCCGAGGTCGAATACGCGATCGCGCTGTTCAACGGCACCGGCGTGCCGAAGGACCAGCCCGCGGCGATCGCGCTGCTGCGCAGGGCCGCGCGGCAGAACAGCCCGGTCGCCCAGAACCGACTGGCATGGGTGCTGCTGTATGGAATCGCCACCCAGATGGACAAGGTCGAGGCCTACAAATGGCACCTGGTGGCCAAGACCGCCGGCAAGGGCGACCCCAAGCTCGACGAGAAATTCGCCGACATGCCCCCCGAAGACCGCGCCAAGGGCGAACAGGCCGCCAAGCGCTGGCTGGGCACCATCAAGTGACCGGCCGCTGATCCGGCCTTGACGCGGCGGCCCCGGCAGGGCACCCACAGCCAGCCATTTCACCCGCCTTCGTCCGCTTCCGGGGAAGGCGCGCACCGCGAGGTGCGGTCAGCCCAGCGCATCGAGCTCATGATCCATTCCGCCCTCATCAATGTCATGGTCAAGGCCGCGCGCCGCGCCGGCCGCAACCTCAAGCGCGATCTCGGCGAGATCGAGCACCTGCAGGTGTCGCTGAAGGGCCCGGCGAACTTCGTCTCGCGCGCCGACAAGAAGGCCGAGGAGATGCTGTACGAGGACCTCTCCAAGGCCCGGCCCGGCTACGGCTTTCTCGGCGAGGAGGGCGGCAAGCGGGAAGGCAGCGACAAGTCGCACACCTGGATCGTCGATCCGCTCGACGGCACCACCAACTTCCTGCACGGCATCCCGCAATTCGCGATCTCGATCGCGCTCCAGCGCGAGGACACCGTGATCGCCGGCGTGATCTACAATCCCGCCAATGACGAGCTCTACATCGCCGAGCGCGGCAAGGGCGCGTTCCTCAACGACCAGCGGCTGCGCGTCGCCGCACGGCGCCAGCTCCATGAATGCGTCATCGCCTGCGGCCTGCCGCATATCGGCCGCGGCGACCACCAGCTGTTCCTGCGCGAGATGACCTCGCTGCAGGTCAAGGTCGCAGGGCTCCGCCGCTTCGGCGCCGCCTCGCTCGACCTCGCCTTCGTCGCCGCCGGTCGCTTCGACGCCTATTGGGAACGCGACCTGCAGCCCTGGGACATCGCGGCCGGCCTGATCATGGTGCGCGAGGCCGGCGGCACCGTATCGGGCATCGACGGCAAGGAAGACGCGCTGGCGACTGGGCACGTCGTGTGCGGCAACGAGGTCATTCACCGCGAGCTCGTGAAGGTGCTGAAGGCGGCGGCGTAGTTTTGATTCTGCGCGGCCACGCCGTTCGCCTTCTTATAGAATGCCACACCGCTCGCGTCACATACGGTGTCGTCCCGGCCTTGAGCCGGGACCCATAACCACCGGCTGTTCTGATGGAGCGAGATGGGGCGACCTGCGCGCCTCAAACATCTCCCTGGGGGTATGGGTCCCGGATCTGCGCGCGCATACGCGCGCTTGTCCGGGACGACGCCGAGGATGGAGTTGGCGGCCGAGCTCTACCGCCGGAAAGCTATCTACAGCCTGAACGCTATCTGCGCCCGCTGGTGAACGCCTGCGGCGTCGCGCCGGGCAATGCCGGGGAATTGATGTCGCTGTCGATGCGATCGGACGACTGGCCGGCATAGCTGAAGCCGAGCGACAGGCTGACATTGGACGTCGGCTTGAACTCGACGCCGCCATTGATCGCGTAGGCCGGCGTAGACGTCGAGCGTCCGTCGAATGTTGCGAACGGGCCGCCCAGGCCGGGATTGTATTTCAGCGTGTCGAAGCCGCCGTAGAGGCTGACCCCGCTCTTGAACGTGTAGCCGTACTGCGCGCCCTCGGTGGTGTACGAGCCGAGCGCCCCATAGCGATTGACGATGTTCGAGCTCAGGCCGACTCCCGAAAGCGCCGCCCAATTGTTCGTCACGCTGTAGCGCCGCGCGAAGAAGCCGCTGTCGCTGCCGTTCGTCGTGAAGCTCGGAAAGTTGCCGTAGGAGTCGAGGCTGCCGGCATCGCTGAAGCCGACCGGCCAGCCCGGCAGCCAGTATTTGACGGGACCTGATTGGGCGTGAGCCGCGTGGCTGACGAAGGAGAGACCAGCAAGCGCGATTGCGAAGACAGATTTGCGAGAGACCATCGACATGCCGTGACCGTTTACATGCTGTGGGAGCATACACGCGGAGAGTGGCGAACTCCAGCCGGCGTCGGTGGAGTTCCGTTCTCCCGGCACGAGCGGTGTGCTCCCCTCCCCCTTGCGGAGAGGGGAGCGGACCGCCTGCGAGGCAAGACCGCAGCACAATCCTCCGAAAAAGGCCTATTCGACCTCACTCACGGCTTCGCCGGTGCCGGCGGCCCATAAGCCTCAAGCTCCGCCACCGGCTCCGTCTTCTCCCGATCCCCCGCGAGCACGCGCTGGACCGAGACGAAGAACACGGGGACCATCAACAGCGCCAGGATCACCACCGCGATCATGCCGCCCATCACATTGGTGCCGAGCGCCTGCTGGCTGGCACCGCCGGCGCCCGTCGCCATCGACATCGGAAGCACGCCGCAGACGAAGGCGAGACCGGTCATGATGATCGGGCGGAAGCGCAAGGAGCAGGCCTCGATCGTCGCCGCGACCAGCGGCTTGCCGTGGGCGCGCAGATCCTTGGCGAACTCGATGATCAGGATCGCGTCCTTGGCGGCGAGACCGATGATGGTGATCAGCGCCACCGTGAAGTACACGTCGTTGGACAGGCCGCGCAGATTGGCGGCGACGACGGCGCCGAGGATGCCGAGCGGCACGGTCAAGAGCACCGCGAGCGGGATCGTCCAGCTCTCGTAGAGCGCAGCGAGACACAGGAACACGACCAGCGCCGAGAGACCGAGCAGCAGCGGCGCCTGCGAACCCGACAGCTTCTCCTGCAACGACTGTCCGGTCCATTCATAGCCGAAGCCACGCGGCAGCTTGCCGGCGAGGCGCTCCATCTCCTTGAGCGCGTCGCCCGAGGTGTAGCCCGGCTTGGCCTCGCCGGAGATGCGGATGGCCGGATAGTAGTTGAAGCCGGCGATCTGGGTCGGCCCCTTCGCCCACTGGATGGTAGCAAAGGACGAGAACGGCACCAGCTGGCCCTTGGTGTTCTTGACGCTGTAGTTGAGGATCTCGTCCGCGTTCATGCGGCTGATGCGATCGGCCTGGACGACGACGCGCTGCATGCGGCCACGGTTCGGGAAGTCGTTCACGTAAGTAGAGCCGAGATTGGTCGAGATCGTGGTGTTGATGTCCTCGAAGGTGACGCCGAAGGCGCCGGCCTTCTCGCGGTCGATCATCAGATTGATCTGGGGTCCCGGCGGAAGACCCTCGACATAGACCTTCTGCAGCACCGGGCTCGCATTGGCTTCCGCGATCAGCTGGTCGGCGGCAGCGGTCAGCGCAGCATAGCCCTTCTGGCCGCGATCCTGCAGGCGGAAGCTGAAGCCCGAGGAGTTGCCGAGATTGTCGATCGGCGGCGGCTGCAGCGCGGTGATCTTGGCGTCGCGCAAGCCGGCGAGATCGCGATTGATGTCGGCGACCAGCGCCGCGGCGCTGTCACGCTTGCCGCGCTCCGACCAGTCCTTCAGCGAAATGAAGGCCTGCGCGGTGTTGACGCCCTGGCCGGCATAGCTGAAGCCGGTGAGGAAGGTGACATCGTCGATGCCCTCGCGCTTGGCCAGATACTTCTCGACTGCCTCCACCGCGGCTTGCGTCCGCGCGTAGGAGGAATCCGCCGGCGTCTGCACGTCGGTGGTGATGAAGCCCTGGTCGTCGACCGGCAGGAAGCCGCCGGGCAGTTGGATGAAGGCGAAGGTCAGCCCGACCAGGAAGATCGCATAGATCAGCATCAGCCGTCCGGTGCGCTTCAGCGCGCCGCCGACCACGCCGGTGTAGCGGTTGCGGCTGTTGTCCATGAAGCGGTTGAACCAGCCGAACACACCCTTCTTTGCGTGGCCGTGGCCGGCCGTGACCGGCTTCAGCAGCGTCGCGCACAACGCCGGGGTCAGCGACAGCGCCAGCAGCGCCGAGAAGCCGATCGCCGCCACCATGGTGACCGAGAACTGCCGATAGATGATGCCGACCGAGCCGGGGAAGAACGCCATCGGCACGAACACCGCCATCAGCACCAGCGTGATGCCGATGATGGCGCCGGTGATCTGGCCCATCGCCTTGCGCGTCGCCTCCTTCGGCGACAGCCCCTCCTCGGTCATGATGCGCTCGACGTTCTCGACCACGACGATGGCGTCGTCGACGAGGATGCCGACCGCGAGCACCATGCCGAACATCGTCAGCATGTTGATGGAGTAGCCGACCAGCATCAGCGTTGCGCAGGTGCCGAGCAGCGCCACGGGCACCACGATGGTCGGAATGATGGTGTAGCGGATGTTCTGCAGGAACAGGAACATCACCACGAACACCAGCACCACGGCTTCGACCAGGGTCATCAGCACCCGCTTGATCGACGCCTTCACCACCGGCGTGATGTCGTAGGGGATCTCATAGCTGATGTTGGAGGGGAAGAAGCGCGACAGCTCCTTCATCTTGGCCTCGACCGCGCTCGCGGTCGCCAGCGCATTGCCGGTCGGCGACAGCAGCACCGAGAGACCCGCGGTCGGCCTGCCGTTGAGGCGGGTGTTGAACTGATAGCTGAGGCCGCCGATTTCGACGCGCGCGACATCGCGCAGCCGCACCGTCGAGCCATCGGGATTGGCACGCAGGATGATCGATCCGAACTCGTCGGGCGAATCGAGCTGGCCCTTGACCAGCACCAGCGCCGAGGTGCGCTGCGAGGTCGTCGCGGGCTCGGCGCCGATGCTGCCCGAGGCGACCTGCGCGTTCTGCGCGCCGATCGCCTTGGTGACGTCGTCGGCAGTGAGGCCGTAGCCGATCAGCTTGGCGGGATCGAGCCAGACGCGCAGCGAGCGCTCGGTCGAATACAGCGTGGCGCGGCCGACGCCGGGAATGCGCCGGATTTCGCCGAGCACGTTGCGGATCATGAAGTCGCCGAGCCCGACCTCGTCGAGGCTGCCGTCGGTCGACTGCAGCGTGATGATCTGCAGCACGGCGGCGGAGGCTTCCTCGACCAGGATGCCCTGCTGGATGACGGCGCGCGGCAGCCGCGCCTCGACACGCTTGAGGCGGTTCTGCACCTCGACCGAGGCGTCATTGGTCGACGTGCCCGGCACGAAGTTCGCCGTGATCTCGACCTGGCCGAGCGAATCGCTGGTGGATTCGAAGTTGAGAATGCCGGAGGCGCCGTTGAGCTCCTCCTCGATCAGCCGCGTCACGCTGTTGTAGAGATTCTCCGGCGACGCGCCGGGGTAGCTGGTCGAGATCGAGATCGAGGGCGGCGCGATGATCGGATATTGCGCCACCGCCAGCAGCGGAATCGCGATCGCGCCGATCAGGCAGATGAACAGCGCGACCACCCAGGCGAAGATCGGCCTGTCGATGAAGAAGCTCGGCATGGCGACTTACCGCGTCGCCGACTTCGATTCGAGCTGCGTCGCGGCGCTGACCTCGGTCCAGACCTGCGGCGCGACCCTGTCGCCGGCGGCGAACTTCTGGAAGCCGTCCACCACGACCTTGTCGCCGGCGCGCAGACCGTCGGTGATCAGCACCAGGCCATCCTGGGTCGGGCCGGTGCGCACCGGCCTGGCGATCGCGCGGTTGTCGTCGCGGATGACGTAGACCTCGGACCCGCCGGCCGCGTTGCGCTGCACCGCCTGCTGCGGCACGCCGACGGAGTCGCTGTCGATGCCCTGCTCGATGCGGACGCGGACATACATGCCCGGCAGGAGCTCGCGCTTCGGATTGGCGAACTCGCCGCGCAAGGTGACCTGACCGGTGGCGGCATCGACCTTGGCGTCGGAGAACAGGAGCTTGCCCGGAATCGAATACGGCGTGCCGTCGTCGAGCACGAGACGGACCTTGATCGCGTCGGGCGCGATCTGGTCGAGGTCGCCGGACTCGAACGCCCGGCGCAGGCGGTTGAGCTCGCTCACCGACTGGGTGAAGTCGGCATAGATCGGATCGAGCTGCTGGATCGTGACCAGCGAGGTCTCGTTCTGGACCGCGATGGCGCCCTCGCTGACCTGGGCCGCGCCGACGATGCCGTCGATCGGCGCGCGCACGGTCGCATAGTCGAGATTGAGCTGGGCACGCGCAAGATCGGCCTTGCGGGCCTCGATGTCGGCCGCTGCCTCGCGCTCGGTCGAGATCGCCTTCTCGTTCTCGACCGCCGGGGCTGCGCGCTCCTTGAACAGCAGGCTGATGCGGTGGGCCTGCTGCACCGCGCGCTCATGCACCGCCTCGGCCTTGGCCAGCGCCGCCCGGCTCGACAGGATCTCCACCTCGAACGGCTTCGGATCGATGCGATAGAGCGGATCGCCCGCCTTGACCTCGCTGCCCTGGCGGAACAGCCGCTCGACGATGATGCCCGAGACGCGCGGACGGACGTCGGAGACGCGGGTCGGCGCGATGCGGCCGGGCAGCTCGCGCACGATCGCTCGCGCCTTCTGCTCGACGGTCACGATGCCGACGTCCGGAATGACGATCTGCTCATTGGCGGAGGCCTGAGCCTGGATGGGGTCGTTACAGCCGGCCAGCAGCGGCGCGGCGGCCGCGAGCATCAATGCACTGCTGACCAGCGACGCGCGAAAACGTGACATGCGTGGAGGAGCCCCCTCGATGATGATGATGAAAACAGTCGACCGGATGGCCCAGTCATGGCGCCATTCTGGCGCTCGCCTTGCTGCAACATAGAAAAGAGCTGCTGCGACGCAACGCGAAACCCGGGCGGCTTGATGTCACACGAACTACATAACTGATAGATCAAGCTTTTTCGGGACTCACCTAATTGTGAGTGCTTTGTGGCAGCAGGTTCCCAGCAGGTTCCGCGGAGCGAAACGCGAATCCCCCTCCAGCACTGCGGCATCCCGCCGCAGCGAACAAATTAGTTCGCCGGCCGCAGGCGGTAGTGACTGACGCCCCATTCACGGCCTTCGTCGTGCCCGAACAGACCCGCGGTGGCGAGGAAGAACCAGCGCCAGCGGCGCATCCACAGCGCCGTGTCGTCGCCATAGACCGGCTGCAGCACCTGCAGGATGCGGTTGTAATCGGCATCGAAATTGGCGAGCCAGTCCCGTGCCGTGTGCTGATAATGCGTGCCGCTCCAGCGCCATTCCTTCTCGACCGCGAACAGATCCGCGTACTGCCGGATCAGGCCGTGGCTCGGCATGATGCCGCCGGTGAAGAAGTGCTGCGCGATCCAGTCCTCGCGATCGTTGCGGTCGAACAGGTAGGATCCGGTGCGGTGGGTGAAGATGTGCATGAACAGGCGGCCGTCCGGCGCGAGCCATGATCTGACCCGCGACAGCAGCTCGCGCCAGTTCATCATGTGCTCGAACATCTCGACCGAGACGATGCGATCAAAGCGCGCGTCGGGAGCGAACCCGTTCATGTCGGCGGTGACGACCCGCAGGTTGAGCAGGCCGCGCGCGGCCGCCATCTCCTCGATCGCGCGGCGCTGCGAGTGCGAGTTGGAGACCGCCGTGATCTTCGCACGCGGGAACTGCCGGGCCATGAACAGCGACAGCGAGCCCCAGCCGCAGCCGAGCTCCAGAATGGTCTGGCCATCCTGGAGATCGGCATTGGCGACGGTCTGGCGCAGCGCCTCCTCCTCCGCCTCCCGCAGGGTCGAGACCGGCTCCTTGTAGAAGCAGCAGGAGTATTTGCGGTTCGGCCCGAGCACGCGGGCGAAGAACGCCGCCGGCACCTCATAGTGCTGGCTGTTCGCCGCGTCGGTATGCTCGGCGATCGGCCGCGTCGTCAGCAGGCGGGCGAACTCTGGGTCACCCATCGCATCGGCCCCGCCGAGCCGCGCCGCCGTGCGCGAGCACAATTCGGAGATCGCGGAGCGGATGACGGCATCGGGCAGCGGCACGCGCTCGGCGGCGCCGATGATGGTCGAGATGAAGCTCATGCGGTGGCTCCGTTACTTCGTAAAAGGATTTGGCGGCAGGGGAAAGAACGCGCTGGTGCGCGCCTGATAGGCCCGGTAGCGATCGCCGCGCGAGCGCAGCATCTGCTGTTCCAGCGGCGGGATGCCGGTGACGTGGACCAGGATCCAGTACATGAACAATGGCGCGAGCAGGCTGGCGAGGCCCCACGGATGGTCGAACGACAGCGCGATGACCGGATAGGACAGCCAGCACACCCACTCGAAGAAATAGTTGGGATGGCGCGACCAGCGCCACAGGCCGACGTCGCACACCTTGCCCTTGTTGGCAGGATCGGCGCGGAACGCCTTGAGCTGAGCGTCGGCGACGCCCTCGCCGGCGATGCCTGCGAACAGCACGAGGATGCCGAGATAGTCCTGCAGCCGAAGCTCGGCGGCCGGCGCATGGGCGGCGACGAACATCGCGAACACCAGCGGGATCGAGCCCCAGGCCTGCTGCTGCAGGAACAGGAACATCTTTCGCGGTGCGGCCGCACCCCATTGCCGGGCAAACTCCGCGTAGCGCGGATCGTCGGAGATGCCGCGGCTGCGCGCTGCGACATGGCCGCCGAGCCGCAGCGACCAGACCGCCACCAGCACCGCGACCAGCCACTGCCGCGCGTTGGGGGCGGCGCCGCCGGCGGGCCAGATCGCGCCGGCGGCGCCGACCAGCCCGACGGAAAATGTCCAGATCGTGTCGACCCAGCCGGAGTTGCCGGTGCGCTGCTGCACGACCCAGGCGAGCCCCATCAGCACCGACATCGCCACGGCCATCGCCAGCAGCGCCTGCAGATATTCAACGACGGTCATGACAAAGCCAGGGCGTTCCCGTTAGATATGAGCCACGGGACTAACTACGCCGCGGATGCCCGCCGGTTTCAGCCATAGTTCCGCGCAGGGACGGGATTGCGCTGATCGCGGCTTTTTTCCCGCTGCTGCTGTGCCATAGTGGATTTCAGGGACCGGTCCCCGCAACGGATGTCATCGACAATGCCTCAAGGCTCCCCTTCCCGCTCCGCGATGGATCTCGAACCGACCAAGCTGTCCACGCCCCGGATCTTCCTGGTGCGGATGCTGGTCTTCCTGGTGCTGTGCGCCCTGGTCGGTGTCGTGCTGTACAAGCAGATCATCCTGGCGTTCTTCGCCAATCCCGGCCTGAACGCGCTGATCGGGGCGGTACTGTTGATCGGCGTCATCCTGGCGTTCCGCCAGGTGGTCCGGCTCTATCCGGAAGTGTCCTGGGTCAACAATTTCCGCATCGCCGATCCCGGCCTGGCGGTGCCTCGCCACCCGGTCCTGCTGGCGCCGATGGCCGCGATCCTCGGCCGCGAGCGCTCGGGGCGAATGTCGATCTCGCAGCAGACCATGCGGCACCTGCTCGACTCGATCGCCACCCGGCTCGACGAGGCCCGCGACATCTCGCGCTACATGACCGGCCTCCTGGTGTTCCTGGGCCTGCTCGGCACGTTCTGGGGCCTGATCGAAACGGTCGGCTCGGTCGGCAAGGTGATCGAGGGGCTCAAGGTCGGTGGCGACGCCGGCGCGCTGTTCGATACGCTGAAGGGCGGCCTTGCCGCGCCGCTGGGCGGCATGGGCATCTCGTTCTCGTCCTCGCTGTTCGGCCTCGCCGGCTCGCTGATCCTCGGTTTCCTCGACCTGCAATCGAGCCAGGCGCAGAA
Source organism: Bradyrhizobium sp. SZCCHNS1050 (assembly GCF_032484785.1). Classification (NCBI taxonomy): domain Bacteria; kingdom Pseudomonadati; phylum Pseudomonadota; class Alphaproteobacteria; order Hyphomicrobiales; family Nitrobacteraceae; genus Bradyrhizobium; species Bradyrhizobium sp. SZCCHNS1050. The sequence goes on along the minus strand of NZ_JAUETR010000001.1, from coordinate 3,715,500 downwards.
CCGCTTCTATACCGATCTGGAGGACTGGCTCGCTGGCACCGTGCGGGAATATGGCGGCAGCGGCGACACCGGTGCCGACCTCTCGGTTGCCATCGAGCGGCTGCGCACCGCCTTGGAGGACGGCTCCAACCGCGGCGCCACCGCGGCGATGGCCAACCTCGCCGAGGCGATCCAGGGCCTGGTCGGGCACATGCGCACCGAGCAGCAGATGATCCGCGAATGGGCCGATGGCCAGGGCGAGCAGAACCGCGAGATCAAGCGGCTGCTGGAGCGGCTGGCGCGGCAGACCGAGAAGAGTTGAGCTGCTCCGCCGGCCGGCCGAAGACGAACTAGGAGACGCTGAATGGCGCTTGCCCGTACCCGCCGTGGAGATTCCGGCCTCAACTACTGGCCGGGCTTCGTCGATGCGCTGTCGACGCTGGTGCTGTCGATCGTGTTCCTGCTGACCGTGTTCCTGGTGGTGCAGTTCTTCCTGTCGCAGGAGGTCACCGGCAAGGACAAGGCGCTGGAGCAACTCAACGCCAAGATCGCGCAGCTCAACGAGATGCTGTCCCTGGAGAAGCTCGGCAAGCTCTCGCTGGACGACCAGGTTGCGCAACTGCGCGCCGGGCTCGCAAGCGCCGAAGCTGAGCGCGACCGCGTCAAGGGCCTCTATGACGGGCTCGCCAATGCCGGCAGCAATGCCGCCGGCCGCGCCAACGAACTCAACCGGGCACTCGACTCCGAGAAGCAGGTCACGGCGCGGGCGCTGGCCCAGATCGAGGTGCTCAACCAGCAGATCAGCGCACTGCGCCGCCAGCTCGCCGCGCTCGAGGATGCGCTCGATGCCTCGGAGAAGCGCGACAAGGAATCGCAGAGCCGCATCGCCGATCTCGGCTCGCGCCTCAACGTCGCGCTGGCGCAGCGGGTCCAGGAGCTGACCCGGTACCGCTCGGAGTTCTTCGGCCGGCTGCGCGCCATCCTCGGCAACCGTCCCGACATTCGCGTCGTCGGCGACCGCTTCGTGTTCCAGTCCGAGGTGTTCTTCGACACGGGGCAAGCCACCCTGCTGCCCGAGGGCCAGCAGGAGCTGAACTCGGTGGCGACGGCGCTGGTCGATCTCGACAAGCAGATCCCCGCTGAGATCTCCTGGGTGCTGCGGGTCGACGGCCACACCGACGTTCGTCCGATCAACAGCCCGGTGTTCAAGTCGAACTGGGAGTTGTCCTCGGCGCGCGCCATCTCGGTGGTGCAGTATCTGATCTCGCTCGGCGTGCCGGCGCAGCGCCTGGTCGCGGCGGGCTTCGCCGAATTCCAGCCGCTCGACCCCGCGAACACAGAGGACGCCTTCCGCCGCAACCGGCGTATCGAGCTGAAGCTGACGGAGCGGTGACGTCGAGCTCCACCCTGCGCCCCTATCGCGCCGACGACGAGGACGCGGCAATCGCGCTGTGGCAGGAGACGTGGCAGCTCGCCTATCCCGCCATCGACTTCGCCGCGCGCGTTCCGTGGTGGCGCGAACGCTGGCGCAGCGAGCTGGTGCCGAAGGCCGATGTGATCGTGGCCGAGGCGGAGGGCGTGCTCGCCGGGTTCGTCACGATCGATGCGACGGGCTATCTCGATCAGCTGGTCGTCTCGCCCGAGCATTGGGGCTCGCCGCTCGCTACTCAGTTGGTCGATGCAGCGAAGGAGCGATCACCTCACGGCATCACGCTGCTTGTGAACAAAGACAACGCGCGCGCGATCCGCTTCTACAAGCGCAACGGCTTCATTGAAGCCGGCGAGGACGTCAACCCGACCTCGGGCCGTCCCGTGCTGCGGATGGTGTGGATGCCAACACAATCTGTTGAATCCGAGATGGTGCCGCAATGACGCTGCGCTCCCTCTCCCCGTTCTTACGGGGAGAGTGTTGGGGTGAGGGGCAGCCACGCGCACCGACCGTGCGGAGAGCCCCCCTCACCCGGATTGCATCTGACGATGCAATCCGACCTCTCCCCGCACGCGGGGCGAGGTGCACCGAGCGCGCCGCGATTTCTATTCACACAATTGCTGGCGCAGGGAGCTAACGACTTCTCTGCTCGACCCGTTTCGTATTGTCCTCAAACGCCGCGAAACAGCACACCGATCGTCAGCACCACGAACGCGATCGCCAGCGCGTCGAAGGCGTGGGCGGCCGACAGCAGCGGCACCGAGGCGTGCATGTAGTGCGCGAGCATCGCGACGAGGGCGAGCACCAGCGCAATTGCGAAGATGACGAACGAGGGCGGCGTGAGGGCAAAACTGCCACGACGATAAGGCATGTCCGTTGCTCCTGTTGGGACCCGGCACGCCTGCTACGAGCGGCGCGCCATCTGTTCCGGCAGGGAACGTACAAGGCGGGAGAAAGGTTGCAGGGTCGGGAACGAGAATTCCGAGGGTGTTGCCGGCCGTCCACGGTGTTGCAGGAACTACACGCCCTCGAACTGCAGCCGGGCCAGCCGCGCATAGAGACCGTTGGCCGCAACCAGCGACGTGTGGGTGCCCTGCTCGACGATGCGGCCGCGATCCATGACCAGGATGCGGTCGCAGGACAGCACCGTCGCGAGGCGATGCGCGATCACCAGGGTGGTACGGTCCTTCATCAGCCCCTCGAGCGCGGTCTGCACCAGCGTCTCGCTCTCGGCGTCGAGCGCCGAGGTCGCCTCGTCGAGCAGCAGCAGCGGCGCATCGCGCAGGATGGCGCGCGCGATGGCGATGCGCTGGCGCTGGCCGCCCGAGAGCGTGACGCCGCGCTCGCCGAGCGAGGTGTCGAAGCCGTCCGGCAAGCGGCGGATGAATTCGCTGGCATGAGCGAGATCGGCGGCGCGCTCGACCTCGGCGTCGGTCGCCTCCGGCCGGCCGAAGCGGATGTTCTCGCGCGCACTGGCGGCGAACACCACGGATTCCTGCGGCACCAGCGCGATGCGCTCGCGCATCCTGCGCGGGTCGGCCGCGCGCACCGGCACACCGTCGAACGAGATCGAGCCGGAGGCGGGATCGTAAAAGCGCAGCAGAAGATGGAACAGCGTGCTCTTGCCGGCGCCGGAGGGGCCGACGATCGCGACCTTCTCACCGGCGCGGATCGCAAACGAGACGTCATCGAGGACGCGGACATCGGGGCGACCCGGATAGGCGAAGCTGACCCGCTCGAAGCCGAGGTCGCCACGCGCCGGCTCCGGCATCGGGCGCGGCTGCGCCGGCGCCGTGATTTCCGGCTGCACGTGCAACAGCTCGAACAGCCGCTCGGCGGCGCCGGACGCCGCCGACACTTCGCCCCAGACCTCCGAGAGCTGGCCGAGCCCGGCGGCCGCGAAGGCCGCGTAGAGCACGAACTGACCGAGCCGTCCGGCGCTGATCGCACCGGTCAGCACGTCGTGGGAGCCGACCCAGAGGATCGCGACGACGCTGGAGAACACGATGAAGATGATGATCGCGGTGAGCACGCCGCGCGCCTGGGTCGAGATCCGCGCCGCCTCGTAGGCCTGCTCGACCTCGCCGCCGAAACGCGCCGCCGCGAGCCTCTCGCTGGTATAGGCCTGCACCGTCCGGATCGAGCCGATCAGCTCGGACGCATAGGCCGAGGCGTCGGCGAGCGTGTCCTGGGCGTTGCGCGACAGCCGCCGGACCCAGCGCCCGAACGCCACCAGCGGCAGCACGATCAGCGGGATCGCCAGCAGCACGAAGCCGGACAGCTTCGGGCTCGTGATCACCATCATCGCGGTGGCGCCGATGAACAGCAGCAGATTGCGCAGCGCGATGGACACGGAGGCGCCCGCCGCCGATTTGATCTGGGTGGTGTCGGCGGTGAGCCGCGACACCAGCTCGCCGGAGCGCGCGGAATCGAAGAAGGACGGCGACAGCGACATCAGATGCGCGAACACGTCGCGCCGGAGATCGGCGACGATGCGCTCGCCGATCGTCATGACGAGGTAGTAGCGGGCCGCGCTTGCCAGCGCGAGCACCGCCACGACGGCGATCATGACGCTGAAATAGCTGTTGATCAGCTCGATGCCTTTCGGCGTGAAGCCGAAATCGATCATGCGGCGGACCGCGATCGGCACCAGAAGCGTGGTCAGGGCCGCGACCGTGAGCGCGATCAGCGCCAGCAGGGCGCGGCCGCGATAGCGCAGGACATAGGGAGACAGCGCCAACAGCGGGCGCAGCTTCGAGCGCCGCACAGGGCTTGCCGGCTCGGCCAATGCCTCGACGGCCGCAACGGCATCTCCAACCGGATCCTGCCCTGGGGCAGCGCCCTGCCGCTCGTCAAGCCGTTCCACTGCGCTCATGGGCCACCTGAGAATTCTTCCAAATACCGATCTGCCGTCCTGATAGGCCCGCCGGGCCGGGCTTGGCAAATCCGGAAACGTACCAAGGTGTTCATCCGCGACCTTGGCTTGTTTTGGGCAGAACCTTGGGCTATAGAGCGCGCCAATTGTCCCCCTTCAGTGACGACAGGATCAGGCGCGGCCGCGTCGCATCATGTCTTCGCATCGTGCCGTAGGATCAGCCATGAAAGCCGACATTCACCCGAATTATCATACGATTACGGTCGTGATGACCGATGGCACCGAGTACCAGACCCGCTCGACCTGGGGCAAAGAGGGCGACAAGCTCAACCTCGACATCGACCCCAAGTCGCACCCGGCCTGGACCGGTGGCACCCAGCAGATCATGGATCGCGGCGGCCGTGTCTCGCGCTTCCAGAAGAAGTTCCAGGGCTTCCTCAAGAAGGATTGATGCCTTCTTGCCCTCGGCACCGGCCTTCCTGGCCTGCGCCTGATCGAGAGCTCACAGCAAAACGCCCCCGGAAACGGGGGCGTTTTTGTTTCTGAGCTGGTCGCAACGAGACCTTCGGCTGGGGAGCGGCCCGGCGGGGCCGCCCGATGCCGGCGCCTACTGCTCGAACGCGGCCTTCAGCCGGTTGAGATGCGGCACCAGCGGATTGCCGATCGCGCTCTGGTCCGGCGGCGGGGAATGAATGGTCGAGTCGAGCCGGCGGACCCGCACCTGCAGGCTCATCGAGCGCGAGATCAGGCTCTGCAGCTGCTGCGGCAGCTTCTCCAGCAGATCATCCGGCCCGGGATCTGCGGCGGTGAGCTTGACCTTGGTCTTCTCGCGGTTGGCCTGGCTCAGGGTCATCTCGCCCTCCTTCACCGCGCGGTGCAGGAGCAGCCAGGACGCCAGTTGCATCAGGCGGGTGGTGAGACGCATGCTCTCGGTCGCGTAGGTCAGGCTGACGGCGCGGTCGAGCGCCTTGGCCTCGTTGCGGCCGTCGCCATCGAGATAGGCGGCGGTCTCCTCGACCAGATCCATGCCTTCCCGGAACAGCGCGCCGAATGCAGCAGAATTGGTGAGCCGCTCGTTGAACTGAACCAGAGCGCCATCGCCCAGCAAACGGTCCGACATGGTTAACGCCTCTTAAACGCGACTGTTTACGCAACCCGGCAACGTCGCCGGTATGATGAACAAATCATTGCGCGGCCGGTTTCGAGAGTCCAGCAGCAACGCCTTTTATGGTTTCCACGGCGTGGGCCATGCCGTGCCCTCGTACCATTTGCGACTGCAACACGGCCGATCGCGGCCGAGTCGCACGATCAGCTCAACTAGCAACCATGATCACGGCAATAGTTTGCAGTCGTCGAACGAGGATCGTCACGCCTGCCGCGGCGCACAGGATTTTCGCGCCTGACCTGCTGGCGACCGAAGACCGGCACGGGCGCAATGAGCCGGCACGACGTTCGTTCCACGATCGCCGCCTGCGCATGGGGGAGCGCGCCACGGGCGACCGCCCGGTTCGCCCGGCTCGGCGCGGGCGCAAAAAAAGAGCCGCCGTTTCCGGCGGCTTTGAAGTTGATAACAGGGAGGCGTCAAACAGAGTGGACAGGAGCCACTCGGTGTCCAAACGAGGACGGTTCCGGTTGTAAACGCGAAAGCTTAATCAACCGTAAATGGCGAAAATTTTTCAATCTTCGTTAGCCATGTCGGCCACTGGCCGACCGCGTTTCTACGGCCGCGAGGTTCACGACTTGAAGATGCTGGCGGCGGCATCACGCGAGGCGCGCTTTTTCGCCACCGCCTGCTCGATGCGCTCGATCTCGGCCCGGAGCAGCGCCACCCGGCTGGTCAGCTCCTCGACCGACAGCATCGACAGATCCTGTCCGATCTCGTGCGAAACGGCCTTGCGCGGCCGATCGTCGTCCTCGTTCGCCATCTCACCCTCCTCCCGGTTGCCAGCCATGCCCCGGCTGGCTTAAGCACGCGGCAGCACCCGCTTTCAGCCCTCGCCGAAGGATTTCTCATGGAACAGCTGCCCGCGCAAATGACCGTGGTCGCCATCAGCCAGCCGGGCGGACCCGAGGTGCTCAAGCCGGAAACCCGGCCCGTGCCCAAGCCCGGCCCCGGCGAGATCCTGATCAAGGTGAAGGCCGCCGGCGTTAACCGTCCCGATGTCGCCCAGCGCTCCGGCAGCTATCCGCCGCCGCCCGGCGCCAGCGACCTGCCGGGGCTGGAAGTGGCCGGGGAGGTCGTGGCGCTCGGCGAGGGCGCCGTCCGGCACAAGCTCGGCGACACCGTGATGTCCCTGGTCGCCGGCGGCGGCTATGCGCAATATTGCATCGCACAAGACGCGCAGGCGATGGCGGTGCCGCCGGCGCTGTCCCTCCTGGAAGCCGGCGCCCTGCCCGAGACCCTGATGACGGTCTGGCACAACGTGTTCGAGCGCGGCGGCCTGAAGGCGGGCGAGACCCTGCTGGTGCATGGCGGCTCCTCCGGCATCGGCACCATGGCGATCCAGCTCGGCAAGGCATTCGGCGCCAAGGTGCTGGTCACCGTCGGCTCGCAGGACAAGGCCGACGCCTGCGTGAAGCTCGGCGCCGACCGCGCCATCAACTACAAGACGGAGGACTTCGTCGCCGTGGTCAAGGAAGCGACCAGCGGCAAGGGCGCCAACGTCATCCTCGACATGGTCGGCGGCGACTACATCGAGCGCAACTACGACGCCGCGGCCACCGATGGCCGCATCGTCCAGATCGCCTTCCTCGCCAGCCCCAAGGCGTCAGTCAATTTCGTCAAGCTGATGGTGAAGCGCCTGACCCATACCGGATCCACGCTGCGCCCGCGCAGCAACGCCGACAAGGCGGCGATGGTGGCGGCGATCGAGGCCAAGGTGATGCCGTTCCTGCGCGAGGGCCGCATCAAGCCATTGATGGACTCGACCTTTCCCCTCGCAGATGCAGCCAAAGCGCATGCACGCATGGAGACGAGCCAACATATTGGCAAAATTGTGTTGGAAATCTAGGCGCAGTCTAAACACAGCGTGTTTGGAAACTCTTTGATTCTCCTCGCTTTCGTGCCAATGATCGCGCACAGCTGAACCGTGCCTGGAACGGCTCCAATTAGCCCGGCGACGACCTCTTTCGATTTGGCTTGTTTCGCTTTGGATTGGTGTCGAACGCGGAGATTTGACATTGCGTCTGATCAGGTGCCTCGCGTCGTTGGCGGCGCTGGGCCTCGTGATGTGTGGTGCCGCTGCCCCCGCTCAGGCCGTTGACGCGGTCAGCGTTCGCAGCGATGCGCCTGCGATCGACCTCACGGGCATCCTCGATCATCAGCGCAGCGAGAACGACCGCATCCAGGTCTCGACCGCGCCCGGCACCGACGGCATCGTCCGCCGCATCGAGGTGCGGGCCCGCGAGGGCGGCCAGAACTGGATCGTGTTCGCACTGGCCAACAACACCGACGACCAGCTCGACCGCCTGATCGTGGCACCGCACTACCGCGTGGTCGGCTCCGGCGTGTTGTGGCCCGATCTCGGCCTGTCGCGCATCGCCACCATCACGCCCTCGGTCGGCGACCTGCCGGAGCGGCAGGAGAGCCCGACCGCCGACGTCTTCCGCGTCACCCTCGATCCGGGCTCGGTCGTTACCTTCGTGGCCGAGCTGCGCACGGACAAGCTGCCGCAGCTCTATCTGTGGGAGCCCGAGGCCTACAAGGACAAGGTCAACTCGTTCACGCTGTACCAGGGCATCGTGATCGGCATCTCCGGTCTTCTCGCCCTCGTTCTCACGATCCTGTTCGTGGTCAAGGGCAGTATCATGTTTCCGGCGGCCGCGGCGCTGGCCTGGGCGGTGCTGGTCTATATCGGCGTCGATTTCGGCTTCTGGGGCAAGGTCCTGGACATGTCGAACAATGCCGAGCGCGTCTGGCGCGCGGCGGGCGAGGCGATCCTCGCCGCGACCCTGCTGGTGTTCCTGTTCGCCTATCTCAATTTGTCGCGCTGGCACGTTCGCTACTCGCACATCACGCTGGGCTGGCTGTTCTTCCTGGGCTCGCTGGTCGCGGTGGCGCTGTTCGACCCGGCGGTGGCCTCGGGCATCGCGCGCATGTCGTTGCTCTTGATCGCCGTGCTGGGCTTTGCGCTGATCGTCTATCTCTCCAGCCACGGCTTCGACCGCGCGGTGCTGCTGATCCCGACCTGGTTCCTGCTCACGGTGTGGGTCGCCGCCGCCGGCATGACGGTTGCGGGCCAGGTCACCAACGACATCGTCGGCCCGGCGCTGCTCGGCGGCCTCGTGCTGATCGTGATGCTGATCGGCTTCACCGTGATGCAGCACGCCTTCGCCGGCGGCGGCGCCACCACCGGCATCGTCTCCGACGTCGAGCGCCGCGCGCTGGCGCTCGCCGGCTCCGGCGACCTGATCTGGGACTGGGACGTCTCCGCCGACAAGGTGTTCACCAGCCCGGAGACCGAGAGCCTGCTCGGCCTCAAGCGCGGCACGCTCGAAGGCCCGGCCGCGAAATGGCTCGAGGTGCTGCATCCGCTCGATCAGGACCGCTTCCGCGCCGCGCTCGACAGTGTCCTCGACCAGCGCCGCGGCCGCCTGGTGCAGGACTTCCGGCTGCGCACGCCCGACGGCCATTTCATGTGGTTCGCGCTGAAGGCGCGCCCCGTGGTCGGCTCCGACGGCGAGGTCTCGCGCGTGGTCGGCACCTTGACGGACGTGACCGAGTTCAAGAATGCCGAGGAGCGCCTGCTCCACGACAGCGTGCACGACAATCTGACCGGCCTGCCCAACCGCAAGCTGTTCATCGACCGTCTTGCCGCCGTCGCCAATTTCGCCAAGTCGATGCCGGCCATGCGGCCGACCCTGATGGTGATCGATCTCGACCGCTTCAAGCAGGTCAACGACTCCGTCGGCATCGCGGTCGGCGATTCCATCCTGCTGACCCTGGCGCGGCGGCTGTCGCGCATCCTCAAACCCCAGGACACGCTGGCGCGGCTGGCCGGCGATCAGTTCGGCCTGATCCTGCTGTCCGAGCAGGACCCCGCCCGCATCACCGCTTTCGCCGAGACCATCCGCAAGACCATCCGCGCGCCGATCGCCTTCAACGAGCGCGAGATCTTCCTGACCGCCTCGATCGGGCTCGCTTTGTCCGATCCGCAGACGCAACTGTCGGAGGACATCATCAAGGATGCCGAGCTTGCGATGTATCATTCCAAGCGCATCGGCGGCGACCGCATCGACGTCTACAAGCCGGCGATGCGCGCGCGCAAGAACGACCGCCTGACCCTGGAGAGCGAGCTGCGCCGCTCGATCGAGCGCCAGGAGATCACCATCCTTTACCAGCCGATCGTGCGGCTGGAGGATCGCTCGATCGCCGGCTTCGAGGCGTTGGCACGCTGGGACCATCCGAAGCTCGGCCGGATGTCGCCGATCGAGTTCATCACCATCGCGGAAGAGATCGGCCTGATCGTCGATCTCGGCACCTTCGTGCTCGACCAGACGGCGCGGCAGCTCTCGGTGTGGCAGCGCGCGACACGGCTGCGCGAGCCGATCTTCGCCAGCGTCAACGTCTCCTCCCGCCAGCTCCTGCGCCACGACCTGATCCACGACATCCGCTCGGTGCTGGCGCGCTCTTCGGTGGCGCGCGGCTCGCTCAAGATCGAGCTGACGGAATCGCTAGTGATGGAAAACCCCGAGCACGCCGCGCAGATGCTGGCGCGCATCCGCGAGCTCGGCGTCGGCCTGTCGATCGACGATTTCGGCACCGGCCATTCCTCGCTGGCCTATCTGCAGCGCTTCCCGTTCGACACCTTGAAGATCGACCAGTCGTTCGTGCGCACCACCGCGCGCGGCACCCGTCCCGTCATCCTCAAATCGATCATCGCGCTGGCGCACGACCTCGGCATGGACGTGGTGGCGGAAGGCGCGGAGACCGACTCCGATGCCGTCGAGCTCTATCAGCTCGGCTGCGAATACGCCCAGGGCTACGCCTTCGGCGAGCCGATGGACGCCGACGCCGCGATGCGGCTTCTCACGGAAGAGCGGCTGGAAGCGGCGAGCTGAGGCTGCAATGCATCCAGGACGGCAACAGCCTCAGGATGCATCTTTCATTTTGCTTCGTTTGAGGTAGATTTACTGCGGTACCGCGTAAAGGGTGCCGTGTGAGTGATGACCGATGCGTGCTTGCGGGGCAGAAGGCTCGCGACATGGCCCGTTCGCGACGAGCCTAGTCCGTCTCGAACTGCGACAGCGCCGTGAGCGCGCGGCGATAATTGTCGCCCCCGAGCCGGCGTGCCACCCGCTTCTCGTGCGCGGCGACCAGTGCATTGGCCTTCTTGAGCATCAGGCGGCCACGCGGCGTCAGGCCGAGCGCATGGGCCCTGCGGTCGTGCTCGGAGCGCTCGCGCACGATCAGGCCGGCCTGCTGCAGGTCGTCGAGCAGCGCGACCATGCGCGCGCGCTCGATGCCCAGCGCGCCGGCGATCGCGATCTGCGCGGCGCCGGGATTGGCCGCGATCGTCTCCAGGATCGAATAGAGGATGACGTCGAGGTCGATCGTCGCGAGCGCGGCGTTGACGTCGCGGAAAATCCAGTGCTGGAGGCGGCGGACGAAATAGCCGAGATGGTTCTCGAGCTCACCGAGACCGATCCCGGAATCCTGGCTGGTTGCGTCTCGCTGCGCTCCGGTGCTCGCGCTCTTCGGCATGCTGGCTCGCTGACATGAGGCATCCCTGCCTAGACCGATGCCGTCGCAGGGGCAAGCCGCTCCAATCGGTCACATCCACAATAATTGCAAAGTACAACCATTCTGTTAGTCTCGCGGTCAACGAATACAACATGGGAGGGAAACGCATGCCGTCATCGATGGCGACGGTTGCCTGCACTGCAACCGCAATGCGGCAGCGCATTGCACCCGATCGCGGCGCCCGCCGCGCTGCGTGTTCCTCCCGCACTGCAGCTTCAGCGATCACCTCCCGCAGCCCGGAGACACGCCATGGCTGATGCAGAACGCCGCGCCTCCGAGCCTGCGATGTTCGCCAAGCCGTCGATCGAGGCTGTCAGGCGCGACGACGGCGCGATCATCCTGCGCTCGCGCATGCCGCTGCAGCCGGCCGCGCGCTGCACCGGCGAATGGCTGGAGCATTGGGGCCGCCATTTCCCGGATCGCACGTTCCTGGCCGAACGTCGTGGCGACAACTGGACCTGGCTCACCTACGGCGAAACATTGATGCAGGTCCGCGCCGCCGCGGCCTGGATGCTCGCGCAGGGCCTCGGTCCCGAGCGTCCGCTGGCGATCCTCTCCGACAACAGCATCGCCCATGCCGTGCTGGCGCTCGCAGCGCAGCATGTCGGCATCCCCGTCTGCGCGATCTCGCCGGCCTATTCGCTGATGTCGACGGATCACGAGAAGCTGCGCGCGATGATCCGTCTGCTCGATCCGGGCGCCATCTTCGTCGCGCAGCGCGAGCCGTTCGCGCGCGCGCTCGCCGCTGTCGACGGCCTGCATCGGGCGACGGTCATCGCCGGCGACGGCGATGCAACGAGCGCGCTGTCGCTGCAGGCCCTGCTCGCGACAAAGCCCGGGCCGGAGGTCGACCGCGCCTTCGCCGCGGTCACGCCGGACACGGTGGCCAAGCTGCTGTTCACCTCCGGCTCGACCGGGCAGCCGAAAGCGGTGATCAACACGCACCGGATGCTGACCATGAGCCAGCAGGCCAAGGCGCAGTTGTGGACGTTCCTGCGCGAGGTCGAGGGCGGCCCCGTCATCGTCGACTGGCTGCCATGGAGCCACACCTTCGGCGCCAACCACAATTTCAACCTGGTGCTGAGCCACGGCGGGTCGATCTACATCGACGGCGGCAAGCCTGCGCCGGGCCTGTTCGAGACGTCGCTCGCCAATCTGCGCAGCCTGGTGCCGACGATCTATTTCAACGTGCCGCGCGGCTTCGACATGCTGGTCGCGGCACTCAGGTCCGACGACGATCTGCGCCGCAGATTTTTCTCCGGCGTCAGGTGCATCCTCTATGCGGCCGCGGCCTTGCCGCAAAATCTGTGGGATGCGCTCAACGAGATGAGCCGGGCCACGATCGGCCGCCCTGCACCGCTGGTGTCGGCGTGGGGCGCCACCGAGACATCGCCGCTCGCGACCGACTGCCACTTCTTCGCCGAGCGCGCCGGCAACATCGGCGTGCCCATCCCCGGCACAGAGCTCAAGCTGGTGCCGACCGGCGAGAAGCTCGAGGTCCGCGTGCGCGGGCCGAACGTGATGCCGGGCTATTGGAAGGCGCCCGAACTCACGGCCGCGGCTTTCGACGAGGAGGGCTTCTACAAGATCGGCGACGCCGTGAAGCTTGCAGATCCCGAGCATCCGGAGCGCGGCCTGTTCTTCGACGGCCGCATCACCGAGGATTTCAAGCTCAGCTCCGGGACATGGGTGAACGTGGGCGCGCTGCGCGTCGCCGGCATCGCGGCGCTGGCGCCGTTGGCGCAGGATATCGTGATCGCCGGCCACGGCACCGACGAGGTGCACTTTCTCATCGTGCCCAACATCGCAGCGTGCCGCGGCGCTGCCGGGATGACCGAGACCGTCCCGGCCGGCGACGTTCTGGCGCATCCATCGGTGCGCACCGCCATCGCGCGAGGATTGGCCAGGCTTCGCACCGAGGCGGTCGGCTCTTCCCGCTATGCGACCCGTGCGCTGTTGATGGCGGAGCCGCCCTTGCTCGATGCCGGCGAGATCACTGACAAGGGCTATATCAACCAGCGCGCGGTGCTCACCCGCCGCGCCGATCTGGTCGCACGACTGAAGGATGAAAACGCGACCGAGCTGATCAGGCCCGATATGTCCTGACCCAGAACTACGCAACTACTCAACTCACTCACAAGATGGCGTCCGTACTACTACGGGAACGCCTCACGAGTGCGGCAATTAGTTACCATCCACACTTAACCGGGCATCAACTGCGAATCCTTAAAATCACTCGCATCTAGCTCCCTCATTTGCCCGGACCGCCCCATGGCTCAGCCGCGTTTCTCTCTCGCTTTCCGCATCTACGCGATCATCGGCCTGTCGTTCTGTGGACTGGTCGGGCTCGCCGCAACGCAGAGCCAAAACCTCGAGACCGCTCTCAAGGATCAGCGGCAGAGCGAGCTGAGCCATCTGGCGCAGACGGCAGTCAGCATCGCCCGCGAGGAATATGACGCGATCGCGCGCGACAAGGTGGCGCCCGAGGTCGCGCAGAAGAAGGCGGCCGAGCGGATCGGCAAGCTGCGCTACGGCAGCGGCGACTACTTCTGGATCAACGACATGGGTCCGAAGATGGTCATGCATCCGATCAAGCCGGAGCTGAATGGTCAGAACCTCGCTGACAACAAGGACCCGACCGGAAAGCGGCTGTTCGTCGAAATGGTCGATGTCGTCAAGCGCCAGGGCGCCGGCGTCGTCGACTACATGTGGCCGAAGCCCGGCAAGGATGCGCCACAGCCGAAGATGTCCTATGTCGCCGGCTTCGAGCCCTGGGGCTGGATCATCGGCACCGGTGTCTATGTCGATGATCTCGAAGCCCAGATGTGGGAGAGCAAGCGCAGCGTGTTCATTGCCGCCATGCTGGTGATGCTGATCATCGGGTCGATCACGCTGATCATCGCACGGCGGATGTCGTCGGCGCTGGCCGCGATGAGCGGCGCGCTGACCGAGCTCGGCAATGGAAACTTCGACATCAAGCTGCCGGGCCAGAACCGCAGCGACGAGCTCGGCGACATGGCGCGCTCGATCGAGCAGTTCAGGCAGAAGACCGAGGAGAAGGCGCGGCAGACCGCGATGCTCGAAGACGAGCAGCGCCAGGTCGCAGAGCGCATCAAGACCAAGGCGCTGCAGGAGATGGCCGAAGCCGTCGAGCAGGCCGCCAGCAGCGCGGTCGGCGAGGTCGCGCAGGGAACCGGCCACATGGCCGACAATGCCAAGTCGATGACCGACAGTGCGCTGACGCTGGAGCGCAACTCGAGCAGCGTTGCGGCGGCGGCCGAGCAGGCCCTCGCCACCACCCAGACGGTCGCCAAGGCGTCGGCCCAGCTCGCCGCCTCGATCTCGCAGATCTCCAGCCAGGTCAGCTCGTCGCGCGAGCTCACGCGCAAGGCCGTCGCCGCCTCGTCCGACGCCCAGGCCACCATCGCGAAGCTGTCGGAAGCCGCCGACAAGGTCGGCGCCGTGACCAGCCTGATCAGCGAGATTGCCGGCCAGACCAACCTGCTGGCGCTGAACGCCACCATCGAGGCCGCCCGGGCCGGCGATGCAGGCCGCGGCTTTGCGGTCGTCGCCTCCGAGGTGAAATCGCTCGCCGAGCAGACCGCCAAGGCGACCAGCGAGATCGCGCAGCAGATTGCCGAGATTCAGGACTCGACCCGCGCCTCGGTCACCTCGATCGGGGCGATCGGCGAAGTCATCCGCAACGTCGAAGCCGTATCCTCCGGCATTGCCGATGCGATCCAGGCGCAGAACAGCGTGACCATCGAGATTTCGCGCACGGTCGAGGAGACGTCCGCCGCCGCGCGCGAGGTCGCCAGCCAGATCGCCGAGGTCTCTCGCGAAGCCAGCGAGGCCGGCCGGCGCTCGACCGACATCCGCGACGGCTCGACTGTTGTCGCCGACAAGGTGCAGCGGCTGCGCACCGAACTGGTGCGGGTGATCCGGACGTCGACTGCCGACGTCGATCGCCGGCTGTCGACGCGGCTCAACATCAACCGCCCGGGCACGCTGCAGGTGAACGGCGAAGCGATCCCTGTCACCGTGCGCAACCTCTCGCTCGGCGGCGCCCTGCTCGAAGCCGTTCCGGTTCGTCTGACGATGAACACGTCGGTGACGCTTGCCATCACCGGCATGGTGTCCGATCTGCCGGGGACCGTGACCCGCGTCGGCGACCGCACCGCGTTGGTCCAGTTCGCACTGACCCCGGAGCAATCGGCGCGGCTGACGGCGCTGGTCTCGGACCGTCAGGCGGCGTAACGCGCCGATCTCCGCCTCAACGGAAATGGCAGGCGACGAGATGCCCCTCGGCGCTTGCCTTCAATGGCGGCACTTCCTTGCTGCAGACGTCCTTGGCGATCGGGCAGCGGGTATGAAAGTGACAGCCCGATGGTGGATTGATCGGGCTCGGCACCTCGCCCTTGAGCCGCACGCGCTTGCGCTTGACACTCGGATCCGGGATCGGCACCGCCGACAGCAGCGCCTCGGTGTAGGGATGTTTCGGCGTCGAATAGAGCTGGCGTGACGGCGCGGTCTCGACGATGCGGCCAAGATACATCACCGCGACGCGGCGGCTGATGTGCTCGACGACCGAGAGGTCGTGGGCGACGAACAGATAGGCGATGCCGAACTTCTGCTGCAGATCCTCGAGCAGGTTGATGACCTGGGCCTGGATCGACACATCGAGCGCCGACACCGGCTCGTCGCAGATGATCAGCTTGGGCTCGACCGCGATCGCCCGCGCGATGCCGATGCGCTGGCGCTGGCCGCCCGAGAACTCGTGCGGATAGCGCGTCATGTGGTCGGCCTGCAGGCCGACGGTCTCCAGGAGATGAACGATGCGCGCCTCGTATTGCTGGCGTGAGGTCGCCAGCCCATGGATGGTCAGCGCCTCGCCGATGATGGCGCCGATGGTCATGCGCGGGTTGAGCGAGGCATAGGGGTCCTGGAAGATGATCTGGATGTCGCGGCGAAGCGCGCGCAGGCTTTCGCCGGACAGCGCGATGACGTCCTTGCCCTCGAAATTCAGTTCGCCCGAGCTCGGCTCGATCAGCCGGAGGACGCAGCGCCCGGTGGTCGACTTGCCGCAGCCGGACTCGCCGACGAGGCCGAAGGTCTCGCTCGGCTCGATGTCGAAGTTGACGCCGTCCACGGCCCGCACGCTGCCGATCTGGCGCTTCAAGAGCCCGCCCCGGATCGGGAACGCCTTGGTCAGGTTGCGTACGCTGAGCAGCGGCGCGGGTACGACGGGGGTGGCAATGGCAGCTTCGGTCATCACAGCAACGCCTCTTCGGCGCGGATGCACGCCACCTTGTGGCCGGGCTCGATCTCGCGCAGCAGAGGCTGCGCGGTCCTGCAATCGGGAATGGCGAAGCGGCAGCGAGAGGCGAAGCGGCAGCCCTCCGGCGGATTGACCAGCTTCGGCACGCTGCCGGGGATGCTTTCCAGCCGGCTCTTCCTGACCGCGTCGAGATCGATCCGCGGGATCGAGCGGATCAGGCCCTGCGTATAGGGATGGCGCGGATTGGCAAACAGCCGCTCGACCGGCGCCTCCTCCGCGACCCGGCCGGCATACATCACCACGACACGCTGCGCGACCTCGGCCACGACGCCCATCGCGTGGGTGATCAGCATGATCGACATGCCGAGCCGCTCCTTCATGTCGAGCAGCAGATCGAGGATCTGCGCCTGGATCGTGACGTCGAGCGCCGTCGTCGGCTCGTCGGCGATCAGGAGCTTGGGATTGCATGACAGCGCCATCGCGATCATCACGCGCTGGCGCATGCCGCCGGAGAAATGGTGCGGATAGTCGTGCACGCGGGCTTTCGGATTGGGGATCTGCACCAGCGCCAGCATCTCGGCCGCCCGATCCATCGCCGCCTTGTTGGACAGGCCCTGATGCAGCCGGATCACCTCGGCGATCTGATCGCCGACGGTGTAGACCGGGTTGAGCGAGGTCATCGGCTCCTGGAACACGATCGCGATCTCGCTGGCGCGGATCTTGTTCATCTCGGACGAGCCGAGCGGCACCAGGTCACGGCCCTGCCACAGGATCTGGCCCCCGGCGATGCGGCCGGGCGGCATCGCGATCAGCTTCAGCACCGACATCGCGGTGACGGTCTTGCCGGAGCCGGACTCGCCGACCACGCACAGGGTCTCGCCGCTGCCGATCGAGATGTCGACGCCGTCGACGGCCTGGACCTCGCCCTCGTCGGTGTTGAAATAGGTCTTCAGCCCCTTGATCTCGAGCAGCGGAGCTACGCGCGCGTCCATCACATCACCTTCCGCGGATCGAGCGCATCGCGCAGGCCATCGCCGATGAAGTTGATCGCGATGACCGTGAGGAAGATCGCGCCGCCGGCGAACAGCGCCCAATGCGGCGCGATGTCGAGATAGTCCTTGGCGTCGAACAGCAGCCGGCCCCAGGTCGGAATGTCCGGAGGGAAGCCGAGACCGAGGAACGACAACGTCGATTCCGCGATGATCGCGGCCGCGACGTCGATGGTGCCGGCGACGATCACCGGCCCCAGCGCGTTCGGCAGGATGTGGCGGACGACGAGACGGGTGTTGGAGGCGCCGAGCGCGCGCGCCGCCTCGACGAATTCCTTCTCGCGCAGCGACAGGAACTGGGCGCGGACCAGACGCGCCACATGCATCCAGCGGAAGCCGCCGATCACGAGCACGATGAGCACGAACACGCCGCCTTCCGGGCCGAGCCAGCCCTTGAGGAAATCGCGGAACAAATAGATGATCAGGAGCAGCAGCGGCAGTTGCGGCAGCGACAGAAACAGATCGGTCAGCCACATCAGCGCGGCATCCACCGGTCCCTTGGCCGAGCCGGCGATCGCACCGACGAGAATGCCGACGAACAGCGCCACGCCCATCGCGGCAAAGCCGACCGCAAGCGAGATGCGGCCGCCATAGATCATGCGCGCCAGCAGATCCTGGCCGAGATCGTCCGTGCCGAACGGGTGCTCCCAGGACGGCGGCGCGAGGCGTGCCGTGAAGTCGATCTCGTTGATCGGAATCCGCCACAGCCACGGGCCGAGCAGGATCGAGAGCGCGAGCAGCAGCAGCACGACGATGCTGGCCGCCGCGAGGCGGTGACGGAGGAAGCGGCGGAGCGCGTCGCGGCCCGGCGAGAAACGCCGTTTGGGCGATGCGACGACCGGCACCGTCTCAACGGAAGGAGATGCGTGGGTCAAGCCAGCCATACAGAATGTCTGCGATGAGGTTGAAGAGGACGACGAGGCAGGCGAACACGAAGGTCACCGCCATGATCACAGGCGTGTCGTTGGCGAGGATGGCGCTGATCAGCAGCGAGCCGATGCCGGGAATGCGGAAGATCTGCTCGGTGACGATGGCGCCGCCGAACACCGTCGGCATCTGCAGCGCCACCAGGGTCACCACCGGAATCAGCGCATTGCGCACCACGTGCTTGACGATGACCTTGCGCTCGTCGAGGCCCTTGGCGCGCGCCGTCGTGACATAATCGAGCTTGATGACGTCGAGCACCGCGGATCGCACATAGCGGGTATAGGACGCGGCCTGATACAGGCCGAGCACCGTGATCGGCATGATCGCCTGCTTGATGCTCTCCCACCACCATTGCCAGCCGGTCGCCTGCAGGTCGGCGCGATAGACGAACGGCAGCCAGCCGAGATTGACGCTGAAGATCAGGATCAACAGCAGGCCGGTGAAGAAGGTCGGCAGCGAGAAGCCGATGAAGGCGAAGGTGTTGGCGATCTGGTCGAAGATCGAATACGGCCGCCGCGCCGCGAGCACGCCCACCGGCAGCGCCACCGCCAGCGCCAGGATCTGCGCGGTGCCCACCACGTAGAGCGTGGTCGGTATCCGCTGCAGGATCAGCGTGTCGACGTTGACGCGGCTGGCGAAGGAGAAGCCCCAGTCGCCCTGGAACATGGCGACCAGCCAGTGGACATAGCGCAACAGCACGGGATCGTTCATCCCGAACTTGATGCGCAGCGCCTCGCGCACCTCGGGCGGCACGTTCGGATTGGTCGCGAGCTCGCCGAACGGATCGCCCGGCGCCAGCGCGAGCAGCACGAACAGAATGAGGCTGATGCCGAGCAGGCTCGGCACAGCGACGATGAGGCGCCTGAGAAGGTAGTTTCCCATCGCTCCACCCCTACGATGTCTGGCTGATCATGCTGGCCGCGCGTCAGCTCGCCCGGTACCAGGATGCGATGAACGCCAGGTCGTTGTCCCAGCCGCTCTTGTACAGCACCATGCCGTTCTTGACGCCGATCGCGTTGAGCCGGTTGATCTCCGGAAGCACGTAATTGTCGCGCACGACGAGGTCGTTGAGCTTGATGAACAGCGCGGCGCGCTTGACCGGATCGAGCTCGCTCTGGGCCAGCTTGTAGGTCTCGTCATAGTCGTTGTTCTGCCAGCGGCAGACATTGCGGCCCTGCCACTTGTTCTCCTTGGTGGCGCACTCCCAGGAGGTGAACTGATTCATGAAGAACTGCGGATCGGCCTGCGGCATCGTCGTCTGATACATCTGCATGTCGCAGTAGAAATGCGTGTAAGTATCGGGATTGGCGACGTCCGAGGAGAAGAACACGGATGCGACCACCGACTTCAGCTCGACATCGATGCCCGCCTTCTGGCAGGCCTGCTTGATGATCGCCTGGTTCTTCTGACGCGGCCCGTTGATCGAGGTCTGGAACACGAATTTGAGCGGTTTGCCGTCCTTCTCGCGGATGCCGGACGCGCCCTTCTTCCAGCCGGCGGCATCGAGGATCTGGTTGGCCTTCTCGATCGAGAACTCGAAGCTGTTGTTCTTGGAGCGGTAGCGCTCGGGATTGTTGAGGAAGTTCGGCGTCGCGACGCCGGCGCGGCCGTAGATGAATTTCTGCACCGAGGCGCGATCGATCAGCAGGTTGATGGCCCTGCGCACCTCCGGATCGGAGAACAACGGATGCTTGGTCTTGAGGCTGGCGCGCTCGCCGTCGACCTCGACATTGGGATCGGTGACGTTGAGGCCGATATATTCGATGTTTCCGGTCAGCGTCAGTTCGGTCTTGCCCTGGCCGCCGGCCTCGAGCTTGGTCAGGATCTCGTCCTCGACCTGCAGATTGTAGGCGTAATCGTATTCACCGGTCTGCAGCACTGCGCGCGCAGCGGAGACCGCGTCGCCGCCGCCCTTGATCTCGACCGTGTCGAAATAGGGCTGCGTCGGCACGTGATAGTCCGGAAAGCGCTTGCCGGCGACGGTGTCGCCCGGCTTGAAGTCCACGAACATGTAGGGACCGGTACCGACCGGCTTCAGGTTCGCCGGCGCCTCGCGCGACTTCGCCCCGATATAATCCGCAAAGTGATGCTTGGGGATGATGCAGCCGAACGAGGCGACGAAGGCATCGGCCCAGAACGGCGTCGGCTGCGGAAAGACCAGCTTCACGGTCAGATCGTCGATCTTCTCGATCGACTTGACGTTCTTGTAGCTGCCGATCGAGACCGCCGAGGTCTCGGGGTTGTTGGCGTATTCCCAGTTGAAGATGACGTCGTCGGCGGTGAACGGCTTGCCGTCGTGCCATTTGACGCCCTTCTTCAGCTTCCAGGTCACCGACATGCCGTCGGCGGCAAGACCGCCATTCTCCTTGCTCGGAATCTCGGCCGCGAGAATCGGCACCAGATTGCCCTCCTTGTCCCATCCGGCCAGCGGTTCGTAGAACAGGCGGCTGGCCTCCTGGTCCTTGGTGCCGATGGCGAAATGCGGATTGAGCAGCGTCGGCGCCTGCCAGAGCAGCAGCTTGAGCGGACCGCCGCCACCGGCCTTGGTCGGCTTGTAGGGGATGGCATCAGCAGCGACCGCGGCACCTGAGTAGGAGAGCATCGCGCCAGCCATCGGCGCGGTCAGCCCCACGGCAATCATCCGCTGCACAAATTCGCGCCGTGACAGACGTCCTGCTTTGACATCAGCGATCTGGCTACGGAGGTCACGCTCGTTCATCCATCGACTCCAAAGGTGGTGCTGAATGCCAAAAACGCGTCCCCGTCCTGGATCGATCGGGAACTGCATAAAATTGGATCAGCCTTCGAAGCGACTGTCAAAGCAGAATCCGGGCCAATTCCGCAATAAAGAACGGATCGATTGTCGCACTTCGCAGATGCGGAAAGATTGACTGCGAGTCACATCCCGGAAAATGGAACTACGTCGCTCGCGACGGTCGCCACACACCGGAATGTTCTGCTTCGGAATGAACGCTCTCGATGTGCGCTCAGCTCTCGCGACACCAGTTCGGCAACTGCCAAAGGTCATTGTCCCATTCCGAGGAATGGCTCGACAAACCTTTGCGGATGCCGCTGACGCGCGGACCCGGCGACGCCATCGTTGATCATCAGCATCTCCATGTCGCAGTAGACGTGCGTGTAGGTGTCGGAATTGGCGACGTCGCTGGAGAAGAACGCCGAGCCACCACCGACTTCGGCTCGAGCTCGATGCCCGCCTTCTGGCAGGCCTACGTGACGATGACATGGTTCTTCGGCCGCGGGACGTTGGTGGAGATCTGGACCACGAGCTTGAGCGGCTTGCCGCCCTTCTCGCGAATGCCGCTCGCGCCCTTCTTCCAGCCGGCGTTCTCCAAAACCTCGATCGCCTCGTCGACGTTGAGCGCGAAGCACTACCGCCGGAAAATCAGGACACAGCCCCAGTGCCGCGGACACGGATGCAGCTCAGCGCTCCGGCTTCAGCTTGCGGAAGCGGACGCCCTTGCCATCGGGCAGCCGGGTCGCGACATAGCCTGCCGCCAGGCAGGCCTCGCGCTGCGGCATCTTCTCCTGCGGACTTCGCAGGCTGTCCCACCACGAGGCGCGCTGCGCGGCGCGCGGCAGGCCGTCGCCGATCAGCTCCTCGATCTCGTCGAGGCTGAGCACCAGCTCGGGGCGGGTCTGCCGCTTGAGATAGTCTCGAAGCGCATCATAGTCCGGCAAGTCTCGACTCCATCGTACCAGCGCGTGTGCGGCCGCCTTGACGACAGGCGCGGCGAACGCAACGACTCGTTAACCTAACATGCGTTACTTCGGCTTTATCCGTCAGTCTACGGACGGGACTCCACGGGGGACGGGACGATCCGATGCGCTGGACACGCCGAACGGGCCGGGCGACGCAGCCTTGGCGGCTCTCGGCGCGCACGCTGATCACCTGCTCCATCTCGACCATCATCGGTTTCTCCGCCATCTGCGCCAGCGTCATGATCGACCTGCGCCGGAGCGAGGAAGTCCGCGCCCGGCAGGCGCTGGAGAACATGGCCGCCAGCATCGGCGCCGACATCAGCCGCACCGTCGAGCTCTACGATCTCTCGCTGCGGGCGGTGGCCAGCAACATGTTGCTGCCCGAAATCAACGAGGTCAGCAAGCACGTCCGCCAATTGATCCTGTTCGACCGTTCGTCCACCGCGAAGAATTTCGGCACCATCCAAGTCTTTGATGCCCGCGGGCGGCTGTCGCTCGAGTCGTCGACGCTCGACCCGCTGCCGGAGGACCGCAGCGACGCCGATTTCTTCCAGGTGCATCGCGACCGGCCCGACACCGGGCTCTATGTCGGGCGGCCCGCTCAGCATCATGGCCAATATTCCATCGTTCTCAGCCGCCGCATCTCGACGCCGGACGGACGCTTCGCCGGCGTCGTCGCCGGCTCGATCCGCCTCGGCTATTTCCGCGACCTGTTCGCAAGGCTCACGCTCGGGGCGGGCGACAACATCACCGTGCTCCGGCGCGACGGCACCGTCATCGTCAGCGCGCCGTTCGATTCCGGCGCGATCGGGCGCAACCTGGCGCGGGCGCCGGCCGTGACCCGCGCGCTCACCGAGCCGGCCGGCTGGTCGAGCAGCTATGGCGCGCTGGACGATCTGCCGCGGCTGCTGGTCTGGCGCAACGCCAATGAGCCGCTGGTCGTGATCGCCAGCAAGTCGTGGGACAGCGTCTATGCATACTGGCGCAACGAGGCTGCAGAGATCGGGGCGATGATGCTGGCGCTGATCGTGTTCGTCCTGGCCGCGACGCAGGTCGCCGCGCGCGAGATCCAGCTCCGGGCGAAGGTCGAATCCAGACTGGAGCAGCTCGCGACCACGGATCCGCTGACGGGCCTGAAGAATCGGCGCAAGTTCGACGAGACCATCGAACTCGAATGGCGGCGGGCGCAGCGCACCGGCGCGCCGCTGGGGCTGCTGATGATCGATGCCGATCACTTCAAGAGCTACAACGACACCCATGGGCACCAGGCCGGCGATCAGGTGCTGGTCGGCATCGCCGTGTGCATCTCCGATTCGGTGCGGCGCGCCGGCGACTGCGCCGCGCGTTATGGCGGCGAGGAGTTCGCGGTGCTGCTGCCGGGGACCTCGGAAGCGGATGCGCTGCGCGTCGCGGAGACGATCCGCAGCAAGGTCAAGCTGTGGGCGGGAGAAGCGTGCACCACCTCGATCAGCATCGGCGCCGCCAGCGTCACGCCGTCGCGCGACACGGACTGGACCGGCCTGCTCAATGCCGCCGACCGCGCCCTGTACATGGCCAAGGCCGCGGGCCGTAACCGCTGCGCCAGCGCAGCGGTGCGTCATCCGTCACCCGCGGCCTCGCTGGCGGCGTGATGCCGCCAACCGCCTCGAAGGCGCGGCATTTCGCGCCGGCTTGGCCTCAGCCCCTGCCTTCGAGATAGCGCTTCATGTCCGCGCGCAGGCCATCGCGCAGGTCGGCTCGCGCCATGGCGAAGGCGATGTTGGCCCTCAGGAAGCCGGACTTCGAGCCGCAATCATGCCGCTCGCCGTCGAAGTCCACGCCGTAGAATTTCTGCGTCTTCGACAGGCCGATCATCGCGTCGGTGAGCTGGATCTCGCCGCCGGCGCCGCGCTCCTGCGTCGCGAGGATCTGGAAGATCTCCGGCTGCAGGATGTAGCGCCCGGTGATCGAGAAGTTCGACGGCGCGGTGCCCTTGGCCGGCTTCTCGACCATGCCGTCGACCTCGAACATCTTGCCGTCGCGCTTGCCGACGCCGCAGATGCCGTATTGATGGGTCTGGTCGGCTGGCACCTCCTGCACGGCGAGCACGTTGCTCTTTTCCGGCAGCTTGCTGGCGGCAGCAATCATCTGCGCCAGGCACCCCGGCGCGTTCAGCACCAGCTCGTCGGGCAGCACCACCGCGAACGGCTCGTCACCGACGATGTCGCGCGCGCACCACACGGCATGGCCGAGCCCGAGCGGCGCCTGCTGGCGGGTGAAGCTGACCGCGCCGGCCTCCGGCTGGTCGCGCGCGAGGATTTCCATCTCGGTCTTCTTGCCGCGCGCCGCGAGCGTCGCGTCGAGCTCGTACATGCGGTCGAAATGATCCTCGATCGCGGTCTTGTTTCGCCCGGTCACGAACACGAAATGCTCGATGCCCGCCTCCTTGGCTTCGT
This sequence comes from Bradyrhizobium sp. SZCCHNS1050, assembly GCF_032484785.1. Lineage (NCBI taxonomy): Bacteria > Pseudomonadati > Pseudomonadota > Alphaproteobacteria > Hyphomicrobiales > Nitrobacteraceae > Bradyrhizobium > Bradyrhizobium sp. SZCCHNS1050. The sequence goes on along the minus strand of NZ_JAUETR010000001.1, from coordinate 3,691,066 downwards.
CGAAGACGTATTGGATGAGCGGCTTGTCGACGATCGTCAGCATTTCCTTCGGCATCGCCTTGGTGGCGGGCAGGACGCGGGTGCCGAGACCGGCGACCGGAAAAACGGCTTTGCGGATCTTCATGGGGATGACTAGACCTTGTGGCGATATGAATGCGAAATCGATCGCATTTTAGGTAGCTCGTTTGCAGCCGAGAACAAAGGCGGATGTTGGTCCAGTGTTCCGCTCGACACGGACCGAACGGCTAAATTTCGCTGCGGAAATCGTTAACCTTGTTAATCTCCCGTTAAGCAGGACCGGGCCTCGTGGAGGCCGATCTTCCATGCGATCTGGATCGAGACATGATGCGACGGAACGTGATGCTGACAGCTCTGAAGGCCGGTGCTGGCGCGGCGGTTCTGGTCACGGCGTTGACGGTGGTGTCTGGTTCCGCCGTCGCGCAATCCTCAGGCGGGCCGCTGAACTTTCTCGACGGCCTGTTCACGGGCACCCTGACGAAGGGCGACCCCGCCCCCAACCAGCCCCCTGCCGCCGGCGGGCCGCAGCCGTGGAGCGGCCAGGACGGCGCCTCCGGCCATCCGCTGATGACGGCGGCGGCGATCCGCGAAGCCGCCGGCAATTTCGACAATTGCGTCGCCGGCATGTGGCCAGATGCCGCACGGCGCAACATCACGCAGGACAATTTCCAGCGCTTTACCGCCGGCCTGTCGCCGGACCTGCGCATCATGGACCTGCTCGACGCGCAGCCCGAATTCACCAAATCGATCTGGGACTATCTCGACATCCTGGTGAACGACAACCGGCTGGCGAAGGGCCGCGAGGTTCTGGCGAAGTACAAGCCGCAGTTCGATGCGGCCGAGCGTACCTATGGCGTCGACCGCTACATCGTCGCTTCGATCTGGGGCATCGAGTCCAACTACTCGACCCAGATCGGCGACCGCAGCGTGCTGCAGTCGACCGCGACGCTCGCCTGCATCGGCCGCCGCCAGGCCTATTTCAAGGATGAGTTCCTCTCCGCCCTGGAAATCCTCAATCGCGGCGATTTGCGCCCCGAGCAGTTGCGCGGCTCCTGGGCAGGCGCCTTCGGCCCGACCCAGTTCATGCCGACCGCGTTCAAGCGCTTCGCCGTCGATGCCGATGGTGACGGCCGCCGCGACGTCGTCGACAATCCGGCCGACCTGATCGCCTCGACCGCCAACAATCTGAAGAAGGACGGCTGGCAGAGCGGCCAGAGCTGGGGCTACGAGGTCGTGGTGCCCCAGGGCTTCAACTACATGCTCGCCGACCGCGCCAAGAGCATGAGCTTCGCCCAGTGGGAACAGCTCGGCCTGCGGCGGGCCAACGGTCAGCCGTTTCCGACTGGCGCCGAAAAGGCCTATCTGCTGGCGCCGGCCGGCGCCCAGGGCCCCGGCTTCCTGATGCTGCAGAACTTCCGCGTCATCATGAAATACAACCCTGCGGAAGCCTATGCGCTGGCGATCGGACACTTCGCCGACCGTCTCCGTGGCGCACCGCCGTTCGTTCAGGCCTGGCCGCGCGAGGAGCGAACGCTGTCGCGCGGCGAGCGGCTCGAGCTGCAGCAATTGCTCGCCGAGCGCGGATTTTACCGCGGAACGCCGGACGGCCAGTTCGGTGGCCAGACGCGCGAGGCGCTGCGGAACTTCCAGGCCTCGATCGGGGCGCCGGCGGACGGATTTGCCACCTCGGATGTGCTCGAACGGCTGCGGACGCGCTGATCGCAGCCCAATCTGCCCTGCCGGTAACCTTCTGGGGCGATTACCGGCGCCGTCAACACCATCCGGTGAATGCCCGTTTGCGGCCTGATTCGCGTCCTATTATATGAATCGTCACGATCACGCCGCGCGACGGGTGCGCATGTCAAAGCTGAAGTCCATCCTCAAGCTGTTGAACGAGCCCGGCCCGCTGGTCGTGCTGGCGGTCGTCATCGCCATGCTCGTCGGCATCGCCGGTCCCGCCTCGGCCCAGTTCTTCAACTTCAACCCGTTCGCTTCGCCCCGCCCGGCACCGCGCGGCGGTGGAGGTGGCGGAGGTTGGTTCGGCGGCGAATTCTTCGCTCCGTTCCCGCAGCAACAGCCGAAGAGGGTGATCCAGGACTATTCCAAGGCGCCGCCGCCGGAGAAGCGTGACGGCGCGCCGGACCGCTACGTGCTGGTGCTCGGCGACGCCATGGCCGACTGGCTCGCCTATGGCCTGGAAGAGGCCTATGCCGAGCAGCCCGACATGGGCGTCACCCGCAGGATCAGGACCACGTCGGGCCTCATCAAGTACCAGCCCAGGGGCGAGCCGGCCGACTGGGCCGCCGCCGCCAAGGGCATCCTGGCGACCGAACGCGCCGACGCCATCGTCATCATGCTCGGCCTCAACGACCGCATCTCGCTGCGCGAGCCCGCGATCGAGAAGACCGACGACAAGAAGGGCGACAAGGCCAAGAAGGATGCCAAGGCCAAGCCTGGTGAGACAAAGCCTGGTGAGACAAAGCCCGGTGAGGCCAAGCCGGGCGAAGCCAAGCCGGATGGCAAGGCCGACACGGCGGCCAAGCCCGACGACAAGGCTGCCGATACCGATCTGCCGCAGGACGAGGCCGACAACGACACGCCCGCGGTCGCGGCACCGGAGAAGGCCGCCCGCTCGCCGGGCGGCCTCTACGAGTTCCGGGACGAGCGCTGGGTCGAGCTGTATACGAAGAAGATCGACGAGATGATCGCGATCGCCAAGAGCAAGGGCGTGCCCGTGCTCTGGGTCGGCCTGCCCGCGGTTCGCGGTCCCAAGGGGACGGCGGACACGCTGTTCCTCGACTCGCTGTATCGCGATGCCGCCGGCAAGGCCGGCATCACCTATGTCGATGTCTGGGACGGCTTCGTCGACGAGGCCGGCCGCTTCCTGCAGAAGGGCCCGGACTTCGAGGGCCAGATCCGCCAGCTGCGCTCCTATGACGGCGTCTATTTCACCAAGCCGGGCGCGCGCAAGCTCGCCCATTATGCCGAGCGTGAGATCAACCGGCTGCTCGCGGCGCGTTCCGCGCCGCTTGAGCTGCCGAATGAGCCGGCCACGCCGGACGCCAATGCCGTACCGGGCCAGCCGGCGCCGCGGCCGGTCGCCGGCCCGATCCTGCCGCTGGTGGCGTCATCCGTCGGCACCGATCAGTTGCTGGGCGGCCCCGGCTCCCGACCTGCGGCGGTCGACGCGCTGGCGGCCCGAACCCTGGTCAAGGGCGAGGCGCTGAGCCCGCCGGCCGGCCGCGCCGACGATTTCGTCTGGCCTCGCCGCGAGGTCGGCCGCGAGCAGGCCAAGGAGCCGCCGAAGGAGCCGACCCGGCCCGAAGCGCCGATGGCCGCGACTTCGCCGGCGGAAGCGACGCCGGCAGCACCTGGGCCGGTGTCGCCGCCGCGGCAAAGGCGGCTGACCACGCCGGGGGCGCCCACCCAGCAGCCGCCAGCCCAAACGCCGCAGCCGAATCAGGGCGTTCGTGAGTTTTTCGGCTTCGGCGCGCCTCAGCAGCAACAGCAGCCGGCGCGGCCGCCCGCCGCGCGCAATCCGAACGCGCCGCCGCGGCCGCCAGGATTGGTCGGCCGCTCGGCAGCATCGCTGGAGACCCAGGGCCGCTGATCGCGACCACATTTCGGCGCTGAGGGCGATCGACGCGGATCATTCCGGACCAAGGCGCCAATGACAAACCGGCCCGCATTCGAGAGCGAATGCGGGCCGATTGTCATCTGATCGTCAGCGGGTCTTGGCGGGCTCAGTAGCGCCAGCGCTGCGGCGGCTGCGGCCGGCTCGGCGAGCGCATCAGCATCGCCAGCAGGAAGCCGATGCCGCCGGCGACCAGCAGCGCGCCCATCGGATTGTCCTGAACCCGCTTGGTCAGCGCCTGCGTGCCGTCACGCAGCGTCTCGGAGCCGTTGCCGAACGTATCCTTGGCGAAATCCATCGCCGCATCGCCAGCCTCGCGCGCCGCGTCCTTGGCCTGGCCATACATGTTCTGCACGACGCCCGAGGCCTCGCGTGCACGCCCCGACGCCTGCGTGCTCTTGTCGCCCAACATCTCGCCGACGCCGCCTTCGATCTTGCCTGCGACATCCTTGGCCGTACCGGTCAGCCGATCCTGATCCATTGCCGCTCTCCTTCTCTGCATTGTGCGGGATTGCTGGCCTGCTAACCGGCCAGCACGGCGCAGGTTCCGGATGACTACAAAATCAGGCCGCCGTCGACGACGAGGGTCTGGCCGATGATGTAGGACGACAGCGGCGAGGCCAGGAACAGCGCCGCACCGGCCATGTCCTGCGGCGTCCCCAGCCGCCGCAGCGGAATGCGCTGCAGCGCGCCCTCGAGGCGCTTCGGATTGGCGGTCGTCACCTTGGTCATCTTGGTGTCGACGAGCCCGGGCGCGATCCCGTTGACGCGAATGCCATCTTCCGCCCACGCCTCCGCCAGGGTTCGCGTCAATCCCATCGCGCCGGTCTTCGAGGCGTTGTAGGCCGGATTGCCCATGGTCGAATGATAGGCGGCGGTCGACGAGACGATGATGAGCGCGCCTCCGGCATCGCGCAGCAGGTCGTGAAATTTCGTCGCACAGGCCATCAGGCTGATGAGGTTGACCTCGACCACCTTGCGAAAGCCCTCCATGGCGAATTCGCCGCGCCGGTACAATACCGCGCCCTGCGCCAGCACCAGCACATCGAGCCGATCGAGCCGCGGCGCGAAGCTCTCGATCGCGCCGGGATCGCTCACATCGAGCTGATAGTAGTTCACCCCTGCGAGATCGGAGCCCTCACCTTCGGCATAATCGGCGGCGCTCGCCCGCGTGCCGCTGACGTCGACGCGCGCGCCCTGCGCGCGAAACGCCTGCGCGATGCCGTTGCCGATGCCGCTCGATCCGCCAATCACCAGCACCGAGCGTCCCGTGAAATCGAGCGCGTTCATCTCCCCACTCCTTCTCTTGTTGTTTGTCGGATGGTGTGGGGATCGGCGCAGGCCCTGTCAACGGCATCGCGGGCTGTGGCGACCCCGGCATCGGCGCCTTCGCATCAATGCTGCTGCGCAGCTACTTCATCGGTGTCAGCCGCAGCAGGCGGCCGGGCGAGTCGTCCTCGATGACCCAGACGGCGCCGTCCGGCGCCACGGCGACGTCGCGGATGCGCTCGCCCATGTCCCAGCGCTCGGCCTCGTCAGGCTGACCATCGGCCCGGAAGGCAACGCGGACCAGCGCGTGCACCCGCAAGCCTCCGATCAGCGCCGATCCCTTCCATTGCGGAAACATCGGACCATCATAGAAGACCAGGCCGGCCGGCGCGATCACAGGATCCCAATAGAGCGGCGGCGGCGCGAGGTCGGGCCGCGTCGCATGCCGCAGGATCGGCGTGCCGTTGTAATTGTCGCCGTTCGACACCAGCGGCCAGCCGTAGTTCTTGCCCGGCTCGATCAAGTTCAGTTCGTCGCCGCCGCGCGGTCCCATCTCGTGCAGCCAGAGCTTGCCATCTGATGCGAAGGCGAGCCCGTAGGGATTGCGGTGGCCGGTGGTCCACGTCTGGGCCGGCACGCCCTTGTCCTCGGCCATGGGATTGTCCGACGGAGTCGCGCCGTCGAGATCGAGCCTGAGCACCTTGCCGCGCGCCTGCCGTGGATCCTGGGCGCTGTTCGGCTGCATGCGGTCGCCGACGGTCAGGAACAGATGCGTTCCCGACGGATCGAACGCGATGATGCCGCCGGGCTGACCGCCGCCGCCGGCGGGCGTCTGGCGCCAGATGACGGTGGGGTCGGTCAGCGTGGCGTTGTCATTCGAAACCGACAACACGGCACGGGTCAGGACGAGCCGGCTGCCCTCGCTGCTCGGCTCGGTGTAGGTGAGACAGATTTGCGACGTCGTCGCGAAGCTCGGCGACACCGCAATGTCCAGGAGGCCGTTCTGTCCGCGCGCCGCGACGGCGGGCACGTTGCCGATCTGGATCTTCTGCCCACCTTGCGTGACGAGAAAGATCCGGCCCGGCTTCTCCGTGACCAGCATCCGCCCATCCGGCAGGAAGGCGATGGCCCAGGGCGTATCGAACTCGGCAACGCTCCGCGCCTCGAACGGGCGCACGGCGCTTGCCTTGCGATCGCCGGCATTGATGCTCTCGGCTCGCGCAGCCGTGGTCGCAACGAGTCCCATCACCAATGCCAGGCGCATGAAGGTCGTGGAGAGCACCATGATCACTCCGGTTTGTTGATTTGTGTCGTCGGCAACGAGAATTCGGCCATGCCGGATCGGTGCCTACCGAATGCGTCCGATCAGTGATAATCCCGACGGCGAGCATGCGATCCGCATTTTTCCGTGAGCCGCAAATATGCACCAGCACAGGCAACTCAGCCGCTCGGTCAAGGGATTGACCGTCCTGATCACCGGCGCAGCGTCGGGGATGGGGCGCGCGACCGCGCGCGTGTTCGCCGATGAAGGCGCCAGGGTCGCAGTCACCGATGTCGATGAGGACGCGGCCCGCGCGGTGGCGGCAGACATCGAGGCCAGCGGCGGAACGGCGCGCGCCTGGCGGCTCGACCTCGTCGACCGCAACGCCATCGCGGCCGTCGTCGGCGATGCTGCGACGCATTTCGGGGGGCTCGACGTCATCGTCAACAATGCCGGCATCTCGGTGCATGTCGCGATCGACGACGAAGCCTACGACGAGGCCTGGGCAAGAGGGCTTGCCATCATGCTGACGGCGCAGCAGCGCGTCATCCGTGCCGCGCTGCCGCATCTGCGCCGCTCTAACAGCCCGCGCATCGTCAACATCGCTTCGACCGAGGCGCTCGGCGCAACCGCGCGGCACAGCGCCTATTCGGCTGCAAAGGCCGGGGTGACCGGATTGACGCGCTCGCTCGCGGTCGAGCTCGGCCGCGATCGCATCACCGTCAACTGCATCTGTCCGGGCCCGATCACCACGGCGATGACCGCGCGCATTCCCGACGAGCAGAAGGCGGTCTACGCGCGGCGCCGCACCGCGCTTGGCCGCTATGGCGATCCCGAAGAAGTCGCGCACATGACCTTGAGCCTGTGCCTGCCGGCCGCCTCGTTCCTCACCGGAGCGGTGATCCCGGTGGACGGCGGGCTGATGGCCCGCAATGCATGACGTCTGACGCGCCGGCATGACAGCCGTGCAGGCGGCGATCCGCGCCTTGCGTTGACTTCGCGCATCGCCGGCGTAGCCTCTTCCTTCAGAAGAAGCGGACAGGTGTCCGCCCTGATGAGGACGCGAGGAGGACATCATGGCGATCGCCATCCGGCAGTTGCATCCGCATTTCGTCGGCGAAGTGTCCGGTGTCGATCTGCGCAAGCCTCTCGCTGGGGACGAGGTCGCGCAGTTGCAGGCCGCGATCGATCACTACGCCGTTCTCGTATTTCACGATCAGGACGTCACCGACGAGCAGCAGCTCGCCTTCGCGCTCAGCTTCGGCGACCGCGAGCAGGCGCGCGGCGGCACCGTCACCAAGAAGGAGGATTACCGCCTCACCACCGGCCTCAACGACGTCTCCAATCTCGGCAAGGATGGCAAGCCGCTGCCATCAGACCATCGCACGCATCTGTTCAATCTCGGCAACTGCCTGTGGCACTCCGACAGCTCGTTCCGGCCGATCCCGGCGAAATACTCGATCCTCTCGGCGCGGATCGTGAACCCGAAGGGCGGCAACACCGAATTCGCCGACATGCGCGCCGCCTATGACGCGCTCGACCAGGAGACCAAGGCCGAGATCGAGGATCTCGTCTGCGAACATTCGCTGATGTATTCGCGCGGCGCGCTCGGCTTCCTCGACTACACCGACGAGGAGAAGGAGATGTTCAAGCCGGTCAGGCAGCGGCTGGTCCGCACTCATCCTGCCCATGGCCGCAAGTCGCTCTATCTGTCATCGCATGCCGGCGCCATCATCGGCATGAGCATGCCGGAAGGCCGGCTGCTGCTGCGCGACCTCACCGAGCATGCCACGCGGCCCGAGTTCGTCTACGTCCACAAATGGACGCTGCACGACCTGATCATGTGGGACAACAGGCAGACCATGCATCGCGTGCGTCGCTACGATCAGTCGCAACCGCGCGACATGCGCCGCGCCACGGTGGCCGGCACCGAACCGACGGTCGCGCAGCAGGCGGCGGAGTAGTTCTGCCTTCAGCAGAGATGCGCGGCCTCATCCCTCTCCATGTCGTCATTGCGAGGAGCGAAGCGCAGAGGCAATCCAGACAGCATCCGCGGTGGACATTCTGGATTGCTTCCGCCTACGCTCTCCAAGCTTCGGCGGACAAGTCGCTGCGCTCGCAATGACGGCGGAGAGGCAGAGCGCCCCATTGAGCCTTCTCTGATCCCAGCGAGCACGGGAGCTCCAACCGGACGATAAGGCCTATGCGTGCCCGGCGGCGTTGGACAGCATGCCGGGATCAATGCCGATCTTGCGCAGCGCGAGATCGTATTTGGCGTCGACATTGTCGCCGAAGATCAGCTCCGGATCGGCGTCGCAATGCAGCCAGCCATTGTCCTGGATCTCTTCCTCCAACTGGCCGGCGCGCCAGCCGGCATAGCCGAGGGCGAGGATGGCGTGCTTCGGACCGTCGCCCTTGGCGATCGCCTTGAGGATGTCGATCGTCGTCGTCAGGCAGACGCCGTCGTTGATCTTCAAGGTCGCGTTGGCGATGAAGTAGTCGCTCGAATGCAGCACGAAGCCGCGCCCGGTATCGACCGGGCCGCCGCTCAGCACCTTCATCGTCTCGGCGCTGTCGGGCAGGCTGATCTGATCGCTCTTCTCGATGATATTCAGTTGCATCAGGAGCTGAGGGAAGTCGATGCTGCCCGCCGGCCGGTTCACCATGATACCCATGGCGCCCTCGGCCGAGTGCGCGCAGAGATAGATCACCGAGCGCTCGAAACGGGAATCGCCCATCACGGGCATCGCAACCAGCAGCTGACCGTCGAGGTAACCACCGTGAGAGGTGTGATCCCCGATCCCTGTCACTTTGCGGCGAATGTCGCCCAGCCTTTTTGCCTCAGGATTCATCCGCAAGGACTCTCATGATCATCGATATCCTGATATTGGGATGCGCATCTGTCAATCAAGGTTCAGGTCCTCGCGAGGAAATCTGCTCACAAGCATTTCAATGGTTTGCGCCCGAACCGCACTCTAAAGACGTCTCATGTCCGCCTTGGTTCCTCACCACTCTGCCACACTGCTCGTCGCGACCGTCGTATCATCCTGCCTTGCGTTCGGCGCGCAGGCGCAGGATTCCTCGCCCTGGCAGCGCGACAGCCACTCCGCGGTGCGCCTGCTCGCGGGCTCGCGCAGCGGTCCGGTCATGCTGGGCGGCATCGCCTTCGCGCTGCAGCCGGGATGGAAGACCTATTGGCGAACGCCCGGCGATTCTGGCGTGCCGCCGCGGTTCGACTTTTCCAAGTCGGAGAACGTCGAAGCGGTGACGGTTCTGTGGCCCGCGCCGACAAAGTTCGATGACGGCGCCGGCGGACACTCGCTCGGCTATCATGATCAGGTCGTGCTGCCGCTGCGCATCGTCGCCAAGAACCCCGACAAGCCGATGACCCTGCGCGCCGACGTCAGCTACGCGGTCTGCGAGAAGATCTGCATTCCCGTCGAAGCAAAGGCCGAGCTCGCCTTCACCAGCGTCGCCAGCACCGAGGATACGGCGCTCTCGGCGGCCCTCGACACGGTGCCGAAGCCGGCCACTGTCGGCGACGCCATTCCCTTGACGATCCGCGACGTCAAGCGCGACGGCCCGAAGGACGTCGTCGTCGACGTCGCCGTCGCCGATCCGCGCGGTGTCCAGCTCTATGTCGAGGGGCCGACGCCTGACTGGGCACTGCCGATCCCGACCGTGCGCGACAGCGGCATGCCGGGCATCAAGCGCTTCGCCTTCGAGCTCGACGGCGTTCCGCCGGGCGTGAAGCCGGACGGCGCGGCCCTGAAATTCACGCTGGTCGGCCCCGACAAGTCTTACGAGTTCAACTTCACTCTGCCGTGACGGCGGTAGCGCCGCGCGACCGACGCGGCGCCGGCCCAACTCAATCTTAACGTTGCGTTGATAGGGAAGCACCATCGCCGCCATCCGCGCGGCCGTGGAGCCGGACCCCGCCGTGGCCGTGATGGATGCCCGCAACGCCCCCGCATCGACCGGCCTCGCGGCCCGCCTGAAGGCGCGCCTGGCCGCGCTCGGCGGCAGCGGCGAGGCATCGCTGACGCGCCGCCTGGCTGGCACCATCTTCCTGATCCGCGTGCTCAGCGCGGGCCTCGCCTATCTCAGCCAGATCCTGCTCGCGCGCTGGATGGGTGGCTCGGACTACGGCACCTATGTCTATGTCTGGACCTGGGTGCTGCTGCTCGGCAGCATGCTGGATGTCGGCATCGCCTCCTCGGCGCAGAAGATCATTCCGGACTACCGCACCTCGGGCCAGCAGGCGCTGCTGCGCGGCTTCCTCTCCGGCGGACGCTGGCTGACGCTGGCGACGTCCACCGCTGCGGCGCTGCTGCTCGCCGGCCTGATCGCGCTGCTGTCGCCCTGGATCGACGCCGGCGAGCGCATGCCGCTCTACATCGGCTGCCTCACCTTGCCAGCCTTCGTCGTCGCCAACACCCAGGACGGCATCGCCCGCTCGCACGACTGGATGACGCTCGGCCTGATGCCGCAATTCATCATCCGCCAGACGCTGATCATCGGCTTCACGGCAGGCGCCTTCGTGCTCGGCCTCGATCTCGGCGCCACCGCTGCGATGGCCGCGAGCGCGGCCGCAGTGTGGCTTGCGATGCTCGGCCAGATGCTGGTGCTGAACAACCGGCTCCGCGGCCACGTCGAGCCAGGTCCCAAACAATATGATCTCCGCGGCTGGCTCGCGATCTCGCTGCCGATCCTCTTGGTCGAGAGCTTCTATCTGCTGCTGTCCTACACCGACGTGCTGGTGCTGCAGCAATTCCGCTCTTCCGAGGAGGTCGGCATCTATTTCGCGGTGGTGAAGACGCTCGCGCTGGTGTCGTTCATCCACTACGCGATGTCGGCGACGACGGCGCATCGCTTCGCCGAATACCACGCGCTCGGCGACAAGGCGCGGCTGTCGGCCTATGTCGCGCATGCGATCAAGTGGACGTTCTGGCCCTCGCTCGCGGCGACGCTGGTGCTGCTCGCGCTCGGCAAGCCGCTGCTGTTTCTGTTCGGCGCGCAGTTCACCGCCGGCTACGACATCATGTTCATCGCCGCAATCGGGCTCGTCGTACGCGCCGCGATCGGACCGGTGGAGCGGCTGCTCAACATGCTGGGCCAGCAGCGCGCCTGCGCCATGGCCTATGCGGCGGCCTTCGTCATGAACCTCGTGCTCTGCATCCTGCTGGTGCCGCAGTTCGGCGGCCACGGCGCCGCGGCGGCGACCTCGCTGTCGCTGGCCTTCGAGACCGTGCTGTTGTTCCGGATCGTCAAGCAGCGGCTCGGGCTGCATGTCCTCGCCTTCGGCAAGGCATCTTGAGGAAACCATATTGACGCATCTGTTGCGTCATCTTGGCCTCGCCTTGGCGGAACTGCGAGCGTCGTGCCGCCACGCCTCGTCTCGCCCGGCGATCACGCAAGTGTTGGGTGCAACGCCTTGATATTGGCGCGATCCTCCGGGCACATGATTTGAATGCGCGCTGGGGGAGAATGAGATGTCGAGACTGGGGGTCGCACTATCGCTGGCCGGAACCGTGATGCTGGCCGGCTGCATGGAAGCGACGCTGTCGCCGACGTCAGACGCGGCGTTGACGCCCCGCGACCGTCAGTTGCTGGCGCACGCGCCCTATGCCGAGGCGCAGATCCCGCAACAGTTCCAGCGCCACATCGTCGACTACACCCGGCAGGAACAGCCGGGCACGATCGTCGTCGATACCGATGCGCGCTTCCTGTACTACGTGCTGCCCGACCGCAAGGCGATCCGCTACGGCGTCGCCGTCGGCGAAGAGGCGATGGCCTTCTCCGGCGTCGCCACCGTCGGCAAGCTCGCGGAATGGCCGGACTGGGTTCCCACCGCCGACATCCAGGCGCGCCTCGGGCCGTATCCGAAGCGCGTCGCCGGCGGCCCGGCGAATCCGCTCGGCGCCCGCGCCATCTATCTGTACGAGGGCAACAAGGACACCCTGTACCGCATCCACGGCACCAACCAGCCCGAATATATCGGCCAGGCGATCTCGTCGGGCTGCATCCGCATGACCAATACCGACGTCGCCGACCTCTACAACCACGTCCAGCTCGGATCGACCGTGGTCGTGCTGCCGCCGGGCCAGAGCGTCGCGTCCACCACCGCCAACGTGTTCGCCCGCCGCAGCTGATCGGCTGAGGTTTCCTAGCCGTAGCGCAGCTTCAGGCCGAGGATCGCCGCCACCAGGCCGAGCGTGATCGCGTTGGCGACGACCAGCGGCAGGTCGCTGATCAACGCGCCGTAGAGCAGCCACATCGAGTTGCCGGTGGTCTGCAGAACGAACATGCCCATCGAGATGTCATGGGTCGAGCGCGACCGCCAGGCCTTGATGACCTGCGGCAGGAACGAGCTCGTGGTGCAGATGGCGGCGCCGAGGCCGATGATGGTGGTGAGCAAGGTCGAGGGTCCGTGCGCTGGTCGTGGAAACGCACGCTTGTAGAATGGACCGCGCCGAAGCGAAACCCGCCCCGGCGCGAAACTGGTGCCTTGTTCAGCGCTCCCTGCGATCGTTACGCCGCCGTCCAACCGCCGTCGATCGAGAGGTTGGTGCCGGTGATCTGCGCCGCATCGTCGCCGCACAGGAACAGCGCCAGCGCCGCGACCTGCTCGGAGGTCACGAACTCCTTGGTCGGCTGCGCCGCGAGCAGCACGTCGTTGATGACCTGTTCCTTGGTGAGGTTGCGCGCCTTCATCGTGTCGGGGATCTGCTTCTCGACCAGCGGCGTCCAGACATAGCCCGGCGAGATGCAGTTGCAGGTGATCTTGAAGGTCGCGAGTTCGAGCGCCACGGTCTTGGTGAGGCCGGCGATGCCGTGCTTGGCCGAGACATAGGCCGACTTGAACGGCGAGGCGACCAGCGAATGCGCGGACGCCGTGTTGATGATGCGGCCCCAGCCGCGCTTCTTCATGCCGGGCACGGCGGCACGGATGCCGTAGAACGCGGACGACAGGTTGATCGCGATGATCTGCTCCCACTTCTCCGGCGGGAAGTCTTCGACCGGCGAGACGAACTGGATGCCGGCATTGTTGACGAGGATGTCGACCGAGCCGAACGTGGTCTCGCCGAGCGCGATCATGCCGGCGATCTCGGCCGGCTTGCTCATGTCGGCCGGCGAGTGCACGGCCTTGACCTTGAAGTCGCTCTCGATCGCCGCACGCTCCTTCTCGATGTCGGCTGGCGCGCCGAAACCGTTGAGCACGATGTTCGCGCCGGCGGACGCGAAGGCGCGCGCATAGGCCAGCCCGATGCCGCTGGTCGAGCCGGTCACGACCGCGGTCTTGCCCTTCAGATTCGTCGTCATTGCTTCACTCCTTCTTGGCGGCAGCGAGACTGCCGTCCTGCGTGAGATCGTAGGTGACCATGGTCTCGCCGGACTGCGGCCGCTCCAGCCAGTCCTTGTGGCGCATCGACTGGTGGACATCGCGCACGCCCGCTTCCCAATGCTCGACCATCGCGACATGGGAAAAATCGTAGTCCTTGGAGGACGTCTCGTAGTTCTTGCTGCGATAGATCAGGTGCACCACCGTGACGGTGTTTTCCTGCGCCGCCTTGCACAGGATCTCAAGCGAGGGATCGTTGCGCAGCTCGTCGGGCAGCTTGGCATAGAGCTCGCGCAGCGCCTTGCGCGTGTTGTGGATCATGCGGTTCTTGTCGGTGTTCATCCGCGTCCGGCTGGAATAGCGGATGTCCTTCTCGCGCTCGGCGGCCTCCAGCAGCGTCCGCGGCAGATCGCCGCGCGCGGAGAACAGATCGACCTGGAAGATCAGCAGATCACGATCGGTCTCGGTATCGAGCACGTAGTCCAGCGGCGTGTTGGAGGCGATGCCGCCGTCCCAATAGTGCTCGCCGTCGATCTCGACCGGCGGGAAGCCGGGCGGCAGCGCGCCCGACGCCATGATGTGCTCGGGCCCGATCCGCTTGCCCTGCTTCCTGAATTCGACATTGTCGAAATAGGTGAAGTTGCCGGTGGTGACGCCGACGGCTCCGACGGAGAGCCGCGTCTTCAGATCGTTGATGCGGTCGAAATCGACCAGCCGTTCCAGGGTCCGCTTGAGCGGCGCGGTGTCGTAATAGCTGACCGATTGCAGCGTGCCTGACGGCCACAGGGGCGCCGGTGGGAAGCGCGGCGTGAAGAAGCCGGGCACGCCGAACGCCGCGATCAGCCCGGCGCTGACTTCGTTGAAGGCCGAGCGGTGATGATCGCCATTGAGCAGCGGCTTCCACGGCACCGGCGACGACACCATCTCCCAAAATTCCTTGAGACGGCCAATGCGTTTCTCCCGGTCGTTGCCGGCGATGATCGCGGCATTGATGGCGCCGATCGAGATACCGGCGACCCATTCCGGTTCGAAATCGAAATGGCACAGTGCCTGATAGGCGCCGGCCTGATAGGAGCCGAGCGCGCCGCCGCCCTGCAGGACGAGCACGCGTTGCGATTCGGCGGGGGTTGCAGGCAGCGGGGGAAATGGATGTTGCGTCATTATCACGGTCATTAGCAAAGCAAGGCGCCACCGTGGCGTCACTTCGCGGTGACGTCAATCCACCCCAAGGGCTAGGCCGGCCTGACTCGCGCGCGAGCCATGCGCACGCGGCCTGCGCAGGGCGGCGGCAGCCCAGCCTGTCAGGAGGGCTTCTTGCCGTCCGGCGCGGCCAGGATCATGGTCCAGAACACTTTGTACTTGGTGTTCGGAGCATAGCTCGCTGCGATGCCTATTTTTGTGACACCGCTCTTGAGCATGTTGGCGCGATGCGGCGGCGAGTCACGCCAGCCGGAAAACGCTTCCGCCAGCGTATGATAACCGGCCGACACGTTCTCGACCGCGACGACAGCGTCATAGCCGGCACCCGTCAGGCGCTTCGCCAGCGGGGCGCGCACGTCATGATCGAGCTTGTTCTTGTCGGCCATCGCCTGCGACTGCGATTCCGCCAGCCGCATCAGCTCGGGATCGACCTCGACCGTGCCGAGCCCGTTGTTCTGGCGGTATTGCGAGATCATCGTCGCCGCAGCCACCGCATCGAGCTTGGCGCCCGCGACCGCCATATCGGCATACATGGTCGGCGCCTGCACGACCGGCGTCTCGGCCGCACAGCCGGCGAGCAGGAATGCAATGGAGAGAGCGAGAGCCAAACGCTTCAATGAACCAATCCCTATGCCGATGCGAGAGGCGGGTTGTTGCACATCAACCGTGGCTGAAAGGTGAATCGGCGGTAAGTTCCGTCGCGACAATTGCGGCCATTCCTGCCGGCAACCGTTCGTCAACCATAGGAGCAGTTCGGTCAAGCCAGGAACGGCACGACGCCCTCGGTGTCGTCCTGGCCTTGAGCCGGACCTTACTCCGCAGCGGTCGTGGTGAGACCCGATGCCGCTCCGGCGTGCCTCAAGCAAGCTTCACGGCGTATGGGTCCCGGATCAGCGCCCGCCAACGCTTTCGCGTTGCCGGGCTTGTCCGGGACGACACCGCATGTTTGGCAGAGAGCCGGGACGAGCCCGAGCAGCCCCTACCCGGCCGCGAAAATCCGATAATGCCGCGGCTTCAGGCCGATGCGGTCGCCGATCCGGAGCTCGCGGTCGCGGGGGGCGTCGATCTCGATGGTCGAGCCTTCAGTCAGCGCGATCTCGGCGCGCTGCACCGGGCCGAAGCTGCGGACGTGGGTGACGGCGCCGTGCAGCGTGCCGCTGTCCGCCGGACCGATCAACATGTCGTGCCGGCGCACGAACAAGGTCGAGGCGCCCGCGGCCACGCCCCCTGCAGCCAGGTCCAGCGGCCGCCCGTTGAGATGTACCGCGCCGCCGGCGATCTCGACCGGCAGCATGATCGACTCGCCGATGAAGCCGTGCACGAACGCGGTCGCCGGGCTGTCATAGACGTCGCTGGGCGAGCCGACCTGCTCGATGCGGCCCTTGTCCATCACCACGACGCGGTGCGCGACCTCGAGTGCCTCCTCCTGATCATGCGTCACGAAGATCGAGGTGACGTTGATCGAGTGATGCAGGGTGCGCAGCCATTGCCGCAGCTCCTTGCGCACCTTGGCGTCGAGCGCGCCGAACGGCTCGTCGAGCAGGAGGATGCGCGGCTGGATGGCGAGTGCGCGCGCCAGCGCGATGCGCTGGCGCTGGCCGCCGGAGAGCTGGCTCGGATAGCGATCGGCGAGCCAGTCGAGCTGGACGAGGTCGAGCAGCTCCTTCACGCGCGCGCGGATCTCAGCCTCGCTCTTGCGGATGCGGCGCGGCTGCACGCGCAGGCCAAAGGCGACGTTCTCGAACACGTTCATGTGCCGGAACAGCGCGTAGTGCTGAAACACGAAGCCGACGTGACGCTCGCGCGCGCCGCGATCGAGCGCGCTCTCGCCGTCGAACAGGATCTCGCCAGAATCGGGCCACTCCAGCCCGGCGATGATCCGCAGCAAGGTCGTCTTGCCCGACCCGGACGGGCCCAGCAGCGCCAGCAATTCGCCGTCGGCGACCTTGAGATCGACGCCGTCGAGCGCCTTGAACGTGCCGAACGTCTTGACGACACCCCTGACTTCAATGGTCACGCGGACCTCCCTCATCGAGTTGCCGTTCGAGGACGGTTTTGACGACCAGCGTGATCAGCGCGAGCATCGCCAAGAGCGAGGCGATCGCGAACGAGGCGACCATCTGGTATTCGTTGTAGAGGATCTCGACCAGCAGCGGCATCGTATTGGTCTCGCCGCGGATATGGCCGGACACGACCGAGACGGCGCCGAACTCGCCCATCGCGCGCGCGTTGCAGAGCAGCACGCCATACAGCACGCCCCATTTGATGTTCGGCAGGGTGACGCGGAAGAACGTCTGCAGGCCGGACGCGCCGAGCGAGATCGCCGCCTCCTCCTCCTGCGTGCCCTGCTCCTGCATCAGCGGGATCAGTGCGCGCGCCACGAACGGGAAGGTCACGAACACGGTCGCCAACGCGATGCCGGGAAAGGCGAACAGGATCTGCAGGCCATGGCTCTGCATCCACGGGCCGAAGAACCCCTGCGCGCCGAACAGCAGCACGAACACGAGGCCCGATATCACCGGGCTCACCGAGAACGGCAGATCGATCAGGGTGATCAGGAACGTCTTGCCCGGAAAGTCGAACTTGGCGATCGCCCAGGCGGCGCACAGGCCGAACACGAGATTGGTTCCGACCGAGACCAGCGCCACCAGCAGCGTCAGGCGGATCGCGGCCCACGCCTCGGCGTCGGCAAGCGCGGTGAAATAGGCCGCGATGCCCTTGCCGAACGCTTCCACGAACACGACGATCAGCGGCAGCACCACGAACACCGACAGGAACGCCAACGCCAGCGTCGTGATGACGATGCGGACCAGGCGCGGCTCGGTGCGCGGATCGGGGCGGCCGGCCTGCGCGACGTGCGGGCTGGCCGCGGACGATGCCACGGATGGCGCCTGCAGGGTCATCTCCACGCTCATGTCGGGTCCTAGTTCAAGGGCGCCCGGCTCTGCGCCCAGCGCTGCAACCGGTTCACGGCAAAGATGATGAGGAACGCCACGACCAGCATCACCACCGCAATCGCGGTGGCATCGGCGTAGCGGAATTCGGACAGCCGGATCACGATCAGCAGCGGCGCGATCTCGGAGACGTTCGGCAGATTGCCGGCGATGAAGATCACCGATCCGTACTCGCCGACCGCGCGCGCAAAGGCGAGTGCGAAGCCCGTGAGCAGCGCCGGCGTCAGGCTCGGCAGGATCACGCGGGCCACGATCTGCCAGCGCCCGGCGCCGAGGCTCGCCGCCGCCTCCTCGATCTCCGGATCGAGATCGATCAGCACCGGCTGCACGGTGCGGACGACAAAGGGGATGCCGATGAAGATCATCGCAACGAAGATGCCCAGCGGCGTGAACGCCACCTTGATGCCCATTGCGGCGAGCGGCGCGCCGAGCCAGCCCTTCTGTGCGAACAGCGCCGTCAGCGCCACGCCCGCCACCGCCGTCGGCAGCGCGAACGGCACGTCGACGATGGCGTCGAACAGGCGGCGCCCGGGAAAGCGGTAGCGCACCAGCGCCCAGACGACGATGGTGCCCATCACCAGATTGACGCAGGCGGCGGCGAAGGCGAGCCCGAACGAGATCTTCAGCGCGCTCAAGGTGCGACGGCTGGTGACGATGCCCCAGAACTGCTCCAGGCTGAGATCGGTCGAGCGAACGAACAGTCCCGCCAGTGGAATCAGGACGATCAGCGACAGCCAGGTCAGCGTCAGCCCCATGGTGAGACCAAAGCCTGGCAAGGTGCTGCGACGTGGTGCAAGTACGTTCAAAAAAAGGCCTGGTCCGTTGATGATCGGTGTCGATGGGCTTGAATCGATTGTGGTGTCCGGCCGCCGCCCCCAGCCTCGTCTCGGCAATCGAGACCGGGGACCGCGTCTCATGCGCGATATCGCAGATCGCCGCAACGCCAGCTTCTTGCCTTGTTGTCTCGAAGCCGTATCAGATCGGCGGTCACCAACTTGTTCCTTCTGATTCGATCAATTCTTGTAGATTTGATCGAAGATTCCGCCTTCCGCAAAATGGTCCTTCTGGGCCTTGGTCCAGCCGCCGAACACCTCGTCGATGGTGAACAGCTCGACCTTGGCGAAGGCAGCCTCGTACTTCTTGGCCACCTCGGGATCACGCGGACGGTAGGAGTTGCGTGCGGCAATTTCCTGACCTTCCTTTGTATACCAGTATTTCAGGTAGGATTCAGCCACACTTCGCGTGCCCTTTTTGTCGGCCACCGAGTCGACCACCGCAACTGGCGGTTCGGCCAGGATCGACAGCTGCGGCGCGACGATCTCGAACTTGTCCTTGCCGAACTCACGCAGGGCCAGATGCGCCTCGTTCTCCCAGGCGAGCAGGACGTCGCCGACACCGCGCTCCACGAAGGTCACGGTGGCGCCGCGGGCGCCGGTGTCGAGCACAGGGACGTGCTGATAGAGGTCGCCGACGAACTGCTTGGCCTTGTCGGCCGAGCCGAACTTCTTCAGCGCATAGCCCCAGGCAGCCAGATAGTTCCAGCGCGCGCCGCCGGATGTCTTCGGATTGGGCGTGATGACGTCGACGCCCTTCTTGAGCAGGTCGTCCCAGTCCCTGATGCCCTTGGGATTGCCTTTGCGCACCAGGAAAACGATGGTCGAGGTGTAGGGCGAGGCATTCTGCGGCAGTCGCTTTTGCCATTCCTTGTCGAGCAGACCCTTGCCCGCGATCGCGTCGATGTCATAGGCGAGCGCCAGGGTCACGACGTCGGCCTGCAGCCCGTCGATGACGCTGCGGGCCTGTGCGCCGGAGCCGCCATGCGACTGCTTGACCTCGACGCTCTTGCCGGTCTCCTTCTGGTAGGCGGCTGAAAACGCCTTGTTGAACTCGACGTAGAGCTCGCGGGTCGGGTCATAGGAGACGTTGAGCAGACTGATGTCCGCGGCGTAGGCCGATCCTGCCCATGCCAGGCCTGCGACCGCAGCCAGAAGACGTCGCATCTTCATCCAAGCTCTCCGTTCCATTCACCGCCCGCAATGTTGCAGGCGCGCACTGCAGATCGCCAAATGTTCACGTCGGAGTCAACGGAACCGGATTTTCTTGTTTCCGGCCGGACATAGGCATTTTGCTACGAAGCGCTCGGCGTTGGGATAGCTGTTCTTGCCGCGGCACAATGTCGTCATGGGCTGCCAGGTCAGCCGGCCGGTGAGTTTCGAACTACACCTTCGAGGTCGCGATCGTGTGGATGCCGCATTCGGTCTTGTCACGGCCGCGCCAACGGCCGGCCCGCTCGTCCTCGCCGGAGTCGGCGCGGCTTGTGCAGGGCATGCATCCGATCGAACGGAAGCCGGCGGCGACCAGCGGATGCTGCGGCAGATTGGCAGAGCGGTAGATCGCCGCGATCTCCTCGCGGGTCACATTGGCGAACGGATTGAATTTCACCCGCACGCCGTCCTGCTCGACGACCGGGATCGCCGCCCGCAAGCCGCCCTGGAAACGCTTGCGGCCGTTGATCCAGGCGGCGAACGGCGCCAGCGCGCGTGCCAGCGGCTCGACTTTGCGGATGCGGCAGCAGGCGTCGGGATCGGAGAACCACAGATCGTTGTCGGCGTCCTCGCGCTCGAGCGCGGCGGCGTCCGGCTTCATCGAGCGGACGTCTTGCAGGCCGAGGATCTCGATGAGCCGGTCGCGATAGGCCAGCGTCTCCGCGAACATGTGCCCGGTGTCGAGGAAGATCACCGGGATCGCCGGATCGACGTCGGACGTCACCTTCAGGAGCGCAGCCGACTCCGTTCCAAACGACGACACCACCGCCAGCCGCTCGCGACCGATCGCCGCGAGAGCAGCGGCAATGACCTCATGCGGCGCGGCCGTGCGCAGCGCGGCGTCGAGCGCCGCGACCGGGATCTCCGCAACGGAAGGCGATGCAGCCAGCGTGCTCACAGCCCGGCACTCTCCGAATGGCGCAGTTGCAGGCGCTGATGCAGCGCCGAGATCCGGCCGTCGCCGGTCGGCTGATAGAACACCGAATAGCGCTTCACGGTCTCGGTGAACGCCTCGGCATCGGCCTGCTTCTTGACGTCGAAGGCATCGAAGCCGGCGCGCAGCATGAACACGAACTGATCGCGCAGCACCTGCCCCGTCGCGCGCAGCTCGCCGCGGAAGCCATAGCGCTCGCGCAACAGGCGCGCCTGGGTATAAGCGCGGCCGTCGCGAAAACTCGGAAACACCAGCGCGACCAGCGCGAGCCGGTCGAGATACGGCACGAGATCGTCGACGTCGCGATTGTTCGGCCAGATCACGCCGAGCTTGCCACTGGAGCGGCTGACCAGCGCGTCGGGGCCGGCGAGAAAACGCGTCTCGGAGACGAGGATCGCGCCCTGCGCCGGCAGTTCGGCATCGTCGGTGAGGCGGACGAACGCGTCCGCGATGATGTGTCCGCCCTTAACGAGTGGCATAGACCCGCTCCCTGAATGGTTCGACCCCGAGCCGCTTCACCGTGTCGACGAACAGCTCCTCGGGGCTCGCGCGCAGCGCAAGATAGGCTTCGACGATGTCCTCGACGACATCGGCCACTTCGGCATAGGGCACCGCGGGTCCGATCAGGGTGCCGAGCACGGCGCCCTCGTCGGCGCGGCCGCCGATCGTGATCTGATAGAATTCCTCGTTGTTCTTCTCGACGCCGAGGATGCCGATATGGCCGACATGATGGTGGCCGCAGGCATTGATGCAGCCGGAGATGTTGATGTGCAGCCGGCCGATCAGGTTCGCCGTGTCGTGATTGGCGAAGCGGCGCGTGATCTCCTGCGCGATCGGGATCGAGCGCGCGTTCGCCAGCGAGCAGTAGTCCAGGCCCGGACAGGCGATGATGTCGGACACGAGGTTGACGTTGGGGATCGCGAGGCCAATGGCCTCGAGCGCCTTCCACACGGCCGGCAGGTCGCGCTTGCGGACGTGCGGCAGCGCCAGGTTCTGCTCATGCCCGACCCGGATCTCGCCGAACGAGTATTTGTCGGCGATGTCGGCCAGCGCATCCATCTGGTCGGCGGTCGCATCGCCAGGCGGCTTGCCGATCGGCTTCAGCGACACGGTCACGATGGCATAGCCCTGCACCTTGTGCGGGAAGACCGAGTTCTTGCGCCATGCCTCGAACTTCGGATCGTGCGCCGCCTGCTTCAGCTCCTCCGGCATGTGCGGCAGCGTCTCGTAGGCCGGATAGAAGAAGCGCGAGCGGATGTCCTCGATGATCCCCTGATCGAGCTTGAGCACGCCGTCGCGGATCTGCTGCCACTCCTCCTCGACCTCGGCGGCGAACTTCTCGATGCCGAGCTCATGCACCAGGATCTTGATGCGCGCCTTGTAGATGTTGTCGCGGCGGCCGTACTGGTTGTAGACGCGCAGGATCGCCTCGACATAGCTGAGGATGTCGTGGCCGTGGACGAACGGCTTGATGGTCTTGGCGATGAACGGCGTGCGGCCGAGGCCGCCGCCGACCAGCACCTCGAAGCCGGTTTCGCCCTGCTCGTTCTTCTTGAGACGCAGGCCGATGTCATGGATCTTGATCGCGGCGCGGTCGTGGTCGGACGCCGTGATCGCGATCTTGAACTTGCGCGGCAGGAACGAGAATTCCGGGTGAAGCGTCGTGAACTGGCGCAGCAGCTCCGCCCAGATCCTGGGATCCTCGACCTCGCCCGGCGCGACGCCCGCCCACTGATCCGAGGTGACGTTGCGCATGTTGTTGCCGGAGGTCTGCATCGACTGGATGCCGACCTCGGCGAGGTCGGCCATCGCATCCGGCAGCTCGGCGAGCTTGATCCAGTTGAACTGGATGTTCTGCCGCGTCGTGAAGTGACCGTAGCCGCGGTCGTAGCGGCGCGCGACATGGGCCAGCCGGCGGAGCTGGTTCGACGCCAGCGTGCCGTAGGGGATGGCGATGCGATACATGTAGGCGTGGAGCTGCAGATAGACGCCGTTCTGCAGCCGCAGCATCTTGAACTCGTCCTCGGACAATTCGCCCGACAGGCGCCGCTTCACCTGGTCGCGGAATTCGGCGACGCGCTCGTTGACCAAGGTACGGTCGATTTCGTCATAAGCGTACATGACAGGCCTTCAGACTTGAGCCGGGAGCGCGATGGAGGCGCCCGTGAGCCGGACGTGTTCGCGCATATTGCCGGGCTTGACCGCACCGTCGGCGCCCACCTCGACCGGCGCGATGTAGGGACCGATCGCACCGAGATCGTCGGCCACCGCTTCCGACAGCAGGGCGCGCGCCTCGTCGGCGGTGCGGACGATCGCCGCATCGGAGAGCTCATCCGACCAGCTCTTGGTGCCGGTGCGGTAGATCACCGCGCCATCCCAGGTCCGGTTCGCGGTGATGATCGAGGGCCCGGTGATCTTGATCTTCTGTTGCAGCGGGGAGGTCATTCAGACGGGTTCCAGGAGTTGTGCGATCACGCCACTGATAGTCTGCTGACGCCACGGCGCGGAGTGCGCCACGACGTCACCGATGATGAGGATGGCCGGACCGCCATCGATTTGGCCGACGAGATCCGGCAACTGATCGAGCGTGCCGACCGCCGCCTGCGCATCGGGGCGCGTCACCTTCGCGAACACACCGACCGGCGTCTGCGGCGAGCGGCCCGCCGCGAGGAGCCCTGCGCGCACCGCCGGCGCCGCGGTCATGCCCATGTAGACGACGACGGTCATCTTGGTGTCAGTCAGCGCCGACCAGTCGACCGCCTCGGCATCGCGCTCCTTGTGCGCGGTGAGGAAGGTGATGCGCAGCGCCTTGCTGCGGAAGGTCAGCGGCACCTCGAACTGCGCGGCGGCGCCGAGGCCGGCGGTGATGCCGGGCACGATCGTGTAGGACACGCCCGCCTTGCGCAGCGCATCGACCTCCTCGCCGCCACGGCCGAACACGTAGGAGTCGCCGCCTTTCAGCCTGACCGCGCGCTTGCCCTCGCGTGCCGCTTCGATCAGCAGCCTGTTCACAGCGTCCTGGCCAATGCCGGGCTTGCCGACGCGGCGGCCGACCGGCACGCGCGAGGCATCGCGGCGGATGCGGTCGAGAATCTCAGGCGTGACCAGCTCGTCGTAGAACACGACATCCGCGTCCTGCAGCGCGCGCAGCGCCTTGATCGTCAGCAGGTCGGGATCGCCGGGACCGGCGCCGACCAAGGTCACATGGCCGTTGCTGCGGCCGGCATGATCCGCGCCCGCAAACGCCGCGGGATCGGCAATGCCACGCAGCGCCGCCTCCGCTTCCTGCTTGCGGCCCGCCAGCACCAGCGCGCCGATCGGGCCGTCGACGATGCGCTCCCAGAAGCGGCGGCGCAGCGTCATCTCGGCGATCTGCGGGTTGACGGTCTTGCGGAAGTCGCCGATGAAGCTCGCGAGCTCGCCGATCCGCGCCGGCAGCAGCGCCTCGATGCGCTCGCGCACGCGGCGTGCCACGACGGGCGAGGAGCCGCCGGTGCCGATCGCCACCACCACGTCGCCGCGATCGACGATCGCCGGAAAGATGAAGCTGGAATGCGCGAGGTCATCCATGACGTTGACGGGCAGACCAACGCTGCGCGCCCGCGCCGACATCGCAACGCCGATGTCGGCAGCGCCCGCGCACAGCACGGCGATGACGCCAGTGAGATCGGCGCTCAGCGGGTCGCCTTCGGCGCGCTCGATCCGGCCGTGCTGATCGCGCAGACCCGCGAGATCGAAGTCGCCGTCGGTGGCGAACCAGCGAATCCGTGCGCCCGCGGACAGCAACACGCGAAGCTTGGCGCGCACGAGCTCGCCCGCGCCGATCAGCAGCACGGGGCCGGTCTTCAGATCGAGAAACACCGGCAGATATTGCATTGCGTTCTTCAGCTTCGGCACTTGGGGGTTGACTGGAATTATTTTCTATATAAGTGTCCCGCCCACGACGTAAAGAGAAAATTATTCCTTGGCTCCGCCATAGAATTTTCTCCCAGGCAGGCGATGGCTGATAGCATGCACATTCTCACAAACGACGTTTCCAGAGATCGGTTGCCCTCCTCCGAGATCGAGCAAGCATCTTCCATGCCGCGCGTCCTCAACGCCGCACCGACGATGGACCATCTCGACGAGCTGGAGGCGCAGAGCATCTACATCCTTCGCGAGGCCTTTGCACGGCTGAAGAAGCTGGCGCTGCTGTGGTCGCTGGGAAAAGATTCCAACGTGATGATCTGGCTGGCGCGCAAGGCGTTCTTCGGCCGGGTGCCGTTCCCCGCCATGCATGTCGATACGGCCAAGAAGTTTCCCGAGATGTACGCCTTCCGCGACACCTACGCGAAGGAATGGGGCCTCGATCTCAAGGTCGAGCCGTGCCCGCCGATCGATGCCGTCGATCCCACCCTGCCGCCCGCCGCACGCTCGGCTGCGCGCAAGACCGAGGGCCTGAAGATGGCGCTCGCCAAGCATGGCTTCGACGGCCTGATCGCGGGCATCCGCCGCGACGAGGAGGCGACGCGCGCCAAGGAGCGCGTGTTCTCGCCGCGCGGGGCCGAGGGCCATTGGGATGTGCGCGACCAGCCGCCGGAATTCTGGGATCACTTCAACGCCTCGCCGCCGCAGGGCGCTCACTTGCGCATCCATCCGATCCTGCATTGGACCGAGGCCGACATCTGGGCCTACACGGCGCGCGAGAACATTCCGATCATCCCGCTGTATCTGTCCAGGAACGGCAAGCGCTATCGCTCGCTCGGCGATCAGGACATCACCTTCCCGGTCGCGTCGAACGCCTCGAACATCCCCGAGATTCTCGCCGAACTCGAAAGCACCAAGGTGCCCGAGCGTGCCGGCCGCGCGCTCGACCACGAGACCGAGGACGCCTTCGAGCGGCTTCGCGTCGCCGGCTATCTGTGAGGGGGGACGAGGCGATGAACATGCGAGTCCCGTCAGCCGTCCCCGCCACGCCGAACGGCACCACCCGTCCGCAGGTCCGCATCGTGATCGTCGGCCATGTCGATCACGGCAAGTCGACCTTGGTCGGCCGTCTGCTGCATGAGACCGGCAGCCTGCCCGAGGGCAAGCTGGAGATGCTGCAGGCCGTCTCCGCCCGCCGCGGCATGCCGTTCGAATGGTCGTTCCTGCTCGACGCGCTGCAGACCGAGCGCGACCAGGGCATCACCATCGACACCACGCAGATCCGCTTCCGCACCAATGCGCGCGAGGTCGTGCTGATCGACGCGCCCGGCCACGCCGAATTCCTGCGCAACATGATCACCGGCGCCTCGCAGGCCGATGGCGCGGTGCTGATCATCGACGCGCTCGAAGGCGTGCGCGACCAGACCCGCCGCCACGGCTATCTCCTGCATCTGCTCGGCGTGAAGCAGGTCGCGGTCGTCGTCAACAAGATGGACCGCGTCGATTTCGGCGAAGACCGCTTCGACGCGATCAAGGCCGAGATCTCGGCGCATCTCGAAGGCCTTGGCGTCAAGCCGGTCGCCGTCATCCCGATCTCCGCGCGCGACGGCGACGGCGTCGCCGAGCTGACCTCGCGGATCGGCTGGTACGACGGCCCGACCGTGGTCGAGGCGCTCGACGGGCTGGAGCCGGCCAAGCCGCTGTCGAGCCTGCCGCTGCGCCTGCCGGTGCAGGCGATCTACAAGTTTGACGACCGCCGCATCGTCGCCGGCCGCGTCGAGGCCGGCGAGTTGCGCGCCGGCGACGAGATCGTGATCATGCCCGCCGGCAAGATCGCCAAGATCAGGACCGTCGAGGGCTGGCCGCAGACCCCGGTGACCACGGCGCAGGGTGCGGGCCGCTCGGTCGGCATCACGCTCGATCGCGAGCTGTTCATCGAACGCGGCGACGTCATCGCCCATGTCGGCCGCGAGCCGCAGGCGGCGCGCCGGCTGCATGCCCGCATCTTCTGGCTGCACGACCAGCCGCTGTCGAAAGGCGACAGCATCCTGGTCCGGCTCGGCACCCGCGAGGCGCGCGGCAGCGTCGTCGCGATCGCGAAGGCGGTCGACCCGGGCTCGCTGTCCAACGAAGAGAACGCATCGATCGCGCGCAACCATGTCGGCGAGATCGAGATCGCACTGACCCAGCCGGTCGCCGTCGATCCCTACACCGAGAATGCGCGCACCGGCCGTCTCGTCATCGAGGTGCAGGGCCGCATCGCCGGCGGCGGGCTGGTGCTGTCGATCGCCGCTGGCAAGCGCGCCGCACCGGTCGACATCATGCCGGTGGAATCGGCGCTGCAGCCGCAGGAGCGCGCCGACCGCTATCGCCACAAGGGCGCCGTCGTGTGGATGACCGGCCTGCCCGGCGCCGGCAAGTCGACCCTGGCGCGCGCGCTGGAGCGGCGGCTGTTCAGCCGCGGCGGCGCCCCGGTGCTGCTCGACGGCGACACCGTCCGTGCCGGCCTCAACAAGGATCTCGGCTTCACGCCGGAGGACCGCGCCGAGAACATCCGTCGCCTCGCTGAGGTCGCGACCCATCTCGCCCGCAACGGCCACATCGCGATCGTCGCCGCGGTATCGCCCGCGCGCGAGGACCGCGCGGCTGCGCGCCGCGTCGCCGGCGACCTGTTCCGTGAGGTCTACGTCGCGACGGCCGCCGAGATCTGCGAGAGCCGCGACCCCAAGGGCCACTACGCCAAGGCCCGCGCCGGCAATCTGCAGAACTTCACCGGCATCGGCACCGACTACGAGCCGCCGCTCGATGCGGAGCTGGTGATCGACACCGCGACGCGCGGGATTGCGGACGCCACCGACGAGCTCGAGGCGCTGCTGTCGCGGA
This sequence comes from Bradyrhizobium sp. SZCCHNS1050, assembly GCF_032484785.1. Lineage (NCBI taxonomy): Bacteria > Pseudomonadati > Pseudomonadota > Alphaproteobacteria > Hyphomicrobiales > Nitrobacteraceae > Bradyrhizobium > Bradyrhizobium sp. SZCCHNS1050. The sequence continues at coordinate 3,663,620 of NZ_JAUETR010000001.1, read as the reverse complement.
CATCCGTGCTGTTCGACGACATCGCCGATCTCGGCGCGAATATCTGACGTCTGCTTCCAGACTTGTCATGCACTCCGTCATTCCGGGGCAAGGCCGCAGGCCTTGAACCCGGAATCTCGACATTGCCTTGCGCTCAATCCCCAATCACTTCGAGATTCCGGGTTCGATCGTCGACGCACAGCCGCTTCACGGCTGCGCATTGCCGATCGCCCCGGAATGACGGTGAAGCGCGACCCAGCTCAGCCCGACGCTACAGCGCGCCGACATAGGCGGTGAGATCGTCGAGCTCGGCCTCGGTCGGCAGCCGCGTCTCCATCTTCTTGGCATAGAACTCCCACATCAGCTTGACGGCGTCGCGCAGCGACGCCGTGCGGCCGTCGTGGAAATACGGCGCGGTCGACGCGGCCGCATGCAGGGTCGGCACCTTGAACTTGCCGCCGGTGCCGATGTCGTCTTTGCTCTTCTTGTCGAAGCTCGGCAATTGATGGCAGGTGCCGCAACCGCCGTCGCCGATATAGAGCTCATAGCCGCGCCTGACGGCCGCGCTGGCATCCTCCCTCGGCGTGCCGTCCCCCTTGACCTGCCAGTTCGCCGGGTAGTTCAGCGTGCGCACATAGGCGACCAGCGCCGCCAGGGTCTCCGGCGACGGCTCCGGCCCCTTCATGCGATTGACGATGATGCCGCGGATGCTGTCCTCCAGGGTCGGCGCCTGGCCGGTCCAGCCGAACACCGCACGCTCGCCGACGCCCCACAGCGTCGGCGTATTCCGGCCATTGGGATCGCCGTCGGCGACCACGTCGAGGCCGACATAGGTCTTGTTGTTGGTATGCCCGGTCGAGAAGTGGCAGGTCGCGCAGGACGCCTTGCCGCCGCCGGAGAGGCTCGCGTCGTTGAACAGCTCCAGCCCCTTGGCGGCGAGCTCGGCTTCGGAGAGCTGGGCCGGTGGCGCCACGGCGGCGCCGACCGTGGTGGGCTCAGCCACCGGCGCCTCGGTTACGGCAGGTGCTGACGGCGCCTTCGGCTGCTTCCTCACCGCCGCGGTGGCGTGGCGGATTCTCGGCCTGTGCTCGGACGGCGCCGCGTGCGCCGATTTCGGCTTCAACACTGAAGCCAGCATTTGCAGCAAGGTCGGCTTTTGCGGAGCTGCCGCGAGATAGGGCGCTACAGATTTGTCCGCCGCAAGCGCGGGCAGGGCGAGCAGGCCAAGACACAAGACGACTGACCGCAGCCCCGTGAACGACATCGCCCGTCTCCCCCGACATCCCCTTAATGCAAATCGTTATCGATAGCTTTTGCGTCCGAAGTGGGACTGTGCGGGGGCAATGAATCGGCGCAGGCGGGATTGAGCGGCGTCAGTGCGCCGGCCTGACCGCCATCGGCGGACGCGATGCCGGCGTGCGTCGAGAACAGCCGGCGCGGCGAATGTGAGAACCTGCCGCCTCCATCGACGACGGCGCGTCGGCGCGTCAGGCGCTGCGCGCATCCTGGCCGGAGAACTACGGAGGAGTACGCCGGCTCGTGCCTGGACAGCAGCTTGCCCACGGCGCGGCCGCCGCATCGGCAAGCAGAAATTAGCACTTGATCCGCACAGTTCACGCCACCCGCAGCAACGCGGTCGAGGCGCATGATGGAGCATCTGGCGGCCTATTGGTCGACGGCCGAACTGGAGACGAACGGGATTCTGCTGCTGCACCTGATGGGTGCGGCGGCCGTCGGCCTGCTGCTGGGCTACGAGCGCACCTATCACGGACGCGCGGCCGGCATGCGGACCTACGCCCTGGTTTGCGTCGCATCGACCTTGCTGACGGCGATCAACGGCTTTCCCGGCAGCTGGTATGGCGGCATGGCGGTGTCGCCGACCGTCTCCGATCCGACGCGCGTGATCCAGGGCCTGATGACCGGCATCGGCTTCCTCGGCGCCGGCGTCATCATCAAGGACGGCTTCACCATCCGCGGCGTGTCGACGGCCGCCTCGATCTGGATGACGTCGGCGATCGGCATCATCATCGGCATCGGCTTCTACGGCACCGCGCTGTGCGCCACGGCATTGTCGCTGGCCGCGATGACCCTGCTCGGCCAAGTCGAGAAATGGCTGCCGCATCAGACCACGCTGTCGCTGTCGGTCGTCTACCGCCACGGCCTGCAGCCGAGCGAGGCAGAACTGCGCGAATGCATGCGGGCCTATGGCTTCGACGTGCTGGACTGGTGCTACGAATACAGCGAGGCGAAGCGGCAATTCCATTTCGAGCTGGTGCTGCAGGCCGCCGGCCGGTTCGAGACCGCCCAGATGGCGCGCGATTTGTCGAGCGCGCAAGACGTGGTCGAATTCCGCTTGGCGCCATCAAGAGCGTGAGGGTAGCGCGTAGCCGGGATGAGCTCGGCGACATCCGGGACCGGTCCTGCCGTGTCGCGGCACGCTCAAGCAACACGCCTACGTCACATTCGACAACGCGATCCCTCAATGCCGTTTTATGGTCCCATCGGGCCCCCACCTTTTCGGCTTCAATGTTCAGTTCTATGTTCCCATCATGACAACCGCAGAAGAGATCGAAAAGGCCGTCCAACAGCTCAATCCAGACGAACTCGCGCGCTTTCGCGCATGGTTCGAACGGTTCGATGCTGCGTCATTCGATGCTGCGATCGAGCGTGATGCTCATACGGGGAAACTCGACGCCTTGGCGGACGAAGCTCTTGCCGCGCATCGGGCCGGCCGCTCCCGGCTATTGTGACCCATTTCGCATCCCCGAAATTTTGGGCGGCCTACGAGTTGCTGCCTGAAGCCATCAAAGGCTCGCCGATCAGAATTTCTGAGCTGCTGAAACGCGACCCGCGTCACCCTCTCTGCAGTTTAAGAAGGTCGGACGTTTCTGGTCGGCTCGGGTCGGACTCGCTACCGAGCCCTCGTGACCGAGATCGATGACGGCTACTTATGGTTCTGGATCGGCTCGCATGCCGACTACGACAAGCTCGTTGGATAGCCTAGGCGCGGACAAAGGAAAGCGCCATGCGGATTGATGGTTTGCTATTCATTCAGCGACGCGCCTGCGATCTTTTGCGACCATCGGGTGGGCAAAGCGGCGCGGGCAGGCGGCGCGTGCCCCCCATCTCAAACCGGTGAAGCATGGTGAGCACGGCGCTCCGCGCCTTTGCCCGGCCCACGAGCGACCTGCGCTTGCCTGCAGCAGAAGGTGTCGGATAGTTGGATGATGTCACAGACTTCAGACCAACTCCTTCAGAAGATTCTGGACTTCGTCAGGGCCGAGACCGGGATCCGCGAGCAAATCTCTGACGAGTCCGACATCGCCGGAGACCTCGGCGTCGACGGCGATGATGCGCGCGAATTCATGCTTGCATTCCAGCGGGCGTTCGACGTCGACCTGTCCGGCTTCGAATTCGACCGCCATTTCGGACCGGAGGGCCTGTCGCTGACCCGGCTTGTCCTGACCGTTCTTCGCCTGCGCCGCCCCCAGTTGCCGCTGACGATCGCCACACTCGTCGATGCCGCGAGACAGAAGCGCTGGCCCAATGAAGCGACATCGATCGCCGTCTCGCCGGAAGGCCGCACGGCACCGCCGGAGATGTGAGCCTGACCGCCGCGTTCCAAATCCAAGTCTGCCCCTATTGCGGAACGAGGCTATCGACCCTGGTCAAACCGTCGACCCTCAGGGCGTTCCGCGCATTAGCCCGGCTCTGAGCAGGCATAGCACGGACGGCCCGGATCGACGCAGCGACACGTCTGACGGTCACGAATGGCTTTTTGCATCCGCAAAACCCAACCGTTTCACGAATGCTGGCATTTGGGAGCACGGAGGGGAGTCGCTACCAAGTCAATTCCGGACGCCGCCATCGACCTGAGGAGCGGCCAAGCCCGCTTCCGGACCACGCCTACAGAGCACCCGCGCTCACGAGCGCGGTGCGGAGGTCGATCCGAGCAGCTTCCTCGCCTGGTCAGCGGCGCGATCCAATCTGATCCGGTCCTTGCCCTGGCCGATCTCATGGCGAAATTCCTTTAAGCTCTGAATTCTGACTCCCGTTAGAGTCATCGGATCACGCCCGCGCGGTACATCGAAGCTCACGACAGAATGATCATCGACAAGGATGGTATAGACGTCTTCAGCCTGCTCGGGGATATGCCTCAGCACATGATGGATTGATCCTCCCGGACAGAGGCGATCAATCAGTGTCAGGAGCTCCGCACGACGTGCATCTTCCGGCAGCAGCGCATTGAGTTCGTATCGATCTTTCAGGCGAGCCATCGGCATGGGCTCCGTTGTGCGAACACTCTGCCGGCGCGGACGTCATATTCGAAGGTTCTCACAAAGCCAACAGGCAAGACCAGATGGAAGCTCGGTCGGCACTAGCTCGCCAGCTTGCCATGCCCCGAAGTCCGCAAAATCTGCCTGCGCCGAAAAGCCGAATTCTCGAACCGCATCAACCTGATTTGCCCTGTCCAGTCCCCGGCTCAAAAATATTCTTCTTTCTTTTTTCCCGAATTTATGCTTATCTCTCCACATCCCGTCCCACACGAGGGACAGTTCGCGACCGTCACGGACGTCGGGTGCGGGATGCGGTGGGCGTCTTGGGCTGCGGCGTGAGCGATCATGTCGACGGACAGCCCCGAGGCGCACGGCCAAGTCGTGGGGTCCTGGCATCCCGATGCCGATGCCACGCCTGCACAGCGCCAACGCGCTGCGCAGGCAACGGTGACCAGAAAGCCCGGCGCACCGGGGAGACCACGGAGCAACCGTAGAGCCATCGCGCAGGGGAGGCCGGATGTCCGGCTCGTACCTGTGGTGACTGCCGCCTGCATTTTTTTCTGCAGGCGGGCCATGGGTGCAGCCTGCACCCGGCCTTCCCTGCGCCTCTCGTGATCGAGGGGCGGCAAGTGTGCAAAGCTCGGACGCGAACAGGCGCCGCGAGGACGAAGTTGCATGAGCCATCACCACCACGAGCGATCACCTTCGTTGAGTTGTCCGCAGCCGTTTGGTGTACGTCGAAACGCCATTTGCGGCACGCTGTGCGTTGTCACCCTACCCTGGAGGGGGAGGGTCGGCGCGCGTCGCGGCAGCGATGCGCGGCGGGGTGGGGTGATGCCACGGGCACCGGCGTTCGTGGAGAGATCACCCCACCCCGCCTCGCATCTCGCTTCGCTCGTTGCGAGTCGACCCTCCCCCTCCAGGGGAGGGTGGCAGCGTGCCCGATCCGAGGGCTCTGCACGGCTGTGGGCTCGCGGCCGAACTCTGAGGCGGTCCTGCGAAATTACTTGTCATCACTCCGCCCGGAACCAGCCCGCCTGTCCGCTGCCCTCCCCCGACCAACGGCGATACCCCTCCCCCCTTTCGTGGCCCCCGCTTTGGCGCTAAATGCACTGCACACGCCGCCCTTCGAGGCGGCCATTTCAGCACGCCCAAGACACGCGCAACGTCGCCCTATTCGAGAGAAACGTCTCATCATGACCCGTATCGACGCCCATGGACTGAAGATCGCCCCCGTTTTGTTCGACTTCATCGCCAAGGAGGCCGCGCCGAAGACCGGGATCGATCCGGACGCGTTCTGGGCCGGCCTTGCCGCGATCCTGCGCGATCTCGGCCCTAAGAACCGCGAGCTGCTCGCCTTCCGCGACGCCCTGCAGCACAAGATCGACGCCTGGCACCTCGCCAACAAGGGCAAGGCCTTCGACCTCGGCGCCTACACCGCATTCCTGAAGGAGATCGGCTACCTGCTGCCCGAGCCGGCCACGCACAAGGTCGAGACCGCCAATATCGACGAAGAGATCGGCAAGATCTGCGGGCCGCAGCTCGTGGTGCCGCTCACCAACGCCCGCTACGCGCTGAACGCGGCGAATGCGCGCTGGGGCTCGCTCTACGACGCGTTCTACGGCACCGACGCCATCCCGCACGATCCGAGCGAAGCGGGCAAGGGCTACAACAAGGCCCGCGGCGACAAGGTGATCGCCAAGGCCAAGGCCTTCCTTGACGCCGCCGTGCCGCTCGCCACCGGCAGCCACACCGACGTCACCGCCTACAGCGTCATTGCCGGCCAGCTCTCGGCCAAGCTGAAGAGCGGCAACGCCACTGCGCTCAAGAACGCCGACCAGTTCGCCGGCTATCAAGGCTCGGCCGACGCGCCCTCCGTCATCCTGCTTGCCAACAACGGCCTCCACGTCGAGGTCGTGATCGACCGCAGCCATGTCATCGGCAAGGACGATCCGGCCGGCGTCTCCGACATGATCCTGGAAGCCGCGGTCTCGACCATCCTCGACATGGAGGACTCGGTCGCCGCCGTCGACGCCGAGGACAAGGTGCTGGTCTACCGCAACACGCTCGGCCTGATGAACGGCACGCTGTCGGCCGACTTCGAGAAGGGCGGCAAGACACTCACCCGCGCGCTGAACAGCGACCGCAGCTACACCACGCCGTCCGGCGGCAGCCTCACGCTGCACGGCCGCAGCCTGCTGCTGATCCGCAATTGCGGGCATCACATGTTCACCGACGCCGTGCTCGACTCCCAGGGCAAGGAGGTGCCGGAGGGCATTCTCGACGCCGCGGTCACCGGCCTGCTCGCGATGCACGACCTCAAGGGTCTCTCCAAGGTCAGGAACAGCCGCACCGGCTCGATCTACATCGTCAAGCCGAAGATGCACGGCCCGGACGAGGTGGCGCTGACGGTCGAGCTGTTCGCGCGCGTCGAGAAGATGCTCGGCCTGCCCGAGAACAGCATGAAGGTCGGCATCATGGACGAGGAGCGCCGCACCACGGTGAACCTCAAGGCCTGCATCCAGCAGGCGTCCAAGCGCATCGTCTTCATCAACACCGGCTTCCTCGACCGCACTGGCGACGAGATCCACACCTCGATGGAAGCCGGTCCGATGATCCGCAAGAACGAGATGAAGGCGCAGCCCTGGATCAAGGCCTACGAGGATTGGAACGTCGACAACGGCCTGACCTGCGGCCTGCCCGGCCATGCCCAGATCGGCAAGGGCATGTGGGCGGCGCCGGACAAGATGGCCGACATGCTGGCGCAGAAGATCGGCCACCCGCAGGCCGGCGCCACCACCGCCTGGGTGCCGTCGCCGACCGCGGCGACGCTGCACGCTTTGCACTATCACCAGGTCAACGTTCACGCCCGCCAGGCGGAACTCGCGAAGGGCGGCCCGCGCGCCAAGCTCGGCGACATCCTCACCATTCCGGTGTCGCAATCGAACTGGGCGCCCGACGACGTGCGCCAGGAGATCGACAACAACTGCCAGGGCATTCTCGGCTACGTCGTGCGCTGGATCGACCAGGGCGTCGGCTGCTCCAAGGTGCCCGACATCCACGATGTCGGCCTGATGGAGGACCGCGCCACCTTGCGCATCTCGAGCCAGCATCTCGCCAACTGGCTGCACCATGGCGTGGTCAGCAAGGAGCAGGTGATGGATTCGCTGAAGCGCATGGCCGTCGTGGTCGACAAGCAGAATGCCGGCGACGCGCTCTATCAGCCGATGGCGCCGTCGTTCGACGGCGTGGCGTTCAAGGCGGCCTGCGACCTCGTGTTCGAAGGCCGCACCCAGCCGAACGGCTACACCGAATACATCCTCACGGCGCGGCGCCGCGAGGCGAAGGCAAGCGCCTGATGCGAAAAGCCCCGGCCATCCGCCGGGGCTTTTTTTGATCTGCCGAAGGTAACATGATGCTGGATCATATCACCGCGATGAATCGAAGCAGCGAGATCACGCCGAGCACGATGACGATCACGCGGCAGATCTGCTTGGCCCGGCCGTCGATCGGCAGCAGGTTGATCAAATAGAGGATCAGGATGACGACGAGAAAGGTGACGAGAGCACTGACGAGCATGAATGAGCCCCTGAACGAGAGGAGGATGCGCTGGCGGTGATCAGCTAACACGCTCGGCGGCTGGTAGTTCCACTCCCGGAACCTGGGTGCTCAGCGACTGTCTCCGTAGTTCAACGGAGCCAGCCCTCATCCAGATTTTTACGGCTCTGCGGTCAAATGCGGTGAATCGGAGATCAACATGCTGAACCGCCTGACCATTTCCACGACGTTGAAGGCCATCATCCTGGTGACGGCATGCCTGTTTGTCGGCCTGTTCGCCTCGCGGGCCTACAATTCGTGGCAGCAGCTCGAGCTCACCGCGCGCATCAGCTCGATCGTCGATGCCTCCGAAAGCATGTTCAAGGCGATGGACAAGCTGCGGGCCGACCGCTCGACCTCGAACCGCATGGTGACTGTGGACGAGAAGGTCGAGCCAGAGACCGAGCGATACGTCCGCAGCCTGCGCGACGTCGCCATGCCCGCCATGGGCCGCGCGCTGGGCACCCTTCCGGGCATCGAGTTTGCCGACAAGGCGGCGCTGCTCTCGCAATTCCAGCAACTGCTGACAACGCTGAGCGATCAGCAGAAGGAATTCTGGCAGGAGGTCGCCAAGCCGAAGGCGTCGCGCCGATTGGCGCTCGGCAAGGAATACATGCAGACCGAGGACAGGCTGCTGGAGACGCTGGAGAAGATCCAGGCCATTCTCGCGGCCGAGGTCAACCATGCGGATCCGACCATCGATCAGCTGTTGCAGATCAAGCAGATCGCATGGCTGCTGCGCAACACCGCCGGCGACGCATCCTTCCTGGTTTCGAATGGCCTCGCCGCAGGCAAGATCACGCCCGAGGCGCGGCTGAACTATACCAAGGCGGTCGGCGGCGCCGAGGCCGCATGGAAGGCGCTCGAACTCGCGACCACCGGCGCAAAATGGCCGGCCGCGATGACGGCCGCGCTGGAGGCCACGCGCAAGGCCTATTTCGAGACCGAGTACACGGCGCTGCGCGATCGCCTCGTCAACGCGCTCGCGAGCGGCGAGACGCCAGAGATGGTCGCCAACAAATGGAGCCCATTCACGGTCGGGCGCCTCAATGCGGCGGTTGCGGTCGCCGAGACCGCGCTCGAGACCGCAAGGACCTATATCGAGGAGCAGCATGCGGCGGCCATGCGGACCCTTGGGGTCGAACTCTGCCTCCTGATCGCTGCGACCATGATCGGCGGCACCGCGCTGATGCTGGTGAGCCGCCGGGTGATCCAGCCACTCAACAGGATGCGCGATGCCATGCTGGCGGTTGCGGGCGGCGACCTCAGCGTCGAGACGGGCTACATGCAGCGACAGGACGAGATCGGTGCGCTGGCGGGCGCGCTCGAAACGTTCAAGCAGCAGGCCAAGGACAAGCTCGCGATCGAGGCCCAGGAGCGCCAACGCAACGAAACGACGGTCGCGCGCCAGCGGGCGATCGAAAGCTATGTGAGCGAGTTCGAGGGGCTGGTCCGCGACTCGCTCGAGCAGCTCGGCCGCGCCTCCACCGACATGCAGGCGACGTCCGCCGGACTGACCAACGTCTCGCGGCAGACCAATGCCCGCGCCGAGGAGGCCTCGAAGGCCTCCAGCGATGCGTCGACGAGCGTGCAGACGGTCGCCTCGGCCGCGGAGGAACTGAACGCCTCGATCGCCGACATCAGCAAGCAGGCGTCGCATGCGGCCGGAATCGCCAGCCGCGCGGTGGAGCAGGCCCGCATGACCGACGGCACGGTGCAGGGGCTGGCACAATCGGCCAATCGGATCGGCGAGGTGGTCGGGCTGATCAACAGCATCGCCTCGCAGACCAACCTGCTCGCGCTGAACGCGACCATCGAGGCAGCGCGCGCCGGCGAGGCCGGCAAGGGTTTTGCGGTCGTCGCCTCCGAGGTGAAGACGCTGGCGAGCCAGACCGCGAAGGCGACCGACGAGATTTCCGAGCAGATCGCCGACATCCAGCGCGTCGCCAATGACGCGATCGACGCGATCAAGCGCATCGGCGGCATCATTGGCGAGGTCAACGAGGTGGCGACCGCGATCGCCGCGGCGGTGCAGGAGCAAGGGGCGGCGACGCAGGAGATCTCACGCAGCACCCAGTTCGCCGCCGACGGCACCAAGAACGTTTCCGACAACATCACCGGCGTCAAGTCGGACGCCGATGCCGCTGCGGCGGCGGCCGACAACGTGCGCTCCGCCTCAGAGACGCTGGAGAGCCAGAGCAGGAATCTCGGTCATCAGGTCAGGGACTTCCTCGGCAAGATCCGCGCCGCCTGACGACCTCGCAGGATCAGTCGGACGCCGTCACCGGCGCGCGCTCGTATTTCGCGCGCAACGCCGCGGGCGCCGGCGAGAAGTTCAGCTCGGCGCGCTTGCCGCTGCCGGTCCGGTTGGCGACCTTGAGGCCGTCGTCGCTGGCAACGACGTCGCCCTTGCGCAGGGTCGGATCGTTGTCGATCGACACCTTGGCAAGGCCGAAATGGTCCTTGCCGTTGCAGGTGCAGCCGTCGACGATCTCGGTGCGATACTTGAAGGCGTTGGGCAGCGCCGAATACGGCTTGCCGCCATCGGTCTCGGCACCGTCGATCGAGCTGCCATAGACAATCTCGGTCTTGGCCGCCGGGCAGAAGCTGTTGCAGGCGGCTTCCTTGCTCTGGTCGCCGGTCGCGCCGAGCGGGAAGTAGCGGCCATCACAGGTGCGGACACACCAGGCGACGCTGCTGCTGCCGCCGCGATAGGTGACGTCGCCCCGCGGGGCCGGCCGTGGCGCCGGTGGCGCCTCGTCGGCGAACGGCATCCGGATATAGGGCGCCTGACGCTGCGGTGCGTTGAAGCCACCGAACAGCGCCGAGAAAAAATCCTGCGCGCCCGCTGTGGTCGGCGCTGCCAACGCACCCGCGGTTGCCATGGTTGCCACTGCAATGGCGGCGAGTGCACGTCGACCGTTCATCATTCCGCTCCCATGTCAATTGACGGCCGAGACGGGCAGCGACATCGCCTGCCGCCCCGACGGCAGCGACGTCACGCGCGGCGTACGGCCGGCATTGGTGCGCGCCTGCAGCAAGGCGGCCTTCGGCAGCACCACGACCTTCGTCCCCACCTGCACGCGGCTGAACAGGTCGGAAACATCCTCATTGGTCAGGCGGATGCAGCCCGACGACACGAACTTGCCGATCGTCGTGGGGTCGTTGGTGCCATGGATGCGATACTCGCTGGACCCGAGATACATGGCCCGGGCGCCGAGCGGATTGCCTGGGCCGCCGGCCATGAATCGCGGCAGATAGGGCTGGCGCGCGATCATCTGCGCCGGCGGATGCCAGTCCGGCCATTCCGCCTTGCGCGTCACCGTCTGGACACCCGACCAGGTGAAGCCCTGGCGCCCCACGCCGACGCCGTAGCGCAGCGCGCGGCCGCCGCCGAGCACGTAGTACAGATAGGTATTGCCGGTATCGATGATGATCGTCCCCGGCGCCTCCCGCGTATCGAGATTGACGATCGTGCGCCGCAACCTGTCGGGCAGCCGGCTGTCCTCGTCCTGCTCCACGGCGGGTGCAGTCGCCTCGTCCGGCGGGAAGGCCTGCTGCTGTTCGACCGACGCATATCCGAGGCTCTGTGCGTGAGACGCGGTGGGACCAGCAACAAGAAGAACCGCGACGCCGGCGATCAGCGAAGCGGTCCGCGCAAAGCTGCGGTGATCGGAAACGAGCTGTGTCATGGAGTGCCCCTGTCAGACGAGCATCGCGGTACGATGCGTGATTGCTTTCCAAACGCCGAACGTCTCGCCGTAGTTCCGGCCCGGTGTGGTCGCCCTGCGTCAGTCAAGCGTATGAGTTCTCACGTTTGCGCGACGGAACCGGATGGCCCCTCGGCTGTTGGATGACGAGAACGTCACCACGCGAGCTGTGCGCGAACGACTCGATCGGGAGATTCATGGTGCGTGTACTTCCCACCGAGCGGCTGCTCGCCAGCGGGAACGACGATTCAGCCTTGAATGAAAGTCGCCAAGAAGTACCGCCCGTGATTAGGCGGGCTGACGTCGTCGCCATCGCTCTCGTCATCCTCACGGCCGTCTGCGTGACGGGTGTCCTCTATGTCGCCCGGGGGTTTTTCCTGCCGATCGTCATGGCCTTCGTGGTCGGCACCATGCTGTCGCCGGCCGCCAACTTTCTCGAACGCCATCACGTGCCGCGCGGCGTCGGCGCCGTGTTGATCGTGATCGCCGTTGCCACCGGGCTCGCCTTCATCATTGGCCTGATTTCGGCGCCTGTGCTCGACTGGACCAATCGCCTTCCCGAGCTTGCCACGACGCTCAAGGCCAAGCTGCACGTCTTCGATCGACCGCTGGCGCTGTGGCACGAAATGCAGGCGGCCGTCGGCGGCGGAAGCGCACAAGCCTCGGCCAGCCTGGAGCTCCCCAAGTTCGATTGGGTTCAGCCAACGATCGAATTCCTGTCGCCGACCTTCACCGAATTCCTACTGTTCTTCGCGACGCTCGTGCTGTTCATCGCAAGCTGGCGCGATCTCCGGCGAGCGCTGATCATGACCTTTGGTGATCACGAGGCACGGCTGCGGACGCTGCGCATCCTCAATGAGCTCGAGCTGCACCTCGGCAACTACCTCCTGACAGTGACGCTCATCAACACCGGTGTCGGTATTGCAGCCGGCCTCGCCTGCGCCCTCGCCGGCATGCCCAATCCCGCCGGCCTCGGGGCGCTTGCGGCAACGCTGAACTTCATCCCCATCATCGGGCCGATCGCGATGTTCGCGGTGCTCGTCCTGGTCGGCGCAATCGCATTCCCGACCTTGAGCGCCGGCATGGTCGCGCCCGCCATCTTCGCCGTGATCACCTTCATGGAAGGCCACTTCGTCACGCCGACCATCATCGGCAGGCGGCTGGCTCTCAACGCACTCGCGGTGTTCATCGCGCTGGCATTCTGGACCTGGCTGTGGGGCCCGATGGGAGCCTTCCTTGCCTCGCCGCTCCTGATCGTCGCCCTCATCGTCAAGGAGCATCTGCTGCCGGACGACTCGCCGCAACTGCCGGCAGACTAATTCGGTTTCCACCGTCGGAACTTCGGCTGAGACCCCGCGTTTGTCGAGCAGACGCAATCACCTTGCTCCGGGAGCTTGCCATGCCACCGACTGACGGTGAGACCGCCCTGAAAGATCTCGTCGACAAAGCGAACTACGAACGCCTGCAGAAGGATGTCCACGCCGTGAAAAACGATATCGCAGCTCTCACCGAACAGATCACCGACGCGCTCAATGCTTTCGCTGGGCAGGCCAGCAAGCAGGCCCGCAGCGGCTATCGTCAGGCACGCGAGAACGTAGACCAGACGTTCGACGACATGTCCGAGCGCGGCACTGCGATGTTTGGTGCAGCCCAGGATGCCGCAAACTCGCTGGAGGAGCGCCTTGAGGACGTGATCTCCCATCGCCCACTCGCCACCGTGGGTCTTGCGCTCGGACTCGGATTTCTCATCGGCGCCGCCTGGAGACGCTGAGGGTTGGCCCCTGAAATCCAGAGGTCGTCTTGTTTCGGCGCCGCGTTATCGGCGCCGATTTGAGTTTGTTGCGCAGATGAACGAGACGAGGAGGAGAATGACATGCTGCAGCGCCTGATTGCGGACTTCCAGGAATCGACCGGGCATGCCGTTCGGCTCACATCGCTCGCAATCGCTGCAGCGGTCGGACTGTTCGTAACCACGAGCTTTCTGTGCGCCGCAGCTTTTGTCGCCGTCCTGGATCGTTACGGGCTCGTGGCCGCGTGCCTCACAGGTGCCGCCATCTTCTTCGTGGTGACGTTGATGGCCGCAATCAGCTACATGGCGCGCAAGCGCGCAATCGAGAGTCGTGCCGCGCGGACCGCGGAAACGGCGCGGTCGGCAGTCCAATCTGCTTTCGCAGACCCGATGTTGTTGGCTAGCGGCCTGCAGATCGTCCGCATGATTGGCATCAAGCGGCTGATTCCCATTCTGGCTTTGGGCGGTCTGGCGCTCGGATTCATGGTCAGCCGCCCAGCCGCGGAGGAGCAAACTCCCGCAGAGTGAGGACTGCCCCTGACCGTCATCGGACGGCTTTTATCATTTGCCAGGCGTTGATCCGCCGCTTGAGCCGCGGGCCTGGTGCGAGGGGCTGTAACTAAGTCACACACCGTCCCGGTTGCAGGCGCTTGGCGATCTCCGTCAGCACGGACACCGACGGCTCGCACGCCACCGGATGCTTGACGGCCTGCCGCTCGTTGCCGGTGGTGATGAGCTGCGATCCCTGCGGCGATGGTAACGAGCCCGCGCTTACACCCGTGGGGTTGAAGGGAAGCCGCACCAAGAAGGAGGTCTCCGCGAAGGCTGCCAGCTTGATCGACACAGTCTGCGACGGCGCCGCAGTACCGTTTTGTTTGGCGCGGTCAGCCTTGGCGGCCCGGTTCACGTCATTCGCGGTTGCGACGATCGGCTGGGGAGAGGGGCTCTGAACCGGCAGGTTGGCGCCAAGATCATGGCCTGAAGCCAGTTGCATTGCGCCCACGAGCATCGCGGAAGCCGCAAGCGAACCCAAAACGATAACCTTCCTGGTCTGCGACATGTCTCTGCTCCCCTCGCCGTAAGGCGATCGGCATACCAACGTAAGTCGCAGGAACTGGGTTCTCGGTTGGGCAAATCACTTAACCGTGTGTAAACTGCGGCGGTATTCTTCAATTTCATGGCGCCAAAAAATTCGATCTCACGCGGAACGACTTTTCGGGTCGCGCGTCATCTCGGCAGCCGGTTATTCCCCCTGCCCCATTGACCGGCGACGCGGGGCACCGCCGTGGTGATGCCGGCGGTGCCCCGCATTCTTTTCTGATCCGCCCTTCCGGTCAGATCGCTGCCCCGACATTCGCGGCGCTTTATCCCCTTTTCGTCCCGGTTATATGTTGAAGCAGCGCGGCTGCGTTCATGGTCCGCGCGCGTGGGGGCAGGGATGCTGAGCTCGCTGGATCGCGTCGGCGTATGGAGAGGGTTTGGACTGGCGCTGGTTCTCGTGTGCCTGTTTCCCGGGATTGCAGCGGCCGACGGCGCCAGGGACACTTGGATCAAGAACCTCGTCGCACAATTGAAGGTTCAGCGTCGCTATCCGCTGCAGGCCTCGGATCAGGGCGGGACGGCCAAGGTCCTGTTTCACATCGACCGCGAAGGCCACCTGATCTCGGCGGTGCTGGCCGAAACGACCGGTGACCCCGCGCTCGACCGGGAAGCGCTCGCCATGGTGGAGCGAGCCCAACCATTTGCGCCACCGCCGCCGGAACTGGCGGACGGCGATCTCACTTTTCTCGTGCCGATCGTGTTCGCGCCTCGACGGACGTCCGCAATCATCCGGCTTGAGGAGACAACGTTGAAGCTCCAAGAGACCAAGCCGAATGACGCGACGCTGAAGGCACGGCTCAACGGCGTGTGCCGCGGCTGCTGATCTCGTCTTCGATGCTGCAACGAAATCCGGCGCGCTCCGTGAGGAACGCGCCGGGGCGACGTTGTGCGCGCGGCTTGATCAGGCCGCCGGCTTCGGCATCCTGTTGCGCGAGTTGCGCTGGAAGAACAGAGCCTGGCTGGCGACTGCCGACACCATGGCCGGCTGGAACGGCTTTGAGATCAGGAACGCCGGTTCGGGCCGCTCACCCGTGAGGAAGCGCTCCGGATAGGCGGTAATGAAGACCACCGGCACTTCGAAGGTGCGCAGCAGCTCGTTGACGGCATCCAGGCCGGACGAACCATCCGCGAGCTGAATATCAGCCAGGATCAGACCGGGCTTCTTGTTCTTGGCCAGAGCCACCGCGTCGGCATGGGTGCGGGCCACGCCGATCACGTTGTGACCGAGGTTCTTGACGAGGCTCTCGAGGTCCATCGCGATGAAGGTCTCATCCTCGATGATCAGGACATCGGTGGCGATCTCGGCGGCGAGCTCACGTCCGGCTGCATCCGCCAGCCGGCGGGTTTCCGCGACGTCGATGTCGAGGATGAAGGCCACTTCCTCCTCGGGAAAACCCTCGAGCGAGAGCAGCAGGAAGGCCTGGCGGGGCAAGGGGGTGATGTTGGAGAGGCGCCGCTCCGGCGGCATCGGCAGAGTCGCCACTTCGGCGTCGTCGTTGAGCGCCACCGAGTTCCAGATCTGCGTGAACAGCCGGAACAGCGCAGCCCGCGGGCCATAGCGCTCGTCCAGCAGAGCGGGATCCTGAATCAGCGCCTCGAGCATCGCTCCGACATAGGCGTCTCCGGAACCCTGGCTACCGGTGAGGGCCCTCGCATACCGGCGCAACAGCGGCAAATGTTCAGCAACAAGCTGTGATCGGCTCATCCCCACTCCATTCGGTCATCTGGGCTTCCCGCCCGGGTTCCATGATGGGCTGATTACGCCCGAACCGACGAAAAGTTCCCCAAACGCGTGGAACTTTTATCGCCCCGTCGCATTAGTTCCCGACAGACCCTCTCGGTGGCGAGAATAATTCTTGAAGCTTCAGGGACTTAACTCTCGGGGAAACGTGGAAAAGGTCATGAAAGATGTAAAGTCTCAAGCCAGCAAGAATGCGGCACCGCGCAAGCCCGGCGGACTGAACGCGGAAATTCAATCCAGAATCGGTCATCAACTCCGCGCGATGTACGACGACGTCGTCCGTCAGGGAGTGCCGGACCGCTTCGCGGAACTGGTGCGGAAGCTTGATGCGCCGGCAGCACAGTCCCACGTGGAGAACGGCGGGGGATCCAACGACCAAACCGACGGGAGGGAGTGAATGCCTCTCACTGATTCCTTGAGGGACGATATCCTCGCGGCCGTCCCCAGCCTTCGCGCATTTGCGATTTCCTTGAGTGGTAACAGCGATCGTGCCGACGACCTCGTGCAGGAAACCCTGCTCCGGGCGCTGGCCAACATCGACTCGTTTCAACCGGGATCGAATCTGCCTGCCTGGCTGTTCACGATCCTGCGCAACCTGTTCCGATCCGACTACCGCAAACGCCGGCGCGAAGTGGAGGATGCCGAAGGGAACTACGCCAAGACGCTCAAGACGCATCCCTCGCAGGGCGCGCATCTCGAGTTCGAGGAGTTCCGCGCGGCGCTCGAG
The DNA here is from genome assembly GCF_032484785.1 of Bradyrhizobium sp. SZCCHNS1050. NCBI lineage: Bacteria > Pseudomonadati > Pseudomonadota > Alphaproteobacteria > Hyphomicrobiales > Nitrobacteraceae > Bradyrhizobium > Bradyrhizobium sp. SZCCHNS1050. The sequence goes on along the minus strand of NZ_JAUETR010000001.1, from coordinate 3,646,699 downwards.
AAGCTGCCTCAGGACCAGCGCGAGGCGCTGATCCTGGTCGGTGCATCGGGCTTCTCCTACGAGGATGCGGCAGCGATCTGCGGCTGCGCGGTGGGCACCATCAAGAGCCGCGTGAACCGCGCGCGCTCGAAGCTGGCAGCGCTGCTCTATGTCGAAGGCGCCGAGGATTTCGGCCCGGACGAGACCGTGCGGGCGGTGATCGGCGGCAGCGGCGGCTGATCAGCCAAGCCGTCGCAACCGAACCAGCAAAGAGGCGGCTCGCGAAAGAGCCGCCTCTTCTTGTTGTTGTTGATCACTTGCACTCGGGCATCGTGCGCCCTGGCATCCTGTTTGCCGACGAGCGCTGCGGCTATCGCGCCGGATGCACCGGCGCGGAGAATTGCTCGGTGCGATCGCGCTCGGTCATGTCGATCACCGTCTCCATCGGAGCGGTCAGCTCATACACATAGCTCGCCTCGGTGAAGAAGCGCTTTGACGTGCCGCCGAGCGCCTCCGGTGCCACGCGATCGAGCAGGATCAGTCCGAAATCGCTGTCCGGCCGCCGCGTTGCTTCACTGGTGTTCAATTCCTCCCAACGGAAGTGGAAGACGGCATTCGGCTCCTCGCCGGTCACCTCCCATTTGGCGGTGATGTGCGGGTGCTTTCCCACGAGCGAGAGGCCTTCGTCCGAGTGCGAGGCGAGTTCGAAAAACAGCAGCGACAGGCTCTGCGCGGCACGCGCGCTCACGGTGATGTCGGGTCCGTTGACCGCAATCCTGTCCGCATGCGGGATCGCGCGAGCTTCGAACAGTCCGCGCAATTGCACGCCTTGCCATTGGCTCTCGCTGAGCAGCGTGACGACGTTCGACATCGCATGGATCCGTCCGATCAGCAGCTCGCGTGCGACGTCCATGTCGCTGCCATGACGCAGCGTGCGCGTCACGATGGACTGGATCACCGCCAGGATGTTCTTGACCCGGTGGTTCAGCTCGTCGATGACCGCCGTCAGTCGGCGCTCGAAGCCGATCCGCACCTGGATTTCGCGGCTCAGGCGCAGATTGTTGTAGGCGACGTAGCCGAACAGGCCGCAGATGATACCGGTCAGCGCCATCCCGATGACGCCGACGATCGCCGCGGTCTGTTGCGCGCGCCGGACCGCATTGCCCTTGGCGTAATAGACCAGCGACCAGTCGTGATTGCCGAAGGCCACGGTGCGGGTCGACGACGGAGCAGGATCGTCCGGCCTGCGGGTCCGGCTCGTCACCGCCCCCTGATCGTTGGCAACCAGCTCATCCGAGGCGTTGCGCGGATCCTTCAACGCCACCGAGAACAACGACAGATCGTCATTGGTGAGCAGCAGTGGCCCGATCTCGTAGGAAAACGTCACGAAGCCCGCCGGCGCAGTGGCACCTTGCGGGACAACCGGGGCTGCCAGCACGATCCCGATCGGACCATCGCTCCGCACCAGCGGAGTGGGATCGGATGCGACCGGCTTGCCCTCGGCCATGGCACGCGCGAGCATCGGTCCGACGATCGGCTGCCGGTCGAGTGCGATACCGGGAAGCTTCGAGGTCTCGGCATTGCGTGGCTCGAGATCCATCAGAACGTCCAACGGACGATCGACGTTCGGCCCGAGCGGCATGTCGTCGAAATTGCGAATGGTTGGATTCGGGAAGCCAGCCTGACGCAGCTCGGCTTGCGCGATGGGGAGCTCATCCGGCCGCAGCCGTGCGATCCACGATGCCACCACGAAGTCGGTCTTGAACGCGTAGATCGACGATCGCAGCGGCTCCAGCATATTTGCCTTGATCACGGAGGGAGCGCGGAACAGCCCGGAGGCCACCCGGGCCAGCAGCTCACGTTCGGTCAGCCGGTCCTGGACGAGGCTGGCATGGACGTCGATGGCACGGGCCAGCGCAATGCGATCGAGCGCCAGCTCCTGGTCGTGTACGCGATAGGCGGCCAAGCCGGACAGCGCCGTCCCGACCAGCGCGATCAAACCGATGATGACACCCAGCCGGAGCACTCGTTCACTCTGAAGTAAAGGGTTGGCGAAGGAGGAGACGAGTCATCCAATAACCGGGCCTGCAACTCAAGGACGCACCTCGGGGCGATCGGAAGTGATCGGAGCGATCAGCGGATAGCGATCCCAGGATACCGGTGCATCGGCGCCGAGACGCCTTGGGCAAGGCGCACCCCGGGTCGAGGCAACACCCGAGGGCTCAAGTTGTTCCGGCCGGATGAGGCTTTTTTGCGTCGGTCATTCCAGCAGACGCATCGAGCAACGAAGAGCCGTGCGACGCAGATCCGTCCCCGCGCTCAGGCCGACGGCTTCAGACCGCCCTTGGCTTCGATGAAGCCGATGATCCGGTCAAGCCCCTGGCTCTTCTTCAGGTTGGTCATGACGAAGGGCCGTGAGCCGCGCATGCGCTTGGCATCCGTCTCCATCTTCTCCAGAGAAGCGCCCACATGGGGTGCCAAGTCAATCTTGTTGATCACCAGAAGGTCGGAGCGGGTGATACCCGGTCCGCCCTTCGACGGGATCTTGTCGCCCGCCGCGACGTCGATGACGTAGATCGTGATATCGGCGAGTTCCGGCGAGAACGTTGCGGCGAGGTTGTCGCCGCCCGACTCGATCAACACCAGGTCGAGTCCGGGAAACTTGGCTCGCATGTCGGCCACGGCGGCGAGGTTCATGGACGCGTCCTCGCGGATCGCAGTATGCGGGCAGCCGCCGGTCTCCACGCCGGCGATACGATCCGGAGTCAGCGATCCCGAGCGAACGAGAAACTCCGCGTCCCACTTGGTGTAGATGTCGTTGGTGATCGCAGCGATGTCGTAGTGCTCCCGCATCGACTTGCAGAGCAGATCCATCAACGCAGTCTTGCCGGACCCGACCGGGCCACCGACGCCAACGCGGAGCGGACCGTGAGACGATGCCATGTCATTTATCCTTCTGTCGTGCGCGCGACCGCGCGGGGCCGTGATCGAGCAGCCGTTGCCCCGCTTCATCACGACCGAAACAGCCTTGTATATTGCGTCTCGTGATGAAGGCTTGCGAGATCGGAGCGGAACGTTGCGCCGCCGATGTGATCGAGCGAGGCGAGCAGAGCGCGGTCCGCCGTCGCGGCGACGACAGGTTCCAACGCGGCGAGCACGCGCTGGCTGTCGGTCTGCCCCAACGGTACGAGACGACTGCCGGCGGAAATCCAGTTCGACGTCAGGGCGTGCAGAAAGCCGTGCAGCAGGGGTCCCAGAGGAACGCCGTGAAGCGCGCCGACCAGCCCCACGGCGACCGGATAGACGATGGTCTCACAGCGCGCCACCGCCTCGTCGAGGCCTGCGCAGTTCCAGGCGGACCGCGCGATCTCGATGAAGGCCCGGCCCTGCGCGGTGGTTTCGAGCTGACGCTCGCGCGACGGTACGAACGCGGCCGCAAGCTCGGCCACCTCGCGGAGGCTGGCCATATCGTCGAGCTCGACCGCGCGATACGCGTGCGCGAGGAAAGCCGCGTCGCAGAAGCCGGAGCCGTTGGTCAGCATCGTCGCGAGCCAGCCGCGCAGCTCCGCCGCATCGCCGATGTCGCCTGCCTCCACGGCCCATTCGATGCCGCTCGAATAGGAGAAGCCGCCGATCGGAAACGCCGGCGACAGCCATGTCAGCAGCCGATACAGCGCAGCCGAATCCGCGGCCCTGATTGCAGCCGGCCGAGCCCCCTCCTCATTTGTGCTCATGAGCATGGGAATGACCGTGATCGTGATGGTCATGGCCGCAGTGCTCGTCATGCACGTGATGATCATGTGCATGGCCGTCGTCGTGGCCGTGATGCGCGTGATCGTGCCCGGCATGATCGTGATGATGATCGTGACCGTGGTGATCATGATCATCGTGGCCGTGCGCATGGCTGGGCTCGGCGTAGGCGCCGCCTTCCGGATCGAACGGTGCCTCGATCTCGATGACGCGCGCGCCGAGACCCTTGACCATGGCCTCGATCACGTGGTCGCGGCGGATGCGCAGGCTCTTGGCCATGATCTGCGTCGGCAGGTGCCGGTTGCCGAGGTGCCAGGCCAGCCGCACCAGATGATGCGGATCGGAAGCCCGGATCTCGAGCAGCGGCTCGGCCGCCGCCACGACCTCGATCAGCCGGCCGTCCTCCAGCACCAGGGCATCGCCACCGCGCAATGCGGTAGCGTGCTCGAGGTCCAGCAGAAACTCCAGCCCACGCGTTCCGGTCATCACCAGCCGCCGCCGGTGCCGGTCATCGAAATCGAGCAGGATGGAATCGGCGGCAGCCTCCTTCCAACGATGCTGCCCGAGCACGCGTGTCGCGCGGATCATGCTGAAACTCTCATTCTCTTATTGCGCTCACTCTTATTCCGCTCAGCGGACATCGACCTTCTCAGGCGTGATGATCTCGATCTTCGGCGGGGCCGACATGCATTTGACCGCGACGCGCCCGAACGTCTTCATGTGCTCGGTCGCGCGGTGCGGCACCAAGGCCTCGGCGTTCTCCCACTGCTCGACGAAGACCATCTTGCTCGGGTCGGTGACGCTCTCATGCAAATCATAGGCGATATTGCCGGGTTCTTTGCGGGTCCCCGCAATGCAGGCAGCCGCAGCGGCGATGAATTCCGCACGGGTTTCGGGCTTGATGGTCAAGGTGGCAACGACATAGATCACGAACTCGTCCTCCCGGTACTTTTCTGGTTCTGGTACCGGGCGGGAGCTTAGTACATGAAGTAGCGCTGCGCCATGGGCAGCACCTCGGCCGGCTCGCAGGTCAGGAGCTCGCCGTCGGCCCGCACCTCGTATGTCTCCGGATCGACCTCGATATTGGGCGTCGCATCATTGTGGATCATGCTCTTCTTCGAGATCCTGCCGCGGGTGTTCTGCACCGCGTAGAGCTTCTTCGAAAGGCCGAGCTTGCGGGCGAGCCCGCCGGTGATGGCCGCCTTCGAGGTGAAGATCACGGACGAAGCCGTCAACGACTTGCCGAACGCGCCGAACATCGGCTGGTAATGCACCGGCTGCGGGGTCGGGATCGAGGCGTTCGGATCGCCCATGGGCGCGGCGACGATGGTGCCGCCCTTGATGACGCAGTCCGGCTTGACGCCGAAGAAGGCGGGCGACCACAGCACGAGGTCGGCGAGCTTGCCCTTCTCGACCGAGCCGATCAGCTTCGACACGCCATGCGCAATCGCCGGGTTGATCGTGTATTTGGCGATGTAGCGCTTGACGCGGAAATTGTCGTTGTCCTTGCCCTTGTCCTGCGGCAGCGCGCCGCGCTGCTTCTTCATCTTGTCGGCGGTCTGCCAGGTCCGGATGATGACCTCGCCGAGCCGGCCCATCGCCTGCGAATCCGATGACATCATCGAGAGCGCGCCGAGATCGTGCAGGATGTCCTCCGCCGCGATCGTCTCCTTGCGGATGCGGCTCTCGGCGAAGGCGAGATCCTCTGCGATCGACGGGTCGAGATGGTGACACACCATCAGCATGTCCAGATGCTCGTCGATGGTGTTGCGCGTGAACGGACGCGTCGGGTTGGTCGACGACGGCAGCACGTTCTTCAGCCCGGCGACCTTGATGATATCAGGCGCGTGCCCGCCGCCGGCGCCTTCGGTGTGGAAGGCGTGGATGGTGCGGCCCTTGAAGGCCTTGATGGTGTCCTCGACGAAGCCCGACTCGTTCAGCGTGTCCGAGTGCAGCATGACCTGCACGTCGTGATCGTCGGCGACCGAGAGACAATTGTCGATCGCCGCCGGCGTCGTGCCCCAGTCCTCGTGCAGCTTCAGCGCGCAGGCGCCGGCCTTGACCATCTCGACCAGCGCGGCCGGGCGCGACGCGTTGCCCTTGCCGGAGATGCCGAGGTTCACAGGGAACGCGTCGAACGACTGCATCATGCGCCCGATGTGCCAGGGGCCGGGCGTGCAGGTGGTGGCGAAGGTGCCGTGCGACGGGCCGGTGCCGCCGCCGAGCAGCGAGGTGACGCCACTCATCAGCGCGTGCTCGATCTGCTGCGGGCAGATGAAATGGATGTGGCTGTCGAAACCGCCGGCGGTGAGGATCTTGCCCTCGCCCGCGATCACGTCGGTGCCCGGGCCGATCACGATGGTGACGCCGGGCTGGATGTCCGGATTGCCGGCCTTGCCGATCGCTGAGATCATGCCCTCTTTGATCGCGACGTCGGCCTTCACGACACCCCAGTGATCCACGATCAACGCATTGGTGATGACCGTGTCGGCGGCGCCCTGCTTGTTGGTCGCCTGCGACTGGCCCATGCCGTCACGGATGACCTTGCCGCCGCCGAACTTCACCTCCTCACCATAGGTGGTGAAGTCCTTCTCGACCTCGATGATCAGGTCGGTGTCGGCGAGCCGGACCTTGTCACCGGTGGTCGGGCCGAACATGTCGGCGTAGACGGAACGCTTGATCTTGACGGACATGTCGTGCTCCAGCCTCTAGCTCTCAAATATATCCGGTGCGGCTCATTTGGGACGCGCGCAGATCGATTGAAACTTGGCGACGTTCTCAAGACCCGCCTTGAACTCCTCGCGAACGACGGTCTTGCCGACTTTGAACGTCAATCGTCCGGACCGCTTAAACGCATCGAAGGCGGGCGCATCCGCCTCCAACTCAAAGCTATACTCCCAGACCGATCCCGCCTCGCTGTAGGACACGCTCAGGAGGGCTTGCCCGAACCGGCTCGCCGGGACCATCTCGACCTGCGGATAGCCGTTGGACCGCAGAAGATCAGCGACCGCATTGCGAAGCTCCTGGCCGGCATCTCCCGTGACGGCGATGGTCCCGGATTTGGCCTTGCAGCGAAAGGAGGGCGAACCGACATCGTCGGTGGCCTCATCGCTATGACTCGGAGATAGCAGCGCTCCCCCGTCCTGTTCGAAAATGCGCCAGCGCTGATCGTCGGCCGCCCAAGCAGCAGAGGCAAATGCTGCAAGAGCCGATGCCGCACGCAGGCCGCAGACAGCAGCAGGGCGCATGCGAGCCAATACGCTCACAACGTCGCCCTCGCATTCGCAACCGTCTCATCGAACAGCACATCGAGCCGCGCGTTGACACCGCGGCAGCCGGCGACGACCTGCTCGGCCCAGCCGAGATACTCCATCAGCTCGAGCTGCTGCTCCAGGTCCGGCTCGAAGAAGATTCGGGCGCGGATGTTGCTGATCTTGTCGGCGATCTTGATCTGCTTGGCACCAGCGGACTTGCCGGGCGCGGCGATGACCTGGACCTGGCGCCGCTCGCTCTTCGGCAGGGTCATGTCATCTGTGACTTCCACGACGAGGTCGGCAACACGACGCCCAAAGCGCTCCGCGAGCTCGTCAGAGGCCGTATCGGTGTCCTCGATGGTGTCGTGCAGCCAGCCTGCCGCGACGAGCTCGGCGTCCTCGCCGTCGCAGGTTGCCGACAGGATGTTTGCGACCTCGGCGAGATGATTGATGTAAGGCTCCTCGTCGCGGCCCTTGCGCTGCTGGCCGGCGTGACGGCGCGCCGCCAGCTCGGCGGCTTCGGAGACGAGGCGTAATCCGGTCAGCATCGGCTTACAACTTGCCCATGACGTCGCCGCGAAAGCCGTAGACCATGCGCTTGCCGGCGAGCGCCACCAGTTGCACGTCGCGGGTCTGGCCAGGCTCGAAGCGCACGGCCGTGCCGGCCGCGATGTCGAGCCGCATGCCGCGCGCGCGTCTGCGATCGAACTTCAGCGCCGGATTGGTCTCGAAGAAATGGTAGTGCGAGCCGACCTGGATCGGCCGGTCGCCGGTATTTGCGACCGACAGGGTCACGGTCTTGCGGCCGGCATTGAGCTCGATCTCGCCGTCCTGGATGAAGAGTTCGCCGGGGATCATTTCGCTTTTTCTCCGTCATTCCGGGGCGGTCCGCAGGACCGAGCCCGGAATCTCAAACGATTGTTTTCAAGCCACCTCTGGATTCCGGGCCCAGCGCTGCGCGCTGTCCCCGAATGACGTGCAATGACTTAGCGGATCGGCTCGTGCACCGTGACCAGCTTGGTGCCGTCCGGAAACGTCGCCTCGACCTGGATGTCGTGGATCATCTCGGGGATGCCGGGCATCACCTGGTCACGGGTCAGGACCTGGGCGCCGGCCTGCATCAGCTCGGCCACGGTGCGGCCGTCACGCGCGCCTTCCAGGATGAAGTCGGAGATGATCGCGACCGCTTCGGGGTGGTTCAGCTTGACGCCGCGATCGAGCCTGCGGCGGGCCACGATGGCGGCCATCGAGATCAGGAGCTTGTCCTTTTCGCGGGGAGACAGGTTCATGCGGACTCTCTGGTGATGGTCTTTTGGTAGTCATCAGTTGGTAAACGTCTAGTTGAGCCACAGCCGCGGCAGCGGTCCATTCGAAGCACAGCCGAGCACCGCCATCATGTCGGCGCGCAGGCTTGCGGCATCTTGGGCACAGAAGCGGGCCATTGCAAATCCATTCCAGGCCGACAGCGCGACCTCTCCCCGGAAGGCCGGCAGGCTCTCCCGGATGCGCTCGACCAGCGCGGCGTCGCCCGGCACGATCAGCGCGGTCCCGATGGCCGCGCCGCCGTTGGCGATGGCCGGCTGCGCCAGCTTGTCGCCGACGTCGCCGTCGAGGCGGACCGTCTCGGCGAACACCAGCTTGCCGCCGCGCCGCAGCCGCCAGCGATCGACGAATTCGCCCTCACGCATGCGCTCGCCCATCGCGGTGCGGCCGAACACGACGATCTCGCACAACAACAGCGAGGCGGTATCGGCAAGGTCGATGTCGATCCGGCGATGGATGCGGGCGCGGTCGAACAGGATGGTCTCCTGCGGCAGCCAGGAGATGTGGGCACCCGCATGGGCGGTCAGCGCGATATCGAGCTCTGCGGGCTTGCCAGCGGCGCGATAGACCTTTTCGGCCGCGGCGCTCGAAAGCGTCATGCGGCTACCTTCGCCGGCTGTGACCTCGATCGCAAAGTGGTCACCGCCGGCGATGCCGCCGGCCGTGTTGACGAACATCGCCGACAGACCGTCGTCCTCGGGCGAGGGAAAGCGCACCCGCAGCGAGCCGGATTCATGCAGATGATGGCGCCGCGTCATGCCATCCTGCAGCCGCACGTCGAAGCGCACCGCGCCTCGGGCGCGGTTGGCCTCGAAGATGTCGGCAGCGGCGCTGGCGGGATCGGCCCGCATCGATCCCCTCCCCTGGGACCAGACGCGGGCGAGACCGCGTCGAGAAGCTACGTGATGATCACAGCGCCATCTGGCGGCTGATCTCGGCCTGATCGAGATTGGCGCGGGTGCAGGTGAACTTCACCGCGCCGCGATCCATGACGGCGAAGTTGTCGCCGAGTTCGCAGGCAAAGTCGAGATACTGCTCGACCAGGACGATCGCGATGTTGCCGAGATTGCGCAGATACGAGATCGCCCGGCCGATGTCCTTGATGATCGAGGGCTGGATGCCCTCGGTCGGCTCGTCGAGAAGCAGGAGCTTTGGCCGCATCACCATGGCACGGCCGATCGCAAGCTGCTGCTGTTGGCCGCCGGAAAGATCGCCGCCGCGGCGGCCGAGCATCGATTCCAGCACCGGAAACAGCGAGAACACGTCGTCCGGGATGCTGCGATCGCTGCGCTTCAGCGGTCCGAAGCCGGTCTTGAGGTTCTCCTCCACCGTGAGCAGCGGGAAGATCTCGCGCCCCTGCGGCACGAAGCCGATGCCCTTGCGCGCCCGTTCATAGGGCTTGAGATGGGTGATGTCGGCGCCATCGAAGGTGATGCTGCCGGAGGCCAGCGGATATTGTCCGACCAGCGCCCGCAGCAGCGAGGTCTTGCCGACGCCGTTGCGGCCGAGCACGCAGGTGACCTTGCCGGGCTCCGCCGCGATCGAGACGCCGCGCAGCGCCTGGGCGGCGCCGTAATAGAGGTTGATGTCCTTGACGTCCAACATCGCCTAGCGCCCCAGATACACTTCGATCACCCGATCGTTCGACGACACCTGATCGATGGTACCCTCGGCCAGCACCGTGCCTTCGTGGAGGCAGGTGACCTTGACGCCGAGCTCGCGCACGAAGGTCATGTCGTGCTCGACGACCATGACGGTATGATCCTTGTTGATTTCCTTGAGCAGCTCAGCCGTCTGATGCGTCTCGACGTCGGTCATGCCAGCGACCGGTTCGTCGACCAGCAGCAGCTTCGGGTCCTGTGCCAGGAGCATGCCGATCTCCAGCCACTGCTTCTGGCCGTGCGACAGGCTGCCGGCGAGCTTGCGTCTGGCATCCTTGAGCCGCACGGTCTCGAGCACCCGGTCGATCTGCTCGGACTCGCTCCTCGAGCCGCGCCAGAACAGCGTGCCCTTGACGCTGTGATCGACATTGAGCGCGAGCAGCAGGTTGTCCTCGACCGACTGGCTCTCGAACACCGTCGGCTTCTGAAACTTGCGGCCGATCCCGAGCTCGGCGATGCGGGTCTCGTCGAGGCGGGTGAGATCCGTCTTGCCGTCGAACAGCACCGTGCCCTCGTCGGGCTTGGTCTTGCCGGTGATGATGTCCATCATCGTGGTCTTGCCGGCCCCGTTCGGGCCGATGATGGCGCGCATCTCGCCGGGCTCGAGCGTCAGCGAGAGATTGTTGATGGCGTGGAAGCCGTCGAACGAGACGTGCACGCCGTCGAGATAGAGCAGCGACGACGTCGCGCGGGTGTCCATCACGTTCATGCGCTCACTCCGCCATCTTGGGTTCGGTGACGCCGTCCTCGCGGGCGGCGCTCTCGGCGTTCAGCCTCCTGCTGCCGAGCTGATCCCACCAGGAATTGAAGGTGCCGATGATGCCTTTGGGCAGCAGCAGAGTGACGAGCACGAACAATGCGCCGAGCATGAACAGCCAGTACGGCGCCAGCACGCCCGAGGTGAAGAACGTCTTCGCGTAGTTCACGACGACGGCGCCGAGCGCAGCACCTACCAGCGTGCCTCGGCCGCCGACCGCGACCCAGATCACGGCCTCGATCGAATTGCCGGGCGCGAACTCGGACGGATTGATGATGCCGACCTGAGGAACGTAGAGCGCGCCTGCGACGCCGGCCATGCACGCCGACAGCGTGAACACGAACAGCTTGTAGGACTCGACACGATAACCGAGGAAACGCGTCCGCGACTCGGCGTCGCGGATCGCGATCAGCACCTTGCCGAGCTTCGACGACACGACGGCCCGGCAGATCAGGAACGCCAGAATGAGCGCGAGACAGCTCAGCGCGAACAGCGCGGCGCGGGTGCCTTCCGCCTGGACGTTGAAGCCGAGGATGTCCTTGAAGTCCGTCAGGCCGTTGTTGCCGCCGAAGCCGAAATCATTGCGGAAGAAGGCGAGCAGCAGCGCGTAGGTCATCGCCTGGGTGATGATCGACAGATACACGCCGGTGACGCGCGAGCGGAAGGCGAGCCAGCCGAAGCAGAAGGCGAGCAGGCCGGGCACCACGAGCACCATCAAAGCCGCGAACCAGAACATGTCGAAGCCGTGCCAGTACCAGGGCAGCTTGGAATAATTCAGGAACACCATGAAGTCCGGCAGGATCGGATTGCCATAGACGCCCCGGGTGCCGATCTGGCGCATCAGATACATGCCCATCGCATAGCCGCCGAGCGCGAAGAACGCGCCGTGACCGAGCGAGAGGATGCCGCAATAACCCCAGATCAGGTCGATGGAGAGCGCCAGGATCGCGTAGCAGACATATTTTCCCCACAGCGCGACCAGATAGGTCGGCACCTGCAGCGCCGAACCGGCCGGCAGCAGCAGGTTGGACAGCGGGATCAGCACGCCGCAGGCGGCGACGACGAGCACGAAGACGGTCGCAGCGCGGTCCAGCGACCGGGTGAGGACGTGCGGCATCATGCTTCCACCGCCCGGCCCTTGAGCGCGAACAGCCCGCGCGGGCGCTTTTGAATGAACAGGATGATCAGCACCAGGATCGCGATCTTGCCGAGCACGGCGCCGGCGACCGGCTCCAGGAACTTGTTGGCAATGCCGAGCGTGAAGGCGCCGACCAAGGTGCCCCAGAGATTGCCGACGCCGCCGAACACCACGACCATGAAGGAGTCGATGATGTAGCTCTGGCCGAGATTCGGACTGACATTGTCGATCTGCGACAGCGCCACCCCGGCGATGCCGGCAATACCGGAGCCGAGCCCGAAGGTGAGCGCATCGACCCGCGAGGTCGCGATGCCCATCGACGCCGCCATGCGCCGGTTCTGCGTCACTGCACGCATCTCCAGGCCGAGCGCGGTGTAACGCAGCATCGCCAGCAGGATGGCGAACACGGCCATCGTGAAGCAGAGGATCCAGAGCCGGTTGTAGGTGATGGTGATCTGGCCGAGTTCGAACGCACCGCTCATCCAGGAGGGATTGCCGACCTCGCGGTTGGTCGGACCGAACGCCGTGCGCACCGCCTGCTGCAGGATCAGCGACAGGCCCCAGGTGGCGAGCAGCGTCTCCAGCGGACGCCCGTAGAGGAAGCGAATGATGGTACGCTCGATCAGCACGCCGATCGCGCCGGCCACCAGGAAGGCGAGCGGGACGGCAATCAGCAGCGAATAGTCGAACAGCGCCGGGTAGCGCGTGCGGATGACCTCCTGGACGACGAAGGTGGTGTAGGCGCCGAGCATCACCATCTCACCATGGGCCATGTTGATGACACCCATGACGCCGAAGGTGATGGCAAGGCCGATGGCCGCCAGCAGCAGCACCGAGCCGAGCGACAGGCCGTACCAGGCGTTCTGCACGCCGGACCAGATTGCGAGCGAGCTCTGGATCGACGAGATCGCGCTCGCCGCGGCCTTGGCGACGGTTGCCGGCTGGTCCGCGCCGCCGATCTCCGTCAGCAGCGCCAGGGCTTCCTGGTCGCCGCGCGCCCTCACGGTGGCGACGGCTTCGAGCTTGTCGACCTCGCTGGCGTCAGACTTGAACAGGAGGATGGCGGCACGCGCCTCGGTCAGCGCCTGCTTCACGGCGCGATTGGTTTCCTTGGCGAGCGCCGACTCCACCGTCGGCAACGTCGCCTCGTCATGCGACTTGAACACCGATCTTGCGGCGGTCAGGCGCGTGTTGGTATCCGGCGACAGCAGCGTCAAACCACCGAGCGCGGCATCGACGCTGCGGCGCAGCCGGTTGTTGAGGCTGACGGCGGCGGCATTGTCGGGCAGTTTGTCGACGGCGGCGCCGGTGGCAGCATCGATGATCCTGCCGTCGGCCTGCTTGATGAAGACCTTCTTGGTGTCGGCATCGAACATCAGCCGCTCGTCCTGGAGCGCGCTGATGATCGGGAAAGCCAGCGGGTTGCCCGACACGGCGATCTCGCCGACGGCCTCGTCCGTGTCCGAGAAATCATCGTTCGCGAACTTCGCGACGGACTCTTCGAAACTGGCTGCGAAGGCGGGAACGGAAACGGCGATCAGGGCGAGCAAAACAAGCAGACGGCGAATGATCGCCAGAAAAAGAGCAGGCACTGGACAACCCCGGCAGGAGTTCAGGAGGTCGGGAGAAGGCGGCAACATCGCCGCCTTCTCCTGTCGTCATGGTCGCGTCAGGCCGAGATCAGGAGCCCGAGCCCAGGCACTTGTTGGTCTTGACGTTGAAATTGCCGCACTTCTTGCCGACCCAGTCGCCGATCAGGTCCTTCGAGCCCTCGAGCTCCTTCGACCAGGCGTCGCCGGGGACGAGGTCCTTGGTCTTGTAGACGACACTGAACTGGCCATCGCCCTTGATCTCGCCGATGAACACCGGCTTGGTGATGTGGTGGTTCGGCAGCATCTTCGACACGCCGCCGGTCAGATTCGGCGCCTCGGTGCCCGGGAGAGCGTCGATGACCTTGTCCGGATCGGTCGACTTCACCTTCTCCACCGCCTTCACCCACATGTTGAAGCCGATCACATGCGCTTCCATCGGGTCGTTGGTCACGCGCTTCGGGTTCTTGGTGTAGGCCTGCCAGTCCTTGATGAACTTCTCGTTCGCCGGGGTCTTGATCGACTCGAAGTAGTTCCAGGCGGCGAGATGGCCGACCAGCGGCTTGGTGTCGATGCCGGCGAGCTCTTCCTCACCCACCGAGAATGCGACGACCGGAATGTCCTTGGCCTTGATGCCCTGGTTGCCGAGCTCCTTGTAGAACGGAACGTTGGCGTCGCCGTTGATGGTCGAGACCACGGCGGTCTTCTTGCCGGCCGAGCCGAACTTCTTGATGTCGGCGACGATGGTCTGCCAGTCGGAATGACCGAACGGCGTGTAGTTGATCATGATGTCGTCCTGAGCCACGCCCTTGGACTTCAGGTAGGCTTCGAGGATCTTGTTGGTGGTGCGCGGATAGACGTAGTCGGTGCCGGCCAGCACCCAGCGCTTCACCTTCTCTTCCTTCATCAGGTAGTCGACCGCCGGGATCGCCTGCTGGTTCGGCGCCGCACCGGTGTAGAACACGTTGCGCTCGCTCTCCTCGCCTTCGTACTGGACCGGGTAGAACAGGATGCTGTTCAGCTCCTTGAACACTGGCAGCACCGACTTGCGCGACACCGAGGTCCAGCAGCCGAACACGACCGCGACCTTGTCCTTGGTGATCAGCTCACGCGCCTTCTCGGCGAACAGCGGCCAGTTCGAAGCGGGGTCGACCACGACGGCCTCGAGCTTCTTGCCGAGCACGCCGCCCTTCTTGTTCTGTTCGTCGATCAAGAACAGGATCGTGTCCTTCAGCGTGGTCTCGCTGATGGCCATGGTGCCGGACAGAGAATGCAGAACGCCAATCTTGATGGTGTCGTCAGCGGCCTTGGCCGGGCCAAAGCCGGCTGCGCCGAGCGCCAGGCCGGCAGCAGCAGCCAGCCAGCGACGGCGGCTGAACGGCGCCGTTAATTCCCGAGTGAGTCGAGTAAGCATGAGGTAATATCTCCCTGACGCAGACCTGCTTCGCAGCCAAGGCGGCCGGCGGTCTGCGCAGGCAGGAATCGCAAGAAGTGTGCCATGCCGTGCACATCTGGTAAGGCATTGACATAAAAGTGGAACTAGGCGTTCTCGCAGAGAGGTACCGCGACCTTCTGCTGCCGGATTGAGCAAGCCCGATGATTAATCAGATGGCATACAGCGCAGGATTTGTGCACTTTGTTTTGAATGGCTAAATTTAAAGCAGCCGAGTACCACCCGGAAAGCCAATCCGTTGCGCACCGGCCTTGAAAGTGCCGTCCATCTGTTCCATATAGCTGGTAGATCAGGGCGAATCGGCCGGATCTTTGCAAGCCGCGTGTTCTTTAGCTCGACCAGAGCTTCTGGCTTCGCATTCTCACCCATCCAATCTAGGCGCTCCAAACACGCGGGTGTCTCTCAACCACCCACCCGCGTCCGGCTGCCTGCCGACACGGGCCTTATCCTCTTATGGAAAGCCCCATCTTTTGACATCCTTCCAGGATTTTAACCTCGCCGACGCGCTGACGCGCGCGCTGAAGGAAGAGAACTACACCACCCCTACCCCGATCCAGGCCCAGACCATCCCGCTCGCGCTCGAAGGCCGCGACGTGATCGGCATCGCCCAGACGGGAACCGGCAAAACGGCCTCGTTTGCGCTGCCGATCCTGCACCGCTTGCTGCAGAACCGGATCAAGCCGCAGCCGAAGACGGCACGCGTGCTGGTGCTGAGCCCGACCCGCGAATTGTCGGGTCAGATCCTCGACAGCTTCAACACCTATGGCCGGCACATCCGGCTGAGCTCGGCGCTCGCGATCGGCGGCGTGCCGATGGGGCGCCAGGTCCGCGCTATCATGCCCGGCCTCGAAGTGCTGGTTGCCACCCCTGGCCGGTTGCTCGATCTGGTTCAGAGCAACGCTTTGAAGCTGACCCATGTCGAGTTCCTGGTGCTCGACGAAGCCGACCGCATGCTCGACATGGGCTTCATCAACGACATCCGGAAGATCGTGGCCAAGCTGCCGATCAAGCGGCAGACGCTGTTCTTCTCGGCCACCATGCCTAAGGACATCGCCGAGCTCGCGGACGCCATGCTGCGCGACCCCGCGCGGGTCGCGGTGACCCCCGTCTCCTCGACGGTCGAGCGCATTGCCCAGCGCGTCATCCACGTTGACCACTCGGCCAAGCCGAACCTTCTGGCTCAGTTGCTCAAGCAGGAGCCGGTCAACCGCGCGCTGGTGTTCACCCGCACCAAGCACGGCGCCGACAAGGTCGTGAAGAGCCTCGAAAGAGCCGGCATCCCCGCCCAGGCGATTCACGGCAACAAGTCGCAGAACCATCGCGAGCGCACCCTGGCGGCGTTCCGCACCGGCGAGATCCGAACCCTCGTCGCAACCGACATCGCGGCCCGCGGCATCGACGTCGACGGCGTCAGCCATGTCGTCAATTTCGACCTGCCGAACGTGCCCGAGACCTACGTCCACCGGATCGGCCGCACGGCGCGCGCCGGCGCCGAGGGCGTTGCGATTTCGCTCGTGGCCGGATCGGACGAGCTGTCCTACCTTCGCGACATCGAACGGCTGATCAAGATCTCGCTGCCGCGCGACGATCGCCGCACGCCCGGCCTCCGCGAGGCCGCTGCACCGGCCAAGCCGCCTCAGCGCGGTGGCCGTCCTGGCATGCAGAATGCGCGGACCAACGAGGGTGGCACCGCCGCAAAAGGCCCTCGCCGTCACCGTCGTTCCAATGCTAAGATGGCGTCTCTGCCAGGCAATCGTCAGGAGCCCCAGCGGCCGTCGCAAGGCGGCGGTAAGGCCGGGTCGATTCAAGGCGTTGCTTTCCTGCATCGCGAGGGCAGACCCAAAAACCACGCTCAAAACCGCAACCAACGGCCAAACTAGACGTCTATCGATCTGGAGAAAGACATGGCTAAGGAAGAGCTGATCCAGTTCGAAGGGCTGGTCACCGAAATCCTTCCCGACGCACGCTATCGGGTACAACTCGACGCGGGGCACGAGATCGTCGCCTACACCGCGGGCAAGATGAAAAAGAATCGCATCAAGACGCTCGCGGGAGACCGCGTGACGGTCGAGATGTCGCCCTACGACCTCGAAAAGGGCCGGCTGATCTTCCGCCACAAGGACGAGCGTGCCAGCTCGCCCGGCGGTCCTCCGCGTGGCGCAGCGCAGCGCGGCGGCCAGTTCCGTCGGCGCTAGGGGCATTGGGCGGAGCAATGTTCCGCCCGGCCCGGCGGATTGATCAAGCCTTGCGCAATCAGCGACAATTCAGCGCGTCGGCGTCGAGCCGGCGCGTCAAAAAATCATGCACTCTCGCGCAGCTCAGGATTGTTTTGCGCGGGCATTTCCAATAATATATCCCGCAATCGATTTTCGGCCGGACGAGATTAGCTATTACCGGTACAGCCGGTTCAGACGCTGACGACCCTTCCAAAAATTCGATCTAACCAGCCCAGGAGACTGGGCTACGCATTTGGTATCTGAGAAGGGAACTACCCCGTGAGCATGGGAACCGTGAAGTGGTTTAACGCAACCAAGGGCTATGGCTTCATTCAGCCGGACGACGGCGGCAACGACGTGTTCGTGCACATCAGCGCCGTCGAGCGCGCTGGTCTCGGCACGCTGCGGGAAGGCCAGAAGATCTCCTACGAGATCGTGGCGGACCGCCGTTCGGGCAAGTCGTCGGCCGACAATCTCCGCGCCGCCAATTGAGCGACGCCGGGCGATCGCGCATGCGATTGCCCATCTGGACAACGAAAGGCCGCCTTGCGCGGCCTTTTTTATTGCCTTGATTGTTTGCCGCCGAGTTCTGCTCGTCCAAATGACCGTAGTGTCGGTCGCTCCGGTTCGCAGGCGCGTATGCGACTGCGGCCCCGGGGCCGGGCGGGCTCCGTTGCGGCAGCCCTCACCTCAGCAGGAAGTCGCCGGGCTATACATCACACAGGTCGACTGCCGCGGGCGGGTATAGGCGACGTCGCTGAGATTGACGCCCGTCTTGCCCATGACGTAGCCGATCGTCGGAACGTACTGGTAGTTCACCTCGCTGAAGATCAGATAGGTGCCGGACACCAGCAATTCAGCCGGCACGCCGACCGTCATGCCGACGGTTCGCGGCGTCGATCCCTTGCTCCACTTCACCGTCGCCTGCTTGGTGGTGGGATCGACATAGAGCTCGGTGATCGTCGCATTCACCGGCGTCGTGGAATACGGGTACATGATGCCGGTCGAGGCGGCGAAGAAGTTCGACATGTCGCTGTCGCCAACCGAGGTCGATTGCGAGGTCAGATCCGACAGGGTGCGCGCCATCAGGGTGACCTTGCGGTCGACGGCGATGGCCGAGCAGAATTCGACCGTGCCGAAGAACATCACCAGCATCAGCGGCACGATGAATGCGAACTCGGTGGCCGCGACACCGCGACAATCGGCAGCGAAGGCGTCGATGCGACGCCACAGGCGCAGGCTCGAAGACATACCCGGCATTCTTCCCAACGGCATGATGAATTCCTGGTGTCCCTCAGAAGAAGCTCGCGAGGTCAGCGTTATGAATACGGCTCGTTCTTGAATGCGGCCGTACCCACCAGCAGGCGCTTACTGCCGCTCAGATTGGCGATGTTGTAGCCGAGCCCCGTCACGAAGATCGGCCATTGATAGAACAGCCTGACGACGACGATGTCTCCGGCCGCGCCCGGGCTGTAGGTCATGTTGTTGACGAAGTTGCCGCTGTTGTCGATCTGGTTGCTGATGGAGACGCTCCCGAACGAGGAGTAGCTCTTCACGTCGATATAGATCTTGTTGCAGTCGAACAGCGCGGGAACCTGGGTGCAGACGTAACTCGCGAACTGCGACTGCGTATAGGCGCCCTGTTGCGCCTGTCCGGTCAGGATCATGCGCGCCGAGTCCTGCGTGATCGTCTCGAGCACCTGGCCGGCAAAGAACATCAGCGCCGTTTCGATGATCGCGAACAGCAGCGCAAAGAAGACCGGCGCGACCAGCGCGAATTCGAGCGCGGCCGATGCCCGCCGGTTACGCCGGAAGCGGCGCAACAGCCGGCGCATCGAAGCGGTCAAGGAGACGGGGGCTTGCATGGGGTCATCCGGACTGGAAGGCATCAACCTGGGTGAAACGAATAGCGGAAACTCCTTGGGAAAGAGTTTCCTACAATACGGACAGTATGGCCCGCCGCATCAACGTCCCGCTAACCATGCTTGGGGGTTCGCTCGCAGCCAGCCCTTCGAGGCAGCGCGCCACCTGCCCGACCCGATCATCGAAACCAAACGAATCGGGCGATCCAGCCGCAGCACCGGCGGCAAGGCTCACCGCATCGTCGGTGCGGAGGCGCGTGGAGATCCGGTCAGGCGCTGCCATCGACCCGGCCAAGCATGGCCAGGCCAGCGCTCAGTTGGTCTTCGAGGCCGCTGCCGCGTTGCCGCTCGCCGTGCTGGACATCGTTCCAGCCTGGTCGAGCACCGATTTGAAGTAGTTGTCGCCGTCGCCCAAGGTCACCCGGCGCTGGCAGATCGGCATGCAGCTATAGGTCTCACGATCGACGCCCCGATACACCGTCACGAGCTGGTCGGTGGGTCCGGCGACCTGGATCTGGCGATCGATCAGCACCTGTCCGCCGCGATCCATCGCAATGAAGTTGGTGGCACCGTAGCTCTTGCCGGTGACGACGATGATGCCGCCGCTCTGCAAGGTCACATCGGCGATCATCGGATTGCCGACGACGAGCGTCGCGACCCGGTCGGGCAACTTGACCAGCTTGGCCTGGTCGACATTCACGGCGATGGCGGGATCAGGCTCCGCCGAGACGGCAGCCGGCCACAGCAGCACCGCGGCGACGGCCGCCCGCAATGCGAAGGAAACACTAGGACGACACGACACAAAGAACGACATACTCAACCCCGGGACATTGACGAGCCGTCTCAAGCGATACGCAGCGGTGACGGCGCCCGACGCGGCAAATCTGCGCTCAATTGGTGAATGATCTGCAAACGTCGCGACGAAGCCTCGGGCGGTTGCAGAACACGTCATCTTCGGAACGGAAAGGCGAGCTGACCGCCGAACTCACCGGGCATCGTCGCCTCGTCCTTGCCGTAGGCCATGGGCAACTGCCCCTCCGGCATCCGAAACGTGCCGAACAGGATGTCCCAGATCGGGAACGTGCCGGCGAAATTGGTGTTGCCGCCCTGCTCCATCGACGTGTGGTGCCAGCGATGGAAGACGGGTGTGGCGAGGACATATTTCAGCGGGCCCAGCGTCCAGTTGAGATTGGCGTGGACGAAGGCCGAATGGAACGTCGTGAACGGTCCGACCCAGATCATGACGTTGGGCGAGATGCCGGCCATCAAGAGGATGACGTCGACCGCGATCGTGCCGAGGATCAGGTTGATCGGATGGAAGCGGGCCGCCGAAATCCACTCGAGATCCTCCGACGAATGGTGAACCGCGTGGTATTTCCAGAACTCGCCGCCATGGAACAGACGATGCGTCCAGTACAGCATGAAGTCGGAGAGCACGAGGAAGAGCCCCCCCTGCAGCCATTCGGGAAGCTGCGCCAGCGGGCCGTGCCCGTTTTCATAGAAGGCGATCAACTCGTCGGCGTCGCGGATCTTGAAGACAACGCTGGCGCCGAGCACGAGAAAGCCGATGCGGAGCACCCGCGCGAACACCGGCACGAAGAACCAGTAGACCACGTCGGTGACGAGCTCGCGCTTCTGCCACCACGGCTTGCCGGGATTGCAGGCCCAGAAGTGACTGAGCACCGAGAACACCACTGCCAGCATCAAGGTGATCGGCAACACCTTCTCGATGGTCTGGCCGAGCATCAGCGCGACTTCCCATGGCAGACCGGACATCACATTCCTCATCTCATGAACTGTTCCGAGGGGTACTCCCAGGCGCTTAAGGAGCCGTGAACCTGCGCGCCCGCAGAACCGCTCTGCCGATCGGCCCAGCGCGATCGACATCGAGCCACATGCTCCACCAGCCAGGTCGACACGGCCCCATGCATATCGTGTGGATAGTGTGGAATGCGGAGCAGGCCTGGCGATGGATGGGGCCGGGCATGACGGCCAAAACCCTGCGCTCGTCTTTTCAGCGAGACCGACTGCGGCGTGGCCATGCGTTATTTCGAATGGTCGTGCTGCACTTCATCCAATGTTTACTCTGCACAATAACAGCCATTTGTCGCCGTGTTTCGGCGACCGAATTAACTACGCCGAAATTCCTGCCCCCTACGGTGGCCGCATGGTCACGGTGCTGAGAACGCCGCAACGACCAGAGTTTGTTCGACCAGCCACGTGTACATGGAGTTACCTATGAAGAATCTTCTTGCTCGCTTCGTGAAGGATGAATCCGGCGCGACCGCGATCGAATACGGTCTGATCGCCGCCGGCATCTCGCTCGCGATCATTGCCGCGGTGAACGGTCTCGGCTCCAGCCTGAGCTCCAAGTTCGGCGCGATCAACACCTCGCTGAAGTAAGCGGTCGTCACGGCCGAGCAAAAAAGGCCCCGGACATCCGGGGCCTTTATCATTTCCACATTCAGCTTCGCGGCGTTCAGTGATGCGTAACCACGTTTTGTCCGCAGCCGCGTCCCGGCCTCCGTCCAGCGGGGCCGACGTCGCCTTGCGTTGGATCTGCGGCGGCCTCGGCCTGTCCATCCTCGCTCTGGCGGCCCGCATCGTCAGCGTCTGGTGAGAATGACAACCAGCCAGCCATTCCGGCTGTTTCCCGATCGTTTATTTCTTGCAGCTAGGCTCTGGCGCAGCGGCGCACCCATGCCCCGCGTCGATGCCATTGAGAGCCCATGACCCTCGATCTCGCGCGCCTTCTGCTGTTTCCGGCCCTGATGGCCTTTGCCGCGGCGAGCGACCTGTTCACGATGACCATTTCGAACCGGGTCTCCCTGGCGCTCGTCGCCGGCTTCCTGGTTCTGGCGCCGCTGAGCGGGATGAGCATGGCTGACATGCTGATGCATCTGGGCGCGGGCGCGACCCTGCTGGTGATTGCTTTCAGCTGCTTTGCATTCGGCTGGATCGGCGGCGGTGACGCCAAGGTCGCATCCGCCGCCGCCCTGTGGTTCGGCTTCGCCCACCTGATGAACTACCTGTTGTACGCCTCGATCTTCGGCGGCGTGCTCACCCTCGCCCTCATGCAGTTCCGGCAATGGCCGTTGCCCTACATGCTGGCGGGGCAACCCTGGCTTGCACGCCTGCACGCCAAGGAGAGCGGCGTGCCCTATGGCATCGCGCTCGCCCTGGGCGCTCTGATGGTCTATCCGGAGACCGATTGGGTGAAGGCGATCGACGCCGCGCGCCTTGCATTGCTCTGAACACACCGTGTCAACGCGGTGTTAAGGCGATTTAGATACGCCTCATTAACCATGCTTTGACGAATAACTGCTCAACTCCCATCACGGCGGCGGAAACGTCGCGGCGTCATGTGGAAAGTGAAGCGTATGAATACCGCACGCATTGTGGTTCTGACCATCGCTGTAGGCGCTGGCGGCGTGGCCGCATATCTCGCGAGCGGGTCCGACGACCGGCCGGCTCAAGTCGCCGCGCCCGCGCCGCAGATGCCGACCGTCGACGTTCTCGTCGCCAAGGGCGACATCGCCCTCGGCCAATCCCTCAAGCCCGAAGATCTGCAGTGGCAGAGCTGGCCGGCGGCCACGGCTAGTGCCAGCTTCATCCGCCGCAACGAGCGGCCTGAAGGACAGACGCAGATAACCGGCACGATCGCGCGGGCGCCGTTCATTGCCGGCGAGCCCATCCGCGAACAAAAGCTCGTCAAGGCCGACGGCTCGGGCTTCATGGCCGCGATCCTGCCGGCCGGCATGCGCGCCGTTTCCACCGAGATTTCTCCGGAGACCGGCGCCGGCGGCTTCATCCTGCCGAACGACCGCGTCGACGTGATCCTGTCCAAGCGCGAACGCAATCCGGATCAGCCCAACGCGGGCGACGTCGTCAGCTCCGATATCATCCTGTCGAACATCCGTGTGCTGGCGATCGATCAGGCCCCCAAGGAAAAGGACGGCCAGACCACGGTGGTCGGCAAGACCGTCACGCTGGAGCTGAAGCCGGAACAGGCCGAGACGCTCGCGCGTGCCCGTCAAACCGGAACGCTGTCCCTGGCGCTCCGCAGCATCGCCGACGTCAACGTGGCCGAGCGCCGCACGGACGAGACCAGCCGCAAGCGCAGCGACAGCGTTGCCGTCGTCCGCTTCGGCATTCCCAGCACGATGACGACGCAGAAGTGAGCAAGAGGACCACCCAGATGACCTGCAGCGAAAATCAGCGTAAGATGCGGACCCTGCTGGTCCGCGCGCTGTCGTTTTCGGCCGCCGCTGCGCTGACCCTCAATCCGGCGATCGCGCCGGTGATCGCGGCAGACTATCGCCCGGCGACTGCAGCCGCCGCCGCGGACGGCCAGATCAATGCACGTTTCCTTGCGCTCGGCATCGGCAAGTCCGTCGTCATCGATCTGCCGCGCGACATCAAGGACGTTCTTGTCGCTGATCCGAAGATCGCGAATGCCGTCGTGCGCTCCTCTCAGCGCGCCTACATCATTGGTGCGGCGATCGGTCAGACGAATATCGTCTTCTTCGACGCGCAGGGCCAGCAGATCGCGGCCTACGACATCGCGGTCAAGCGCGACCTGAACGGCGCCCGGGCGGCGCTGAAGCAGTTGCTGCCGAATGCCGATATCCAGATCGAGGGCCTCGCCGACAGCATCGTGCTGACCGGCTCGGCGTCGAGCCAGATCGAAGCCCAGCAGGCCGGCGAACTGGCCGCCCGGCTCGCCGGCGGCGCCGACAAGGTCGTCAACTCGATCACCGTGCGCGGCCGGGACCAGGTGATGCTGAAGGTGACGGTCGCCGAGGTGCAGCGCTCGGTCGTCAAGCAGCTTGGCATCGATCTCTCCGGCCAGCTCAACTACGGAACTGCTGTCGTCAAATTCGCGAACTCCAATCCGTTCACCGCCTACGGTAGCAATCTCGTCTCCAACAACGCCGTGACCGCAGCGTTGGGCGGGGCGACCCCGACGGTGCAGGCGACACTGCGCGCCATGGAGAACGCGGGCGTGATCCGTACGCTCGCCGAACCCAATCTGACCGCCATCTCGGGCGAGTCCGCGACCTTCATCGCCGGCGGCGAGTTTCCGGTTCCCGCCGGTTACTCCTGTGATCCGACGACCCATGTCTGTACGACGCAGATCAGCTTCAAGAAGTTCGGCATCTCGCTCAACTTCACGCCCGTCGTGCTCAGCGAGGGCCGGATCTCGATGCGGGTGATGACCGAGGTCTCGGAGCTCTCAAACGAGAACTCGATCACGCTGTCGCAAGCCGTCAGCTCGACGACGGTCAACTCGTTGACGGTTCCATCGATCAAGACCCGGCGCGCCGAGACCACGCTCGAAATTCCCTCCGGCGGCGCCATGGCGATGGCCGGCCTGATCCAGCAGCAGACCAAGCAGGCGATCAGCGGCATGCCGGGCCTGATGCAGCTGCCGGTCCTCGGCGCGCTGTTCCGCAGCCGCGACTACGTCAACAACCAGACCGAACTGATGGTTCTGGTGACGCCGTTCGTCGTCCGCGCCGTGGCACAGAAGGATCTCTCCCGCCCAGACGACGGCTTTGCGGCCGCGTCCGACCCCCAGGCCGATCTCCTGGGTAGCATCAACCGCATCTACGGCGTACCCGGCCGGGTCGAACCCGGACGCAACTATCGCGGCACCTATGGCTTCATCACGGACTGAGCCGGGACAAGGACCTGCAACGATGACCACCACATCCAGCCCCGCCCGATACCGACGCCTGCCCCTTGCCGCAGCGCTCGCCGGAGCCGCAGCCCTGCTCGGCGCCTGCAACTACACCAGAGACGCCGCCACCACGGCGAGCATCCCCGACGACTACCGGCTGCGCCACCCGATCGCGATCCAGGAGGCCCCGGACTCCCTGGTGGTCTTCGTCGGCCAGGGTCGTGGCGGCCTGACGGCCGAGCAGCGCGCCGACGTGATGGGACTGGCCCAGAGCTGGATTCGCCAAGGCACGGGCGCGATCAGCGCCGACGTGCCGAGCGGCACCCCCAACGCACGGGCGGCCGCCGACTCGATGCGGGAGATCCACTCCCTGCTGGCCGCCGCCGGCGTCCCGCCGCACGGCATCACCGTACGCAACTATCAGCCGAAGGACCCGCGCCAGATGGCCGCGATCCGGCTGAGCTACCCAAAAATGTCGGCCACGGTGGGGCCCTGCGGGATCTGGCCGGATGACCTCGGGCCGTCGATCAAGAACAAGAACTGGTTCGACAACAAGCCTGACTGGAACTACGGCTGCGCCTACCAGCGCAACATGGCGGCAATGGTCGCCAACCCGTCGGATCTCGTGCAGCCGCGATCCGAAACGCCGTCCTATACCACCCGGCGCACGGCATTGTTCGACAAATATCGCAAGGGACAATCAACCGCGATCACGTATCCAGAGGCCGACAAGGCCAAACTCAGCGACACAGGCAAATGATCAGCTACGCCCGACAGACCCAAGAGGAGCAGCCTGACGTCGTGCCGCCGCCGGCCGACGATCACATCGCGCCCGCGCCGCGCGTGTCCGTGCAGGCGTTCTGTGAGACGGTGGAAACCGCCGCGACGGTCCAGGCCGCCGGTGAGGACCGGCGCCTCGGCAAGGCCCATCTGAAGGTTCAGATGGGTGGCATGGCGGCGGCGATCGAGGCCTACCGGTCTGCCCCGACCCCGAACGTCATCATTCTGGAGACGGATGCACGCACCGACATCCTGGCCGGCCTGGATCAGCTCGCGACGGTTTGCGACCCGGGCACGCGCGTCGTCGTGATCGGCCGCGTCAACGACGTCACGCTGTATCGCGAGCTCGTTCGGCGCGGCGTCAGCGACTATGTGCTGTCGCCAGTGACGCCGATCGACGTCGTCCGCTCGATCTGCAACCTATTCTCCGCGCCGGAAGCCAAGGCCGTCGGGCGCATCGTTGCCGTCGTCGGCGCCAAGGGCGGCGTCGGAGCCTCGACCCTGGCCCATAACATTGCCTGGGCGATCGCGCGCGACCTGTCGATGGACTCCGTGGTGGCAGATCTCGATTTGGCGTTCGGCACCGCCGGCCTCGACTACAACCAGGATCCCGCGCAGGGCATCGCGGACGCCGTCTTCTCACCGGACCGGATCGACATCGCCTTCATGGACCGGCTGTTGTCGAAATGCACCGATCATCTGAGCCTGCTGGCCGCGCCTGCGACGCTCGACCGGGTCTACGATTTCGGCGCCGAGGCATTCGATGCGGTCTTCGACACGCTGCGGGCCTCGATGCCATGCATCGTGCTCGATGTTCCGCATCAATGGGCAGGCTGGACCAAGCGGGCGCTGATCTCCGCGGATGATATCCTGATCGTCGCGGCGCCGGATCTCGCCTCGCTGCGCAACACCAAGAACATGTTCGATCTCCTCAAGGCCGCCCGGCCGAACGATCGCATGCCGCTCTACTGCTTGAACCAGGTCGGCGTTCCCAAGCGGCCCGAGATCAATGCGAGCGAGTTCGCCAAGGCGATCGAAAGCCCGCCGATCGCAACGATCCCGTTCGAGCCGCAGATCTTCGGCGCGGCCGCCAACAACGGCCAGATGATTGCGGAGATGTCTCCCAGCCATCGGACGACGGAGATGTTTCTCCAGATCGCGCAGCGGCTCACCGGCCGCAGCGAGACAAAGAAGCCGAAAGGCTCCTTCCTGTCGCCTCTGCTGGACAAGCTGAGGGCGAAGTAAGCACGCGTGGAGTTCTAAGTCGTGTTTGGTAAGCGTAGCGGATTGGACAACGATACCAGGGCCCTCAGGCCGGCCGCGCCGGCGCCCGAGCCGGCGCCGGCTGCACCACGCGCGGCGTCTCCGGCCGTGCCGTCGCCACCTCTGGCTCCGACCCGGCAGGCTCCGCCGCCGCCACCACCGGTTGTCGAGGCCCGGCGTTCGGACAGTTACTATCAGGTCAAGGCGACGATCTTCGGGGCGCTGATCGAGGCGATCGATCTCGCTCAGCTGGCCAAGCTCGACGGCGAATCCGCGCGCGAGGAAATCCGCGACATCGTCAACGAGATCATCGCGATCAAGAATATCGTGATGTCGATCGCCGAGCAGGAAGAGCTGCTCGACGATATCTGCAACGACGTGCTCGGCTATGGCCCGCTGGAGCCGCTGCTGTCGCGTGACGACATCGCTGACATCATGGTCAACGGCGCCGGTACGGTCTTTATCGAAGTCAACGGCAAGATCCAGCGCACGGGCATCCGGTTCCGCGACAACCAACAGCTCCTGAACATCTGCCAGCGCATCGTCAGCCAGGTCGGCCGCCGCGTCGACGAATCGTCACCGATCTGCGACGCGCGTCTCGCCGACGGCTCGCGCGTCAACGCCATCGTTCCGCCGCTGGCGATCGACGGCCCCGCGCTCACCATTCGTAAGTTCAAGAAGGACAAGCTGACGCTCGATCAGCTCGTCAAGTTCGGCGCGATCTCGCCGGAGGGCGCGGAGATCCTGCAGATCATCGGCCGCGTCCGCTGCAACGTGCTGATCTCCGGCGGTACCGGTTCGGGCAAGACCACGCTGCTGAACTGTCTGACCAATTATATCGATCACGACGAGCGCGTCATCACCTGCGAGGACGCCGCCGAGCTCCAACTGCAGCAGCCACATGTGGTGCGCCTCGAAACCCGGCCGCCCAACATCGAGGGCGAAGGCCAGGTGACGATGCGCGAGCTGGTGAGAAACTGCCTGCGTATGCGGCCCGAGCGCATCATCGTCGGCGAGGTCCGCGGACCCGAGGCCTTCGACCTGCTGCAGGCCATGAACACCGGTCACGACGGATCGATGGGCACGCTGCACGCCAACAACCCGCGCGAAGCGTTGTCCCGCTGCGAATCCATGATCACGATGGGCGGCTTCTCGCTGCCGTCGCGGACCATCCGTGAGATGATCTGCGCCTCGATCGACGTCATCGTCCAGGCGGCGCGACTGCGCGACGGCTCCCGCCGCATCACGCACATCACCGAGGTGATGGGCATGGAAGGCGACACCATCATCACCCAGGACATCTTCCTCTACGACATGATCGGCGAGGACGCGAACGGCAAGATCATCGGGCGCCACCGCTCGACCGGAATCGGCCGGCCGCGGTTCTGGGAACGTGCGCGCTACTACGGCGAAGAGAAGCGGCTTGCGGCTGCACTCGATGCCGCCGAAGTTGCGAGCAAGGACTGAGGAGAGACCCCATGAAGCTTCAGGCTCTCGCCCTTGCCTTCCTCGCCGCCACCGCGATCGGCGGCATCGCCTGGGTGTTCCTTTATCCCCTGCTGTCGGGTGAGCGGAAGGCCGAGCAGCGGCGCAGCACCGTCGCCAAGTCCGAGCCGGTGGTCCGACAGGCCGAACGCAGCCAACGCTCGCGCCGCGAGCAGGTCGAGTCCTCGCTGAAGGATCTCGAGGCGAAGGCCCAGAAGCAGAGTAAAGTCCCGCTGAACATGCGGATTTCGCAGGCCGGACTCGACTGGACCGTGCAGAAATTCTGGATCGTTTCCGGTGTCCTCGGCTTCGTCGTCTGCGCCGTTGCCTTCTTCGCCGGTGGCGGCCCGCTCGGCGCGCTCGGGCTCGGCTTCGCCGCCGGTCTCGGTCTGCCGCGTTGGATCCTCGGCTACCTCAAGAAGCGGCGCGAGAAGAAATTCCTGGCGGCATTGCCGGACGCCGTCGACGTGATCGTGCGCGGCATCAAGGCAGGCCTGCCGCTGTTCGAATCCATCAAGGTCGTCGCCGCCGACGCGCCGGAGCCTTTGCGCAGCGAGTTCCTCGGGATCATCGAGACCCAGGCGATCGGCATGCCGCTCGGCGAGGCTTGTGCGCGGCTCTATGAACGGATGCCGCTTCCCGAAGCCAACTTCTTCGGCATCGTCATCGCGATCCAGCAGAAGTCGGGCGGCAATCTCTCCGAGGCGCTCGGCAACCTCTCGAAGGTGCTGCGCGACCGCAAGAAGATGAGCGAGAAGATCCAGGCGATGTCGATGGAGGCCAAGGCGTCCGCGGGCATCATCGGATCGCTGCCACCGATCGTGATGCTGCTGGTCTATCTGAGCACGCCCGACTACATCTCGTTGCTCTGGACCCATCCGACCGGCCAGCTGATGCTGGTCGGCTGCGTGATCTGGATGTCGATGGGCATCCTGGTCATGAAGAAGATGATCAATTTCGATTTCTGAGGTGGACCATGGTCGACATTCTGGTCTCCAAGCTGCACGACCCGCACTTCATGACGATGTTCTTCGCCGCCATCGCGGCGACGGCCACCGTCTATACGCTGATCATGCCGCTGTTCGCAGGCGAGAACCTGAACAAGCGCATGAAGGCGGTCGCCAGCGAACGCGAGCGGATCAAGCAGCGCGAGCGCGAGCGGTTGAACGCCGGCGAGAAGGTCTCGTTGCGGCAGACGCCGAAGCAGCTCATCTCTCGTGTGGTGGAGGATTTCAACCTCACCAAATGGCTCGCTCAGGAGGCGGCCCGCGAGAAGCTCATCATGGCGGGCTACCGCGGCCAGGCGCCCTATATCACCTTCCTGTTCGCGCGCCTGGTGACGCCGCTGGTTCTGTTCGTCGGTTCCGTGCTGTACGTCTTCGTGATCGCGCATCTGCAGAAATCGATGCCGGTCAAGATCGGCATCTGCGTCGGCATGGCCTATCTCGGCCTGCAGGCTCCGATGCTGTTCCTCAGCAACGCGATTTCCAAGCGGCAGCTGTCGATCAAGCGCGCGTTTCCCGACGCGCTGGACCTGCTGCTGATCTGCATCGAATCCGGCATGTCGATCGAGGCCGCCTTCCGCCGCGTGGCGATCGAGATCTCGAGCCAGTCGATCGCGCTGTCGGAGGAGTTCACGCTGACCACCGCGGAGCTCTCCTACCTGCAGGACCGCAAGGTGGCCTACGAGAACCTCGCCCGCCGCACCGGCCTCGAAGGCGTGAAGTCGGTCTGCCTCGCGCTCCAGCAATCGGAGCGCTACGGCACCCCGCTCGGGCAATCGCTGCGCGTGATGGCGCAGGAAAATCGCGACATGCGCATGAACGAGGCCGAGAAGAAGGCGGCCGCGCTGCCGCCGAAGCTGACGGTGCCGATGATCCTGTTCTTCCTGCCGGTGCTGTTCGTGGTCATTCTGGGACCGACCGGCATCAAGGTCGCGGCCATGCAGTAGAGGTAGACCGCTCGCGAGAAATTTCGCTTGCGGTCGCGGCTCTACGCTGGAAGCTAGGCGGAGCATGATCGAGGTCTCCGCCTGATGTCCGACAAGCTCCGCCGCGCCGATGGCGCCCGCGTCCTGGCCGATCTGAACGCACTGCGCGCCTTCGGCACCTACAAGACCGGCGTGCACCGGCCGACCTTCTCCGACGCCCATCGTCAATCTCTCGCTTGGCTCGCCGAGCGCCTGCCCGACGCGCAACTGACGCCTGATATCGACGGCATCGGCAACGTGCTGGGCACCAGCGCCAAGCCAGGCCCCAAGCTGCTGGCCGGATCGCATCTGGAGAGCCAGAACCAGGCCGGCTGGCTCGATGGCCCGCTCGGTGTCGTCTACGCGCTGGAGGCTGCGCGCGTGCTCAATCCCGATCCGTCCATTGTCGGTGCGGTGGAGGTCGCCTCCTGGTGCGACGAGGAGGGCCATTTCGGCAGCATGCTCGGCAGCCGGTCCTATGTCGGCGACGTCAGCGAGGCCGAAATCGATGCTGCCCGCGACCGCAGCAGCCCGCGCACGATGCGGGAGGCGCTTGCCGAGATGGGCCTCGCCGGACGGCCGCGCCTGCAGGCCGAGCGCGGCCGGCATATCGGCTATCTCGAAGCTCATATCGAGCAAGGCGACACGCTCGAGGCGGGCGGGCTCAAGATCGGTGTCGTCACCTCGATCGTCGGCATCTGGCAATACCGCATCACCTTCACCGGCGAGCAGAACCATGCCGGTACGACGCGGATGGCGGTGCGCAAGGATGCCGGGCTCGCGCTCGCCAAGTTCTGTGTGGCGATCGATGCGCGCTTTCCGGCCGCCTGCGGCCCGCGCACGGTGTGGACCACGGGACGCATCACGCTCGATCCCGGCGCACCGAGCATCATCCCCGGCCAGGCCGAGATGCTGTTCCAGATCCGCGACGACAATGCCGCCGTGGTCGACCGGCTCGAAGAGCTGCTGCGTGAGGTGGCTGCGCAGGCGTCAGACGCAGGTCCCTGCCATGTCGCCGTCGAGCGCATCCGGACCGGCGCGCCGGCCATGATGGACGGCACGTTCCAGGATGCGGTCGAGGCCGCCAGCCGCGATCTCGCGGCCGGCAAGTCGCTGCGGATGCCGAGCGGCGCCGGACACGACGCGCAGGTGCTGGCCACCATCATGCCGGCCGGCATGCTGTTCGTGCCGTCGATCGGCGGCATCAGCCATCACTGGACCGAGAACACCTCCGATGCCGACATCGTCACCGGCGCCGACGTGTTCGTCGACACCTGCCGCCGCCTGCTGACAGGCGCGACACGATAGGCGGGTCATCAGCGAGGCACGTCGTCAGTCCGGCTGGTTGAGCGCGGCGATCGGCGCATTGCGCGCCTTGCCTTTGCCCTGGCTCTGCCCCTGAATCATCTGCTTGAGATAGGCGACGTTGGCGGCGGCCTCGTCCGGCGGCAGATCGGCCCGTGCGATCTGCTCGGCCTCCGCGAAGCGTCCCTGCAGGCCAACGACGAGCGCGAGGTTCTGGCGCACCCGCGCGTCCGCCCCCTGCGAGCCGTAGGCCTGCCGCAGCACCTCCTCGGCCTTCGGCAGCTCCCGCGTCAGCATGTAGGACAGGCCGAGATTGGACAGCACCGAGGGCTCGCCGGGCACGATCTTCAGCGCGCTATCGTAATAGCGCCGCGCCTCCTCGTGGCGGCCCATCTGGTCAAGCACCGTGCCCTGCACCGACAGCAGCTTCCAATCGGGATTGTCCGGCGAGTGCGCGCGCGACAGCACGTCGAAGGCGAGCTTGAAATTGCCGTTGTCGGCCAGCGCTCGGCCATAGGCCGCGAGCACGGTCTTGTTGCCGGCGTTGGCGAGCGTCGCCTGCTCCAGCACCGCAACCGCCTGCTCGCGCTGGCCGTTGTTGCGCAGCGCCTGGCCGTAGGCGACTGCGATGGCCGCATCCTTGGGGTTGGCGCGGTAGCGCTCGCCATACACCTCGACCGCGCGCTGCGGGGTCGCGGGCGGCGGCGGCTCGGCCCGACCGCGCAGCGAGCCCGTGACGTCGGACATGGTCTGGCAGCCGCCGAGGCCCGCAGCGACGAGCGCGGTGAGGACAACGGACGCAAGCAGCCGGGGAATGAAAGGCGGTTGACGCATGTCACGTGGACTCGAACGAGCGAATTGAACGCGCCAGCAATAAACTGTTAACGCTAACAGCCGGTTAATGGCGCGGCCACGGCGCCATCGTCACATCCGCGTCGGTTTGCGGGCTAGGCGGCCGGCGTGATTGCAGCGGCCTTCAAACTCTGCGAAGTCTGGCTGCCGCGCGCCAGTTAGGGAACCATTAGGCATGCCGTCGATGTTCGAGACCGCCTCCACAACGTCCGCCATCCCGATCACCTTCGTAACGAAGGCGAGCTGGCCGGGGATCAAGGAGAGCCTGTCGGCTGAAGCACGCAACTTCGCCGAGGCCAACGTCTACGCCGCCAAGCCCGGCAGCTATCTGGCGTTGCCCACCGCCGACGGCCACATCGCGCGGGTGCTGTTCGGCCTCGAGGACGACGACGCCAAGCACCGTGACCTGTTCCGGCCGGGCGCCCTGCCCGGCCTGCTGCCCGCCGGCACCTACCGCTTCGCCAATGCGCCGCACGATGCACGGCTCGCCGCGCTCGCCTTTGCGCTCGGCAGCTACCGCTTCGGCCGCTACCGCAAGACCGAGACGCCGGAGGTCCGCCTCGTTCCGCCCGATGGCGTCGACGCCGCCGAGCTGAACCGCCTTGCCGACGCGGCGACATTGGCGCGCGACCTCGTCAACACGCCGTCCAACGACATGGGACCCGAGGAGCTCGAGGCCGCGGCGGAGCAGGTCGCCGACCGCTTCGGCGCGCGCTTCACCAGCATAGTCGGCGACGATCTGCTGCGCCAGAGCCATCCGCTGATCCATGCCGTCGGTCGCGCCTCGACCCGCGCGCCGCGCCTGATCGAGCTCGTCTGGGGCGATCCATCGCATCCCAAGGTGACCCTGGTCGGCAAGGGCGTCTGCTTCGATACCGGCGGGCTCGACCTGAAGCCGTCGAGCAGCATGCTCCTGATGAAGAAGGACATGGGCGGCGCCGCCAACGTGCTGGCGCTGGCGCAGATGGTGATGGATGCCAAGCTCAAGCTGCATCTGCGCGTACTGATTCCAGCGGTCGAGAACGCGGTCGCCGGCAACGCCTTCCGTCCGCTCGACGTGTTTCCCTCGCGCAAGGGCATCACGGTCGAGATCGGCAATACCGATGCCGAGGGCCGGCTGGTCCTGGCTGACGCGCTGGCGCTGGCCGACGAGGACAAGCCGGACCTGCTGATCGACATGGGCACGCTGACCGGCGCCGCGCGCGTCGCACTCGGTCCCGACCTGCCGCCGTTCTACACCCAGGACGAGGCGCTCGCCGCGGACGTCGCGCGCTGCGCGGCCGCCGAGAACGATCCGCTGTGGCGGATGCCGCTATGGGCGCCCTACGACTCGTGGCTCGACTCCAAGGTCGCGACCCTCAACAACGCGCCCTCGGGCGGCTTCGCCGGCTCGATCACCTGCGCGCTGTTCCTGCAGCGCTTCGTCGAGCACGCGAAGAGCTGGCTGCATCTCGACATCTTCGCCTGGACGCCGTCCGCCAAGCCGGGCCGGCCCGAAGGCGGCGAGTGCCAGGCCGCGCGCGCGCTCTATAAGCTGCTGAGCGAGCGCTATGCCTGATCCGCGCCTCACGCCCGCGCGCGGCGACATCGCGGCCAAGCATCTCAGGGGACAGGTGACCGCTCAGCGCTTCGTCGAGGGCGAGGCGCTCGTGGTCATCGATCCGATCGCGCCGGCGCGCCAGCAGCCATATTCCGGCGCCGAGCTGGCGACGCAGGCGCTGAAGGGCGAGCGCGTCACGGTCTACGACCGCAATGGCGAGGGCTGGGCCTGGGGCCAGCTTGCAGCCGATCAGTATGTCGGCTGGCTGCCGGAGGCGGCGCTGGCAACGCCGGCTGCGGCGCCAACGCACAAGATCAGCGCGCTGCGCAGCTTCGCGTTCCCGGGTCCGTCGATCAAGCTGCCGCCGGTCGCGACGCTGCCGATGGGGTCCGCTGTCGCGGTGGTCCGCGAGGAGTCGAGCTTCGTCGTGACGGCCGAGGGCTGGTTCGTGCCGAAGCAGCATGTCGTCGGTCTCGACCATGTCGAGTCCGATTTCGTCGCAGTCGCCGAGCGCTTTGTCGGCACGCCCTATCTGTGGGGCGGCAAAAGCAGCCTCGGCATCGACTGCTCGGGCCTGGTGCAGGTGCCGTTGAATGCTGCGGGTGTGCCGTGCCCGCGCGACAGCGACATGCAGCTCGCCGCGCTGGGGCGCTTGCTCGACGGGGGAGAGCCGCTTCGCCGCGGCGATCTGATGTTCTGGAAGGGCCACGTCGCCATCGTGCGCGATGCTGACACGATCGTCCACGCCAACGCGTTTCATATGGCCACGCAGATCGAGCCGATCGGCGAAGCGATTGCCCGTATCAAGGCGAGCGGGAGCGATGTGCTCGCGATCAAGCGGCTGGATTGACTCGCCTCATCGCGCTGGCGCGTCCTCCCGATGAGGTTTTGAGACGCAGGCTCCCTCCTCCGTCATTGCGATCGTAAGCGAAGCAATCCAGAGGCCCGCCCACGACTCTGGATTGTTTCGCTGCGCTCGCAATGACGCGGAGAGAGCGGCGCAAGAGTCCGATATACCTATCAAACAGCAACAGGCCGCGCCAAACAGCAGGGCAAGCATCCGCATTCTCGCGGCCGCATCGGTCCGAGTCCTGCTGCAATCATCCGCCCTCGGCAACATGAGAGGGCGCAGGGAAGGCCGGGTGCCGACCGCACCCGTGGTTGCGTGCAACAAGCACGCGGTAGTCACCACAGGTACGGGCCGAACATCCGGCCTTCCCTGCGCGATGTTTTGCGACTTACTTCGTGATCTCCCCAGGGACCGGCTTTCTTGCCCCTGTCGGCCGCAGGCCTCATCGGCTCCCGCGACCTTGACGCCAGCATCGGGGCGCCAGGACCACACGACTTCGTCGTCCGCATGACGCCGTTCGTCGGTGCGCACATGCACACTGCAACATCATCGCGGCCATCGCATCCCGCACCCGACGTCCGTGACGACGCGTACGTCCCTCTCGTGGGGCAGGACGGGGCGGAGTATGCACGATTTCCGAAAAAAAGAAAGATGAATATTTTTCGCGAGAGGACTGGACAGGCGTTCGCGGACCGCGCCCGTCGGCCAAATCACCCGCAATCGCGTGGGTTCTCGCCGCAGCCCAAGAGAGCTGAGATTCTGACTGTCGGCGCTTTTGGTAATTCGCCCGATCTCGAGAGTATAGTGACCGATTCGTGGCCCGGCAGACGATTGCCGCTTCTGTGAAGGGTTTCGGATGCCGGCCGCACGATTGACGGCGCGGCATGTTCGGGCGGCCGGCGTCCGAAAGCTTCCAAGGGAGGAAGCCGCGCATGGTGGGCAGGACTGGTGCGGAGGCGCTTTCCACCGTGGCCGGTCGATGAGCGGCGGGCACGACGAGCAGCTTTGCAGAATGGCGGTCGTGCGGTGATGAGGTGTCGATCCTGATGGCGCCGGTTGGCGCAGTCGGTTGATGGCGCGATTGCCATCGCCTCTGTTGATCTAGCGCAAGGCTGGAATTGAGAAGAACGCCCACGTTGATGCGACAGAGGGGCGGACCATGGTGTGCGCAGGACGCTGGCGGGTTCAAGGAGCGGCCATCGTCGCCGCGATGATTCTACTAGCGTCGCCGGCGCGAGCGGGCTGCAGTCCAGAAGACATCGCGGATGCCTTTATCGGGACGCTGTCCGCCGCATATGTGTGCAAGTCGGTCTATGAGAATGACGCAAGCCGCTACGCAGCGATTGCACTGACCGCAGCACTCAGCGGCGTCGCCTTGTCAGGGTCGGACACGGGGAAAGGGCAAGCCCTGGTCAATCAATTCTGCGCAGAGGCGCAGGGCGACGCCGACCAAGTCGTCAGCAAGCTGAACACGATCTTTGGCAACGCGATCGCAGAAAATGTTCTCGGCGATCTTTCCAAGGAGCTCGCAGCCATTGGCGCGGCCGCAGACGTCGTGAAATGCGCCTGCAAGAGCGAGCAGAGCACCGTTGGATTGGGTTCCGAAATCGGCTCATGTCTTCAGGAGGTGTTGTGCTGGGGGCAGGAAGAGCTTGGCATGCAGTCCTGCGGCGATTGCGAGGTCCTTCCGCCTGCTCAAGCCACATGCGCCGCGATCAACGCGACGTGCGAAAAAGTACCTTACATGGAGTGGTGGAGGTACCCGGAATGTCAAGGCATCGGCGGTCCCGGCTCGATCTTCAGCCCTTCCAGCAAAGGCGTCTATCAGGATCAATACGATCGATATGGCGTGGGCATGGTGGAAACCGGTGACGGGACGCTGGTGGTCACGGATCCCGGCGCCTACGCCTGCCACACAGGGAGCAGTTACTGCACCTGTCCGAAACCGATGGTGCCGCACTGGCAACAGGTCCCCAACCCCGGATCCGGCGATAGCAAGTACGTGTTCTCGTGCGATTGCCCGAAGGACACCCATCCCGGCGTGTTGAAGTCGAACGGGCTCTCCGAGTGCCTGTGCGACGACACCAACCAGGTGGCGGTCTTCGGCTTTGCGCCCTACGGCATGTGTCCGCCCGCGGCCTGCCCGGCCGGACAGACAAGACTCGGCGGCGACAAGAACAGCCCCTGTGTCACGCCCTGCTCCGACAAGAGCCAGGGAATGGCCTTTGACGGAAGCTGCTGCAATCCCGCGCAGATGACCAATTGTGGAGAATGTTGCCCGCCGGACACCGTGCCCAACGTCAAGACCGGCTCCTGCGAGCCGCGGCCCAAGCAGCCGAAATGAGGCGGACGGACATGATTGAGCTCGGCCGACAGACGTCCTTGACAGCCGCCGTCCGTGCGATGCGGCGCCTCGCCTGGCTGCTGATCCTGCCTCTCGCACTCGGGGGGCCCGCGTCGGCGCAAACGCCGCCCGGCGTTTACACCCCCGGCGATGCTGCAGTCACCGGATTCTCCGGGGCTATTCGCCCGTTCGAGATCGAGCCCGGTCAGGATCCCGACGTTCGGACCATCATCGATCCTGGAGGGCCGTCGCTGCGCATCGTCGATCTAAGACGCATGGGCGGTCCGCCCCAGGCGCAATTGGTCGGTGCGCCGAAGCCGTTCACTGTCAGCGCGAAGTCGATCGGGCAGGTGTTTGGCGTCGCTCTGGACGACAGTTCCCCCGCCAACATTTACGTCGCGGCGACATCCGCCTATGGTCTCTCGATCGTCGCGCCGGGACCTGAAGGTCGACCGCAACATGTCAGGCTCGGGACTAGCGGCGCGACCTTCATGCCGGCACAATGGGGGCCGGGCGGCGGTCCGGGATCGATCTGGAAGATCAATGGCGCCACCGGCGCGGTGACGCTGTTCGCGAATGTCACCACGGGCGACAAGGCCAATTCGGGCGCGGCACTCGGGGGATTGGCCTATGATCCGGCGACCAAGTCTCTGTTCGTCGCCGACCGTGAGACCGGGCTGATCCATCGCTTCGGCCCGAACGGCGTCGACCTCGGTGTCTATGATCACGGCGTCGCCGGCAACGCAGCCGCGGAACTTCCAACGGCGCCGGCGCCAGCCGGGCCAGGCGTCGATATTACGAGTCCTCAATTCGACAGCGCGCAGCCCGAGACCTGGGGCTACGCGGCACCGGTTCGGCGAGTGTTCGGCCTCGCCATTCGCGACGGCCGGCTCTACTACGCGGTCGCCGAGGGCTTGCGGGTGTGGTCGGTCGGGCTCAACGCGAACGGCTCGTTCGGTGCGGACGCCAGAATCGAAGTCGTCGCACCGCCCGCCGCCGGTCCCACCGAGATCTCCAGGATTACTTTCGACGATGAGGGACGGATGTTTTTGGCCGAGCGGCCGGCTCCGACCGGGGCGCAGGATTTCGAGGCATTGTCCGCGCCGTCGATCGGCCGCGTGCTGCGCTATACGCTGATCGGTGTCACTGAGATCAGGCAGCCGATCTGGCAGCCCTTGCCGGACGAATATGCGGTGGGATTCCCCGAACGTTTCCGCAATGGCAATGGCGGCGTCGCGATCGGCTACAGCTACGACATGGGCGGGACCATGAATCCGGCCTCCTGCGGCGGCTTCGTCTGGACCACCGGCGAACAATTGCGCAACGCCACCGATCCCAAGCTCGTGGCTCAACTCGGCCAGAACGACGCGCTTGCGATCGACGGACTGCAGGGGAATCCGATCTGGCGCATCCGCCGCGGCGATGAGCCACCGCTGCTCAGCTACTTCATCGACTATGCCGACGCGCCGCCCGATCTATCAGCTCGCGGGCACATGGGAGATATCGCCATCTTGCGCGCGTGTACAAGGGAAGCCGCACGGATACGGCTGGCGCCGCGTCCAGCCGGCGCGCCGCCTCCCGCCGGCATGCCGAAGCCGCCGGGTCTGCAGACCTGCAAGACCCATGTCTGCGGTTCGGACGGATCGGTTTGTCCGCCCAATCAGATCTGGATCATCAAGACCAAGAGCTGCGCGTCGAGCTGCGCCCCGCCCAATGTTCTGGTCAATGGCCAATGCTGCTCGCCCAAAGACCTGCAGCCGGGGGGCATCTGTTCGAACAACAATCCGTCGACTGATATCGGCAAGCCGATGTGCGGCGTCAACCAGACGGCGATCGGCCCGAACAATGAATGCTGCGAGAACAGCCAGATCTATTCCGGCCCGATTGGCCAACAACTTTGCTGCGGGACGACCGTGGTGAACGGCGTGTGCGATCCGTTGAAGCCGAAAATCCCGGACTGGAAATGCCCCAGCTGCTGTGCAACCGGCTATGTGAAGATCGCCGGCAAGTGCTGTCTCAAGAGCCAGGCGACGTCGAAGGGACAGTGCTGCCCGGCCGGCCAGATTGCGAGCCCCGACGGCACGCTATGCATACCGCTGCACTGGCTGCCGAGACTTTCACAGTGTTGCGCCTCGGGCTTCGTGCCGACTGCGAATAGCAAATGCTGCGCGTCCGCGAATCTGACGACGAGCGGCGAGTGCTGCGCGGCCCCGGTCGACCCAAAGGATCGAAGCCAGTGCTCCAAGACGATCGAGAAGAAGTCCACCACGGTCGTCCCCGTGATTCCGAAGCTGCCGACGACGTGCCAACCTGGTGAGCGGCGCAATGCCGACGGCGTGTGCGTGGCACGCAAGCCGGGGGTGACGCGGGACCGGCGGGCGCCGGATGTCGGTCGCCCGATCGTCTGCCCCCCCGGTTGGATTCCGGGGCCGCTTGGCGCGCGCTGCCGGCCGACCGGCCGATTTGCGCCGCGCATGCCGGGGGTCAGACCGGCCCCCCCGCCCGGCATGATGATGCCGCGACGATGAAGGAAGCAGCGATGCACGAGGACACGAATTCGCAAATCATTACTGCACGCCAACTGCGGAAGTCGGCAGCCATATGGAGGATGACCGATGACCAATTTGATCCGTAGCGTTGCCACGGCGGCTGCCGTCTTCACGCTGTCTTTGCTTTGCGTGCAGCCCGGCCGAGCGGAGAGTTCGCGCAGCGACATCGAGGCGATCGTCAAGGACTACATAGCGACCCATCCCGAAGAAATCGAGCAGGTCGTGAAGGACTACCTCGCCAAGCACCCCGAAGCCGTGCAACAGGCCATCTCCGACCTGATCAAGAAGCGGCAAGCCGCGATGCCGGCGGCAGCGCCCGGCTCCGACAAGACCGCACTGGTCAAGCAAAATGCGCCGGCCTTGTTCGCGTCCGCGCACCAGGTCACGCTCGGCAACCCGCTGGGTGATGTCACCCTGGTCGAGTTCTTCGATTACAGCTGCGGCTACTGCAAGCGCGCGCTCGGCGAGATACTCGAATTGTTGAAGAGCGACCCCAAGCTCAAGATCGTGCTCAAGGAATTTCCGATCCTCGGCCCCGGCTCGCTGGAGGCGGCGCGCGTCGCGGTAGCGGTACGCATGCAAGACCCGACGGGCGCGAAATACCTCGACTTTCATCAGCGGCTGCTCCAAAGCAGCGGACCCGCCGACAAGGCGCGCGCGTTGGCCATCGCGCAGACGATCGGTCTCGACGTTGCTCAGCTTGAAAAGGACATGGACAGCCTGGAGGTGCGCCAAAGCCTCGATGAGAGCGGCAATCTTGCGCAGAAATTGGGATTGAACGGGACGCCGAGCTATGTCATCGGCGGCAATGTCATCGTCGGCGCGGTCGGACTTGCCACGCTGAAGGCCAGAATTCAGCAGGCTCGCCAGTAGTACGCTCCGATCGCGAAGACATGCATCGACGCCCGAGGTCTCGATTTGTGCAGCGCGCGAGTCCGCTGCTGTGAAGGGTTTCGGATGCCGGCAGCACGATTGACGGCGCGGCATATTCGGGCGGCCGGCGTCCGAAAGCCTCCAAGGGAGGACACCGTGCATGGTGGGCAGGACTGGCGCGGCAGGCTCTATGGGGATTTGAGCGCTGCAGGCGAGCTCGCTGATCGAGCTCGAAATGGTGCAGCGAGCTTCGCGACGATGGCGCGGCGTTGCGCCTCGCGTGAAGTCGGTCTGCCTCGCGCTCCAGCAACCGGAGCGCTACGGCACCCCGCTCGGGCAATCGCTGACGACGCGTACGTCCCTCTCGTGGGCAGGACGGGGCGGAGCACGCACGACTTCCGAAAATAAGAAACAGAAATATTTTTTCAGGAGGGGCTGGACGGGCTTTCGCAGACACGACCCGTCGGGCAAATCATCACACCTATCCGCCGTCGTCGCCGGCGGCTTGGCTTTGATGGATCATGACTGCCCTGGCCGCGATCAGGCGATCCGCTTCAGGACGACCCGGAAGTGACATTCTGTCGGTGACGACTTCGGTGAGATAGTTCGCGATCGACTCGGCATCGGCACCATCGTCAAGCATGCTGAAGACCTGCAGAGCGTAGCGGTCATATTCGTCTTCGGCGCCCTCGCAGCCCGAAACACCGATCGGGTCCCACTCGGACAGCAGAAGAGCTCTGATGAGATCCAGCTTGGATGGCATTGTCTCGCGATTGCTCGGCTGCGGAGGTCCGCTGATCCTCTACGAAGCCGCCGCGCCGTTCCCCGCCGTCTCGTTCCGGAACGCCGCCGCAAACAGCGCGCGAGTGTAGTCGGTCTTCGGCGCCTTGAACAGCTCCACCGCCGGCCCCTCCTCCACCACCTTGCCGTGGCGCATCACGATCAGGTGGCTGGCGAGTGAGGCGACCACGCGCAGATCATGCGAGATGAACATGTAGGTGAGATCGAGCTTGCGCTGCAGGTCGCGCAGCAGTGCGACCATTTGCGCCTGAAACAGCATGTCGAGCGCCGAGGTCGGCTCGTCCAGCACGACGAAGCTCGGCTCGAGCACGACGGCGCGCGCGACCGAGATGCGCTGGCGCTGGCCGCCGGAGAATTCGTGCGGATAGCGGAAGCGCGTCGTCGGATCGAGCCCGACCTCGTTCAGCGCCTTGATGACCTTGGCCTCCCGCTCCTCTTCGCTGAGCCTGGGCTGATGCACGCTGATGCCCTCGGCGATGATGTCGCCGACCGACATGCGCGGGCTGAGCGAGCCGAACGGATCCTGAAACACGATCTGCATGTCGCGGCGGAACGGCCGGACATCCTTGAAGGACAGGCCCTGGATCTCCTTGCCCAGGAACACGATCGGGCCGTCGGAGGAGATCAGCCGCAGCAGCGCCAGGCCCAACGTGGTCTTGCCGGAGCCGGACTCGCCGACGACACCAAGCGTCTCGCCCTTGCGTACGGCGATGCTGACGCCGTCCACGGCCTTGATGTGGCCGACCGTGGAGCGGAACAGGCCGCGCTTGATCGGAAACCAGACCTTGAGGTCCCTGGCCTGCATCACGACCGGCTGATCGGGCCGCGGCGGCGCCGGGTCCGGCTTCGGCTCGGCCGCGAGCAGCGCCTTGGTGTAGGGATGGGAGGGCGCGGTGAACACCTGCTCCACCGGCCCCTGCTCGACGATCTTGCCACCGTTCATGACGCAGACGCGATCGGCGATGCGCCGGACGATGCCGAGATCGTGGGTGATGAAGAGCAGGCTCATGCCGAGCCGCGCGCGGATGTCGGCGAGCAGCGCCAGGATCTGCGCCTGCACGGTGACGTCGAGCGCGGTGGTCGGCTCGTCGGCGATCAGCAGATCCGGCTCGTTGGCGAGCGCCATCGCGATCATCACGCGTTGGCGCTGGCCGCCGGAGAGCTGATGCGGATAGCTGCCGAGCCGCGTTTCCGGCTCGGGGATGCCGACCTGCGTGAGCAGCTCGAGCACGCGCGCCCGCGCCGCGCCGTTCGAGATCGGTCGATGCAGATGCAGGATCTCGCCGATCTGCCGCTCGATCGTGTGCAGCGGATTGAGCGAGGTCATCGGCTCCTGGAAGATGATGGAGATGTCGCTGCCGCGGATGCCGCGCATCTCGCCCTCCGACAGCGGCAGCAGATCGCGGCCGTTGAAGCGGATGCTACCCGACGGGTGCGAGGCGACCGGATAGGGCAGCAGCTTCAGCACCGACAGCGCGCTGACCGATTTGCCCGAGCCGGACTCGCCGACGAGGGCAACGCACTCGCCGCGCCTGATGTCGAACGAGACGTGGTCGACGGCGGTCGACACGCGGCCCTGCTGGTGGAAGGCCACCGAGAGATCGCTGACCGAGAGCAGCGGCTGGCTGATCGCATCCATGTCGGTCACCTGAACGTCTTGCGCGGATCGAACGCGTCGCGCACGGCCTCGCCGATGAAGATGAGCAGCGACAGCATGATCGCGACCGAGAAGAAGCCGGTCAGGCCGAGCCACGGCGCCTGCACATTCGCTTTGGCCTGCGACAGCATCTCGCCCAGCGACGGCGAGCCGGGCGGCAGGCCGAAGCCGAGGAAGTCGAGCGCGGTCAAGGTCATCACCGAGCTCGACACGATGAAGGGCAGGAAGGTCATGGTCGCGACCATCGCGTTCGGCAGGAGATGCCGCCACATGATGACGGCATTGGAGACGCCGAGCGCGCGCGCGGCCTGGATGTATTCGAAATTGCGGCCGCGCAGGAATTCGGCGCGGACCAGGCCGACCAGCGACACCCAGGAGAACAGCAGCATGATCCCGAGCAGCGTGAAGAAGCCGGGCACCAGCACCGCCGACAGGATCAGCAGCAGATAGAGATAGGGAATCGCGTTCCAGATCTCGATGAAGCGCTGGAACAGGAGATCGACCCAGCCGCCGAAATAGCCCTGCACGCCGCCGGCGGCGATGCCGATGATCGAGGAGAAGAACGTCAGGGACAGGCCGAACAGGACGGAGATGCGGAAACCGTAGATCAGCCGCGCGACGACGTCGCGACCCTGATCATCGGTGCCGAGCCAGTTGTATTCGAGATCCCGGCAGCTCTTCAGCCCCTTTCTCTCGACCACCGCCTTGCACTGCGATTCCTTCAGCATCCAGGTCGGCGGCGACGGCGCGGGCGTCGGCAGGTCGAGATTATGCGTGGCGTAGGAATAGCGGATCAAAGGCCAGATCACCGTACCGCCCTTGTCGGCGATCAGCTTCTGCAAATAGGGATCGCGGTAGTCGGCCGCGGTCTCGAAGTCGCCGCCGAATGCCGTTTCCGGATAGGAGACGAACGCAGGGAAGTAAAGGTGGCCGTCGAACTTGATCAGGAACGGCCGGTCGTTGGCGATCAGCTCGGCGAACAGCGACACGACGAACAGGAACAGGAACAGCCACAGCGACCAGTAGCCGCGGCGGTTGGCCTTGAAGTTCTGCCAGCGGCGCTGATTGAGCGGCGACGGCCGGAAACGATGCCGCGTCGGCGGCACGGCCTCGCCGAGCGGGGCCTGCGTCGTGGTCTCGACCGGAGGGGGGGCTGTGATCGTCATCAGACCTCCCGCGCCTCGAAGTCGATCCGCGGATCGATCCACATGTAGGTCAGATCCGAGACCAGGTTGATGGCGAGGCCGAGCAGCGAAAAGATGAAGAGATTGCCGAACACAACGGGATAATCACGATTCAGAATGCTCTCGAACGAGAGCAGGCCGAGCCCATCCAGCGAGAAGATGGTCTCGATCAGCAGCGAGCCGGAAAAGAACGCGTGGATGAAGGTGCCCGGAAAGCCGGCGATCACGATCAGCATGGCGTTACGGAAGACGTGGCCGTACAGCACCTGGTTCTCGCTGCAGCCCTTGGCGCGCGCAGTCATGACATATTGCTTGCGGATCTCGTCGAGAAACGAGTTCTTGGTCAGCAAGGTCATGGTCGCGAAGGCGCCGAGCGCCATCGACACCAGCGGCAAAGTGAGATGCCAGAAATAGTCGATGATCTTCCAGTACCACGGGAAGTCCGACCAGCCATCCGAGGTCAGCCCGCGCAGCGGGAAGATGTTGAGGAACGAGCCGCCAGCGAGCAGGATGATCAG
This sequence comes from Bradyrhizobium sp. SZCCHNS1050, assembly GCF_032484785.1. NCBI lineage: Bacteria > Pseudomonadati > Pseudomonadota > Alphaproteobacteria > Hyphomicrobiales > Nitrobacteraceae > Bradyrhizobium > Bradyrhizobium sp. SZCCHNS1050. Next base: position 3,602,064 of record NZ_JAUETR010000001.1, on the reverse strand, counting down.
CAGGATCGCGAACAGGAAGCCCGGAATGGCGTAGCCGACGATGATCACGGCCGAGGTCCAGACGTCGAAGCGCGAGCCATCCTGCACCGCCTTGCGGATCCCCAGCGGAATCGAGATCAAATAGGTCAGCAAGGTCATCCAGATGCCGAGCGACATTGACACCGGCAGCTTCTCCTTGATGAGCTGCAGCACTGACGTGTCGCGGAAATAGCTCTTGCCGAAATCGAAGCGCGCGAAGTTCCAGACCATCAGCGCGAACCGCTCCGGCGCCGGCTTGTCGAAGCCGAACTGCTTTTCGAGCTGCTTGATGAAGGCGGGATCGAGCCCCTGCGCGCCGCGGTATTTCGAGTTCAGCTCGCTGCCGGATCCCACCTGTCCCGGCGGCCGCGCGCCGAAATCCGAACCGCTGCCGCCTGAAATCCGCGAGGTCCCGCCGGTGTCGGCGCCGGTCAATTGCGCGATGACGCGCTCCACCGGACCGCCCGGCGCGAACTGCACCACGACGAAGGAGATGAAGAGGATCCCGAGCAGGGTCGGGAGCATCAGCAAGATGCGACGGGCAATATAGGCAGCCATGAACTACTTCGCCTGCTCCAACTTTGCGGCCTTGGCGGCATCGTACCACCAGATGTCGGGAGCGCCGACGCCCGAGGCGTATTTCGGCGGCTTCGGCGGATGGTCGAACTGATCCCAATAGGCAATCGGGTGGGTCTGGCGATACCATTGCGGTATCCAGTAGTGGCCGGCGCGGAACACGCGGTCGAGCGCCCGGCAGGCCAAGGTCAGCTCGCTGCGCGTCTCCGCGGCGATCGCGTTGGCGACCAGCGCGTCGATCGCGGGATTGCTGATCCCTGCGAGATTGTAGGAGCCCTTGGTTTTGGCCGTGTCCGAGGTGAAGTAAGCCCGGAGGCCGTCGCCGGGGGTCGGCGACATCGACATCCGCTGAATGGCGATGTCGAAGTCGAAGTCCTCGACCCGCGCGCGATATTGCACGGCGTCGACGATCCGCAGATCGGCGTCGATGCCGAGCGTCTGCAGGTTCTTGATCAGCGTGCCGTGGTGCGGCTTGAACGAGACCTCGTCGATCAGGAACTCGATCGCGAACACCTCGCCGGACGGCAGCAGCCGCTTGCCGTCCTTGACCGGCAGGCCGGCCTGCTGCAGCAGTTGCGTCGCCTTGCGCAGCAGCGCGCGATCCTGGCCGGAGCCGTCCGAGACCGGCGGCACGAACGGCTCGCCGAACACATCGTCGGGCACCTGGCCGCGGAACGGCTCGAGCAGCTTCAGCTCCTCGGGCGAGGGCGGCCCGACCGCGACCATGTCCGAGTTCTGGAACGGCGACACCGTGCGCGCATAGGCGCCGTACATGATGGTCTTGTTGGTCCACTCGAAGTCGAACGCGTAGGTCAACGCCTGGCGGACGCGGGGATCCTTGAACTTGTCGCGGCGGGTGTTGATGAACCAGCCCTGCCCGCCGGACGGCGTCTCGTCCGGCAAGAGCTCGCGCTTGACGCGGCCGTCCTTGATCGCCGGGAAGTCGTAGCGCGTGGCCCAGATGCGCGCGGTGAACTCCTCGCGGAACAGATAGCTCTTGGCCGTGAAGCCCTCGAAGGCGACGTCGCGGTCACGATAGAACTCGTAGCGCACGATGTCGAAATTATACATGCCGCGGCTGACCGGCAGATCGGCCGCCCACCAGTCCTTGACACGCTCGAACTCGACGTAGCGGTTGATCTCGTATTTGCCGACCTTGTACGGCCCCGAGCCGAGCGGCACGTCGAGCGGACCCTCGTCGAACGCGCGGTTGGCGTACCAGGCCTTGGAGAAGATCGGCAGGGTCACGACATAGAGCGGCACGTCGCGCGCGCGCTTCTCGACGAAGCTCACCACGACGGTCGCATCGTCGATCGCCTCGGCCTTCACGAAGTCGCGCAGCTGAACAACGATCAGTGGATGGCCCTTCTCCTTCAGCGTGTTCAGCGAGAAGGCGACGTCTTGCGCGGTGATCCTGCTGCCGTCATGGAAGCGCGCCTCGGGCCGCAAGGTGAAGCGGTAGGCCAGCTTGTCCGCGGAGACCGCCACGGATTTCGCGACGAGCCCGTACACCGCGTCCGGCTCGTCGCTCGCGCGCACCATCAGGGTCGCGAACGTCATGTCCATGCCCTGCGCGCCCTCACCTTTCAGGACGTAGGCATTGAACGAGTTGAAGGTCTGATAGGACTGGTTATAGGCGCGCACCGAGGGGATCAGCGAGAACATCCCGCCCTTCGGAGCGTCGATATTGACGTAATCGAAATGATGGAAGTCGGCTGGATATTTCAGGTCGCCGAAGGCCGACGTGCCGTGCGACTCGGGGCCGAACTCCGCGGCCACGGCCGGCGTCAGCAGCGGATAGCTGAGCGCGCCGAACCCAAGCCCGAGCACGCCGCGGCGCGACAGATGCGGGAGCCGGCTCAAGAGCGCTTCACCTTGGCGGCCTTGTCGGCATCGTACCACCACAGATTCGGCCAGCCGGACCGCGCATATTTCGGGAACGGCGTGAAATGGCTGAAGCGGTCCCAGCGTGCGCTGCGCGCGAACGGGTAGGTGAACTGGGGGACGACGTAGAAATTCCACAGCAGCACCCGGTCGAGCGCATGCGTCGCCGCTTCGAGGGAGGCACGATCCTTGGCGTAGATGATCTTCTCGATCAGCGCGTCGACAGCGGGGTTCTTGATGCCGATCGTGTTCTTCGAGCCGGACTCGTCGGCGGCCTTGGAACCCCAGAAATCGCGCTGCTCGTTGCCGGGCGACAGCGACTGCCCCCAGACATCGATGATCATGTCGTAGTCGAAGGTGCGCACCCGGTTCTCATACTGGACGTTGTCGACCTGGCGTACCGTGACAGCAACGCCAAGGCGCTCCAGCGACGGCTTGTAGAACAGCACGATACGCTCGGAGGACGGGTCCTGGACCAAGAGTTCGACCGTGACCGGCTTGCCGGCGGGATCGACGAGCTTGCGGTCCTTGATCTCGAAGCCTACGTCCTTCAGCAGCCTGGTGGCCTCGCGCAGATTGGCGCGAACGTTCTCGGGATTGCCGCCCACCGGGGCCTGGTAGACCGTGGTGAACACGTCCGGCGGCACCTTGTCGCGCAGCTCCTCGAGGATCTGCAGCTCCTGGCCCTGCGGCAGCCCGGAACAGGCCAGATCCGTGCCTTCGAAATAGCTGTTGATCCGCTTGTACTGACCGTAGAACAGCTGCTTGTTCATCTCCTCGAAATCGAAGGCGTAGTTGAAGGCACGCCGCAGCCGCGCGTCCTGGAATTGCGGACGCCGCAGGTTGAAGGCGAAGCCCTGCATGCGGCCGGAATCGCTGATCGGGAATTCGTCCTTGACCACACGCTTGTCGTTGATGGCCGGGAAGTCGTAGGCCGTCGCCCATTGCTTGGCGGAATTCTCGTTGATCCAGTCGGCCTGATCGGCCTTGAACGCCTCGAGGGCGACGATGTTGTCGCGGAAATACTCGAACTGCAGCTCGTCGAAATTGTTCTGGCCGATCTGGACCGGCAGGCTGGCGCCCCAGTAGTCCTTGACGCGCTCCATCTTGATCGAGCGGCCGGGCACGAACTCCTTGATGCGATACGGGCTCGACCCGAGCGGCGGCTCCAAGGTCGTCGCGGTGACGTCGCGCTTGCGGCCCTGCGCGTCCGTGCCTTCCCACCAGTGCTTGGGCAGAACCAGCAGCTCACCGACGATGTGCGGCAGCTCGCGATTGCCCGGACCGTCGAAGGTGAACTTGACCTCGAGATCGCCGGTCTTCTCGGCCTTCACGACATGACGATAATAGGACGAGTAGTGCGGGCTGTTCTTCTTCAAGACGTCCAGCGAGAAGATGACGTCCTCGGGTGTCACCGGCTTGCCGTCGTTCCAGCGCGCTTCCTTGCGCAGCCGGTAGATGACCCAGGAGTAGTCGTCCGGATAGGCCGCCGATTCGGCGAGGAGGCCGTATTCGGTCGACACCTCGTCCTGCGAGCGCGTCATCAGGGTCTCGTAGACCAGCCCCGCCGCGGACGCGATGTTGCCCTTCACATACATCACGACGATGTTGAAATTGTCGAAGGTGCCGAGCGAGATCATCCGCGCTGTGCCGCCCTTGGGCGCGTCGGGATTGACGTAGTCGAAGCGCTTGAAGTCCGCCGGGTACTTGATCTCGCCGAACAGCGACAGGCCGTGGCGCCAGACCAGTTGCTCACCGGCCTGCGCCTGCGCGGCGTCGAGCGGGGCAAGGCTGGCGGCGGTGCCGAGCGCCGGGGTCATCGCAGCGAAGACGCTGCTCTGCAGGAGCTGTCGTCGGGTAATCGTCAAATGAGACTTCCTCTGAATAAGACCGCTTGAAGCAGGTGGTCGGCCGTGGCCGCTGCTGCTCCCAGATCCAACGTTCGATCGTAACCCAATTCGCAAGGGCAGGTTTCGCCGGCCTCAGCCAGGGTGCTCCGGCCCCGCGAACCCGTTCCATTCAGGGGACCAATATACGGCAAGGTTTCGACCAATAACCTTGCTTTTTCCTCATGATACCGGGTTGTGAACGAGGTGGATGCGACCAAAGGTCCCAAATGCGGCGAATTTCGTCCCGCAAAGCAAAACGGCCGGGCTTGAGGCCCGGCCGTCGGAAATTGGGGGGTTAGCAGCCGATCACTTGGCTGCGGTCGGCAGCGGCGCCGGATTGTCCGACAGCGAGTTCAGGTAGGCCAGCACGTCGGCGCGCTCCGAGTCCTTCTGGATGCCGGCAAAGCCCATCGCGGTGCCCGGGATGTAGCCCTTCGGATTGGCGATGAAGTGGTTGAGATCCTCGATCGTCCAGGTGCCGCCCTTGGCCTTCATCGCGGCCGAGAAGTTGAAGCCGCGGCCTTCGCCGATCTTGTCGCCGACGATGCCGTAGAGGTTGGGGCCGACGGCATTCTTGCCGCCCTTGTCGAAGGTGTGGCAGGCCGCGCATTTCTTGGCGGCGGCAGCGCCCTTCTCAACCGAGGCGGTCTGCAGCAGCTTCTCGATCGGCTCGGCCGCGGCCGGCGCAGCGGCTTCCTTGCCTGCGCCCTGGGCCTCCTTCACGGCGATCTCGAACCCCGGTTTCTCCGGCATTTTCGGCGCGAAGATCGCGCCAGCGGAGAAGCTCGTGACCAGCACGACCAGACAGGCGGCCAGAACGGCGCCGAGGATTTTGTTCAGTTCGAAGGAGTCCATTTTGGAATCAGGCTCCGAGGGCGGATTTCATTGCTTGGGAGGCCGCGGGGCCGCGACCGTGAATCGCCCCAGGATTCGTCAAGGCATCGAGCGGAATCGAGCCGTCGCGCCTCCCCCTGCGGCAGAAGTGAGATATCGGTTTGCCCGTGCTCTGGCAACCCGTATAAGCGGGCCGCCCCTGCTGTCCCCATCCAGTCCGGCCCGCGCTGTTGCGACCGGCTCCGACCTGCCGTTTCCCGGATGACCAAGTCCAAAATCCTCGTGCTGATCCCTGCCCGCATGGCCTCGACCCGCCTGCCCGGCAAGCCGCTGCTCGACATCGCCGGCCAGCCGATGATCGTGCAGGTGCTCCGGCGCGCGCAGGAGGCCGCGATCGGCCGCGTGGCCGTGGCAACCGACACGCTGGAGATCGCGGACGCCGTGACGGCGGCGGGTGGCGAGGTGGTGATGACCAAGCCCAATCATCCCTCCGGGTCGGACCGCATCTACGAGGCCATGTGCAAGCTCGACCCTGCGCGCGAGGCCGAGATCGTGGTCAATCTGCAGGGCGATTTCCCGACCATCGACCCGCAGAACATCAGCGACGTGCTGCCGCCGCTGGACGATCCCGCCGTCGACATCGCGACCCTTGCCGCGCAGATCCATACCGAGGAGGAGAGCCTCAATCCGAACGTCGTCAAGGCGGTCGGCTCGCCTCTCGGCGGCCGGCGCCTGCGCGCGTTGTATTTCACCCGGGCCACGGCGCCGTATGGCGACGGACCGAGGTACCATCACATCGGGCTTTACGCCTACCGCCGGGCGGCGCTGGAGCGCTTCGTCAGCCTGCCGCCGTCGCCGCTGGAGCAACAGGAAAAGCTGGAACAGCTGCGGGCGCTGGAAGCCGGCATGCGCATCGACGTGATGGTCGTCGACGCCGTGCCCCGCGGCGTCGACACCCCCGCCGACCTCGAAACCGCACGCCGGCTGCTGTCCAAGTCTTAAGCTGCTGCTACAAGGCCCCTCATGAGCAAGATCTTGAAAATCGCATTCCAGGGCGAGCCGGGAGCCAATTCCCACATCGCCATTTCCGAGGCCTATCCGACCGCCGAGGCCATGCCGTGCGCGACCTTCGAGGACGCGCTGAGCGCGATCTCCTCCGGCGAGGCTGACCTGGGCATGATCCCGATCGAGAATTCGGTCGCCGGCCGCGTCGCCGACATCCATCACCTGCTGCCGGCCTCCGGCCTCTACATCATTGGCGAGTGGTTCCTGCCGGTCCGCCACCAGCTGATGGCGCTGAAGGGCACCAGGCTCGCCGACATCAAGACCGTCGAGAGCCACGTCCACGCGCTCGGCCAGTGCCGCCGCATCATCCGCCAGCTCGGCGTCCGGCCGATCGTCGCCGGTGACACCGCGGGCAGCGCCCGGGACGTGGCGCAGCGCGGCGACAGGAGCGTGGCGGCCATCGCCTCGCGCCTCGCCGCCGAGATCTACGGCCTCGACATCCTCGCCGAGGACATCGAGGACGAGGCCCACAACACCACCCGCTTCGTCGTGCTGGCGCGCCAGGAGCAATGGGCCGAGCAGAACTCCGGGCCGCTGGTCACGAGCTTCGTGTTCCGCGTCCGCAACCTGCCGGCTGCGCTCTACAAGGCGCTCGGCGGCTTTGCGACCAACGGCGTCAACATGACCAAGCTCGAGAGCTACATGGTCGACGGCAATTTCTTCGCGACGCAGTTCTACGCCGACGTCGACGGCCATCCCGACGACAAGGGGCTGGCCTTCGCCCTGGAGGAATTGAAGTTCTTCTCGCGCGAACTGCGCATCGTCGGCGTCTATCCGGCGCATCCGTTCCGCGCGACCTTCAGCGAGCGGATGGAATGATCGGACCGTCATCCCGCGGCTCCACATAGGCCGCCAGCTCGGCCGGCGTTCCCACCGGGAATGCCTGCTTCAGATGGTCGAGAAAGGCGGAGACGCGCGCGCTCAACAGCCGCCGCGACGGATACAGCGCCCACAGCGCAACCGCTGGCGCGTCCAAATCGCCCCAATGCGCCAGCCGGCCAGCCGCCAGATCGCGGCTGACGAGCGAGAGCGGCAGGCATGCGGCACCGACGCCGGCACGGACCGCATCGCGCACCATGATCAGCGATGACAACCGCAGGATCGGATCGATCGCGATGCGCGACGATCCCGTTGCAGCCATGACGTCCCACGCTGCGATCTGCTCGGTGCTACGAACAACCGCAGGAACGAGCGCGCCGTCCGCCGGCCGCGTCAGGCTTGGGCTGGCCACGACCACCAGCTGATCGCGCAGGAAGATGCGGCCGACGAGGCTCTCATCGGGATCGGGATTGACCCGGATCACCAGGTCATAGCCCTCCTCGACCATGTCGACGGCGCGGTCGTCGGTCGTCACCTCGAGCCGGACCTCCGGATATCTGAGCGCGAACGTAGCGGCGAGCTTACCCATCGCGGTCTGCGAGAACAGCAGCGGCGCGCTGATCCGCAACCGGCCGCGCGGCTGATCGCCGCCTGAGGCTATCGCACCGACGGTCTCGTCGAGCTCGGTCAGCAGCGCGCCCGTGCGCTCGAACAGCGCCCGCCCTTCCTCGGTCAGCTTCAGTGTGCGCCCGCCGCGCTCGATCAGCCTGATGTCCAGGCTCGCTTCGAGCTCCGCGACGCGGCGGGACAGCGTTGCCTTCGGACGACCGCTGGCGCGGGCGGCCCGGCCGAAGCCGCCGTGGCGGGCGACGAGCGTGAAATCGGCGAGCGCGAGCAGATCCATCTGTTCCACCAATGAGACGACATGTCCAAATATAGCGCCTATTGGCTCGCGTTTGGATCGATATCTTCCGGGTGTCTCAACACCAACCCCGGAGTGATCCCATGACCATCCTCGTGACCGGTGCCACTGGAACCGTCGGCCGTCGCGTCGTCGAACAACTCGTCAGGCGCGGGGCCGATGTCCGCGCCCTCGTCCGCGATCCTGGGAAGGCCAAGCTTCCGGCGGGCGTTCAGATCGCCCAAGGCGACCTGCTCGACGTCGATTCGCTGCGCGGCGCGTTCTCGGGCGTCTCGACCCTGTTCCTGCTCAACGCCGTCACGCCTGATGAATTCACTCAGGCGCTGATCGCGCTCAATCTGGTCCGCGAGGCCGGCATCGAGCGCATCGTCTATCTGTCGGTGATCCACGGCGACGTCTACGTCAACGTGCCGCACTTCGCCGGCAAGTTCGCCGTCGAGCGGATGATCGAGCAGATGGGCCTGAACGCCACCATCTTGCGCCCCGCCTACTTCATGAACAACGATCTCGCGATCAAGGACGTCGTGCTCGACTACGGCGTCTACCCGATGCCGATCGGAGCCAAGGGCCTCGCGATGATCGACGTCAGCGACATCGGCGAGATCGCAGCGATCGAGCTGATCCGCCGCGAGCAGTCAGCCGTGCCGCTGCCGCTCGATCGCATCAACCTGGTCGGTCCGGACACGCTGACCGACGCTGATGCCGCTGCGATCTGGTCTGACGTGCTGGGCCGCACGATCGCCTATGGCGGCGACAACACCGCGCAGTTCGAGACCAACCTCCGGCAGGTCATGCCGAGCTGGATGGCGTTCGACATGCGACTGATGGCCGAGCGCTTCCTGACCGACGGCATGGTGCCGGACGAGGGCGACGTCGCGCGCCTCACCACGCTGCTGGGCCGGCCGCTGCGCTCGTACCGCGACTTTGTCGCCGAGATCTCGGCCACGGCCTGAAGCCGAGCCGCTCATCATCCCCCGAAACCAAATTGCGCGGCGCGCTTCCGCGAATGCGCCCCCTCCATGGAGATCATCATGACTAGTCAAGATAGCAATGTCACCACACCCAAGTCTAACATCCTCGTGCTTGGCGCCACCGGCGGCACCGGACGGCTGATCGTGCGCGACGCGCTGGCGCGCGGCCATCACGTCACCGCGCTGGTGCGCTCGCCCGACAAGGCCGGGGACCTGCAAGGCGCGCAACTGATCGTCGGCGATGCGCGCGACGAAGCCACGCTTCGCAAGGCGCTCAAGGGACAGGATGTCGTCATCAGTTCCTTGGGCACCTCGCTCAGCCCGTTTCGCGAGGTCACCACGCTCTCGACATCGACGCGGGCGCTCGTCAAGGCGATGGAGGCCGAGAATGTTGCGCGCCTTGTCGCCATCACCGGGATCGGCGCAGGCGACAGCCGGGGACATGGCGGCTTCGTCTACGACCGGCTGATCCTGCCGCTGCTGCTGCGCAACGTCTATGCCGACAAGAACCGGCAGGAGGCGATCATCCGCGATAGCGGGCTCGACTGGGTCATCGTCCGTCCCGTGTTCAGCCCGGAGACATAGCTTACACCTGTTCGGGGACATAGTTGACAGTTTTGGGGTCGCGCAGATCAATCGCTGCGATCTGATGTGCGGCAAAGAAAATTCCGAACTTTCCGTCGGCACTGAGTGGCCGGATAGCCAGCCGCTCACCTCGGAAGGCTTGCGGGACTTTCCAGAGCCGCCCCTCGAAACTGACGTAGGCCTTCGTGCTCGACACGGAACGGATGCTCTCACCCTCGTCGTATTCGACGATCGGAAGCCGGTCGGGCATCGCACGTTGGCTCGGTTGATAGCGGCTTGCCGGCACGTCGAAGTTCAAGGCCTCGTGCGGCCGGTCGAGATTGTAGACAGAGCGCCATCCGTCGAGTGCCCGCTGGACATCGGGAAGATCACGGTAGCGCCTGAAGGCAAACACCTCGGCCTTCAGACTACGGTGGAAGCGTTCGTTCTTGCCGCGGCTCTGAGGATGGTAGGGCCGGCTGTGGATCGTTCGAACGCCGAGCTTCAGAAGCCAGACCGTCAACGCGGTCCAGGGGTCTTCGAGGGTAAATCCCCAGGGGCCACCATTGTCGACGAACATCGCATCCGGCAGTCCATAACGGCGGAACGTCGTCTCCAAATGTCCTTTGACCGTAGAGCCGCGCTCGTTGTCACAAGCCGCCAGGCACAACGAGAAGCGGGAGTGATCGTCCAACGCTGTCAGCGGATGACAGGACACACCGTTCTCCAGCGCACTGTGCCCCTTGAAGTCCATCTGCCACAGCTGATTGGGCGCATCCTTCTCGAACCGCGTGTAGGGCTGTCCGGGCGTGCCTGCAGGCTCGACCACTCGATCGTAGCGGCGCAGGATGGTGTGCACGGTGGATATCGCCGGGACAGCTTGACCATCACGCTCAAGACACCGTGCGAGCTTGCGCGCGCCCCAGGCCGGGTGAGCATCGCGCAATGCGACGATCTGCTGCTCGGTCGCAGCCGCGGTGCGCTCCGGACTTCGATGAGGCCGCCGCGACCGATCCGCCAGCGCCGTGTCCCCAGCGTCATGCCGCTGGATCCATTTGTAGCCCGTCTGAGGGCTGATGCCGAACCGCCGACACAGCTCCCGCCGGTTCGCCCCTTCCTGCTTGGCAAGCATCACAAACTCTCGTCGCTGGTCCATGACAGACACCTCTCGCCACGGCATCGCTCGCCCCTCTGCTTGACGAATCGAGCCGATTTTGAAGTGTCAACCATCTCCCCGAACACCCGTCAGCTATGTCCCCGGGCTGAACACCCGCCATGCTCAACGACAAGCCGGGCGGCCAGACGGTCCGCGCGCTGACGGACCTCACAGGTTTTCACGGCGGCACGATCGCGCGGGCCGATGTCGCGCGCTTCGCGGTGGACCAGGTGAGCGACGACAGCTTCCTGCGTCGTTCGCCGCTAATCACGTGGTGAGCAGGGAAGATGCGGAGCTGTCCCGACGAATAAGCCTGCTTGTGAATTACTCAGTCATGCCCGGGCTTGTCCCGGGCATCCACGTCGTTCTCAACATGCCGATCGACGTGGATGGCCGGGACAAGCCCGGCCATGACGATGTGGAGAGCGAGGGGCGCAAAACTCAGATCCTCGATCGAGATGGCGGGGAGATGATCCTGCTCTGCCGCTCCCCCCAAATCCGATCGAGGTCTGTTGACGACTCTCGTTACGCCGCCGCCTTCCGCTCGAGGCCGAAGGCGTCGGCAAGCAGGCTGTAGGAGCGCTTGCGGGCGTCGTGGTCGAAGGTCGCCGTGATCACCATCAGCTCGTCGGCCTGGCTTGCCGCGATCATCGGATCGAGCTTGGCTCGCACCGTCGCCGGGCTGCCCACGAACAGCCGCGACCGGTTGCGTGCGATCGAGGCGCGGTCGGCGTCTGTATACATGTACGCCGCGGCCTCCTCGGGGCTCGGCAGCGGCAGGAACTGGCCGCGGTCGCGCCTGAGGCGGTTGAGGTCCATCGACGACGCCAGCCGCTCCGCCTCGGCGTCGGTCTCGGCCGTCACCACCGCGACCGCCAGGATCGCATGCGGCTGTGTCCGCCAGCGCGACGGCGTGAAATGGGCGCGGTAGGTTCGCATCGCGTCGACAGCGTCGTGGCTGGCGAAATGATGTGCGAAGCCGAACCCCATGCCGAGCTGCGCCGACAGCTCGCTGGAATAGTCGCTGGAGCCGAGCAGCCAGATCGGCGGCAATGGCGCGTCGTCGGGCATGGCGATGACGTTGTTGTAAGGATGACCGGCAGGGAACTCGCGGGTCTCCCACAGCATCAGCTCATGCAGCCGCTCCAGGAAGTCGTCGCCCTCGCGGCGGTCGAGCCGGCTGCGCAGCGCATAGGCCGTGGTGCCGTCGGTGCCCGGCGCGCGGCCCAGGCCGAGATCGATCCGGCCGGGAAACAGTGCCTCCAGCATCTTGAAGCGCTCCGCGACCACCAGCGGCGCATGGTTGGGCAGCATGACGCCGCCGGAGCCGACGCGGATGTGCTGCGTCGCTGCCGCGATCTGCCCAATCATGATGTCGGGCGACGGGCTCGCCACCGACGGCAGGCTGTGGTGCTCAGCCAGCCAATAGCGGACGTAGCCGAGCTGATCGACATGGCGGGCCAGATCGATGCTGTTGCGCAGTGCCGCCGAGGCAGGCGTGGCGGTGGTCGTGACGGAGAGGTCGAGCACTGAAAGCGGGATCATGGCTTCAACCTAATGACTGCGCGGCGTGCCACAATGGGCCAACCGCGGCGGAGCCCTGCTGGAAATGCAGGGATCGACATCATCCCGAGTTGGGACACGGACATTGTATACAACATCGCCATCGAGACGTCCCACACTCGATCTCGATCAAATCCGTTCACCCACAGCCAGCACACATTGAAACATCAACATTTTATCTGCCCATCACACAATCGATGACAGCGGACAAAAGTCATCAAAATACATACAAGTGGGCGAAATCCCATTTGGGGTGGGCTGTCTATTGCGACGCACTTCCCTTATCTTCCCACATCCAAAGAGCGATCCCCTCTTGAGTTGAAATTTACGCGCCACCGGGAACCTGCGCTGCCATGACCGACCTCGCCATCGCCGACGGCCACGCCGCAATCATCCGGCCGAAGATCTCGTTCGAGTTCTTCCCGCCGAAGACCGAGGAGATGGACCGGACGCTGTGGGCCTCGATCGAGCGCCTCGCCCCTCTGGAGCCTAGCTTCGTCTCGGTGACCTACGGCGCGGGCGGCTCGACGCGCGAGCGCACCCACGCCACGATCGCGCGCATCCTGAAGGAGACCGCGCTGCTGCCGGCGGCGCATCTCACCTGCGTCGGCGCTTCGCGCCACGAGATCGACGAGGTCGTCGACCGCTATCACGAGGTCGGCGTCCGCCACATCGTGGCGCTTCGCGGCGATCCGCCCGGCGGCATCGGCACGCCCTACTACACCCATGCCGAAGGCTATCAGAGCTCGCCCGAGCTGATCGCCGGCATCAAGAAGCGCCATCCCGATATCGAGGTCTCGGTCTCCGCCTATCCGGAGAAGCACCCCGAGAGCCGCGACTTCGACGCCGACATCGACATGCTCGAGGCCAAGGTCGACGCCGGCGCCACCCGCGCCATCACCCAGGTGTTCTTCGACAACGATCTCTACTTCCGCTACCTCGACCGCGTCCGCGCCCGCGGCATCACGATCCCGATCGTGCCCGGCATCATGCCGATGCACAATTTCAAGCAGGCGCGTGGCTTCGTGACCCGCGCCGGCACGACGGTGCCGGACTGGCTGGCCGAAAAATTCGACGGTCTCGACGACGATCCCGAGACCCGCAAGCTGGTCGCGGCGACCGTCGCCGCAGGCCAGGTGCAAAAGCTCGCCAAGCATGGCGTCGACACCTTCCATTTCTACACCATGAACCGCGCCGACCTCGTGTTCGCGATCAGCCATCTGCTCGGCATCCGTCCGAAGTCCGCCAACAAGGCTGCCGCCTGATGTCCACCCCTGTATCTCCAGCGCGTACCGCCTTCCTTGCCGCTGCAGCCAAGCGAATCCTGATCCTCGACGGCGCCATGGGCACGATGATCCAGGCGCTGCAGCTCGACGAGGCCGCCTTCCGCAGCGAGCGGTTCAAGGACTTCCATCGCGACCTCCGCGGCAACAACGACCTGCTGATCCTGACGCAGCCCGACGCCATCGAGGACATCCACGCGCAATATCTGCGCGCCGGGGCCGACATCGTCGCCACCAACACCTTCTCGGCAACCTCGATCGCGCAGGCCGATTACGACCTCTCCGACATCATCTACGAACTGAACCGCGAGGGCGCCCGGCTCGCCCGCAATGCCGCGACCCGCGTTGCGGCCGAGGACGGCAAACAGCGCTTCGTCGCCGGCGCAATGGGCCCGACCAACCGCACCGCCTCGATCTCGCCCGACGTCTCCAACCCCGGCTACCGCGCCGTGACCTTCGACGACCTCCGGCTCGCCTATGGCGAGCAGGCGCGCGGGCTCCTGGACGGCGGCGCCGACATCCTGCTGCTCGAGACCATCTTCGACACGCTCAATGCCAAGGCGGCGCTGTACGCCATCGCCGAGCTCTGCGAGGAGCGCGGCATCGACGTGCCCGTGATGATCTCGGGCACCATCACCGACAAGTCCGGCCGCCTGCTCTCGGGCCAGATGCCGGAGGCGTTCTGGAATTCGGTCCGCCACGCGAAACCGCTGACCATCGGCTTCAACTGTGCGCTCGGCGCCGAGGATCTGCGCGCCCATGTCGCCGACATCGGCCGCGTCGCCGACGCGCTGGTGTGCGCCTATCCCAATGCCGGCCTGCCCAACGAGTTCGGCCAGTATGACGAGACGCCGGCCTACATGGCGCGACTGATCGGCGAATTTGCGCGGGACGGCCTCGTCAACATCGTCGGCGGCTGCTGCGGCACCACGCCCGAACATATCGCGGCGATCGCCGCCGCCGTCGCCCCGCACAAGCCTCGCGCCGTGCCGGAGATCGCGCCGCGGCTGCGGCTGTCGGGCCTCGAGCCGTTCGAACTCACGCCCGCGATTCCGTTCGTCAATGTCGGCGAGCGCACCAACGTCACGGGCTCGGCCAAATTCCGCAAGCTGATCACCGCCGGCGATTACACCGCGGCGCTGCAGGTCGCGCGCGACCAGGTCGAGAACGGCGCCCAGGTCATCGACGTCAACATGGACGAGGGCCTGCTGGATTCGGAAGCCGCGATGCGGACCTTCCTCAACCTCGTCGCTGCCGAGCCGGACATCGCCCGCGTTCCCGTGATGGTCGATTCCTCGAAATTCCACGTCATCGAGGCCGGCCTGAAATGCGTGCAGGGCAAGCCGGTGGTGAACTCGATCTCGCTCAAGGAAGGCGAGGAGAAGTTCATTCACGAAGCGAAGATCGCGCGTCGCCACGGCGCCGCCGTGGTCGTGATGGCGTTCGACGAGACCGGCCAGGCCGACACCTACAAGCGCAAGACCGAGATCTGCGCCCGCGCCTACAAGATCCTGGTCGAGAAGATCGGCTTTCCGCCTGAGGACATCATCTTCGATCCCAACATCTTCGCCATCGCGACCGGACTTGAGGAACACAACAATTACGGCGTCGACTTCATCGAAGCGACACGCTGGATCCGGCAGAACCTGCCGCATGCGCATGTCTCGGGCGGCGTCTCCAATCTCTCCTTCTCGTTCCGCGGCAACGAGCCGGTGCGCGAAGCCATGCATTCGGTGTTCCTGTATCACGCCATCAAGGCGGGCATGGACATGGGCATCGTCAATGCCGGCCAGATGATCGTCTATGACGACATCGATCCGGAGCTGCGCCAGGTGTGCGAAGACGTCGTGCTCAACCGCGACCCCGGCGCCTCAGAGCGGCTGCTGGCGCTGGCCGAGAAATTCCGCGGCCAGGGCAAGCAGACCAAGGAGGCCGATCTCGCCTGGCGCGAATGGCCGGTCGACAAGCGGTTGAGCCACGCGCTGGTGCATGGGATCACGGAGTTCATCGAGCAGGACACGGAAGAGGCGCGCGCCGCTTCGACGCGGCCGCTCGACGTCATCGAAGGCCCGCTGATGGCCGGCATGAACGTGGTCGGCGACCTCTTCGGCGACGGCAAGATGTTCCTGCCGCAGGTCGTGAAGTCCGCGCGCGTGATGAAGCAGGCGGTGGCCTATCTGATGCCGTTCATGGAGGCGGAGAAGGCTGCCAACAAGGGCCGGGCCAACGAGCGCTCCAACGCCGGCAAGATCGTGCTCGCCACCGTCAAGGGCGACGTCCACGACATCGGCAAGAACATCGTCGGCATCGTGCTCCAGTGCAACAATTTCGAGGTCATCGACCTCGGTGTCATGGTGCCCGCGGCCAGGATCATCGAGACGGCCAAGGCCGAGAACGCCGACATCATCGGTCTCTCCGGCCTGATCACGCCCTCGCTCGACGAGATGGCGTATCTCGCCTCGGAGATGGAGCGCCAGGGCCTGAACGTGCCGCTCCTGATCGGCGGCGCCACGACGAGCCGTGTCCATACTGCGGTCAAGATCGATCCGAACTACCAGAATGGCCCGGTCGTTCACGTCAACGACGCCAGCCGCGCCGTCGGCGTCGCCTCCTCATTGCTGTCGCCGGAGCGCAAGGATTCCTACGCCACGGAGGTTCGCAGCGAGTATCAGAAGATCGCCGCCGCGCATCTGCGCGGCCAGGCCGACAAGAAGCGGCTGAAGCTCGCGGACGCCCGCGCCAACGCGCCGAAGATCGATTTCGCCAAGGCGAAGCCGGTCAAGCCGACCTTCCTCGGCACCAAGACGTTCGTCGACTACGACCTCGCCGAGCTGGTGCCCTATATCGACTGGACGCCGTTCTTCCAGACCTGGGAGCTCGCCGGTCGTTTTCCTGGCATCCTCGACGACGCCAAGGTCGGCGAGGCCGCGCGCGCGCTGTATGACGACGCGCTGAAGATGCTCAAGCGCATCGTCGACGAGAAGTGGTTCACGGCCCGCGCCGCGATCGGCTTCTGGCCGGCAAATGCGGCCGGCGACGACATCGTGCTCTATGCCGACGAGGGCCGCACCAAGCAGATCGCGACGCTGCACACGCTGCGCCAGCAGCTCGAGAAGCGCGAGGGTCGCTTCAACACCGCGCTCAGCGACTTCATCGCGCCTGTGGGTTCCGGCGTGCCGGACTATGTCGGCGGCTTCGTCGTCACGACAGGCCTCGGCGAGGATGCCGTCGCCGACCGCTTCAAGAACGCCAATGACGACTACTCCTCGATCCTGGTGAAGGCGCTGGCCGACCGCCTCGCCGAGGCGTTCGCCGAGCGCCTGCATGCCCGCGTCCGCCGCGAGTTCTGGGCCTACGCCCCGGACGAGGCGCTCTCGCCGGACGATCTGATCCTGGAGAAGTATCACGGCATCCGTCCCGCGCCCGGCTACCCGGCGCAACCCGACCACACCGAGAAGGCGACCTTGTTCGAGCTGCTCGACGCCGAGAAGAATGCCGGCGTGCGGCTGACCGAGAGCTTTGCGATGTGGCCGGGCTCGTCGGTGTCGGGCCTCTATTTTGCTTCGCCGGAGAGCTTCTATTTCGGCGTCGGCAAGATCGAGCGCGACCAGGTCGAGGACTACGCCGCGCGCAAGGGCATGACTGTCGCCGAAGTCGAGCGCTGGCTGGCGCCGATCCTGAACTACATTCCGGCAAGGGGCGGCCAGCAGGCGGACGCGGCAGCGCGCGCCGTCGCTTCGCCCGCTCCGGCCAACGACGCCGCCCCCGCCGAGCTCGCGAGCCATCCGGTGGGCTGCACCTGTGCCGTTCATCTCGCCTGGCGCAAGAAGGCGGTCGGCGCGAAGTAGCCGGCGCGGTCGCCCCATCCACAGCTGTCGTCCCCGCGAACGCGGGGACCCATACCGCGTGATCTACCCGTCGTCCGCGGTGGCTGATATCGCGCAAGACGACATCTCCCTGTGGTTATGGGTCCCTGCGTTCGCAGGGACGACAGCGGTTATGACGCCCCCTGCTCGGCTCACACGCTGCACTTGGACGCCCCTGCCCGTGTCCCCCGCGCCACGGCCGCCGCGAATGACAATGCGCCACAGCCGGCGCCATGCGATGCAGCGTGGACTTATCCCCGGTAACCGGCTGAAATGCCGCCGGGGCCTCCGGGTGGTTTTTCGTTCATGTCGTTGCAGTTCAGGCTTGCGTCCCGAAACCTGTTCCATGACAGGCTTCGATTCATTGCCACCATCATCGGCATCATCTTCTCGATCGTGCTGGTGACCGTGCAGATGGGCCTCTATGTCGGCTTCCGCCGGATGGTCACGACCATGATCGACCATTCCCCGGCCGAGCTGTGGATCATGCCGGTCGGCACCAAATGCTTCGAGGACCCCTCGCTGCTCGACGAGCGGCAGCGGTTCCGCGCGCTTGCTGTTCCCGGCGTGGCGGAGGCGACGCCGCTGGTGATCGGCTATGCGCAATGGCGGCTGCCGCAGGGCACCACGACGCCGGTCTTCGTGGTCGGCTCGGAACTGCGCGGGCTCGGGCTGCATCCCTGGAACGTGGTGGAGGGACGGCTGGACGACCTGTCCGTGCCGGGCGCGGTCGCCATCGACCAGACCTATTTCGAGCGGCTCGGCATCGGCGGCGCCGGCCAGGCTGCGGAGCTCCGCGACCAGAAGGTGCAGGTGATGGCTGTCACCAAAGGCATCCGCTCGTTCACGACAACGCCTTACGTGTTCACCGACGTCGACCGCGCCCGCGCCTATACCGGCATCGCCTCGAACAAGGCGTCCTATCTGGTGGTCAGGCTGGCGGCCGAGGCCGACCTCTGGACCGTGCAGCGGGCGCTGCGCGACAGCCTGTCCAATGTCGACGTGCTGACCGCAGCCGAGTTCGCGAGCCGCAGCCGCTCGTTCTGGCTGTTCGGCACCGGCGCGGGTGCCGCGCTGTTCGCCGGCGCCCTGCTCGGCCTCATCGTCGGCACCGTGATCGTGGCGCAGACGCTCTATTCCAGCACCAAGGATCACATCAACGAGTTCGCGACCCTGCGCGCGATCGGCTCGTCCAGCCGCTACATCTACACCGTCATCATCTGGCAGGCGCTGCTCAGCGCCATCGTCGGCTTCGCCGGCGCTGCGGCGATCGGCAGGATCGTGGCGGCGGCGACCGCGGAATCGGCGCTGCCGGTCATCATGACCCCGACGCTGACGGTCGCGCTGTTCGTGCTGACGTTGACGATGTGCGTCGGCTCGGCGATCGCGGCGATCCTCAAGGTCATGCGCATTGACCCGACCCTGGTGTTCTCGCGATGACCGACACCGTGCTCGAGGCCACCGATCTCGTGCATCACCTCGGCCAGGGGGCCGGCCGGGTGCAGGCGCTGAAGGGCGTGAGCCTGTCGTTGAAGGGCGGCGAGCTGGCGCTGCTGATGGGCCCCTCAGGCAGCGGCAAGACGACGCTGTTGTCGATCCTGGGCTGCCTGATGACGCCGGATGGCGGTGCCGTGCGGGTTGCCAACCAGCCGGTCGCGGGGCTCGATCCCGAGGCGCTGGCGAAGCTGCGCCGCGAGCGCATCGGCTTCATCTTCCAATCCTATCATCTGTTTCCGACGTTGAACGCCGAGGACAATGTGCGGCTCGCGCTCGACGTGCGCGGCGAACGCGCGCGGGCCACGAAACTGGCGGCGCGCGAGGTGCTCGAGCGGGTCGGCCTCGGCCCGAAGAAGCGGTCGTTCCCGCGCCAGCTCTCGGGCGGCGAGCAGCAGCGCGTCGCGATCGCCCGCGCCATCGTCGGCAAGGCGCAGGTCATTCTCGCCGACGAGCCGACCGGCGCACTCGATACCGCCAACGGTCAGGCGATCATGACCCTGCTCGCCGATATCGCCAAGGATCCGTCGCGCGCGGTGCTGGTGGTGACGCACGATCCGCGCATCCTGCCGTTTGCCAATCGCGTCATTCACATCGAGGACGGCCGCATCGTCCGCGAGGAGAGCGGCGGCGAGTCCATGAAGAAAGTCTCGCACGCATGATATCGGGAATTCCAGAACGCGCTCACCTGCTCGGGCTCGTCGCCGCGGCTGCATTGGCTATCATCGTCACGCCGACCTCGATTCCACCGACGGCGCGTGCCGCCAATGCCCAGGAGGAACGCTGGCTGGCCGTCGCACCCGGCCGGGTCGAGCCGGCATCCGGCCTGATCAAGCTCGGCGCGCCGGTGGTTGGGCTGATCCAGGAGGTGCTGGTCAGGCCAAACGAGACCGTGTTCGCCGGCCAGGCCCTGGTGCGGCTCAGCGATGGCGAAGCTCGCGCGCAGCTCGCCAGCGCCGAGGCGCAGGTCGCGATGCGCAAGCGCGTGCGCAACAAGGAGTCGACGCCGTCTGGCGCGGGTCCCCGGCGCCGCGCCGAAGACGGCCTCGCCGATGCGCAGGCGGCGGCGTTCGACGCGCGTGCTGCGCTCGACAAGGCCGTGACCGAGCGGCGCGCCGGGCGCGGCGCCGATGCCGATGTCGACACCGCACGCACGCAATTGACAGCCGCGCAGGCGAAGCTGGAGCAGCAGGCCGACGAGCTGCGCAAGGTCACCGCTGATGCGCCACTGCCGATCAGCGCCGAGGGCCAGCTCAACGTCGCCCGCAGCGAACTGCAGAGCGCCCGCGCCACGTTGGAAAAGCTCACCATCCGCGCGCCGCTCGACGGCACGGTGCTGCAGGTCAATGCGCGCACCGGCGAGATCGCTTCGCCGCAGACGACGCCACCGCTGGTGCTGCTCGGCGACACGTCCTCGCTGCGCGTGCGCGCCGAGCTCGACCAGCGCGACCTCGACAAGATCAAGGTCGGCCAGCAGGCGGTGGTCCGCTCCGACGCCTTCCGCGGCCGCGACGTCGCCGGCAAGGTCGCCGCCATCGCCCCGCTGGTCGAGAGCAGCCGCACTGCTGCGCTCAGCCAGCGCAACATGACCGATGTCGACGTGGTGGAAGTGCTGGTCGATCTGGCCGAGCCGGGGCCATTCGCGGTTGGGATGAAGGTGGACGTGTATTTCAAGCCGTGAGGGGCGCGCCGTTCGGCCTACGCCTCGTGCGCTGCTGCCCACCCTCCCCTGGAGGAGGAGGGTCGCTCGCACGCGCAGCGGGCGATCGGGGTGGGTGAAGCCACGAGCACTGCTGCTGATGAGAGATCACCCCACCCCGCCTCACGTTTCGCTTCGCTCATCGTGCGGCGACCCTCCCCCTCCAGGGGAGGGTGAGCACCGAGCAAGCGGCACGGTCTGACGTCTCGATGGACTCCATCAATCCCCGCTCGGCGGGGCCAGCGGCTGGACGATCTCCTGGAATGGCGGCAGCGCCTCGCACCTTGCGGCGTGGGCCGCCAGCGCCGGATAGCGCGCGGCGTCGAACAGATGCGGATGCGCCTCGCGTGTGAAGCGCAGCACGCAGGCGACGGCGATGTCGGCGTGGCCGATGTTGTCGCCATACCAATAGGCGCTCGTCACATCTGCGCGCTCGGCCTCCAGCATTGCCAGCACGCCGGAGATCTGGGCCTCGCAGCGCGCGACCCACAGCGCGAGGCGGTCCTTGCGCAGCACGCGCTCGTAGATCAGGCTGACGGCCTTGTCGCCGAGACCGGTCGCGAGCGCGATCGTATGCAGCTGCCTGCGGCGCAGCGCGCCGCTCCGCGCCAGCATCGCGCGCTCGGGCCCGACGGTCTCGTCGAGATGATCGAGGATCGCCGCTGAATCGATCAGCGCCTCGCCGTCATCCAGCACCAGCACCGGCACGCGCAGCAGCGGATTGTACGGCGCGATCTTGTCGGCGTCGCCGAAGGTCGACCACGGCTTGTGCTCGAACGGCACGCCGTAGAGCTTGAGCGCGATCGCGGTGCGGCGGACGAAAGGCGAGTCGTATTGGCCGATCAGGAACATCGGTTATCCTCCTGTGCGGCGCATTGAAGCGCCGTTCGGCGCCGTTGTCAGCTCCCATGTTCAGGCGAGCAGCGGCACATGCGCTGCGACGTCGCGCGGCAGCGTGCCGTCGAGGCGCGGGTCGGGCGCGATCTCGATCTGCCGCTGGAAGGGACGGAAGCCGGAGCGCTGGTAGAAGGCCAGCGCACGGGGATGATCGAAGCTGCAGGTGTGGACCCAGAGCCGCGTCAGCGGCTGCGCCCAGGCGCGGCGCAGCGCGTGGTTCATCAGCAGCCGTCCGGCGCCGGTGCCGATCAGCTTCGACGTGACGCCGAACAGCGCCAGCTCGCAATCGGTCTTCTTGCGGAAATCGAGCTCCAGCAGGGCTTCATCACCGCCGCCATGCGCCAAGGTGTAGATCTCGACTCCGTCAGCGCGAATCGTCTTGGCAAGCTCCGCATCGCTCATCCGCGTGCGCTGCGACCACAGCCACTCCCAGCCGACGCGGGCATAGAGGTCGCGGTACCAAGCGAGATCGGGCTGCGCGACGCGGCGAATGCTCCAGTCGCCGACCGGATCGGGCGGCAGCACCGGCGGTGCCAGCATTTCCAGCGAGGTCACCACGGCCGCGACCTTGCCGGGCGGCACGTCGAAATATCCGTCGGGAATGGTCACTCAAGACGACCTGATTGGAGAGTGATCGGCAACCTGCTTACCCCGGACGTAATTGGAACCGCACAGCGGTCCCGGCATGGTCGGCGCATTCAACATCAGGAGCCATGCCCATGCAACGACGAGACGTGCTGCTGACCGCGGCAGCAGCCAGCTTCGCGGCGACGGGAGCGAGCCTCGCCGCCGCACCGACCGCGGCGCGCCCCCGTATCCGCTGCAGCGACGGCGTGACGCTCTATCACGAGGAGTGGGGCAGCGGCCGGCCGGTGCTGTTCGTACATGCCTGGGCGCTGACCAGCGCGATGTGGACCTACCAGATCTCCGATCTCAGCCAGCGCGGGCTGCGCTGCATTGCCTTCGACCGCCGCGGCCATGGACGCTCCGACGTGCCGGGCAGCGGCTACGAGCTCGACCGCCTGGCCGACGACATCGCCGAGGTCATCGCGCAGCTCGACCTTGATGATGTCGCGCTGGTCGGCATGTCCATGGGCTGCAACGAGATCCTCAACTACGTCGCGCGGCACGGCACGGGACGCATCTCGCGCATCGCGATGCTCGGACCGACGACGCCGTTTCCGCTGCAGACCGCGGACAATGCGCTCGGCGCGCCCCACGGCTATTTCGAGCAGTGCTGGGCCGCGTGGCAGAGCGACTTTCCGAAATGGATCGAGGACAACAAGCTGCCGTTCTTCACGAAGGACGCCTCGCCGCAGATGATGGAATGGGTCGCGGCGATGATGCGCCAGATGCCCATTCCCGTCGCGGTCGCCACCAACCGCGCGCTGATCGCGACCGACCTGCGGCCGGTGCTTGCGAAGATCGACCGTCCCGTGCTGATCCTGCACGGCGACAAGGACGTCTCAGCGCCGCTCGACATGACGGCACGGCCGACCGCCAAGGGCATCAAGGGCGCCGAGCTGAAGGTCTATCCCGGCGGCCCGCATGGGATATTCGTGACCCACATGAAGCAGGTCAATGCCGACCTTGCTGCGTTCCTGGCTTAGCTGCTGTGGGAGGCGAGCGCCCTACTCGCCCTCGTCGCTCGCCAGCACCCCCTTCACGGCGCGAGCCCAGCCGGCGAGCTTGCGCTCTCGCGTCGCCGCGCTCATCGCCGGCCGGAAGCGGTGCTCGAGCCGCCAATTGTCGGCGAACTTTTCCGGCTCCGGATAGACGCCCGCGTGGAGGCCGGCGAGATAGGCGGCGCCGAGCGCGGTGGTCTCCTGGATCATGGGACGGTCGACTGGTGCGTCGAGCAGGTCGGCGAGACGCTGCATGGTCCAGTCCGAGGCGGTCATGCCGCCGTCGACGCGCAGCACGATCGTCGCCGCGGACGCATCGGGCCAGTCGGCCCGCATCGCGGCCCACAGATCGTAGGTCTGGTAGCACACGCTCTCCAACGTGGCATGCGCGAGCTCGGCCGGGCCGGTATTGCGGGTCAGGCCGAACAGCGCGCCGCGCACCCGCGGATTCCAATACGGTGCGCCGAGGCCGACGAAGGCCGGCACCAGATAGACCGACTGCATCGAGTCGGACTTGTCGGCGAGCGGGCCGGTTTCGGCGGCATGCTTGATGATGCCGAGCCCGTCGCGCAGCCACTGCACGGCCGAGCCGGCGACGAAGATCGAGCCTTCGAGCGCGTAGGTCCTGACGCCGTCGAGCTGATAGGCGATCGTCGTCAGCAGCTTGTTGTTCGATTTCACCGGCGTGGCGCCGGTGTTGAGCAGCGCGAAGCAGCCGGTGCCGTAGGTCGACTTCATCATGCCCGGCGTGAAGCAGGCCTGGCCGATGGTCGCCGCCTGCTGGTCGCCGGCGATCCCCGCGACCTTGATCGGGCCGCCGAACAGATCCGGCGTGGTGGTGCCGAAATCGGCGGAGGAATCCTTCACCTCGGGCAGCATCGAGCGCGGCACGCGCAGCAGCTTCAGCAGCGTCTCGTCCCACGCACCGGTGTGGATGTTGAACAGCAGCGTGCGGGAGGCGTTGGTGGCATCGGTGGCATGCACCTTGCCGCCGGTCAGCCGCCACAGCAGGTAGCAGTCGACGGTGCCGAACATCAGTTCGCCGCGTTCGGCGCGCTCGCGCGCGCCCGGCACATGGTCGAGAATCCAGGCCACCTTGGTGCCGGAGAAATAGGGATCGATGATCAGGCCGGTTTTGGCGCTGACATCCGGCTCGTGGCCATCGGCCTTGAGCTTGGCGCAGATGTCGGCGGTGCGGCGGTCCTGCCAGACGATGGCGCGGTGGACGGCCTGGCCGGTGGCGCGGTCCCATACCACGGTGGTCTCGCGCTGGTTGGTGATGCCGATCGCCGCGATGTCCTTGGCCGTCAGTCCCGCCTTCTCAAGCGCATCGCGGCAGGTCATCACCGTCGAGGTCCAGATGTCCTCCGGCTCGTGCTCGACCCAGCCGGAGGCCGGGAAATGCTGCGGGAATTCCTGCTGCGCGACCGCGGCGATCGAGATGTCGGAGCGGAACACCATCGCGCGCGAGGACGTGGTGCCCTGATCGATGGCCAGCACGAAGGACATGGGTTTTCTTCCCGGTAGGTTGACGACGTTGGGCCGACAAGCAAGCGGATCGGGCGGGCGAGGTCAAGGTGGAGCGGCACGTGTCTATCCACCCTCCCCTGGAGGGGGAGGTGAACACCCGCGATCAGCACCGCCGCTCGGATACGAAGGCTACACCGCGGCCGTTGTCACGCCGCCGTCGACGACGATGGTCTGGCCGGTCATGAAGGTCGACGCATCCGAGGCGAGGTAGGCGACCGCGCCGGCGATCTCGTGCGGCTCGCCGATGCGACGCAGCGGGGTGGTGGCACAGCGCTGCTTCAGGCGGGCTTCGTCCTCCCACAGCGCGCGGGCGAAATCGGTCTTGATCAGGCCGGGCGCGACGCAATTGATGCGCACGCCGTGCGGCCCCCATTCGCCGGCAAGGCTGCGGCACAACGCGAAGTCGGCGGCCTTGGAGATGCCGTAGGCGCCGATCACGGTCGAGCCGCGCAGGCCGCCGATCGAGGAGACAATGATCACCGAGCCCTTGCCCCGCGCGGCCATCGGCGGGATCGCCTTGGCGCAGAGCCAGAGATTGCTCTTCACGTTGGAGGCCATGATCTTGTCGAACGCCTCGTCGGTGATGTCGAGCAGCGGACCGTAATACGGGTTGACCGCAGCATTGCAGACGAGGATGTCGACCTGGCCGTATTGGTTGACGGCACCGTCGATCAGCGCGTCGACCTCGGCCCGCCGGGAGATGTTGCAGGGGATGACGTGGGCCTCGCCACCATTGGCGCGGATGGCGCTCGCGACCTCCTCGCAAGCGTCGGCCTTGCGGCTGGAGATCACCACCTTGGCGCCGAGTTGCGCGAGCAGCTCCGCCGACGCCCGGCCGATTCCGCGGCTCGAGCCGGTGATGACGGCGACCTGGCCGGAGAGGTCGAAGGGATTGGGGGTCATGTCTGCTTCCTCCGCGTCATTGCGAGGAGCGAAGCGACGACGCAATCCAGAGTCAAGCATACCGCCCTGGATTGCTTCGCTTCGCTCGCAATGACGGCTCGATTGATCAAATCACTCCGGAGCCGGTCGACACCGGCAGCGTAGCCCTCTCAAATCCGTCATGCGCCGGCTTGACCCGCCTGCGGGGCCGAAGCCCCTTCGGCGCGGCGAAGGCCCGCGCATCCATCTTCAGAAAGCGATGGGTTGCCGGGTCAAGCCCGGCAACGACCAAGCTTTCTAGATCAACCCGCCCGCCTCGCTGACGCGGCGCATGTGGTAGTCGGTGTCGCCGAAGGTGCTCTCGATCATCGTCAGACGCTTGAAGTAGTGGCCGATCTTGGCCTCCATGGTCATGCCGATGCCGCCATGGAGCTGGATCGCCTGCTGGCCGACGAACTTAGCCGACTTGCCGATCTGCACCTTGGCCGCGGCGATCGAGGTGGCGCGCTCCTTGGCGTCGTCGAACTCGGCGGCCATGGTCGCGAACATCGACATCGAGCGGGCCTGCTCCAGCGCGACGAACATGTCGGACGCCCGGTGCTGCAGCGACTGGAACGAGCCGATCGCGACGCCGAACTGCTTGCGCGTCTTGATGTACTCGACCGTGGTCTTCAGCGACTCGTCCATCAGGCCGACGGCCTCCGCGCACAGCGCGATGCGGGCCTCGTCGACGACGCGCTCGATCAGCGGCAGGGCATTGACCGGATCGCCGATCGCGGCGTCGGCGCCGACTTCCACACCGGTGAAGGTGATGTCGGCGGCATGCAGACCGTCCTGGGTCGGATAGCCCTTGCGGGTGATACCCTTGGCGTCGGCCGGCACGATGAACACGCCGATGCCCGACTTGTCGCGCTGGCCGCCCGAGGTGCGCGCGGTCACGATCAAGGTGTCGGCGTTCTCGCCGTTGAGCACGACGAACTTTTCGCCGTCGATGACCCAGCCATCGCCCTTCTTCTTCGCAGACGTCGCAACGTCGAACAGGTCATAGCGCGACTGCTTCTCGAGCTGGGCGAATGCAAACGTCCTGCTGCCGTCGATGATCCCAGGCAGATGCGCGGCCTTCTGCGCCGCCGAGCCGCCATGACGGAGGAAACCGCCGGCCAGCACCACGGTTGCGAGATACGGCTCGAGCACCAGCGCGCGACCCATCGCCTCCATCACGATCATGGTCTCGACGCCGCCGGCGCCGAAGCCGCCGTCGTCTTCCGAGAACGGCAGACCGAGCAGGCCCTGCTCGGCGAGCTTGGACCACATCGCGCGGCTCCAGCCGCCCTTCTCCTTCATGTACAGCTTGCGCTTGTCGAAATCGTAGGCATCCGCCAGCAGGCCGTCGATGCTGTCCTTGAGGAGACGCTGCTCCTCGGTGAGATCAAAATCCATGCTCTCTATCCTCGTACCCGGAATTCATCATCGGCGTCATTCCGGGACGCGCCGCAAGGCGCGGGCCCGGAATCCATACTCACGATGGTGGTTATGGATTCTCCGACGCGCAACTGCGCGTCGTAGCTCGCCGCTTCGCGGCGCCCCGGAATGACAGCAACTCAGAGCCCCAGCACCGCCTTGGCGATGATGTTGCGCTGGATCTCGTTGGAGCCGCCGTAGATCGAGACCTTGCGGTTGTTGAAGTAGCTCGGCGCGATCTGGGCGGTCCAATCCATGGTCTCGTTGCTGTCGTCGTCGCCATGGACGTCGTAGGGCGCGGCAAACGGGCCGATCACCTCCATCAGCAGCTCGGTCGTGGTCTGCTGGATCTCGGAGCCCTTGATCTTCAGCACCGAGGACGCCGGATTGGGCTTGCCCTTGCCGTGCTTGCCCTCGTCGGCGACGACGCGCAGTTGCGTCAGCTCGAGCGCCTTCAGCTCGACCTCGCAGGCCGTGAGCTTCTCGCGGAACGACGGGTCCTCCAGCACCGGACGGCCGCCGGATTCGATCTTGGCGGCGAGCTCCTTGATGCGGCGGATACGCTCCTTGGAGACGCCGACGCGGGCGATCCCCGTGCGCTCATTGCCGAGCAGGAACTTGGCGTAGTCCCAGCCCTTGTTCTCCTCGCCGATCAAGTTCTCGATGGGCACTTCGACGTCGTCGAAGAACACCTCGTTGACCTCGTGGCCGCCGTCGATGGTCTGGATCGGACGCACCGTGACGCCCTTCGACTTCATGCTGAACACGATGAAGGAGATGCCCATCTGCTTCTTCGCGGAGGGATCGGTGCGGCACAAGCAGAAGATCATGTCGGCGTGCTGCGCGAGCGTGGTCCAGGTCTTCTGGCCGTTGATGATCCACTTGTCGCCGCGGCGCTCGGCCTTGGTCTTCAGCGATGCGAGGTCGGAGCCCGAGCCCGGCTCGGAGAAGCCCTGGCACCACCAGTCGTCGACATTGGCGATGCGCGGCAGATACTTCTTCTTCTGCTCCTCGTTGCCGAAGGTGTAGATGACGGGGCCGACCATGCTGACGCCGAAGGCGAGCGGCTGCGGCGCCGGATAGGCCTGCAACTCCTCGTTGAAGATGTAGTGCTGCACCGAGGTCCAGCCGGTGCCGCCATATTCCTCCGGCCAGTGCGAGACACCCCAGCCCTTCTTGTTGAGGATGCGCCACCAGGTCACCATCTCGTCCTTCGACAGATGGCGGCCTTCGATCATTTTGCGCCGGGTCTCCGGCGGGACATTGTCCTTGAAGAACTGCCGGACTTCCTCGCGGAACGCCTGCTCTTCCTTCGTGAATGCAAGATCCATCGGAACCTCCCGTGTGTATATATTCGTCGACAAATCGAGCTGTCATTCCGGGGCGCCTCGAAGAGGCGAACCCGGAATCCATAACCACCATCGTGAGTATGGATTCCGGGCTCGCGCTCCGCGCGCCCCGGAATGACGAAGACCTATTGCAGTACCTCGAACAGGCCGGCAGCGCCCATGCCGCCGCCGACGCACATCGTCACCACCGCATACTTGGCCTTGCGGCGGCGGCCTTCGATCAGCGCGTGGCCGGTAAGCCGCGCGCCCGACATGCCGTAGGGATGGCCGACCGCGATGGCGCCGCCATTGACGTTGATCTTGTCGGGGTCGATGCCGAGCTTGTCGCGGCAGTACAGCACCTGCACGGCGAACGCCTCGTTGAGCTCCCACAGGCCGATGTCGTCGACGGTCAGGCCATGGCGCTTCAATAGACGCGGCACCGCGAACACCGGGCCGATGCCCATCTCGTCGGGCTCGCAGCCATGCGCGACGAAGCCGCGGAAGATGCCGAGCGGCTGCAGGCCGCGCTTGGCCGCGGTGGCGTCGCTCATGATGACGCAGGCGGAGGCGCCGTCGGAGAGCTGGCTGGCATTGCCGGCGGTGATCGAGAAGCCGTCGCCGCGCACTGCCTTGAGGCCGGCGAGACCTTCGGCCGTCGTCTCGGGACGCGGACCTTCGTCCTGCGACAGGGTGACGTCCTTGAACGAGACGTTGCCGGTGGCCTTGTCGGTGACCGCCATCTTGGTCGAGATCGGCGCCAGCTCGTCGTTGAACTTGCCGCCCTGCTGCGCGGCAGCGGTGCGGCGCTGGCTCTCCAGCGCATATTCATCCTGGCGCTCGCGGGAGATGCCGTAGCGCTTGGCGACGATCTCGGCGGTGTCGATCATCGGCATGTAGACGTCGCCCTTGATCTCGAGCAGCGCCGGATCGGTGGCCTGGAACGTGTTCATCTTGTCGTTCTGGACCAGCGAGATCGATTCGCCGCCGCCGCCGACCGCGATCTCGACACCGTCGAAGATCACCGAGCGCGCCGCGAGCGCAATCGCCTGCAGGCCGGAGGCGCACTGGCGGTCGATGGTGGTGCCGCCGACCGACACCGGCAGGCCGGCACGCAGCAGCGCCTTGCGCGCGATGTTGCCGCCGGTCGAGCCCTGCTGCAGGGCTGCGCCCATCACGACATCCTCGACCTCGGCCGGATCGACCTTGGCGCGCTTGACGGCCTCGCCGATGGCGTGGCCGAGCAGCGTCGCGCCGCCGGTGGCGTTGAGCGCGCCGCGATAGGCCTTGCCGATCGGCGTGCGGGCGGTGGAAACGATGACGGCATCGGTCATGGGCGACCTCCTGTTGTTGTTACGGATGTTTGCTGTGAGACGTGGGTGATTGCTGCTGGCGCAGTTCGTGACGCGACAGCTTGCCGACCGGCGTGCGCGGCAGCTCGTCGACGAACTCGACCGCCGCCGGCAGCTCGTGCTTGCCGAGCTTGCCGGTGAGGAAGGCGCGGAGATCCTCGACCGGGAACGGCGCGAAGCCGTCGCGCAGCTTGATGAAGGCCTTGGCCGCCTCGCCGCGATAGGCGTCGGGAATGCCGATCACGATGACCTCCTGCACCGCCGGATGGGTGTAGATCGCCTGCTCGATCATCTGCGGATAGACGTTGAAGCCGCCGGAGATGATCATGTCCTTCTTGCGGTCGACCAGGAAGTAGAAACCGTCGGCGTCGACATAGCCGATGTCGCCGGTCAGGAAATGATCGCCGACGAACGACTGCGCCGTTTCGTCCGGCCGGTTCCAATAGCCCTTGGTGACGTTCGGCCCCTTGATCCGGATCTCGCCGACCTCGTTCACGCCGAGCACCTTTGCGGGATCCTCGAGCGACACGACGTCCATCTCGATGCCGGGCAGCGTGATCCCGATCGAGCCGGGCTTGTCCGGGCCACCCTTGGGATGGGCGGTGCCGGGCGAGCAGGTCTCGGTCATGCCCCAGCCGCTCTTCAGCTTCATGCCGACGCGGCGCTCCAGGATGCGCGCGACCTCGACTGGCAGCGGCGCGCCACCGGAGCCAACGCTGGTCAGCGACGACAGATCGCGCGTGTCGAGATCGGGCAGGTTGGCGATCGCGATCCACATCGTCGGCACGCCGGGAAAATAGGTCGCGCGCTTGACCTCGATGTCGCGCATCACGGCTTCCAAGTCGAAGCGCTGGTGCAGCGAGATCAGGCTGCCGAGACGCAGCGAGGTCAGCAGCACCACCGTCAGTGCATAGATGTGGAACAGCGGCAGCACGCAGATGACTCGGTCGGAGCCGTTGCCGTTCGCGCGCGTCGCGCGGCCCCAGATTTCGGCGATCGACACCGCCGAGGTGAGATTGCCATGGGTCAGCACCGCGCCCTTGGGCAGGCCGGTGGTGCCGCCGGTATATTGCAGCAGGGCGATGTCGTCGGGCGAGATGGCCGGCCACGCTGCCGGCGCCACGGCGCCCTCGACGAAGGCACGATGGGTGGTCACGGCGGAGCTATCCGGCAACGGCGTCTGTGACGTACCGACCTTGCCCCAGTGATCATCCTCGCAGACGATCAGGCGGTCGAGCAGGCCCTTCTCGAGGAACTTCAGCGCCGTCGGCAGCAGCGCCGACAGGTTCGAGGTGACGAGAATGCGTGCGCCGGAATCGCTGAGCTTGTGCGACAGCGCGATCTCGCCATCGAGCGGCGACAGGTGCACGACGCGGGCGCCGGCCTTGAGCGCGCCGAAGAAGTTGATCGGATGATCCGGCGTATTGCCGAGGAACAGCGCGATCGACGCGCCCTTGCCAAAACCGGCTCGCAGGAACGCGGCGGCAGCCTGGTCGACGAGCGCCGCGAGTTGCTTGAAGGTGACGGGGCGGTCGCGGAATTCCAGCGCGTCGCGATCGCCGAAGTCACTGACCGCCTTTGCCAGCAGATCTGGCAAGGTGCCACGCGCGATCGGCGCGTCCCAGCGGACGCCTTCGGGATAGAACTGTTCGCCAGGATGGGTCATGCGGACTCTGTGTTTCTTGCCGTAAGGCGGCCCCGCTCTTCCCGTTCCCTCCCCCCTTGTGGGGGAGGGCCAGGGAGGGGGGTGGCTCCGGGCGAGACTGCCGTTGTGGACCCCCACCCCCAACCCCTCCCCGCAAGGGGGAGGGGGGCGCAGCTGTGCACGGAGCTAGGGCAAAGCCTCAAGCGGCCTTCCCCTGCGCCAGCGAGGCGAACGTCTTGCCTTCCTCCGCGAGCTGCTTCAGCAGCGGCGCCGGCTCGAGCGAGGGATCATTGGTCTCCTTGGCATAGAACGCCAGCCGCTCGGCGATGTGCTTCAGGCCGACGCTGTCGGCCCAGTACATCGGGCCGCCGCGATAGATCGGCCAGCCATAGCCGTACAGCCAGACCACATCGATGTCGGACGGACGCGCGGCAATGCCTTCGGCGAGGATCTTCGCGCCCTCGTTGATCATCGGATACATCATGCGCTCGAGGATCTCCTCGTCGCTGACCGCGCGCCGCTTGAGGCCGAGCTTGGCGAGCGTCTCGTCGATCAGCTTCTCGACATCGGGATCCGGCAGCGGCGCGCGCGAGCCCGCCTCATATTTGTAATAGCCCTTGCCGGTCTTCTGGCCGAAGCGGCCGGCCTCGCACAGCGCATCCGCGATCTCGCTCTTGATGCCGCGGTCCTTGCGCGAGCGCCAGCCGATGTCGAGACCGGCGAGATCGCCCATCGCGAACGGGCCCATCGGCATGCCGAACTTGGTGACGACCGCATCGACCTGCTGCGGCAGCGCGCCTTCGAACAACAGCTTCTCGGCCTGCTTGCCGCGCTGCGCCAGCATGCGATTGCCGACGAAGCCGTCGCAGACGCCGACCACGGCCGGCACCTTTGCGATCTTGCGCGCGATCGACACCGCGGTGACGAGCGCATCCGGCGCCGTCTTCTCCGCACGCACGATTTCGCACAGCTTCATGACGTTAGCCGGCGAGAAGAAATGCATGCCGAGCACGTCCTGGGGCCGGCTGGTCTCTGCGGCGATGGCGTCGATGTTCAGATAGGACGTGTTCGAGGCCAGCACCGCGCCCGGCTTTGCGTATTGATCGAGCTTGCCGAACACTTCCTTCTTCACCGCCATGGTCTCGAACACCGCCTCGATGACGAGGTCGGCGTCCTTGACGTTCTCGAGACCGACCTTGCCGTCGATCAACGCCATGCGCTTGGCCGGTGCATCCGCCGGGATGCCGCCGCGCGCGGCGGTCGCCTCCCAGTTCTTCTGCATGACGCCCATGCCGCGCTTCAGCTGCTCCTCGGCGGTCTCGATCAGCGTGACCGGAATGCCAGCATTGGCGAACGACATCGCAATGCCGCCGCCCATGGTGCCGGCGCCGATGATCGCGACGCGCTCGACCTTGCGGCCCTTGGTGCCCTCGGGCACGCCGGCGATCTTGGCGGCCTCGCGCTCGGCGAAGAACGCATAGCGCTGCGCCTTGGACTGATCGCTGGTAAGCAGCTTGAGGAAACCTTCGCGCTCCTTCTTCAGGCCCTCGTCGAACGGCAGGTCGATCGCGTAGCCCACCGCGTCGGCCGCCGCGAACGGCGCCTCGAGCCCACGCGACTTCTTGGTGATCGCCGCCACCGCACTGGTGAAGATCGTGCGATCGGCCTTGGCGGCCGCCAGCTTGGAATCGTCATCGCGCAATTTGCGCAGCGGACGGTTCTCCGCCACCACCTTGCGCGCGAAGGCTTCGCCGCCCGATGCCGGCCCCTCGACGATCTCCTCGATCAGGCCCGCCTTCAGCGCTTCCGCTGCGCCGATCGGATCACCGCCGACGATCATCTTGACTGCGAGCTCGGGGCCTACGGCGCGCGGCAGGCGCTGGGTGCCGCCCGCGCCCGGCAGCAGGCCGAGCTTCACCTCGGGCAGTCCGAGCTTCGCCTCCTTGGTGGCGACACGATAATGACAGGCGAGCGCCACTTCGAGACCACCGCCCAGGGCCGTTCCATGAATCGCCGCAATGACCGGCTTGGGGCTGTTCTCGATCGTGCTCAGCACGTCGTTGAGCGCCGGCGGCTTCGGCGGCTTGCCGAACTCGGTGATGTCGGCCCCGGCGATGAAGGTACGGCCGCCGCAGGTCAGCACGATCGCCTTGATCGCGGGATCGGCGATCGCCGCCTTGACGTTGTCCAGGATGCCGCCGCGAACTGCGGCACTCAGCGCATTGACGGGCGGGCTGTCGATGGTGACGATGCCGATGATGTCATGACGGTCAAGCTTTGCCACTTCGCTCACGCGTAAGCTCCTTGGGATGTCGTTTCTTTGCGGCCGGTTAACGCACCGGCCAATTCTTGGCTCTTCATTTGCGCAGAGTATCAGCCTTGCTTGCGTCTACCCGCTGCCGAACATCAATTCCGCAGTGCGAAATCTAATTCCACATCTTGACATCCAGGGTTATTTTGAAGCACGAGCGTTGTCAACGAGGCTCATCAATCAACAGCCGATGACATGAAACGCCCAGGGAAGAAACCCGCGACCGATCGGAGCTTCGTCGTCGCGCTGGCGCGCGGCCTCGACGTGCTGCGGGCGTTCCGGCCGAATGACGGCCTGCTGGGCAATCAGGAAATCGCCGCGCGCACCAACCTGCCGAAGGCGACGGTCTCGCGCCTCACTTACACGCTCACCAAGCTCGGCTATCTCACCCCGGTGCCGCGCTTCGAGAAATACCAGCTGGCCCCAGCGGCGCTGGCGCTGGGCTACGCCGCGCTCGCCAATCTCGGCATCCGCCATCTTTCCGAGCCGTTCCGCGAGCAGCTGATGCGCGAGACCGGCGGCGCGGTGGCCATCGGCGGCCGCGACCGGCTGAGCATGATCTATTTCGGCCAGAGCCGTCACGGCGTCATCAACGTTCAACTCGACGTCGGCTCGCGCATTCCGATTGCAACGACCGCGATGGGCCGCGCCTACATCTGGGCGCTGCCGGACGAGGACCGCGCCGCGCTGATGCGGGAGATGCGCGAGCATTACGGCAGCCGTTGGCCGAAGATCCGCGACGGCATCGAGCGCGCCGGCGAGACCGTCGCGAAATATGGCTTCACGATCTCCGCCGGCGAATGGCAGGACGACGTTCATGCGGTCGGCGTCGCGTTGCGGCTGAACGACGGAACCGGTCCCTACGCCGTGAATTGCGGAGCACCGGCATTCCGCTTCACGGAAGAGCGCTTGCGCACCGACATTGGACCTCGTCTCGTCGCGATGGTAAGGAACATCGAAGCGGCGCTCGGCGGCCTCGCGCCGTCAACTAATCAAACAAGCAGCCCATCAAACAAAGAACTCAATAAAAAGCCGAAGCCAGGAGGAAAAGTTGCCCGTGTTGCCGAGGGTATCAGATAGCCTGCATCATCGCGGTCGGCTGGCGCCGCGTCCTGACCTGAACGATTTGGGGAGGGGCGAGACGAGATGACGCAGGCACAACTCGCCCAGACCAACGATCCGCTGCTCGTCGTCCGCGACGTCAGCGTCGTGTTCGGCGGCATCGTGGCGCTGAACGGCGTCTCGTTCGAGATGCGCGAGGGTCAGATCCTCGGCCTCATCGGCCCGAACGGCGCCGGCAAGACCACCCTGTTCAACTGCCTCAGCCGGCTCTACCAGCCGAGTTCCGGCGACATCCTGATGGAAGGCCACAGCATCCTGAAGCGGCCGCCGCACCGCATTGCCGAGATCGGCATCGGCCGCACCTTCCAGAATGTCGCGCTGTTTCCCAATCTCTCCGTGCTCGACAACGTCCGCGTCGGCACCCATGCGCGCACCTCCAGCGACATCATCTCGGATTCGCTGCGTCTGGCCTGGGTCCGGCGCAGCGAGAATTCCGTCAACACCAAGGTTCACGAAATTCTCGCCTATCTCGACCTCGAGGAGGTCGCGCACAAGACCGTGTCCGGGCTGCCGTTCGGCACCCAGAAGCGCGTCGAGCTGGCGCGCGCGCTCGCCGCCGATCCCAAGATCCTGCTGCTCGACGAGCCCGCCGGCGGGCTCAATCATGAGGAAGTCCATGTGCTGGGCGATCTGATCCGGCGCATTCGCGACGACCGCAAGGTGACCGTGCTGCTGGTCGAGCATCACATGGGACTGGTGATGTCGATCGCCGACCACGTCGTGGCGCTGAATTTCGGCCGCAAGCTCGCCGAGGGCACGCCCGCCCAGGTGCAGGCCGATCCCGACGTCATCAAGGCCTATCTCGGGAGCAAGGATCAATGACGCCGCTGCTCAACGTCAAGGACCTGCGCGCCTATTACGGCCAGGTCCAGGCCCTGCACGGCCTCTCCTTCTCCCTCAACGAGGGTTCGCTGACGACCCTGCTCGGCGCCAATGGCGCCGGCAAGACCACCACCCTGCGCGCCATCTGCAACATGGTGCGCTCGACCGGTGCGATCGAGTTCGAGGGGAAGCCGCTCAACAACAAATCGACCGAGAGCATCGTGCGCTTCGGCATCGCGCACGTGCCGCAGGGCCGCGGCACCTTCACCAACATGACGGTGGAAGAAAACCTGCAGCTCGGCGCCATCACGCGCAGCGACAAGGCGGGCATCGTCGCCGACATCGAGCGGATGTACTCCTACTTCCCCAAGCTGAAGGAACGCCACACCCAGCAGGCCGGCACCTTATCCGGCGGCGAGCAGCAGATGCTGGCGGTGGCCCGCGCGCTGATGCTGCGACCCAGGCTGATGCTGCTCGACGAGCCGTCGTTCGGCTTGGCACCGCTGGTGGTCCGCGACCTTTTCGGCATCCTCGGCAAGATCAACCGCGAGGAAAAGGTCTCGATCCTCGTGGTCGAGCAGAATGCGCAGCTCGCGCTCGAGCTCGCCGATCGGGCCTATGTGATCGAGACGGGCCGCATCGTCATGTCGGGCGCGGCCTCGGACATCGCGAAAGACGAGAACGTCCGCAAATCCTATTTGGGCTACTAACGGAGGCGGGACAATGGAGCTCTTCACCAACCAGGTCCTGGCCGGCATTGCGACGGGCGCGATCTACGCCTGCATGGCGCTCGCCGTCGTGATGATCTACCAGGCCATCGACCATCTCAACTTTGCGCAAGGCGAGATGGCGATGTTCTCGACATTCATCTCCTGGCAGCTGATGCAATGGGGCCTGCCCTACTGGGTCGCCTTCGTGGTGACGCTGGCCTTCTCCTTCGCCGGCGGCATCGTGATCGAGCGGGTGCTGTTCAAGCCACTGACCAAGGCGCCGATCCTGACCCAGGTCGCCGGCTTCATCGCGCTGTTCTCGATCATCAACTCCTGCGCCGGGCTGATCTGGGACTTCACCATCAAGCAGTACCCGACGCCGTTCGGCTCCTCGCCGTTCCTGGGCAGCCAGCTGATCTCGACCCATCAGGCCGGCATGATCGGCATCACCCTGCTGCTCCTGATCGGGCTGTACTTCTTCTTCCAGTACACCCGTGTCGGACTTGCGATGCGCGCGGCCGCAGCCTTGCCGGAATCGGCGCGGCTGGTCGGCATCAACACCTCCTGGATGATTGCGCTCGGCTGGGGCATGGCGGCCGCGATCGGCTCGATCGCCGGCATGCTGATCGCGCCGGTGGTGTTCCTCGAGCCCAACATGATGGGCGGCGTGCTGATCTACGGTTTCGCCGCGGCCGTGCTTGGGGGCCTCACCAGCCCCTTCGGTGCGGTGCTCGGCGGCTTCCTGGTCGGCATCTTCGAGAATCTCGCCGGCACCTACATTCCCCACGTGGGCAATGAGATGAAGCTGCCGATCGCACTGGCCCTCATCATCTCCGTCCTAGTCATCAAACCGGCCGGCCTGTTCGGCCGCAACATCGTGAAGCGAGTCTGATCATGAGCGCAGTCGAGGACATCGCATCCCAGGCGCCCGCGGTCGATGCCGTTCCGAAGCGGGCCATGACCTTGAGTTCCGGCACCACCTTCGTCGTCGTGCTTCTGCTTCTCGTGGTTCCGCTGTTCGTCAAGAACTTCATCATCTTCCAGATGACGATGCTCCTGATCTACGGACTCGCCGTGCTGGCGTTGAACATCCTGACCGGCGGCTCCGGACAGTTCTCTCTCGGGCAGAGCGCGTTCTATGCGGTCGGCGCCTATACGTCGGCGATCCTGATGGAGCAGTACAATGTCAACTACGCGCTGACCCTGCCGGTCGCCGGCGTCATCTGCTTCGGCTTCGGCTTCCTGTTCGGCCAACCGGCGCTGCGGCTCTCGGGCGTGTATCTCGCGCTCGCCACCTTCGCGCTCGCCACCGCGATGCCGCAGATCCTCAAGCTCGGCTTCTTCGAGGAATGGACCGGCGGCGTGCAGGGCCTCGTCGTCACCAAGCCGGACGCGCCGTTCGGCCTACCGATGTCGCAGGACATGTGGCTGTACTACTTCACGCTGGCGATCACGATCGCGATCTACGTGTTCTCGGTGAACCTATTACGCTCGCGTTCGGGGCGGGCTTTCATGGCGATCCGCGACAACGAGATCGCAGCGTCCGCCATGGGCATCGACGTCGCGACCTACAAGACGCTGGCGTTCGGCGTCAGCGCCGGCATCACCGGCGTCGCCGGCGGCCTCGGCGCCATCGCCGTGCAGTTCGTGGCACCCGACAGCTACACGATCGTTCTCGCGATCTCGCTGTTCCTCGGCATGGTCGTCGGCGGCGTCGGCTGGCTGCCCGGATCGTTCGTCGGCGCGGCCTTCATCATCTTCGTTCCCAACATCGCCGAAGGCATTTCGAAGGGCCTGTCCGGCGCGGTGTTCGGCGTGCTGCTGTTCCTCGTCATCTTCCTCGTGCCGCACGGCTCGCGGCAGGTGGCGATGGTGGCGCAGCAGCTGCTCGGCAAACTCAGAAAGAACTAAGGAGGAACTCTTGCAGGTCGTTCAACAACTACGAATCGCCGCGATCGCGACGGCGGTCATCGCCCTCACCTCGGGCGCAGCACTCGCCCAGAAGAAATACGACGCCGGCGCGTCGGATACCGAGATCAAGATCGGCAACATCATGCCCTATAGCGGGCCGGCGTCCGCCTACGGCGTGATCGGAAAGACCGAGGAGGCGTATTTCAAGAAGATCAACGCCGAGGGCGGCATCAACGGCCGAAAGATCAACTTCGTCAGCTATGACGACGCCTATTCGCCGCCCAAGGCGGTCGAGCAGGTGCGCAAGCTGGTCGAAAGCGACGAGGTCCTGTTCGTCTTCAACCCGCTCGGCACGCCCTCGAACTCGGCGATCCAGAAATATCTCAACGGCAAGAAGATCCCGCAACTGTTCGTCGCCACCGGCGCAACCAAGTGGAACGACCCGAAGAACTTCCCCTGGACCATGGGCTGGCAGCCGAGCTACCAGAGCGAGGGCCGCATCTATGCGAAGTACCTGCTCAAGGACAAGCCCGGCGCCAAGGTCGGCGTGCTGTTCCAGAACGACGATTTCGGCAAGGATTATCTGAAGGGCCTCAAGGATGGCCTCGGCGACAAGGCCGCGTCCATGATCGTCATGGAAGAGAGCTACGAGACCTCCGAACCCTCGATCGACGGCCACATCGTCAAGCTGAAGGCCTCCGGCGCCGACGTCTTCTTCAGCGTCACGACGCCCAAGTTCGCGGCGCAGGCGATCAAGAAACTTGCCGAGATCGATTGGCATCCGACGCATCTGGTCGTCAACGTCTCGGCCTCGGTCGGCAGCGTGATCAAGCCGGCCGGCTTCGAGAACTCGCAAGGGATTCTTTCGGCCGCCTATGCCAAGGACGCTGCGGATCCGCAGTGGAACGATGATCCCGGCATGAAGAAGTTCTTCGACTTCCTCGCGCAGTATTATCCCGACGCCAACAAGCTCGACAGCTCGACCGTCTATGGCTACGGCGCCGCACAGACGCTCGTGAAGGTGCTGCAGATGTGCGGCGACGACCTCACCCGCGCCAATGTGATGAAGCAGGCCGCCAGCCTGAAGGACTTCGCGCCCGACACCTTGCTGCCGGGCGTCAAGATCAACACCTCGGCTACCGACTTCGCGCCCATCGAGCAATTGCAGATGATGCGGTTCAAAGGCGAGAAGTGGGAGCTGTTCGGCGAGGCGATCAGCGGCGCCATCGAGTAATCGTGCAATCGAGCATCGCCGCCGAGAGCGGTGCCGATCTCAACCTCGCCCTCCGCGCCATCCGCGCGGAGGGCTTTTTCGTAGGTCGCACCGACGATGCCAT
This sequence comes from Bradyrhizobium sp. SZCCHNS1050, assembly GCF_032484785.1. NCBI lineage: Bacteria > Pseudomonadati > Pseudomonadota > Alphaproteobacteria > Hyphomicrobiales > Nitrobacteraceae > Bradyrhizobium > Bradyrhizobium sp. SZCCHNS1050. The sequence continues at coordinate 3,562,528 of NZ_JAUETR010000001.1, read as the reverse complement.
GAACGGTGGATAGACACCGTCCAGCTGATCTCAGGCTGTTCTCGCAGAGCAATCACCCGCCCAAATTGTGCGCGCTTCTCGCAACTGCGCAGATGTTGCGCGGACGCGGACCGATAAAACACGGACCGTGCCGTGATGTCGCAACCACGCCGCGGCGGCTCTGCTATAGTTTCCCGACACACGAGAGCTTCCGTCAAGGAGCCACGGCACGTCATCCAGAACCAACACGGGAGAAACGCACCATGATGATCACGCGACGGGCCGCCCTTGCCTCGGCTGCCGCCATCGTTCTCGCCTCGAGCTCCGCAATCGCCGCCGACAAGAAATACGATACCGGCGCCTCCGACACCGAGATCAAGATCGGCAACATCATGCCCTATAGCGGGCCGGCCTCGGCCTACGGCATCATCGGCAAGACGGAGGCGGCCTACTTCAAGAAGATCAACGCCGAGGGAGGCATCAACGGCCGCAAGATCAACTTCATCTCCTATGACGACGCCTATTCGCCGCCGAAGACGGTTGAACAGGCACGCAAGCTGGTCGAGAGCGATGAAGTGCTGTTCATCTTCAATTCGCTGGGCACGCCGCCGAACTCGGCGATCCACAAGTACATGAACTCGAAGAAGGTCCCGCAGCTGTTCGTCGCCACCGGCGCCACCAAGTGGAACGATCCGAAGGATTTCCCCTGGACCATGGGCTGGCAGCCCAACTACCAGAGCGAATCCCGAATCTACGCAAAATATCTGCTGAAGGAAAAGCCGGACGCCAAGATCGCGGTGCTGTATCAGAACGATGATTACGGCAAGGACTATCTGAAAGGGCTGAAGGATGGGCTTGGCGCCAAGGCCGCCTCAATGATCGTCATGGAGGAGAGCTACGAGACCGCCGAACCCTCGATCGACAATCACATTGTCAAACTCAAGTCCACCGGGGCCGACGTATTCGTGAACATCACCACGCCGAAATTTGCGGCGCAGGCAATCAAGAAGGTCAAGGAGATCGACTGGAAGGCGCTGCATATCCTCAACAACGTCTCCGCCTCCGTCGGCAGCGTGCTGAAGCCGGCCGGCTATGAGAATTCGCAGGACATCATCTCGGCGGCCTATCTCAAGGACGTCTCCGATCCGCAATGGAAGGATGACGCCGGGATGAAACAATTCCTCGACTTCATGGCAAAGGATTTCCCCGAGGGCGACAAACTCGATGGCGGCACCGTCGTCGGCTACAGCGTGGCCCAGACGCTGGTGCAGGTGCTGAAGCAATGCGGCGACGACCTCACTCGCGAGAACGTCATGAAGCAGGCCGCATCGCTGCGCAACTTCCGCACCGAGATGCTGCTGCCTGGCATCACGATCAACACCTCGGCGACCGACTTCGCACCCGTCAGCCAGCTGCAACTGATGCGCTTCAAGGGCGAGAAGTGGGAGCTGTTCGGCGACGTGATCTCCGCCGACGTCGGCGGCTAACGACGAGACGCAGTTGAAACCGCCGCCTGCGGCCTCGCGCCGCAGGCAGCGCTCTCTCCAAGCATCTTTGCTGTCTTTGCCAAGAATTTCTTAAGCTAGGAGTTGAAAGAGAGGCGGTCATGCAGCGGCGCCGGTTACGCCGAGCGCGCGGCTGCGCTATGGGGACTCGTCCGGAGTGAAACGAGTCGCCCGCCTTGCGGGCGGATCCAACAACAAGGCCAAGCTCCAAGGCCGAGAAGGAGTCCCCACGTGACCACTGCCCTCACCCGCCGCACGCTCTCCAGCCTGCTCGGTCTCGCCCTGGCTGGCGCCGTTGCCGGCAGCGCCCATGCCGACAAGAAATACGACACCGGCGCCAGCGACACCGAGATCAGGATCGGCAACATCGTGCCCTATAGCGGCCCGGCCTCGGCCTACGGCTCGGTCGGCAAGGCGATGTCGGCAGTGTTCAAGAAGGTCAACGACGAGGGCGGCATCAACGGTCGCAAGATCAATTTCATCTCCTACGACGACGCCTATTCGCCGCCAAAGACCGTCGAGCAGGCGCGCAAGCTGGTGGAGAGCGACGAGGTGCTCTTCCTGTTCGGCGTGCTCGGGACTGCGCCCAACACGGCGATCCAGAAATACATGAACGCCAAGAAGGTGCCGCAGCTGTTCGTCGCCACCGGCGCCACCAAGTGGAACGAGCCCAAGACCAATCCATGGACCATGGGCTGGCTGCCGAGCTATCAGTCGGAAGCCCGCATCTATGCCAAATACCTCACCGCACAGAATCCGACCGGCAAGATCGCGGTGCTCTACCAGAACGACGACATGGGCAAGGACTATCTGAAGGGTCTCAAGGATGGCCTTGGCGACACCTCCCGTGTGGTGCTGGAGGAGAGCTATGAGATCGCCGAGCCCACAATCGAGTCGCACATCGTCAAGATGAAGTCGGCCAATCCGGACATCGTCGTGCTGTTCACCACACCGAAATCCGGCGCACAGGCGATCAAGAAGCTCGGCGAGATGAACTGGAAGCCGCTCACCATCATCTCGAACGTCAGCGCCTCGACCGCGGCGGTGATGCGGCCGGCCGGCGTCGAGAACTCGCAAGGGGTGATCTCGGCCGCCTATGCCAAGGATGCCTCCGATCCGCAATGGGCCAACGACCCCGGTCTTGGCGCGTTCAGGGAGCTGCTCGCCAAATATCTGCCGGAAATCAACCCCGTGGATTCGTCGGCGCTGACCGGTTACAACATCGCCACCACAATGGTCGAGGTGCTGAAGCGATGCGGCGACGAACTGACCCGCGCCAATGTCATGAAGCAGGCGGCAGGCCTGAAGCAGTTTGCGCAGGGCGGGCTGTTGCCCGGCATCACGCTGACCACCGGTCCGGACGACTTCCAGCCGATCGAGCAGCTGCAGCTGATGCAGTTCAAGGGCGAGCGCTGGCAGTTGTTCGGCGAGGTCATGAGCGGCGAGCTGAAATAGGCTCTGCACGGCAGACGGGCGGCGCCGCATGACCAGCCGCCGTCCGTTGTTGCGCTCGATCTTCGATGCTGCCGTCGCTGCGGCGCATCCCGACGTGGTGCTGCCGGCATTCCTGCCGGCGGCTCCGAAAGGACGAATCATCTGCCTCGCCGCCGGCAAGGGCGCGGCCGCGATGGCGCTCGCGGCCGAGCGCCATTACCTGGACACGCTCGGGTTCGATCCCGCGAAGCTGACCGGCATCGCAACCACCCGCCACGGCCATGGCGTGCCGACCCGGCGGGTGAAGGTGATCGAGGCCGGACATCCGATGCCGGACGAGGCCGGGCTGAAGGCCGCCGACGAGACGCTGCAATTGGCGGCAACCGCCGAGCCCGGCGACCTGATGCTGGTGCTGCTCTCCGGTGGTGGGTCCGCCAATTGGGTCGCGCCGGTGAACGGTGTCAGCTTCGCGCAGAAGCAGCAGCTGACCCGCGCGCTGCTCCGCTCGGGCGCACCGATCGGTGAAATGAATACGGTCCGCAAGCATCTGTCGCGCATCAAGGGCGGCCGGCTGGCGCGGGCCGGGCAGAAGGCCGAGATCGTGACGCTGGCGATCTCCGACGTGCCGCATGACGATCCCTCGGCGATCGCATCGGGTCCGACGGTGCCCGATCCGACCACGCTGGCCGATGCCCGCGGCATCGTCGCCAAATACAAGCTCGAGGTCGACCCGGCGATCGGCCGGGCGCTCGATGATGCCGCCAATGAGAGCTGCAAGCCCGGCGATGCCGCCTTCGCCCGCGCCTCGTTCGAGCTGATCGCGCGCCCCGCCAGCTCGCTGGAGGCGGCCGTGGCCAGCGTCAAGACCGCGGGCTACGACGTGCTCGATCTCGGCGCCGATCTCGAGGGTGAGGCCCGCGAGGTCGCGGCCGATCACGCCAAGCTGGCACGCGAGGCCCGCGCGCTCGGCCGCCGCATGGCGATCATTTCCGGCGGCGAGCTCACCGTGACGGTGCGCGGCCAGGGCCGCGGCGGCCCGAACCAGGAATATGCCCTGGCGCTCGCCGACCTCCTCAAGGACATGGAGGGCGTCGCGGCGCTCGCCGGCGACACCGACGGCGCCGATGGCGGCGGCGGCAGCGCCTCCGATCCGGCCGGTGCGCTCGTCGATGCCGAGGTCATCGCCGCGATGCGGGCGCAGGGGCTGGATCCGCAGGCCTATCTCGCCAACAACGACGCCACCGCGTTCTTCGCCGCGACCGGCGGCCTGCTGCAGACCGGACCGACCCTCACCAACGTGAACGACGTCAGGGTCATCCTGGTCGATTGAGGGGCGCGACTGCGTCCTTCAGAACTCCTCCGCGATCTTGGTGAGCATCGCCAGCAGCGCGTCGCGACCATCCGGGCCCAGCAGCTCGTTGAGCCGCGCCTCATGCTTCGACACCACCAGCTTCTTGGCGCGGGCCAGCACGGCGCGGCCCTTCTCGGTCAGCATCAGGATGTGCGAGCGCCGGTCGTTGGCCGAACGCACCCGCGCACACAGGTCGCGGCTCTCGAGGCTGTCCAGCAAGGACACGAAGTTCGGCCGCAGGATGCCCAGGGTGTTGGCGATCTCGGTCTGGTTACGGCCCGGATTGGCGTCGAGCAGCAGCAGCACCGAGAACTGGGCCGGCGTCAGTTGCAGCGGCGCGACGCAGCGCAGGAAGTCCTCGAACACCTTCAACTGCGCCCGTTTCAGCACATAGCCAAGCAGATCCGACAGCTCGCCGAGCTGGACCGCTTGCGTCTCGTCGGCCGCTACGGCAGCTTCCTTGCGGCTTTCCCTCTTGCTGACGGGCTTGGCGCTATCGGCCATCACGGTCCGCCAAATTCATCGCATTTGCTTCCATCCCTGGTCTCGAATGCCGCAGCCGGAACAGCGGCCTTGAGATTATAATCGATAATTGTTATCCACTATATCAAACACGGGCAGCCCAATTCAACTGCCCAAGACCGGCGGACGGCGCAGGGCGCCGGCCGCGCCCGGTCACCACAGAGGGGGAGCGTCCTGTCTTGAACACAACGATCTTGCTGTTCCTGTTGCAGGACGGCATTACCAATGGCGCGATCTACGCGCTGCTCGGGCTGGCGCTCGTGCTGGTGTTTGCCGTCACCCGGGTGATCCTGATCCCGCAGGGCGAATTCGTCACCTACGGCGCCCTCACCTATGCCTCGCTCGCTGCCGGCCAAATGCCCGGCACCGCGAAGCTCGCCGTCGTGATCGGGCTCGCGGCCTTCGCCTTCGACCTCTACGCCATGCGCAAGACGCTGCACGCGCCGAAGATCGCGCGCACCTTCGGCCTCAACGTCGCCCTCCCTGTCGTCATTCTGCTCGCCAGCATGTGGGCGGCGAACCAGCGCATGCCCGCCGGCGTCAGCCTGGTGCTGTCGCTGCTGATCGTGGCCAGCATCGGCCTGTCGCTCTACCGCATCGTGTTCCAGCCGCTCGCGCACACCTCGGTGCTGGTGCTGCTGATCGCCTCGGTCGGCGTTCACCTCGCACTGCAGGGCCTCGGCCTGCTGTTCTTCGGCGCCGAGGGCCAGCGTGGCCCGACCCTGCTCAATGCCACGGCGACGCTCGGCTCGCTGCGCTTCACCGGGCAGGGCATGGCGGTCTACGGCATCACCATCGCCTTCATCGTCGGCCTCTGGCTGTTCTTCGGCCTGACGCTCTACGGCAAGGCGCTGCGCGCCACCGCCGTCAACCGGCTCGGCGCCCGCCTCGTCGGCATCCGCACCACGCTGTCGGGCCAGATCGCGTTCCTGCTGGCCTCCACCATCGGCGCGCTCTCGGGTATCCTGATCGTCCCGATCACGACGCTCTATTACGACACCGGCTTCCTGATCGGCCTCAAAGGCTTCATCGCCGCGATCATCGGCGGCCTGATCAGCTATCCGCTGACTGCGGTCGCCGCGCTCGTCGTCGGCATCGTCGAGGCGTTCTCCTCGTTCTATGCCTCCAACTTCAAGGAGGTGATCGTCTTCACGCTGCTGATCCCGGTTCTGCTGCTGCGTTCGCTCGCCGCGCCCGCGGTCGAAGAAGAGAAGGATTGAGCCGTGCGCGAGCGTTGGCCTCTCATCGTCTTTGCCGTCATCGTCGCGGCGATCCCGTTCGTCCCGGGCATGCCGCCGTTCTGGATCGTGCTGCTCGACAATATCGGCCTGTCGGCGCTGGTCGCGATGGGGCTGGTGCTGCTGACCGGCGTCGGCGGTCTGACCTCGTTCGGCCAGGCCGCCTTTGTCGGCTTCGGCGCCTACACGACTGCGGTGCTGTCGGCCAATTACGGCGTATCGCCGTGGCTGACCCTGCCGCTGTCGCTGCTGGTGTCCGGCCTCGCCGCCGTTCTGCTCGGCCTCGTCACGGTCAGGCTGTCCGGCCACTATCTGCCGCTCGGCACGCTCGCCTGGGGCCTCGGCCTGTTCTATCTGTTCAGCAAGCTCGCCTTCCTCGGCCGCAACGACGGCATCTCCGGCATCCCGCCGCTGTCGATCGGCAGCCTCAAGATGCTCGATCCCGGCACGATCTATTTCGCGATCTGGGCCGCCGTTCTGATCTCCGCACTGTTGACGATGAACCTGCTGGACTCCCGCACCGGCCGCGCCATTCGCGCGCTGCGCCGCGGCCACATCGCGGCGGAAGCGTTCGGCGTCTATGCACCTCGCGCCAAGCTGCTGGTGTTCATCTATGCCGCCGTGCTCGCCGGCCTCTCGGGCTGGCTCTATGCGCACTTCACCCGCGCCGTGAACCCGACGCCGTTCGGCGCCCAGGCCGGCATCGAATATCTGTTCGTCGCCGTCGTCGGCGGCGCCGGCTATGTCTGGGGCGGCGTGCTCGGCGCGGCGATCGTCGTCGTGCTGAAAGAGGTGCTGCAGAGCTACCTCCCGCTGCTGCTGCATGGCGAGGGCCAGCTCGAGACCATCGTGTTCGGCATTCTCCTCGTCACGCTTCTCCAGCTCGCCCCGACCGGCCTGTGGCCGTGGCTGACGGCGCGGCTGCCGTTCAAGCCGGTTGCCAAGCAGCCGGACACGTCGGTCAAACTGCCCGCGCGGGAGCGATCTGCGACGACTCCAAACGTGCTGCTCCAGGTCGACAACGCGCGTAAGCAGTTCGGCGGCGTGGTCGCGGTCAACAACGTCTCGTTCGATGTCCAGTCCCGCGAGATCGTCGCGCTGATCGGCCCGAACGGCGCCGGCAAGAGCACGACCTTCAACCTGATCACCGGCGTGCTGCCGCCGACCTCCGGCAACATCTCGGTGCTCGGCAAGGCCGTCGGCAACGCCCCGCCGCAGGACGTCGTCAAGCTCGGCATTTCCCGTACCTTCCAGCACGTCAAGCTGGTGCCGGACATGACGGTGCTCGAGAACGTCGCGATCGGCGCGCATCTGCGCGGCCATTCCAACGCGCTCACGAGCATGTTCCGGCTCGATCGCGGCGACGAAGCCAAGCTGCTCGCGGAAGCCGCGCGGCAGATCGAGCGCGTCGGGCTCGGCGACCAGATGCACCAGCTTGCCGGCTCGTTGTCTCTCGGCCAGCAGCGCATCGTCGAGATCGCCCGCGCGCTGTGCGTGGATCCGATGCTGCTGCTGCTCGACGAGCCGGCCGCCGGCCTGCGCCACATGGAGAAGCAGCGCCTCGGCGCGCTGCTGCGCGACCTCCGCGCCGGCGGCATGTCGGTGCTGCTGGTCGAACACGACATGGGATTTGTCATGGACCTCGCCGACCGCATCGTGGTGCTCGATTTCGGCACCAAGATCGCCGAGGGCACACCTGCCGCGATCAAGACCAATCCGGAGGTCATCAAGGCGTATCTCGGAGCCACCGCATGAGCACGCTGCTGGAAGTCACCGACGCCCATGTCTCCTACGGCAAGGTCGAGGCGGTTCGCTCGGTCTCGCTCACCGTGGCCGAGAACGAGATCGTCACCATCATCGGCGCCAACGGCGCCGGCAAGACCACGCTGCTCAGTGCCATCATGGGCGTGTTTCCGCTGAAGGGTCGCGTCTCCTTCCTGGGCGAGGACATGGCCCGGCTGGAGATCGAGGACCGCGTCGCGCGCGGTCTCTGTCTGGTGCCGGAGCATCGCGAGCTGTTCGCCACCATGAACGTGGAGGATAATCTGCAGCTCGGCGCTTTCAGAATGTCGAAGGCCCACGCCGCACGCGGCTTCGAGCACGTCTACACGCTGTTTCCGAAGCTCAAGGAGCGGCGCAAGCAGCTCGCCGGCACGCTCTCCGGCGGCGAGCAGCAGATGCTGGCGATGGGGCGCGCGCTGATGGGCGCGCCAAAGATGCTGATGCTGGACGAGCCCAGCCTTGGCCTGGCGCCGATCATCGTCGCCGGCATCTTCGAAATCGTCGCCAAGCTGCGCCAGGAAGGCGTCTCGGTGCTGCTGGTCGAGCAGAACGCCAAGGCCGCGCTCAAGGTCGCCGACCGCGCCTATGTCATGGAACTCGGCGAGTTCGTGCTCAACGGCAAGGCCAGCGAGATCGCCACCGACGAGCGCGTGGCGGCGAGCTATCTCGGCTTTGCCGAGGCGGCCGCGAGCTGAGCCTGATGTCGATAGGGTGAGGCGCTGCTTCAGGAGGGCGCCTCCTTCGACAGCAGGAAATCGACCATCACGCGCTCCAGCGCCCGGTACATGTCGGTGCCGGTCGCCGTCAGGCAGCCGCGCTGGCGCGCAGCGGCGATGAAGGGCGAGACCTCGGGCCGGGTGATGACACAGCCGCAATAGGCCGACGGGCTGACGGTCGTCATGTCGACCGGCAGAGGATCGCCGGGCTGCATGCCTGCCGGCGTGGCGTTGGCAACCATGTCGAAGCCTGTTGCGTTCATCGAGCCGACAACGGCGCGGCCTTTGCCCCGCTCGTTGAGGCGCGCGATCAGCACATCGCGGCGTCCGGCATCGTTGTCGTGAATGGCAAGCTCGCGCACGCCGGAGTCGATCAGCGCCAAAGCGATTGCCGAGCCCGCACCGCCCGCGCCAATCTGTAGCGCGCGGCAGCCTGCAGGATCGAAGCTCGCCCCCTTCGCAGCGCCGATGAAGCCAAGGCCGTCGACCATGTCGCCATGCCAAAGGCCGTCAGGACCACGTCGCATCAGATTCACGGCGCCGATGAAATGCGCGCGCTCGGTGGCCGTCGCACAGGCGCGGTAGCAGGCGAATTTGTGCGGGATGGTCGCGACGATGCCGTCGAGATTCTTCACCCGTGTCATCGTCGCCAGGAAGTCAGTCAGGTCACCCGGCGTGACTTGGACCGCAACCAGGATCGCATCGCTGCCGCGCTCCGAGAACGCCTGGCTGACGCCGGCCGGCGCGCGCACCTGCGCGACGGGATCGCCGATGATGATGTGGAGCCGCGTGGCTCCGGTGGGGGCGGGAATCATGGTGGGGCTCCCAAAACGACAAAGATCATCGTCCAAATGGCCGAAAGGCCGGCTCACCGAGCCGGCCTTCCTCACTCGAAGATATCGTCCGTCCGGTTACTTCGCCGGGACGTATTTGCCATCCTTCACCGTCAGGATGATGCGGGCGCGGTCGTCGAGGCCGGAGCGGTCCTTTTCGGTGAAGTTGTAGACGCCCTGCGAGGCCGCCAGGTCCTTCTCGGTCAGCAGCGCCTGGCGGATGGCCTCGCGGAACTCCGGCGTGCCGGGCTTGGCGGTCTTCAGCGCCACCGGGATGATGCGCTTGAGGATCTCGAACGCGTCGAACGAATGGCCGGCGAACTGGCTGCGGCTGTTCGGGCCATACTTGCCCTCATACGCCTTGTTCAACTCCATGCCCGGCTTCTTGGTCAGCGCGCTGTCGTCCTGCGTCTCCGGCGACATCACCGGACCTGACGCCATGATCACACCCTCCGCCGCCTTGCCGGCGATGCGGATGAAGTCCATGCTCGCGGCGCCATGGGTCTGATAGATCAGGCCGGTGTAGCCACGCTCGCGCAGCTCGGTCTGCGGCAGCGCCGCGGCGGTGCCGGAGGCGCCGACCAGGATGGCGTCCGGATTGGCGGCGACCAGCTTCAGCACCTGGCCGGTGACCGAGGTGTCGGGACGCGCAAAGCGTTCCTCGTCGGCGATGGTGATGCCCATCGGCACAGCCTGATTCTTCAGATCGTTGAACCAGAGGTCGCCGTAGGAGTCGGAGTAGCCGATATAGCCGACGGTCTTGATGTTGTGCGCCTTCATGTGCTCGTACAGCACCTTGCCCATGATCGGCACCGGCTGCGGCATCACAACCGACCATTTCATCCGCTCCGGCGTGACCGGGAACGGCGCCAGGCCGAAATGCGGAATGCCGGCCTCGTTGGCGACGTTGGACACCGCGATGGTCGGCGGCGTCAGCGCCGAGCCCATGATGATATCAGCCTTCGATTCCGTCACGAAGCGACGGGCGTTGGTCGTGGCCGTGGTCGGATCGCCGCCGTCGTCGAGCACGATCACCTTGAGCGGCACGCCGCCGATCTCCTTCGGCACGAACTCGAGCGCATTGCGCTCGGGGATGCCGAGCGCCGCGCCCGGCCCCGTCGTCGTCGTGGTGATGCCGATGGTGATCTCGCTGGTCTGCGCCAGCGCCGGCGCTGATGCCAGCATCGCGATGACGCCAGCCGCCGCCAGATAGGCCTTCCTCATAAAATCCTCCCTCAATCTTTTCGGTTCAGCTCGTGATCCGCCGATCCTGTTTGCAGTCCCGCCCCCTGTCTGGGGCATCTTCCAACACGACCGGCCGATATGTGTCCAAACGTGATCATAGCATTGAACACGAGAAGATCACTCCTCACCAGTCGACCAAAGCACGACAGCTGAACATCCTTAAGACGGCCGCATGTCGCACCCATTTCCGCGCCTCATTCCCCGAGAAACTTGGCTCGCATCTCCTCCGGGAAAGGCGCCGATTTCAGCTTGTCCGGGTCGGCCGGATCGCGCCCGACCAGCACCCGGGTCTCGAACCCTTCGATGGCCAGCGCCTCGCCCTTGAACACCTTGTGGGTGACGTCGAAGGACGAGCGCTTGACGCTCTCGATCCGGCTCTCGATCGTGATCCAGTCGCCATAGGTCGAGGGGATGTAGAACTTGGCGCGGGTGTCGACCATGGGGATGCCGACCAGGCCGTAGCGACGGACGATGTCCTGCTTGGAGAACCCGGCCGCCTCGAACATGACCGAGGTCGCATCGTCGAACATCGCGAAATAGCGCGGGTAGTAGACGATGTTGGCGGGATCGCAGTCGCCCCACTGGATCTGCACGTCGCGGCGGTGAACGAACATGTCTTGAAAGCCTCACACCATCGCCGACAGCGATCTGGAGAGTGGGCAACGGCGCGCAGCGCCTTGCCCACCATTTTCAGCGGCGGTGGGCACGCTACGCTTTGCCCACCCTCCGTTTCTCTACGTCGTCATTCCGGGGCGCGCGGAGCGCGAGCCCGGAATCCATCTCTCGGCAGTGCTAGACGCCGAATGGATTCCGGGCCCGACGCTGGCGCGTCGTCCCGGAATGACAACCACGTGGACGTCGGCGCGCGGCACTTACTTCGGCGCCATGCGCAGCGAGCCGTCGAGGCGGACGACTTCGCCGTTGAGGTAGGCGTTCTCGACCATGTGCAGCGCCAGCGCGGCGAACTCATCGGCATGACCCAGACGGCGGGGGAACGGGATCGCGGCGGCGAGCGAGTCCTGGGCCTCCTGCGGCAGGTTGGCGAGCAGCGGCGTCAGGAACAGGCCCGGCGCAATGGTCAGCACGCGGATGCCGAACTGCGCGAGCTCGCGCGCGATCGGCAGGGTCATGCCGACGATGCCGCCCTTGGAGGCGGAATAGGCCGACTGTCCGATCTGGCCGTCATAGGCGGCGACCGACGCGGTGTTGATGACGACCCCGCGCTCACCGGTCGCCTGCGGCTCCAGCTTGGTCATGCCGTTGGTGACCAGACGCAGCATGTTGAACGAGCCGATCAGGTTGACCTTGATGACCTTCTCGAAATCGGCCAGCGGCATCGGGCCGTCGCGGCCGACGACGCGCTTGGCGACGCCGATGCCGGCGCAGTTCACCAGCACGCGCGGCTGCTGGCCGAGCGCCTCGACGGCCTTGGCAACGGCCGCTTCCGCGCCGGCGGCGTCCGAGACGTCGCAGACCACCGGCACGCCCTTGATCTCGGCCGCGACCTCCTCCGCCAGCTTGGCGTTGAGATCGAACACCGCGACCTTGGCGCCCTGCGCAGCGAGCTTGCGGGCGGTGGCGGCCCCGAGGCCGGAAGCGCCGCCGGTGACGATGGCGGCCTGGTCCTTCAACAACATTGTCGTTTCTCCCTTGGATGCGTCGATCAGCCGGCGATGATGATGTCGTCGTCCGGCGTCGCGGCGTAGATGCGTTCGATCAGGTCCTTGCGGTTCTCCAGCACGGCGCGCTGGTTGATCGATCCCTTGTCGGTGACCTCGCCCTTGTCGATCGACAGCGGCACGCCGAGCAGGACGGCGCGCGTGATGCGCGTCGACGAGCCGGTCGCGGTCTGCAGGAATTTTGCGAAGCGCTGACGGAAGGCCTCGATGATCAGCGGATCGGCCGCCGTGGCGGCGAGGTCGTCGAACGGCAAGGTCGCGTTGATCAGGCGGCAACCATCGAGATCGAGCACGACGATGGCGGCGATCTCGTCGCGGTTGATGCCGGCGATGATCACGTCGCGCGCCAGCGGCGCGCACGCAGCCACGAAGCGGGCCCGCAACGGGCCGACGGAAACCCAGGTGCCGCTCGCCAGCTTGAAGTCCTCGGCAACACGGCCGTCAAAATCGAAGCCGGCATTGAAGTCGTCGGGATCGACGGGCTTCAGCGCGTCGCCCATCTTGTAGTAGCCTTCGTCATCAAAGGCCGCGGCCGAGACCTCCGGCAGGCGCCAATAGCCCGGGGTCACGTTCGGCCCCTTGGCGCGCACTTCCATCTTGCCGTTGTTGGGAACGAGCTTGGCCTCGTTGCCGGAGACGGGCAGGCCGACATGGCCGGAGCGGCTGGTGCGCGGATTGACCGACATGAAGAACGGTGCGGTCTCGGTGGAGCCGAGGCCCGTCAGCATCGGCACGCGAGTGCCCGTCTCGGCCACCGAGAGCTCGTCGAGCTCGTTCCAGACATGCGGCGCCAGTGCGGCGCCGGAGAAGAACATCGCGTGCAGCCGCTGGAAGAAGGACTTCCGCAGCGCCGGGTCCTCGCGGAAATAGGGCAGCAGCGACTCGTAGCCCTTCGGGACGTTGAAATAGACCGTGGGCGAAATCTCGCGCAGGTTTCGCACGGTCTCCTCGATGCCACCCGGCACCGGCTTGCCCTGGTCGAGATACATCGAGCCGCCGTTGAACAGCGTCAGGCCGATGTTGTGGTTGCCGCCGAATGTGTGATTCCAGGGCAACCAGTCGATGATCACGGGCGGCTCGTCCTTGAGGAAGGCGAGCGTCTCGCGGATCATCACCTGGTTGGCGCAGATCATGCGCTGGGTGTTGATGACGGCCTTCGGATTGCCGGTCGAGCCCGAGGTCAGCAGGAATTTCGCGATCGTGTCCGGGCCGATCTTGTCATGGGCGGCGTCGAGGCCAGGAAACAGCGGCGATGCGATCAGATCGGCGAGCATCGTGATCTTGCGGCCCGGCACGGAGCCGAACGACGCCACGATCTCGGTGCCTTCGGGTACGTTGGCGATGAGCGCGTCGGCGAACTTGTCAGCGTCGTCGACGAAGACGAGGCCCGGCGTCAGCAGCTTCATCAGGTAGGCGAGCTTGCCGTAGTCGCGCGACACCAGCGAATAGGCCGGCGACACCGGACAGAACGGCACGCCGGCATAGAGCGCGCCGAACGCGACCAGCGCATGGTCGATCGAATTGCCCGACAGGATCATGACCGGCCGGTCCGGCGACAGCCCGCGCGCGAGCAGCCCCGACGCGATGTGCCGGCTCGCCGCCAGCAGCGTGGCATAGCTCAGCTCGCGCCAGCCCTCCGGGCCAACGCGCTCGGCCATGAACACGCGCTCAGGCGTGGCTTTGGCGAAGTGATGCAGCCGGTCGGTGATCCGCGGCGGATAGTCGCCGAGCGGCTGCTTCGGACGGAGATAGATGGTGCCGTCGTCTCGGCGGTCGACCGTGACGGCCGGGTCATTGAACGAGATCGCGCGCAACGGATGAACACTGGCGCTGCGCGCCGTGTCGTCCGTTCCTCCCTGTGTGCTTGTTATTGTTTGTGCGGTCATGTCACGTCGGCTTCACTTTGGCGGTCTTGTGATCGAGGAAGGCGCGGATGCGATTCTTGGCCTCCTTGTCGCTCTGCGCGACGGTGGCCATCAGCGATTCCATCAGCAGGCCGGTCTGCGGATTGGCCTCGGCGATCATCGGCAGCGCCTGCAGCACCGCGAAATTCGTCAGCGGCGCGTTGTTCGCGATCTTCGCCGCCAGCTCCATCGCCTTGGTCATCGAGGCGCCGGCCTCGACCAGATATTGCGCGAATCCGTAGGACGAGCCTTCGGTCGCCGAATAGACCCGGCCGGTCAGCATCATGTCCATCATGCGGGCGACGCCGATCAGGCGCGGCAGCCGCACCGAGCCGCCGCCACCGACGAAGATGCCGCGCTGGCCCTCGGGCAGCGCGAAGTAAGCCGACGGCTCGGCAACACGGATATGCGCGGCGCAGGCGAGCTCGAGACCGCCGCCGATGACGGCCCCCTTCAATGCGGCGATCACCGGCACGCGGCAATACTGGATGCGGTCGAACACGCGATGCCACATCTGCGAGTGCACCAGGCCTTCGGTGGCGTCACGTTCGCGCAGCTCGGAGAGATCGAGGCCGGAGGAGAAATTGTCGCCAATCCCGTGGATCACGATGCAGCGGACGTCGTCAGGCAGGCTGGTGAAGCACTCGCCGATGGCGAGGATGATGCCGTCATTCAGCGCGTTGCGCTTGGCCGGGCGGTTGAGCCCGATCGTCAGGACGGCGCCCTGCTGTTCGATCTGCAGCAGAGACGAATCCCCCGCAGGCGTGGCGGTGTCGGCGTTTCCCATGGGCTCTATTGTGTCCTGTTCAGAATAGTTATGTTTTATAACGATCTTCGCGGGAGTCAACAAGCGGCGCCCGACATCATGTTGTGCAATGCAAAAGAACAAGCCGCCGAGGGGCTCGGTCGCGCAGCATCGTAAGGCCCGCCTGCGCGCAAAGGCAAATGACATGATCCGGCATTCCCGCGGCGAAATCACGCCCGGGGCTTGCTGATATTCTTCACCCTCCGGTGCGGAGGGCGCAGGGAAGGCCAGGCGCCGGCTGACGCCTGCGGCCCGCCTGCGAGAAAAATGCAGGCGGCAGGTACCACAGGTGCAGCCGAGAACGCCCGGCCTTCCCTGCGCGATGGTCTTCACGCTTATACGCAGTCTCCCTGGTGCACCGGCTTGTTGGCCACCATGATCCGCGCGGCGCGTTGGCGCCATCGCGAACGTAACACCGGCAACGGGGTGTCAGGACGCTGCGACTTCACGTCCGCGTCACATCGTTCGTCCGCGCGCCCGAAGACACGCTGCGACATGATCGCGGGCCACCGCTCCCCGCCCCGCGTGTCGTGACGATCGCGCGCTACGCCCCTCGGCTTGGGACGGGATGGCGCGATACAATCACGATTTCCGAAAACTCGCAAGATATTTATTTTTTTCCGAATATAACATTTCGCCGGAGGCACTGCCCGTTCATCAATCTCGCCTTTCGCCGCCTTGATGATGTCCACCGTCGGAAGCCAACAGGGAGCAAGAAAGCATGGAAGCGAACGGCAGCTCTGAGCCACGACGGAAAGAACCGTCAGTGGATGCTGTGCCTCTTACGTCGGCTTGCCCCCAAAGAGCCCGAAGATGAACCAAAAGATGACTGTCAGTACGGGGACCTGCGCCGCAATCATGGCCCAATAGCGCCAGGGATTTTCATCCCGACGTATGACCGATCCGCCTCGCATCCTGATTTGGCCTCTACCCAAGCTAAAGGCCAGCTGAATGGCGAGCGGAATAGACAGGACAAGTAAAGTCACGAGTGGTGGCGACATCCTTAATTCCTCACAGGTCGCCTGGGTCGTCGAACCCTTCCATATAATTCTCGCTCAATCAACGGCAGCAGTTAGCCCAGGCCGAAGCTCCGGGAGACCAAACACTGGCCTCGGATATCCACGCTGCGGTCAGCTTATCCACCCAGCGCCAGACTGCCGCTGATCACCCGAAGAGAGGCGTTTGGGCTGCCAATCGCAGGACTTCGAGTTCGGCTTCGCGAATGAACCGCCGACAACGGCACGTTCAGCATGGCTTCAAAGCCCGCCCTGTAGAACGTCACCGGCACCACACTTCCCAATGGAGGGGACCATGGTTTCGCTGAAGACATCTCTCGCCGGCGGCATCGCCGCGCTCGCCGTGACCGCAACGCTGTTCGCCGGGTCTGCACCAGCTCAGGCCCATGACGGGCGCAACGCGGCGCTGATCGGTGGCCTGGTTGCCGGGGCTCTCATCGGCGGTGCGCTGGCCTCGGCGTCGGAAGCGCAGGCCTATGAGCCTGCGCCGGTGTATCGTTCGCATTACCGCGACGCGGCGTATGACGGCTACGGCTATGAGGGCTACCGTTACGTGCCGGCTCATCGCTACCGCGATTGCGATCACGGCTACGGCAGGGCTTCGGATTGGGACGACGAGGACTAATCGTCCGTCCCGCGAGAGTTCGAGCGTCCGGATTGCCTAGCTCGACGCCACGGCGTCCGGACGTCGCCGCCGCAAGCTCCGGTATCGTGTGAGGCGAGGGCCGGCACCACAGATTCCGCTGTCGTCCCTGCGAACGCACGGTGGTTGGAGCGACAGCTCTCGCCAAACCGTCATTGCGAGGAGCGCAGCGACGAAGCAATCCAGACTGTCCCTGCGGAGGGATTCTGGATTGCTTCGCTGCGCTCGCAATGACGGAGTGTGTGGTAGGCCGATGGGCCTACAGCACCACGTGCACGTCGATGATGACCCGGTCCGCGTGCCGCGCGGCGGAGCCTATGAAGACGTGCTCCATCAGCCAGCGATACTTCTCGTGGCCGGTCTCGAAGCGCGGGTGGGTGCGGAAGTAGATCAGCCTGGGGTCCACCGGCTCGCCGCGCTTGAGCTTCTGCAGCAAATCGACCGGCCCAAAGCGGATGCCGCGGTTCTCGACGTAGATGGTCGCGCCGTCGTCGGTCTCGAAGGCGTATTTGGCCTCGAGGTCGATCAGCTCGTTGGGGCGGATGATCTGGAAGTCGGCACCGAAGTTGCAGATCCTGCCGCTGATGCCCTCACCGGCGCGACCGGGGCCCTTCACCTCTCCGCCATGGATCGGGATGATCCGGCGCACGCCGATGCCGGTCTCGCCGGCACTGGTGACGTCGCCGATCATCACGGTGAGGGTGAAGACGTAGCGAGTCTCGAGGATCGGAGTCGTCATCAGCGGGCCATCATCTGTTGCGGCAGCCAGGTGGCGAGGAGCGGGAAGGCGATCAGGATCACCAGCCGGATCAGGTCGGTCGCGACGAACGGCAGCACGCCCTTGAAGATGGTCGAGAACGACACGTCCTTCACCACGCTCTTGATCACGAACACGTTCATGCCGACGGGGGGATGGATCAGGCCGAGCTCGACGGTCATCACGATGATGACGCCGAACCAGATCGGATCGAAGCCGAGATGCGAGATCACCGGGAAGATGATCGGCACGGTCAGGATGATCATCGCCATCGCGTCCATCAGGCAGCCGAGGACGAGGTACATCACCATGATCAGCGCCAGCACCCCGTAGGGCCCGAGGCCGAGACCGGTGAGGAACTCCGTCACCTTCTGCGGCGTCTGCGTCACCGTCAGGAAGTAGCCGAAGATCAAGGCGCCGATCAGCACCGTGAACACGGCCGCGGCGGTGCGCGTGGCCTGCAGCAGCGAGGCCAGGATCTTGTCCTTGTCGAGCCGGCCGGTGAATACGCCGATCAGGAACGCACCGGTGGCGCCGACACCGCCGGCTTCCGTCGGCGTGAAGCGCGGCAGGAACGGAAGACCATAGAGACCGCCGATCACGAACAGGAACAGCAGCACCGGCGCCCAGATGCCCTTCAGGCCGGCGATGCGCTCGCGCCACGGCGGCGCCTCGCCCCTGGGCAGGAAATCCGGCCTGACACGGCCGATCACCGTGATGGTGATCATGTACATGGTCATCGCCAAGAGGCCGGGGATGATGCCGGCGATGAACAGCTTGCCGATGTCCTGCTCGGTGATGATGCCGTAGACGGCGAGCACGGTCGACGGCGGCAGCATCGCGCCCAAGGTGCCGCCGGCGGCGATGACGCCGGTGGCGAAGGACTGCGGATAGCCGAAGCGGCGCATCTCCGGATAGGCCACGGCCGAGAAGGTCGCGGCGGTCGCCACCGACGAGCCGCAGATCGCGGCGAAGCCGCCGCAGGCCGCCACCGTGGCGATGCCGAGCCCGCCGCGCAGATGGCCGACGAAGCCGTTGGCGGCGCGGAACAGCTCGCGGCTCATGCCCGAGTTGGACACGAACGTTCCCATCAGCAGGAACATCGGGATCACGCCGAACGTGTAGTCCGTGACCGTGCGCATCGAGGTCTGGCCAACCAGCTTCAGCGCCGCCGTACCGTTGACGAGATAGGCGAAGCCGGACACGCCGACGAGTCCCATCGCCATGCCCACCGGCACGCGCAGCAGCATCAGCGCAAACAGCGCAACGAAGCCGATGACGGCAACCGCATCCGTGCTCATGCGGCACTACTCCGTGGGCTTGACTTGAGGGTCATGAATCTCCTCGGGGTGGAAGATCAGGCGATAGGTCCGGATGGCGATCAGGAGCACCGCCGAAACGTCGCCGATCCAGGCGACGGCGAAGAACGGCCAGGTCGGCATGTGCAGATCGAAGGTGAGGACGTTGTCCTCATAGGTGCCGCGCACCTTGTCGAACAGGGTCCAGGTCTGCACCGTGACGACGAACAGCAGTACCAGCGTTGCGAAGATGTCGATCCAGCGCTGATAGCGCGGGCCAACATTGCCCCAGATGAGATCCACGGTGATGTGGGTGCCGCGGTATGACGTCGCAGCGATGCCCCAGAAGATCAGGATGCCGAGCAGCATGCGCCCGATGTCGAAGGAATCGGGGATCGAATAGTTCAGCGTGTTGCGGAGCAGCACCGACAGGAAGATGTCGAGCGCGACGATGCCGACGAAGAACGCGGCGATCCACTCGATCCCGTCGATGATCCGGTCCATGAAGGCGCGCTGCATGGCGTCCCCGTGTCAGAAAGCTTGGTGGTTATGGTGGATGCGAAGCGAGCTGCTGCGTAGCGGGCGGTTCTTAGCCTCTCCCCGCTCCCGGGGAGAGGCCGGATTGCATCGTAGATGCAATCCGGGTGAGGGGCTCTCCGCACGGTCGGTGCGTGCGGCTGCCCCTCACCCCAACCCTCTCCCCGTAAGGAACGGGGAGAGGGAGCGCACCGTCCGCCGCGCAAGAGCTTGGGTATGAAAAGAAGCTACTGTGCCAGCGCCTTGTACTTGGCGAGCGAGGCCTTCAGCTCGGTCATGGCGGCCTCGGCATCGACGCCGGTCTTCTTGACGCCATCGGCCCAGGTCTTGAACAGCGGCTCGGAGGCCTTTTTCCACAACGCGGTCTGCTCCGGCGTCAGCTTGTAGACCTCCTGGCCGGACTCGGCCTTGATCTTGTCGACGCCGGCGTCCTCGAACTTGCCCCAGGGCTCGCCGACCTTGCCGGCGGCCTCCGTGTTGCAATTGTCGTCGATCGCCTTCTTCTGCATCGCAGACATCTGGTTGTACTTGTCCTTGTTCATGACGAACACGAAGGTCGTCACGTAGAACGGCGCATCCATGTGGTACTTCGTGACCTTGTCGACTCCGAACAGCACCAGCGAGCCCGCCGGAAAGGTGACGCCGTCGGCGACGCCGCGCTCGATGATGTCGCGCACTTCCGGCGCCGACGACTGCACGTTGGTGCCGCCGAGCAGGGTGACGAAATTGGCGATCGTCGCATCGGCAGGACGGATCTTCATGCCCTTGACGTCCTCGGGCACGACGACCTTCTTGGTGCGGGTGTGGAAAGCCGACGGCGTGTGGACGAAGGCGAGGCAGTACTTGACGTCCTTCATCTCCTTCTCGGCATATTTGCGATACCACGCGTCCAAACCTTCCGAGCCGCCCTTGGCGTCGGAAATCAGGAACGGCAGCTCGCCGGCGCCGATGATCGGGAAACGGCCAGGCTGATAGCCGGGATTCACATAAGTGACATCGGCGATACCGTCGCGCGCCATGTCATAATGGTCGAACGCCTTGCCGAGCTGCTGGGCCGGGAACACCTTGCCCTTGACGGTCCCGCCCGAGGCCTTTTCGACCGACGCGGCCCAATCCTCCAGCGCCTTCTGCAGCGGATGGCTCGCCGGCACCCAGTGCGAGATCTTCAATTCGAATGTCTTGTCCTGCGCGAGCGCGGGGGTCACACCGGCGGCCAGAGCCAACGCCAGAAGCGTCTTCCTCATCGGGATCGTCTCCTCCATCAGTGGGCCTTCGAGGGCCCTTTGCTTCATTGTTATAGCATATAAGCATCATTGCAAGCGCGGCAGCAGGTTGGCCACCAGTGCACGCGCCAAGCGGAGCCTAGCGCGCCCGCCAGCGCAAGTCTGGCAGACGAAAGTTGCAGGCCATGGCTATTTCATTAACACGTTAAGGATCTCGCCTGCACCCGAAATTGCACGGCGGGAGCATCGCACCACGAAATTGCCGCAGGGCCGCACCGGACGCCCGGCGACATCGCGCGCGACCCATCCCGTGCATCCGATGCGCAACGTGTCAAACGCCCGCGCAAAAGACGTTTGAAACTTTGTAGGCGGTGCAAAATCCGCGCTGATGTCGTTGACTGCGGACATCGTCAGCAACGATCGAGACACGCATGAGCAGCGTCCCCGCCGGATTCGAACCGCATTTCCGCAAGAGCCCGTTCACCGATCCCTGGGAGCCGCTCTACGCCAAGAAAACCGACAAGGCCGTCATCCTCGGCCTGCGGCTCGCCACGCCGCACACCAATTCGCGCGGGCTGATCCATGGCGGGCTGATCGCATCGCTGGCCGACAATGCGATGGGCTATAGCTGCGCCCAGGCGCTTGGCTGGAAGGCGTCGCTGGTGACGATCAACCTCGCGGTGGACTACATCGGCAGCGCCGGGACCGGACAGTGGCTCAGCGTCGAGAGCGACGTCATCAAGAGCGGACGCACCGTCTGCTTCGTCCAGAGCCTGGTGCTGGCCGACGACGCCGTGATCGCGCGCGCGAACGCGACCTTCCGGGTGGTGCCGAAGAAGGGGTGATCGAAACCGCCGATCTTTCGCATCAAGACCAGTGTCGCACCAAGGTCGGCGCAATCGCATCCACTCGTCATTCCGGGGCAATCGGCAACGCGCATCTGCGCGTTGTCGATTGTCCCGGAATCTCGAGATGATGAAGAACAGAGGCAAGACAACATCGGGATTCCGGGTTCAAGGCCTTCGGCCTTGCCCCGGAATGACGGGGTGTGGCGTCGTAGTCGCTTTCAGTCGAAACGCCAGTCGCAGGTTGCGGTGATCAGGTCGATGAAGGCGCGCACTTTGGCGGAGAGCAGGCGGGAGCTCGGAAACACGATGTGGATCGGGAGCGGCGGAGGCTCGTATTTCGCCAGCACCCGCTTGAGACGGCCGCCGCGCAGCGTGTCCGCCGCCTGATAGGCCATCACCCGCGTCACGCCGCCGCCCGCCTCGGCATACTGGATCGCGGCGTCGGCATTGTTGGTGACGAGCCGCGGGCTGACCGCCATCCGCAGTTCCCTGCCGTCCTTGACGAAGCGCCATTCGTCGGACGGACCGAACTGGATGGTCTGGTGCTTCGTCAGCGCCTCGGGCGTCCGCGGCTCACCATGGACCTTGAAGTAGGCGGGAGCTCCGACCACGATCCGGCGCATGCTGCCGACCTGGCGGGCCACGAGCGACGAATCGCCGAGATGCCCGATACGAACGGCACAGTCGACGCCGTCCTCAACCAGATTGATCTGGCGGTCCTCGAGGCGCAGCTCGGCCGCGACCTCGGCATAGCGGCTCAGATACGCGGCCATGACCGGACCGACATGGAGCCGGCCAAAGCCGACGGGCGCCGAGACCACCAGCCGCCCCACCGGCTGCAGGCGCTCGCTCTCCGCGGCGCGCTCCGCCTCCGCCAGATCGGCCAGGATGCGGCTGGCGCGGTCGAGATAGCGTCGTCCGGAATCGGTCAGCGTCACCGAGCGCGTCGTCCGCTGCAGCAGGCGGACGCCAAGATGCGATTCGAGCGCGGCGACCAAACGGGTGACCGCCGATGGCGACAGCCCGAGCCGGCGCGCCGCCGGTGCGAAGCCGTTCAGCTCGGCGACGGTGACGAAAGCCTGCATGGCATCGATGCGGTCCATGGGATTATTGCAACATCTGCAACGATCCAATGTCAACTGGCCAGATTATTTCCGAAGAGGATTGGGACCATATTGGCTCCACGGCGGCAGTCACTGCCGCAGCGACAAGGAGTCATTGCGATGACCCAGACAACCATCCAGGCACCCGGCGACGTCATGTTCTCACCCGCCGTCAAGGCGATCCAGGCGCGCAAGGGGTCGCGCGAGAGCTACGCGCATGTGGAGCAGAGCCGCGGCTTTCGCCACGAGGTCGACGCCGATCTCGCCGGCCGCCTCGCCGAGGCCACGAGCTTCTATCTCGCGACCGCCTCGGCCGACGGCCAGCCCTATATCCAGCACCGCGGCGGACCGAAGGGCTTTCTCAAGGTGCTCGACAGCCACACGCTGGCCTTCGCCGACTTCAGCGGCAACCGGCAATATATCACGCAGGGCAATCTGTCGGAGAACCCGCACGCCTACATCTTCATCATGGACTACGCGCATCGCCGCCGGGTGAAGATCTGGGGGACGGCGCGGGTGGTGGAGGATGATGCCGCGCTGACGGCCTCGCTGATGCCGAGAGGCTACAAGGCGCGGCCCGAGCACGTCATCCTGTTCACGATCAGCGCGTGGGACACCAACTGCCCGCAGCACATCCCGCAGAAGTTCGACGCGGCCGACGTCGCGGAAGCGCTGGCCGTTCGCGATGCTCGCATCGCGGAGCTCGAGACCGAACTGGCGCGGTTGAAGGGCGAGAGCAAGCCCTCCGCCTAGGTCCTGCGCGCTGCGGGCCGCGCCTTTGGCTTGTTAGTCATTCCGGGTTCAAGGCCTGCGGCCTTGCCCCGGAATGACGGTGAGTGGGACTCGACTGATCAGCTCACGCCGCCTCGGCCGCCCTGCCCCATTCGAACTCCGGAAAATATTGCGCCATCATGCGCTCGGCATAGGCGACCAGATTGCCGAAGCTTTCGGTGCGGCGGCGCAGCTCGGACTCGAAGAACGGCGTGAGGATGCCGGCGACGACGGCGAACGCCGTCGCATCGGTGCCGCAAGGACGATCGCCCATCAGATAGGGCCGGTCGCCGAGCTGCACCGACAGCGCGCGCAGCGAGCGTGCGGCGAGATCGACGTCCTCGTCCGGCGCGTGGCGGCCGAGCCCGGAGATCAGATAGTTCTCGGCGACGCGAAACTGCGCGTCCTCGCGCAGCTTCTCACGCTTGTCGGCCGGCACGCCGTCGAAGAAGTGGGCCGGCCCCTTGGCGAAGTTGACCGGATCGACCCAGCGCGCCCCGACCAGCGCGAAATACAGGTGATGCTCGATCATGCGCTCGAACCCCCAGGCCTGCGCCCGCGCGCGCACGTCGAGTCCATGATCGAAGTCGAAGCCATATTTGCGCTCGACATGGGCGCGGATGAAGGTCGAATCGGCGATCAGCTCGCCGCCGTCGTCGATGAAGGGCAGTTGCCCCTTCGGCGACGCCGGCGGCATCGCCCGCTGCTTCCGAAAAGCGAGGCCCGCCATCTTCAATTGCACCTCCGTCTTGGTGACGAAGGGGCTGATCTCCGGCAGGCCGAAGCCCGCGCCCAAACCGAACAATGTGATCATGACAGCACTCCCGACTTCCTGAGCAGACGCCGGACGCTACGAGCATGCTGCTGCCACCATGGTGTCAGCAGCGGCAGTAGCGTGGTGGCAAGGCCAAGGCCATAAAACATCATCATCGATATCACCCCTTCAATCTCGTTGTTGGCCCGGTATAAGGACAGGCTGCTGCCAGCATCCTGTCAGCATCGGCGGGGGTGCTCGCCCATGCAGGACACACCATGAGACGCGCCGACCGGCTATTCCAGATCATCCAGGTGCTGAGACGCACGCGCCGCCCATTGACGGCGGATGCGATCGCGGCCGAGCTCGAGACCTCGAAGCGCACGATCTATCGCGACATCGCCACCCTGATCGGCCAGCGCGTGCCGATTCGCGGCGAGGCCGGCATGGGCTACATCCTGGAGAAAGGTTTCGATCTGCCACCCCTGATGCTGACGCCGGACGAGATCGAGGCGGCGGTGCTCGGGGCGCAATGGGTCGCGGTCAATGCCGACCCGGTGCTGGCGCGCGCGGCGGAGGACCTGATGGCCAAGATCGCCGACACCGTGCCGGAGCGGCTGCGGCCATTCGTGCTGGAACCGGCGAGCCGCGCGCCGCGGCCGTGGATGCGCGAGCCGGACCGCATCGACATGTCGCGCACGCGCTCGCAGATCCACGAGGGACGCAAGATCAGGCTGCGCTATCGCGACGAGCAGGGCCGCGACAGCGAGCGCGTGATCTGGCCGATCGCGATCGGCTATCATGACGCGGTGCGCATCCTCGCCGCCTGGTGCGAGCTGCGCCGCGACTTCCGCAGCTTCAGGACCGACCGTGTCGTCGAGGCGGATTATCTCGACGATAAATATCCCGAAAGGCGCGAGGCGCTGCGCGCCAAATGGCGGCGCAGCCTGGTGTGGGAGGTTCCCAAGGATGTCTAAACCGATGTCTGGCGAAACTGACAGCAGCCCCTGTCAGAGCTGCGGCGCGTGCTGCGCCTATTCGTCGAACTGGCCGCGCTTCACGATCGAGGAGGATGCCGCGCTCGACCTGATCCCGGCCGAGCTGGTCAACGAGCGGCTGTCGGGCATGCGCTGCGACGGCAACCGCTGCTGTGCGCTCGATGGCGAGATCGCGCGCGCCGTGGCGTGCCGGATCTACGCGATCCGTCCCGAGGTGTGCCGCATTTGCATGCCGGGTGACGCCGAATGCGCGATGGCCCGGCGCAAGTTCGGGCTGCCCGTGCTCGCCTGAGCAAAGGCAAGGAAGACGGGGAGTCAGGCCGTGACCGGCTCGGGGCTGTCGTCGAGATCGTCCTCGAACGGCTTCATCACCGAGAGTGGCTTGGTCGACAGCGAGATCGGCTTGCGGCTCGAGGTCGCGCCGGCCGGACCCGCCCGACCGCCGCGGGACTGCGCATACAGCGCCGATCCGACCCGGCCGCCGAACTGCGACAGGACCTGCTCGCTGCAGGTGGATGCAATCGCAAGCGCCAGCGGGTGAAGATGCGTGCGCCGGTAACAGAACAGCGCCAGCATGGCCCTCACATCGGCGGAGACGCTCTCGACCAGCGCGGGCAGCCCGTTGGCGTCGGCACGGTAGAGCTCACCGAGAAGCTCGTCGCCGACCGGGCACGAATCGCTGTCGAACGCATCGCGGCTTTGAAGCATCGGTTTGATTGCCATGACGCGACGATGCAGCGCGAATCGCTAATGACCGGTTAACCAAACCGAACGGTCGTCCCACCCCCGGCTTGACACGGGACTGCCGCGGTCGGTGCGGCTTCGCCGTGACGCACCGTGGCCGAACGCTCAGCCGTTTGCGGCCATGAAGATCGAGAGGCCGAATCCGGTGAGGTGATGCAGCGCCTGGTCGACGCCGATCAGGGTCCAGAACCAGGGGTGCTCGGTATTCATGCCGAACCGCGACGAGCAGATGCCCTTGATGCGATCGATCGTGATGTGAATGGCGAAGTCGATCACGGCGACGAACCAGAATCTCGGCGCGACGATCAAGATCAGGACCATGGCGACGGCGAGATGGATCAGGCAGTGCACCAACAGCGGCAGCGCCCAGCCCTTCCGCTGGTCCTTGCCATAGGCCATCCAGGCGTTCTGCAGCACGAAGTCGCCAATGATG
Organism: Bradyrhizobium sp. SZCCHNS1050; assembly: GCF_032484785.1. NCBI lineage: Bacteria > Pseudomonadati > Pseudomonadota > Alphaproteobacteria > Hyphomicrobiales > Nitrobacteraceae > Bradyrhizobium > Bradyrhizobium sp. SZCCHNS1050. Next base: position 3,536,410 of record NZ_JAUETR010000001.1, on the reverse strand, counting down.
TGCTTGAAGGTCAGCAGCAGCATCCAGCCGACCAGCGCACCAACCGGAACCTGCGACGACAAAGAGGGAAAAGACAAAGCTGACGCTCTCGCTACGACTAACCCTTGGAACCAACCCTTGGACGCACGGGGAACTGGAGGCGTTCAGCGCAATCTGATGAGAATACCCGGCCAATTCGACGCGTATGCGACGCTTATGACATCTCCGGTAGCGAATTGCACGCGAAAGGGAACTTCAAATCGCACCTTGCTACCCTTCGCGGCAATCCCGCCGGGGGTAAGGTTACCCACGCCGCGGCGCATCCGGCGGCAACCGTCGCCGCGGCGACGTCATTCCGCGGCGTTGGTCTTCGGCACTGAGAGCGCCCTCGCCCGGATCTGCGCGATGGTCCGCTTCAGCGCCCCCTGTCCCGGCTCTGCCAGCGCAACGGCGCGCGCCTCGGCGATGGCGGAGGCGAGATCCGAGATCGGCAGGACGCCATCGAAGGTGGGCTTGGCCAGGCCATCGATGATGGCATGCCAATCAGCGAGACCCTGCCGGTAGCCGTCGCCCTGCCCCTGGATCATGGTCGCCGTCGCGATCACGGCGGGCGCCGCCGCAGGCTGCTTGTCCAGCGCGCGCGCGATCATGTGCAGCCACCGCTCGGCCCAGGCGCGCTCCTCGCCATAGCGCACCGACTGCAGCCGCCAGCGCCGCAGGCCGGCCATCAGCTTGAGGCGGCGAATGGCCAACCGCGATCGGACCGAAAAGCGGACCTTGACCCGGCGCCGACCTAACCAGCCGATCTGCTCGAAGGCTGCCAGCAACGATTCCGCCACGGCTTGCGGCAGCGCACCGATCAGCTCGTCGAGGCGAAACCTCCTGACGTCGTCGCTCTCGCGTCCCCCCGGGCGCTTCCCCATGTCGAGGCTGATCAATCTGAGCTGGGCGATCCGGATCGGATCCTCGTAGGCCATGCGGGCGGCCAGCAGCTGCGCGATCTGAGACAGCATGCCGGCATCGACGTTCGATCTTCGCACGAACCGCTTGATGCGATCGACATAGAGCTGCGCGTAGCTCGCGCCCTGATACTCCATCAGCAGATGGATGCCATCGCTCACCGCCGGCACGGCGGCGTCAGGAAGGCCCTGAGGCAGAAAAGGCGGCTCGCCATCGTCGACGCCGATGACGTCGGCGAACAGATATCGCAGCGAGGACCGGACGCTTTCCACTGGGCTTCAGACTCCCCGGATCACGCCGGCTTGGCGACGGGCGCCGGCGCGGTGGTCTGTTGCGCCAGCCGCCGCTCGAGCGTTTCGATGTTCTGGAACAGCCGGGCGCTGGCGAGGCGCAGGAAGTAGAAGGCAAAGGCGGGGTTCTGGACGTAGAGCTGCTCGACCTGGTCGTAGGAGACCGACAGGATCAGACCGCCCTCGACGCATTCCAGCGTCTGCGTGCGCGTATTGGACGGCGAGATCATGCCGAACTCGCCGACGATCGCACCGACCGGCAGCTCGATACCGGATTCGACCAGGCGGAAGCGGCCGCTGACGATGTAGTACATGCTGTCGGCCTTCTCGTCCTTGTAGAACAGCACCTCGCCTGGACCGCATTTGCGCTCGGTCATGAACGGCTTCAGCCATTCCATGGAGAGGTCGCTGTTGACCGACTGCTTCACGTCGCGGACCAGCTGCAGCATCTGGTGGAGCCGGTAGCTGTTGAGCGGCAGCAGCACCCCGTGCAGGATCAGGACCGGGTAGTTGTGCATCGGCACCGCGGTCGCGATCAGGACGATATTGGTGAGGATGGCGAATACCCGCAGCGGAATCATCGTCCGCATCGACAGCGTGGCGACCACGAAGATCGAGGCGAAGAGGCTGCCGGCGGCGCCCGCATGTTCGACCAGGTGTGAGGTATCCATCGGGATCAACCAGACTCTTGGGACGCAGGAGGGCGGACGCTCGGTTCCGAGCCTCCTTTTGCCTAATTTAGCGTGTCCATGCCGACCTCTGATATACGGCGAACAGACGACGTTTGAACCGGTATTTGAGCCGGTACGGAAAAATTCCCCGGTCGAAGTAGAACGGTTGGACCTGCCGGATGACGCTGCAAAACCGATCCACCCGCATCGTTGACGGGATTCCCCCGATCGGGGCACCTTGACGCCGCCGCGATCTCCTGCGGCTCTGAGATCAGCGACTGACGCCCGCCCGCAATGACCAAACCGCAGCACCCTGCCCTGGCGGCATTCGTCACCGCGCTGACCGGACGCAACATGACCAGAGCGGCCTATGTGGCCGTGGCGCTCGGCATGAGCGCCATGGTGTTGTTGACGATGGACCCCGCCTACGAGGCCGGGGGGCGCTGGATCATCGCCCTGCTGTGGGGATGCCTTGTCTTTTTCGTCGTCGAATGGGCCGCTCGGGTTCAGCAGGCCGTGCGGGCGCATCGCGCCGCCGCCTACCTGATGTCGGGCCGGGGACTGCTGGACACGCTCTCCGCCCTCGCCGTGCCGGTTGCGCTGGTCTCGGGCATGGAGTCACGTACCGCGTGGCTGCTGGCGGTCATCTGGGTGCTCAAGGTGATCCCCGGCGTGCCTGGCCTGCGCCAGCTCCGCCGGGTGCTCGTGGTCGAAGCACGCCCGCTGCTGTCGGTGCTGGTGCTGTTCCTGCTGGTGCTGTTTCTCGGATCGGTCGCCGAATACGCGCTCGAACATGACGAGCAGCCGGCCACCTTCGGCACCATCCCCTCCGCGCTATGGTGGGCCGTCGTGACCCTCACCACCACGGGCTATGGCGACGTGGTGCCGATCACGCCGCTCGGGCGGGTGGTCGCCGCCACGGTGATGATCTCCGGCCTCGGCGTGTTCGGCCTATGGACCGGCATCCTGGCGACCGGCTTCGCCGCGGAAACCCGGCGCGACAACTTTCTGAAGACCTGGGAATCGGTCAGCAGGGTACCGTTCTTCGCCAGCCTCGGGCCCGCCACGATCGCCGACGTCGCGCAGATGCTGCGCACCATCGACCTGCCGCCGCGCGCCACCGTGATCCGCAAGGGCGAGCCGGGGGACTGCATGTATTTCATCGCCGCCGGCGAGGTCGAGGTCGACCTTCCCGGCAAGAAGGTCCGGCTCGGCGAGGGCGCGTTCTTCGGCGAGATGGCGCTGCTCGGGAACAACCTGCGTTCGGCCGACATCAGCACGACCGGACTGTCGAAGCTGCTGGTCCTCGACCTCGTCGATTTCCGCGTGCTGATGGCACGCCACCCCGATCTGGCGCAGAGCATCGATGCCGAGGCCAGGCGCCGAACCATGGAGAACAGGACATGACGACAGGACGGACCAGCCAGGCCGATGACGCACCGAGCATGCCGCTCCTGACCATCGACGGCGCACGCGCCACCATTCGGCTCAATCGGCCGCAGCATCTCAACCGGCTCCAGCCAGAGGATCTCGGCGAGCTGCTGGCGCTGTTCGACCGGGTCGAGGCCAACGCCGCCTTGCGCGTGCTGGTCCTGACCGGCACCGGGCGGGCGTTCAGCGCCGGCTTCGACCTTGGCGCCATCGGCGCAACGCCGGCGGATACGGCCGAGGCTTCCAGCCCGGCATTCGAGGAGGTCGTCGACCGGCTGGAGGACCTCGCGCTGCCGACGATCTGCCGGCTCAACGGCGGGGTCTATGGCGGCTCGACCGATCTGGCGCTGGCCTGCGATTTCCGGATCGGGGTCGATACCAGCGAGATGTTCATGCCGGCAGCGCGGCTCGGGCTGCACTACTACCCGAATGGCATCAAGCGCTACGTGTCCCGCCTTGGTATCGACAATGCCAAGCGTCTGTTCCTGACGGCGGAGAAGATCGACGCGGCCGAGATGCTGCGCATCGGCTATCTCACCGGCGTGGCGACGGCCGATGCGCTCGACGCGGAGATCGACCGGCTGGCGGCCATTCTGGCCGGCAACGCCCCGCAGGCCATGCGCGGCATGAAGCGCGCCATCAACGAGTTTGCACGCGGAGCCCTCGACGATGCGGCGGCTCGTCGCAGGCATCGGGACAGCATGAGCGGCGCCGAAATCCAGGAAGGCATGAAATCGTTTGCAGAGAAGAGAACGCCGAAATTCTGAGCGCAGCCGCGTCCCGAACTGATAAATTTTGCATGCAAACGTCTGTATCCAGCCGGTGTTCTGACACACGCTCAACGAACTATCGACCTGAATCTCCAATTTGCGGTTGACAGCCTTTTGTCCGTGGCTAGCTTGAACCACGGGCGGAGACTTTCACATGCAAGTGATGGACGCGTATTGGGGACGACGAGCTCTGGAGTACGTCGATGCGATCGAAGCGTCGAAGACCAGCGCGAGCGTGCTCTCCCAGTTCGAGAAGATGATCAGCAACCTGGGCTTTCACGCCTACATCATGGCCGGCGTGCCGACCTCGGGCCAATCGCTGCAGCAAACCATTCTCGCCAACGGCTGGCCGCGGGAATGGTTCGACATGTATGCGCGCGAGCAGTTTCACCGCTGCGATCCGATTCCGCGGCACTGCATCTCGACATTGAATCCATTTGCGTGGTCGGAGGCTCCCTATGACCGCGAGGACGAGCCCGGCGCGCACGAGGTGATGACGCGCGCGAAGGACTTCCGATTGAACGAAGGCTTCTGCGTTCCCATCCACTACGACGATGCCGTGGGCGCCGTCAGCCTTGCAGGCGAAAATCCGAATCTCGCTCCCGATGCGCGGGGCGCGCTGCACCTGATCAGCATCTTCACGCACAGCAGGCTTCGCGCACTGGCGCGCTCCGCCGCGAGCGACCAGAGCCGACGCCTGTCGCGAATCGAGGCCGAGGTGCTGGGCTGGGCGGCGCGCGGCAAGACCGCGTGGGAGACGGCGCGCATCCTCGGTGTCTCCGAACGCAACGTCCGGTGGCATCTGGAAGAAGCACAGCGCAAGCTAGCAACGAAGAACAAGACGGCGACGGTTGCGACCGCTCTTGTCAACGGCGAGATCTCGATCTGATCTGTCGTTTCTCCCACTGGATCAATTCGAGCGCATCGGCAATCTGCAAACCCCAATTTGATTCAGACGACCGGGGGTTTCGATGCCTGAGATTCATGTCGTTCGAAAAGATAATCGCGCTCTGTACGAGAAATATTTCGATCCGTATTACCGGCTGCGCCACGAGATCTACGTCAAGCAGCGCAAGTGGATGGCGCTCGATCGTCCCGACGGGCGCGAGATCGATCAGTTCGACACCGAGGATTCGGTCTATCTGTTCTGCATCGACAACGGCCAGTTGATCGGGTCGATGCGCGCGGTGCCGACGCAGTTGCCGACGCTGATGAGCGACATCTTCCCGTATCTGAATCTGCGCGGCCCGATCCAGCGCCCCGACGTCTACGAACTGTCGCGCATCTTCGTGATCCCGGAGCGCCGCGGCGAGCATGCCGGCCCGCGGATCGACATGCTGCTGCTCACCGCAATCATGGAGTACGGCATCTCGATCGGGTTGACCGGCTTTTCGATCGTGCTCGAAACCTGGTGGCTGCCGCGGTTCGAGAAGTGCGGCTGGAAGGCGCGGCCGCTCGGCGTACCTCACATGATGGACGGGATGTCGGTGATGGCCGTGCTCGTCGACTGCGATGAAACGACATGGAAGTCACTCTGCGAGCAGATCGGCCTGACGCGGCCAACCCTCACGTGGCAGGGGCTCGAAGACGTCAGCCGCCAGGCCCTGCCGGATATCTTTCTTCATCTTCCACCAGCCGCTCAGCCAGCGCAATGATCTGTTCCCTGTGCCGCTTCAGCCTGAGCTTATGGAAAGCCTTCAAGAGGCGGTGACCAAGGAGCGTCGCCTCGTCCACCTCGAGGGCATAAAGGTTGGACGGCGTGTTCATGGAATCCATCGCTGACACTTCAGGTTTTGAGCCGTGACTGAACCTTCAATCGAGAAGATCATCGAGCGTCTGCAATTTTGCATCGTTGACGCTCGGGCGATGCAACTCAAAATGTTAGAGAGAATTTTGTCAATATCATTGCTTGAAGCCCACGAGCTGAAGGAAAAGTGCGCGCCCAATTCGACCAACAGCAGCCATTAGCGCTCCTGCACCGACTCTCGCAACACGTCCGGTCCCTGCAGCGGCGCGTCTCGATTGGTGCATCGCAGACACAAACTGTTGATTTCAGGGCGGCTTTCGATGTGAAGGTCGGACAGGAGGGCACGAGCATCGTTGCCGAAACGCGCTCGCCGAACGTGGACGACACCTCGGCAAAATCATGGCGCCGCCGCCGGAGCTGCTCCCTGTTCAGCAAACTCGGTTTACAAAAATGGACTCGTGGGGCGTCTCGCCCCCTCCGGAGTCCCGGATAACGGAACTCCGCCGGCAACAAATACGCGCGTGCGACCTACGGACAGGAAGTTATTCGTCGTGAAAGCGGACCGTTTCGGCGACCGTGGCGCGGCTGGTGCGGTAGGAGTTGGCCTTGTCACCGAGATCGGGACAACCGAACGAGATGCCGCAGACCACCTTGCGGTCGGCGCCAAGCCCGAAGTGCTGCCGCACCACGTCGGAGTGAAACGCGAGCGCCGCCTGCGGCACGGTGGCAATGCCGAGTGCCTGCGCCGCCAGCATGAAGCTCGTGACGTAGCCGCCGCAATCGATCGCGCCATAGGTGCCGAGCGCCTCGTCGCTGTGGATGACCGCCACATGCGGCGCGCCGAAGAAATTGTAGTTCTCCAGCGCCTGCCGGGCATAAGCCGCCTTGTCGCCGCGCGGGATGTCGAGCGCGTTGTAGAGCTGGAAACCGCTCTCGCGCCGCCGTTCCAGATAGACGCCGGTGTATTCGCGCGGGAAAGGAAAGTCGCCCGACGCCGCCTTGCCGCTGGAGGCCGCCGCATACATCACCTTCCGGAAAGCCTCGGTCGCCGCACCAGAGGTGATCTCGACACGCCACGGCTGGCTGTTGCACCAGGACGCAGTTTTCTGCGCCGCCGTCAGGATGCGCTCGATGGTGGCGCGCGGCACGGGCTCGGGCTGGAATCTGCGGCAGGAGAAGCGCGCGGCCATCAGCTCTTCGAGAATGGTGATGGGATCCTGCTCAGACCTTGGCGCCGCAGATGACATGACAACCTTCCGTACAGTTCGACCGGCGACGCTCGCTTTGTGCTCGCCCTCCACCCCCCGTCTTTCCGGACCGGTCGCAGCGACCGACCCCGGAAGACGGCCGTCATGATGCCGTCGGATCAGCTGCGCCCCTTGGTCGGCACCTTGTTGAACGGCACGTCCTTGTCGACCCGGATGTCACCGGGCAGACCGAGCACGCGCTCGGCGATGATGTTGCGCAGGATCTCGTCGGTGCCGCCGGCGATGCGCATCGAGGGCGAGGTCAGCAGCATCTGCTGAAACTGGCCCTGCGTCACCGTCTCGTCCGCGCCGGTCAGCACGCCGGCGCCGCCTTCGAGATCCAACGCGTAGGTCGCGATATCCTGCAGCATGACGCCGGCGACCAGCTTGCCGATGGAATTCTCAGGTCCGGGCCGCTCGCCCTTGGACAGCGCCGAGATCGCGCGGTAGCTCGTGTATTTCAGCCCACTGGCCTTGACCGCCCACGACGCCAGTTTCGAGCGCGTGGCGCGATCGTCGATGGCGAGTCCGCTCTCGGTCATCAGATTGGCGCAGAACTCGAACATCTCCGGGAAGCCGGTGGCGAGCCGCGCGCCGATCGACATGCGCTCGTTCATCAAGGTGGTCAGCGACACGTTCCAGCCGTCGCCGACCGCGCCAAGGCGCTGGCAGTCCGGGATCACCACGTCGGTGAAATAGACCTCGTTGAACTCCTGCATACCGTTGGCCTGCTTGATCGGGCGGACCTCGACGCCCGGGCTCTTCATGTCCAGGAAGAACATCGTCAGGCCCTTGTGCTTGGGCACATTGGGATCGGTGCGCGTGATCAGCAGGCCGTAATCCGAGTAGTGCGCCCCCGACGTCCAGATCTTCTGGCCGTTGATGAGCCAGTCGTCGCCGCGCTTCTCGGCGCGGGTGCGCAGGCCAGCGACATCGGAGCCGCCGGCGGGCTCGGAGAACAGCTGGCACCAGATCTCCTCGCCGGAAGCGAGCTTCGGCAGATAGCGCCGCTTATGCTCTTCGCTGCCATAGGCCATCACGGTCGGGCCGCACATGCCCTCGCCGATCTGGAACGGCTGCGTCAGCTTGCCATAGACGCCCTCCTCCTGCTGCCAGATCACCCGCTCGATCGGCGTCGCGCCGCGGCCGCCATACTCCTTCGGCCAGTGCAGGCAGGCCCAGCCGGCATCGGATTTCTTCTTCTGCCAGGCCTTGCCGACCTCGACGATGTCGGCGTGCTTGAGCCGGATGCGGCCGAGCGAGGAGCTCGCGAGCTCCTCCTCCAGCTCCCTCGGCGCGTTGGCCGCGATCCAAGCGCGCGCGGTGTCGCGAAAAGCGGCTTCCTGCGGGGTGTCGTCAAAGTTCATGCCTGACCCTCACTTGATATGCGTAGGGCGGGGGTTGGCCGAAGGCGTAACCCGCCACTTGATCAGCGTTGTACGAGCTAGCGGCGGGTTACGCTGCGCTAACCCGCCCTACGACTGCACTTGTTAGCTTCGTCCCTTGGTCGGAACCTGGTTGAACGGAAGGTCCTTGTCGACGCGGATGTCGCCAGGAAGACCCAGCACGCGCTCCGCGATGATGTTGCGCATGATCTCGTCGGTGCCGCCTTCGACGCGGGTGCCGGGCGCGCGCAGCAGCATCGCCTGGAATTTTCCGGCGAGCTCGGCCTCGGGACCGCTGAGCACGCCGGCGGCGCCCTGCAGGTCGAGCGCGTAGGTCGCGACGTCCTGGATCATCGGTCCTGCGACCAGTTTACCGATCGAGTTCTCAGGTCCCGGCCGCTCGCCCTTCGACAGCGCCGAGATGGCGCGGATGCTGGTGTATTTCAGCCCGCTCGCCTTCACCGCCCAACTCGCGAGCTTCGAGCGCACATTGCGGTCCTCGATCGCGGGACGATCGTCCAGCATCAGGTTGGAGCAGAAGTCGAACAGCTCCGGGAAGCCGGTGGCGACGCCGGCGCCGATCGACATGCGTTCGTTCATCAAGGTGGTGAGCGCGACGTTCCAGCCGTCATTGACCGCGCCGAGACGCTGCGAGTCCGGGATCACGACGTCGGTGAAATAGACCTCGTTGAAATCCGAGTGCCCGCTCGCCTGCTTGATCGGCCGGACCTCGACACCCGGGCTCTTCATGTCCAGGAAGAACATGGTGAGACCCTTATGCTTGGGCACTGTTGGATCCGTGCGCGTCAGCAGGATGCCGTAGTCGGAGTAGTGCGCGCCCGAGGTCCAGATCTTCTGGCCGTTGATCACCCAGTCGTCGCCGCGCTTCTCGGCGCGGGTGCGCAGGCCGGCGACGTCGGAGCCGCCGGCCGGCTCGGAGAACAGCTGGCACCACACCTTCTCGCCCGAGGCCAGCGGCGGCAGATACTGCCGCTTATGCGCCTCCGAGGCGTAGGCCATCATGGTCGGCCCGCACATGCCATGACCGATGATGAACATGCCGGACAGCTTGCCGTAGGGCCCCTCCTCCTGCTGCCAGATCACGCGCTCGATGGGTGAGGACCCGCGACCGCCATACTCCTTGGGCCAATGCAGGCAGGCCCAGCCGGCATCAGCCTTCTTCTTCTGCCAGGCCTTGGCGACCTCAAGGATATCGGCGTTCTTCAGCCCGACGCGGCCGAGCGAGGTCGCGCGCAGCTCGTCTTCATACTGCTTCGGCGCATTGGCGGCGATCCAGGAGCGCGCCTCGGCGCGGAACGCAGCCTCTTGCGGGGTGTCATCGAAATTCATGGCGAATCCCTTTCAACTCGTCATTCCGGACGACCCGCAACGCGGGTCGATCCGGAATCCAGAGGTTGGTGATCTCGAGATTCCGGGTTCGCTTGCGTTGCGAGCGCCCCGGAATGACGTGCACTTCTCACGCCGCATTGCGCTTGCGCATGCGGTCGATCAGCTGGTCTTCCCAGTAAGAGAGACTGCCAAGGCCGAGCGCGAGCGCGTTGGCGCGTCGGTAGTACATGTGACAGTCGAACTCCCAGGTGAAGCCCATGCCGCCATGAACCTGGATGTTGTTCTTGGCGCAGTGTTGAAAGGCTTGCGTCGCGCTGATGCGCGCTGAGGCCGCGGCCTCCGGCAATTCCGGCGCATTGGTCGAGAGCGCCCAGGCGCCATAATAGGAGTTGGAGCGCGCCAAGGTCGCCGAGACGTACATGTCGGCCAGCATGTGCTTGACCGCCTGGAACGAGCCGATCGGACGACCAAAGGCGATCCGGTCGAGCGCGTAGTCGCGGCCCATCTCCAGCGCGCGGTCGGAGCCGCCGACCTGCTCGAACGCCGTCAGCACCGCGGCGCGATCGAGCACCTGGGTGATGATGCTCCAACCCTCGCCGGCGGCGCCGAGCGGCTCCGCCTTGCAGTTCTTGAAGGTGAGCTCGGCCTGGCCGCGCGTCGGATCGAGATTGGTCAGCGCCTTGGCTTCGACGCCGCCCGCCTTGGGGCCGACCAGGAACAGCGAGATGTCGCCGTCGCGGCCGGTCGAGCCGGTACGCGCGGCAACGATGATGAGATCCGCGATGGCGCCGTCGGCGACCGGCTTCTTGGTGCCGTTGAGCACGCCGTTGGCGGCCTCACACTTGATCGCTTTCGGCGACGGATTGCCGGTGCCCTCGAATAACGCCAAGGTGCCGATCGCCTCGCCATTGGCGATCTTCGGCAGCCAGGCCTGCTTCTGCGCATCGCTGCCGGCCAGCATCAGCGCCTCCGCCGCAAGATACACGGTCGACGAGAACGGCACCGGCGCCAGCGCGCGGCCGACTTCCTCGGCGATCACGCAGAGCTCGAGATGGCCGGCGCCCGCGCCGCCGTACTCCTCCGGAATGGCGACGCCGAGGAAGCCCATCTCGGCAAAGCCTTTCCACAGCGCTCGGTCATACGGCTCCTTGCCATCGAGCACGACACGCACCGCCTTGGGCGGACACTTCTCGGCGAGGAATTTCCGCGCCTGGTCCCGCAACTGCTTCTGGTCGTCGGAGAAATCGAAGTTCATGGCCTCACCTGCTTCCTGATCGTCATTCCGGGGCGATGCGCAGCATCGAACCCGGAATCTCGATCTGATTTATCTCTGGATTCCGGGTTCACTCGCTTCGCGAGGGCCCCGGAATGACGGTTTCAAAATGCGTCGTCACAACACGATCACGTCGCTGTCGGGCTCGGCCGCGTAGAGCCGCTCGACCAGTGCGGCACGGCGTTCGAGACCGGCGCGCTGGTTGATGTAGCCCTTGTCGGTCAGCTCATGGCCGTCGATCGAGGGCGGCTCGACCATCAGCATGGCGCGGCCGATGCGCCGGCTGGTCGCACCCTCGCACTCTTTATTATGGGCTTCGAGACCACGGCGGACGCAGTCGATGACGGCCGGATGCTTCACCACGTCCTCGAACGTCGCGTTGGGATCGCCGACCAACTGGCGGCAGGCGTGCAGATTGGGCCAGGCCAGGAGACCGACATATTCGCGATCCTGCCCGGTCACCAGTGCATCGTGGATCGCCGGCGTTGCGGCTGCGATCGCATCGGTGCGAAGCGAGCCGACATGGACGAAGGTGCCTGTCGTGAGCTTGAAATCTTCGACCACGCGGCCGGCGAAGATGATACCTTGCGCCGGGTCATTGGGATCGACGAACACGCCGGCATCGCCGATACAATAGAACCCTTCCTCGTCGAACGCCTTCTTCGTCAGCTCGGGCTGGCCGAAATAGCCCGGCATCACGTTGACGCCGCGCAGGCGCAGCTCGTATTTGTCGCCGGTCGGCACCATCTTCAGCTCGACGCCGGGGAACGGCAGGCCGATGAGCCCGACCCGCTCCGTGTTCCAATAGGTGCCGGTCGAGGTCGGCGCCGTCTCGGTCGAGCCCCAGCCGGTGTAGAACACGATGCGCTCGCCGGTGGTCTTGACCGCCAGCGCCTGCATGCGCTCGTACAGATCGTCCGGCAGCCGCGCGCCGCCATAGGCCATGATGCCCAGATCCTTGAAGAAGGAGCGGCACAGCGCGTCGTCCTTCTCCATCGCCGCCGCCAGCGCCGCATAGCCGGCGGGCACATTGGCGTAATAGGTCGGCGACACCTCGCGCAGGTTCCGGATGGTTTCGTCGAACATGCCGGGCATCGGCCGGCCGTCGTCGATGTAGAGCGTGCCGCCCTCGATCAAGAGCGGATTGAACAGCGCATTGCCGCCCATGGTGTGATTCCATGGCATCCAGTCGAGCACCGTCGAGATCGGCGCATCAGGCCCGCGCGGCCGCGTCTGCATCATCATCGCCGCATTGGCGCACATCATGCGCTGGGTGTTGATGACCGCCTTGGGCATGCCGGTCGAGCCGGAGGTGAACAGCAGCTTGCCGACCGTGTCCGGTGTGATCTGCGCAATCGACGCGTCGACCGCGCCGGTGACCGGCGTCGCGGCGAGATCAGCGAAGCTGATGCTCGCAATGCCCTCGCACGGACGCGCGACATGAACGACGGTGACGCCGTCGAGATCGAGCGCCTTCAGCGCCTTCTCGAAGGTCGGGCCGTCCTGCACCATGACCACGCCCGGCTTCACGAGGCCGAACAGATATTTCAGCTTGAGATGATCGTGGCTCATCAGTGAATAGGCCGGCGACACCGGAGCGGCCGGCGAACGGGCCTGCATCGCAGCCATGGTGATGAGCGCATGCTCGATCGAATTGCCGGAGAGGACGGCGACGGGGCGGCCGTCCAGCTTCAAATCGAGCAGGCCCTGCGTCAGCCCATCGACTGTGCGCTTGGCCTCGGCATAGGACAGCTTGCGCCATTGCCGCTCGGCTCCGCTGCGTTGCGCGAGCCAGGTCCGCGTCGGCGCCTCCTTGGCCCAGCGGGCGAGCGGCGCCGCCAAATGCGGCTCATAGGCCTGCAGCGGAATGCGCGATTTGATGACGATGACGCCGTCACCGCGTCTCTCGATATCGATGTCGCGCGCCAGCCAATTGACCTTGCGGAATGCCGGCTTCTCCAACACCTTCGCTGCCGTCCCGTCCATTTTGCGTCTCCCGAAATATCGTCCTTTGCGGATCTTGATATCTAGCGGTTGGTATAGACCGGCTTTCGCTTCTCGAGGAAGGCTTGAATGCCCTCCTTGAAATCCTCCGAGCGGCTGCACAGCACCTGGTTGCGATCTTCCATCGCGATGACGGCTTCGATCGACGACGCATCGACGCTCATGTTGAGACATTCCTTCGAGAGTCGAAGTCCGACCGGCGAGGCCGTCATCATCGCATCGACGAAGGGCGCGGCCGCGCTCTCGAGCATATCCTCCTCGACGATCTCCGACACCAGTCCGACCATCAACGCGCGCTCGGCGCCGATGAAGCGTCCGGTGAGGATCAGTTCTGAGGCGACGGAGACGCCGACGAGGCGCGGCAGGAAGTAGCTGGTGCCGATGTCGCAGCCCCCTAAGCCAAGCTTGATGAAGGCACAGTTCATCCGCGCCGAGCGGCTGGCGATGCGGATATCGGCCGCGAGCGCCAACGCAAAGCCGCCGCCGGCGGCTGCGCCCTGCACCAGCGCAATAATCGGCTGCGGGCAACGCCGCATCAGCATCACGATGTCGGCGATGCGGCGCTGCGAGTCCAGCGACTCGGTCACGCTGGGCGGCTCATTGACGCCGCCGCGCCGCTGCATCGCGGCCTTCAGATCGAGCCCCGCGCAGAAGTTCTTGCCGGCGCCCTTGAGCACGACGACTCGCGTGGTGCGATTGCGCTGCAGGCTTTCGAAATAAGCGTTGAGCGCGTCGATCAGCGCCGGGTCGAGCGCGTTCAGGCTCTCCGGGCGATTGAGCGTCACCCGGTCGACGCCCTTGTCGTGTTCGATCAGCAGCGGTTGGGACATGGCGCGCGCTCCACCCTCAGTGTCATCCCGGCGAACGCCGGGATCCATAGCCACCGGCTTGATTGGTGAGAGTGCGGCGTCTGCCAGTCTGCCTATCACAGACGCCGCGGAGTATGGGTCCCCGCATTCGCGGGGACGACGGCGGAGGTTGCCGTCAGCGCGGGGCCATGCGGATGGCGCCGTCGAGGCGGATGGTTTCGCCGTTCAGCATCGGGTTCTCGACGATGTGGACGGCGAGGTTACCGTACTCGGAGGCGTCGCCGAGCCGGGCCGGATGCGGCACCTGGGCGCCCAGGCTCTTGCGCGCTTCTTCGTTCAGTCCCATCAGCAGCGGTGTCAGGAACAGGCCGGGCGCGATGGTGTTGACGCGGATTTTCTGGCTGGCGAGATCGCGCGCAGCGGGCAGGGTCAGGCCGACGACGCCGCCCTTCGAGGCCGAATAGGCGATCTGGCCGATCTGGCCTTCATAGGCCGCGACGCTGGCGGTATTGATGATGACGCCACGCTCCTCGCCGACCGGCTCGGCGGTGACGAGGCGCTCGGCAAACAGCCTCAGCACGTTGAAGGTGCCGATCAGGTTGACGTTGATGATGCGCGCGAACTTGGCGAGCGGATAGACGCCGTCCTTGCCGACGATGCGCTGCGAGCCGCCAATGCCGGCGCAGTTCACCAGCACGCGGGCGATGCCGTGGGCCGCCTCGGCCTTGGCGAGGCCGGCCTTGACCTGATCCTCATTGGTGACGTCGGCATGCAGCGCGACGCCCTTGATCTCGGCGGCGATCTTCTCGGCGTTTTCCAGGCTCTGATCGAGCACGGCCACCTTGGCCCCCTTGGCCGCCATGGCGCGCGCCGTAGCTGCGCCGAGACCCGAGCCACCGCCGGTGATGAGAACGGCAACGTTGTTCAACTGCATGTCAGGTTTCCTCCCTAGACGTTTTTGCTTGCGAATAGCGAATAGGGAGTAGCGAATAGAGGCTTCCCCCATTCGCTACTCCCTATTCGCCACTCGCCCGTTTCAATATTCCACCGCAGATCAGCGCCTCCATGTGGGCGATGTACTGACGGCAGACATCATCGGTGACCGGGCCGACGCCGATCGCGCGCGACATCGCGTGGCGGCCGAAGAACAGGTGATCGCAGGCGCCGATCAGGCTGGTGTAGAACAGCACCGGATCGACGGCGCGAAACTCGTCCCTGGCGACGCCCTCCTCGATGAGCCGGCGATGGAAATCGAGCAGCGGCGCCACGAAGAACTTCGACACTTCGTCGGCCGCCTCCGCGCTGCTCTCATGCAGCAGATAATGGATCAGCCGGTTCATGTAGGGAAACCGGTGATAGGCGCGGATGATGCCGCTGATGTGCAGCTTCAGCTTCGCCGTCGGCGGCAGCGGCTGCGCCAGGAGATATTCGAGATTGGCCACCTCGGTCGCCGCGTCGCGGGCGAGCAGCGCCAGCAGCAGGCCGTCCTTGTTGCCGAAATGATATTTCACCAGCGCTGCATTAGAGCCGGACTTCTGCGCGATGTCGCTGAGCGAGATTTCGATCGAGGACCTCGCGATCATCAGCTCGCTGGCGGCGTCCAGCAGCTTCTCCGCCGTCGCATTCCGCCCCGCGGGAAGTTTCTCTGGCACGCTGTTGTGAAGCTGAGGTCCCAAGACATGTCTCGCGCTTGATCGAGGCAGATAAGCCGAAGCCGGAGTTGATCTCAAGAGTTAATTGATCGATTGACTAAGGCTCGATCGAGCATTTAAATCGCGGCCAATCACGAACACCAAGTCTAGGGAGGATACGTCATGGCGGAAGCCTACATCGTCGCGGCCGCACGCACGGCCGGCGGCCGCAAGGGAGGCCGCTTGGCCGGCTGGCATCCGGCCGATCTCGCCGCGAAGGTGCTGGACGCGCTGGTCGAGCGCTCCGGCGCCGCGCCGGACCAGGTCGAGGACGTGATCATGGGCTGCGTGATGCAGACCGGCGAGCAATCGAACAACATCGCGCGCAATGCGGTGATGGCCTCGAAGCTGCCGGAGAGCGTGCCGGGCACCTCGATCGACCGGCAGTGCGGCTCGTCGCAGCAGGCGCTGCATTTCGCCGCGCAGGCAGTGATGTCGGGCGCGATGGATGTCGTGATCGCCGCCGGCGTGGAGTCGATGACCCGGGTGCCGATGGGTCTCTCCTCCACGCTTCCGGCGAAGAACGGCTTCGGGCACTACAAGAGCCCTGGCATCGAGAGCCGCTATCCGAACATCCAGTTCAGCCAGTTCACCGGCGCGGAAATGATGGCGGAGAAGTACGGTCTCTCCAAGGATGAGCTCGACGAATACGCCTATAACAGCCATCAGCGCGCGATTGCCGCCACGCAAGCAGGCCACTTCAAGGACGAGATCATCCCGCTCGAGATCACCCGTGCCGACGGCTCGACCGACACCCACCACATCGACGAGGGCATCCGCTTCGACGTCAGCCTCGACGGCATCAAGAGCGTCAAGCTGATCGCCGAGAACGGCAAGCTGACGGCGGCCACGGCCAGCCAGATCTGCGACGGCGCGTCCGGCGTCATGGTCGTCAACGAGCGCGGCCTGAAGTCGCTCGGCGTCAAGCCGCTGGCCCGCGTCCATCACATGACCATGATGGGCGGCGACCCCGTCATCATGCTGGAGGCGCCGCTCCCGGCGACGCAGCGCGCGCTGCAGAAGGCAGGCATGTCGATCGACGAGATCGATCTCTATGAGGTCAACGAGGCGTTCGCTTCCGTGCCGACCGCGTGGCTGAAGACCACCGGCGCCGATCCGAACCGCCTCAACGTCAATGGCGGCGCGATCGCGCTCGGCCATCCGCTCGGCGGCTCCGGCACCAAGCTGATGACCACGCTGCTGCATGCGCTGAAGGCCCGCAACAAGCGCTATGGGTTGCAGACGATGTGCGAAGGCGGCGGCATGGCCAACGTGACGATCGTGGAAAGGCTGTAGGAGACGAATAGCGAATGGCGAGTGGTGAATAGGGAGAGCGATCCCGCTCCGCTCGCCCAGACGCTCCGCTATTCGCCATTCCCTATTCGCTACTCGCCATTCGTTACTCGCGCCTTCCCGCCGGAGTCTTTCATGACCCACCCCTCCATTCACGCCCGCAGCCATCCCGACAAGATCGCCTATCAGATGGCCGGCACCGGCAAGGCCATCACCTATCGCGAGCTCGACGAGCTCTCGAACCAAGGCGCTCATCTATTCCGTGCGCTGGGGCTCAAGGCCGGCGACCATATCGCCTTCCTGATGGAGAATCGGCTGGCGTTCATGGAAATCGCCTGGGCGGCGCAGCGCTCCGGCCTGTACTACACCGCGATCAGCCGCTATCTCACCAAGGACGAGATCGCCTACATCATCAGGGATTGCGGCGCCAAGGTCTTCATCACCTCGCCGAAATGCGCCGAGCAGGTGCGCGATCTCGTGAGCGCCACGGACGGCCCGCTGTTCTTCATGGTCGACGAGCCCGAGCCCGGTTTCCGCTCCTGGGACAAGGAGGCCGGCGCCCAGCCCAAGACGCCGATCGCCGATCAGGTCGCCGGCTACGACATGCTGTATTCGTCGGGCACCACCGGACGGCCGAAGGGCATCAAGAAGGATTTCGAAGGCAATCCGATCGATCAGCCGAACCAGTTCCTGCGCGTGCTGTGCGCCGACATGTGCGGCATGAACGCCGAGAGCACCTATCTGTCGCCGGCGCCGCTCTATCATGCAGCTCCCTTGCGCTTCAACATGATGGTCTCAGTGCTCGGTGGCACCTCGATCATCATGGAGCATTTCGACGCCGAAGACTTCCTGAAGCTGGTCGAAAAGTACAAGGTCACGCAGTCGCAGCTTGTGCCGACCATGTTCGTGCGCATGCTGAAACTGCCGGAGGACGTGCGCAAGCGCTACGACGTGTCGACCCTGAAGGGCGCGATCCATGCCGCTGCGCCCTGCCCGGTCGACGTCAAGGCCAGGATGATCGAGTGGTGGGGTCCGATCCTGATCGAGTATTATGCCGGCTCCGAAGGCAACGGCGTCACGGTGTGTACCTCGAAGCAGTGGCTCGAGCACCGCGGCAGCGTAGGGCGCGCCGTTGTCGGCAAGATCAAGATCCTCGGCGAGAATGACGAGGAGCTGCCGACCGGCGAGATCGGCACGGTGTATTTCGCCGACGCGCCGGTGTTCTCCTATCACAACGATCCGGAGAAGACGAAGCGGGCCTACAACGACAAGGGCTGGTCGACGCTCGGCGACGTCGGCTATCTCGATGCCGACGGCTTCCTCTATCTGACCGACCGCAAGTCCTACATGATCATCTCCGGCGGCGTGAACATCTACCCGCAGGAAACCGAGGACGTCCTCATCACGCATCCCGACGTCGCCGATGTCGCCGTGTTCGGCGTGCCGAACGAGGAGATGGGCGAGGAGGTCAAGGCGGTGGTGCAGCCGCACGACATGGCGCGCGCCGGCAAGGCGTTTGAGGAGCAATTGATCCTGTTCTGCCGCCAGCATCTGTCGCCGATCAAGTGCCCGCGCTCGATCGATTTCGAGCCGGAGCTTCCGCGCACGCCGACCGGCAAGCTGGTCAAGCGCCACCTGCGCGAACGCTACTGGCCGAAGAAGGGCGCGGCCTAGCACGCGATCATTCCGCAAAATTCCGTCATGCCCGGCCTTGTGCCGGGCATCGGCGTCTTTCAAGCTGGCACAAGAGAAGACGTGGATGGCCGGGCCTTCGCCGCGCTGAAGGGGCTTCGGCCCCGCAGGCCGGTCAAGCTCGGCCATGACGAGGAGACGTTTGAATGTCGACTTCCCTTCCCCCGCTTCCCCTCCCACCCACGATCCGGTCCCGCTTCGTCGACGGCATCAACGGCCTGCGCATGCACGTGCTCGAAGCCGGCTTCGAGACGCCCGGCCGTCCCTGTGTGCTGCTGCTACACGGCTTTCCCGAGCTGGCCTATAGCTGGCGCAAGGTGATGCCGGCGCTGGCCGCCGCCGGCTACCACGTGCTGGCGCCGGACCAGCGCGGCTATGGCCGCACCACAGGGTGGAGCGCCGACTATGACGGTGATCTCGCGCCGTTTCGCTTCACCAATCTGGTGCGCGATGCGCTCGGCGTGGTCTATGCATTCGGCCATCGCCATGTCGCGTCTGTCGTCGGCCACGACTTCGGCAGCCCCGTCGCGGCGTGGTGCGCGGTGATCCGCCCCGATGTCTTTCGATCGGTCGTGATGATGAGCGCACCGTTCCCGGGGCCACCCGCAGCACCGTTCGACATCGCCAGCCATCCCCTCGCGGCGCAGGAGGATCCCGTGCATCGCGAACTGGCTGCGCTGCCGCGTCCGCGCAAGCACTATCAATGGTACTACGCGACGCGGCAGGCCAATGCGGACATGCATCATCCCCCGCAGGGGCTGCATGAATTCCTGCGCGCCTATTACCATCACAAGAGCGCAGACTGGGCGGCCAACGCCCCTTCTCCTCTGCAGGCCTGGGACGCGGCCGAACTCGCCAAGCTACCGACCTACTACGTCATGGACCTCGACAAGACGATGGCCGAGACCGTCGCCGAGGAGATGCCGGATGCGGCGGCGATCGCGACGAATCGCTGGCTGCCGGACCATGAGCTCGCGGTCTATACCGCCGAATATGAACGAAACGGCTTCCAGGGCGGGCTGCAATGGTACCGCTGCGGCACGTCTGGTCTATTCGACGCTGAATTGCAGACCTGGTCGGATCTCACGATCGACGTTCCGTCCGCATTCATCTCCGGCCTGCAAGACTGGGGCATCTACCAACGGCCCGGTGTGTTCGAAGCGATGCAGTCCCGAGTGTGCACCAACATGATCCTGTGCGAGCTGATCGATCGCGCCGGACATTGGGTGCAGCAGGAGCAACATGAACGAGTCAATGAGCTCCTGTTCACGTTCCTGAACAAATCGACAGCCTGATTTCGGACGCCGTTCCGACGTATTAGGCGAATCGAGGAACGAACATTCGGGGTTGACGTTTTTGCATCCGGGCAATGCGCATCAGGAGAAGATTTATGGATAAGAAGATCGCAGGCTTGTTGGGCGCGGTCGCCGCTGTCGGCGCGCTCGGCACGGCGCAGGCGTCAGCGGCTCCGGCCCCGAGCGACGTGCTGAAGGCCAACTCCTACGCCGACCTGCTCGAGCCGATCCCGAATGCGGCCAAGGTGCTGCAGGCGCTCGACGAGCAGGCGCCGCCGGAGGCCGAACCGAAGGTGCAGCTGGCGCAGTGGTACCATCACCACCACCATCATCACCACCATCACCATGGCTACTGGCGCGGCTATGGCTACGGTCCTGGCTATGGGTACGGCTACGGCCCCCGGGTCTATGTGGTGCCGCGCCGGTACTACCATCACCACCACCATCATCACCATCACCACTGGTACTACGATCGCTACTGATCGTTGAGAGGTGAAAGCTCGGGGGGCGCCGGCCGTGAGGTCGGCGCTCTTTCGTTTGAGGAAGACGGAAGCGTCAGGACTTGCGCGCCTTGTCCTTCGCCGCGCGATGCAGGTGGCGGTAGGTGCCGTCGAACACCGTGTCGGTGCTCGACACCCATTCGGTCTCCTTGGCGAGCACCGGACGGCTGGCGTGGATGCGGCGCGACTGCAACTCGCGCTCGGCCGCCTCGTCCGGAGTCATGGGCTCGACCGTGAAGTTTGCCTCCTCCGGAATCACGATCACCTGAGCGAACGGCTCGCCCGGACGGAAGATATGCGTCCGCCCTTCCGCGGGCGCCTTGAACACGCAGAAGAACAGCATCGGCCAGAAATTGCGCACCAACGCCGGCACCGCGATCGGGCAGGTATCGCTGCGGTCGGTATAGAAGCGCGGATGCGGCTCGGTCCGGATCGCGAAGCCGTTGGGCACCTTGAGATCGAGCAGGATCTGGTAGGTGTAGAAGGCATCGCCAAAATTGCGGAACGGCGGCCATTGCAGGCTCGGGCTCGGCGGCTCGCCCCAGTCGCCGGACAGCTCCAGCTTGCCGTCGCGCGTGGTGACGTGCAGCTCGAAGTCGTACGGATAAAATAGCTCGATGCCATATTGCGCACCTTCCGAGAATGGTACGCAATGCCAGACCTGCTCATGCGAGCCATTCGCTCGTGGCTGGCGTTCGCCTGCCCAGCCCGGGATATCCATCCGGGTGCGGCGCGGCGCCAACCCTGGATCGTTGAGCCGATATTTGACGCTATCCATGAGAACTCCTTAGGTGGCTGAGCGGAACGCGAACGACGGACTATCCTCGCAGTTCCATGACTGGAGCTTGAATGCGCTGTCACCAAAGGGTTTCGCGACCAATCAGCGGCCGGAGTTTGACCGCGGTGCGGCAAATCCATATAGACTTTAGAAACGTTCTAAACACTCGAATGTTGAGAGCGAGAGATCCGGGGACCTTGGAATGAAGAACTTCGCCGACCTCACCGAGCGCGAGATCCTGGCAATCGCGATCTCGGCCGAAGAGGAAGACGGCCGTATCTATATGAGCTTCGCGGAGGATCTGGCGGAACGTTATCCGGATTCAGCCAAGCTGTTCGAGCAGATGGCCGAGGAGGAGAAGGGCCACCGCCACATGCTGCTCGAACTCTATGAGGAGCGCTTCGGCAAGAACCTGCCGCCGATCCGGCGCGAGAACGTCAAGGGCTTCATGCAGCGCCGGCCGATCTGGCTGACCAAGAACCTGTCGCTCGACGCCATCCGCCGCGAGGTCGGCACGATGGAGTTCGAGGCCGAGCGCTTCTACGCCAAGGCGGCCGAGCAGGCCAAGGACGTCGGCGTGCGCCGGCTGCTCGGCGATCTCGCCGAGGCCGAGAAGGGCCACGAGAAGGTGGCGGCGAAACTGACCGACAAGATCCTCAGTCCGGACGTCCGGCACAAGGAGGACGAGACGCGGCGGCGCGTGTTCGTGCTGCAATATGTCCAGCCCGGTCTCGCCGGCCTGATGGACGGCTCGGTCTCGACGCTGGCGCCGCTGTTCGCCGCCGCCTTCGCCACGCATCAGAACTTCCAGACCTTCCTGGTGGGCCTTGCCGCCTCGATCGGCGCCGGCATCAGCATGGGCTTTGCCGAGGCGCTGTCCGACGACGGCTCGCTGACGGGCCGCGGCTCGCCGTGGCTGCGCGGCGCCGTGTGCGGCGCGATGACGACGCTCGGCGGACTGGGGCACACGATGCCCTATCTCGTCCCGGACTCCTGGACCAACGCGTTCTGGATCGCGACCGCGATCGCGAGCCTCGTCGTGTTCTTCGAGCTGTGGGCGATCGCCTACATCCGCGCGCGCTACATGGACACGCCGTTCCTGCAGGCGGTGTTCCAGATCGTGCTCGGCGGCATCATCGTGCTCGGCGTCGGAATTCTCATAGGAGCGGCCTAGCATCCGCACCCCCGCGTCTTGCCAAACGCTCAGCCGCGAGGCTGATGGCGCCGGACCGATCACAACGGAAAACTCGTCATGACGCCACGCCTGCATTACGGCACGCCCGCGAAGATCCTGCACTGGCTGGTGGTAGCGCTGCTCGCCATCCAGTATCCGATCGGCTGGCTGATGCCGGACCTGCATGCCAATACACCCCCCGGCGCGCCGATGATCCTGCACATTTCATTCGGCCTCACCATTCTGGCATTGATCGCCGTGCGCTTCGTCTGGCGGCTCACCCATCCGGTCGCACCGGAGAGCTCGCTGCCGCCCTGGCAGCGGCTGAGCTCGGAGGTCGTGCACTGGATGCTCTATGTGATGGTGCTGGCGAGCACCATCACCGGGTGGCTGTTCGCCTCCTTCCGCGGCTGGAGCGTGTCGTTCTTCTACCTGTTTCCATTGCCGATGCTGGCCGCGCGCAACCCGGCCGGTAACCGCGCCATCGACGGGCTGCACCAGGCCTCCGAATGGCTGCTGCTGATCCTGATCGTCGTTCACGTCGCCGCCGCACTCGCGCACGTCTTCATCTATCGCGACCGCGTCATGCAGCGGATGCTACCGGGCTAGAATCCGCAATTTTGGTCAAGCGATCGCCATCCGCATCGGTTAGGACTCCCGGCAAACATCTCACCGGGAGGATCGACCTTGGCCGCACCGCAATGGACGTTCGCAACTGCCGTCGACACGGCGAAGGCGTTGGCAGATCGTGAGATCTCGTCGGTCGAGCTGACCAAGCTCGCCATCGACCGCATCGAACGTCATGACTCCGAGATCAACGCCGTCTGCGTGCGCGATTTCGAGCGCGCGCTCGCTGCCGCCGACGCCGCCGACGCGGCGCTGGCGCGCGGCGAACGGCGGCCCCTGCTCGGCCTTCCGCTCACGGTGAAGGAATCCTACAACGTTGCCGGCCTGCCGACGACCTGGGGTTTTCCGCAGCACAGGGATTTCATCGCGGCCGAGGATGCGCTGACGGTGACGCGCGTGAAGGATGCCGGCGGCATCGTGCTCGGCAAGACCAACGTGCCGCTCGGGCTCGGCGACTGGCAGAGCTACAACGACATCTACGGCACCACCAACAATCCCTACGATCTCGGCCGCACGCCGGGCGGTTCGTCAGGCGGATCGGCCGCGGCCCTGGCGGCCGGCTACGGCTCGCTGTCGCTCGGCTCCGATATCGGCGGCTCGCTCCGGGCGCCGGCGTTTCATTGCGGCGTCACCGCGCACAAGCCGAGCTACGGCCTGGTGGCCTCGCGCGGCCATACGCCGCCGCCGTTTCAGCCGCTGCCGGGCGAGGCCGACCTCGCCGTCGTCGGCCCGATGGCGCGCTCGGCCGCCGATCTGTCGCTGCTGCTCGATGTGATCGCAGGCCCCGACCCGCTCGAGGCCGGCAAGGCATATCGCCTCGACCTGCCGCCGCCGCGCCACGGTCGCCTGCGGGATTTCCGCGTGCTGGTGGTCGCGAGCGATCCGCTGCTGCCGACCGACAGCGCCGTGCGCGGCGCGATCGAGCGGCTGACGGCCGACCTCGCACGGGCCGGCGTGAGCGTCACGACGGACAGCCCGCTGCTGCCGGACTTCGCCGCATCGAGCCGGCTCTACATGCGCATGCTGCTCGGCTTCATCGGCGCCACCATGCCGGCGGAGGTCCACGCCGGCGCCAGTCACGCGGCCGCGCAATTGCCGAAGGAGGCAGCGAGCCTCGCGGCCGAGCGGCTGCGCGGCATCGCGCTCAGCCATCGCGACTGGGTGCAGGCCGGCGGGGCGCGGGCGCGGCTGCGCGCGCAATGGCGAACGCTGTTCGAGCAGTTCGATGCCGTGATCTGCCCGATCATGCCAACGCCGGCCTATCCGCACGACCATTCGCCCGACCAGGAGCAGCGCCGCATCAGCATCGACGGCGTCGAGCATTGCTACACCGATCAGCTCGCCTGGCCGGGCATCGCCACCTTGCCCGGACTGCCCGCCACCGCGATTCCGCTTGGACTCGCCGACGGCCTGCCGGTCGGGGTGCAGATCGTCGGCCCGTTCCTCGAGGACCGCACGCCGCTCAAGCTCGCCGACCTGATCGAGCGCGAATTCGGCGGCTTCGTCCCGCCGCCGCGGTTCGCGAACTAGTTCGCGATCGGGCTTATTCAACAACGCCTCGCCAAGTTCCGCCGTCGTCCCACATCGTCATGGCCGGGCTTGACCCGGCCATCCATCTTGCAGAGAGGCTGGATGCCCGGGTCAAGCCCGGGCATGACGGGTAACTAATAGGCAGACCCGCCGAACCTCATCACCTGCCTCACACCCGACCACCCACCTCACGCATCGAACATGATCACGCTGCGCAGCGTCTTGCCTGCCTTCATGTTGGCAAAGCCCTCGTTGATCTCCGACAGCTTCAGCTTGGCGGAGATCCAGTCCTCCAGATGCAGCTTGCCGCGCAGATAGAACTCGACGAGGCGGGGCATGTCGACGCGGAAGTGGTTCGAGCCCATCGACGAGCCCTGGATGCGGCGCTCGCGCAGGAAGTCGAAGCCGTGCAGCTCGATCTTCTGGCCGAACGGGATCATGCCGACGATGGTCGCGGTGCCGCCCGGCGCCAGCATCGCGAACGCCTGCTCGGCGGTCTCCTTGCGCCCGAGCACCTCGAAGGCGTGGTGCACGCCGCCCTTGGTGAGCTCGCGCACCTGGGCCACGACGTCGCCCTCAGTGGGATTGATGATGTCGGTCGCGCCCAGTTTCGTCGCAAGCTGCAGCTTGGCCGGATTGGTGTCGATGGCGATGATGCGGCCCGCGCCCGCGATCTCGGCGCCGTTGATCGCAGCCATGCCGACGCCGCCGCAGCCGATCACGGCCACCGTCTCGCCGGCCTGCACCCGCGCCGTGTTGACGACGGCGCCATAGCCGGTGATGACGCCGCAGCCGATCAGCGCTGCGAGATCGAGCGGCATGTCCGGGCGGATCTTCACAATCGCGTTCTCGTGCACCAGCATCTGCTCGGCGAAGGACGAGAGGTTGAGGAACTGGTGCAGCTTCTCGCTTCGTCCCCATGACAGCCGGTTGGAGGCGCCGGGCGGCATCTTCACCGTCGTATCGGTGCACAACACCGGGCGGCCCGTGGTGCAGTTGTCGCAGGTGCCGCAGAACACGGACAAGCACGTGACGACGTGATCGCCCGGCTTCACATAGGTCACGTCGGCGCCGACCTGCTCGACGATCCCAGCCGATTCATGGCCGAGCACGGCGGGCAGCGGATGCGGATACAGGCCTTCGATGAAGTGCAGGTCGGAATGGCAGAGACCGGCAACCGCCGTGCGGATCAGCACTTCCCGCGGCCCCGGCTTGGGCACACTGATGTCCTCGATCACCAGCGGCTTGTTGACCTCCATCAGCACGGCGGCTTTCATTGGCGTTCTCCCGATCTTGTTTGTTGTTGGTCGCGGCAAGCCTACGCCGCTGACAGCAGTTCGCCAACCTCCTCCATGTCAGCGGTACGTTCGCCGAGCAGCAGTGTCGCGATGGCATCATCCATCCTATTTTCCGCGAGCCGGAACGGATCGGACGGCGTCAGCCGGTGCGCGACGATGAGCTTTGCCAGCAGCAGCCTGCGCGCGTCGCCGCGCATCGCGTGGATGCGCCCGCTTTCCCAAGTCGTCGAGACGGCGCTCGCCACGTGATACAGCAGGCTGGTGGCGCGGCGCGCTTCGGACTCATTGTCGGCGCGTCCCGCGACCTCGCGCGCAAAGCCCACGGCACGGTCCACCAGTCGATGCAGCTGATCGCGCCAGGCCTGCGGCACGGCGGCGCTGTCGTAGAGCCGCGCATGCAGGTCGGCTGCCAGCGCGGCCTCCGCACCGTGCCGGCCCACGGCGCGCTTCAGCGCATCGAGCGCGACGATGTTGCCGGTGCCTTCCCAGATCGAGCCGAGATGGGCGTCGCGCAGCAGCCGCGCGGTGACGAACTCCTCGACATAGCCGATCCCGCCGCGCATCTCCAACGCATCGCCGCAGACCTTGCGCGCGTCGCGCGTGGCGCGGAATTTCAATGTCGGCGTCAGAATGCGCAGCAGCGCCGCGGCATCCTGGCTGCCGGCCTCGGCACGGTCGAGCGCGTCGGCGGTGAGGAAGCTCAGCGACAGCGCCTGCTCGGTCGCGAGCAGGATCTTCAGCAGTTGCCGCCGCCCGAGCGGCAGGTCGACGATGCGTTTTCCGAACACCACGCGGTTGCGCGCGACCGTAATCGCGTCGTGCCAGGCCCGCCGCATCAGCGCCGTCGACTTGACGCCGTTGGAGAGACGCGACGAGTTGACCATCTCGGCCATCTGCACGAAGCCGCGATCGAGCCTCCCGACCGCATAGGCGACGGCACCCTCCAGCTTGATCTCGCCCGAGGCCATCGAGCGCGTTCCGAGCTTGTCCTTCAGGCGCACGATCCGATAGTGGTTCTGGCTGCCGTCATCGAGGAAGCGCGGCATCAGGAACAGGCCGACGCCGCGCGTTCCAGCTTCGGCACCTTGCGGCCGCGCCAGCAGCATCACGACTTTCGCATCGGCATTGGAGCAGAACCATTTCTCGCCATGCAGGCGCCAATGGTCGCCCTCCGGGACGGCGACCGTCGTCAACGTGCCGACATCGGAGCCGCCCTCCTTCTCGGTCATGAACTGGCCGCCCTGGGTCAGCTTTCTCATGTCGGTCTGGGTCAGGCCATCGAGGTACTTGGCCTTGAGCCCGTCGCTACCGAAGCTCGCCAGCAGCTTGGCGCATCCGTCGGTGACGTTGATCGGACAGCCCAGCCCGAACTCCGCCTGGTTGAACAGGAAGGTGAAGGCGTGCTTGGCCGTGACCGGATACTTGGTCGGCCAGCCGAGAATGCCCTTGCGGATCGACATGGCGTGAATGCCGAACTCGCCAAAGGCGGCGCGCTCGAGCTCGCGATAGGCCGGATGGTACTCGACCCACTGCACGTCGCGGCCGAAGCGGTCGCGCTGGTGCAGCACAGGGCCATGGCGGTCAGCCAAGCGGGCGCATTCGTCGAGATAGGAGCCGGCGAGCTCGCCGAGACGGTCGAGATGCGGCACGAGGTGCCGAAACAGCGCTTCGGGCAGATGGATGCGCAGGAGATCGGCGAGCGCGGGGTCGGCGCGATAGAAGTTCAGCCCGGTGGTATCGGGCGCCAGCAGCTCCGGCCTTGCGCCGCCGGTCATCACGTCATCGCGCCTCAGGAACTGATGCATGATCGTTAAGCCCTCGTTCGTTTCCGCAAGTCTCTGATGGACTCTTCGACAGGTTGCGCCTGATCGGATACACAACAGGCAGCGGCGTGCGCCGAACCGGGAGCAGATCCATGACCAATCAGCCGACGGAGGTTTATCGCATCTTCGGGGCGGAGATGTCGCCCTATTCGGTCAAGGTGCGATCGTATCTGCGTTACAAGGGCATCCCGCATCACTGGATATTGCGCAATGCGGAAAGCGAGGCGGAGTTCGCGCGGCACGCCAAGCTGCCGATCATTCCGCTGGTGGTCGCCCCCGACGAGGTGCCGATGCAGGACTCGACGCCGATCATCGACGCACTGGAGCTCGACTTTCCGCAACCCACGATTCATCCCGGCGACGCGCTGACGAGCTTCATCTCGGCCTTGATCGAGGAGTTCGGCGACGAGTGGGGCAACAAGTGGATGTTCCATTATCGCTGGGCGCGCGATCTCGACCAGCGCGCCTCGGCCGGACGCATCGCCCGCATCCGCGCCCCCAGGGCGGACGAGGCCGAGTTGGGCGAGCTGGCCGAGAAGATCCGCGCGCGCATGGTCGAGCGGCTGTGGTATGTCGGCTCCAACGAGATCAACGCGCCGCAGATCGAGCAGGGCTTTGCCGAAATGCTCGACCTGCTCGAACGGCATCTCTCGGTCAGGCCGTATCTGTTCGGCCACCGTCCGGCCTACGGCGATTTCGGACTGTGGGGCCAGCTCTACGAGCTGTGGACCGATCCGACGGCCGGCGCCCTGATCGAAGGCCGCGCGCCGCATGTGCTGGCCTGGATCCACCGCATGCTATGGCCGCGCGCCGAAGGCGAGTTCGAGCTGTGGCCGGAACTATCACTGACCTTGATGCCGATCCTGACCCGTCAGGTCGGCGCGCTGTTCATGCCATGGACGCTCGCCAACGAGCAGGCACTGGCCGAGAACCGCAGCGTCTTCCGCGTCCAGTTCGGCGACTTCACATGGATGCAGAAGCCGCAGAAATATCACGCGCGCTCGCTGGCAATGCTCCGCGGCAAATACGCCTTCCTGCACGATCGCAGCCGGCTCGATGTCGTGCTGGAGGAGATCGGCTGCCTCGCCGGATTGCAGCCGCGTCCCACCTGAGGACGCGCGACAAAAATGTGGAGACGAGCTGTAGGAAGTCGGCCGCCGGTGCACTAGCTTGATGTCTGCGGACGCTTTGGCCCAAGGACATGCCCATGGACATCCCTGCCTACAAGATCGCCCTCATCGTCGGTGCCGGCGAGGGGCTCTCGGCCTCGCTGGCGAGGCTGTTCGCGCGCGAGAAGATCCGCGTGGCGCTGGCCGCCCGCAAGATCGAGAAGCTCGGCGCGCTCTGCAACGAAACCGGCGCCCGCGCCTACCCCTGCGATGCAACCAATCCGGAGGAAGTCGAGCGGCTGTTCGGCATCGTCGAGCGCGAGATCGGCGCGCCTGATCTCGTGGTCTACAATGCCAGCGCGCGGGCGCGCGGAGCGCTCACCGATCTCGTGCCGGCCGACGTGCAGCAGTCGATTGCCGTCAGCGCCTTCGGCGGCTTCCTGGTGGCGCAGCAGGCGGCACAGCGCATGCTGCCGAACAAGCACGGCGCCATCCTGTTCACCGGCGCCTCCGCCAGCGTGAAGGGCTACGCCCAGTCGGCGCCGTTCGCGATGGGCAAGTTCGCGCTGCGCGGCCTCGCCCAGAGCATGGCGCGCGAACTGTCGCCGCAGGGCATCCACGTCGCGCATTTCGTCATCGACGGCGCGATCAAGAGCGCAGAGCGTCAGGAAGCCGCGGAGCGCCCGAATTCGATGCTCGATCCGGATGCCATCGCCGCAAGTTATTGGAGCGTGCTGCAGCAACCACGGAGTGCCTGGAGTTGGGAGATGGAGCTGCGGCCGTGGGTGGAGACGTTTTGAGAAGTTGATGTTCCGTATGACGTGGGCACAGACGCACCACGATCACCGTCATTGCGAGCGAAGCGAAGAATCCAGAGCGGAGCAAGGACTCTGGATTGCTTCGCTTGCGCTCGCAATGACGCGGATCGATGGTCGCTTCATAGCAACTGTGATCGCCCGGCTCGACCGGGCGATCCAGTACACGCAACTGATGGCTGGTGACACGGTGAGGCCGCGGCGTACGGGATGCCTGCCTTCGCAGGCATGACGTCATTTGATCTCGGACGTGGCGACTTGCGGCTCGCGACCGACCACGCGCAAATCTGCCCCCACTGAATGAGCCACCACTCCGCTTAGACCCTTCTCGAACCGCACCAGGGTCCAATCGTCCGCATGCGGCTTGATCGCGAAACCGGCCTTGCGGGCCAATGCAATCATTACGTCGTTGGTACGCAGCGCATCGCCCGACAGGGTCACGCCACCCAACGCCAGCGCGCGTTCTTCCAGATTCGCGATAAGCGCCGGACCGATGCCGTGGCCTTGCCAGCGGTCATGGACCGACAGGCCAAACTCGACACGACCGACGCCGCGATCGAATGCATAGCGCGCCTCGGCCACGATGGTTTCGACACCTTCATGGTCCATCGTCGCGATCAGGCTGTAGCGGTCGTTGCGGCCGAGCGCGACGAAATCCTCGAGCACCGCCTTTGGCAGCTCGTTGAGTGCGCCGAGGAAACGCTTGTGGCGCGAACGTTGGCTCAAGGACCGGACATAGCTCTGCAGCGCCTCGGCGTCGTCAGATGTGACGAAGCGCAGGCGCACCTCCTCGCCACGCCGCGTGTGAATGATGTTGGAGCCGGCAGCGATATCGGCAATGGCGGGCGTCGGCATGCGCGGCTCCAACCGGGAAGCTTGCCGGCGCCCTCCTTTGCGGAGCGGCACCGGCGCGGCGGGATGAGTAAGGGGGATCAACCCCGCCAGAACGGCTTGTCGATCTCGGCGGCGATATCGCTGCGGGACAGACCGAGGTCGTGCAGGTCGCGCTCCGACCAGTGCGCCAGCTCGTGCCGTGTGCGGTAGCGGAAGCGCCACGCGGCGAGCAGCTCCACGACGCCGGACCAGAACCCCGGGCCATGATGTTTCGTCATTGACGAGGAGACGTAGATGGACATGAAAGCCTCCTGAAAATTCCTTGAGGCTGCAATATTGAGCGCTTGCGCTTCATCCACAAACGACATTTACTACCGTTTCGGATGAAATAACGTCATGAACCGGGGAGGCCGTGAATGGCCCGACTGCCGTCGCTGAATGGATTGCGGGCGTTCGAGGCTGCGGCGCGGCATCTGAGCTTCACCCGCGCGGCCTCCGAACTGAACGTGACGCAGACCGCAATCAGCCATCAGATCAAGCGCTTGGAGGACGAGCTCGGGCTGCGCCTTTTCGTCCGCCAGAACCGTAGCCTGGCGCTGACGCCGCAGGCCCGCGACTATCTCCCGCTGGTGCGCGCCGCGTTCGACGATCTCCGGCTGGCAACGGAACGGCTGGTCCGCAAGGACAACGCCAAGGTGCTGACGGTCTCCACCATCGCCTCGCTGGCCGCCAAATGGCTGCTGCCGCGGCTGACGGCCTTTCAGGAGGCCCATCCCGGCATCGACGTGCGAATCACGACGTCGACCGGCTTGGTCGATTTTCGCAAGGACGACGTCGACGCCGCGATCCGCTATGGCCGTGGCCATTGGCCGGGCGTGCGGGCGGAGTGGCTGATGGCCGACGAGCTGTTTCCGGTGTGCAGTCCGGCGCTGCTGCACGGCGACAAGCCACTACGCTGTCCGGAGGACCTCGCACATCACACGCTGCTGCAGGTCAGCGGCGGCTATGACGACGACTGGCGGCTATGGCTGACCGCGGCGGGTCT
Source organism: Bradyrhizobium sp. SZCCHNS1050 (assembly GCF_032484785.1). Lineage (NCBI taxonomy): Bacteria > Pseudomonadati > Pseudomonadota > Alphaproteobacteria > Hyphomicrobiales > Nitrobacteraceae > Bradyrhizobium > Bradyrhizobium sp. SZCCHNS1050. The sequence continues at coordinate 3,504,990 of NZ_JAUETR010000001.1, read as the reverse complement.
GCCGGTGGAGATGTCGAGGCAGGGTCGGCTGAGCTTCGACCTGTCGCTGATGACCGTTCAGGCCGCGATCGACGGGCTCGGCGTCGCGATCGGGCGTACGGCCTACGTCCAGGACGACATCGCCAAGGGCCGGCTGGTGGTGCCGTTCAAGATGACGCTGCCGAGCGATGCCGGGTTCTATCTGGTGACGCCGGAGGGCCGGACCGATCCGCCGAAGCTGAAGGCGTTCCGGCAATGGCTGAAGGGTGCAATGCAGCAGAAGTCGGCCGCCGCCAATTCTGTTCAGGCCTAGAGCGCCTTGAGCGCAAAGCTATTGGCCGCCAGGGCTTGGCGTGGCAGATTGTCGCACCTTTCCCCTCGGCCGGCGTAGAAATCCTCCGCACGAGCCTCTCGACGGTAGGAGTTTCCCCGCGTGTCCTCAACGTCAATCCCGCAGCCGGCTACGATCCATTCGCGCATCGGCGCGATCCTGCGCGCCACCAGCGGCAATTTCCTCGAGCAGTTCGACTTCTTCCTGTTCGGCTTCTACGCCCCGATCATCGCCAAGGCGTTCTTCCCATCGGAGAACGAGACTGCATCTCTGCTCAATGCCTATGGCGTGTTCTGGCTCGGCGCCCTGATGCGACCGGTCGGCGCCATCGTGCTCGGCGCCTATGTCGACAAGATCGGCCGGCGCCAGGGCCTGATCGTGACGCTCGGCATCATGGCGATCGGCACGATCGTCATCGCATTCTGCCCGACCTATGCGACGATCGGCATCGCGGCCCCGATCATCGTGCTGCTCGGCCGGCTGTTGCAGGGCTTCTCGGCCGGTGTCGAGCTCGGCGGCGTGTCGGTCTATCTGTCCGAGATCTCCACGCCCGGCAATCGCGGCCTCTACACCTCGTTCCAGTCGTCCAGCCAGCAGGTCGCGATCTTCGTCGCGTCAGTCATCGGCTACGTGCTCAACCAGGCCATGCCGGCGGACATGGTGGCCGCCTGGGGCTGGCGCATTCCCTTCTTCATCGGCTGCCTGATCATTCCGCTGATCTTCTTCCTGCGCCGCACGCTGGAGGAGACGCCGGCCTTCCTCGCGATGAAGAAGCACCCGACCGCGCGCGAAGTATTCGCCTCGGCGCTGGAGAACTGGCGCATCGTGATCCTCGGCATGATGATCGCGGTGCTGACCACGACGACGTTCTACTTCATCACCGTCTACGGTCCCGGCTTCGGCAAGCAGCTGAAGCTGTCGGCGTCGGATTCACTGCTCGTCACTTTGCTGGTCGCCGTGACCAACTTCTTATGGAATCCGGTCGGCGGCGCGGTGTCGGATCGGATCGGACGCAAGCCGGTGCTGGTGACCATCGCGGCTCTGGCGTTGCTGACCGCCTATCCCGCCTTGCACTGGCTCGCGGCGGCGCCGAGCTTCGGCAAGCTGCTCGCGGTCGAAATGCTGTTCTCGTTCTATTTCGGCGTCTACAGCGGCACCATGCTGGGCTGCCTGGTCGAGATCGTGCCTGCGCATGTCCGCACCACCTGCTTCTCGATCGCCTTTGCGCTGGCGGCTGGGCTGTTCGGCACCGCGACGCCGGCGGTCTCGACCTGGCTCATCAACAAGACCGGCGACAAGGCCTCGCCCGGCTACTGGCTGATGTGCGCCGCCGTGCTCGGTATCATCGCAGCGATGACCGTCTATCGCGGCGGCCGCCAGGCCGTCGCGGCGCGCGAGCCGATCATTGCGTGATCGCTGCGAGGGGCAGCGCCTTCCTTGGCGCGCGCTTTCGGCGCATGATGGTGGGGAATGAACAGCAGCCGGCAGCGGCGGGTGTCGACGCTGCCGAAGGATGAACGCCATGCAGCACCTCATCGCTGTCGCCGAGAAGGTCGCGGCGCGGCTGACCGCCAAAAAGCAGACCATTGCCGTTGCGGAATCCTCCGCCGGCGGCCTGATCGCGGCGGCGCTGCTCGCGGTGCCCGGCGCCTCCGCCTATTTCCTCGGCGGCGCCGTGGTCTATACGCGCGACGCCCGCCGCGTGCTGATGGACATTCCGGACGAGGCGATGAAGGGCATCCGCTCGGCGTCGGAGCCTTATGCGGAGCTGCTGGCGCGGCAGATCAGGACGCGCTTTGCGACTGATTGGGGAGTGTCGGAGACCGGTGCCGCGGGTCCTGCCGGCAATCGCTATGGCGACGCGGCGGGACATGCGTGCTTCGCGGTTGCGGGGCCCGCGACCGCAGTCGTCACTCTGGAGAGCGGCCACAGCGACCGTTTTGCCAACATGCAGCTGTTCGCGAAAAGCGCGCTGGAGCTGTTACTCAAGAAACTCGACGAATAAACCGCTGTCGTCCCGGGCAAGCCCGATGACGCGCAGCGTCGGCGGGCGCCGACCCGGGACCCATACTCCGCAGCAGAAATGGGGCGCGACGCGAGACGTCACGAGCATCTCGCACCACGACTGCTCCCTGTGGTTATGGATCCCCGCGTTCGCGGGGATGACAGCGAGATTGGAGCGCTGCCCGCGGTCTCTGCAGGGACGGTAGCAGGGCCCTTCACTTCTCCCGGAACGCACGCATCAGCTGGTCGTGCAGCGGCTTCATCAGGTAGGAAATGACAGTGCGGTCGCCGGTCTGCACGAATGCCTCGACCGGCATGCCCGGAATCAGCTTGACGTCGCCGAGCCTTGCGATCTCCTCGGGCGGCATCGAGACGCGGATGGTGTAATAGCTCTGGCCGGTGCGCTGGTCGGTGGTGACGTCGGGCGAGACGCGGCTGACGACGCCGTTCAGCTCCGGCGTGGTGCGCTGGTTGAAGGCGGACAGCCGCAGCAACGTCTTCTGGCCGACCTGCAGCTTGTCGATGTCCTGCGGATTGACCTTGGCCTCGACCTGGAGATCATCGCTCTGCGGCACGATCAGCATGATGGTGTCGCCGGCGGTGATGACGCCGCCGACGGTATGGACGCTCGACTGCAGCACCATGCCGTCCTGCGGCGCGCGGATGTCGACGCGGCGAAGCTGGTCCTCGGCGGTGACCTTGCGCTCGACGAACTCGCCGATCTTGTCGGTGGTCTCGCGCAGATCCTTGGACACCTCGCTGACCATGTCCTTGTCGACCTGGATGATCTGCAGCTCGGTCTCGCTGATCTTGCCCTTGGCCTGGGCGCGCGCGGCGATGAATTGCGCGCGCTCGCCGTTGAGGCGGGCGGCGTCGCGCTCCAAGGTGGTCAGGCGCGACAGCTGCACCAGATGCTGCTCATAGAGCTGGCGCACGCCGTCGAGCTCCTTCTGGACCAGCGCGATCTCCTGGTCCTTGGCGCTGACCTGCGCGGAGAGTCCCTCGATCTCCTCGTTCAGCTGGGTGACGCGCTCGCGCAGCTGCGCCTTCTGACCAATGCGGCCGTTGACGCGGACCTCGAACAGCTTGGTCTCGCTCGCCGTCAGGCTCTTGACCTCGGGATCGCTCATGCGCTGCAGCAACTGCGGCGGAAACAGGATCTTGGCCCAGCCGCGCTGCTCGGCCTCCAGCCGGGCGGCGCGCGCCTGCAGCGCATCGAGGTTCTTGGTGACGATGGCGAGACTTGCCTTGGTCACGGTGTCGTCGAGCCGCACCACGATGTCGCCGGACTTGACGACGTCGCCGTCGCGCGCCCGAAGCTCGCCGACCACGCCGCCGGTCGGATGCTGCACCTTCTTGACGTTGGATTCGACCACGATCTGGCCGGGCGCGATCAACGCGCCGGAAATCTGCTGCGTCGCGGCCCAGCCGCCAAGCCCGCCGGCGACCGCAACGACGACGCCCATGCCGATCAGCAGGTGGCGGCGGATCGACTCGCGCACGCTCTCCGTCTTGCGGCCGCCAGGAAGTGGACCGGCAACGACCTGACTGCTCATGGCTTTGCCACTCCGGCTTCCGAGACGATCTTGATCGGCGACGGCGCACGCGGCTGCAGCACCTGCGCCAGCACCGTCTCCTTCGGACCGAACGCCTGGGCGCGGCCGTCCTTCATGACCAGCACCTGGTCGACCGCCTCGATGCCGATCGGCCGGTGCGCGACGACGACCACGATCGCGCCGCGCGCCCGCGCTGAGCGCACCGCGCGTGACAGCGCCTCGTCGCCTTCGGTATCGAGATTGGAGTTGGGCTCGTCGAGCACGATCAGGAACGGATTGCCATAGAGCGCGCGCGCCAGCGCCACGCGCTGCGCCTGGCCTGCCGACAGCGCGGCCCCCTGCTCGCCGATCTCTGTGTCATAGCCGTCGCGCATCTTGATGATCATGTCGTGCACGCCGGCTTCCTTGGCGGCGGCGATGATGCCGTCGGCGGAGGCCTGCGGATCGAAACGGCAGATGTTCTGCGCGACGGAGCCTGCGAACAATTCGACATCCTGCGGCAGATAGCCGATGTGACGGCCGAGCTCGTCCGTCGACCATTGGTCGAGCGCCGCACCATCGAGCCGGACATGGCCGCGCACCGGACGCCAGACACCGACCAGCGCCCGCACCAGCGATGACTTGCCCGACGCGCTCGGACCGATGATGCCGAGGCCATTGCCGGCCGACAACGCGAAGCTCACGTCCTGCACGATCGCCTTCTGGTCCCCCGGCGCGACGATCGAGATGGCCTCGACCGAGAGCTTGCCGACCGGCGGCTGCAGCAGGGTCGGCGCCGGTCGCTGCGGCATCGTCTGCAACAGATGGCTGAGACGGCGCCAGCTCTGGCGCGCGGCAACGAAGCTCTTCCAATGTGCGATCGCGAGATCGACGGGCGCCAGCGCCCGCGCGCTCAGGATCGAGCCGGCGATGATGATGCCCGCGGTCGCCTCCTGATGGATCACGAGATAGGCGCCGACCGCGAGCACCGCGGACTGCAGCATCATGCGCAGCACCTTGGCGATGGCGCCGAGGCCGCCGGCGACGTCGCTGGCGCGCTGGTTGCCGGCGAGATATTTTTCGTTGGTCTCGCTCCAGCGCGACAGCATGCGCCCGGTCATGCCCATCGCGACCAGGACCTCGGCGTTGCGGCGACTTGAGGTGGCGAGATCGTTGCGGCGGGCGGCGAGCCCCATCGCCTCCTTGGCCGGCGTGCGGGTGAGGAATTCGGTGATCAGCGTCAGGGCGACGAGGATGATGGCGCCGGCCAGCGCGGTAACGCCGAGCATCACGTGAAAAGCGAAGCAGATCGCCAGATACAGCGGCAGCCACGGCAGATCGAAGAACGCGCCCGGCCCCTGGCTGCCGAGGAAGCTCCTGATGTTATCGAGGTCGCGCAGCGGCTGCAGGCCCTCGTTGCGGCCGCCGGCGGACAGCGGCAGCCGCACCACGGTGTCGAACACCCGCGCGTTCAGGCTCTCGTCCAGCGCGGTGCCGATCCGGCCGAGAATGCGGCTGCGGATCATGTCGAGCGCGCCCTGGGCGGCGTAAAGCCCCGCGGCGATGATGATCAGGCCGATCAGCGTCGGCACGGACCGGCTCGGCAGCACCCGATCGTAGACCTCGAGCATGAAGATCGAGCCGGTGAGATACAGCAGGTTGATGATGCAGCTCATCACCCCGACGCCGATGAAGGCGCTACGGCAACCGCGCAAGGCATCGCTGAGCTCGGATTGCCTCACGTGAGGTGCAGCCGCCATCACCACCATCTCTTCAATTGATCAAATGAGCTACGTGGCCGCCGACCAAAAGCACAAACTGGCGGCAAACAAGGCGAAATATACTGATTCCCGCGGTGAGCGTCCAACGATGCTCACTTTAGCGTAAATTAGCTATGTGCTGGGGTATGTCGCGTGGCGCGGTGCAAACGTTCAGCCACGCCGGATCGCAAGTCCTAGAGCCGCCCGCCGGTCCGCACCAGCCGCACCACCAGCAGGAGAATGATGGCGCCGAGCGCGGAATAGACGATTTCCGACACGAGGCCGGTGCCGATCCGGACGCCAAGCCGCGGGAAGATCAGGCTTGCGACCAAGGCGCCGAGCACGCCGATCACGATGTCGCCGACCAGCCCGAAGCCGGTGCCGCGGACGATCTTGCCGGCCAGCCAGCCTGCAACCAGGCCAACGAACAGAATGACCAGGATACCTTCGTTCGATACGTGCATGGCGTGTCCTCATCCAGCGCGGACGATCGGTCCCACGCGTGGCAGCACCTTAGCGAGGCCGTTGCGACGCTTCGACACGCGATGGACGGTTTCGGCCGGTGAGGAGCGCGTTTCGGGCGAACCGTTACGTTGCCGCCACACTTGCCGGCGCCTCGGCCAGGACGCAGCGCGCCAGCCGCTGTGGTCCGAGCGCAATGTTCGGCGGCATCGCCTCCGAGCAGCGCGGCTGCGCCAGGCCGCAGCGTGGTGCGAACGAGCAGCTCCGAGGCGCCCGGTCGAGCGAGGGTGGCGTGCCGGGAATGGTCTGCAGCCGCTCGCCGCGCCTGGCACCATGGATCGTCGAAGCCAGCAGGCCGCGCGCATAGGGGTGCACGGGTTGGCGCACGATTTCGCGCAAGCTGCCCTGCTCCACGATCTCTCCGGCATACATCACGGCGAGGCGGTCGCAGATCTCGATCGCGACGCCGATGTCGTGGGTGACGAAGATGACGGACATGCCGAACTCGCGCTGCAGTTCGCGCAGCAGCAGCAGGATCTGGATCTGCACGGTGGCGTCGAGTGCGGTGGTCGGCTCGTCGGCCAGCAGCACTTTCGGCCGGCACGCCAGCGCCAGCGCGATCATCGCGCGCTGGCGCATGCCGCCGGACATCTCGTGCGGATAGGACTCCAGGCGACGCTTCGCCGAGGGAATCCTGACGACGTCGAGCATCTCCAGCGCCCGCGCCTGCGCTTCCGCAAAACTCCTGCCCTCGTGCCGCATGACGGTCTCGGCGATCTGCCGGCCGATGGTGTAGACCGGATCGAGCGCAAGCCCCGGCTCCTGGAAGATCATCGACACGGAGCGGCCGCGAAACTGCGACAGCTCCTCGTCGTTCATCGCCAGCACGTCGCGGCCCAGCACCTTGACACTGCCGGAGATCTGCGTCCGCTTGTTCGGCAACAGCCGCATCAGCGCCCGCATGGTCACGCTCTTGCCCGAGCCGGACTCGCCGAGCAGGCCGAGCACCTCGCCATCGCCGAGCGACAGGCTGACATCGTTCACCGCATGCACGGTGCGCTCGCCGGTGAAGCGGATGGTGAGATTGTCGATCTCGACGAGGTTGGTCATGGGGAGGCTATCTCACCTTGCCGTCAGGAACACCGTGGCCAATTGCGAAGTGAGCTGCGACCCTCCCCTGGAGGGGGAGGGTCGGCTCGCATGAAGCGCAGCGGAATGCGAGACGGGGTGGGGTGACAGCCCCTCCATGGACTTGCTTCCAAGGGGAGAGACCGTCACCCCACCCCGATTGCGCATGAGATGCGCAATCGACCCTCCCCCTCCAGGGGAGGGTGAGACCGTCGGACGGTATGCACAGGTCTCCCTCATGGCAGCGTCGGCACCCTGGCGTGGAAATCAGTCGCGCGCTGGAAGGCGGCGCCGATGGTCAGAATCGTAGCCTCATCGAAGGAGCGGCCGATCAGTTGCATGCCGACAGGAAGCCCCGTCGACGTGAAGCCGGTCGGGATCGCCAGCGACGGCAGGCCGAGATAGTTCACCGGGCGGGTGAAGCGGGTGATGCGCTGGATCACAGCTTCCGCACCCGGCGCGCCGCCGACATCGCTCTCGGCGATCGAGGGCGTCACCAGCGGCGACACCGGCGCGATCACGGCATCGACGCCAGAGGTTGCCGCGACATGCGCCGCCAGCGCCGCACCGCGCCAACGCAGCGCTTCGAGATAGGCGACGCCGGAGACGGCCAGAGCGTTCTGCAGCCGCATCAGCACCTGCGGGCCATAGTCCTGCGGACGCTCGATCATCCAGCGCTTGTGGAAGGCGGCCGCCTCGACCGCTAGCACGAGCTGGCAGGCTGCGGTGAGCTGGCGCTGATTCGGCAGCTCGACCTGAACCACATCGGCGCCCTCGGTCTTCAGCACCGCGATCGTCGCATCGAGACAGCGCGCCACCTCAGGATCGAGGTCGTCGACATAGAACGCCTTGGGCACGCCGATCCTGAGACCCTTGATCGAGGCCTGGGTGGCGGCGACATAGTCCGGCACGGGTGCCGCGCTGGCGGTAGGATCCTCGGAATCGGGACCAGCCATCAGCCCAAGGATCAGCGCACAATCCTCCGCGGTCTGCGCCAGCGGCCCGACCGTGTCGAGCGACTGCGACAGCGGCATCGCACCGGCGCGGCTGACGCGGCCCCAGGTCACCTTCAGGCCGGTGACGCCGCAGAAATTCGCGGGCATGCGGATCGAGCCGCCGGTATCGGAGCCGAGTGCCGCGAAGGTCAGGCGCGCGCCGACCGCCGAGCCGGAGCCGGACGACGAGCCACCGGTGACGTAGCCGAGCTTCCAGGGATTGTGCACCGGACCGTAATGCGCGTTGTGCCCGGTCGGGCCGTAGGCGAATTCGGCCATCTGCAGGGTGCCGAGCCGGATCGAACCGGCATCCTTCAGCCGCTGCAGCGCGGTCGAGGTCGTCGTTGCGACGAAGTCGCGCCGAATCAGCGAGCCGCAGGTCGAGATGTGGCCGGCCTCGTAATACATGTCCTTGTGCGCAAGCGGAACGCCGTGCAGCGGGCCCTTGGGGCCGTCCTTGGCGAGCGCTTCATCGGCCTCGGCGGCGGCCTTCAGCGCCGGCTCGGATTCGATCGCCATGAAGGCGTTCAGCTTCGGCTGCCACTGCGCGATGCGATGCAGGCAGGAGCGCGTCACCTCGACCGAAGAGAGCTTCCTGTCCGCAATCGCCTTCGCGACGTCGGTCAGGGTCATCAAGGCAGGTTCGGTGCTCATCGGCCCACCTTCAGCGTCTGCGCCAGGACGTAGCTCGCCGGCTCCAGGTCGAATGGGAGTGTACCGGCAACCGCGGCGAAGTTGTCGAAGGCCGGTCCGATCGAGTCGGCGATGCGGGTGGCAACCTCCTTGTCGACCGGCAGGCCGGAGGCCTCCGCGATGGCACTGACTTGCTGGGGCGTGGGTCTGGTCATTCCGCTTCTCGCTGCTGGTGTCTGCCCGTCAGGCGGCCGGCGCCCGGCTGTGTCCCGAGCCTGGGATCGCCATGTGGCAGGCGGCCTGATGGCCCATTGTATCCAGCTCCGTCAATCTTGGCGCGACATTCGCGCATGGCGGCTCGGCAAATGGACAGCGGGTGTGGAAGCGGCAGCCGGCGGGCGGATCGATCGGGTTGGGTGGATCCCCAGACAGCGGCGGCTCCTCCGTGCGCCTGTCGGGATCGGAGGACGGCATCGCCGCCAGCAGCGCCCGTGTATAGGGATGCGCCGGCCTGGCCCAGACCTCCTCGACCGGACCGAGCTCGACGACCTCGCCGAGATACATCACCAGCACGCGGTCGGAAATGTAGTTGATGACGTTGAGGTCGTGGCTGATGAACAGATAGGTCAGGCCGAACTCCCGCTTCAGGTCCATCAGCAGGTTCAGCACCTGCGCCTCGACCGACTTGTCGAGCGCCGACACCGCCTCGTCGAGGATCACCAGTCGCGGCGACAAAGCGAGTGCACGGGCGATGTTGACGCGCTGGCGCTGGCCGCCGGAGATCTCGTGCGGATAACGGTTGGCGAAGGTCTCGGGCCTCAGGCCGACCTTGCCGAGCAGCTCGCGCGCCAGCGCACGCGCCGCAGTGTCGGTCATGCCGTGCACCTTCGGCCCGAATGCAATCGACTCCTCGATCGTCAGCCGCGGATTGAGCGAGGCATAGGAGTCCTGGAACACCATCTGCATGCCGCGCCTGAGCTCGCGCAACGACATCTCGTGGCCGACCTGCCGGCCGTCGAAGATGATCTCGCCGGCATCGCGGTCCATCAGATGCATCAGGAGCCGCGCCGTGGTGGACTTGCCGCAGCCGGACTCGCCGACGATGCCGACCGTCTCGCCCTTGCCGATGACGAACGAGACGTCGTCGACGGCGCGCACGGTCTTGCGCGCGCCGAACAGGCCGCCACGCACCGGGAAATGCTTCGTCAGGCCATCGACCCGCAGCAGCGGCTGCGCCTTGCCGCCGAGGTCCTCGATCGGCTGCAGTCCGGTGACTTCCGATGCTTCATTCATGCCTCTCAGCTCCGGATGTCCATCGCGCTACGCAGGCCGTCGCTGAGCAGGTTGAAGCAGATGGAGACAGCGAAGATCATCACGCCCGGCAGCGCCGCCACCCAGGGATTGACGTAGATCGCCGTACGCAAGGTGTTCAGCATCAAGCCCCATTCCGGCTCCGGCGGCTTGGTGCCGAGACCAAGGAACGAAAGACCGGCCGCGAGGATCATCGATACCGAGATCAGGCCGGTGGCGTAGACGAAGATCGGCCCCAGCACGTTGCCGAGCATGTGCGCGCGCATGATCGTGAACGCGTTCGCGCCCGAGGCGCGCGCGGCCTCGACGAAATCGCGATTGCGCACACCCGTGGTGACGCTCTCGGCGACGCGGGTGATCTGCGGCACGAACACGATGGTCAGCGACACGATGGAGTTGGTGATCCCGGCGCCGAGCGCGCCCGAGATCGCGATCGCCAGCAGCACCGAGGGGAAGGCGTAGAACACGTCGATGGTGCGCATGATCGCGGTGTTGACCCAGCCGCCGACATAGCCGGCGACGAGGCCGAGCATCGTGCCGATGCCGAAGGCGAGGATCACGGGCGAGATGCCGATCAGCAGCGACAGCCGGCCGCCATAGATCAGCCGCGCCAGCATGTCGCGTCCCAGCTCGTCGGTGCCGAGCGGATAGTTCGGCGTGCCGATGTGGCGCAGGCGCCGAATCATCGAGCCCTGATAGGGATCCGCGAGATGCAGATAGGGCGCGAGCAGCGCGGAGAGAAAGATCAGCAGCAGGATCGCGACGCAGACCATGCTGAGCTTGTCGCGGACGATCCGGCGACCGACGGTCGCCCAATAGCCGCGTGCGTTCGCGATCGGCGCGGCCTGCAGCGAGGCGTCGTTGAGGGCGCCGGGGGTACTGACGCTCATCGTTAGCCTCGCTTGATGCGCGGATCGATCGCGGCCTGCGCGATGTCGACCACGAGATTGAGGATGACGAAGAACATCGCCAGCACCAGGATCGTGCCCTGCAAGAGCGGCAGGTCACGCTGGAAGATCGCCGAGTTCAACAGCAGACCCGAGCCGGGCCACGAGAACACAGTCTCGATCAGGATCGAGCCGCCCAGCATGTAGCCGAGCTGCAGGCCCATGACCGCCAGGGCGGTCGGCGCGGCATTCTTCAGCACGTGGCGGAACACCTGGGTTTCGCGCAGGCCCTTCGCGCGCAGCGCCTCGACGAAATCCTGGCTGAGGATGTCGCCGGTCAGCGCGCGCACGGTGCGCGTGATGATGCCCATCGGAATCACCGAGGTGGTGATCGCGGGCAGGACCAGGAAGCGGATATGGGCCCAGTCCCACGACCATGCGCCCGAGCCGGACGGACCGGCGCCAACCGCAGGCAGCCAGTTCAGCTCGACCGAGAAGATGATGACGAGCACCATGCCGAGCCAATAGTGCGGCAGCGATACGCCGGCGATCGCAATGGACGTCGCCACCTTGTCGATCCAGCTGTCGCGGAAATAGCCGGCGACGAGGCCGAAGAACAGGCCGAGCGAGAATCCGATGATGGCGGCTGCGATCGCCAGGGTCACGGTGTTGGAGACTGCGCGCAGCACCTCGGCGAGCACGGGACGGCCGGTGGCGATCGAGCTGCCGAGATCGCCATTGACGGCGCGCCACAACCACAGCCCGAACTGCACCGGCAGCGGCTTGTCGAAGCCATAGGCCACGCGCAGCTGCTGTGCCAGCTCCTGCGACGCGTCGGCCGGCAGCACCGCAACGAGCGGATCACCCGGCGTGATGTGAACGAGCATGAAGCAGACGAGCGCGACGCCGATGATGATCGGGATCGCATAGACCATCCGCCTGGCAGCATAAGAGAGCACGAGTCACCTTCATAAGCCTCTCCTCATCGGCGGAGAGTCGCGAGATACAAGCGGCACCAAGAAAGCTCCCCTCCCCCTTGCGGGGAGGGGTGGGGGGTGGGGGTCCACACAAAAACTGCCGCCGGAGTACCCCCCCTCCCCACCCCTCCCCCACAAGGGGGGAGGGAGCGCAGCGGGGCAAGCGGCGAGATCAGCCTGCGAACGTGGACAAATACTCCACCACGCGAACGGCTACTCCACCGAGATCGGCGAGAAGTCGATGAACCAGCTCTTCGGCTGCACCACGCCCTTCACCTTCGGGCTCATCGCGCGCGGGCCGACGTCGTGCGCCACGTAGAGGAACGCCGCGTCATCGACCGACGCCGCATGCAGCTCCGCCAGCGCCTTGTCGCGCTCGGCCGGATCGAAAGTCTGGCGCGCCTTCTTCACCAGCTCATCGAACTTCGGGTTGTTGATGAAACCCCAGTTGTTGGAGACCGGCGGCGCCATCGAGGACTGCAGGAAGCGCACCAGCGCAAAGAAGGGGTCCATCGCCGCGTAGGTGACGTTGGTGGCGCTGGCGCCGTTGGCGGACGGATCCTTGGCGCCGCGGCGCCAGTTGGTGAACAGCGTGTTCCACTCGATGACGTCGAGCTTGACGTCGAAATAGCACTCGGCCAGTGCCTGCTGCAGATATTCGTTCATCGGCAGCGGCTGCATCTGGCCCGAGCCCGACGCCGACGTCTGCGTCTTGACCTCGAGCTTCTTGTTCGGGCCGTAGCCAGCCTCCTGCATCAGCTTCTGCGCGGCCGCCTTGTCGTACTTGATCTCGAAGGTGACGTTGCCGCGCCAGGGATGGCCCTTCTCGAAGGTTCCGGTCGCCGGCACCATCAGGCCGGCAAGCAGGCCGTCGCGCAGGCCCTCGCGATCGATGCAGAGGTTGGCAGCCTTGCGAACGCGGATGTCGTTCCACGGCGAGCCTTCGACGCGCGAGAACTGCCAGGGCCAGACATGCGGCTGCTCGTTGGCGTAGAGCTTGAAGCCGCGCTGCTTGATCTCCGGCAGCGCATCCGGCGCCGGCGCCTCGACCCAGTCGACCTGTCCGGACAGCAGCGCCGCGGTGCGCGCGTTCGCCTCGGGCATCGGCAGCAGGATCATCTTGTCGGCCTTGGGCACACGCGCCTTGTCCCAATAGGCATCGTTCTTGACCAGCTCCAGCCGCTCGCGCGGCGTGAACTTCGCCATCTTCCACGGACCGGTGCCCGAGGCATCCTTGGCGAAGGCGGCCCAGGCGGCTTGCGACTTCGCCTTGTCGTCGGCGCCGGTCGCGGACTCATAGAGCTTCTGCCACTTCGTCGGGCTCGCCATGAACAGATTGGTGAGGTTGATCGGCAGGAAGCTGTCCGGCTCCTTTGTCGTCAGCTCGACGGTGAGATCGTCGATCTTGCGCGCCGATGCCAGCGTCGGCATGCGCGAGGCGGTGACGCCGACCTGGCTCAGATCGAACTGCGGCGCGTCCTGCTTCAGCACCTTCTCGACGTTCCACACCACGGCGTCGGCATTGAACGGCGCGCCGTCATGGAAGGTGACGCCGGGACGCAGCTTGAACGTCCACTTGGTCTTGTCGGCCTCGTCGACCTTCCACTCGGTGGCGAGGCCCGGAATGACGACGCTCGGCTTGTCCGCCGACGACAGGTCCCACATCGTCAGCGCGTCGTACATCGTGAGGCCGGTGAAGCGGTTGCCCTCGAAGCCCTGATCGGGCTGGCCGAGCGTGCGCGGAATGTCTGCGGCAGTCATGCCGATGCGCAATACGGTTTCCGCGCCCGCCTGCGCCGGCAGCACGAGGATGGCAGCGCTGGTCATCATGGCGGCCGCAACGGCCACGCGCGTCGTCATTGAGGTCGCAATACGCAAATGCACGATCAAGGTCTCCGATCAGCTGGCTAAATTCTGGGCAGCATTATGCAACGCCCATGCCAGCGGTGCTCCCGATCTCGTGCCTGCGACGCGAGGTCACAACCGTTTGTGCTCGAACGATCCGGTCAGAGGCTTGGCACCCCGATTGCAGGTCTTGCGCGTCGAATTTGATCCGGTTTCAACGGAGCTTCATCTTCATGCGTATCCGATTCTCATTACTCGCCACTACGCTCGCGCTCAGTCTTTCCGCGGTCGCGGCGCGGGCCGAAACGGTTCTGCGCTACGGCATCTCGATGGCGGACATTCCGCTGACGACGGGCCAGCCCGATCGCGGCGCCGGCGCCTATCAGTTTACCGGCTACACGATCTATGATCCGCTGGTGGCCTGGGACATGAGCATCGCCGACAGACCGGGCAAGCTCATTCCCGGCCTCGCCACCGAATGGAAGATCGACGAGGCCGACAAGACCAAATGGCGCTTCACCCTGCGCAAGGGGGTCAAGTTCCACGATGGCAGCGACTTCAATGCCGATGCGGTGATCTGGAATCTGGACAAGGTGCTCAACGATAAGGCACCGCAGTTCGACAAGCGGCAGAGCGCGCAGGTCAAAACACGCCTTCCCTCAGTCGCGAGCTACGCCAAGATCGACGACTCCACGATCGAGATCACCACCAAGACGGTCGACTCCTTCTTCCCCTATCAGATGCTGTGGTTCCTGATTTCGAGCCCGGCGCAGTACGAGAAGCTCGGCAAGGATTGGGACAAGTTCGCCAGTCAGCCCTCCGGCACGGGACCATTCAAGCTGACCAGACTGGTGCCGCGCGAGCTCGCGGAGCTCACCAAGAATTCCGAATATTGGAACAAGGACCGGCTGCCCAAGACCGACAAGCTGGTGCTGGTGCCGATGCCGGAGGCGCTGACGCGCACCAACGCGCTGCTCGCCGGCCAGGTCGACCTGATCGAGACGCCGGCGCCGGACGCCGTGCCGCAGCTCAAGGCGGCCGGCATGAAGCTCGTCGACAACGTCACGCCGCATGTCTGGAACTATCATCTCAGCGTGCTGCCGGGCTCGCCCTGGACCGACATCCGCCTGCGCAAGGCGCTCAATCTCGCGATCAATCGCGACGAAGTGGTCGGGCTGATGAACGGCCTCGCCAAGCCCGCCAAGGGCCAGGTCGACCCGTCGAGCCCGTGGTTCGGCAAGCCGACCTTCGAGCTGAAATACGATCTCGCCGCCGCGAAGAAGCTGGTCGAGGAAGCCGGCTATTCGCCAGCCAAGCCGCTGAAGACGACCTTCATCATCGCGCAGGGCGGCACCGGCCAGATGCTGTCGCTGCCGATGAACGAATATCTGCAGCAGAGCTTCAAGGAAATCGGCATCGACATCGACTTCAAGGTCGTGGAGTTGGAGACGCTGTACACGCATTGGCGCAAGGGCGCGGCGGACGAGATGAACGCCGGCATCACCGCCAACAACATCGCCTATGTCACATCGGACCCGCTCTACGCGATCGTCCGCTTCTTCGCCTCCGACCAGATCGCACCCGTTGGCGTCAACTGGGGCGGCTACAAGAATCCCAAGGTCGATGCGCTGATTGCTGAAGCCAAGCAGACGTTCGATCCGGCCAAGCAGGACGAGTTGATCGCGCAGGCGCATGCGGCTGTGGTCGACGATGCGGTGCTGGTCTGGGTCGTGCACGACACCAACCCGCACGCGCTATCGCCGAAGGTCAAGAAGTTCGTGCAGGCGCAACACTGGTTCCAGGACCTCACGACGATCGGGGCGGAATAACTGACCGGGCCGGCTGCCGTCGCGCTCGCAAAGAAAGAAGCCCGGCGTTTTGCCGGGCTTCCTCTTCAGCACGACAGCCAGTATTTCATTTCCCGAAGGCGCCCGAGTCAAACTTGTAGGAGGCCTGGAGAAAGCCGCCGTACCGCTCGTAGCTGAAGGTCGTGGGCGACCCCGGGACTCCAGGAAATTGGGTGGTCCCACTGGTCGTCCGGGCGTACCAATAGCGGCCGCCGACGCCGACGCTGAAATTTCTCGTCACGTCGTATGACACAACGCCCTCGAGCTGGTAGCCCCAGCCATTTCCAGATTGCCGAAGCGGATTGATGTCGGGGCGCAGCCAGTGATTGTCGAATCCGCTCAACCGGACATAGGGCAGAACGGCGCCATCGAGGGTGACGTTCCAGCTCTGGCCGAGCTTGAAGACGCCGTTCAACCCCACGCGGAGCGAATCCCAGTTCTCGGTCTTGCTGAGCACCAGCACGCCCCCCGCAACAGGATCGAGACCACAGATAAACGGATTGGTCGCGACCTGGGTACATCCGTATGCGTTCACGGTTTCGTAGAAATGATTGTAGCCGACGAAGCCGCCGACCTTGAACGCCGGCCCCCTCCAGAAATTGTAGCCGGCGTCGACCGTGCCGTACCAAAGCCTGCCGCTGTTCACGCTGCTGTCCGTATTCGAGTACGGAATGACGGCCGGCGGGAAGTCTTCGTCGTTGAGCCTGCCGCTGAAGATGTTGCCACCGCCCGCAAAGCCCTTGGCGAAGAAACCCAGACTGTGATCGGCCCTGGCGAACCCCTCGCCGGCATGGCTGTTGAGATTCTTGTAGGTCAGCAGAGAATTGGTTTGGCCAGCGACGAAAGGATCGCCCAACGTGTAGCGGGTGCGGCCCGAACTGTAGAAATAGCGGGCGCCGACCTCGAACTCCCACAAAGAGACCGGCGGAGGCGGCGCCTTGACCGGGAGATCCGCGGCCGACACCGCGCCCGCCCCGAGCACACAAGCCACAGCAGCGATGAGGCTGCCCGCAACTGGTAGAGTGAAACGCTTGATCGCACCCCGTGCCGGCCTGCCCCGCGTCAAACCAGCCGCACTCCTGTCCTCAGAAGACTGCATCGATGCCCCCCATCTGCAGCACTTTCTATCTTGAGTAGAAACATGCTACAAGCACGCGCAGTTTCGTGCAATCGACGTCACATGACACAAGTTGCTTCTTATCCCGCTGTTGCAACCTCGCAACAAACGCGATGCGCTCGACGCCTGCTCGATTGCGCTATCCTTGTACTCGTCCCGCAGACTGGAGCGCGCTATCGTTCGGTCAAGCTCGTCATCCTGTCGCTCGCATTCATCGGCAAGCTCGCGGCGGTGGACGCCCAGACATCATCCAATGGGCCTGGAAACCCCTTCATCCCATCGTCATCGAAGCACGATGCGGGCACGCTGCCGCGTGCCAAGCGAAGCCTCCCGCCACGGCACTCGACCCGCCCCGTCCCCGGCACGGAAGAGCGCAGCAAGCGTTGCCCGCCCTATTCGGCTTATGTGGTCTGCAAATGATGAGCATACTCATCGCGCGGGCACCGGACCAGGCCAACGAGGCCGCCGCGACATGATGCGAACTCGGGAACGGAGCACCGGCTACTTCGTCAGCAGTGCGTACGCCCCGTTCCAATCCTCGGGCGGCGGATTGACCTGGTAGTTGCGGATGCGTGCGTCATAGAGATCATAAAGCTTGGCCAAGTCTTGTCCCTGGTCGCTCTTGCGGCCGCGCTCGATCGCGGCCAGCGCCCCTTCCCAATCGCGGCTGCGATAGCTCGCCAGCATCTCGATGGTGAGGTTGCGGAGCAACTGGAAGCGCTCGGAATACATCACGTCCTCGCGGCCGGCGATGGCGTAGATCACCTCCGGCTCGGTCTTACCCTTGACCATGATGAAGTCGAGCTCGAGAATCGCGAGCTTGTCCTTGACCGCCATCGCCGTTGCCGAGCCGACGATGATCGGAAAGCCGTATTCCTTGGTCTGGCCTTCGAGACGCGAGGCGAGGTTGACGCTGTCGCCCAGCACCGAATAGTTCTTCTTGAGCTCCGAGCCCATGTTGCCGACGACGCCAATGCCGGTATTGAGGCCGATGCCAACGTTGAGCGGGATGTAGACATGGCCGCCATGGGCGGCCTCCTGCTCGCGCTGCCGGTTGACCTCGTCGATCTTGTCCAGCATGTCGAGTGCCGCCGTGCAGGCGTTGAGGTGATGCTCCCGGTCGTCGAGCGGCGCATTCCAGAATGCCATGATGGCATCGCCCATGTACTTGTCGACATAGCCCTTGCGCGCGATGATCGCGTCGGTCAACGGCGTCAGGAAGCGGTTCATCAGTGTCGTCAAGCCCTGCGGATCGTGCTTATAGCTTTCCGAGATCGAGGTGAAGCCGCGCACGTCCGAGAACATGATGGTCATCTCGCGCTCCTCGCCGCCGAGCACGAGTTTTTCCGGCGATTGCGCGAGCTGCTCCACCAGCACCGGCGACATGTATTGGGCGAACCAGCCGCGAATCTCCTTGCGCTGCTGCTGCTCGCGAATGAAGCTGGCGAAGATCAGCGTCAGATAGATCGCCGTGGTCGACAGCATCGGATAGGTGAAGTCGATCAAGAACCGGTGCTGCGTATAGGCGTACCAGGAGAGGCCAATCAGAACGCTTGCGAACAGGGCGCCGACGAGTACCAGCGTGACGGCACCGAGCCGCGGCGCGAACACGATCACGAGCAGACCGAAGATCACGGCACCGAAGAACTCGGCCGAAAGCCCCCAGAACGGCGGGGACAGGATCGAGTTCGTGAGGACGGATTCGAGAACCTGCGCATGCACCTCGACGCCCGGCATGGCCGGATCGACCGGCGTCGTCTTGATGTCGTTCAGGCCGATCGCGGACGGTCCGATCAGGACCAGCTTCCTTGCGATCTTCTCCGGCGGCACGCGCCCTTCGAGCACGTCGATGGCCGACACGTAGATCGACGGATCGGAGCGGGCATAGTGCACCCAGATCCTGCCTTTGCGATCCGTCGGAATCTCGAAACCGCCGATGCGAAGGCTCTTGATGCCGCCGATATCGGCCTTGATCACCAGGGTGTCAGCGCCGCTCACCACTCGAAGCATCTCGAAGCTGAGCGCCAGCATCGTGATGTCCTGCGCCTGCAGAATCATCGGCACACGACGGATGATGCCGTCGCGCTCCGGCGGGATCGTGAACAGCCCACGTCCGGACGCGGCATGCTCGATCACCGAAACGTTGCGCAACAGTCCCGGGTAGCTCTCCATGAAGCCATCGGCTTCGGGCCCGATTGTCGCAACGCCCGTGACCGGCAAGGTCTTGTCGAGATCGGCGCGGACCTCGTTGCTGGCCGTCTCACCGAGCACGATCCGCGACCGTCGCAGAGCATCGGCGAGCACCTGATCGTTCGAGGGCAGCGCCTTCAGCTTCTCGCGCGTTGCCTCGTCGAGATTGGGAAAGGTCTCGGCCGCAATCGCCGGGTTCAACCGGTCCGGCTCGGCAAACACGACGTCGAACGCAATGACGAGGGCACCGAGGCGTGTGAGCTTTTCGATGATCTCAGCGATCCGCGTCCGTGGCCACGGCCACTGACCGAGCTTGGGATCGGCGACGCTCTTCTCGTCGATATCGACGATCGTGACCGGACGCACCGTCTTCACCCGCGGGCTGAACGCCTGGAAGTTGTCGAACGTGCGGAGGCGCAGCTCCTGCATCGGCGGGGGATCGGCAGCGCGCAGCGCCGCGAAGGCGACCAGCAGCACCAGGCACATCAGGCGCGCAAAGCCGAACTTGCGTGCGAACCATCGAGGAACTGCTCTCAATCGCTTCATGCAGCATCCGATATCACGCCGAGGCGGGCGATCCGAGGCGTCTGATCGTCTCCAACGAGCGCTCGGCTTGGCAACGCCGGCGCCCGCATCGCAGACGGACGTGCGGGCTCAGACGAGGTGGAAACCGTCGTGATGCGCCTTGAATTGATCCAACGTCACCCCCTTGAGCGTGAGCGTATCATGCACCGCATCGGTGATGACGGTGTCGTGGCCGCCATTGGCCGACTGCGCGGCAGCGACCACCGCTTCGACGCTGGCAAACAGCGAACGATCGAGCTCGACGATGTCCTTGTTGAGATCGAAATCGCCGATCGTGGCGCTGCCGAAATGCGGGTTGAAGACGAAGGTGTCGTTGCCGTCCTTGCCGAAGATCGTCACGCCGCCGCCGACATTGACGAAATTGTCGTTCTGGTCCGTGCCGTTGATCGTCGATGCGCCGTTGCCGGCCAACGTGACGGTCAGCGCCTTGGTCGCAGTTCCGCCTCGGCCGTCGCTGACGTCCGCCTGATAGGTCACGGTCAGCGTGTCACCGGGATTGAGAAAATCCAGGTTCACATCGGCCGGATGATATGTCCAGTGCAGCACCTCGGAGTCGCCATCGGATATCGCGCTGTCGAAGGTGATCGCGTGGGCGTCGGCCAGCGCCTGGACATGGGCGTTCGAAGGCAGGCTCGGCAAGCCATTGTATTTGATCACGCCGTTCTGGACCACCGAAGCGGTCAGCGTGTCGCCGACATCCCTGTCGAGCACCGTCAAGGTGCCGGACATGCCGCTCGTCAATTTCACCGGCTGATCGGCGATGAAGCCGGCCGAAACATTGTCGAGCTCGAACGCATTCTGGCTGCTGGCGAGCACCACCTTGTTGAACGGCGACAGGCCGAGAAACTCGACATAGCCGTTCGAGGCCAGCGACGCCTGCCCGCCATTGGCGAGCAGCGGCGCGACGTCGCTGCCCGTGTAGGACGCCACCAGCTTGTTGCCGTTGTAGAAGGAGATGCTGTTGTAGCTGTCGACCGAGCCCCAATACAGCCCGAAGCTGTTCTTGACGCTGTCGAAGGTGATGGTCTCCTGCGCGTGGCTGCCGACGCTGAGATAGTTGGTCTTGTCGGCGCCGTCGGCCATGTAGGGCGCCGCCGACACCGGGGAGGAGCCGTGCACGATTCCCGCATTGCCGCTGGCCGTGAAGGTTGCGTGCAGCGCCTCGCTGTAGAAGCTGCCGTGACCGCGCCCGTTGTCGGAGATCGAGCCCTCCGACACGCGATCGAACGTCTCGGTCGGCATGCCCTCGGCATTGGTCTTGGCGGTGCTCGCCAGCACGGTCGCCCGCTCGGCCAGGACGACGGTCTGCACGGTCGGATTGGTCTCGCCGGCAATGACGGGCGCGTCCTCGGCGCCATTGACCGTGATGGTCACGGGCACGTTCTGAACGCCGCCGTGGCCGTCGGCGATCTCGATTGTGTAGGTCAGCGTCACGTGCTGGCCGGCTCCGAGATAGTCGAACGCCTTGTCCTGGGCGGAGAAGGTCCAGGGTTGCGATGCGGTAGCGCCTCCCACGGAATCGGTGAGAGCTCCGAGCGACAGCCAGCTCTTGAGCAGCGATGTGTCCGAGGGAAGACCGCTGTGGGCGCCATCGACTTCGACGTTGATCACCTTGACCGCATGCGTGTCGGCGACGTCGGCATCGGTGAAGGTGATCGTGCCGTGCGCGGTGTCGAGATCGCTCGATTCCGACTTGCCGGAGTGCTCGGCGATTACAACGGCCTGCGCCACCGACTTGACCACCGGCAGGTCGTTTGTCCCGGTGATGGTGACGACGATGGTCGAGGCCGCGGTGCCGCCGCGATGGTCGTCGAGCGTCACGGTCGTGGTCACCGTGACGGTCTGGTCGTCGCCGAGGAAATCCAGCGAGCCATCGGCGATGGCATAGGTCCAATCGACAGAGCCGTTGTTGGTGTTGTCGCTTTGAACCAGATGCAGCGCCTGCGCGAGCGCAGAGACCTGGTCCGGCGTCAGTTGACCGGACAGATCGGTGTTGTCGGCCGCGGTCCACTTCACCGTCTGCGCATTGGTGAGGATGGCAGCCGTCGGGCGGTCCGTCAGATCGACATCGGTGAAGTGAATGGTGCCGCCGACGCTGCGCGGATCTGACGATCCGGTCGTGCTGGGCGTCTCAGTGATGGCGCCGGCCTGGTCGGGATCGGCGACCACCGGCACGTCATCCTTCGCCATGAGCGTGATCAGCGTTCCGCCATGGCCATCATCGCTCCCGGCAAAATGCGCATCGCTATAGTTGCCGACGAGCGTCAGATCGATGCGGTGGCCCTGGCCGTCAATGACGCTGAGCACGCCCGCTTCCGAATCGTAGGTCGCCGTCGTCGCCGCGCTCCACTTGATCGTCTGCAGGTCGATCTTGTCGCCGACGCCGAGGCCGGCGAGTTTGGCGGAGAAGCTGGCGTCGTCGATGACGATCTCGCTGCTTCCCTTGCTGCTGAAGTCGATCGTCTGTTCGATATGGCCGTCGATCTTCAGGATGGCGTCGGCATCGACCTTGATCTGGCCGGAGCCTTGGACATCGCCAGTGATCTCGAACGTACCGCCCGTGATCTCGATCGTGCCGTCGTTGTAGATCGTTCCACTGAGGCCGCTCGTGCCGCTCGCCGTGATCGTGCCATGGACATGCAGCTCACCATCGCCGCTCACCTTGGTGTCGGCGAGATCGAGGTAGGCGCCGAGATCGACGGTGAAGACGTGGAGATTCTCGACGTCTACCCCGCTCAGCGTCACGTGACCGGCGATCTCCAGCGTGCCCGCGATCTGGATCTTCAAGGTGCCGCCGGTGAGCGTCGTGCTCCCGTCGAGCACCAGCGTCGACGGGACCGGCGTCTCACCATCCTCATCGATGATGATCTGACCGTCCGTGTTATCGATGGTGACATTGTCGAACGTGGTCGCCGCCGCAGTCTCGACATGCACGATGCCGTGGTTGACGAGATCGCCGCCGGTGATCGTGCTGCTCTCGATCACTAGCAGCGCGCCGTCGTCCACCTGGACTGTGCCGGAATTGTCGACGGTGACACCGGCCAGGGTCGCGGTCTCGTCTGCAGCAACCTCGAGCGTCGAGCCGTCGCCGATCGTGATGTCGACATCGGTCAACGACGCGCCGCCCTGAACGGTCAGGATCGCCGTCATTTCCGCAAGCGGACCGGTCTCGCCGATCAGCAGCTCTCCGCCAGCGACGGCGCTGCCGTCGATCGTGCTGTCGCCGTCGACGGAGATCGTCCCATCGCTGGTGATAGCGCCGCCGGCGATGCTCGTGCCGCTCAGAGAGAGAGCACCAGCCAGCGCAATGGTGATCGCGGCGGCGTTCGCATTCGTGATCGTCTCGTCCTCGAACGCATTGCCGCTGCCGGACACGGCGATCGTGTCGAAATTGTCGAGCGTCCCGCCGATCAGCGCGGCGTGGCCGATCAGGGCCACCGCTCCGCCGGACTCGTTGATCAGCGTGCCGCCGCTGACGCGCGCCTGTGACAGGGTCAGCGTTCCGGCGTCTTCGACCGTGATCGTACCGTCGGTATTGTCGATGCTGGTGTCGTTGGCGAGCGCAAGCGCGCCACCCGCCTTGATGTCGATCAGGCCGACGTTCGTGACGATCTCGTTCGAGATGGCATTTCCGGCGCCAGACACATCGACCGCGCCGAAATTGGTCAGCTGGCCATTGCTGATGTCGGCTCCGCCTTTCAGGACGAGCAGACCGTTGGCCTGCGGCGGCGTTTGCCCGTCGTTCTCCAGCGTGCCAAAATTCTGAACGATCGGCATTCCCTGGATCAGGATGGTGCCGCCATCGATGCTGCCACCCTCCAGGGTCAGCGTCGCGCCCAGGTCGACCTGGATGAGGCCGGAGCTGTCCTCATCGGCGTTCGCAACGTCACCATGCACGGTCAGCGTACCGCCGGACAGCTCGATCGTTCCGGTGTTGAAGATGCCGGCGTTCGCCCCGAACACGCCGCCGCCAGCCAGCAGCACCGTGCCGGCATTGTGAAACTCGCTTTGCTCGAGGATCTGCGCGGAGCCGCCGACGGTGATCGTCGCACCCGAGAAGTTGTAGATGAGCGAGTCGGCCTTGGCCGTCAGCGCGCCGCTGATCGTCAGCGTGCCGTTATTGTCGAGCTCCGGAACGGCGCCGCCGCCGAAATCATTCAGCGTGACCGATTTGGCGTAGGCGTAGGCGTTGTCGTCGACCGTCACCGGAAAGGCCGGCGTCAGGCCGTGCAGCTGATCGGTGATGATGATGACGTCATCATCGGCGGTCGGAGCCAGACCGGTTGCCCAGTTCGCGCCGTCGCTCCACAGATGAACCTGCCCCCCGCTGCTCTCGCCAGGCTGCGTCGTGGCGATCCAGACCACCGCCGGATCGTCGGTGCCGGTGATCGTCACCGTGACCGTCTGCGTCGATGTCGCGCCTTGCGAGTCCGTCACGGTCACGGTGTAGGTGAGCGTCAGCGTCTGGCCTGCGGGAATGAAATCCGCGACATAGACCGGCAGGTTGGCGAAGCTCCAATTGATCTTGCCGGTGCCGCTTCCGGTGCTGTCGGAGGCCAGAGACGCAGTCAGGGCCTGTTCGAACAGCGCGAACGGGGCCGGCGGAATGCTGCCGCCGCCCTCCAAAACCGCGCTGGTCAGCTTCGCCGAGACGGTATGGCTGTCCGTGAGATCAACGTCCGTGAAGGTCAGCGTGCCTGAGGTCGGATCGTCCGATGTCAGCGGGCCGCCGGGCACGCTGGTGCCGCCCTCGAACGCGATGGTCTGGACGCTCGCGACGATCTCGGGCTTGTCGTTGGTCCCCGTCACGGTGATCGTGATCGGGACCAGAGCGAATTCGTTGGACGGCGCAAAGTTGTTGTCGACGCGGACGATGTAAGTCAGTGTCAGCGTTTCACCTGCCGCCAAAAAATCGAAATACTTGTCGGGAACGCTGTAGGTCAGCGTCGCCGTGCCGAAATTCTTGTTGTTCGGATCGGGCGTGACCGTGATCTTCACCGCGGTCGCCAGGACGTCCTGCAATTGTAGGGCATTCAACGAGGCCGTGACGTCGGCCTGCTGCGCGCTCTTATAGGCGTAGGAACTGAAACTGACGGACACCGTCGGCCGGTCGATGCCATTGACGTCGACGAAATTGACGCGACTGAGCACGGCGTCGAGATCGGCGCCGTTCCCGGTCTGACCGGCGCGCTCCATAATTCCGAAAGCCGTCATCAGCCGGCCGCCGGTATCGAGAATCCTGACTTCCGGCGGACCCGGGATGTGCGACAGCTGCTCGCCGGTCTGGCCAGTCCCGATCGTCGCGCCGGTGTCGTCGACCACGCGGATGATCGGCGTCGCGCTGGTGCCATTGGGCAAGGTCAGCGGCGTCAGCGTCTGCGGCACCCCGATGTCGGTGAAATGGGTCGTCGACTTCGGATTGCTGTTGTCGGTGAACTTCAGCGTGAAGACGTCATTGATGAGCTTCTGGATGTCCGGCGTGAGCGGGACAGCGCTCTGATTCACGATTCCGTTGCTGATCTGGATCTGCTGTCCGGCCTGATTCACCACAGCGATCGGCTGCAGCGTCGTCTTGTCGAACAGGACGTAGGAGCCGGTGTGGCCATCGGGCTCGACCAGCACCTGGAACTTGGCATCGGGCAGACTGCCCTGCCCCGGCACCGTGAAGTCGATCTCGACCAGCACGGCCGTGCCGCGAATGCCCATGGTCGCCACGGGCGTGTCGACCTTCATGTCGCCGTGCTTGGCGGTCTCGCCGGCCACGAACGAGATCGTGCCGGCGACGAGGCTGATCAGCGAGGAATTGTTCGACCCGTTGGGGTCGTACACCATTTCATTCAGCACCATCCGCGCATTGGACGACAGGCCGAACACGGTGCCGTCGATGAAGGTGATGCCGAGCGTCGAATCCGAGCCGGACTGGACGACGTCGCCCTTCTCGACGTTGTCGCCGTTGTGAAGGAGGATCGAAACGCCGTTGCGGATGACCGTCGCGGTGCCCTGCAGCTTGGTCACATGGCCGATGACCTTGCTCACGCTCGCGGCCGCCCCGGCCTGGCTGACCTGCACCGCGCCGGAGAGCGCGTTGACGAGGTCGCCGGTCAGATGCGCGCCGTCCGGCGAGGCCAGCGGCGCGCGTTTCTCGCCCTTGAAATAGTCCGGCAGCACCATCTCGCGTCCGTTGGACGACAGGATCAGGTCGAGACCAGACCGCTTGAAATCGGCATTGAACAGAAAATGCGCGTCCGGAACGACGATCGCGTCGGTCGGCGCATGGGCATGCGGCGTCTCCAGCCGCACGTGACCGTGCGAAGAGGCGCCCCGGCCTTCGGAGAAAAGCGCGGCGTCAAAATTGCCAGCGTAATTCAAGGGGCCACCGACTATGGTTAATGAATACATAAGAATGAGTGTTCAAGGCGTGCATATCACTGGCAAGTGTCTGGCGGAACCACCTTCAGCTTGTGCTTCAGGTGGCCAAAAACGGCGGCTTCCGCGGGATCGCTACGATGTTGTCGAGTTTCTGCCCTCTTTAAAGCTAGCCCGGGCTGAGACTTGCCAAGTCAAAATTCACCTCTCTTCAGAAAACAAAAGTAATTCCAAGTATTCATAGGCCATCCAATACCTTTGCCGACATCAACATCCGCACTGGCTTACCCCTGACAACGGATTTCAAGTGGAGGACTTCGGGTGGGAGAACAAGAATCGACGAATTGCATCAATTTGGCAGGAGCTGCGGATGGGTTCGAAGCACAACTTCACCGCGAACCCTCCAGACCTTCGCGACCATCGTTCAGCTTTCGCTAGGATTTGTCGCATCGGAGCAACACAACGTTCAGCGTAAATCCTGCGATTTGGTCGCCGGATTGCCGGTTTTAAGCAGAGGCCAAGCCTCCGCACCCATGCTGACCCCCAACAAGCATCCGGTTCCGTCAGGCGCTGCGTCGCGCCGGCCGAGATCCGGGCACGGGGCGTCACATGAATTTTCTCGCGCTGATGCGCGCATCGCTGGCGGCCGCGGCCGCCAGCGCCGCCATATGGATCGGCGGCCCAGCGGGCGCCGGTCCTGTCGCGCAGCCATTGGGGTTCGCAACCGCCATCGAGGATACGGCCGAGCCATTCGGCCTGCCGCGGGTCGGCCTGGAGGCAGGCCCGTTGCGCGACAAGTGGTTGGCGCTCGCGCGCAAGCTCGAAGACGAGCGCGTGCAGCTTGCGCTGTGCGATGGCGACCGCGAGCGCTGCGTCTCCCCTGCCGCCCTCAGCCTGCTGGCGATCATCGATCAGGGCCGTCTCCGGGCGGGACGGGCAAGGCTCGGCGAGATCAATCGGGCGGTCAATCTGGCCATCCGGCCGGCCAGTGATCTCGCTCAATATGGCCAGGTGGACGTGTGGGCCCCCCCTCTCGCTACCTTCGAACGCCGTGCCGGCGATTGTGAGGACTACGCGATCGCCAAGCTCGTCGCGCTTCGGATGGCCGGCGTTGCCATCGACGATCTGCGGATCGTGATCCTGCACGATGTCGTCCGGGACGAGGATCACGCCGTCGCGGCGGCGCGCCTCGACGGGCATTGGCTGATGCTCGACAATCAGCGCATGGCGATGATCCAGGACAGCGATGCGCGGCAGGTGCGGCCGTTGTTCGTGATCGACGAGACCGGCATCTCCCGGTATCAGGCTTTGCCCCTGATGGCGGAGGTCCGGGCGCTGTCGCCTGAGGGGACGGCTTCCGTGAACTATTGACGATCGCGCATCGTTGCCGCGTGCCCACAACTTGAGACGTGGCCGGGAGTTCACGGGACGAGGACGGAAGGAATGCGGCCAGTGCGCCGACGGAACCGGCCGGCACCGAAGGACACGATGCGGCGGCTCGTTCACCGCGCCGCAACGAGTTGCATCCACATTGCAGACGCGAACCGAACGAGGCGATAGTGCCGTCATGACCCCAGGCAGCCCCGCCCTCGCCGTGCGAGAACTGACGAAATGTTTCGAGCGGCCGGCGGTCGATGCGCTCGACCTCGTGGTGCGCTCGGGTGAATTCTATGCACTGGTCGGCCCGAACGGCGCCGGCAAGACGACGACGCTGCGCATGGTCGCGGGCCTGCTGCGGCCGGATGCCGGGCGGATCGAGATCTTCGGCATCGATGCACTGCGCGACCCGATCGCCGCCAAGCAGGTGATGGCCTGGGTCTCCGACGAGCCCATGATCTACGACAAGCTCACGCCGCTCGAATATCTCGAGTTCGTCGCCGGACTGTGGGGCATCGATCCGGCGACCTCGAGTAACGCGGCAACCGAACTTCTGGTCTCGCTCGGGCTGGAGCCGCATCTGCACGAGCGCTGCGAAGGCTTTTCCAAGGGCATGCGCCAGAAGGTCGCGCTCGCCGGCGCGCTGATCCACGACCCGCGGCTGATCATCCTGGACGAGCCGCTGACGGGCCTGGACGCGGTGTCGGCGCGGCACGTCAAGGGCCTGCTCGCCGAGCGCGTCCGCCGCGGCGGCACGGTGATCATGACCACGCACATTCTCGAAGTCGCCGAGCGCATGGCCGACCGGATCGGCGTGATCGCCGCCGGGCGCGTCGTCGCCGAAGGCACTCTGGCCGAGCTGCGCCAGCAGAACGGTCGCACCGACACCAGCCTGGAGGAGTTGTTCATCGCACTGGTCGACGTCGAGTCCGCGGCATGACGCGGGCGGCGACGCTCGCCTGGTTCGCCCGTCACGAGCTCCGGCTCGCCTGGCGGGAATGGCTCGGCATGATCACGGCCGGCAGGCGCCGCCGCACGCGGGCCGCCATCATCGGTCTCGTGCTGTTCGGCGCCCTCATGCATCTGCCGGCCTGGGTCGTGGTCGGTCGCTACGCCGATCTCGAGCTGCCGCTCGACAAGACCGCGCTGATCGTCATCACCGCGACCATCATGCTGTCCTGGGCGCTGATGCTGTCGCAGGCGATCGAATCCGTCACACGCGTGTTCTACGCCCGTGCCGACCTCGATCTCATCATGTCGTCGCCGGTGCGGCTGGCCGAGATCTTCTCCGTCCGGATCGCGGCGATCGCGCTCTCCGTGACCAGCATGGCGCTGCTGCTCGCGACCCCCTTCGTCGACGTGCTGCTGATCGAGGGTGGCACGCGCTGGCTCGCGGCGTTCGTCGTGGTCGCGGCCGTCGGCCTGTCGGCGGCCGCGGTCGCCATTGCCATCACGATCGTCCTGTTCCGCCTCATTGGTCCGGCGCGAACGCGGCTGGTCGCCCAGATCCTGGCGGCCGTGATCGGCGCCGGCTTCGTCATCGTGCTGCAGATCGCGGCGATCGTGTCCTATGGCACGCTGTCGCGCTTCGCCATCCTCACCTCGGATGCCGCGGCCGCCATCGCGCCCGATCCCGACAGTCTTGTTTGGCTGCCGGCTCGAGCGGCGCTCGGCGACGGCCAGGCGCTGCTGATTCTGCTGGCAGCCGGACTGTTGTTGCTCGGCGTCGTCATGATGGTGTTCTCGCCGCGCTTCGCCGACACCGCGATCCGCGCCGCGGCCCAGGGCATCTCCAGCCGCGCCGGCGCACGCGTCAGGTCGTTTCGGGGCGGCTCGCGGCAGCAGGCGCTGCGGCGCAAGGAGTTCATGCTGCTGCGGCGCGATCCCTGGCTGATCTCGCAGACGCTGATGCAATTGCTCTATCTGGTGCCTCCGGCGCTGCTGCTGTGGCGCAGCTACTCCGACAGCTCGCAGGCGGTGTTCCTGATCACGCCGGTCGTCGTGATGGCGGCGGGCCAGCTCGCGGGCGGCCTCGCCTGGCTCACCATCTCCGGCGAGGACGCGCCCGAGCTGGTGGCGACGGCGCCGCTGCCGGCGACGCGCATCGTGCGCGCCAAGGTCGAGGTCGTGCTGATCACGATCGCGATGATCTTCGCTCCGCTCGTGCTTGCGCTCGGTTGGGTCGCACCGGCGCAGGCGGTGGTCACGGCCGTTGCCGTTCTGGTCGCGACCGTCTCCTCCACGGCCATCCAGCTCTGGTTCCGGATCCAGGCGCGTCGCAGCCAGTTTCGCCGCCGCCAGACCTCGTCGCGGCTGGCGACCTTTGCCGAGGCGTTCTCCTCGATCGGCTGGGCGGCGACCGCGGCGCTGGCGCTCGCGCTGCCCGAGGCCGCCATCGTCTGCGGCCTGATGACCGCGGGCCTGTTGCTCGCGGCCTGGAAGCTGAGCCCGGCGCGGGCGTGAAGCGTTCAGCGCAGCAGCTCCGTCACGGCGGCGGCGAACGCCTCCGGCTCTTCCTGCGGCAAATTGTGGCCGGCCCGCGCGATCACGCGATGGCCGATCCGGTTGCTGAACTTCGCAGCATGCGCCTGGCCGTCCGTTGCCGGGATCACGCCGTCGGCGTCGCCATCGAGCGTGATCGTAGGCACGGTGATGACGGGCAGGGTCGCCAATCGCCGCTCCAGCTCCTGATAGCGCGGATCCCCATCGGCCAGCCCGTAGCGATGCCGATAGCTGTGGATCACGACATCGACGTGATCGGGATTGTCGAACGCCTCCGCCGCGCGCGCGAAGGTCGCATCGTCGAAGCGCCACTGCGGCGACCATTGCTGCCACAGCAGCCGTGCGATGTCGGCGCGGTGGGCGGCGAGCCCGGCGCGGCCGCGCTCGGTCTGGAAGTACCACTGATACCAGAACGCGAACTCGCGCGGCACCGGCGCCGGCTCCAATGCCCGCGCGATGTCCTGGATCAGATAGCCGTTCACGGAGACCAGGCCCGTGCAGCGCTCGGGCCACAGCGCCGCGCCGACGCAGGCAGCCCTGCCACCCCAATCATAGCCGGCGAACACGGCGCGCGGGATCGCCAGCGCATCCATCAGCGCGACCAGATCGGCGCCGACCGCGGCCTGCTGGCCCGAGCGCGGCGTCGATGCGTCGCGGAAACGAGTGGGTCCATAGCCGCGCAGATAGGGCACGATGACGCGGCAGCCCTGCGCGGCGAGGCGCGGCGCGACCTCGACATAGGAGTGGATATCGTAGGGATAGCCGTGCAGCAGGATGACGACGGGGCCATCGGCCGGCCCGCTCTCGACATAGGCAATGCGGAGCACGCCTGCGTCGATTTCCCGCAACGGCTGCAACACCCGATCCGTCATGCCATCTCTCCACGTCGTCGCGCCGCGCTCTCGAGCCGGCCGTTGCGCCGAGGATAGTTCTGATCCGGATTCCCCGCTACACTCACACCCGCTGTCGAAGGGGAACTGCCATGCTGCGCTCGCTGGTCTCGCTGCTTGCCGTGCTGGTCGCGTTCGCATCGCCCGCTCTGGCGCAATCGGGGCCGCGCACCAGCGAGTGCCTGGCGATGGCCGGCAACCAACCGCGCGCGACGCCGGTCAGCCTGCGCCGGACGGCGTCTGCCGGCAACGAGGTGACGATCACCTATGCCGGCCACTCGACCTACTTCATCGACACGCCGATGGGCATCCGCATCGCGACCGACTACAGCGGCGCCTATCAGGTCGGACGGCTGCCCGACGTGATCACCATGAACCGCGCGCATTCGACGCACTACACGCTGGCGCCCGATTCGCGCATCCCGCATGTGCTGCGCGGCTGGGGCGACGACGGCAAGCCGGCCCAGATCTTCGAGCGAATCGGCGACGTGCTGATCCGCAACATCACCACCGACACCCGCCGCTATTTCGGAGATTCCATCGGCATCGACATGATCAAGGACGGCAACTCGATCTTCATCTTCGAGGTCGCCGGCCTGTGCATCGGCCATCTCGGCCACCTGCACGTCAAGCTCGACGAGACGCATTTCGCCGCGATCGGCCGGCTCGACGTGGTGATGGTGCCGATCGACGGCACCTACACGATGTCGCTCGACGGCATCTCGGAGATCACCAAGCGGCTGCGCGCCTCGGTGGTGCTGCCGATGCACCGCTTCGCGACGCCGCTCGACGAGTTCATGCGCAAGATCGGCCAGCAGTTCGAGATCGACCGCCGCGCCGAGCGCACCTTGAAGATGTCGCGCGAGCTGCTGCCACAGGTCCCGACCGTGATCATCCTCGACGGCGTCTAGGCGCCCGCAAGGCTGGTGCCGCGGCGGCCTTCCGGCGTCAGGAACATGCGCTTGAGCTTGTTGATGACCCGCACCGCGAGGCCGAGCACGTAGGGCTGGGTCTTCAGGCAGAAGGCGAGCTTCTTGACGTGACCCTCGACATGCCACTTGGCATGCGCGCCGTCGCGGAAGAAGATCACGTCGCCCGGCCCGTAGCGCTTCGCCGGCATGCCCTCGCTCTCCAGCGTGATCGCGCCTTCGAGGATCAGGATGGTCTCGTCGAAATCGTAGTACCAGTTGAACTTGCCCTCGGTGCAGTGCCAGACGATGGTCGAGCCCAGCCCGTCGCTGCTGCGCGCGATGGTGCAGGAGGTCGCGGTCGGATTGCCCTCGATGATCCAGGACGGCTCGATCGGAGCGGGCGCCAGGTCGACGGCGAGATTGGCGGTTTCGATCAAGGACGGAGACATCTTGGACCTCAAATGCATGGGACTGAAATGACCGGGCGAACGCCGGCACGAGCTTGCGAGCGTAGCCGATTGCACCTAATGGCTGCTTTCCGCAGTCGTTAAGATTTGAACAGACCACCGCGACCAGCCGTCGCATCACAAACACGCAAGCGCTATAAACTTCACGCGAACGCCGCAATTTGTTCGCGGCCTCGCCAAACCTGCTGATCTACTGTTTGCTCGCACTGCAAGATGCGGACAGGCGCCCCTCCGGTCGCCCTGCCCATCCTGCGCCGTGCCGTCACCTTTAAAGATTTGCCGCCTTCGCAGAGATAAGGATTTCCCAGGATGCGCCGACTGAGCCTCGCACTCGCCCTCACGCTGTCCGCCGCCGCCCTTGCAACCAGCAGTCTCGTCATGGCGGGCGAAACGCCCGCCCCCGAAAACGCCAAGGCCTACTTCATCAACCTGAAGGACGGCGACACCGTCTCCTCGCCGGTCCTGATCCGCTTCGGCCTGTCCGGCATGGGCGTCGCGCCGTCCGGCACCGAGGCTCCCAACACCGGGCACCACCACCTGCTGATCGACGCGCCCGCGCTCGAGGGCGACGCACTCAACGAGGCGATCCCGGTCGATGCCGGCCACGTGCATTTCGGCAAGGGCCAGACTGAAGCCTCGGTCAATCTCACGCCGGGCAAGCACACCTTGCAGCTCGTGCTCGGCGACTGGAGCCACATCCCCCACAACAAGCCGGTGATGTCGGAGCGGATCACGATCGACGTTCAGGCCACCACCGGCAGCGCCAAGCAGTAGGCAGGTTCGATCGACGACGACACCGCCGCGAGCATCGCTCGCGGCTCGCGGCTCGCTTCGGGCCGGTGCACGCGTGGCGCCGGCCTGTCATGCGTCAGGCCCACTCGCCCTTGCGGAACACCGGGACGCGGCGGCCATCTTCATGGAGGCCGTCGATGTCGGTGTCGGCCGCGCCGATCATCCAGTCGATGTGGATCAGGCTTTGGTTGCCGCCCTGGGCTGCGATCTGCTGCGGCGACAGCGACGTGCCGTTGACGAAGCATTTGGAGTAGCACTGGCCGAGCGCGATGTGCGAGGCCGCGTTCTCGTCGAACAGCGTGTTGTAGAACAACAGGCCGCTCTTGGAGATCGGCGAGGAGTGCGGCACCAGCGCGACTTCGCCGAGCCGGCGCGCGCCCTCGTCGGTGTCGAGCACTTTGTTAAGCACCTCCTCGCCCTTCGAAGCCCTGGCCTCGACGATGCGACCCTCCTCGAATCTGACCTGGATGTTGTCGATCAGCGTGCCCTGATAGGACAGCGGCTTGGAACTGACGACGTGACCCGACACACGGCGGCAATGCGGCGTCGTGAACACTTCCTCGGTCGGAATGTTGGCGTTGCAGGTGATGCCGTTCTTGGCAGTCGAGGCGCCGCCCTCCCATTCATGGCCGTCGGCAAGACCGATCGTCAGGTCCATGCCGGGTCCGGTGTAATGCAGCGCGCTGAAACGCTGGCCGTTGAGCCACTCGGTGCGCTCGCGCAGCACCGCGTTGTGGCGCTCCCAGGCAGACACGGCATCCTCGCGGTCGACACGCGACGCTGCGAAGATCGCGTCCGCGAGCTTCGCCACCGCGACCTCCTCCGGCACGTCCGGGAAAACCAGCTTGGCCCAGGACGGGCTCGGATAGGCAATGATGTTCCAGTTGGTCTCGAAATTGGTGATCTTTTCCAACGCCGGCTGATAGGCCTTGGAGTTGGCCTTGCTGGCGCGCGCCACCTTGGCCGGATCCTGGCCGGACAGCAGCATCGGATTGTCGCCGACGATGGCGAGCCGCGCGGTATTCTCCGAGAACGCCTTGGCCATGCCCTGATAGAGCCAGTCGGCGGCGCGATCGAAGCTGTTGTCACGGCCAAAACGGTAGCGCGCCAGCGTCAGTTCCTCGTCGGAGAAGAACGAGGTCACGATCCCAGCGCCGGCCTTGTAGGCGTGCTCGGCGACCTTGCGCACCAGCGGCAGCGCCACCGACGGCGCGGTCAGCAGCAGATCCTGACCCGGCTGCAATTGCAGGCCCACCTTCACCGCCACCTCGGCCAGGCGGTCGAGCTTGACGGGATCGATGGCGGCATCGAAGTTGCGCGGATGTGCGGTCATCAGGGGATCCAGTTCCGTTTCTTTGCGGTGTTGAAGAGATAGGCCAATCGATGGGGCGGTCAATGGTGAACGGGAGACGGCTCCTGCATCGCCTCTCCGCCCTCGTCGCCGTGCAGGGCATGGCCCGGACAACTGCCGTGAAGGTGTTCGGAAACATAGCCGACACCTCAAAACGGGCCCTATGGATCCGCATCAGTCGCTCTCCAAAGCTAAGCCGCGAGCTCGGTGCCCGCCCTCCCCTGGAGGGGGAGGGTCGCCTCGTGGTGAGCGAAGCGAAACGTGAGCCGGGGTGGGGTGATCTCTCCACGTGCACAAGCGCTCGCGGAGAGATCACCCCACCCCGCTCGCCCGCTTCGCGGGCGACCGACCCTCCCCCTCCAGGGGAGGGTGGGCACCGAGCCATTGGCGCCGTCGTGATCAACAATTTTGAGGTATATGGGATGTGCATATGGGGATGTGCGTCCGTAGCCTCGCGGCGCCCAGGCGTCCGAGTGATACAGTGGTCTCACCCTCTTCAAACGAGAGGGTGCAGGGAAGGCCGGACCTCGACTGAGGCCCGTGGCCCGCCTGCTCAAAAAATGCAGGCGGCAGGTACCACAGGTCCAGCCGGATGATCCGGCCCTCCCTGCGCGATGGCGCTACGGCTGCTTCGCGTTCTCCCCGGTGCGCCGGGCTTTTTGGTCACCGTCACCCACGCGGCGCCATTGGCGCCAGCGCAGGCTTGATACTGGCATCGGAGTATCAGGACCACGCGACTTGACCGTGCGAGCCGATGTTGTTCGTCCGCGCGAATGACCACGCTGCAAACCGGCCCGCCCATCACATCCCACCTTCACGCTTCGTGACGACCGCGCAGCGCCCCTCGTCGATGAGGCGGGACAGCGACAAACAATCATGATTTTCCGAAATTGCCAAGCAGGATATTTTTTCTGCCGGGACTGGACAGCCCAAATCAGCCCGGACTTGCTCGTGAAATCGGATTCCGGACGCAGCGGCGATCGGGCGGATATGAAGCCTCGACAGGCTTGTCCGATCTCGGCGTGAGGGGCATGAGTCGCCCGACGAGCGGCATTCTGATTGCGTCAGTCCTCGACGCGCAGCCCGTCACCATCGACGTACCAGTCGGCACGTGACGCCCAATGCGCATGGCGATCGGGAGCGGCGCCGAGCGGCTCGTCGAAGCTCCCGGCGGGAATGATCGCTTCGCGGCCGCTGCGCGTCAGATGCGGCATCGGGCTGCCACATGTGCTGCAGAAGGCGGTGGCGAAGCTGCGCGCCTGCGGCAGGTCGAACCGTGTGACGTTCGCCTTGCCCCGCATCCACCGCAGCGCCGACGCCTTGACGATGACCTCACAGGAGTGCGCCGTGCCGCTGGCCTTGCGACAGCGCGAGCAATGGCAATTGAGGAAGTTGTCGAACGGCCCATCGACCTCGAAGCCGACCCGGCCGCAGAGGCAACTGCCGCGGAACGTGGTCATGACGATCTCCTGTCGTGGTCTGGAACGAAATGCCCAAGAGCGCCGCACGCGTGGAGGATGTTATTTATCCTCATTGCATCTTTGTGGCTATTAGGACGACTGAAGGCCGGCCGCGGTCGCCGCGCTGTTAGTAGGTAGTCTGATCTTCCCAAGGCGGAACATTCATTTGTTGTGAGTCATTCTCGACGTCGAGAGTCAATCACTTCGAATGATTTGGAACCAGTCCGAGCGGGCAGCGCCGTCCCGCATTTGCATGGCTCAGGGGTGATTCGGTCACTTTGAGGACATGTTTGGACGTTGATTGGCGCGCGGCAGGGGGATTTCACAGTGTACAGGAGTCCTCCGAATGTACCGCGTTGTAATTGTCGTCGCCGCATTGCTGGCTCTCTCCGTTCAAGCCGAGGCGCGTCCTCGTCACCATCATCATCACTACTCGTACCGTCACCATCACTCCTTCATGAACGCCATGGCCTCGATCCCCGGCGAGGGCCGCGTCGTCGGTGGCCGGCCGTCGGGATGCCCGCATGCCTTCTGCGGCTGCGAAGCGTCGCTCTACACGTTCGGCCGGGTCATTCCCGAGTTGAATCTCGCATCCAACTGGCGTCGCTTTCCACGCGCGGCTCCCGCACCGGGCATGGCGGCGGTCCGCTCCGGCCACGTCATGATCCTGCAGCAGCAGGTCGCCGGCAATGTCTGGTATGTGCATGACGGCAATTCCGGCGGTCACGTCACCCGCGAGCATCCGCGGTCGATCGCCGGCTACGCGATCGTGAACCCGAACGGCGGTTCCACGATGTTCGGCGCAGCGGCTCGTGTCACGCGCGAGGCCCGTGCGCCGAGATATCAGCGGTTCGCCCGCAATGCACGCTCCGACGGCTGGATGGCCAGCGCGGCGCCGATGGCCTTCAACTAGGTCCCGACGCCGTCGCGGGCGGGCGGCATGCAGCTATCAAGTCGGGAACTGCATGCCGCTTATGCCGACGCGGACCGCGCCTCGCGTCTGAACAGCACGTAGAGCGCCGGCAGCACCAGCAGCGTCAGCATCGTCGACGAGATGATGCCGCCGATGACGACGGTGGCGAGCGGGCGCTGGACCTCGGCGCCGGCGCCGGTCGCGATCGCCATCGGCACGAAGCCGAGCGAGGCGACCAGCGCCGTCATCAGCACCGGCCGCAATCGCGCCAGCGCGCCCTCCTCCACCGCGGCCCGCACCGAGCGTCCCTCCCGGCGTAGCCGTTCGATGAAAGCGATGATGACCAGGCCGTTGAGCACGGCGACGCCTGACAGCGCGATGAAGCCGACGCCGGCCGAGATCGACAGCGGCAGGCCGCGCAGCAGCAGCGCCGCGATGCCGCCGGTCAGCGCCAACGGCACGCCGGAGAACACCAGCGCGGCATCGGCGAACGAACCCATGCTCATGAACAGCAGCAGGAACACCAGCGCGAGCGCGATCGGCACCACGATCGTGAGACGCTTGGTCGCCGACACCAGTTGCTCGAACTGTCCGCCCCAGCCGATCCAATAGCCTGGCGGCAGCTTGACCTTCTCCGCGACGGCGGCCTGCGCCTCGGTCACGAACGAGCCGAGGTCGCGGGCGCGAACATTGGCTGACACGACGATCCGCCGCTTGCCGTTCTCGCGGCTGACCTGGTTCGGCCCCGGCGCCGAAGCCACGGCCGCGACCGACGACAGCGGCACGTAGCGCGGCTGTGCGGCCGAGGAGAAGGCGGTGCGCAGCGGCGCGGCATTCGCCTCCTCACCCGCCGGCAGTGGAATCGGGATCGCGCGGATCGCATCGAGATTGCCGCGCAGACGCTCGGGGAGGCGGACGACGATGTCGAAGCGGCGGTCGCCGTCGAACAGCTTTCCGGCCGCCTTGCCGCCGATCGCGATTTCGACCACGCTCTGCACCTCGGCCACGCTGAGGCCGTAGCGCGACAGCGCCTGGCGGTCGATCCTGACCGTCAGGATCGGCAGCCCCGCGACCTGCTCGGTCTTGACGTCGGTCGCGCCATTGACGCCGCGGATCGCGGCTTCGACCTGGCGCGCCGCGCCCTGCAGGATATCGAGATCGTCGCCAAAGATCTTGATACCGACGTCGCTGCGCACGCCGGAGATCAGCTCGTTGAAGCGCAACTGGATCGGCTGCGAGATCTCGTAGTTGCTGCCGGGGATCTCGTCGGCCGCCGCCTCGATCTCGGCGACGAGCTGCGCCTTCGGCTTCGCCGGGTCGGGCCACGCCTGGCGCGGCTTCAGCATGATGTAGCCGTCACCCTGCGACGGCGCCATCGGATCGGTCGCGACCTCGGCCGTGCCGATGCGGGTGAACACGTCCTTCACCTCCGGGATGCGTCGCAGCCGCGCGTCCAGCGCCTTCTGCAGGTCGACCGAGAGGGTGAGGCTCGTTCCGGGGATGCGCAGGGCCGCGAGCGCGACGTCGCCCTCGTCAAGGCTCGGAATGAACTCGCCGCCCATGCGCGTCGCGGCAAAGCCGCTCGCCGCGACGATCACCACGGCCAGAGTTACGACCATCAGGCGGTGCGCGATCACGCCGCGCAGCAGCGGCGCGTAGACCCGCCGCGCGCCGCGCATGATGAGGTTCTCCCGCTCGGATACCTTGCCGGTGACGAAGATCGCGACCGCTGCCGGCACGAAGGTGATCGAGAACAGCACGGCGGCACCGAGCGCCATCAGCACCGTCAGCGCCATCGGCGTGAACATCTTGCCCTCGACGCCGGTCAGCGTCAGCACCGGAAGATAGACCACGGCGATGATGCCGGTGCCGAACAGGCTCGGCCCGATCACCTCGCGCGCGCCGCTGATGATGGTCTGCAACCGCTCGGCGGTCGTGAGCAGTCTGCCCTTGCGATGCTGCGCCTGGGCGAGCAGCCGCAGGCAGTTCTCGACGATGATGACGGCGCCGTCGACGATGATGCCGAAATCGATCGCGCCGAGGCTCATCAGGTTGGCGCTCACCCTGCTCTCGACCATGCCGGTGATGGTCATCGCCATCGACAGCGGGATGATGCAGGCTGTGACCAGTGCGGCCCGGATGTTGCCGAGCAGGAGGAACAGCACGACGACGACCAGCGCGGCGCCTTCGAGCAGGTTCTTCTCCACGGTGCGGATCGTCGCTTCGACCAGATGGGTGCGGTCATAGAGCGTGCGCGTGACCACGCCCTCGGGCAGCGACTTCGCGATGTCGTCGAGCCGGGCGGCGACGCGGCGCGCAACGGCGCGACTGTTCTCGCCGATCAGGAGCATCGCCGTGCCCAGGATCGCCTCCTCGCCGTTGAGCGTCGCCGCCCCCGTGCGCAGGTCGCGCCCTTCGGTCACCTCGGCGACGTCTCCGATGCGCACCGGCGTGCCGCCGCGGGCGCCGATCACGATGTCCTTCAGCTCGGCGGCGCTGCCGACCTGGCCGGGCGCGCGCACCAGATATTGCTCGCCATTGCGCTCGATATAGCCGGCGCCGACATTGGCATTGTTGGACGCCAGCGCCGCGATCACGTCACGGAAGCTGATCTTGTAGGCCATCAGACGGCCGGGATCGGGCAGCACGTGGAATTGGCGCTCGAAGCCGCCGATCGTGTTCACCTCGATCACGCCCGGCACGCCGCGCAGTTGCGGTCGGATGATCCAGTCCTGGATGGTGCGCAGATCGGTCGGCGAGTAGTCGGTGCCATCAGGCGTCTTGGCGCCGGGCTTGGCTTCGACCGCATACATGAAGATCTCGCCGAGCCCGGTCGAGAGCGGTCCCATCGCGACCTCGACGCCCGGGGGCAGCTGATCCTTGATCTGCTGGATGCGCTCGTTGACGAGCTGGCGCGCGAAATAGATGTCGGTGCCGTCCTGGAACACGACGGTGACCTGGCTCAACCCATAGCGCGACAGCGAGCGCGTGTAGTCCAGCTTCGGCAGGCCGCCCATCGCGGTCTCGACCGGAAAGGTGATGCGCTGTTCGGTCTCGAGCGGCGAGTAGCCGGGCGCCTTGGTGTTGATCTGCACCTGCACGTTGGTGATATCGGGCACGGCGTCGATCGGCAGCCGGGTGAAATTCCAGGCGCCGAATCCGGCGGCGGCGAGCGCAACGATCAGCACCAGCCAGCGCTGGCGCACGGCAAATCCGAGGATCGCGTCAATCATGCTCGGCCTCCCCCTTGCCCATCTCCGCCTTCACCACAAAGCTGTTCTCGGCAACGTAGTGTTCGCCGGCGGCGAGGCCATCGCGGATTTCGACATAGGTCGGGTCGGACTCGCCGGTGACCACGGGGCGCGCCTCGATCTTGTCGCCCTCCTCGCGCACGAACACGACGGTCTTGTTCTCCAGGGTCTGGATCGCGCTCGCGCGGACCGCCACGGCGACGCTGCGCTTGGCGAGAACCAGCCGCGCGGTGACGAACAGGCCCGGGCGCAGCCGGCCGTCGGGATTGGCCAGCACGACGCGGGCAAGCGCGGTCTGCGTCTCGCTGGCGCCGACGGGGGCGATGTAGGACACGTGGCCGCGGATCGCGCCGCGTCCGTCATCTGGATCGATCAGCACCTCGTCGTCGAGCCGGACGCGCCGGAGATCCTGGCGATAAATCGACAGGTCGACCCAGATCGTGGAGAGATCCGCGACCACGAAGGCCGGCTTCTGCTCGGAGGCGTATTCGCCGAGCGAGATCTGGCGGTCGATGATGGTGCCGCCGATCGGCGCCTTGAGATCATACGAGGTCAGGCTCTGATTGCTCTCGATCGCGGCGAGCAGCTCGTCCTTGGCGACGGTGTCGCCGATGCGCTTTTTGATGGCACGGACGATGCCCGGAAAGCGCGGCGTCACCTGCACCAGCGCTTCCTGATTGGCGCGCAGCACGCCGTTGAACGCCAGCGTATCCGACAAGGTCGCAGGGCCGGCTTCGGCGAGCTCGACGCCGGCCGCGGCGAGCTTCACGTCGCTGATGCGGATGCGGTCGGCGCCATGCTCGTCCTGCTCGACATGGTCCTTCGGTGCCTTCTCGGCATGATCGGCATGGCCGACGGTTGCCTGGGCCTGCGGCTCCGCCTCGACCAGCAGGCGCGATGCGCCGGCGCCGGCGGCGGCCGCCAGGATGACAATGAGGATGACGGTGGATGGTCTCATCGCGCAGTCTCCCGTTCCAGGGTGAAGGGACGGCCGACCAGGCCTTCGATCGTCGCCACGGCGACATGGATGTTCTGCAGCGCCTCCTGCTCGCGCAGCCGCGCCTGCGCCACGCTCGCCTGTGCGTCCAGCACCTCGAGCAACGAGAAGCGGCCGGCGCTGTAGCCCTGCGCGATCTCGTCGGCCGCCTCCTGCGCCTTCGGAATTGCGATCTCGCGCAGCACGGACAATTCCCGCAGCGAGCCCTGCAGCGAGTCGTAGGCGCGGCCGGCGATCACCAGCAGCGCGTTGCGGTTGGCCTTGCGCTCGGCTTCGGTCTTGGCGAGGCTTTCCTGCGCCGAGAGGATGTTGCCCTGGTTCTGGTCGAACACCGGGATCGGCACGGAGACGCTGAGCCTGACGGCGTCGTCCTGCGTGTCGTTGAAATGCCGCCAGCCGGCACCGATGCGGACGTCGGGGTACGGCTTCAGCCGCGCCAGCAGCAGCTCGGCATTGCGCTGCGCGTAGACCGCGGTCCAGCGGACGAGCTGCGGATTGGCATCGATCGCCGCGATCACGGTCTGGAACGCCGGCGGCTGGCCGGTCGCATCGAACCGCCCGGTGACGGCCGAGAGCTTCGCCGAGCTGTCGCCGATCAGCACGGCGAGCTCGCGGCGTGCGCTCGAAAGCGTCGCCTTGACGCGCTCGCGATCGGCTCGCACCAGCGCCGAGGCGACCTCGGCGCGGCCGGTCTCCGCCGGCGACGACGCGCCCGCCTCGACGCGACGGCGCAGCAGCGGCGTCAGGCGATCGAGCGCTGCGACCTGATCGTCGAGGATCTGGATGCGCCGCTGCGTGGCGAGCACCGTCACGAAGGCGATCGCGGTCTCCGACAAAATCTCCAGCCGTACCGCCTGGCGCTGGATCTCGGCGGCGCGCACGCCGGCCTGGCCGGCGGCGATGCGGGCGTCGCGCTTGCCGAACCATTCGAACGCCTGGCTGATCTGCAAGGTCGTCTCGGCCGATCGCGTGCCGCGATATTGACCCGAGCCGAATGAATTGTCCTGCTCGTAGGACAGCTCGGGATTGAGCAGCGCGCCGGCCTGGAGCCGCTGGCCGGAGGCGATGCCGATGTCGCGGTCGGCGGCGGATAGCCGTGGATTGGCGGCGAGGGCGCGCGACAGCGCCGCGCGGAGGGTCAGCGTCTGCGCCGCGGAGGCGTGCACGGACAGAGCGAGCAGGGCTGCGGCGCCGATGGCACGCGCAGCCATCCCGGGGAATGGCATGAGATGAACCTGTCTGGACGGGCAAGGATGGACGGCGTCGGCCGTCCGGAACGTTGCGTCAGCTCAGGCGTTTTGGCGGCGGAGACTCGGACTCGGGGAGGACGCCTGCACTGAGCAGGGGAACGGCCCAGCCGGTTGCGGCCACGACCTCGGCCGGCACGGCGGCGAACTGCGGCTGCGGCACGGCCACCGAGAAGCAGCCATGGCAATGATGGTCGGCGATGCCGCGCTGATCGGTGTGGCCCGCTCGGTCGAGCAGCGACGCGATCTCCGGCTTGCCCGCGGAGGGATGGGCGACGTCGATGTCACAAGCGCCGTGCAGCGCGCCCGCGAGGACATAAGCGAGCATCAGGCAGGCGGCCACGATCCGGCGCAGCATGCGCGGACGGCTCGTGATGTCTCGTTTGCCAATGCTGCGCACCGCGCCCCCTGTTCGGCGAGCGGATAGCACGTGGCCGGCGCGGTTGTCGATCAGCAACAATGTAACAAGCGGAACCGCTCATGGCGCGCCAAGGGCGGGCGCCAGGATCACGCAGGCGAGCAGCGCCAGGGCCGCAGCGCTGCAGCGATAGCCGAGCCACGCCGGCACGACATGTCCGAGACCGCAGCGCAGCGTCGCGCCGAGCACGATCCAGGCTCCTCCGATCGTCGCGGTCGAGAGCCCGAGCACGACCAGGAACGGCCATAGGCTCGCCGCATCGCCTTCCAGCGGCAGCAAGGTGAAAGCGAAGATGATGGCCTTTGGATTGAACAGCGTCGTGATGAACACGCCGCGCAGGGTGACCGGCGCCGCATCGCTTGCGCTGCCGCTGCCGTGGCGCCAGAGCGCGGCCGCGAGGTGCAGCAGATAGAGGACGACCACGACACGAAGAGCATGTCCGACCAGCGGCGCGGTCGCAACGAGCGGACCGAGCGTGATGCGCAGCGTCGCGATCGCGAGCAGATAGCCGGCAAGCTCGGCGAGCAGCAGATGAACGGATGCGCGCACGCCACGGCTCGCACCGGCAGTGGCGAGCAGCGTGTTGGTTGGGCCGGGCGTGACGAGCAGCGCGGCGCCCGCCGCGCCAAAGGTCAGGATATCCATAGACCGCATCAAGCACGCGCGCCATGCGCCGGCCTTGACGCGCGTCAACGTCCGGCGCCGCGGGCCGCAGTCCCGTTTTCCGGAACGGCTCGTATGTCGGCTTCATTGCGGACGATGGTCGGCCGCGCCGCATGATAGGATCGTATGGCAGCATGCAGGGCGATTGATTGACTTGGCTCTCGTGCAAACTAAGGTTCGCGGCCGGAAGTGGAACAGCGCCTGATCATCGCACCGTTCGGACGCGTAGCATCGATGGTCGGCGCGCAAGGATCGGAAGACAGATGACGTTGGCGATGAGCTGGGACGAGTGGGCCCGGCAAGATGGCATGGCGCTCGCGGCGCGCGTTCGCAGCGGCGAGCTGACGGCGGCGGAGCTGGCAAGGCAGGCCGC
This sequence comes from Bradyrhizobium sp. SZCCHNS1050, assembly GCF_032484785.1. Lineage (NCBI taxonomy): Bacteria > Pseudomonadati > Pseudomonadota > Alphaproteobacteria > Hyphomicrobiales > Nitrobacteraceae > Bradyrhizobium > Bradyrhizobium sp. SZCCHNS1050. The sequence continues at coordinate 3,461,426 of NZ_JAUETR010000001.1, read as the reverse complement.
CGAGGCAATCGCAAAAGTCGATCCCGCACTGTCCGGCGTGATCGAAGTCTTCGCCGACGCCGTCGAAGATCCGGCGAAGGCCGGCGCCAATCTCGCAGGCCCCTTCGCCGGCCTGCCGTTCCTGATGAAGGATCTCGGGCCGACCATGGCCGGGCGCCTGCAGGAGCAGGGCTCGCTGTTCATGCGCGGCAACCGTCCCGCCGCCGACACGCACCTGACGGCGAAGATGCGCAAGGCCGGCCTCAACCTGATGGGCCGCACCACTACGCCGGAGTTCGGCGTCTGCAGCTCGGCCGAGAACCCGGCCGTCTATGTCACGCGCAATCCGTGGAATACCGACTACACGACCTGCGGCTCGTCGGCCGGCAGTGCCGCGATGGTCGCCGCCGGCGTGGTGCCGATCGCGCATGCCACCGATGGCGGCGGCTCGATCCGGATTCCCGCAGGCGTCAATGGCAATATCGGGCTGAAGGTCTCGCGCGGGGTGTTCTCGATCGCGCCGCATCTGTCGGATCTCTCCGGCCTCGTCTCGATCCAGGGCTGCCAGTCGCGCAGCGTGCGCGACACCGCGGCGTTCGTCGATCATTGCCGCGGCGGCGCGCCGGGCGAGTTCATGCCGTATTGGACCACGCCGGAGCCTTACGTCGAGCTGATCAAGCGCGATCCCGGCAAGCTCAGGATCGCGCTGTCGCATCAATGGGGCGACTATCGCGCCACGCCGCACATCGCTTCAGAGCTGGCGCGTGTCGGCAAGTTCCTCGAGGGCCTCGGCCACCACGTCGGCTACGCGCTGCCCGACGTGGATTATCGCGCCGCATTCGCGGCGCAGACCACCTGCTACATCTCCAACTTCGCGATCGTCATCAACAACCTGCTCGCGTCGCGCAAGCTCGAGCGGCCGCCGGCCGAGCTGATCGAGCCCATCAACATCCGCATCTGGGAGGCCGGCCGCGATACCAGCTTCGCCGAGCGCGCGGCGATGCAGGCGGTGTTCAACACCACCTCGCGCGCCTTCGGCGCCTTCTTCGAGGACTGGGATATCATCCTGACGCCGATCACCGCGCTGCCGACCCCGAAGATCGGCACTACCGAATATCTGACGATCAGCGACAATCCGGACGTGCTCAACTGGTTCGAGAATCTCTGGCGCAACTTCGCGTTCACGCCGCTCGCCAACCTCTGCGGCATTCCGGCGATCTCGCTGCCGCTCGCGACCAACGAGCACGGCCTGCCGCTCGGCATCCAGGCGATCGGCAAGCAGGCCGACGACGGCCTGCTGCTGCAGTTGGCCGCCCAGATCGAGCGCGCGATCGAGGGCAAGTGGAACGGCGGTACCACGCCCGCCGTCCACGTGACCAAAGCCTGAGCCGCAACCACGAGCGCCCCGCCGGCCACTGATCCGGCGGCGCCCATCGATCGTTGTTCAGCGTGGACGGTGCCGGCCGGAAGCCGGCGCGTCGCACTGATCGGCGAGGGCGAACGTGACGGACGAGCGGACCGCGACGCGTTCCGGCAGGGAGGCGGCAGATGCCGCCCTGCCCCGGCGCGGCATGCGGGTCCCGTGGTGACGCCATGCCGAAGATGCGGCGCAAGGCCGACTTGCCGACCAGGATATGCGCTGCGTGCGGCCGCCCGTTTGCGTGGCGGCGCAAATGGGCACGCGACTGGAACGAGGTGAGATACTGCTCGGACCGCTGCCGATCCGACCGCGGCCGGACGCCCACTGCGATCGCCAGGAGCCGCGGAGGCTAGCGTCATGATGTCCGGCGTCCCCGCTCCGATGCGCATTCTCGGCCTCGCCGGGCTGATTCCGTTCGCGGGCCTCGCCGCATTGGTGATTGCAGGTGACGATCCGATCCGGCTGGCCGCGCTGCGCGCGCAGATCGGCTATGGCGCGGTCATCGTGAGCTTTCTCGGCGCGATCCATTGGGGCGTCGCCGTGCAGACGCCGGCGCTGGCAGTCTGGCCGCGCATGAGCTGGGGGGTGACGCCGTCCCTGCTCGGCTGGGTCGCGCTGTTGCTGCCGCCGCTGCCCGCGTTGGTGCTGCTCGAAGCCGCGCTGCTGACCGCGTTGGTCTACGATGAGTTCAGCTTCGGCGGCGACGATCGACGAGCCTGGTTCCTGAAGCTGCGGCGGCTGCTCAGCCTTGGTGCAATACTGTCTCTGCTCGCCACGCTGATAGGCATCGTGGTCAAGGGCGCGCTCTGACGGTCACCGTTGTGGACAATGCGGCAATCCCTCGGGCAAGCTCGCATATCCACTCGCGAGGCGCCATGAACATCCTGCTGCTCAATCCCAACATCCGCACCGACATCACCGACCTGATGCTGCAGGTCGGCCGGGAGGCTGCTGCGCCCGGCACCACCCTGATCCCCTGCACCGCGCCGCGCGGCGTGCCCTACATCGCCACCCGCGCCGAGGCGCAGATCGGCGGCGCCGTCGCACTGGAGATGCTGGCGGAGCGTCACGGCACCTTCGACGCTGCGATCATCGCTGCGTTCGGCGATCCCGGCCTGTTCGCGGCGCGCGAGCTGTTCGACGTGCCGGTGATCGGGCTTGCGGAGGCCGCGATGCTGACGGCCTGCATGGCTGGACGGCGCTTCGCGATCGTCACCTTCGCGCAGGCGCTCGGCCCCTGGTACGAGGAGTGCGTGCGCATGCACGGGCTGATGGAGCGCTGCGCCGGCATCCGCATGCTCGACGGCAGCTTCAAGCAGATCTCCGACGTGCAGCACGAGAAGGAGGAGCTGCTGGTCGAGCTGGCGCTGCGCGCGGTCGAGGAGAACGAGGCCGACGTCCTGATCTTCGCCGGCGCGCCGCTGTCCGGCCTCGCGGCCCGGGTCGCGCATCGTATCCCGGTGCCGGTGGTCGATCAGGTGATCGCGGCGGTGAAGCAGGCCGAAGCACTGCTCGCCTTGAAGATGCGCAAAGCCACCGCCGGCACCTTCCGCCGCCCGGCCGCGAAACCGACGACGGGCTTGCCCGCGGCGCTGGCCGCACGGCTGGAGCATCGCGACGGTTAGCTGGACGACACTGTTAGTGGGCTTGCTCGATCCTTGCCTCTCCCCGCTTGCGGGGAGAGGGAGCGCATCGCCGTCGGCGCACGCCCGTGCCTCCTAGCTGGAATGGCATCTTAATACTGGCGTACCTGTCATATCCTCTTTTGTACACAAGCAGCCGCCACTGCCTGAAAAGGCGGCACGCTTCTTGCTTTTTCAAACGAATAGAGCAGGAAGCCCATGGCCAGCGTATCGGACGCCAAGTCGCTCGTTCTGGATCGGATCACGCACCGCTTCGCCAGCGGCACGATGGCCGTCTCCGACGTCAATCTCGATGTGAAAGGCGGCGAGATCATCGCCCTGCTTGGGCCCTCGGGCTGCGGCAAGACCACGCTTTTGCGCATCATCGCCGGCTTCATCGGCCAGAGCGAGGGGCGCGTCATCATCGGCAACGACGTCGTCGACGCGCTGCCGCCCAACCGCCGCGCCGTCGGCATCGTGTTCCAGAACTACGCCCTGTTTCCGCATCTCTCGATCACCGAGAATGTCGGCTACGGCCTCGCCGCGCGCGGCGTCGACAAGGCGACGCGCAACAAGGAAGCGCAGCGGCTGCTCGACATGGTGCAGCTCGGCCCGTTCGGCGAGCGGCTGCCGCGGCAGTTGTCCGGCGGACAGCAGCAGCGCGTGGCGCTGGCGCGCGCACTGGCGATCAAGCCGTCGATCCTGCTGCTCGACGAGCCGTTCGCGGCGCTCGACAAGAATTTGCGGCTCGACATGCAGATCGAGGTCAAGCGGCTGCAGCGCATGGCGGGCACCACAACCTTGATCGTGACGCACGACCAGGAGGAGGCGCTGTCGATGGCCGACCGCGTCGCCGTGCTCAGCCATGGTCATCTCGAGCAGTTCGGCACGCCGTCCGAGATCTACGACCAACCGCAGACGCTGTTCGTGAACAGCTTCGTCGGCACGGCGAACAAGATGAAGGGGACCGTGATCGCGACCGACGCGGGCAGTGTCAAGGTCGGTCTGGAGGCCGGCGGCGAGATCATCGCGCGCGCACCGCATCCGGTCAGTGCCTCAGACAAGGTCACCGTCTGCCTGCGTCCCGAGCACCTTACCTTCGTCAGCGACGACACCGGCTTTGCCGGCGAGATCGGCATGGCGTTGCCGCTCGGCGCCACCGTCGTCCACGAGATCAAGGCCAAGGACGGATCCAGCATCAAGATCTCGCAGGCCCGCACCGGCGGCACGCCGCTGCGCGAGGCCGGCGCCCCGGTGCGGGTCGCGCCGATCGCACCCGGCCTCGCCACCGTCTTCCCGCAATAGACCAACAGACACATCGGAGTGGAACATGATGCTTGATCGCCGCCGGCTCCTGACCAGCGCCTTGACGCTGGGAGCCATGCACGCCTTCCCGGGCTTGAGCCTCGCGCAGGCGCGGCCGCTGGTGTTCGCGACCTTCACCGGCAGCTGGGAAGAAGCACATAAAGCCGTGCTCGTCCCTGCCTTCCGCAAGGCCAACGCCGATGCGGCGATCGTGCTCGATCCGATGCTGTCGGTCGACCAGATCGCCAAGGTCAACGCCGCCAAGGCCAATCCGCCGATCGACGTCATGCTGCACGACCCGGGTCCGGCGCTGGTCGCGATCGGCCAGGATCTCGTCGAGCCGTTCCCGGCCGACAAGAGCGCGTACTTCAAGGACCTGATTCCGGAAGCGCAGGACGCGATGGGCCCGGCGCCGTTCTTCCAGGTCGTCGGCCTCACCTACAATCCGGAGACCGTGAAGACGCCGCCGACCTCCTGGGCCGACCTGTGGAAACCCGAGTTCAAGGGCAAGGTCGGCATCACCAACCTGAACTCCACGCTCGGCACCGGCTGGCTGGTCGAGATCGCGCGCATGCGCGGCGGCTCCGAGGCCAATGTCGACGAGGGCTTCAAGGCGCTGGAGGAGCTGAAGCCGAACCTCGCCGCCGTCGCCGCCAATCCCGGCGCGCTGGCGACCCTGTTCCAGCAGGGCCAGATCGACATCTCGCCCGGCAATTTCAACGCCATCCAGATCCTGAAAGCGCGCGGCGTGCCCGTCGAGTTCGTGGCGCCCAAGGAAGGCGCGATCGCCTTCAAGACCACGATCCACATCGTCAAGAACTCACCGAACAAGGAGCTTGCCTTCAAGCTGATCGAGGCGGCGCTGTCACCGGAGGTGCAGACTATCCTGATGAATTCGCCCTATCTGATCGTGCCGACCAACACCAAGGTCGCGATGACCGGCGAGATCGCCAAGGTGCTCGCCAAGGACACCGCGGAGCTGAAGAAGAAGTTCGTGTTCCAGGACTGGAAGAAGATCAACGAGCAGCGCGCGTCCTGGATCGAGAAGTTCAATCGCGACATCAAGATCTGACGCGATGAAGAGCGCCACGACCGCACCTGGAGACGTGACCAGCTTCAGCCTGGGGCTTGCTCTGCCCCTGGGCCTGGTGTTCGCGATCTTCTTCGTGCTGCCGCTGGCGCAACTTCTTTTTCTCTCGCTGCACAACGACACCGCGGCGACGGTGTGGGGGCTCGGCCAGTACGTCAAATTCCTGACCGACCCCTTCAGCCTCGCCGTGCTCGGCTCGACGCTTCTGCTCGGCGCCGAGGTGACGCTCGCCTGTCTCGTGCTCGGCTATCCCATCGCCTGGCTGTACCAGCGCTCCGGCAGCCGGGTGCAGACCCTGATCATCATGATCGTGCTGCTGCCGTTACTCACCAGCGTCGTCGTCCGCACCTTCGCCTGGATCGTGATCCTGGGCCGGCAAGGCATCATCAACTCCGTGCTGCAATCGCTTGGGCTGATCGGCACGCCGCTGCGCATGATCTACACGCAAGGCGGACTGGTCGCGGCGCTCGCGCAGGTACAGATGCCGCTGATGGTGCTGCCACTGATCACCGCGATCGGCCGCATCGATCCCAATCTCTCCGACGCCTCGGCCTCGCTCGGCGCCGGTAGCTGGCGCACCTTCGTCAAGGTGATGCTGCCGCTGTCGATGCCCGGCATCATCGCCGGCTGCACCCTGACTTATGCCGCCGCGATCACCGCCTTCATCACGCAGTCCCTGGTCGGCGGCGGGCAGATGCTGTTCATGCCGATGTATCTCTACCAGCAGGCCTCGACCCTGCAGAACTGGCCGTTCGCCGCGGCGATCTCGATCATCTTCCTGTTCGCAGTGCTCGCCATCGTCGCGCTGTTCTCGACCCTCGGGCGGCGTGCCCGCGGCTATGGAGACGCCAGATGAGCCAGCGCCAGCGCAACTGGGAAGCGCTGAGCTTCCAGATCGTGATGACGGTGGTTGCCGTGCTGGCGCTGATCCTGATCGTGTCGCCGTCGCTGGTCGTGGTGATCGTCTCCTTCACGTCCGGCTTCTCGCTGAAATTCCCGCCGCCGGGCTATTCGACCCGCTGGTACGTCGAATTGTGGAACGCCTGGCAGCTGCAGTTCGCCGCACGCAACAGCCTCGTCGTCGCGCTATGGTCGACGGGTCTGTCGATCATGCTCGGCGTCGCCGCGGCGCTGGCGATCTCGCGCTCGAAGACGCTCACGGCGAAGCTCCTGGACTCGTTGTTCATGTCGCCGCTGGTACTGCCGGCACTCGCCTTCGGCCTGGCGGCGCTGATGTTCTTCTCGCTGATCGGCCTACCGGTGTCGCTGCTGACCCTGGTGATCGGCCACACCATCGTCTGCGTGCCCTATGTCGTCCGCAACACCGTCGCGGCACTGGCCCAGCTCGAGCCGACCCTGCTGGAAAGCTCGGCGATCCTCGGCGCCTCCAGGCTCTACACGTTCCGCCGCATCGTCTTGCCGCTGATCCGCCCCGGCATCATCTCCGGTGCCTTCATCGCCTTCATGTCATCGTTCGACAACGTGCCGGTGTCGCTGTTCCTGCGCGACGCCGCCACCGACATGCTGCCGATCCGCATGTGGCAGGACCTCGAAGGCAAGCTCGACGTCACCATCGCCGCGCTGTCGAGTGTGCTGATCATCGCCACGGTGGCCCTGATGGCGATCATGGAGCGCACGACGGGATTGTCGAAGCGGCTGACGGGCTAGGGCCGCTCGGGTCTCGTCGGTGCCAGCTTGTGCCTGTCTCCATCAGCGCCGTCATGGCTTGTCCCGGCCATCCACGTCGGCCGGCAATCGCGGATGGACGTGGATGCCCGGGACAAGCCCGGGCATGACGAGAAACTGATTGCCACCTTTGCCGGAGGCGAATTCTAAGCCCCGCGGAAGATCGAATAGCCCCACGGGGTGAATTTGAGCGGCAGGTGAAAATGCTCCTCGACCTTGTCGATCGCGAAGCGAAACGGCACTGTGGTGAGGAATTTCGTCTGAGCGCCAGTCCCGAAGAACTCGCCGACATGAAACAGCACCTCATACTCGCCGGCGGTCACGCCGTCGCCCCCGACGACCGGCGCCTCCAGGGTGCCATCGGCGCCGAGCTGTCCCTCCGCGAGCAGCGTGCGATCGGGCGTCACACGCCAGATCGCGACGCGCAGGCCACGCGCGGGGCGCCCGTTCGCCACATCAACCGCATGAACCGAGATTCCACCGGCCATTTCGTGCTCCGCCATCAGGTTGTCGCGGCATGATAGCCGCGAAGCAAGCATCAGCGCCAGCGCCGCCGCTGTGGCCTGCAGTCGCTGCGATGACCGCGCTGCAGGCCCTGGTGTCGCTGGCGCTGTTCGCGCCGGGCGTCGTGGCGCCGCGCGCTGGACTGAGCATCGAGCAACTGTCGCTGTTCTCCACCACAGCCTTCACCATCAGCCTCGTCTCCTCGTTCTGGGGCGGCACGCTGGTCCAGCGCGTCGGCTCGCTGCGCGTGGCGGCCCTGTGCGCGGTCGCCGTCTGCGATGGCATGTCGCTGGCGCTGTTCGAGAGCGGATGGGCGCTGCTCGGGGCCGGGCTGATGCTCGGCCTTGCGGTCGGACCGGAGACGCCGGCAAGCTCGGCGCTGCTCGGACGGCTCGTGCCGGCCGAGAAGCGCGCGATGGTGTTTTCGAGCCGGCAGACCGGCAACCAGATCGGCGCCGTCGTCGGCTCGCTGCTGCTACCGCCGATCGCCGTGCTGCTGGCGCCGAGCTCCGCCTATGCCGCCGTGATCGTCTGCGCCGCCATCGCCTTCGCCGGCTTCGAGCGTCTCAGACCGGCCTATGCCATGACGCCGCCATCCATGCCGCGGCTCGGCCTGTTCGATCGATTGCGACTGATCAGCGCCGACCGCCGCATGGCCGCGCTCGCCGTCGCCTCGATTCCGTTCAGTGGCATGCAGGTCATCCTCAACACCTGCTTCGTCAGCTTCGGCACGTCAGAGCTCGCGCTGAGCCATGTCGAGGCCGGCTGGGTGCTGGCGTCGGCGCAAGGCGCCGGCCTGATGGGACGGCTGGGCTGGGGCGTGGTCGCGACGCGCCTGCGCTCGGCGCGCGCCGTGCTGTTGATGGCGGGCGTGGGCATGGCCATCTGCGCGATGCTGCTCGGTCTCTGCGGGCCACTGCTGAGCCGATCGATCCTGATCCTGCTCACGATCGTGTTCGGGCTGACGGCGAGCGGCTGGAACGGCGTGTTCATCGCCGAGATCGCCAATCTCGCCAAGCCCGGACGCGTCGCCGAGGCGACAGGCGCAGTGCTCACCGCCTCGTTCCTGGGCCTTGTCGCCGCACCGCTGCTCGTCGCGCTGCTGACTCCCCGCGTGGGACTCGGCGGCAGCTTCGTCGCGCTCGGATTGACGGCGGCCGCAGGCACAGCCGTACTGCTGATGGAGCGATCCCATGCGCGCGAGTGACATCGCAGGCGCCGTCATGGCGCGGCGGAGCACGGCCAGAGAGATGGCCGAGCAGGCGCTGGCGCGGATCGCCGCGGCCCATGATCTCAACGCCGTCGTCACCACAGATCCGGCGCGAACGCGCGCCGAGGCCGATGCCGTCGATGCGCGCGTGGCCGCCGGCGAAGCAATGCCGCTCGCCGGCGTGCCGATCGTGGTCAAGGACAACATCTGGGTCGAGGGCTGGCGCATCACGCAGGGCTCGCGGCTGTTCGCTGATTTCATCGCGCCCGAGGATGCGATCGCGATTGCGCGGTTGCGCCGCGCTGGCGCCGTGATCGTTGGCATCGGCGCAACTTCCGAGTTCGCCTGCAAGGGCGTGACGACCTCGCGGCTGTTCGGACCGACCGTTCATCCGCAGGACCGGCAGCTCACGCCCGGCGGCTCGTCGGGCGGTCCCGCCGTTGCGGTGGCGGCTGGGCTCGTGCCGCTCGCGATCGGCACCGATGCCGGGGGCTCGAGCCGCCGGCCGCCGGCCCATGTCGGCGTGGTCGGCTTCAAGCCGTCGTTCGGCGCCATTGCCTACGGCCCGGGATTCCCCGAGCCATTCTGGCGCATCTCGGTGATTGCGCCGATTGCGGCCGATGTCGGCGATGCCAGGCTTGCGTTCGAGATCATGGCCGGCGCCGATCCGCGCGATCCTGATACGTTCGATGTGGCCGCGGCGGATCATGCAACGCCGCTGCGCGTGGCGTTCTCGCCGCGACTCGGGCTGGACGTCGCGGTCGATGGCGACATCAGCGCTGGCCTGCGGCGGGCGGTCGACCGCCTCCGCGCCGGCGGCATGCCGATCGTCGACAAGGATCCCGTCTGGCCGGCCGGCCTTGCCGAGGACGCGGTGATGCCGCTCCAGCATGCCGGGCTGGCCGCGCTCTACGGCGATGCCTTCCACAATGATCCGGCGCAATTCGATCCAGATATCGCCAAGCAGATCGAGCGCGGGCTCGGCCTGAGCGGCGCCGACGTCGCGCGTGCGCTCGAGGCAAGCGCGCAGATCGCGCGGGCCTTCGCAAGCTTCTTCACACAGGCCGACGTGCTGCTGGCGCCGACCGTGCCCTGCGTCGCCTGGCCGTTCACGCAGCTCGGCCCGTCCGAGATCGGCGGCAAGCCGGCGAGCCCGCGCGCGCATGCGGTGTTCACGCCTTACGCCAATCACGCCGGCGTGCCGGCGATCTCGATCCCCTGCGGCGCCAACGTTCACGGGCTGCCATTCGGTCTGCAACTCATCGCGGCCCGCGGCCACGACCGCCTGCTGCTCGATGTCGCTGCCGACGCCGAGCGGATCCTTGCTCAGTCCTGATCGAACTTCTTCGCCAGCCGGGCCCGGGTGATGTGGCCGATCTGGTCGATGGCGTTGGCGATCTCGCTGTCCGGGTCGTTGCCGATGCGACGCTCCATCTCGGCGATGACCGAGGGGCGGTCGGCGTGCAGCGCCAGAGCGACGATCAGCGGCATGCCGAACTTGTCGCGATAGCGGCGGTTGATGTCGGCGACGCGCTCGAACTCGGCGCGCGACAGCGAGGTGAAGCCGAGCCGACCCTGCTCGCCGATCGAGTCGTTCGTCATCTCACCCGCCAGTGCCTCGCGGCCGGCGAGCTCCGGATGGGCGCGGATCAGCTTCAGCTTCTCGTCGCGGCTCATGGCGCGGACGACGTTCATGAGCGTCGTATGCAGCGCGTCCGCGGCGTCGTCGAATGCGGACAGGCCGGCGCGATAGGCGCGGTCGGCAATCTCCGGGGAGTGCTCGAAGATGTCGCCATAGCGCTCCACGAACAGCACGCGCGACATCTGCGAGGGCCGCCACGCGCCGGCCGGCGGATGCGTCCGGATCCAGTGCCGCGCGATGTCGAGCCGGGTCGCGACCCAGACCTTGTCATGACCCGTGATGTAGTCGAGGAAGCGCGCCAGCGCGGCCGCGCGCCCGGGGCGGCCGACCAGCCGGCAGTGCAACCCGACCGACATCATGCGCGGGCTCTCCGCGCCCTCCGCGTAGAGCGTATCAAAACTGTCCTTCAGATAGGCGAAGAACTGGTCGCCGGAATTGAAGCCCTGCGGGGTGGCGAAGCGCATGTCGTTGGCATCGAGCGTATAGGGCACGATCAGTTGCGGGCCGTGCGGCCCTGCGATCCAGTACGGCAATTCGTCCGCATAAGAATCGGCGCTGTAGACGAAGCCCTGCTCGTTCAACACGATGTCGAGCGTGCGCTCCGACGTGCGGCCCTGGTAGAAGCCGAGCGGCCGCTCGCCCGTCAGCTCGGTATGGAGCCGGATAGCCTCCTCGATATCGGCGCGCTCGTCGACCTCGGGGACATCGCGGTAGTCGATCCATTTCAGGCCGTGGGAGGCGATCTCCCAGCCGGCTTCCTTCATCGCAGCAACAGCATCCGGATTGCGCGCCATCGCGCTCGCGATGGCGAACACCGTCACCGGCAGCTTGCGCGCGGTGAACATCCGCCACAGCCGCCAGAAGCCGGCGCGCGAGCCGAACTCGTAGATCGATTCCATGTTCATGTGGCGCTGGCCCGGCCACGGCTGGGCGCCCACGATCTCGGACAGGAAGGCTTCGGAGGCGGCGTCACCGTGCAGGATGTTGTTCTCGCCGCCCTCCTCGTAGTTGATCACGAACTGCACCGCGATGCGGGCATCGCCGGGCCAGCGCGGATGCGGCGGCGTGCGGCCGTAGCCGACCATGTCGCGCGGATAGACGTCAGCACTCATCCGGATCAGCTCCCGCGATAGGTCTGGTAGCTCCAGGGCGTCGCGAGCAGCGGCACATGATAGTGCGCGCCGGCATCGGCGACGGAAAAGCGGAGCGGGATCAGATCGAGAAACAGCGGGTCGCCCAAGGCGAGGCCATGGGCCTTGAAATAAGCTCCCATATGGAAGGTCAGCATGTAGGTGCCGGTGGCGAAGTCATCGTCCGCCAGCACCGGCTGGTCGGTGCGCCCGTCGGCATTGCTCCGGACCTGCTTGACGCGGCGCCAGGAGCCGTCCGGCTCGAGGACATCGAGATCGATCGCGACGCCGGCCGCGGGCTTGCCCCTGACTGTATCCAGAATATGCGTGCTCAGCCGCCCCATGCATCGTTCCCTCTGCTGCCGGTTCGGAACACTATCAGCGCCAGGTTAAAGGTTCGAGGCGATTTGCAGTTCAGTCTCAGCCTACGGGCTGGTCACGTCGCGCTCCTTGCCGAAGCGCTCGACCAGGAAGTCGATGAACAGCCGCACCTTCACCGAGAGGTGCCGCGTCGGCGGATAGATCGCATACAGCGCGAGCGGCGGCGCGGCGTAATCGGCGAGGATCGCGGTCAGCGCGCCGCTCTCGAGCGCGTCCGCCGCAATGAAGCGCGGGATCAGCGCAATGCCCTGTCCCCTGATGGCAACGTCGCGCAGCACCTCGGCATTGTTGACGCACAACGACCACGCCGGCTGGACCCAGTGGTCGCCGTCGCGGCCGGTGAGCTTCCACTGATTGCCGGTCAGCAGGAAACCGTAGGTGAGAGAGGTGTGACGACGCAGCTCCTCCGGGCTGCCAGGCGTGCCGTGCCGCGCGAGATAGGCCGGCGCGGCGCAGATCACGCGCTCCACCGGCATGATCCGCCGCGCCACCAGGCTCGACGATTCCAGCTCGGCGATCCGCAAGGTCACATCGAAACCGTCCTGGACCGGATCGAGCAGGTCGTCGCTCAGCACGATCTGCAACTGCAGCTCGGGATAGCGGGCCATGAAATCGGCGACGACGGGACCGAGCCGCATGGTGCCGAACGACATCGGCGCATTGACGCGCAAGAGCCCGCGCGGCGCGGCCTGCGACTGGCTGACGGCCTGATCGGCGGCGTCGAGCTCGGCGAGAATCGAGACTGCACGCTCGAAATAGAGCTGGCCGGTCTCGGTCGGGCTGGCATGGCGGGTGGTGCGGACGATCAACTGCACGCCGAGGCTCTGCTCAAGCTCGCCGATATATTTCGAGATCGCCGAGCGCGACAGCCGCAACTGCCGGCCGGCCTCGGCGAAGCTGCCGCTCTCGACCACCTTCACGAAGGCCCGCAGGCTGCTCAGCTTGTCCATAGGCCCGCCATTGTCGCCAAATCGTAGACAGAGACGTCACAAGAGCACGGATTGTCTCCAAATCAAAGCCGGCCAATATTGTGCCCAGGAAATCAACGGCCCTTTCGGCGGCCCATCGACAGGAGACCCACATGCCCGGACTGCACCACGTGACTGCGATTGCCGGCGATCCGATCCGCAATTTCGGCTTCTACACCCGCGACCTCGGCCTGCGCTTCGTCAAGAAGACGGTCAATTTCGACGATCCCGGCACCTATCATTTCTACTACGGCGATGAGACCGGCCGCCCCGGCACCATCCTGACCTTCTTCCCCTGGGCCGGCGTGCGGCCGGGCCGCCGCGGCGTCGGCGAGACCCACCAGACCGCGTTCCGGGTGCCGCAGCGCTCCCTTGGCTACTGGACGCAGCGCCTGACCGAGAAGGGCATCGCCTATGAGGCGCTGGAGAAGCGCTTCGGTGAATCCGTGCTGCCGTTCGCCGATCCGGACGGCATGGCGCTCGCGCTGGTCGGCGTCCCCGGCGCGGAGAACGAGCCCGGCTGCAGCAATGGCGACATTCCGGCCGAGCACGCGATCCGCGGCTTCCACGGCGTGACCCTGCTGCTCGACTCCGCCGAGAAGACCGCCGCCGTGCTGACCGATGTGTTCGGCTTTGCAGAGCAAGGCCGCGAAGGCTCGGTCATCCGCTTCAAGGCGCCGGGCGACGCGCAGGGCAGCGTGGTCGACATCTACGAGGCCAAGGGCTTCCTGCGCGGCGCGCAGGGCGCCGGGTCGGTGCATCACATCGCCTTCCGCGCCGCCGATGACGCCGCACAGGGCGTGATGGCGCAGCGGCTGGTCGATCGCCACGGCCTGCATCCGACCGAGCAGAAGGACCGCAACTACTTCCGCTCGATCTACTTCCGTGAGCCAGGCGGGGTGCTGTTCGAGATCGCGACCGATATCCCGGGCTTCGCGGTCGACGAGCCGGTCGCCGAGCTCGGACGAAACCTGAAGCTGCCCGCCTTCCTCGAATCGCACCGCAAGCAGATCGAAGGCGTGCTGCCCAACCTCGAAGAGGCCGCATCATGACCGTGGCATTGTCCTTCACCCACCGCTTCCAGCCGGGACACACGCCGGGAGCAGCCCCACTGCTGCTCCTGCACGGCACCGGCGGCGACGAGAACGATCTGCTGCCGCTCGGCGCCACGCTGTCGCCCGGCGCCGCCCTGCTGTCGCCGCGCGGACAGGTGCTCGAGCATGGCATGCCGCGCTTCTTCCGCCGGCTTGCCGAGGGCGTGTTCGACGAGGACGACGTCCGCCGGCGCGCGCTGGAGCTCGGCGCCTTCGTCGGCGAGGCGCGTCAGCACTACGGGATCGGAGCGCCGGTCGCGGTCGGCTACTCCAACGGCGCCAACATCGCCGCCGCGCTGCTGCTGCTGCAGCCGGAAGCGCTGACCGGTGCAGTGCTGTTCCGCGCCATGGTGCCGCTGGCGCATCCTCCGGCCGCCAGGCTCGCGCGCCGGCCGGTGCTGATGCTGTCGGGGCTCGCTGATCCGATCGTACCCGCCAGCAATTCGGCGAAGCTGTGCACGCAGCTCACCGAGGCCGGCGCCGACGTGACCCACACGACGCTTCCGGCGGGGCACCAATTGTCGCAGGCGGATGTGACGCTGGCGCGCGACTGGCTCGCCGGACTGCCGCAGGCGATCGCCGCCTGAAGACGCTTGCGGCTGTCGCGGCTCCTCGCCAAGAATGTGGTCTCATCGGCACCAGCATCGGACCGCCCCTCCGGCGGCTCCGATGCTGGCGGATGGATGGGAAGGATCGTGCATGGCCGTCGACAAGCTGTTCATCAATGCGCGGCTCGACCGCGGCGCGCGCCATGCGATCACGGTCGACGGCGGCCGCATCAGCGGTGTTCTCGCTGAGACCGAGCGCCCAGAGGCGCGCGAGGTGATCGATCTCGGCGGCGCGCTGCTCGTGCCAGGCTTGGTCGAGGGCCACATCCATCTCGACACCAGCTTCTACGGCGATGCCTGGAAGCCGCACAAGCCGTGCACCAACGGCTTCGACGTGCATGAGCGCGTCACGTTCCAGGCGCAGAACATGGCGGCGGCGGCGCCGATGGACGTGCGCGCCCGCAACCAGCTCGATCTCTGCATCGGCCACGGCACCACGCGGATGCGCAGCCATGTGATGGTCGACGGCTCCGTCGGCCTCACATCGCTGGAAACGATCCTGCGCGTCCGCGACGAGTATCGCGAGCTGATCGAGATCCAGCTCGTCGCCTTTCCGCAGAGCGGCATCCTCAAGAGCCCGGGCACGCCCGAGCTGCTCGACGAGGCCATCCGGCTCGGCGCCAACCTCGTCGGCGGGCTCGACCCCGCGAGCTTCGACCGCGACGTCGAAAGGCATCTCGACGTCGTGTTCGGCACAGCCCACAAGCACGGCGTCGATGTCGATATCCATCTGCACGATCCGGGCATGCTCGGCCTGTTCGAGCTGGAGCAGATCGCGGCGCGCACGCGCGCCCTCGGCATGCAAGGGCGCGTCGCGGTCAGCCACGCCTACGCGCTCGGCGACCTGCCTGCTGACCCGCTGAAGAAGATTGCCGACGTCCTGGCGGCGTCTGGCGTCGCCATCATGACCAACGCTCCGGGCGCGCGGCCCTTCCCGCCGGTGGCGGTGCTGCGCGCGGCGGGGGTCACCGTGTTCAGCGGCAACGACAACATCCGCGATTCCTGGTGGCCCTATGGCGACGGCGATCTGTTGAACCGCGCCATGATGGTCGGCTATCGCTCCGGCTTCTATGTCGATGACGAGTTGCGGATGGCCTTTGACCTCGTCACCGAGGCCGGCGCCAAGGCCTTGAGGCTTGCGGACTACGGCCTGCGCGTCGGCGCGCGGGCCGACTTCATCACCCTCGATGCCGAGCACGTGCCGGAGGCCGTCGTCGCCGTGCCAAAGGGCCGCTCAGTCTACAAGGACGGCCGCCTCATCGCGCGCGACGGCCGTGTGATCAGGCAGCCGACCTAGGCCCGCGTCGTTGTGCCGGCTCGACCGGTGCCTGTGAGCGCGGCGGCTCGGCGCGCGACACCGTCGCGGACTCGATCCAGCGCGTCACGGCCGACAATTGTCCGCCGGACTCGCGATAGGCCTGCAGCTGATAGTCGGCCGAGCTGCCGAACTGCATGATGATGCGGCAGTGCTCGACCTCGGCGAGACATCCAAGAGCCTCCGCATGCGGTGCGACATCCGCGATCATGCGGTTGAGGATCTCCTGGCCCGTCACGGGACCGTCCTCGGTCACGAACAGACAGTCGGTGCCATAGCGCTGCGCCCGCCACTTGTTCTCGACCGCGATCGCGCGCTCGACATTGCCGACGCTCTCCGCAAGATCGGGATTGAGATAGAGGTAGCGTGCCAAAGCGCGATAGAGCGAGGCAATCGCCACGGCGTCATCCACCGACGTGCAGACGTCGGGCGCACGCAACTCCAAGGTCGGATGCCGCAGCGACGGCCGCATCGCCCACCAGACATGGCTCTCGTCCGGCATCACGCCGGACTTCGTCAGCGCCGCGACATAGCGATCATATTGCTGCTTCGAGGTGAAGAGCTCGGGCAGGCCGCTGCGCGGCAGCTCGTCATAGGCGGCGAGCCGATAGCCCTTCAGGCCGGTCTCGCGCGAATTCCAGAACGGCGAGGACGCAGACAGCGCGACGAACACCGGGATGTGAGGGAGCATCGCCCGCATCACCGCGAAGCGCAGGTCCGGGTCCGGCAACTGGACATGCACGTGCATGCCGCACAGCATGTTGCGCTGGCCGACGATGCGGAGGTCCTCCATCATCTCCGCGTAGCGCGGCTTGGGGCTCGGCTGTGAGCTGCGCCACGTCGCGGTCGGATGCGTGGAGCAGGCCAGAATGGTCAGGCCATACTGACTCGCCACGCTGGCAACCTCACGCCGCAGGAATTTCAGCTCCTCGCGCGCATCGCCGACATCGACATGCACGTTGGTGGCGACCTCGAGCTGCGCCTGCAGCATCTCGCGCATGGCCTGCCCGCCGGTCGACCAGTTGGCGGCCTCGAACAGATCGTCCGGCGTGCGGATCGCGACATCGCGCGTCTGCGCATCGACGAGAAAGTACTCCTCCTCGATGCCGAACGAATATTCCGTGACTTCCTCGCTGCCGGTGGCCGAGCGGATCACCAGACGACGCTCGTCATCGCTCAGGCCGAGCCGCAGCTTCTCCAAGATGCGTGGATCCAATCCCATGTGATCAATCCTGTCAGACGTCAAATGCCGTGAGTCTGCAGCCATGCCTCGAGCAGGGCCGCCTGCCACAGCCGCGAATGTCCCTTGGGGCTCATCTCGGCTTCGGGGTTTTGCAGCATGTGGTCGATAAGGTCGCGCTGGTAGAGGCCGCGTGCGCGCGCCTTCTCGTCGTTGAGCACGTCCCGGACATAGTCGAGGAACGGGCCGCGCAGATAGCGCAGCGACGGCACCGGAAAGTATCCCTTGGGACGGTCGATCACCTCCGCCGGCACGCAGCGGCGTGCCGCCTCCTTGAGAATGTGCTTGCCGCCGCTCTTCACCTTCAGCTCGGCGGGGATGCGCGCGGCGAGCTCCACCACGTCGTGATCGAGGAACGGCACGCGGGCCTCCAGCCCGAACGCCATCGTCATGTTGTCGACCCGCTTCACGGGATCGTCGACCAGCATGATCTCGGTGTCGATCTGCAGAGCCTTGTCCACCGCCGAAGCGCCAGCGTGAGCTGCGAAGAAGCGCTCCACGAATGCCAGGCTCTCGTCGCCGCCGAGCCACTCCGGCGCCAGCAGCCGCTGCAGATCCGAATGCGTCCAGTCGAAATAGACATTCTGATATTGCTGAACGGGATCGTTGGCCGAGAGAAAGCCCGGATACCAGCTGTACCCGCCGAACACCTCGTCCGCACCCTGCCCGCTCTGCACCACCTTGACACGCTTGGCGACCTCGGACGACAGGAGATAGAATGCGACCGCGTCGTGGCTGACCATCGGCTCGGACATGGCCGCGATGGCATGGGGCAAGGCGTCGAGCGCGCGGTTGCCGCCTATCCTGATCTGCTCGTGGTTGGTGCCGAACGTCCGTGCAATGATGTCGGAGTAGTGGAATTCATCGCCGGTGTGCTTGCCCACAGCGTCAAAGCCGATCGAGAAGGTGCGGATGTCCTCGTGTCCCAGCTTGGACAGCAGCGCGACCAGCAGCGACGAATCCAGCCCGCCCGACAACAGCACACCGACGGGCACGTCGGCGACGCGGCGACGGTCCACCGCCGATGTCATCGCGTCCAGTAATGCATCCGACCATTCTTCCTGGCTCATGGCGCGATCGGTAGAGCGCGACGCGCCGACGCTGAACTGCCAGTACCTTTCGCGGCGCTGCGTTCCATCGGGCTCGATCGTCAGCAACGTCGCCGGCTCGAGCTTCTTCACGCCATTGAGGATCGTACGCGGCGCCCGAACGGCGGCGTGAAAACTGAAGAAATGATGCAGCGCCGTTCGGTCGATCGAGGTGTCGACATCACCACCGGCGAGCAGCGCCGGCAGGGACGAGGCAAAGCGGAGGAAGCCTGGCCCCTCGGTGTAGTACAGCGGCTTGATGCCGAGACGGTCGCGCGCGATCACGACGCGTCCGCTGTCGCGCTCCCACAGCGCGAAGGCGAACATGCCCTTGAAGCGCTGAACGCAGGTCTTGCCCCAGGCATGATAGGCCTTGAGGATCACCTCGGTATCGCCGTCGGAGAAGAAGCGATAGCCCTTCGCCTGCAGCTCGGCGCGCAGCTCGCGGAAATTATAGATGCACCCATTGAACACGATGCCGAGGCCGAGCGCGGCATCGATCATCGGCTGCTGCGCGGCGGCTGATAGATCGAGAATGCTGAGACGACGGTGGCCCAGCGCGATTCCGCCCTGCACGTAGAGGCCAGTGGCGTCGGGACCGCGCGCCTGCATCGCATCGTTGACGCGGCCGAGCGCCGCGAGCGCGGGCTGTCCGGAAATCCTGACTTCACCACAAATGCCGCACATCGCGGATCATCCAGTTCCTGTTGTTCTTAGGTGCCGCCGACAACCCTCTGTCTTCGTTTGTGTTCCGCGGCGAAACCGGCAGAGTCTGCGTCAAATAGCGGAACGATTTCAGCGCGTCTGGACGCGCGCGCGACCAGCACGTGATCGGGCGGAACCTCGATCCAGTCCGGCTCCTTGTCAAAAGGCTCGGAGACGGCGATGACCTGATCACCATCTTCCCGGTAGTAAAGCGAGTTGGCGCGATCATTCGCAGCGAAGCGAAATGCGTAGAGATCGTGGCCGTTCGACAGGGCGGACGTGAAGCGCAGGTGCTCACGCAGACCGTCCTCGTTGACCAGCTGGCGGAGCGCGCGCAGCACGTTCGATGTCGCACCGATCGGGTCCTGATCGATGCCGGCGCCGACGATGGCGAGGAACACGGCTTCGGAATCGGTGGTGCCGAGCCGCGACGGATACAGCGCGTCCGGGATCATTGCCTCGACCTTGCGGCGAAGCCTGTTCCAGCTACCGACGAAGCCGTTGTGCATGAATAGCCAGCGGCCGCAGGCAAACGGATGGCAGTTCTGACGGGTCACGGCCGTGCCGGTCGCGGCGCGCACATGCGCGAAGAACAGATGTGAATGCAGGTGTCGGCAGAGATAGCGGAGGTTCTCATCGGACCACGCCGGGCGCGTCTCGCGATACAGGCCGGGCTCAGGATGATCCCCATACCAACCCAGACCGAAGCCATCGCCATTTGTGCCTGCGGTGGATTCCAGCGCGCGGATGCTCTGCGTCACCAGGGAATGTTCCGGCTCGGTCACATAGTGCTCGAAGGCGGTCGTCTCACCGCGGTACGCGATCCAGCGGCACATCCTGCCCCTCCGGTTCAATCAATGGGCTCGCGGCACGCCTGCGCGTGTCACGTTCTTTCGGAGCAGGCGGAAACGCGTCAAAGCACCCCTGGTTCCCGCGCACTCAGTCACGCACGGGACGTCAGCCTGTGGGAGCGCAGCTCAGCGAGTCATGCGCGAAGGCAACC
Source organism: Bradyrhizobium sp. SZCCHNS1050 (assembly GCF_032484785.1). NCBI lineage: Bacteria > Pseudomonadati > Pseudomonadota > Alphaproteobacteria > Hyphomicrobiales > Nitrobacteraceae > Bradyrhizobium > Bradyrhizobium sp. SZCCHNS1050. Next base: position 3,441,436 of record NZ_JAUETR010000001.1, on the reverse strand, counting down.
TTCGTCAGCTCCTGCCGTTCCCGTCCGCACGTCCGAGGTCGCCTCTCCGGGCTCGCGCTTTCGCGGCGTTGCGACAGGTGTTCGATCGTTGCGAGTTGTGCGTAGAGCTCAGGTCCTTTCCAATCGCCATGGCGACACCGACCGTCTCGCCGCACGTTCCTCACAGATGAAGCGACATCGTCGCACTCATGTTCACGCCTCGCCGCGCTCGCGCACCAGCCGTAGCCACGCCGCCGCGGCCGGCGAGAGATAGGCGCCACGACGCCAGGCCATCGCCAGCGTCCATTCGGTGCCGGGCTCGTCGAGCAGGACGAGACTGATCGGCACCTGCGTGCGCTGGGTCGCAATCATGCGCGGCAGAAAGGCAACCCCGAGACCGGCGCCGGCGAGTTCGGCAATGAAATCGATCTGCGTGCTGCGCGCGGCCACAACCGGCTCGAAGCCGTTGCGGCGGCAGGCCTCGCGGAGGATGCGGTTGAGCGCGAAGCCGGCCTCGAACAGCACGAACGGCGTGTCGCGCAGCTCGGCGAGCGTGATCGTCTCGCGGCGGGCCAGCGGATGCTCGACAGAAACGAGCGCCATCAGCGGCTCGCGGCGCACGATCTGCGCGGCAAACTCATCGGCGATCGGCGGCAGCAGGCCGGCAAAATCGATGTCGCCTGCAGCCAGCAATTCGCTGAGCCGGTCGCTGCCGTGCTCCACCAGCCGGATCTCGATCTCCGGATGAAGCTGGCGGTAGAGCGCGAACAACGGCGCGAACAGCGTGCTCGATCCGATCGGCGGCAGGCCGAGGCGCAGCACGCCGCGCGTCAAGCCGCGCAGCTCGGCGAGCTCCGCCTGCAGATCATCGCGCTCCGTCAGCAGCCGGATCGCACGGCGATAGACGATCTCGCCAGCCGCTGTCATGCGGCTCTTGTGGCCGAGCCGGTCCAAGAGCGGCAATCCAAGCTCGTCCTCGAGCTGCTTGACGGCCTTGCTCACGGTCGACTGGGTCGCAAACACCACCTTGGCGGCCTGGGAGAAGCCGCCTTGCCGGACGACCTCGACGAAGGTCCTGAGGGTACGGAGTTCCATAATCGCGCCCTAGTATTCTATTTTGGACTTATTACCATTCATTCAATTCGCTTTCTACATGCTGCGATGCGGCATACCTTGAAAAGCACAATCACTTTTTGGACGCCGCCGCATGATGCATCGCAACATTTCCATTGGGGTCCATCGCCTGTTCCGCCGCAGCCGACTGGTGCAGATCGGCCTGCTCGGCCTGTTCTGGGCTGTCGGCGAGGCGCTGGCCCGGACGACCGGCCTGCCATTGCCCGGCGGCATCATCGGAATGGCACTCGCGCTCGCCCTGTTCCTGGCCGGCGGGCTGAAGGTCGCCAGCATGAAGCGCGGCGCGAACTGGATGCTCGCCGAGATGCTGCTGTTCTTCGTGCCGGCGGTGCTGGCGCTGCTCGACCATCGCGAGCTGTTCGGCCTGCTTGGCCTGAAGATCTTTGCCTTGATCGTCGTCAGCACCACCGCCGTGATGTGCGTGACCGCGCTCACGATCGACCTCTGCTACCGTTGGACCGAGCGTCATGACCCTCGCCGCGCTGTGGCGTGAGCCGCTGATCCAGGCGGCGGTCTGGTCGCTCGCGACGATCCTGCTCTATCTGCTGGCGAAGCGCGTGCACCGGCGCTGGCCGCGCTGGTGGCTGATGCCGCTCGCGGTGGCGCCCGCGCTGCTGATGATCGCGGCGCTCGCGCTCAACGTCTCCTATCGCGACTACATCCGCGGCACGCATTGGCTGGTGGCGCTGCTCGGCCCGGCCACCGTCGCCTTCGCCGTGCCGATCTATGAGCAACGCGCGCTGATCCGCCGCCGCTGGCCGCTGCTGTTGGCCGGCATGGTCGCGGGCAGCCTCACCGCCGTGGCGACCAGTTGGGCACTGGCCTATGTCCTCGGCATCGATGGCGAGCTGCGTCTGAGCCTGTTGCCGCGCTCGATGAGCACGCCGTTCGCGATGGAAGTCTCAGGCGAGATCGGCGGCATCCCCGATCTCACGGCCGTGTTCGTCGTGCTCACCGGCATCATCGGCGCCGCCGTCGGCGACGTCGTGCTGGCGCGGCTGCCACTGCGCTCGACGCTCGCCAAGGGCGCGCTGTTCGGCGTCGGCGCGCATGGTGCGGGCACCGCGCGCGCCCACCAGATCGGCCGCGAGGAAGGCGCGATCGCCGGCCTCGTGATGGTGCTGGTCGGGCTGATGAACGTGGCGCTGGCGCCGCTCATCATTCAGTTCATGCGGTAGCGTTCTCAGCGTCACGCGAGCGAGGCGATCCAGTTGCTGATCTCGGCCTGCCGGACCCCGTCATTCGCGACGTCCTGGTCGAGCCCGAGCCGCCACAGAATGTCGCGCCGGGCGCGGTCGTGATGCAGGGTGGCGAGATCGGCTGCGTAGCGCTCGAGCTCCGCCGGATCGACGAAGAAGCCCTCCTCGACCAGCGGCTGGCCGATGCGGCGGAGCACCCAGGCAACGTCCTGCAGGCTGAATTCGGGATGATATTGGACGCCCCAGAACCGGCCGTAGCCGCTGCGGATCTCCGCGGCCTGCACCTCGCTCATGGCATTATGCGCGGTGACCGTCGCATCCGGCGGCAGCCGGGTGACGATGTCGCTATGGATCGCCGGGGCATCGAACACGGCGCCCCGCGCCGCATGCATCGGATGGTCGCGGCCCGCCTCCGTCAGCGCGATCTTGCGCGCAAAGCCGACCTCACGGCCGGCCGGATTGAGCGACACCTCGCCGCCGGCCGCCACGGTTGCGAGCTGGAGTCCCCAGCATGAGCCGAACATCGGCACGCCCCGCGCGAAGATCGTCCGCACCAGCTCGATCTGGCGCAGCGCTTCCGGCTCGCGCTGATAGATGTTGAGCGCTGATCCGGTGATGACGATGCCCTGATAGGCCTCGATCGGCTGCGGCAGGCGCGCATCGGCATCAGCGGGCGTGGCGATGTCAATCGCCGCGTGCGGCGCCAGCGCGCGCAGCACGGCCGCGTAGCTCTCCGACGGCGTGGCGCCGGCGACCTCGGCCCAGCGGCGCCGGCCGTCCAGCGAGTTGCCTTCGAGCACGAGCAGTCTCAGCACTCGTCAAACCTCCGCCCGCCCGATCACGGATCCAACACGCCGCGCAGGAATCGCGCGCTCCGCTCGTGCACCTCCGGCCGGTTCAGGATCGTATGGACGTCGGCATCGATCACCATCACCTCCGCCTTCGCATCGTCCTTGAGCGCGGCGGCGCAGGAGCCGGTGACGGCGCGGTCCTTGTTCCAGGGATTGGCGGCCGAGAAATAGGGATCGCGCGCCGAAATCGCGTTCAGCACCGGCTCGGTCGGGCCGATGCCGAGTCCGGGCGCGGTGACGAAGTAGTTGTCCTCGCACGACCACGAAAAGATCAGCCGCGCCGCCACGTCCTTGCCGGCGTAGCGGCCGACCGCCACCGCGCCCTCGCTGGTGCCCGCCAGCACGATCCGCAGCCGGTCGACCCAGCTCCAGTCGCGCGACGCCTTCAGCGCGTTCTCCAGCTCGGCCAGCCGCAAGGCGTGGACGTGCTCATAGGTCGCGACGTCGACCGGCGAGGTGTAGGTCAGCCGGTCGGGAATCGCGAGGCTGTCGGGCGCCACCGATGCCACTCCGAGCTCGTCGGCGAGCCAGGCCTGGAACTCCTTCACCGCCGGCGCGACGCCGCTCGACCCGTGCATCACGATCACGAGCGGCGCGATCCCGATCACGTCGGGCGCGTCCTCCGCACGGCCCTCCCAGCGCCGTCCGCCGGCGAGTGTCGCCGGCAACACCAGGTTGGCCCCGCTCCAGGTCAGCGCAAGATTGGCCGGCGACGGCTCCAGCACCGTACCCCTGGTGTCGCCGGGCTTGTCGGCCGCGAGGGCGGCGGTCGCGCAGAGAAAGGCGGCGGCCATCGGCAGGACACGCGCCACGAACATGATCGATCCGTCCTTCTGCGAGGCGAGCACAGCGAGCCTGGCGCGCACCGTCCGTTTCAATCACGGCATCGGGCTGCGGACAAGCAAGTTGCGACGGACGGTGCATGCAGGGGCACCCATGCGGTGATGCGATCAGCAGGCGCGCAGCCGCCGGCGCTGGGCACGCGGCGTCTCCATCGACCGGACGTGATGGCGCGGCGTGGCCGCAGCGCAGACCATCGCATTGAGCGCGCCGGCCGGCACGGCGGCGGCCTCGCGCGTTCCTCCGCAGCCGCCGACGGCGCGGAGCCGCGGCACAACCGGCGACATGTCCCGCAAGGCCTCCTGGCGTACGCTCACATCGCTCCGGATCTCCACGGGAGAGAACGCCAGCAGCGTCGCCCGCAAGCCGCGAAGGATGGCGGCCATTGCGCGCGACGGCTGCGCCCAGCGAAACGGCCGGGCCGAACGCTTGGCGCGGCCATCGGCGCGCTTGGCTCGCCCTGCTCCACTGGGGCGACGGCCGCGCTGATTGGATGCTGATCCCTCGTCATCGACCTGCAACATCAGCCGGAACGGCTGTTCCGAGGGGCCGGCCGCGATCAACAACTTGCGCATGCGTCTCACCTTGATCTCGTCACGGCCAACCCGGCGGCCGCGTTCGTCGACACCATGCCGCAAGCGCGGTGACCGCAAGCTGTTGCCGGATGTCAGCGACATGTCAGCTCCGCCGCAGGCGGCATTATCGCCGGATGGCGACGCGTCGCTCACAATCTCCCTCCCAGCCGCGCCATCACCAGATCCAGCACGCCGGCGTCGTCGAACGCAGCCGCGGTCAGCGCCGCGCCGGCCGCGATCAGCTCGTCGTGACCGAGATTGGTGCGCATGCCGACGGTGGCGATGCCGGCCGCCGTCGCCGCCGCGATGCCGGCGCGGGAATCCTCGAAGGCGACCGACCGTTCCGGCACGGCATCGATCGCGCGCAGGCCTTCCAGATAGGGCAGCGGGTGCGGCTTGCCGTGCGGCAGCTCGTCGCCGATGACCACGGCGCGAAACCGGTCCATCAGGCCGAGCCCGTGCAGGATCAGCTCGGCATTGGCCCGCGGCGCGTTGGTCACGGCCACCACTGGAATCGCCGCCGCCGCGGCCCGATCGAGCAGCGCCATCAGGCCCGGCAGCGGCTGCACCGCGCCGGCGGCGAGGCTGCGAAACACCTCCTCCTTCTGCGCCATGACCGCCGCGCGCCGCTCGGGCGGCTCATCGGGCAGAAATTGGGCGGAGATCGACAAATTGGATCGGCCGAGCAGTTCGCGTGCCGCCCGCGCGCGGTCGAACGCATGGCCATATGGCCCGAACACCGCGTTGAAGGCCTGCAGATGCAGCGCATCGGTATCAGCGAGCGTGCCGTCGATGTCGAACAGCAAAGCCCGTCCCCTTTTATTGATAACGCCTCGCATCAGCAAATTGACCTCAACTCATCCGGATGTTGACGCGATCTGATCCAACTCTCGACCAGACCAGCTGTCGTTATTCCTCAAACGGCGTGAAACCGCGACGGGGGAAATTGCGATGATCGGCCAGTTGAGCGCATTGCCTGTTTTGACATCGTCGAGGCTCGGAGCGGCCGCCGCGCTGGTCTCCGTCATCTGCATTGCCGCGCCCGGCGCCGCGCAGGCCGGCCCCGCCAACGGCGACATGGTCAACGGCCAGTACTGCAACGATCTCTGCAAGGCCTATATGGCCTGGTCCGACCGCATGCTGGCCGTCACCCAGCCGGCGTCCTATTCGCGGCCGCAGGTGCGGGTCGCGGTGCCGCAGAGCATGACGCCGAAGAAGATGGACAAGGCCGAGAAGCCGGACCGGATGGCGCAGCACGGACCGAAGCCGCATCGGCCGGCGAACCTGAACTCCTTTGCGCAGCTGCCCTCCGGCACCCAGGCCGCGCAGTCTTCGATGGAGCCGCCGCCGAGCGACCTCGCCGCGTCCGACGCACCGGCGACAGGTCGGCTGTTCGCGTCCGACCCGCTGCCCCACTCCGCCATCGCCGACATGCGGCGCGCGACCGACGCCGCCGGCCTGCGGCTGGTGTCGATGACCGAGCCCGGCATGGCGCCCGTCACGGTCGGCGAGGCCGGCGGCAGCCCGCGCTCGAAGATGCCCTCGATGTGGATCATGCTTGCCGCAGCCGCGCTGCTGGCCTATTTCGGCCATGGCTGGCTCAAGCGCCGCAACGGCGCGTCGCATCACCTCAACTGAGACGGCAGGAACCGCGACGTCAGGTCGGCCGCGCAACGCCGCGGGAACCATTCCGGACAAATTGACCACCTGCCCTCGCCTGCGACCGGGGCTTCGGTTGAACTCGCAGCGCTGCGGCTCTATGCGTGGGCGATGAACATCGCCCTCACCGCCCCACCGCTGAGTTCCTGGCCGCGCCATCGCGCGGACCTCAGGCCTGCGCCGTTCCTTCCGATGAGCCGCAAGGAGATGGACGCGCTCGGCTGGGACGCCTGCGACATCGTGCTGGTGACCGGCGACGCCTATGTCGACCATCCTTCCTTCGGCATGGCGATCATCGGCCGGCTGCTCGAGGCCCAGGGCTTTCGCGTCGGCATCATCTCGCAGCCCGATTGGCACTCCGCCGAGCCGTTCAAGGCGCTCGGCAAACCGCGCGTGTTCTTCGGCGTCACCGGCGGCAACATGGATTCCATGGTCAACCGCTACACCGCCGATCGCCGCATCCGCAGCGACGACGCCTATACGCCAAATGGCGAAGGCGGCAGGCGGCCGGACCGCTGCACGCTGGTCTATGCGCAGCGCTGCCGCGAGGCGTTCAAGGACGTTCCGCTCGTGCTCGGCGGCATCGAGGCGTCGCTGCGCCGCATCGCGCATTACGACTACTGGTCCGACAAGGTGCGCCGCTCGGTACTGGCCGACGCCAAGGCCGACATCCTGATCTACGGCAATGCCGAGCGCGCCGTGATCGAGGTCGCGCACCGCATCGCCGGCGGCGAAGCGCCCAAGGACATCCAGTCGGTCCGCGGCACCGCGCTGTTCCGCAAAGTGCCAGAGGGCTTCGTCGAGCTGCACGCCGACGATCTCGACTCCGCCGACGAAGGCGCGGCGCGGGAGAAGGGCGACGTCGTCATCCGCCTGCCGTCCTGCGAGCAGGTCGAGGCCGACAAGGAAGCCTATGCCCGCGCTTCGCGCGTGCTCCATCGCGAGAGCAATCCGGGCAATGCGCGGCCGCTGGTGCAGCGCCATGGCGACCGCGACCTCTGGCTCAACCCGCCGCCGATCCCGCTGACCATGGCGGAGATGGACAGCGTCTACGATCTGCCCTATGCCCGCGCGCCGCATCCGTCCTATGGCGACGCCAAGATCCCGGCCTGGGACATGATCAAGTTCTCGGTGACGATCATGCGCGGCTGCTTCGGCGGCTGTACCTTCTGCTCGATCACCGAGCACGAGGGCCGCATCATCCAGAGCCGCTCGGAGGGCTCCATCCTGCAGGAGATCGAGCGCATCCGCGACAAGACACCGGGCTTTACCGGCGTGATCTCCGACATCGGCGGCCCGACCGCCAACATGTATCGGATGGCGTGCAAGGACCCCAAGGTTGAGGCCGCGTGCCGCCGGCCAAGCTGCGTGTTTCCGGAGATCTGCCCGAACCTCAACACCTCGCATGACGACCTCATCCGGCTCTATCGCAAGGTGCGCGAGGTCAAGGGCGTCAAGCGCGTGATGGTCGCCTCCGGCGTGCGCTACGACCTCGCGGTCGAGAGCCCGGCCTACATCAAGGAGCTGGTCACGCATCACGTCGGCGGCTATCTGAAGATCGCGCCGGAGCATACCGAGCGCGGCCCGCTCGACAAGATGATGAAGCCGGGCATCGGCAGCTATGACCGCTTCAAGCAGATGTTCGATGCGGCCGCGGCGCAGGCGGGCAAGAAGTACTATCTGATCCCGTATTTCATCGCCGCGCATCCCGGCACGTCCGACGAGGACATGATGAACCTCGCGCTGTGGCTGAAGAAGAACCGCTACCGCGCGGATCAAGTCCAGACCTTCCTGCCGTCGCCGATGGCCACGGCCACCGCGATGTACCACACCGGCGTCAACCCGCTGCGCGGCGTCCGCCATGACGGCAGCGACAAGGTCGAGGCGATCAAGGGCCTGAAGCAGCGACGCCTGCACAAGGCGTTCCTGCGCTATCACGATCCGGACAATTGGCCGGTGCTGCGCGACGCGCTCCGCGCCATGGGCCGCGCCGATTTGATCGGCTCCCGCCCGGATCAGCTGGTGCCCGCGCATCAGCCGCCCGGCACGGGCAAGGCCGCCGTCACGCGGCGGCCGGTGCGAGCCGAGCCGCGGCCGCAGCGGTTCACGACCAAGGGCGTGAAGATCAGGAAGTAGTTGTCGAGCGCGCGCCAAGCTTGATGGCATGGGCACGCACCCGCCTCGTTCTCCGCTGTCGTCCCGGTGACCTGCCCCTAAGAATTTCCTCCAGAACGATTTAGAGTCCGGCCTGACGAAGGACGGACAGATGAAGCGAAAGCGGTTCACGGAAGAGCAGATCATCGCGGTTTTGAAGGAGCACGAGGCCGGTGCGAAGACGGCCGATCTGGCTCGGAAGCACGGGATTTCGGAAGCGACGTTCTACAATTGGAAGGCTAAATTCGGCGGCATGGACGTCTCCGAAGCCAAGCGGCTGAAGGCGCTCGAGGACGAGAATGCCAAGCTGAAGAAGCTGCTGGCCGAGCAGATGCTCGATGCGGCCGCGCTGCGGGAGCTGCTCTCAAAAAAATGGTAAGGCCTGCCGCCAAGCGCGCCGCGGCGGCGCACCTGCAGGCCAAGCTGGGCCTGTCGGAACGGCGGGCCTGTTCGATCGTCGGAGCGGACCGGACGATGGTCCGCTACCGGTCCCGCCGGCCCCCCGACACCGCGCTTCGGGGCCGCTTGCGCGAGCTCGCCAGCGAGCGGCGGCGCTTCGGCTATCGACGGCTGTTCATTCTGTTGCGGCGGGAGGGCGAGCCGTCCGGGATCAACCGCGTCCATCGACTTTACCGGGAGGAAGGGCTCACGGTGCGCAAGCGCCGCAGCCGCCGCAAGGCCTGCGGCGTCCGCGTGCCAATCCTGGTCGATGCGAGGCCGAATGCGCGCTGGTCGCTGGACTTCGTGTCCGATCAGTTCGTAGGCGGGCGGCGCTTCCGCATCCTCAACATCGTTGACGACGTCACCAAGGAGTGCCTGGGCGCGATTGCCGACACTTCGCTCTCGGGGCGGCGGGTGGCGCGGGAGCTGACCTCGATCATCGCCCGGCGCGGCAAGCCGGGCTCGATCGTCTCGGACAACGGCACCGAGTTTACCAGCAACGCGATGCTGGCCTGGTGCAGGGACAACGCGATCGACTGGCACTTCATCGCACCGGGCAAGCCGATCCAGAACGCCTTCGTCGAGAGCTTCAACGGCCGGATGCGCGACGAGTTCTTGAATGAAACGCTGTTCTTCGGTCTCGATGATACCAGGCGCAGGCTCGCCGCCTGGGTTGCCGACTACAACAACGCGCGGCCGCATTCCTCGCTGAGATACCAGACCCCTGCGGCCTTTGCCGCCAACCTCACCGCAACGGGCGATCGGCTGCGCAACCCCGACCAGCTCCGCCAATCGCCCGTTGCTCCACCCGCGCCACTCGGCGTACAACCCACCCGGACTCTAAACTCTGCTGGATGAAACTTCGGTGGCAGCTCAGACGCCCTCGCTCATGTTCTTCAACTTGGTACAACCTCGTATTTGACCAGATCCGACCTGTTAGAGCACCTTGCATCTTCTGGATTAGGATTTCTCGTTGTTCAAAATTAGCATAAAGCGACGCGTAAGACTTCTCTAGAAACTGTTCGGCTATTAAATCTGTCGATTCCGTGGTTGAGACGTCCGAGGGAATGTTCGGTAATGGAACTCCGATTCGGTGCAGCTCCGACGCCATCCATTCGTACGATTTTTCAAGATCATGACGCGGCTCCAAGAGCCAAAGCTGCGTTGCGGACGGATAGAACGAGAACTTTCCATCTGAGTAAAGACCCGCTCCGCCGATCCCATGACCCAGGTCCGAGAGACTTGCATGACTGCGGCCCTCAAGCGAGTTACCCATGTCGATGATTCGGAAGTCGATGCCAGACGTTAAACAAGAAATTCCAGCCGCAAGACCCGCAGGTCCTGCTCCTACTATGACGAGCGGCAAAAATCCGGGCTGCGCGGTCGTACTTTGGCTTACTTGCATCGGGATCGATTGCCTCTCTTGCAAATGGTCGAACTACTGAATATTGACCGCTCGGGCCATTGATATTAAAGAATACACTCTTTATGGTTGCATTCGCATAGTAATCGTCAAGCTAATTAATAGGAATGGCTGCGGATGAGCGACGAATTCACCATCGCCAGCCTTAACACCTATTCGTCACGGTGACAGTGCACGAACTTGAGGTCCAATTGGCCACGGACAAGCCAAGCCTCCAGTCCTTTAAGCCGACCGCCGCTTTTTCACGTTCCCGATGCGGTCGAGGGTGTTGCCAAGATCGCGCTTCGCGATCTGGAGATCGCAGTCCGTTTTCAGATTGAGCCAGGGTTACAGTGACAGTGCACGAAACTTCAGATCCACCTGCCTTGCGGACGGCTCAAGCCTCCAGCCGTCAAGCCGCCCGCGGCTTGTTCACCGTCTCGATGCGATCGAGAATCTTGCCGAGATCGCGCTTCGCGATCTGGACGTCGTAATCAGTCTGCAGATTGAGCCAGAGCTCCGGCGTCGTGCCGAGCGCCTTGGCGAGCCGGAGCGCGGTGTCAGCCGTGATGCCGGTCTGCTCGCCGGCAATGCGCTCGATCCGTGTCCGCGGCAGGCCGCACACCTTCGCGAGGGCACCCGCGGACATCTCGAGCGGAATGAGGAATTCCTCGCGCAGAACCTCCCCGGGGTGCATGGGCTTGAGCTTCTTGGTCATCGCAGCGTCCCTTCTAGTGATAGTCCACGACTTCGACCTCCGCGGGGCCTTCTGCCGTCCAGACGAAGCACACCCGGAACTGATCGTTGATGCGGATCGAATGTTGTCCGTGGCGATCTCCAACGAGTGCCTCGAGGCGATTGCCGGGGGGCGATTTCAAATCGCCGAGATCGGCCGCGGCATTGAGGTAGCGCAGCTTTCGACGTGCCACCTTGACCAGATCGGATGGAAAGCCCTTCGGGTTTTCGCCATTGAACACGGCTTCTGTGATTTTGCCGCGGAAGCTCCTGATCATGGCATGGATGTATCAATTGATGATACATTCGTCAAGCGGTCGCCCAGGACCTGCTGCGACGGGAGGCGCTCACTGACCGGCGCTCAACTATGCATTGAACGCGCCGATCGTCGTTCGGAAAAAGCCGCTTGCGCTGCCCGATCGTCACGTATAGACGGCGCCTGTCGCGAAAAGCGGCCGTTGCCTGCGGCCGAGTACAAGCCGTCCATCTGCCTTTCTGGCACGGACCGGCCCAGCGTCTCCCACACATCAATCGCCTGACCGATCGTCAGGCTCCAGCGAGCTGTCGCGCACATCTGCGCCGTCGGCTCGCGTGCACCGGAGCGCGCCATGACCAGCGCTGTTGCCGTCATCTATCTCACCATCGTGCTCGATGCCGCCGGCATCGGGCTGATCTTTCCGATCCTGCCGTCGCTGCTGCATGACGTGACCCACACCGGCGACGTGGCGTTCCTTCTCGGCGTCATGACGGCGCTCTACGCCACGATGCAATTCATCTGCGCCCCGGTGCTGGGCTCGCTGAGCGATCGGCTCGGCCGGCGCCCGCTGCTGCTGGTCTCGCTGGCCGGCGCCATCGTCAACTACCTGTTCCTGGCCGCTGCATCCGATCTCTGGATGCTCCTGCTCGGCCGCGCCATCGCCGGCGTCACCAGCGCAAACGTCTCGGTGGCCACGGCCTACATCACCGACATCTCGCGCGAGGACGAGCGGCCCCGCCGCTTCGGGCTGCTCAATGCGATGTTCGGCATGGGCTTCATCATCGGGCCCGTGCTCGGCGGCGCGCTCGGCGACCATTGGCTGCGGCTGCCGTTCGTCGTGGCGGCGGCCTTGAACGGATGCAACGCCCTGCTGGCGTTGCTGATGCTGCCGGAATCGCGACCGCCGGACTCCGGCAGGATCGAAATCGCAGTTCTGAACCCGCTGCGGCCACTGCGCTGGGTGTTCGCCGTCAAGAGCCTGCTGCCGGTCGTTCTCCTCTTCTTCCTGTTCAGCGCGACCGGCGAGGCCTACGGCGTCTGCTGGGCGCTGTGGGGCGGCGACACCTTCCACTGGAGCGGTCTTTGGATCGGCCTGTCGCTCGGCACCTTCGGGGTGTGCCAGATGCTGGCGCAGATATTCCTTCCCGGTCCGGCCGTGAGATTGCTGACCGAGCGCGGCGCCATCCTGACCGGAGTGACCTGTGTCTGCACGGCGCTCACGGCCATGGCGTTCGCCAGGCAGAGCTGGATGGTGTTCGGCGCCATGCCGCTATTCGCGCTCGGCGGCATGGGCATGCCGGCCCTGCAGTCGATCGCCACCCGGCAGGTGGACGCACATTTGCAGGGCCAGTTCCAGGGCGTGCTCGCCGCCACGGTCAGCCTCGCCTCGATCGTTGCGCCGCTCGGCTTCTCGAGCCTGTACTTCGCCGTCAGGGACGAATGGCCCGGGGCGATCTGGCTGTCGGTCGTCGCCATCTACGCGATCGCTATTCCCGTCGTTGTCACGCTGCGCCCGGCCAAGCCGGCGCCTGCGCCCTGATGCGTCGGAACCATCGCCGTCGCCGCCCGTTGGCCCGGATGCCTGAGATCGAACTCGCAAAGCCGCTCGTTCGAGCGATGCAGATCTATCGTCGCGTGGCCAGACACGATCTGGACCAGGGAGCGCGGCGCGCCCTGGCGCGGCATATCCGCGGACTGGCCGAACAAGGCGTGCATGATCCCGGCCGGCTGACCGTGTGCGGCCTCAGCTATCTGCGCAAGCTCGACCGACAACGCGACCGCGAGCGATCCTGACCTGTCGCGTCGGACACATGGCGATCGATCGTGAGCAGACCGCACCTCCGATCCGCCCGATCGCCTGGCTACATCACGCCTTTCAGTTCAGGCGAGTGCGACGGAGATGGCCGGGGCAAGCCCGGCCATGACGACGATGAAATGGCGGGCATGACTTAGATCGACTACGCGATGGCCTTCTCGCGCCCAATCAATCCTCTGCTGGTAGCGACCGCCTCAGTTCGCACTGATCGCGTGCAGATGCATCGCGAGCATCATCGGATCGTGGTGCGGCTCGGCGGAATAGGACGCATGGGCCGTTGCGTGGTCATGGTTCGCGCCGGCATCGGCGCCATTCAGCGCAGCAGCGTCGGCCTGGGCATTCGCCAGCACCTGCGCGGCGCCGGCGGCATCACCCAGCTTGGTGAGGCTGGCGGCCGTCTCGGCGGCCACCGCGGAGGCGATCGCGACGGCCTGCTGCGGCGTCTGCACCGGTGCGGCGACCCCGGCGGCGTGCGGGATCTGGGCGAGCAGCGCCTGCGTGTCGGGGGTCGAGATATTGTAGCCGAGCGTCTCCAGCACCACGCGATCGATCGGCGACAGCGTCTGCGACGTGGTCGGATTGTAGAATTCGTTCAAGGGATCGCGGGCGCCCTGGATGCCGGTGTTGAGGAAGTCGGCCGGGTCCGACATCTGGCCGTAATCGGCGATCTTGGTGAGCCCGCCGTCGAGCGAGAAATACGCGGGAGGCGCCGAGCTGATGCTGTTGTTGATCAGATGCTGCCCCGGCTTGGTGAAGTCGAACAGGTCGAAGATGTCGAGATTGCCCGGCGACGGCACCCGTCCCAGCGCATGCGACAGTTCGTGCAGCGCGACGCCGACCAGCGACTGCGTCGGGATGTCGGTGTTGAAGACGGCGAAGCCGTCCTCCGTCGTCGTGCTGTTTGGATCGATGAGCCCGAGCACCTTGGCCTGGGCGTTGGCGACGAACACCTGGGAATGGCCCTGCACCGCCCGCCCCGTCGGCAGGTTGTCGAACACCGTGTCGCCGGCCGCCGCGTGGTCCTGCAGATCGGTTCGGAGCTGCGCGTAGCTGGCGAACACGCCATTGGAGACATTGGCGCCGGCGCCGCCGCCGGTGCCGGCGAAATCGATCGCGAGGTTGACCGTGGCCTGATCGGTGATCGCCGAGGACAGGATCGCCGCCGCCTGCTCGACGCCGGCGCGGAAGCTTTCAGGCGCGGCCGCAGCGGCGGCATCGAAGGTGAGGTTGAAGGTGAGACCGCCGGTGTGAACCGAGACGGTCTCGGAGCCGTCGGCGTGCACCACCGGATCCGACACCGCGCCGGGCGGCAGCACGACAGGCGAGGCAGCCGCATCCATATTGGTCGTCGTGTTCTTCGCCGCCGCGGCCGGATCGGGCATCATGAGGCCATCTGAGCTCAGCCCGAGCTGGTCATAGGTCAGCGTGTTCATCAGACGGACTCCTTGATCATGGCCCCGCGTCTCCAGCTGCGAGGCGTTCGCAGGCTGCGACCATCATCGGCAAGTGAGTGAAAAGTCTGACGCTGCCGGACCCACTTCGGGGCAGCCGCGCCACGGTTTGGATGCGGCCGGGCGGGCCCGCCATGCTCCTGCCGCGCTGGTCTCGCGCGACGAATGACGGCAATCTGCGGCAGGCGTCCGCGACGGATGCAGCCAACATCATTCAGATCGAGAGCCTCCCATGAAGATGCGCCCGCTCGGCCGTTCCGGCCTCAACGTTCCGCCCCTCTGCTTCGGCTGCAACGTGTTCGGCTGGACGGTGGACGAGGCGGCCTCGTTCCGCCTGCTCGACAAGGTGCTGGAGTCCGGCATCAACTTCCTCGACACGGCGGACGTCTATTCGCGCTGGGTGCCCGGCCACAGCGGCGGCGAGTCCGAGACCATCATCGGCAAATGGATGAAGCTGCGCGGCAATCGCGATCGTGTCATCCTCGCCACCAAGGTCGGCATGGACATGGGCGACGGCAAGGTCGGGCTGAAGGCCGACTACATCGCGCGCGCGGTGGAGGACAGCCTGCGCCGGCTGCAGACCGACGTGATCGATCTCTATCAATCGCACAAGGACGACGAGACGACGCCGCAGGAGGAGACGCTGGCGGCCTATGACAGGCTGATCAAGGCCGGCAAGGTGCGGGTCATCGGCGCCTCGAACTTCTCGGCGGAGCGGCTGCGGGCCGCGCTCGAGCTGTCGGCGAAGAGCGGCTTGCCGCGCTATGAGAGCCTGCAGCCGGAATACAGCCTCGCCGAGCGCGCATCCTACGAAGGCGCGCTGCAACGCGTCTGCGAGAACTACGGCGTCGGCGTCATCACCTTCTTCTCGCTGGCCGCCGGCTTCCTCACCGGCAAGTATCGCTCGGAGGCCGATTTCGGCAAGAGCCCGCGCGGACAGCGCGGCATCCCGAAATACATGAACGAGCGCGGCATGCGCATCCTCGCCGCGCTGGACGCGGTCGCAAGGGAGACCGGAGCGCAGCAGGCCTCGATCGCGCTGGCGTGGCTGCTGGCCAAGCCCTCGGTGACGGCGCCGATCGCCAGCGCCACCAGGCCCGAGCACGTCGACACGCTGGTGGCGGCGACGGAGCTCGCGCTGACCGCGGACCAGGTCGCGCGGCTCGACGCGGCGAGCGCGTGAGCGCCGGCGCGCGACGCCACCATTCAGCGCCAGGCGTGCGACGTTTCGACACGCACGCAGGACGGTCGTTCTCCACCGAACACGGCCTGTGATCGAGGATTCGGCGCGCTCAGCGCCGGTCCCCGATCGCAACACTCGATCACGCTCCTGCACCGCATTTTCAGCACAGCGGTGAAGCGGGCCGGGCGACTTTGCAGCATCTCGCGGATCGCCACCTCACGGCCAAACTTCGGCCGGGATCGAACTGCTAAGTCCACTGTCAATTTAGAATGTATCGAGGAAGCGTTCGGTGAATCGTGTCGCGCGCGTAACTGTTGGCGCATTCCTATTTGCATGTGTTCTGTCATCCCTCGTGGCGCTGTCTGGCAGCGCCCGAGCGCAGCAATTGCCGCAGCGCCCGCCCACCGGCGGCGCCGTCGGTACGCTGCCGGACCGCGAGGCGCTGAACTCCGGCACCGTCACCGTGATCACCGCGCCGATCGGCGGGCCGATGTCGGTCATGGGCTCCGACATGGCCGCGGTGCTCGACGAGGGCGAGAGCCTGCGCGTGCTGCCGATCCTCGGCAGGGGCTCGGCGCAGAACCTCATCGACATCATCATGTTGAAGAACATCGACATGGGCTTCGTCACCACCGACGCGCTGGAATTCGTGAAGACGGAATACAACATTCCAGACATCGCCCAGCGCGTGCGCTACATCGCGCAGCTCTTCCACAACGACGTCCACATCGTCGCGCGGCGCGAGATCCGCTCGCTGGAGGATCTCAATGGACGGCGGGTGTTCGCCGAGCGCTCGATCGGCCTGCCGGCGGCGCGCACGATCTTCCGCCGGCTCGGCATTCGCGCCGACATCGACTCCCAGACCGATCCGACCGGCGGGCTGCAGAAGCTGATCGACGGCCAGGGCGATGCCTGGATCGCATCGGTGTCGAAGGACGCGCCGATCATCAAGGGCATCAAGAACGAGGGCGGCCGGCTGCACCTCTTGACGGTCCCCTATGACCACGCGCTGCAGGACATCTATCTGCCGTCGTCGTTCTCGTCCGAGGAATATCCGAACCTGGTGCCGCCGGGCACCAAGGTCGAGACCGTCGCCGCCTCGACCGTGCTGATGGTCTACAATTGGCCGGAGAACAGCGAGCGCTATCGCCGTACGGCGCGGTTCGTCGACGCGCTGTTCGGCAAGATCCAGGTGCTGCAATCGCCGCCGCGGCATCCGAAATGGCGCGATACCGTGCTGTCGGCGCCGGTGCAGGGCCTGGTCCGCTTCAAGGCGGCGCAGGAATGGCTCGATGGCGCCCGCGCGATGCAGTCGCCGGGCCAGGATGCCAACCCGGCCGAATTCCGCAAGTTTCTCGACGAGCGCAAGGCGCAGGCGCGGATGTCGCCGGACGAGGCCGCGCGACTCTACAGCGACTTCCTGAAGTGGCAGCGGAGCAGGGAGCCGCGCTGAGCGCGGGCCGCCGGAAACGACGTCCCGGCATCAAGCGCGCGGCGGCGATCCCGCCTGCTCGGCCGTGCGCCGGGCGGCCGGCAATGTCGCATCCGCAGCGTCGCCTTGCGAAGGCGCGGCGCGCGCGAAGCTGAGCTCGACCGTGGTGCCGCCGCCCGGCGTCTCGCGCAGCGCGACGCGGCCCTGATGCGTCGCCATGACCTGCGACACGATCGAAAGCCCGAGCCCCATGCCTTCGCCGCGGGCGTGGCCGCGCTCGAACGGCTGCAGCAGGCGTTCGGGCTGATCGGATTGCAGGCCGGGCCCCGAATCGATCACGCGCAGGCGCGCCGCGGCGTCGACCTCGACGAGGATCGGACCGCCCGCGCCGGCATGCGCGACCGCATTCCTGATCAGGTTGGAGAGCGCGACCGCGATCGCCGGCTCCGAGCCGCGGATCCGGACCGGCGCATCGCAGCCGGCGAAGCCGATCTCGAGCCCGGAGTGCAGCGCCATCGGCACATGCTCGGCGGTGACGCGCCGCGCCAACGCGACCAGGTCGATCTCGCCCAGCTCGTCCGGCTCCAGCGAAATCCGCGCCAGTTGCAGCAGCATGGTGACGATCGACGACAGCTTCTGGTTCTCGCCGACCAGTTTCGCGCGCAGGCCGGCATCCGGCACCGCCTCCAGCATGGTGCGGGCGTTGGTCAGCGGGGTCCGCAGCTCGTGGGCGGCATTGGACAGGAAGTTGCGCTGCGCCTCGGCGGCGTGGTCGATGCGCGACAAGGCGCGGTTGAAGGCGGTGACCAGCGGCAGCAATTCGGCCGGCGCGTCCCGCTCGGGCAGCCTTCGGCCGTCGGGAACGCCGTCGATCATCTCGGCCGCGCGTGCGACCGCACGCACCGGGCGGGCGATCAGCGTCGGCACGAACAACAGCGCCGCCAGCACCGTCGCGACCAGGACCAGGATGATCGGAAGCGCGACGATGGTCGCGTCGGTCAAGGTGCCCGTCATCAGCTGCGTCGACGTGTAGGCGACGCCGCCGGTCTCGATCAAGACCTCGCCGACCGGCGTATTGCGGACCGCCATCATCCGTTTCAGGCGCCGGGTCTCGCCGTCGATCGCATAGGCCAGGAAGCTGGTGCCGTTCTGCGACGACGGACCCTTGTGCGGCCGCCATTTCGGAATCGGCCCGTAGCTCACCTCGCCGCTCTTGTCGGAGACGACGTACCAGAACGTCGGGAAGTCCTGCATGATCGTGTCGAGGCGGGGCGTCTGCTTCACGAGCAATTGGCCGCCAGCATCGCGAGCCACGGCCTCCTTCAGCGCGTCGGCAACGTCGGCCGCACCCCACGTGCCGTCATCGTCGCCGCCGAAGCGGATCAGCAAGGCAGCGGCGCAGATCAGCATGATGGTGGTAACGACCGCAATCAGCGTCGCGGAGAGCAGCGTGATGGAGCGGCGGATACGGCTGAGCTTCTGCCACCTCACCTGCGTCACTCGCCGCTCAGGAGATAGCCGAGGCCGCGCACCGGCCTGATCGTCGCCCTGCAATTGGCTTCGCGCAGGCGGCGGCGCAGCCGCGACACATGGGCCTCGATCGCGTTCGACTGGATCTCGTCCTCGAAGCCGTAGGCCGCGGTCTCCAACGTCTCGCGCAGCACCACCCGCCCGCTGCGGCGAACCAGCGCCTCGAGGATCGCCAGTTCGCGCCTGGGCACCACGATCGGCGCCTGGTCGACGCAGACCGCGCGATTGACGATGTCGAAGCCCAGATTGGCGATCGAGACCATCGCGCCGCGGTCGAGAAACAGCCGGCGCAGCACCGCCCTCGCTCGTGCCACCAGCTCGATCGGCTCGAACGGCTTGGCGACGTAGTCGTCCGCGCCCTCGTCGAGCGCACGCGCGATGTCGGCGGGATCGTCGAGCGCCGTCAGCACCACGGTCGCGGGGCTCGGCTTCTGCTGCCGCAGGTCCGGCAATAGCGCCAGCCCGTCGCCGTCCGGTAGTCCGCGGTCAATCACCACGAGCTCGAAATTGCGCACCGCGATCGCCGCCCGCGCCTCGTCGAGCGTCGTGACGATGTCCGACGAGCCGAACGCCGTCGCGAGTGCATCCCGCAGCCAGAGCCCGAGCTGGGGATCGTCCTCAACGACCAGAACGCGCACGCCATCCTCCCGCAACATCGACAATCGGCTGTTCCTATCATTACAGACGGATTACAATAGGATTACGTCGGCGGCATTTTGATACCGTTGTTTTTTTCAGCGCTCAATCGAAGTCGACCCGATCTGCCAGGGCTGATCGAGCCTCCATCGCGATATCTCAGTTGCAAGCTGAACGACTTCTCGGCCGGCGCGATTGCGGTGGTATGACGTGCCATGCCGCGATGATACGATTTTCGACGTCAGCCTTTCGTAATCGTCTCGGCCTAGACTGGCATTCAAATACGCGCCGAGGATTCGCCCGCATGAAGCCTGCCGCATGATCGACCGGACATACCGGGCGATCCGCCATTCTTTGTCGGCCGCGGCTGCCGATCGCGCGTCACATCCGTCGCCTCATCATTGATCAACACCGACATGTTCCATGGCTTTGCGTTCTCGACCGTCGCCGAACGGTCGGACTGTCATCCGGCGGCCTGGCGCCGTCCGTTCCTGCGCTGGCTCGACGGCATCGAGGCCGGCTGGGCCGTGCCGCTGCTGCTGGTGTGCTTCGTGGCCGTGTGGACGGCCTATCTCTCGATCGCCTATGCCGGCGCCGGCCTGCATCCCGACGTGATCGAGACCTGGACATTCGGACGGCAGTTCGCCTGGGGCTACGACAAGCATCCGCCACTGATGGGCTGGATCGCCGGCGCCTGGACCGCCGTCTTCCCTCTTTCCGACTGGTCGTTCCACCTGATGGCGATGACCAATGCGGCGCTGGCGCTGTGGTTCGTCGACCTGATTTCGCGCCGCTTCGTCGTCGGGGACAAGCGGGTGATCGTGCTGCTGCTGCTGATGCTGACGCCGGCCTATCAGTTTCACGCGCAGCGCTTCAACGCGAACTCGGTGCAATTGGCGACGTGGCCGCTCGCCACCTACTGCTTCCTGCGCGCGTTCGAAACGCGAACGATGCCCTGGGCGGCGGCCGCCGGCCTGACGGCCGCGCTCGCGCTGCTCGGCAAGTACTACTCGATCTTTCTGGTGATGAGCTTCGCATTCGCCGCCATGGCGCATCCGCAGCGACGCGCCTATTTCACCTCGGCGTCGCCATGGATCTCCACGGCCGCAGGCCTCGCCGCGCTGTCGATGCATCTCGACTGGCTCGTCGGACACGACGCAGCGCCCATCCAGCACGCGCTGATGCACGCGCGCTCCACCCTGGCAACGTCGTCGCGGGATTCCCTGTTCTTCCTGCTGGGGCTCGCGGCCGCGATGGCCGTGCCGGCTGCCACTTGGCTGATCGTCGCCGGCGCCAGGATCAGGTCTTTCACCACGGAGATGGCCGCGCTGAACGGCGGCCTCCGGCTGTTGTCCTATATCGCCATCGGCACGGTCGGTCTGCCCGTCATCAACGCGCTGATCATGGGCACCGACCTGCCGTCGCTATGGGCGCTGCAGGGACTGTTCCTGTTCGTCGTGGTGATCGTCTGCGGCGCAGGCTATCCGATCGCGCGCTTCCACACCGTCAACATCGCGGTGCTGACGGCCGGGATCGCCGTCCTGGCTGCGATCGTCGCGGCGCCGCTCCACGCCTTCTACCGCAACAGGCACGGCTATGAGGAAGGCCGCACCTTCTACCAGCAGACCGCGCGGGAAGCGACGCGCCAATGGCGGGAGTTGACGGGGAAGCCGCTCGAGCATGTCGGCGGCACCGAGAGTCTCGCGCTCGCAACCGCCTTCTACAGCGCTGATCATCCCGCTTACGGTCTGCCCGTCTCGATCCACAAGACCGGTGCGGACTCTGGCAGCGAAGGCTGGATTTCGCTGTGCTTCCGCGACCAGGCGGATTGCATCGGCGCGGCGGAAGCGGCGGCCGCCCGATCCGGCACCTACGTCAAGCGCGAGTTCGCGGTGCAGGCGCGGCTGCTCGGCTGGACAGGATGCACACGAACGGTGGTGGCATTCCTGGTGACGCGGCCGAAGGAACCATAGGATTGAGGCAACGCCGGACGCGGCAGCCTCGTCAGCGCATCCGAACATTCGGACCAAGGACAAGGTCCCGTATTGGCGGGACCTTGTCCTCGGGCGGCGGTCTCAGTCGTTGTCCCAGGATCCGTCGGAATAGCCGTCCCGGTAGCCGGACAAATAGCCGTCGCCATAGTTGCCGTATTCCGCGTCGTACTCATAGACGCGGTGACGACGATAGACGACCCGCGGCGGCGGATAGTCGTCGTAGCTGTAGACATAGGTGGGCGCGGAACGGGCGGTTGCCGCCGAACCGATCAGGGCTCCGATCGCCAGACCTCCGACGACGCCGGCGGCGACCGCCGCTCCGCGATTCCCGCCAGCGTTGGCCGGCGTGGCGATCGTGCCAGCGATGGTCGAGGCCATGATCATGAGCGCGCAAATTCGTTTCATTGGGTTCTCCTTGCGATCGGCTCGGCCGTCGCTGCGAGAGCCTCGTGGCTGCGGCTTACCGCATCATTACAGACGGCGGATGGCAGATGCACAACGAACATGTGAGCGCGAGCACCGCCCCGAGCTCCATCATGGCAGGCCGTTCGGACGTGTGGGGCTGGGACACAAACCGAACGGCCTGCTCACTGGACTCCGACGACGTTCGAAGCCATGCGGCGCCAGATCATGATGGAAGGTGCCGCAGGTGGGACGGAGCCGACCTGATCAGGCCGGGCTTTCGGGTCTGCGGCGGCGCTCCAATGTCCTTCCGATCGAACGCCACATCGAGAGACGGCGAGCAATGGCTCATCATGACACGCTGTCGATGGCAAACCGATCTGACCTCGATCAAGGACGCGTTGAAGCTAGCGTCACGGCCTTACCGCAGGATTACAGTACGACGCGGATGATCCGGGCATCTCACCAGTGCATGGCCGGGAAAAATTCCAAGGGCGGCCATGCTGATGGCCTCCGTGCTGAACACAGCGCGCGCGAGCAGCGGGGTTCGATGTGATGGAAGACAACGGGCCCGACAGCGCGCTGATGTGCTTCACGGACGAGCCGTTCCGACGGCGAAACGGCGATGTAGTTCCGTATGAGCGGCGGCGATTTCAGAGCGTCCGGTGCGCGAGCTCGCCGCGGCGTCGGAGATATCGCGCCCGCCTCATGCCCGCCCAGGAAACTCCGCAGTTCCGCCGGCGTGCGCGTGACGCGACGAGCGTTGCGCAGATCGCTCAGTTTCTTTCCCGCGCGACGCGAAGCGAAATCAGCAGGCATCGCGCTGGAATTGTTGTGCGGCTCCGCCGCCATCTGCTAGGGAGTGCGGCATCGCGCGATCAGCCGGTTGGGAGAGTGGGTGTCTCTGACACGCGAACGAATCGAAGGGCTCGCGCCTGATCAGGCCTCACTCGCCGCAGCGCTGAAGCTCGTGAAGCCTGCCAACTGGCCAATGCTGGCCGCGAGCAGCGATGCCGAGGTGCTGTGGGGCGAATGCCAGGGCTCCGGCGCGACGCCGTATCGCGTGGTCGCCGCGGCCGACGGCAGCGGCTACAAATGCACCTGCCCGAGCCGCAAGTTTCCCTGCAAGCACGTGCTGGCGGTGCTGTGGCAGCGGGTCGACAAGCCCGAGCGGTTCGAGACCACCAGCCCGCCGCAATGGGTCGAGGATTGGAGCGCGCGGCGGCGCGGCTCGAGCGGCCGCGCGCCGGGCAAGCCCAAGCCGGAGGGCGACGATGCGGGCGCGCCACCGTCGCTCGATGCTGCCCTGGCAGAGGCCGCGACGATTGCTCCCGCCGACCCAAAGGCTGCCGCGCGCGCCGAGGCGCAGCGCGAGCGGATCAGGGCCGAGCGCGAGGCGACGATCCTCGCCGGACTCGACGAGCTGGAGCGCTGGATCGCGGATCAGCTCAACCAGGGGCTTGCCGATTTCGCCGCCCGCGCCGCGTCCGCCGCGCGCACGCTGTCGACGCGACTGGTCGACACCAAGGCCGGCGGCCTCGCTGCGCGGCTCGACCAGCTCTCATCCGAACTGTATCGCGTCGGAGAGGATCGCCGCGCCGATCTCGCCATCGAGCAGCTCGGCATCATGTCCCTGATCGCCTCGGCCTACCGGCATCAGGACCGGCTGCCGGCACCGCTGCGCGAGGATGTCCGACGCGCGGTCGGCTGGTCGCTGCGCCGCGAGGAGCTGCTGGCGGACGCCACGGCCCCGCGCGCGAGCAGCGTGTGGATCGTTGCCGCCAACCTGTCCGAAGTGCAGCCGGACAAGCTGCGCAGGCTGGAGACGTGGCTCGTCAACACGGGCGATGACCCCGGCCAGCCACGCGCCGCGGTGCTGATCGATTTCGTGCCGGTGTCCGGCGGCGGCGCCGGATTTCCGTTCGCGCCGGGGGAGATCATCGACGGCGAGGTCGTGTTCTATCCGTCGGCCGCGCCGTTGCGCGGGCTGCTGGCGAGCCGCAAGACGGCGGCGACCGCGACCTGGCCGCGGCCATTGCCGGGGCTCGCCCCAGCGCTGCAGGACTACACGGCGCGGCTCGCCGCGCTGCCGTGGCTCGATCGCTGGCCGCTGCTGCTCGCGGGCGTCACGCTTCACACCGCGGGAAAGGGTGCGCTCGTCATCGCCGACGAGGCCGGAGCTGCGATCGCGGTGGAGCGCGGCCAGTTCGACCAACTGACGCCGCTGCTCGGCCTCGACGACCTGTCGCTGCTGTGTCTGTGGGACGGCCGCATTGCGCAGGTGCTGGCCGCCGAAACGGCGCTCGGCCGCTGGCATCACGAGGGCTGACGATGGCGAGCGCGATCGATCCCCAGAGCCATGCCCGCCTGCGCCAATCCTTCCTGCTTGGCCTGGCGCGGCAGCCCTTGACGACGCCGCCGGCGCTGGCCGAACTGTTGCCACACGGACGCGAGCCTGCGCTGCCACTCCTTGCGCTGGCCGCGCAATGGCAGCGCTTCGCCGGCGCCGCGGCGCCTGTCGCCGATCCCGTCCCGGACGCCGCCCTGCGGCTGCACCAGGACGCGCGGCCCATCCTGCCCGAGGCGGCGCGGCGCGCGCTCAAGGCATTGGCGCGCAGCGTCGAGAAGTCGCTGGCGTCGAGCGCCTTGCCGCTCGCGCTGCGCCGTATCCAGGCCGCCGGCTGCCGGCTGCATCCGTTCGATCTGCCGGATTTCGTGCCGCACATCAAAGCCAATGCCGAGGACCAGGGCCTCGCCGAGCGCGCTTATCTGGCGCTGATCGCCTCCGACGCCGATGACGATGCCACCAAGGGCCTGTTCTTCGAACGCATCACCATGGAGAACTGGACCACCTTCCCGAAGACGCAGCGCCGCGCCTTCGTGGCGGAGCAGCGCCGCAACAATCCCGCCGACGGCCGCGCGCTGATCGAATCGGTCTGGAAGAGCGAGCCCGCGCCGGTCCGCGCTGCGCTGCTCGATGCACTGATGGTCGGCCTCGGCTCCGATGACCAGCCGTTTCTGGAGAGCCTGAGCGCCGATCGCGCCGACAGCGTCAAGCAGATCGCCGCACAGCTCCTGACCCGGATCGCCGAACGCACCGAGCACGGCGCCCGGCTGACCGAGGCCGCGCGGTGCTTCCAGCGCGCGGGCTCGTTGCTGGCCAAGATCGGCCTCGGCGCGGCGTCGACAGTGACCTTCAAGCTGCCGGCCGACGGCCTGAAATGGCAGGAGGCCGAGGCGTTGCGCGAGCGGCTGTTCGGCGGGCTGCGGCTCACCGCGCTCGCCACGGCGGTCGGCGCGCTGCCCGAGGCGCTGATCGCTTCACTGCCGCCGTCCGAGCACCGCGTGCTCACGCTGCTGATGGATGCCGCCGCGGCCGAGGGCGATGACGACACCGTGCTGCGCATCATCGGCGCGCGCCTCTGCGGCGGTGACGCACTGCACGGATATGCGCTGATGTCCCTGGCGGCGAAGGCCCGCCAGCCGCTCGCGCCGCAGGTCGCCGAACGCGTGCTCGCATCGCCGGCCTGGCAGAAGGCGATTCAGGACCTCGCCGACGCGACGACGCCGGCGGCGCAGAAGGACGACGGCCGGCTGGTGCTCATGGCTGCGCTGATGCCGCGCGCGACGATGCCCGCCTTCGTCGCCACGCTCACCCCGCTGTCCCCCGCGACCGCGCGCGCGGCCAAGGATTTCACCGACCTCGTTCTCGCGTTGCCGACGTAACGCACCATCAAACAGTCCGGAGCACGCCCATGACAAACGCTGATGCGAGCCCAAGCGACGGCCAGTTGCGCCGCTCCGCGGAAGCATTGCATGCCCACGAGCTCGAGGCGCTGGCGCAGGAGGACACGCGGGCGCGGCCGGCGCAATGGCGGCTGTCGCCACAGGCGGTCGTGACCTATCTGATGGGCGGCCGCACCAAATCGGGCGTCGAGATCACGCCGAAATATATCGGCAACCGCCGGCTGATCGAGACCGCGGTGGCGACGCTCGCGACCGACCGCGCGCTGCTGATCCTCGGCGTGCCCGGCACGGCGAAGTCGTGGGTCTCCGAACATCTCGCCACCGCGATCTCCGGCTCGTCCGAGCTGATCGTGCAATGCACGGCCGGCACCGACGAGAACCAGATCCGCTACGGCTGGAACTACGCGCTGCTGCTCGCCAAGGGCCCCTCGCGCGAGGCCATGGTGGCGACGCCCTTGATGCGCGCGATGGAAGCGGGGCGGATCGTACGCTTCGAGGAGCTGACCCGCATGCCGTCGGACGTGCAGGACACGCTGATCACGGTGCTGTCGGAGAAGCTGATGCCGATCGCGGAGATCAACGACGCCGTTCACGCCCGGCGCGGCTTCAACATGATCGCGACGGCGAATGCGCGCGACAAGGGCGTCAACGAATTGTCCTCGGCGCTGAAGCGGCGCTTCAACGTCGTGGTGCTGCCGCTGCCGGCCGACCTCGATGAGGAGGTGAGGATCGTCACCAAGCGCGTCGGCGAAATCGGCGGCGGTCTCGAGCTGCCGAAGATCGCGCCGGCCGACCAGGAGATCATGCGCATCGTCACGGTGTTCCGCGAGCTGCGCGACGGCCAGACGCTCGACGGCCGGCTCAAGCTGAAGTCGCCGTCGGGCTCGCTGTCGACGGCGGAGGCCATCGCGGTGACCATCGGCGCCTGGGCGGAAGCCGGCCATTTCGGCTCCGGCGTGATCGATGCGCAGAGCATGGCGGCGAACCTCGTCGGCGCCATCGTCAAGGATCCGGTGCAGGACAAGGTCGTGTTGCAGGAATATCTCGAAACGGTGGTGCGCGAGCGCAAGCCGTGGGCCGATCTGTACGGCGCGATCCGCGACGTGATCTGACATGGCCGCGCCGCAACCCGATCGCCTGCATCTGCTCGGCATCCGGCATCACGGGCCGGGATCGGCGCGCGCCGTGCTATCAGCGCTCGACGCGGCCGATCCGGCCGTGGTGCTGATCGAAGGGCCGCCGGATGCCGATGAGCTGATCGCGTTCGCCGCCTCGCCCGCGATGGCGCCGCCGATCGCGCTGCTGGTCCACGCCCAGGACGATGCCGCCAATGCGAGCTTCTTTCCGTTCGCGCTGTTCTCGCCCGAATGGCAGGCGATCCGCTGGGCGCTGGCGAGGGGACGGCCGGTCCGCTTCATCGACCTGCCGGCGTCCTACCGCCTCGCCGAACGGGCCAAGCCGAAGCAGCCGGAGGGCAATGAAAGCGAGGCCGCGCCGGAGGACGCCGATGCGACTGCGCCAGATGAGCCGGACACGGTCGATCCTGAGCTGGCGCAGATCCGGCGCGATCCGCTGGCCTATCTCGCCACCCTTGCCGGCTATGACGACAGCGAGTCCTGGTGGAATGCGATCGTCGAACAGGGGGTGCATGGTCCGGAGATTTTTGCCGCGCTGGAAGCCGCGATCGCGGCGTTGCGCGACAAGATCGATCCGCTGCCCTACCAGCCTGCCGATGAAGCCCAGCGCGAGCTGCGCCGCGAAGCGCATATGCGCTTGGAAATCGCGGCGGCGCTCGGCGAGCAGGACGGGGCCGTCGCCGTCATCTGCGGCGCCTGGCACGTGCCGGCGCTGCGGCGGAAATTGGCGCTGAAGGACGATCGCGCGCTGCTGAAGGGGCTGCCGCAGGTCAAGGTCACCGCCACCTGGGTGCCGTGGACGGAGACGCGCCTCGCCGCCGCGTCCGGCTATGGCGCCGGCGTAATTTCGCCGGGCTGGTACGCGCATCTGTGGCAGGGACTGCAGCACGGCCAGGCCGCCGCGCTCGACGCCACCAGCTTCACGACCCGCTGGCAGGCCCGTGTCGCGGAGCTGCTGCGGCGGAACGGGCGGCCGGCATCGACGGCATCTGTCATCGAGGCGTCCCGGCTCGCGATCACGCTGGCCGCGTTGCGCGACGTCGCTTTGCCGGGATTGGCCGAGATGCGCGAGGCGAGCCTTGCGACGCTCTGCGAGGGCGAGACGGCGCCGTTCCGCCTGATCGAGCAGCAGCTCATCATCGGGCAACGTGTCGGCGAGATCGACGACAGCGTGCCGCAGATGCCGCTCGCCGCCGATCTCGCGCGCTGGCAGCGCAAGCTGAAGCTGAAGCCCGAGGCGCTCGACACCGACATCGCGCTCGACCTGCGCAGCGAGGCCGGGCTTGCCAAGTCGCAGCTCCTGCACCGGCTGGGCCTGATCCAGGTGCCGTGGGGACGGTTGCAGGGATCGGGACAGAGCCGCGGCACCTTTCGCGAGAACTGGCGCCTGCGCTGGGAGCCGGAATTCTCGGTGCGTCTCGTCGAGGCGCTGGTGCACGGCACCACCGTCGCGCAGGCTGCGGGCAATGCCGCCGTCACCGACGCACAGGCGGCGACCTCGTTGAACACCGTCGCGGCCATCGTGCGCGGCTGTCTCGAAGCGGGTCTGAGCGAGGCGGCCGAGACGACGATCGCGCTGCTGCAGCAGCGCTCGGCCGCGACAAGCGATGTTGCCGATCTCACCGAGGCCGTGCCGCCGCTCGCCGAAATCCTGCGTTACGGCACCGCACGGGCGCTGCCGACCGAGGCGCTGCGCCTGCTGGTGACCAGCCTCGTCGAGGCGATCTGTGCCGGCCTCGTCTATGCCTGCCGCAGCCTGCAGGCCGACGTCGCCGCCGATCTCCGCGGCAGGCTGGCGCGGCTCGACGTCGCGATCGGACTGATCGAGGATCGCGGCCTGCGCGACGGCTGGAGCCGCGCGCTGTTGCACGTCGCCGCCGATGCGGCGGCGCATCCGCTGTTGAAGGGCCTGGCGAACCGCGTGCTGTACGATCAGGGCATCGTGTCACCGGAGCAGACCGCGCTGGCACTGTCGCGCGCGCTGTCCCACAGCGTGCCGACGCTGGAGGCCGGCGACTGGCTCGACGGGTTTCTCGGCCAGAGCGGCCAAGTGCTGCTGCACGACCAGATGCTGCGCCGGATCATCGACGGCTGGCTGGCTGCGATCGACGACGAGGCGTTCAACAACCTGCTGCCGGTGATGCGCCGTGCCTTCGCGAGCTTCGACCGCAACGAGCGGCGGCGCCTGCTGGACGAACTGGCCAGGCAGCGGCCGCTGGCCGTCGGCTCCACCTCCGACGCCAGCCCGCTGCTGCCGCCCGCGCCGCTGCCGGCCACCGCCGCCGGCTTCGACGCGGCCCTGCCCTTGCTGCTGACCATCCTCGGCGCCGACCGGCCGATCAAGGAGGCCAATCGATGAGCGACGACGCTGATGCCGAGCGCAACCGCCGCTGGCGCCTCGTGCTTGGCGGCGACGACCAGGCCGGCCTGTCCGATCGCGATCGGCGCCTCGATGCGGCGCTGGCCGGACTCTATGACGCCGGCTCCGGCGGCAAGCGCGGCGGCGGCCGACGCGGCGGTCTCGGCGGCTCGGCGCCGCGCGTCGCGAGCTGGCTCGGCGACATCAGGGAGTTCTTTCCGGCACCGGTCGTGCAGGTGATCCAGAAGGACGCTTTCGAGCGGCTCGGCCTGAAGGAGATGCTGCTGCAGCCTGAGTTTCTCGCAGCCCTCGAAGCCGACGTGCATCTCGTCGCCGACCTCATGGCGCTGCGCTCGGTGATGCCGGAGAAGACCAAGTCGACGGCGCGCCAAGTCGTCGCCAAGGTCGTCAAGGAGCTGATGGAAAAGCTCGATGCCCGCACCACCGAGACGATCCGCGGTGCGGTCGACCGCCGCCGCCGCACCCGCCGACCGCGCGCCGGCGACATCGACTGGCCGCGCACGATCGGCAAGAACCTGCGCCACTGGCAGGCCGAGCATCGCACCATCGTGCCGGAGACATTGATCGGGCACGCGCGCGCCGCGCGCCGGACCAATCTGGAGGAGGTGATCCTGTGTGTCGACCAGTCGGGCTCGATGGGCACCTCCGTCGTCTACTCCTCGATCTTCGCCGCGGTGCTGGCCTCGATCCCGGCGATCGCGATGAAGCTCGTGGTGTTCGACACCAACATCATCGACCTCACCGAGGAGCTGGCCGATCCGGTCGAGGTGCTGTTCTCGGTGCAGCTCGGCGGCGGCACCGACATCAACCAGGCGCTGGCCTATTGCGAGCGCCTGGTGCGCGAGCCGGCGCGCACGCACATGGTGCTGATCAGCGACCTCATCGAGGGCGGCATCGCCGAGCAGATGCTGGCCCGCGCCAAGGCGCTGGTCTCGTCGGGCGTCAACCTGATCGTGCTGCTCGCGCTCAACGACGATGGCCGCCCGGCCTACGACGCCAAGCACGCCGCGATCCTGGCCGCGCTCGGCTGTCCGGTGTTCGCCTGCACGCCGCATCAGTTTCCGGAGTTGATGGCAACCGCGCTGAAGCGCCAGGACATCTGGTCGTGGGCCGCAGCACAGGACATCAAGCTGGTGCGGCCCGAGGACGGCGTACCGGGCGTGTAAATGAAGCGTCTCGTTCTGTCATGCATCCTGCTGCTCGGGCGCTACGCTGTTCTGCCGGTCGTCGCGCTGGCCGCCGGATTGCTGTTCATCTGGCTGATCGCGCTGGACGACTACACGAGAGTTGCGCTCATCACCGCCCCCATCATGTTCTGCGTGGTCGCGGCCGCCGTCGCGCTGGCGCTCGGAATTCTTTTCGTGCCGGCCCGGCGCGAGCGGAGCAACGTCCTGGACGAAGCAATGGCGCCCGCGCTCTGGCGGATCTGGCAGGAGCTCGATCCAGCCTTCGCCAAGCCGACGCGCACGCTGCGGTTCGACGCCGAGTTCAATGCGTCGATCAGCGAAGCGCGCGGCTATGCCGGCATCTTCCGCCAGCACGTCACGATGACCGTCGGACTGCCGCTGCTGATGATCCTCGACGAGCGGGCAATCCGCGCCACCATCGCCCACGAGGTTGCCCATGCCGAGCTGCGTCACATCACCGGGGCCGGCAATCTGTTCGACTTTCTGCGCGCCTGCGAGAACGTTCTGCATTATGCGAACCCCGATCGCACCATCACCGGCCGGATTGCAGCACGGCTGCTGCGTGCCGTGCTTGGATGGGTCAACAGGGAGTATCTCGCACTCTCACGTCAGAATGAGCTGGCCGCCGACCGGCGCGCGGCCGCGCTTATGGGACCATCCGAGATGACGCGATCGCTCGTGCTGATCGCCGGTGGCGTGGCACGACTGCGCGAGCTGGTGTTCTCTCCCTTGGAGACCGACATGCTCGGCGCCATCAGCCTGCCGGCGACGCCGCTGCAGCGCATGTCGACCCATCTCGTCGACATCCGCGACCATGATGCGCTCACCGCTGCTGCGGCCAAGACGATCGAGGAGGAGTCCATGGAGGACCCGAACTCGACCCACCCGCCGCTCCGTGCGAGCCTTGCCAATCTGGGCTGTGCCACGCTCCCCGCGGTCGATCCGATCGAGGCCCCGGCCATCGCGCGACTGCTCTCACCGGATGCGGCGCGCGACCTTTCGGCCCAACTCGACGCCGAGTGGCGCAAATTGGCACAGACCAGGGTCCGTCTTGGAGGCTGATATTCAGCATACCTGCCGGCGACGCCTGCCCCCGTGGAACTCGGCGCGCATCTATGCTAAGGTGCTGCCGTGCACGATCTCCGGGAGCCTTCGGTGCGACGCGCGCAGGTCAAGGTCGATGTCCAGGCCGACGAGCCGGACTGGGCACCTGCGCGACAGGACTTATGGCAGCGCATTGCCGCGCATGATTTCGAGCCGGATACGCCGTTCAACTTCACCCAGCGGTTGGCGCGCGACCATGGCTGGAGCCTCGATGAGGCCCGGGCCGCGATCGAGGCCTATCGCCGCTTCTGCTTTCTCGCGATGGTTTCGCCGACGCCGGTGACGCCCAGCGAGGTAGTTGACGAGGTCTGGCACCAGCATCTGATCTATTCGCGCGACTATTGGGTGATCTGGTGCGGCGAACGGCTCCAGGCCCCGCTGCATCATGATCCGACGCCCGGCGGACCGCAGGCGCAGATGACCTACCGCCGGCAATATGCCGAGACGCTGGCACTGCATGAACGCTTCTTCGGTCCGCCCAGCCCCGATCTGTGGCCTGCGACACACATCCGCTTCGCCGGACCGCGCTATCACGTCACCGACCTCACCCATTGGCTCATTCTGCCCCGGCCCCGCGCATGGCTGCGGCGGCTGTTCAGGAGATGAATATGGCGCTCAATCCGTTCGACTGGACGGCCGGCCCATTCCTACTCGTCTACATCGTTCTCGGCGCCATCATTTTCCTCAAGGCCTTCGCTCTACGCGGCACGATCGGCCCGGCCGCGGCCAAGCCCCAGCCGCCTTTGAACGAGCTCGAGCTGGCCTATCTCGCCGGCGGCGCGCCACGTTTCGGCGATACCGTGCTGCTCGGCTTCGCTGCGAACGGCGCAGCAACCTTCACCGCCCGCGATCACAAGATAACAGTGACTGATCAGACGTCGCTGGCGGCGCTGATGGACCGTCCGCCGCGGCTTGCATTCCGCCCGGAGATGACACGGCAGGAATTCCAGCAGGCGCTTGCGCCACTTACGGCGCGCATTCAGGCGCGGCTGGAGGCTCTCGGCTATGCACCGACCGACAGCCAGATGGTGGCATTCCGCAAGACCGTGTTGCCGTTCGTCGGCGCGCTCATCCTGTTCGGACTGATCAAGGTCCTCGTCGGCGCTTCGCGGCAACACGACGTAGGCTTTCTAATACTACTACTCGGTCTTACGGCGCTGGGCGCGGCGATGATCGCAAAGGCGCCCTCCCGCACATACGCCGGCAACGAGGTGCTGCGGAGCTATCAGGCGACCCATGCGCGCGCAGCCCGCGCCCCGCGCGAGCATGAATTGCTACTGGCCGTCGCACTGACCGGCGCGGCGGTGCTGTCCGGCACCGCCTACGCTTCGGTGCTGGCAACATCCAAGGCGCTGAGCAGCAGTGGCGGTGGTTGCGGCGGTGGCGGTTGCGGAGGTGGTGGTGGAGGCGGTGGTGGCGGCGGCTGCGGCGGCTGCAGCTGACAATCAATCGCTCCTCGCCGGTGTCACCGCCGTAGACTTTCCTGTTCGCATCCGACGCGGCATCATGCGCGTCATGAACGACGAAGCACGGCGCGGCATCGGCCATTCGACCAATCTCGTGGGACGTCCCTCGGAATGGCTGGCGAGCTGCGCCTTCAACGACAGCGCGGCGCCGCTGCACATCTGGGGCGTCACCGAGATGAACCCCAGCCTGTTCACGATGCTCGCGCAGGCGGAGCATCTCAACGAGGCCGGCCAGGCCTTCTCGGCCTACATGATGGCGATGTTCGGCCTCGATCCCGAGCAACGCGCCACGACGTCCGGCGGCCAGCGGCGTTTCCGCTCGTCCTTCCTGCGGCTGATCCAGGGCTGGGGCTTCGACAGCAACGGCCCGGAGGGCGCCGTGCTCAAGGGCTGGGTCGAGAGCCGGTTCGGCCTCGGTCCGTCCTACCACAAGGAGATCATCGAACGCGTGGCAAGCCGGGCCTGGACGACCTATGTCCAGGAGAAGATGTCGAGCCGCTTCCACAACAATGCGATCTGGGTGCAGCTCGATCTGCTGTTCGAATTCTGCCAATGGGCGATCCGCCGCTTCGCCTTTCCAGGCGAGACGCATCTGACGCTGCATCGCGGCGTCAATTCGTTCGACGAGCATTGGATCGTGGCGCGAACAACGCGGCGCGAGGCGGTGGTCCGGCTCAACAACCTCGTCTCGTTCTCCTCCGACCGCGACACTGCGGGCTGCTTCGGCGACATGATCCTCACCGCGCGGATTCCCGTCAGCAAGATCGTGTTCTTCAACGGCCTGCTGTCGTCACATGCGCTGAAGGGCGAAGGCGAATACCTCGTGATTGGCGGCGACTACCGCGTGAGCGTCGACTATGTGTGAGCGGATCGCAGCATGACCGCACCCGATGTCGAGGAACGCGCGCTCGCGGCCTATCTCGGCTTTGCCATCGGCGACGCGCTCGGCGCCACCGTCGAGTTCATGACCCGAGGCGAGATCGTCGCGCAATACGGCGTGCATCGCGACATCATCGGCGGCGGCTGGCTCAAGCTCAGGCCGGGGGAGGTCACCGACGACACCGAGATGTCGCTGGCGCTGGGACGCTCGCTGATCCGCAAGCGCGGCTTCGACGCGCGCGACGTCTGCGAGGAGTTTGCCGCCTGGCTCCGGACCGGGCCGGCCGATGTCGGCAACACCTGCCGCCGCGGCATCCGCCGCTACGTCATGCACGGCACGGTCGAAGGCGTCTACGCCGAAGGCGACGCCGGCAATGGCGCGGCGATGCGCGTGCTGCCGGTGGCGCTCGCGACGTTGGAAGCACCGGACAACGCCGAGACCTGGACGCTGGCGCAGGCACGCGCCACGCACCATCATCCGCTGTCGGACGACGCCTGCATCGCGCTGGTGCGCATGACTCACGCCTTGCTGCTGGGTGAGGGACAGGACGCCGTCCGCCGCGAAGCCGATGCTCTGATCGGCAAGCACCGCGCCTTCAGCTTCGTCCCCTATCCGGGGCAGAGCTCGGCCTTCGTCGTCGACACCATGCAGACCGTGCTGCACCACTATCTTGCCGCCGACTCGTTCACCGAATGCCTTGTGCAGACCGTCAACCAGGGCGGCGATGCCGACACGACGGGTGCGCTCGCGGGCATGCTGGCCGGCGCCACCCATGGGCTGGCGGCGATTCCTGCGCGCTGGCGCGACAGGCTCGACCGCGACGTGACGGCGGACATTGAGGTGCAGGTGCCGCGGCTACTGGCGATTGCGCGCGCGATCCGGGCCTGATGTCTTGGAGCAATGGCATCCAGACGTCGCAGAGTGTGCCGGCCGTGGCGGATCGGCTCCGACCGATCGTCGTCTCAGCCACGGCCCTCAATCATTCTGCGCCAACACCTCGCGCAGCGCGTCCGTCAGCCGCGCGAGCTCCGTCTCCGAGCCGATGGTGATACGCAGATAGTCCACGATCCGCGGGGCGGTGAAATGGCGGACGAGCACGGCGCGCTGGCGCAACGCTGCGGACAGCGCCTGGCCGGAATGGCCCGGATGCCGGGCGAAGACGAAGTTGGCGCTGGACGGCAGCACCTCGAAGCCGAGACGAACCAGCGCGGCGGTGAGGTCCGCGCGGTTCTTCATGATGACCGAGCGCGCCTGCTGGAAATGGGCGTCGTCCTCGATCGAGGCGATCGCGCCGGCCTGGGCGGGGCGGCCGAGCGGGTAGGAGTTGAAGCTGTCCTTGACCCGCGTCAGGCCTTCGATCAGCGCGGCGTCGCCGATCGCGTAGCCGACGCGGAGTCCTGCGAGCGCGCGCGATTTCGACATCGTCTGCACCACCAGCAGGTTGGGATGCTCGGAGATCAAGGGGATCGCGGTCTCGGCGCCGAAATCGACATAGGCCTCGTCGATGACGACGGCCGCGTCGCTGCGGGCAGCAACCAGCCGTGCGATCTCGGCACGCGACAGCGCAATTCCGGTCGGTGCGTTCGGATTGGCGATGATCACCGGGCCGGGACGGCCGACATAATCGTCGATACGCACGCGCATCTCGGCATCGAGCGGAACGGTCGCGTAGTCGATTCCGAGCAGCCGGCAGTAGACCGGATAGAAGCTGTAGGTCACGTCAGGGAACAGAAGCGGCGCCGGCTGCTTCAGGAGCGCCGCGAAGGCATGCGCCAGCACCTCATCCGAACCGTTGCCGACGAACACCTGCTCGGGTGAGACCTTGTGATAGGCCGCGAGGGCCTCGCGCAGCCGCGTTGCCTGGGGATCGGGATAGAGGCGCAAGGTGTCGGCCGCGGCGGCCCGTATGGCCCCGATCGCCTTCGGCGAGGGCCCGAACGGACTCTCATTGGTGTTGAGCTTGACCAGGCCCGGGATCTGCGGCTGCTCGCCGGGCACATAGGGCGACAGCCGATGAACGAGCTCGGACCAGAAGCGACTCAAGATTGCTCTCCTGCGCACCCGAGATCCGCCGATCGACGCATCGATCGGAAGCGATGGACGTGCGAACTGAACGTGGTGTGGATCATCGGCAAATGGCGCGCCCGGAACGATTCGAACGTCCGACCCTCAGATTCGTAGTTCAAAAACATTGCTTCGCCACGCTATCCAACTGTACGCCACAGCGCAACGATAGACGCAAAAGTCCTTAATTTCGAGCCTTTTATCGCACATCCTCCTACAAGGTCGGGGTCGAACCGTCGAACTCCCCGATTTGCCAAAACCGTTTGAAAAACCGTTTTAGTTTCGGAGCGCTCCGATGGCCGATGTCCGCCTCCTGCTGACCGACAAAGAAATCGCTCGCCTGCCGACCCCGAGGAAGGGCTGGTATCTGGCGCGCGACACCGAACTGAAGGGCTTCTTCGTCGTCGTCGGAAAGCGGAAACGAACCTTTACCGTCCAAGGCGACCTTCGCGAGGACGGCAAGCGAGCGACGTCGATCCGGGTCGCAATCGGCGACGTCAAAGAACTCTCGACAAGGACGGCCCGAGCGACTGCCAAAGAATATCTTGCTCAGATAAGCCGGGGTCAGCATCCCAAGGCCGGGTCGAAACCGAGTCGCGTCGCGGCCAGCGGGGATAGCCCGACCGCGCATCAATCCGGCGGCATCACGCTCAGGCAAGCGTGGGAGCGATATCGCGACGCCCACATGATTAGGAAAGGCCGTAGCGAGCGCACAATCGAGAGCTATCGGGATCACGTGGAACGAATCTTCATCAAATGGCTCGATACGCCATTGGAAGATTTGGGCCGCCACCCAGCAAAGGTGGTCGAGAGACATGACGAAATCACCAAGGAGAACGGGCCATATATTGCGAATGGAAGCATGCGCACTCTCCGGGCCATCTATTCCCACGCCCGCAAAGCCAACAAGACCTTGCCGCCCGATAATCCCGTCGGGGCTATCGACTGGAATGGAGAGAAGCGACGCGACACCGGAATGGGGCCCGGTGATCTGAGGGCCTGGTTTTCCGAATTGTCGGCTTTGGACAATCCGATCCGCCGTGAATTCCATCTCTTCACGCTGCTTTCGGGATGTCGGCCCACCGCGTTGCAGGAAACCACTCCGGGCAATATCGATTTCAAGAGACGGATCCTGCACATTCCGAAGCCCAAGGGCGGCGCGAAGCGGGCCTTCGACATTCCTCTATCTCGGGAAATGATCCGCTGCCTGATCCGAGTCATGCGCTTTGGACATCAGATGCATCCGTCGCACGCCCGCCAATGGATATTCCCGGCCGACAGCGTGTCGGGGCACATAGTCGAGCAGAAAGAAGATCGGGCCACGCTGTCGAAATGGGGTAACGATCTACGGCAGAGCTTTCGCACCATCGCCGCCGCAGCCGGCGTGTCGGAGTTCGATGCAAAGCTGCTGATGAACCACGCAATTCCCGGCGTGAACGCTGGCTACATCACTCGCCCTAAGCTGCTGGAGGATCACCTACGACGCCAACAACAAGCGATCAGCAGTGCGGTATTTGCGGCATTGAATGCGAATAGCCCAAATATCCGTCCGTGGCCAAAATCCACCAACTCGCAACTTCTCAACCCACGTGCCCATGTTATCGCTGACGACATTCGCGGGCAACACGGGCTGAAGTCAGCGATCGCGGAACAGCAAGAGCTCACTCCGTGGGAGAGAGGTGCTTAGTGTCGGCTCCTAGACGCGCGAAACGTGTGTAGCGATCCGCTCTTCTGTATAGATGACGGCACAAGCTCCCCTGTGGCGGAGAGAGTATCAGTCAATCTCCATTGAAAGAGAACGCATTTTCGTTCTTCCCCGACCCAAACCCACCAATTGAGCTACGGCCGGAGAATAGGGTTTGGCCCCCGACAACGACCTGTTCTGCCAATAATCCGTCATCGCCGAAAGTCCATCAAGCGAGTCGATCAATGGCGGCCTGCAATACGCACCCTCCAATGCGTTGATGCCTGGGACAAAATCTTCGGCAAATGAGGTCTCGAACATCAACATAGCTATACAAAACAACTTCATTGGTATAATTGAGCGAGCAGCTAGCACTTTTACGTGCAGTATTGATGTACCAAGTATCAGTACTGGCATCTCAACGATGATCACCGCAGCACAGCTCCGCGCGGCCAGGGCGCTTCTTGACATCGACCAGCGCCAGCTTGCCGAACTGTCTGGCCTTTCGGTCCCCACGATCCAGCGTATGGAAGCGAGCGAGGGGGTCGTGCGCGGCAACGTCGATTCCTTGATGAAATTGATCGAGGCGCTGAGCCAGAGCGGTATCGAACTTATCGGCGACGGAGCCGCCAGTCAGACCGGAGGCCGCGGAGTCCGGCTCAAGGAGCCCGCACTCTCCGACTCGCGCCACGTGAAGGGTATGGCGAAAAGGGCATAGGATCCAATTGAGATGAGTGTCGTTGCATTCCTCATGCTCTGCGCAGCGGCGATGTTGGGGGTTGCGCTGTTGGCGGTAGCCATCTCGCGCGGGTATGCGGCGACCCGCATCATCTACGGCGCCATGCTGGCGCTGTGCAGCGCGGCGACGGTTTTTTCGGTTCTCGCGCTTGCCGGCCATGCCGGCGCTCCGACTGACCTCGTTCTGCCGCTCGGCCTGCCCTGGATCGGCGCACACTTCGCGATCGATGCGCTCGCGGCCTTTTTTCTCGTTGTCGTGAATATCGGCGGCGCCGCAGCGAGTCTCTACGCGCTCGGCTACGGCGCACACGCGGAGGAGCCGCATCGCGTGCTGCCGTTCTTTCCAGCCTTCCTCGCCGGAATGAATCTGGTCCTGCTGGCGGCTGATGCCTTCAGCTATCTGTTGTCCTGGGAGTTCATGTCACTGGCCTCCTGGGCGCTCGTAATCGCGCATCATCGCGATCCCGAGAACAGACGCGCCGGCTACGTGTATCTGATCATGGCGAGCCTCGGCACGCTCGCGCTCCTGCTCGCCCTCGGCCTGCTCGCCGGGCCGGGCGGCAGTTACGACTTCGAGACAATCAGACATGGCGTGCGAACGCCGCTGACGGCTGCGATGGTCCTCGTACTGGTCCTGATCGGTGCAGGATCCAAGGCCGGGCTGGTGCCGCTGCATGCCTGGCTGCCGCTTGCGCATCCGGCGGCGCCAAGTCACGTTTCGGCTCTGATGAGCGGCGTGATGACGAAGGTCGCGATCTACGCCTTCATCCGCATCGTGTTCGATCTTGCCGGCGACCTGCCCTGGTGGTCGGGCGCGCTACTGCTCGCGATCGGCAGCCTGAGCGCGGTCCTCGGCGTGTTGCAGGCCCTGATGCAGGACGACGTCAAGCGGCTGCTCGCCTATTCGACCATTGAAAATATCGGCATCGTCTTCATCGGGCTCGGCCTCGCGCTGTCGTTCCGAGCCGACGGCATGAATGCGGCGGCCGCGCTGGCCATAACGGCGGCCTTGTTGCACGTGCTCAACCATTCCCTCTTCAAGAGCCTGCTGTTCTTCGGCGCCGGTGCGGTGCTGACCGCAACCGGCGAGCGCGACATGGATCGTCTCGGCGGATTGATCCACCGCATGCCGGTGACGAGCTTCCTGTTCCTGGTCGGCTGCATGGCGATCTCGGCACTGCCGCCACTGAACGGTTTCGTGTCGGAATGGCTAACCTTCCAGGCCGTGCTTCAGAGTCCCGACCTGGCGCGATGGTTGCTGAAGGTCATGGTGCCGGCGGCAGGCGGCCTGCTCGCGCTCGCAGCAGCGCTGGCGGGCGCGACCTTCGTCAAGGCCTTTGGTATCACCTTCCTCGGCCGTCCACGCAGCACGGAAGCGGGACAAGCAACGGAAGTGGACCGCTTCTCGCTCTCGGCCATGGCGACACTTGCCTTGCTCTGCCTGATCGCCGGCATCGTTCCGGGCTTCATCATCGATGCCATCGCCCCGATCACGCACCAGCTTGCCGGCACGGCGCTGACGACGCAGGGGAGCCGGCCCTGGCTCACGATCGTGCCGGAGGCCGAAACCGGCAGCTCCTATAACGGCTTGCTCGTCTTTCTCTTCATCGCCACGTCCGCGCTGCTGGCGGTGTGGGCCATCCACCGCTTCGCCTCGCACGCGATCCGCCGCGGCCCGGCATGGGATTGCGGCTTTCCCGATCCCAGTCCGCTGACGCAATATTCCGGCTCGAGCTTTGCCCAGCCTATCCGCCGCGTGTTCCTGGCGCGGACTCCTTTTACGAGTGAAGAGGTCACCGTGCCCGCGCCCGGCGACACACGCGCCGCCCGCTTCACACTGACGATCGCCGATCCGGTGTGGGACTGGCTCTACGAGCCGGTTGCCGGCGCCGTCGAACGCGCCGCGCTCCAGCTCAACAAACTGCAATTCCTCACCATCCGCCGCTACCTCAGTCTTGTCTTCCTCTCCCTCGTGCTGCTCTTGCTGGTGCTGGCGATATGGAGCTGATCTCCGCCCTTCTCGTTCAGGTCTCGCAGATGATGCTGGTGCTGCTGGCGGCGCCGCTGCTGACCGGCTTCATCCGCAAGGTGAAGGCGCGTCTCCAGCGCCGCCGCGGCCCGCCGATCGTGCAGCCCTATCGCGATATCCTACGGCTCCTGAAGAAGGAGGTCGTGGTCGCGGACAATGCCTCGTGGATATTCCGCGTCGCGCCCTATCTGATCTTCGCGGCGACCTGGGTCGCCGCCGCGCTGGTGCCGACCTTCGCCAAGGGTTTGCTGTTCAGCTGGTCCGCGGACCTCATCGCCATCATCGCGCTGCTCGCCAGCGCGCGGTTTTTCCTCGCGCTCGCCGGCATGGATATCGGCACCGCCTTCGGCGGCATCGGGGCGAGCCGGGAAATGATGATCGCCTCGCTCGCCGAGCCGGCCATGCTGCTGGTCGTCTTCACCATGGCGCTGGTCGCGCACTCGACGCAGCTCTCGGCCGTGGCCGATCTGTTCGCCTCGGGCGTCGGCCTGCGTGTCTCGCTGGGCCTTGCGATGGTCGGGCTGATCATCGTCGCCATCGCCGAAAACGGCCGCGTTCCGGTCGACAACCCGGCGACCCATCTCGAACTCACCATGGTGCATGAAGCCATGGTGCTGGAATATTCAGGTCGCCACCTCGCCATGATCGAACTCGCCGCCGCGGTCAAGCTGCTGCTCTACATCTCGCTGATCGGCTGCATCTTCGTGCCGTGGACGCTGGCTGCGCCCAGCGCGAGCACCGCAAGCCATCTGACCGGATTCACCGGCTATCTCGCCAAGCTCACTGTGTTCGGCTTTCTGCTCGGCGTGTTCGAGACCGCCATTGCGAAGATGAGGGTGTTCCGCCTACCGGATTTCATCGGCGCTGCCTTGATGCTCGGCCTGCTCGGCACGCTGCTGTTGTTCGTATCGAGGAGCCTCTAGCAATGGCGCACGGACTGACATTCGACGTCGCGCACCTGTTGGCGGGCAGCCTGTTGCTGGTCAGCTTCCTGATGATCACACAGCACCGGCTCTATGCCCTGCTCAACGCCTTTGCGCTACAGGCCGTGCTGCTCGCGATGTCGGTCGCCTGGCAGGCCCACGTCCAGAGCGCGCCGCATCTCTATGTCACCGCCATGATCGCGCTGGTCTTCAAGGCCGTGGTCGTGCCGGTCGGGCTGCATCGCATCATCCAGCGGCTCGGCATCCATCGCGAGATCGAAACCGTGATCGGCTCCGGAACGACCATGCTGACCGGCATGGGACTGGTCGCGCTCTCAATGACGGTCATGCTGAAGGTCACCCCCGCCGCCGATCCGCTCGCGCGCGAGGACCTCGCCTTCGCGCTGGCGGTCGTACTGCTCGGCCTGTTGATGATGGTGAGCCGGCGTAACGCCGTGAGCCAGGTGGTCG
This sequence comes from Bradyrhizobium sp. SZCCHNS1050, assembly GCF_032484785.1. Taxonomy (NCBI): domain Bacteria; kingdom Pseudomonadati; phylum Pseudomonadota; class Alphaproteobacteria; order Hyphomicrobiales; family Nitrobacteraceae; genus Bradyrhizobium; species Bradyrhizobium sp. SZCCHNS1050. The sequence goes on along the minus strand of NZ_JAUETR010000001.1, from coordinate 3,399,958 downwards.
GCTTCATGTCGCTCGAAAACGGGCTGGTGCTCGCAGGCACCGGCGCGCGCGGCATGCCGCTGGTGGTCGAGATCAGCGTCGCCTTCTCGATCCTGATCGCCTTCTTCGTGATCGGCGTCTTCCTGTTCCGGATCCGCGAGCGCTTCGATACCGTCGATGTCCAGGCGCTGGATCGCTTTCGCGGAGAGCGCCGATGATGTTGTCCACCAACGAGGGCGTCGTCCTCGTCACCGTCATTCCGGTCGTCTCGGCCGCTGTGCTGGCCCTGCTTCCCGGCTATCGGCTGTCCGCGGGCCTCAACGTGCTGGCGTCGGGGTTGACCTTCGCGGCCTCGCTCTCGATGTTCTTCGCCGATCACATCCAGCCCGGCTCTTACCTGTTCGTCGATGAACTCAACATCGCGTTCATCGTGCTCAATACCTTCGTCGGCTTCACCACCAGCGTGTTTTCGGCAAGCTACATCGGCCACGAGCTGGCGACCGGGCGGCTGACGCCTGCATACTTGCGTTTCTACCACGCCATGTTCCAGGTCATGATGGGCGGGATGAATCTCGCGCTGACCGCCAACAATATCGGCTTGATGTGGGTCGGCATCGAACTGGCGACGCTGACGACCGTGCTGATGGTCGGCATCTACCGCACCCATGAAGCGCTCGAAGCCGCCTGGAAATATTTCATTCTCGGCAGCGTCGGCATCGGGCTCGCACTGTTCGGTACCATCCTGGTCTACATGGCTGCGCTCCCCGTGGTGGGCGAAGGCATCAACGGCATGGTCTGGACGGTGCTGGTCGCGCATGCCTCACAGTTCGATCCGGCGCTGATCAACGTCGCCTTCATATTCCTGCTGCTCGGCTACGGCACTAAGGTGGGGTTGGCGCCGCTGCACGCCTGGCTGCCGGATGCGCATGCGGAAGGGCCGACGCCGATCTCCGCGGTGTTGTCCGGCCTCCTGCTCAACGTCGCACTCTACGCAGTGCTTCGTTTCAAGATCGTGCTGGCAGCCAATCCGAGCGCGGTGGCTCCTGGACCCCTAATGGTGACACTCGGTCTGGTGTCGCTGGTGTTCGCCGCCTTCATGCTCTACCGGCGGCGCGACATCAAACGCCTGTTCGCCTATTCCTCGATCGAGCACATGGGGATCATCACCTTTGCCTTCGGGATGGGCGGCCCGGTCGCCAATTTTGCCGGGCTGCTGCACATGGTGATGCACAGCCTTACCAAGTCGGGAATCTTCTTTGCCGTTGGCCATGTCGCGCAGATCAAGGACACGCAGAAGATCGCCGATATCCGCGGCCTGACCGCGACCCATCCGGCGCTCGGCTGGAGCCTCGTGATCGGTGTCGTGGCCATCGCCGGATTGCCGCCGTTCGGCGTCTTCATGAGCGAATTCCTGGTCGTGACCTCAACCTTCGCGCGCGAGCCGCTGCTTGCCATCCCGCTCGTGTTCGGCATCCTGCTCGCGCTCGGCGCGCTGTTCTATCATCTCAACGGTATCGCCTTTGGCGCGCCGACCGGGAGCACTGCACCATCGGATGCCTCCTACATGCCGATGATCGTGCATTTCGGTCTCGTGCTGATCGCCGGAATCTTCCTCCCGCCCACGCTGGTCATGTGGTTCCGGCACGTCGCCGATATTCTGGGGTGATCGCAATGGGCCTCGACGAACTCCTGCGCCAAGGCGAGCTTGCATCGAGCCCCTGTCCCTGGCCGCGCGCCGTCGTCGGCGTCGCGACTTGGAACGCGGCGATCGCGGGACTTGCCGGCGCCGACTGGGAACTGCTCGGCCTTTGGGGCGAGGCGGATCGCGTTCACATGGCGCTGCTCGATGCGCCGAAAACTGTGGTCGGCATCGTCACGCTCGATTGCCCGACCCGCCGCTATCCGTCGGTCGGTCTGCACCACCCACCGGCACTTCGGCTGGAACGGACCATCCGCGATCTCCGCGGCCTGGAGCCGCAGGGCCTGCCGGACCCGCGCGCCTGGCTCGACCACGGCAATTGGGGCCTGCGGCATCCGCTCGCTGCGAAGCCCGAGCCGACGCCGATCGACAAGACCTATGCGTTCCTTCCCGTCGAAGGCGCCGGCCTGCATCAGATTCCGGTCGGCCCGGTCCATGCCGGCATCATCGAGCCCGGCCACTTCCGCTTCACCGCCAACGGCGAGACCGTGGTGCGGTTAGAGCCTCGGCTCGGCTATGTGCACAAGGGTATCGAGGGCCTGATTGCGGGCGCGAACCTTGGGAAGGCGGGCAAGCTCGCAGCTCGCGCCTCCGGTGACAGCACGGTCGCCTACGGACTGGCCTTCGCGCGCGCGGTGGAGGCTGCGTTGGGGGTGGAAGTTCCGCTGCGTGCGCACCATCTGCGCGCGCTGATGGCGGAGCTGGAACGTCTCGCCAATCATCTCGGCGATTTCGGCGCAATCTGCAACGACGCTTCCTTCGCCCTGATGCTGGCCCATTGCGGCGTGTTACGCGAGAAGGTGCTGCGCGGCGCGGGCAATGTTTTCGGGCACCGCCTGATGCGCGACTTGATCCTGCCCGGCGGCGTTGCGACCGATATCAACCAGGATGGCATCCAGGCGATCCGATCGCTGGTGAGCGATATCCAGGCACGCTTCCCAGCCCTCGTCGAACTCTACGACAACACGGCCTCGCTCCAGGATCGCACCGTCACCACGGGCACGGTGAAGGCCGATCTCGCCCGTCAATACGCACCCGGCGGCTTCATCGGCCGCGCATCGGGCCGCACCTTCGACGCACGCAAGCATCTTGCCTACGCGCCCTATGACAAGCTCGCCTTCGAGATTCCTGTGCTCGAGGCCGGCGACGTCAACGCGCGGGTGTGGATTCGCGTTCGCGAGATCGAGCAGAGTCTAGGGCTCGTCACCCAACTGCTGGAGCGGATGCCGCAGGGCGAGTTGCGGATCGATCTGCCCATGGCCGGCGAGGTTCGCGAGGGCATGGCGCTGGTGGAGGGTTTTCGCGGCGACATCCTGGTCTGGCTCAGGCTCAATGCCGACAACAGCATTGCGCACTGCCATCTGCGTGACCCTTCCTGGTTCCAATGGCCGCTGCTGGAGGCCGCGATCCAAGACAACATCGTTGCCGATTTCCCGCTCTGCAACAAATCATTCAACTGCTCCTACTCGGGCCACGACCTCTAGGGACGTCCATCCAGATGAGAAAGCTGCTGTTCCAGAGTCTCGTGCAGATGCCGTTGACGGAGCCGGCGCCGTCGGCCGACGACCGGGCATTTGCAGAAGTGGGCGCTGCGCTGGAGCGGGCGGCCCGCCGACGCCTTGGCCGGTCGCTGTCGATCCGCGAAGTCGACGCCGGCTCCTGCAACGGCTGCGAGCTGGAAATTCATGCACTCAACAACGCCTATTACGATCTCGAACGCTTCGGCCTCCGCTTCGTCGCCTCACCGCGCCACGCGGACGTGCTGCTGGTGACTGGGCCGGTGACGAAGAACATGCGCATGGCGCTGGAGCGGACCTACAACGCAACACCAAATCCGAAGTGGGTCGTGACCGTGGGCGACTGCGCCCACGACGGCGGGTGCTTCGCCGGCAGCTATGCCGTGGTGGGGGGCGTGGGAGAGGTCGTGCCGGTCGATCTGCATGTCCCGGGGTGCCCGCCGGCTCCGCTCGAAATTCTCCGCGGGCTACTGGCTCTTCTCGAACGCGTTGCTTCGGCCACGCCATAGCCATCTCGACGGCTTCGATGATTTATAGGACCTCAGAGGCATTGGCGGAGAGGGAGTCCGCGCGGATCGAGAAAATTGTCATTGCACCTCAAGCGCTTAGGTAGATCTCATTGCAGGCTGCCCTTTGCTTCACCCCCATCAGAACGGCGGATTGTACCGGAAAACGGCGAACGATCACGGGCAATTGCTGACCCGATCAGGGAGGTCAGGGGCGTGATCCGAGCTTCGATGTCCTTGCGCGCCGGAGTAGCGCTATCCGCAGCCATCATGAGGGTGGGCTTCCCAAAAGAGCAACGGTAACTCTGCCCAAGCCGACCACCGGACAGATCCTTGACGGGACCGCTGGATGATCTATGGCGCGAGGCGGATCGCGGATCAACCACCGCTGGAATGTCGCGGCGCGAGTCCCCCTGCTCCACCTGCACTTTTCACGTCCTCCGCCCGTCGGGGCAGATTAACAACGGTCCTAGTCACCGGAAACCAAGGCCAATTCCCGAGCTTCGACAGCTGGCTCCAGAGGCCGCCAGGCGAAAATAGCGCCATGAGAAGGGTCAACAGACCAAGCGCAACAAGATAGGTCGCGCCGTACTGGCCAAGAAACCGCGTAGCGAAGAAATACAGCAGCGCTCCGATGATAGGCCCTTCCAACCTCCCTACACCACCGACCATCACGCTGAAAATGCAGATTGACGACCAATAGGGGTCGAAACCTGCGTCGGGCGTGATACGCAGTTGGGCGGCGTAGTACAATGCCCCAGCCATTCCCGTTCCGGCCGCAGCCAGCATCCAGATCATCAGGCGGATTCTCTTGACGTTGACGCCTTGGCTCGCTGCCGCGACCGGCTCGTCGCGGATCGCCATGACAGCGAGACCGAAGCGCGAGCGCAGGAGCGCGTAGGACCCTCCGACCGTGCACAACAGCAGGAGTGAGCTCATGATCGTCAGACCCAAAGCTCGTTGATCCGCCGTGTACTGCGCCATCACGCGCAGTGACATGCCTGAGCCGCCGTTCACATAGGGGATATTTGCCGTGAGCAGCCTAAGTGCTTCAGCGAATACCCACGTTCCGATGGCGAAATAGGGCCCGTCGAGTCGACGCAACAGGACATAGGCCGGGACCGAAACCACAGCTGCAGCGAAAGCGCTCAGTGGTACCGTCAAGAACGGATTGAAGCCCATGTTGTTGGCCAGTACGAAAAGAGTGTAGCCGCCGACCCCGATGAATGCCTGCTGGCCGACCGATACCAGTCCGGCATATCCAGCAAGCAAGTTCCACATCTGGGCGATCGCCACGAGACAGCTCAATTCGATCGCCCATCGAATGTGACCGTTGCTCGCCCAATACGGCATGGTCGGAATGGCCACGAGGATCAACACACTGACCGCCAGCGCAATGACGCTAGAAGTCGTCTGCCGCCACAAAATTACGTTGGAATCAGGCATCGATTTGCTGGCTGCTCAGGTGCGGGACATCAGGCCCTGCGGACGCAAGGCGAGCACGAGTAGAAAAACGATATGACCGGACAGGATGCCCCATCCCGGATCGGCACGAGAGCCGACCACCTGCGCGATGCCCACGATCATGGCCCCGAGAAATGCGCCACTGATATGGCCCATCCCTCCGATGATGACGGCTTCGAACGCGTAGATGAGCTGAGCGCCACCATCCGCCGGGGCCACGGTCGTGCGCGTCGCCTGGCAAAAGGCTGCTGCGCCGAGAATGCCAACTGCAATGGCGGTAGCGACTGCATAGACTCCTTTGGTGTCGACCCCCGATAGAGTTGCAGCCTCTCCGTCGGCCGCAGCCGCCCGCAAGGCACGTCCGAACTTCGTGAATTGCAGTGCCAGATGAAGGCAGGCCGTTAGTGCGACCGCGAAGGCAAACACGCAGAGCGGGAGGACTCCCACATAGATGGAACCCAGTTCGATCGACATGGACGAGAGCGCACCAAGCGAAAGCGATCTCGTATCGGCCGACCAGATCTGCAGCATCAGGTTCTGCAACGCGATCGACAGGCCGAATGTTGCAACGAGGGATGGCAGCGGATCGGCCTTGACGACTCTATTCAGGACTCCACGCTGAAGAGCCCACCCGATGAGAACACCAACCGGCACCAGCAGAAAGGGTGCAACAAGCGGCGACACTCCGAGCACGCTGACAAGAGATATTCCGAGCAGCGCCAGCAGGATGACGAGATCGCCATGCGCGATGTTGACGATTCGCATCACACCGAACATCAACGCCATTCCCAGAGCATACTGGGCATAGAGCCCGCCCAGAAGAGCACCTTGAACGAGCGCGTCCAGCCACCTCATGAATGTGCTCCAAAGTATGCGCGGGAAATCTCCTCGAGACCGATCTCGCGCGACGGACCGGAGAGCGTCACCCGCCCTTCCAGCATGCAAAAGAGGAAATCACTCGAGGATTTTGCGAGAGACACGTCCTGCTCAACGATCACGATCGACGTGCCGCTCGCACGGATCTCTGGAAACTTCTGATAGATCTCTTTGACGACCTTGGGCGCGAGACCCAGTGAGATCTCGTCACAAAGAAGCAAGCGAGGCTGTGCCAGCAGCGCACGGCCTATTGCAACCATCTGCTGCTGCCCGCCCGACAGTCTTTCGACCAGCTCGCGACGGCGCTCCTTCAATGCCGGGAACAGCTCATGGATTCGCGGAATCGTCCATCGCGATGCCGGCTCGACATCCGTTCGCGCCCGGTCAAGGCAGACGCGCAGATTGTCCTCCACCGTCATTCCCCTGAACAATCTGCGCCCTTCAGGAACCATCGCGAGACCTTTGCGCACCAGGGCGTGCGCCGGACGATTCGCAGTCGCTTCGCCTGCGAATGCGATCCTGCCGGCGCTGGGAGTTACGAGACCTGTGATGGCCTTCAAGAGCGTGCTCTTGCCCGCGCCATTCGCGCCGATCAGCGCGATAACTTCGCCGGCTGCGATTTCAAGATCGACATTGAAGAGCGCTTGAAAGTCGCCGTAACCCGCACACAGATTGCGCACCTCAAGGATTGCGGTCATGCCTCCATCCCCATGTACGCTCGACGAACCTCCGGATCAGCCATGACGTCACCTGGCCTGCCGTCCGCAATCTTGGAGCCGAAATCGAGAACCATCATGCGGTCTGCGACCGTCATCAAGGCGTGGACAACGTGCTCGATCCAGATGATCGTCACGCCGCTATGTTGGATCTTCCGGATCAGCAGGACCAGATCCGCAGCTTCTTCATCGGTCAGCCCGCCCGCGATTTCGTCCAGCAGCAGCAGCTTCGGCTGACCCGCCAAGGCTCGCGCCAGCTCAAGTCTCTTGCGGTCGAGAAGGGTCAGCGAGCCTGCCGGGCGGTTCGCCTGGGAAGACAGACCACAATCCTCAAGCACCGTCAGGCAGGTCCGAGACGAGTCCCGCTCCGATTTCCCCGCCGAGAACATCGCCGAGACCAGAAGATTCTCAAAAGCCGTCATGGCCCCGTACGGGCGCGGGATCTGATAGGTCCTTCCAATCCCAAGCGCAGCTCGTCGATGGGCTGGCAGCTTCGAAATGGGCCGGTCCGTGAGTGTGATCTCGCCGGAGCTCAATGCGAGGTCACCGCTGATCAGATTGAAGAGGGTGGTCTTCCCTGCTCCATTTGGACCAAGCACCCCCAGGACCTCGCCTGCTCGGACGTCAAGGTCGACATTCTTGACGACATGCAAGCCGGCAAACGATTTCGAAACGCCACGAGCTGACAGCAGGACCGCGCCCGAGGCGCGGTCCATTCGTTCAACGGCCATGGGGTTCACCACGACATGGGCCGAAGTTTGCCTTCGGGCTCCATGATCGGATAGAGCGAGGTCTCCACGATCTTGAGATCGAAGGGACGCTTGTCGCCCTTGAGCCACTGGCCACCGAGGATCGGCGTCTTGGAAACGTTCGGGTGCACGCCACCGAACTTCACCGGACCAACCAGCGTATGCAGATCCGTCGTCTTGAGCGCATCCCGAATCGCCCCGCGATCCAGCGGATCTTGGCTCCGCCGCAGTGTATCGATGATGACCTCCCAAATGGCGTGCGAGTATCCGAGCGGCTGGGTCCATTGCTTGCCAGTCGAGCTCTCCCACTTTGCCGCAAGTTCCGCGGACGTCTCGCCGGTCAGCGATGATTTGTACGGGAAAGAGGGTGTCCACCACACCTCGGTGCTCATTCCCGTTCCCAGCGGACCGATTGCTTCGACCGCAGACGGGAAGAGCAGCCCCGCTGCAGCTGTGACGACACGCGGCTTGCAGTTTTGCTGCGCCGATTGCAGCACGTAGGTCTTCAGGTCGCCCGGATAGACGAGGCCTCCGAGAATATCGCAGCCCGCCTTCTTGAACTCCGCGATCTGCGCAGAATAGTCGTTGGTGCGAGGCTGAAACTTGCTTGGCGCCGTGACCTCGAAGCCAGCCTTGCGCATCGATGGCGGCAGTCCGATCTTCTCGTCGCCCCAGACCTCGCCGTCCGTATTCCTGGGAAGAAGCAAGCCGACCTTGTGATTGCTTTCGGTGGATCTCCAAATGTTGACATAGGTGGCAATGATGTCCTCAAGGCCCCAGAAGAAATGGTAAGTCCATTGAAACTGGCCGCCGCCGCGCGGCATGATCACGGCTTGCCACGGCGCCGTCGATGAGACACAGGGAACGCCGTAGAGCTCGGATTGCTCCGACACTGGGAGCGTCACGTCCGTCGTCGAGGCCGGCACCATGAGGTGGACCTCTCCATTCTGGATCAATTCGCCGGCGAGCTCGGAGGCGCGATTGGGGTTCGACTGTGCGTCACGGTCGAGGATCTCGATTGGATACTTCTTGCCCCGGATTTCGAGACCGTCTCCGAGGAACTTACGAATCCAATTGAGAGCATATTCGTCGGTCTCGCCGAATTGACTGAGCTGCCCGGTCCGCGGACTCACAAATCCGATCTTGATCGTGCCGGACGACTTCGCCCGCAAAACTGCGGGGGCTGCAAGCGCCGCCACACCCGCCGCCAAGACCGACCGACGCGTCATACCTGTGAGACGCTTACTGTCCATATTCCCCCTCCTGTGTTTCTTTGGCCATGCTTCTTGACCTGCATTGCCCGCCATATCCGCACCCGCGACAAGCCTGTGCTGGGCCGGCTCGCTGAAGAAGCGGCTCGGTTTCATAGCCGAGGCTCCCCGCGTTGTCCCAAGCCAGAACCATGCATGTCGCTGTGAGCAAAACGATCGGCCGCTCTGGATCAAACCGCCTCGCAACAGCTTCCGCGACGTTCATGTAAAGGTGCCAGCCTCAATTCAAGTGGAGGATTCCGATGCCCGAGGCGGCGACAAAAGAGTTCTGGAGAAACATCAAGCCGATTGAAAAGATCTTCCAGCCAGACGCGCAACCTGAAGTCTACATTCCGAACGCGCCCATCAACGACGAGCGCTATTACGTCCCACTCACGGAAACCGTTTCAACGCGTCCCCTCTGGATCTCACCGTCGCAAAACCGATGGTGCGACATCCTGATGGCCAAGAAGGCCGGGTTAGTAAATCGCCACTACCATCCTCATCAGGTTTTCGCCTACACGATTTCCGGCAAGTGGGGCTATCTCGAGCACGACTGGACCGCGACCGCGGGTGATTTCGTCTACGAAACCCCCGGCGAAGGTCATACGCTGGTCGCGTATGAGAGTGATGAGCCGATGCGGGTTCAGTTCAATGTGACCGGCCCCCTCATCTGGCTAAACGAGAATGGTGATCCAGACGGCTATTTCGACGTGCACACGTACATCGATCTGGCCCGCAAACACTACGACAAGGTCGGCATCGGCGCGGCCTACATTGACAAGCTGTTCCGCTGAGGTTCACCGTGGACGACCGTCGGTTTGCCGCCGCCGTTTGGTATGGCGCGCGAGATATCAGAGTAGAGGCTCGACATAGCGCCGCGCTCTCAGCCCATGAACTTCGCATCAAGGTCGCAAAATGCGGAATTTGTGGAAGCGATCTCCACGAATACGTGAATGGGCCTCACGCGATTCCGGTCCTGCAGGAGCATCCGTTATCGCGGCGCAAGGCGCCGATCGTGTTGGGGCACGAGTTCTGCGGCACTGTGAGCGAGGTGGGCAGCAGTGTGACCGGCTTCCGCATGGGGCAACGGGTCGTCGTCGAGCCGGAGTACCGATGCGGAAGCTGCAGCGCTTGCCAACGCGGGGACTACAATCTTTGCGAGTCGATGGGCTTTGCCGGGCTCATGGGCGATGGCGGCATGGCCGAGGAGGCGACGATTCCTGCCTACATGGCCCACGCGCTACCTGATGAGGTCTCCTTTACCCAGGCTGCCATTCTCGAACCTGCAGCCGTCGCCCTTCACGCCCTGCGGCGGAGCGGCTTGGGTGCCGGGATGCGTTGTGCGGTGGTGGGCGCTGGCCCCATTGGACTCTTGATCGTTCAACTGGCAAAGCTCGCGGGTGCGCGCGAGATCGCAGTCAGCGATCTTTCCGATGCGCGCCTCCAGATGGCCGCTGACCTTGGTGCGACAATCGCGGTGAATACCAATCGTGATTCTCTGTCCGACCATGTCCAGGACGTCGACATCTCTTTCGAAGCCGTCGGCGTTCAGTCGACCCTCACAGGTGCGTTCGAAGTGTTGCGAAAGGGCGGGCGTCTTGTCCTTGTTGGCCTTTTCGGGAAACCGCCTACCGTGAACGCTTTCGGCTTGGTGAATCGGGAAATCGATCTCATCTCAAGTGTCGGCTACCGGCACGTTTACCCGGATCTCATCGCCCTGGTCGCTGCTGGCCTGTTCGATCCGTCACGCATCGTAACGCGACAAATCCAGCTGGGAGACGTCGTGCGAGATGGCTTCGAGCGCTTGCTGAGCAACCCGGCCGACGTGAAAATCATCGTAACTCAAGGATGATATTGACTAGGGTTGACAGGGCCGGAGAACACAATTTTCGGTCGTTTGGAGCGAGCGTTCGACTTGTCCTGCTTTTGTGAAGGCAAGCGGACGGCATCATGGCCATTGAAGCGGTTGGCGCGACCGGTTAGCATATCGAAAAATATGCGGGTATGACCGGGAGGGGACATGCAAGCAGCCTGCCTTGCGGAGGGCCGCGCGGGACGGCCTATCAAATTTGATACCGCTGCGGTTCCTCCGCCCCGGCGTATCAGCTTCTGGGAAGAGAAGTGCGCTGACAGGGTCGTCGGGCTTCGGTGCACGTCGCTTGAGCCAACCGGGCTTCAGGCCCAGTTTCAATACGTCGATTTTGGCGCAATGAAACTGATCGATATCGCGGGTGGGCAGCATGTCGTCGAGCGCACTCCCGACCTGATCCGCAGGGTCGAGAAGGATGCGGTATTCCTTACCCTCCTGAGCCGCGGCAAGGCGTTCGTCAACAGGGCCAACGACTGTCTCGTACTTAACGAGGGAGACTGCGTTCTCTACGACACCAATCAACCCTACATGCACGGCTTCCCGGGGGACATGCGGCACGTCATATTCGAGCTTCGCGGTGATGACTTTCGGCAACGCTTCCCTGCCTGGAATCTCAGCAAGACGTTCTGTTTCGATGGTGCGGTTGGAGCCGGCCGATATGTATCAGAGAGTCTGCGAAAGATCCTGCGGCGGCATCATCCGTTTGCTGAGGACTGCGATCTCGATCAGACGATAGAAGATGAGGTTTGGAAAGGACTGGAACTTGCCTATGAGACTATCAGAGGCAGCCGTACAAACTATCAGCTGCTGACGATAGAGCGGATCAAGCAGCTTATCATGGCTAATCTTCGCAATCCGAAGCTGGGGCCGAAATTTATAGCCGACGAAATGGGGCTTGGCGTACGCCAGCTTCATCGGCTTTTTGGAGATGAGCCAGAGTCTCTTTCTGAGACGATCATGCGTTTGCGACTCGAACGCTGCAAGGAGTATCTCCTCAGGCGCGATCCCCTGAAGGCATCGGTTTCGGAGATTGCTTACTATTGGGGATTTACGAATCTCGCGCACTTCTCTCGGAGGTTTGCGAAGGAGTTTGGGTTCGCTCCATCGAAGATTCGTCCCTAGTCGGCCTGGCCAAACGCCAGGATTTTGGACGCGTTTCGACACAGCGACAATTGGCGTGCGGCATGTACTCATCGTTGCCACATGTGCCCTTCGATTCCTGGTCAGAAGCTTGAAGCCCCTCCGGCCAGGACTCCCAGGCGAGCGAATTGACATCCTCGCGAACGTCGCGGCACTTGCCCGCGATCCGACAGGCCAAGAGGTCGTACGCGTCTGCCCGTGTCACGGCGAGATATGTCATCTGCGGAACAGCAAGTGAGGTCCTACCACCGCACATTGTCCTATCGATCGTACGTTGCTGAGAGCAGCCCAACCGGCTTTCACAATTTGGCAACCGCGCAATATCGCCCGCGAAGCAGCCCATGATCGGAGACTGGTAAAATCGTACAACTGGCGGATAGAGTGTCCGCACATTCGAGGCAGATTTTAGTTTCGCATCAGGCTCTTAGACGGATCTTGGCATCAGCTGCCACTGCTTCACCCACATCATAGCGCCGAATTGCAGCGGAAAACGGCAAACGATTAAGGCTGAATGTGAAGGCCGTGTCACGGTGGGGTGTGGTCGGAGCCTCTCAATACGCCCGCGAGTCGATCGCAGCAGCACCCGTTGGCGGCATGAGTCATGAATCGACAGCCAATCCTTCTCCCCGAGTCCCCCAACACCTTGTGAGAGCACGCATTCAGGGCCCACGCGCGAGTACCGACGCTAGTCCCCTCCAATGCGTTCTACTCGTCTAGGTCCGAAGGCGTCTGGGTTTGGTCCCTACGCCAAGTTCGGCGGCGTCGCACGAACCGGCTATGTGACATTCGCAGATGCAGTTACATGATGTCCCGCGCCAACTCACCGTTTCGGGATGCCACCGCTTGTGTCAGATCTTCGTGTTGATGCAGGCTCTGTTTCAATTCGTCATGTGTGTACAGTTGAAACGACCGTGTGATAATCGGCATTTCGATCAGCGTATCCAGGATTGTCCACAATCGAGGCGCACCAGCGCTGTCGAGAAGAAGGTGGTGGAACGCGCGGTTGGCTTCCTGAATCCTGACGATCGACTGCGGGCCTGATTTAGCGATCGCGCCGGCCATCCGTCGATTGCAGGACTCCAATTGCTTGGCAAGCTCGTCTGAACCGCGCTCCGCGGCAAGCTGAGCCGCCAGCGGCTCGAGCAGTATTCTGATGACGCATGCGATTGCCACTTTCACGTCATGGATGCGTCCTTTCCTAGTCTAGCCAACGCGCACGTGTCGAACCGGACGGCGACCGTCGAGCAGTATCGGGTGTTCGCTGACCAGCTAGGGACGTCCCGAGGTGTTATCGTGCAACCGTCATTATACGGCACGAACAACGGCTGCACGCTGAAGGCGCTGTCGAGGTTCGAGGGGCGCGTCCGCGCGATCATCGTCATCGACGAAACAGCATCGTCCCTGGATCTGGCCCGCTGGAACGAAACGGGGATCCGCGGCATCAGGTTTAACCAGGTGCAAGCCGGCGCAACAACCATGAGCATGATGAAGCCACTTGCCGACCGAATAGCGGAGCTCGGCTGGCATGTTCAGCTTCACATGAGGGCTCACGATCTCATGGGCTTTGAAGACCTGCTCAATTCTCTCCCTACAGATCTCGTGCTGGATCATGTCGGTCGAGTAAAGCTACCGCAGTTCGAGCCCGACCCTGGTTGGCGAGTTATTTTGCGTCTCCTCAACAAGGGGCGTACTTGGATCAAGCTATCGGGTCCGTATCACGAGGATAGGGCGTCCGGTCCGGGTTACGCCAACGCGGTTGCGATCGGGCGGCGGCTGGTCGAGATTTCAGAGGATCGATTGGTGTTTGGGTCGGATTGGCCGCATGTCACAGAGACAGCCGCGCCCGCTGCAAAGGATGTCAGCGCGTACTTGATGGCGCGTGCAACGACCGATACGCGGTTGAGATGCTGGTACATCGAGATCGCGTGGGTGCTCGTCCCCTTGGCGCCTCTTCCACGCGATGCGTGGAAAACTGGCGCGGTGGCTGCTGGAGCTTTGGCAATGCCTGCGACATGAGCCGTCGCAATCCTTGCAAACTGAAATGCCTCGGAGCGAGCTGCCAGAGCCGGTGGCGGCTCGGCACTGGTCGCTTTCGAGAGGAGGTCCGTTAGCTCGTAGAGCCGTGGGATGCCTCGCTCGGTAAACAGTTTTGTTTGGACGATTGCCCGATGAAGGGCTTGTCGGGCAATGAACAGGGTTAACACCTGCTTAGTCGCACGAAATATGCTAGCGGCGTCAGCGAGAATGTAGAGTTTCGGGAGCATCGCCAGTCTCCCTTTCATTGTGTAACGAAGTGCCAGCGATGCTCATTCGTCGCGGAGGCGATCAGGTCCAGGCGGAGCCCCAAGAGCTGGCATATCACCGAGGATCGACCTGGAAGCCGCCTCGGCGCGCTTTCGATGCGTCAATTGTGCTGGCGCGACACTCGCAGTCTTCTCACGTCGGCCTAAACACGAATATGTCGGACGCCCGGCTCCTATTAAGCGCTTCGTCATCGAGCGATGAATTCAACCAACCTATGAAGCACGAATAATATCGTCACGGAGATTGCGGGCAGCGAGCGCGAACAGAGATGCGCCGAGCAGTGTTGTCAGGCTCGCGGATAGAAGAGAGTAGCGTATCGCATCGACACCGAAATCGTCCTTCAGCACATCATTGATCAACCCCACGGTGAGCGGCCCGAGGCCCTGACCGAAGCACGTGCCTGTCAGCAGAAGGATGGCCGCAGACAACGCCCGCATGTTGGGACGGGAAACAGTCTGGCCGATAGCGAAGATCGGTCCGAGATGAAAGCCGATCAGGAACGAGGCAAGCGCAAGCAGGGTAAGCATCGAGGGAAAGCTGTCAGTCAGCATACAGACAGCAAAGACGGGTCCAGCCAGCGCCGACATCACCGCCGGTGCCCATAGCTTCCAGCGATCATCCCGCTGACTGATCCGCGTAACGACGAGACCGCCAGCCAGCGTGCCGGCCATCCCGCAAAGGCCCTTGAAGGTGCCGGCATAGAACCCGATCTCGGCACTGCTAAGATGGTGCACGCGTGACAGGAAGGGTGGGGTCCAAACCGACGTGGCATAGCTCGTGAACGAGGTCAGGCAGAAGCCGATCAGCACGATGACAAAGCTGCGTTGTTTGGCCAGGAAGCGCAGGGTCGGTCCGATCGTCCCAGACGCGACGCTGGCGGCGGAGGCCGTGCCGCGCGGCGGCTCTGGCACGGTGAACCAGAGCACGATGGCGAGCAAGAGGCCTGGCAGGCCAGCGGAACAGAACGCGGCACGCCACCCGTAATGTTGGCTCATATAGCCGCCAATGAAATAGCCCAGGAAGACGCCGAGATAGGTACCGACGGCGTAGATGCCGAGCGCGCGCGGCCTCTCATTCTTGCTGAACATGTCGGAGATCAGCGACTGCGATGCCGGAGTGCCGGCCGATTCGCCAATGCCGACACCGATCCTAGCAGCGGCGAGCCCCGCTAGGCTCTGCGCGATCCCGCAAAAGCAGGTCATCGCACTCCAGAACGCCAGGGCTAACGCAATAATGTTACGCCGGTTGAGCCGGTCGGCAAGCCGTGCAATCGGAAGACCGAGAAGTGAGTAAAATAGCGCAAAGCCAAAGCCAGCGAGCAGGCCCATAATTGTGTCGCTGAGCGCGAACTCCCTCTTTATGGGTTCGATCAGCACGTTGAAGATAGTGCGGTCGAGGAAGTTCAGGCCATAGACGATCGTTAGCAACCCAAGTACGAAATAGCGCCGCGTTGGCGGCGTAAGAGTGGCGGCGCGCGCAGTCGCCGCCGATGAGGCGAGATCGGCCACTTGTTTCCTCCGGATTCTAATTGGGCTCGGGGCGCTTACGTCGCGCTCTCTTGTCTTATCGCGTCACGATGCAGCTCAGGCTTCCCGCATGTAGTTGCCCGCATCGAAAATGATCGGCTCTGCAGCCGGGTCGAATGAGACCCCAACTGGATCGCGGCCCGCGGCCATCGCGTCGAGCTGATCGTTGAGCAAGCGTCGGAGCATGACGATTCCACGGTCAGTCTGGCCGAAATGCTCTTCGGAATGGATCGTCACCGCGCCCTGCCCGACCTGGGCCTCATAGTCGCCCGGAAATTTCTGGTGCTCCTCTTCGGTCATGTCCCACCAGAACTTGCCGTTGAATTTGGAGCGCATGCGACCGGTATCACCCGGATTTTTAGCCCGCCCGGCGACGTAGATGCGGAACGAGGTGTCGTCGATCGGAAGCACCCAGCCGATGGATTCGACACGCGCGAACTCTGCGACTCGCGGGTTCGGCACGACCCGCAGCGTCGGCAGCACAGCTTGGGCAATGCGATAGAACAACTTGCCATCGTCCTGCCTCCGCGTCGAACGGACCGAGACTGCGGAGGCAGACATCTCGAACGTCACGTCGGGGATCGAGGCCATCATGTTAGTGAATTGCGGCCCGCTGAATGAGCCGTGCAGAACCGGAACGTGATAGGGGTCGACCACGTTCTCGAAATGCTGCAGCCAGTTGCACGGAATCACGGCCGGTCCGCCGCCACCGATTGAGCTGTCATCGGCCTCGACGAACTCTCCGGGATCGAGTTGCTCGAGGCATTCATAGCGCGGCAGCACCGGCCTCTTTTCGGCTGGCCCCATATAGGCAAAGATCAGTCCGTAGCGCTCCTCGACCGGATACCAAGGCTGCCTTACCCGCTCCTTGAACAGACCGCCTTCGGGCTCGCAGGGTTGTTCCATGCAGCGCCCCTCATGGTCGAACTTCCAGCCGTGATAGCAGCAGCGGATGCCGTCTTCCTCGACCTTGCCGTAGTACAGCGTAGTGCCGCGGTGGCAGCAGCGCGCGCGCAAAAGGCCGGCTCGCCCAAGCCTGTCCCGGAACAGCACCAGATCTTCCGCAAGCGCGCGCACTCTCTTCGGAGTGTCACCGGCGTCAGCGGCTAAGCCGATCGGATGCCAATAACGGCGCAACAGTTCACCCATCGGGGTGCCGCGCCCCACCATCGTCAGCTCAGTCCGCGTTGCGGCGGCTCGTAACGCATAGCCGGTGCCGAGCTCACGATCCGTTTGGCTGATAGTCATTGGCATTTCCCCGTTTGGCCAGTCTTGCAGAGACCGGGCTTTTAAGCTTTCGCCGATCAAATCCGAGACCGATGACAATGTCAACGATCTTTCGAATTGGCAGCCGCGACCTTTGCTGGCAAAGCATCACCATGAAGAAAGCAGCTGCTCCTCGACGCCACCAGGTTGACGCGACGCCGGAACTGGACGACGGGGGGCTTGCGCCGATCACCGCGATCATGTCGTCCCGCATCATCGTCCTCGCGAACCTGCTTCGGCGGGGTGCTGTCCTTCGCTACAAAAGACTCGTTGGGCTATCCTCGGTCGAGTTCGGGATTTTGGCATCGCTGGGCCGGCGCCGCCCGATCAGCGTTGCCAAGCTTGCCGCAAGCGTCGGCATGGACAAGGGGCAGATCAGCCGCGCACTGGCTGAGCTGGTCCGACGAGGGCTGATCTGCAAGACCGTTAATGAGAAGGACACACGGGAAATTCTGGTGTCGCTCTCCCAAGCAGGGCGCGCCGTGCACGACACTATCCTTTCCGCAGCCGTCGAGCGCAACCGGCGCTTGCTGAAGGATCTTAGCAAAGAGGAGCTGCAGACCTTGCAGCGGCTGATCGAGCGTCTGACGACAGTCGCGACGGAGATGCTGGCCGACGAGCAGGACTCATGATAGCAGCGCTCGTTTGGCGCGAACAACCGCAGCTTTCCTGATAGGATCAGGAGCGATTGACGTCACGTCAGCTGGCCCCTGGCTCGGAGCTAAGCATTCGGCGCAGCTACGTGAGCGGTCGAACAGCACAGGTCGGACGTGACAACGGGGCACTACTTGTCGATAGACAATTCAGGCCCGCACGTCCAACCAAGCGTTGACGTCGAGATGCCACACATCAACCTATCCCGACAAAGCGCGTTGCCTAGTCGACACAGCGCACGTTAGCAGGGGAGGGCGACACGCTAGGACGGCGTGCAGCCGGGCTTGCGCACGAGTCGGCTTGACTTCAAACAACGAGCGACCAACCAAAAAAAACGTACTCTATCGAATGTCCGAAGGGCGCGGATGCTGTCGCGCAGGTTGGCGGTCAAGCCGGCAGGCGTAGGCGTCTGAGCGTGCGGATTTACTTCCCCCGAGCACCGCTCGCGAGGCCAACTCGCAGATCCCTCAAAGGACGTCGTCCATCTCCGCTCGCATGAGTGCCGCTTCGATCGTATCGCGCGTCTTGCCGATATGTGCCGTCATTACGCTGACCGCGCGCTCAGTGTCGCGTGCGAGCGCCGCCTTCATCAGTGCGCGGTGCTCGCCCGCGGCATCGCGGTTGCCGCGATCGGTCTTGCGGGCGAGGTCGAGATAGCGCTCATTATGCGCGGCCAGCAGATCGCGCACCCGCATCATCCAGGCGCTGCCGCAGGCCTGGGCCAGGGCAGCATGAAAGTCGCCATGCGCCAGAGTCCAGGCCGGCGAGAAGCTGCCATCGTCGGCCTGGATCGGCGTCGAAGCCAGCCTGTGATGGGCGGCCACGATCGCTGTTTCCCAGGCGAGGTCACCTTGGGCGATGGCACGCCGCAGGCATTTGGTTTCGATCTCGATGCGCATGTCGCTGAGGTCGCGCAGGTCAGCAACCGACACCGGCGCGACGCGGAAGCCGCGCTGCGGCATTGCCGTGACCAGCCCTTCCGCCGTCAGGCGCGCCAGCGCCTCGCGGACCGCCCCTGGGCTGACGTCGAAGGAGGATCCGAGCTCGCTGATCTTCAGCTTCTCTTCCGGGCGGAAGTGGCCTGCGAGCAGGCCGGCGCGGAGCTGCTCATAGACGGTCTGGGTGGCGCTTCCGGACATACGTTCGCTCTTGATGGCTGCCCCTACCATAGCACAACAAAGTATACTTTACCTATAAAATATATTTTCCTTGCCCTGATGCCAAGCCCCTCCTATGGTGACGCACGAGGACCGCCACCAATGCGGCCGATCAGAGAGGTGTCCATGCGAAGCGCCATCGCAGCCGCGGGGTTGCTGATCGTCACATCCGCGCTCTGTATGCCAGCCCGCGCCGAGGATCAGCCCGGCGTCTCCGCCACCGAGATCCGCATTGGACAGACCATGCCCTACAGCGGGCCGGTGTCCGCCTTCGGCATCCTCGGCAAGGGCGAGGTGGCCTATTTCAAGATGATCAACGACCGCGGCGGCATCAACGGCCGCAAGGTCAACCTGATCTCGCTGGACGACAGCTACGTGCCGCCCAAGACCGTGGAGCAGACGCGACGTCTGGTCGAGAGCGACGAGGTGTCGTTCATCTTCTCGACCATGGGCACCGCGCACAACACCGCGATCGCCAAGTATCTCCAGGGCAAGAAGGTGCCGCAGCTGTTCGTGGCCTCGGGCGCCTCGAAGTTCGGCGACCCTGCGCAATTTCCTCTGGCCTTGATGGGCGTGATGGCGCCGTTCCGCAACGAAGCGCGGATGTATGCGCGCTACGCGCTGCAGAAGAAGCCGGATGCGACCTTCGCGATCCTGGCGCAGAACGACGATTTCGGCCGCGACTATCTCGCCGGGCTGAAGGACGTGCTCGGCGAGCGCTTCGACACCGCGGTGACGGTGGCGAGCTACGAGGCGACCGAGCCGACCATCGACTCGCAGATCGTTAAGTTGAAATCGACCGGAGCCGATGCGCTGATCATCGCCGCGACGCCGAAATTCGCCGCGCAGGCGATTCGCAAGACCTATGAAATCAGCTGGCGGCCGATGACCTTCCTGACCAACGTCTCGGTGTGGATATCCTCGGTGATGGAGCCGGCCGGCCTAGAGGCCGGCACCGGCATCATCTCGACCGCCTATGTCAAGGACCCTCTCGATCCGGTCTGGGCCGACGATGCCGGCGTCAAGGGCTGGCGCGAGTACATGGCGAAATATGTACCCGACGGCGACATCCGCGATTCCAACTACGTCAACGGCTACAACAACGGCATGGTGCTCGAGCACGTGCTCAAGGCCGCCGGCAACGATCTGTCGCGCGAGAACATCCTCAAGCAGGCGCTGTCGATCAAGGACCTGGAGCTGCCGATGCTGCTACCCGGCATCAAGGTCAACACTTCCGAGAGCGATCACCTGCCGGTCGAGCAGGTGCAGTTCATGCGTTTCACCGGCAAGCAGTGGGAGCGGTTCGGCGAGGTGCTGTCGACCAAGTAGGCCCCCTTCGACGATGGAGATTGACTGCAACATCGCGCACCATCTGATCTCCTCAGCTTTACGGACAACGATTCCGACTCTTGCGTGCACAATGATGGAGACGAGCGTGACGACCCGCCGGAACTTTATAAAAACTGCAGTTGTAGCTGGATTAGGGAGCACAGTTCTGTCACAGGCCGACGGAGCGCACTCAACCACGGCGGAGAGTGCGGAAAGACAAATGCCGCGCGGGCTTACATTGTTGTCCTTTATTCAGGCTGATGGCAGTGAGTCGCTTGGCGTCAAGCTGTCAAACGGGATTCTTGATGTAGCCTTAGCCAGCAAGACCCTGGACTTGGTCGTGCCGACAAGCATTGACGAACTGCTCTCGCGTGGAACCGCCGCCTCGCTCGAACGTCTGGTTGCGGCGGCAAACAACAAGCCGGAGTTCTTAAAGGACGAAGGAACAATCAAGTTTGGCCGGCTCTTTACAAGCCCGGGTAAGATTATTTGCGTCGGACTCAACTACAAGGCGCACGCGGAAGAGGCCGGCGAAAAACTTCCAAAAGTTCCTGTTCTTTTCAACAAGTACAACAATACGCTTGCCGCACACAATTGCACTGTAAAATTGCCTACACCTGACGTCTCTTACAAGTTCGACTACGAAACCGAGTTGGTCGTGATCATTGGGAAGACAGCGCGCAATGTCCCAGAAACAGAGGCACTCAACTATGTTGCCGGTTATGCCGTCGGCCATGATTTCACTGCACGTGACCTCCAATTAGAGATGGGTGGCCAGTGGATGGTTGGTAAGACGCTGGATGGATTTGCTCCTATTGGACCCTATTTCGTCTCGGCCGATCTGGTCGATCCGAACAGCCTTACGATCGAGACATTCGTGAATGATGAAGTCCAGCCACGACAATCGTCGCATACCTCGAAGTTCATCTTCAATCCGCAGAAGGTGATCTCTTATGCCTCGAAACTTTTTACCCTGGAGCCAGGCGATATCATTTTTACGGGCACTCCGGAGGGCGTGATCATTGGAATGCCGAAGGAGAAGCAGGTCTGGTTGAAGGCCGGCGATAAGATCATCAGCCGGATTGAGAAGCTTGGCACACTGAAGTTTGATCTAGCATAGGAACCGTTCTTGGTACTGCGGCGGGATGCATGCATCCCGCCGGCCCCAGCTCGGAGCGAAGATCCGGCAATCCGGCTTTCGGGCATCCACGCGCCGCAATGGGCGGTCTCCATCGGCTCGGCTAGCGGGGCATCATCTTGCCCGCCCAACCCCGTGATCGAGGACTTGCATCATTTGACGTTGACTTTGAAGCGCAGTTCAAGCCGCCGCCTTCTGGGCGGGTAGGTCTCCAGCCGCGAAGTCGCCATAGGTGTGCAGGGGTCGGCCTAGAATTTGGTTCAACCGCTCGACGTCACCGGCAGCGGGGACCATGCCGTCGGTCACCTAGCGAGCGGCCATCAAACGCATCTCGTAAGCCGTCCACTTTGGCGTGAAGGTCGCCATGTATGCCTCGAAAGCGCTCGGATCGTCGCTGACGTAGATGATCGTTCGACCTAGGAGGTCCGTCCAAATCTTCGCAACTTGCGGGCCGGTCGACGTATCGGAGCCGCCTAGATTGATGGTCTCGAGCGGAAGCTTTTCCGAAGCCCGGTCGCGACGGACCAGCTCGATCACGGCAACCTCGGCGATGTCGCGGGCATCGACCATAGCAGCACCCTTGCTTCCGATCGGCATGGGATAGACGCCGTGGTTTGGGACCGAGTCCTTGATCATCAATTCATTGTCGATGCTCTGCCGCCACCGCGTTTTACCTGACCAGCGTCAACATCGCGCTGCAGACCGGCATTCTGATAGCCGGGTTCGGTGTGCAGAGCTTCTGCAGCCGACCATGTATGCCGTATGCGCGCACGTCTACCCGACCACTGTCCAGGCCACGGGCACGGCCTCCGCTCTCGCTTTTGGCCGACTTGGAGCAAGCCCCAGCGCCTTTACCGGAGCAACAGTGATCAAGGCCGGCGGAAAGAACGGCTATCCCCTGATGATGGGTGTCGCCATGACCGGTCTCGCCGTCGTTGGTCGCCACATCCCCGCGCGCAAAATATGACGAGCACATCCTCCGTGACCTACGATACTCAAGCGCGCAGCGCTTCCGAACGCGCCATCTAATCAAATGAGACAGCGGTTTAGCCCCTGAGTCATCCGGAAATTCCGCGAGAAGGCACTCGATGCTGACACCATGATGCCACCCGCTTCCATATGGGATTTGACGCGGCTCGCCAGCGGCGTCTCCCGACGATGCTGTTCGACGACCTCGCAGGCGGCGCCGAGGACGAGCGGACCATTGCGGAAAACGTCGCGGCATTCAGCAAGATCAAGTTGCTGCCGCACCGCCTGCGAGACGTCCGCACGAGAACGACCGATGTCGATCTGCTGGGCACCAGGATCGCTGCCCCTCTCGTGGTTGGACCAACGTGTCTGAACGGCGCGATCTGGCCGAACGGAGACACCGCGCTTGCAACGGCCGCCAAGCGAGCCGGCGTTCCGTTCGGCCTTTCGACGGCCTCCAACGAGCGTCTGGAGACCGTCGCAAAGGTCGGAGGCGAACTCTGGTTCCAACTCTACGTCGTCCATCGGCAGCTCGCGGCGAGCCTTGTCGACCGTGCAGCGAACGCGGGATACGCAGCCCTGATCCTAACCGTCGACGTCCCCGTCAACGGAAAGCGCAAGCGAGACCTCCGGAACGGGTTTCAGATCCCATTGCGCTATTCAGCCCGAACGATCCTCGACGCTCTCACGCATCCGCGATGGACGGCCAGCATTCTCATGAACGGTACGCCAACGCTCGCAAATCTGGCCGCTGACAACGCAACCACACTGCAGGCACAAAATGCACTTCTGCGGCGCGAGAGGGACGCAAGCTTCGATTTGGATGATCTCGCCTGCCTTCGCGATCTCTGGCCGCGACGCCTGCTGGTCAAAGGCGTGTGCCGTCCGGAAGACATCGCGCGCTGCTTTGCTATCGGCACCGATGCGGTGGTGATATCGAACCACGGCGGGCGACAGCTCGACGACTCCGTCTCGCCCATGGAGATTCTGCCCCAGGTCCGCCATCTCGGGCCCGTGCTGGTCGACGGCGGCGTGCGTCGTGGCTCCGATATTGTCAAAGCAATTGCTTTAGGCGCCCAGGCGGTGCTGCTCGGTCGATCCGTCCTCTATGGATTGGCCGCAAGCGGCGAGGCCGCGGCAGCCAAGGCGCTGGCTATTCTTTGTGAGGAGATCGACAGAACGCTGGCGCTCATTGGCTGTCCCGCGGCCTCTCGCCAAGATGAGTCATTCATCGCAGCGTCTGCGCTTTCTCCCGTGACTGGACAGAGCCGCTCGGATCAGAATGATGGATACCAAGTGGATCAAAGCCCCACGCCGATCGACTCAGTGTCAGACAGTGAACGCTTCCGGAATGGCAGAAGTCCTCTATCGGGGTCAACGTTGACTCGCGCGTTCGATCTTGGCCGGCGTGCCATTTCGCGTATCAATGATCCACTCCCTTGTGTGACACTGGGTCCATGCCGAACGCGTGGGTTCCCTTTGTGGTCCAGAGCGCGCGCGCCTGTTCGCGCTGATCGCCCTTAAGTTTCTCCGCGATCCAGATTAGCGCGCCGTAGATCATGGCGCGATCGTCGCCGGTAAGTTCGACGAGGCCGGCTTTGACGACGAGACCACCCAGCTCGATGAGACGCCGTGTACGCTTTCGGCGCTCAACCTGCCACGTACTCGTGTCATGTCGCGCTTTTGCGACCTGATGCCGGTTGCGCGCCGCTCGGTTGCGCAGAAGAGCCGTCTGCGTTGCGGTCAGTTGCTGGCGCATTTCGTCGCGATCGGCTTCGAAAGAACGCGGTGCCGCGCTTGGCCCATGCCTCCTTCTTTCCGGCTTCTTTGGTTTCGGCCAGTACGATCAGCGCACCCGCCAGCTCTTCGGCGGTGAGTGTGTCGGCTCCGGTGGCGATAACGAGTTCACCGAGCTGGCGTACCTTACGGGTTTTCAGGCCGCGCGCCTTGTCTTCAAGTGCCTTCAGGTCCGCATCAAAGTCCCTCGGTTTGCGCATCGTCGTCTCCATGAGTGTTGATGAAGAAACGATAGCTGGGCGGTCGACGCAATGCTTTAGGGTCGTCAGGACGAGCTGAGACGGGATAGTCCCTCCCGATATTTTTTCGAGGGAGGGCGCGCTTATACGTCGTTCCGACGTGCGCTTTGCTGTGCCAGTGATCTGGTCGCGATGGCGATCTATCATCTTCACGTCAAGGTCATTGGCCGAAAGGTCGGGAGCAGTGCGGTGGCATCAGCGGCCTACCGCTCGGCGTCGCGGCTGCGTGACGAGCGGCTCGGCCGTGATCAGGACTTTTCCGCCAAGCGCGGCGTCGTTCATTCCGAGGTGATGCTGCCAGAGAACGCGCCGGAGGCATGGTGCGATCGCGAACGGCTTTGGAATGATGTTGAATCGGCCGAAACCCGCAAGGACGCGCAGCTGGCCCGCGAGGTCGAGTTCGCTCTTCCGCGAGAACTGACTGAGTCGCAGGGCATCGAGCTGGCCCGGGATTTTGTTCGGGGTGAGTTCGTGGGTCTCGGCATGATCGCCGACCTCAACGTGCATTGGGACAGGGCCGAGGACGGCGTGCCCAAGCCCCATGCCCATGTCATGCTGACGATGCGCGCGGTGGACGAGAAGGGTTTTGGCCAGAAGGTACGGGACTGGAACCGCACCGAGATGGTCGAGCGCTGGCGGAAGCGCTGGGCGGAGCTTGCCAATGAGCGGCTGGCCGAGCTCGACATCGACGCGCGGATCGACCATCGCAGTCTGGAAGCCCAGGGCATCGCGCTGGAGCCGCAAAGCCAGATCGGTGCACCGGCAAAACGCATCGAGGTTCAGGGCATTGCAGGCGAAGGGGGTGAAGCCGACCGCGCCGAGATGCACCGCGAGATCGCGCGGAACAATGGCGTACAGATCATCGCCGATCCCTCTGTCGGGCTGGATGCTATCACCCATCAGCAATCGACGTTCACACGCCGGGACTTGGCCAAGTTCGCGCACCGGCACAGCGACGGGCTCGATCAGTTCAACCAGGTGGTAGGCGCGATGCAGGGAGCGCCCGATCTGATCGAACTCGGCAAGGATGCCCGCGGAGAGGATCGGTTCACCACCCGCGGAATGATCGAGGCGGAACAGCGCCTGCACCAGTCCGCTGAACGGATGGCGGAACGGGAGCGCCACGGGGTGCGCGACGTGGACCGCCGAGCCGTCTTAGCGCGGGCGGAAGCGCGTGGTCTGGTCCTTTCTGGTGAACAGACAGAGGCATTGGCGCATGTCACGAACGGACGCGATCTCAGCGTCGTTCTCGGCCATGCCGGGACGGGAAAGAGCGCGATGCTGGGGGTGGCGCGGGACGCCTGGGAGGCAGCCGGCTTCGAGGTTCGGGGCGCGGCGCTGTCCGGCATTGCCGCAGAAAACCTCGGAAGCGGATCGGGCATTGCGTCGCGCACGATCGCCAGCCTGGAGCATGGCTGGGAACAAGGCCGTGATCGGCTCAGATCCAGTGATGTGCTGGTGATCGACGAGGCGGGGATGGTCGGCACGCGCCAGCTCGAGCGCGTGCTGTCCCATGCAGCCGAAGCTGGCGCAAAGGTGGTGCTGGTCGGCGATCCGCAACAATTACAGGCCATCGAGGCGGGCGCGGCGTTCCGCTCCATCCATGAGCGTCACGGCGGCGCGGAAATCGGAGAGGTGCGCCGCCAGCGCCAGGACTGGCAGCGCGAGGCCACGCGCGATCTGGCAACCGGCAAAGTGGGCCAGGCGCTCGGAGCCTACCGCGCTTACGGCACGGTGCACGAGGCCCAGACCCGCAAGCAGGCGCGCGGCGATCTGATCGAGCGCTGGGACCGCGACCGGCAGGCGTCGCCGGACCGCAGCCGGATCATCCTGACCCACACCAACGACGAGGTCCGCGCCCTGAACGAGGCAGCGCGCGAGCGGATGCGGGCCGCGGGCGATCTGGGCGACGAGGTGCATGTGACGGTCGTGCGCGGCGCGAGAACCTTCGCCAGCGGCGATCGCGTCATGTTCCTGCAGAACGAGCGCGGGCTTGGCGTGAAGAATGGCACGCTCGGGACCATCGAGCAGGTCAGCGCGCAATCCATGACCGTGCAGACCGACGATGGCCGATCCGTGCGTTTCGACCTCAAGGATTACAACCGGATTGACCATGGCTATGCCGCCACGATCCACAAGGCCCAGGGCATGACGGTCGACCGCGTCCATGTGCTGGCAACGCCGGGTATGGACGCCCATAGCAGCTATGTCGCACTGTCGCGGCATCGTGACGGGGTGGACCTGCATTATGGTCGCGACGATTTTGCCAATGCGGACCGGCTCACCCGCGCCCTGTCGCGCGACCGCGCCAAGGATATGGCCTCGGATTACGACTTGGCCGATCCGGTCCAGAGCTATGCCGAACGGCGCGGGATCGCGTTCCGCGAGCGCTCGGTCGAGATAGTGCGCAAGATCGTGCCGGAGAAGCTGCGCGATATATTCGACGGCCTGCGCTCGCCTGCAGATGCCCTCCGGCTGGATGGCGGACGCAAGCCGGAGCAGGCATCGCCGGAAAGGGAAGCGAAGCGGACGGGAGCCGACCGGCGCGACATCGAAGCGCCGGAAAGGCAGGTGGCCGAAGAGCCGGGCGAGGAATTGCGTCGCTTGCGCACTCGGGCACTCGTCCGCCATGCCCGCGCAGTCGATGCCATCGTCACAGCGCAGGAGATGGGCGGCGCGGCCACACCTGCGCAGGTCAAAGAGCTGCAGAAGGCTCGGCAGGCCTTCGAGCAGGTGCGACCCTATGGCTCACATGACGCCGAGTCAGCCTACAAGCAGAACCCCGAGCTGGCCCGTGAGGCCGCCGGCGGCCAGGTCGGGCGCGCCGTGCGCGCACTCCAGCTCGAGACCGAGCTGCGCACCGATCCAAGCCGCCGCGCTGACCGCTTCGTGGAGCGCTGGCAGAAACTCGACCAAGCTAGCCGGCACCAATATCAGGTCGGCGACATGTCCGGCTACAAGGCGACCCGCTCTGCAATGGGCGACATAGCGAGAAGCCTCGAACGTGATCCACAACTGGAATCCATCCTCGCCAGCCGTAAGAACGACCTTGGCATCGCGTTCGAGTCAGGCCGACGGCTCGGCCAGCAACTGGCTCTCGCCCATGGCATCGATCTCGGCAGAGGCCGGGGCATTACAATTTGACCCATCCTGTTTGCCGCCGGCTCTACGCCACAACCGACACCGCACGAGGATCCTCTTGTCTGCCTCCAACTGCTTGGCGTGTCTGATCTCAGAAGCATCAGAAACAACCAGGAAGGGGCAGCGCGGCCATGCGCGAACCAGACCGCATCATCCGGCTAAGGACCGTCCTCGCCAGGACCGGACTCTCCCGATCCACCATCTACCGTAAGATTGCTGAGGGCACGTTCCCAGCTCAGATCAAGATCAGCGTCAACGGGACCGGCTGGCATGAATCCGAGATCAACTGTTGGATCGCAGATCCGGTAGGATGGCGTCCAACATTAAATTCGATGACAACTGAAGAAGCACTGCTGCCGCAACGCGGGTGAGCTCAATATAGCCAATCACTTTCTGCAACGGCTATCCAGTTAGATCACCGCGGCGAAGCTTCTGCTGCATGGCCACGCTTGGTAACTTTAGAGGATCGACCTGGGCTCGAGTCGCCTCGAAGGGAAGCGACACTCCTGCGACACAGCACACTGCATCCACCAGGAGCCGAAATGCTCGGGCTTCGAGGTCTAGACAATCCGGTGACACGGTCCAGTAGTGCGAGACAATGTGGGCTGCCAGACGAGCCTTTACCGCGATCCCCTTTATGCCATCAGCCGGAGTCGATAGGATCGCGCGCTCCAGAGGCTCCATGCTAGCCAAGAACGCTTCGATATGAGCCATCGAAGCAGCTTCATCCATTTCCAATAACGAAAGCTCTCGAGTCGCAGCATCATATTGCTTACCAAGCGCAATCAGCTTTGCGTCGTGCCGCCTTGGACGCGACGCTCGGCGAATACTGCAGCGCGGCAGATCTCGGATATTGCCCATGACCTGAAACCTGCTCCAAGCTCAGATTGCCCCATCAGCATCCTGAGGCGTTGAGCAATGTACCTCATAGTCGTCATTTTGATACCTATAGCAAGTCGCCTTATAAGCGTCAATCGGCTGGATATGCGTCGTGGAAAAGCGAGCCCATAGACGCCGAGCGCGGGAGATCCTGGCCCGTAACATGCGAATGTTGCGAGCGGCCCAGGGTATTAGCCAGGAGACGCTGTCACACGACGCTGAAATCAACCGAACCTACGTCAGTTCGGTAGAGCGCTGTGAACGAAATGTGTCGATCGACAACATCGAAAAGATCGCCAAGGCATTAAAGATCGAAGTTTGGAAGTTGCTGAAGCCAGATTTACTGGATGCTTAGCTCTTCGGATTAACAGTGGCGCTCTACATATTCTCGCAAGCTGATCTGCTGGCGAAGAAATAGAAAATGATCGAACACGTTCAAGATCTTTAAGTAACTCGACGTCGACTGCATGACGGTTGGTAGCTTGCGGATGGCTTGGCGGTAGATTGGCCGAAGCTTCGCGCGTTGATCTCATCTGCGAGACTGGCAACAAGTGACGACGTCGCGCGCGGTAGTAGCCCGCACGCATAGCGGCACTCACAAGAGCTTGGGCCGAACGGCGGTCGGCGCCTTAGAGGAGACGAGGGCTAGCTTTCGCTCTCTAGGGAACCTGGGCATATACGACAGCGCCATTAGGGAGGGGAGAAACAAGGACCAATTCGGGGGAGCGGCCGCGGAGGGCGGTAGGGCGAGGATTCGAACCCCCGTCAACTCTCCGACCTGGACGCCATCTCCTGCCGGGAGCGGCGCCGCCCGCAAGCACGCATGTCGCTCAGCAAAACCGTTTGAAAAACCGTTTTAGTTTCCACATTTCAAACGGCGATTTTGGCTAAGCCGTTGATTTAATGGCGCGCCCGGAACGATTCGAACGTCCGACCCTCAGATTCGTAGTATGAATTTGACGCTTTCAGACGGCACGCGGCGGTACCCCGCCACACTCTCGCCCTCCAAGTAAGATACTGATCAGCCATGTATTTTCGTGTCGCAGCGTAGTCTGGCGTGATTCGACCTCGATAATTCTCATCGAGAACTTCCCCAGACTAAACCCAGACTAAGATGGTGAAGGTACCAATGGCTGATCAGCGTGAGATTCTCACCGATAAGAGCATTGCGCGCCTGTGCGCAAGGGAAAAGCAGTACAAGGTGCGCGACAGCGAGCTTCCGGGGTTTTTCGTCCTGGTCGGCAAGCGCCGGAAGACTTTCATGGCGCAAGGGGAGTTCTGGCGCGACGGCGTTCGTGAATTCAGTGCCCAGGTAAAGCTCGGCGAGCTTGGCGAGATGACCACGCGTCAGGCGCGTGGCAAGGCCAAGGAAGCACTAGGTTCGATCGCCAAAGGCCAGCGTCCTGGTGAAGCTCTGAAAATTAAACCCGGTTCAATGACGCTTCGACAGGCCTGGGAGCGGTATCGCGATGCGCACATGGAACGCAAAGGCCGAAACCCAGGGACCATTGGAAACTATCGAGATCACATGGAGCGGCTGTTCAAGGATTGGCTCGACAATCCGCTTGCTCGGCTTGGCCGCCAGCCCAATCTTGTCGTTGAACGCCACGACAAGATTACGAAGGAAAACGGCCCCTATATTGCCAACGGAGCCCTGCGCAGTCTGCGGGCAGTCTACAACCACGCCCGGAAGAGCAATACCGATTTGCCTGCCGCAAATCCCGTCTCCGCTATCGATTGGAACAAAGAACATCGGCGCAACACGGGAATGGGCCCGAACGACATCAGCGGCTGGCTTAAGGAGCTGCGCGCAATGGACAATCCGCTAAGGCGGGAATTTCACCTTTTGACGCTCCTCAGTGGATCACGACCAACAGCGCTTAAGAAGATCCGAATGGAGCATATCGATCTACAAGGAAGGCTCATCCATATCCCGAAGCCCAAGGGTGGCGAGGAGAAGGCGTTCGACATCCCACTATCGCGACCGATGATCCGCTGCGTAATCCGAGCAATCAGGTGGGGGCGTATCATGTATCCCGAGCAAGGGGAATTATGGTTGTTTCCAGCCGACAGTGAACTAGGACATCTCGTGGAGCACAAGGAAGATCGAAATGTCCTTTCTAAATGGGGCAACGATCTGCGGCAGAGCTATCGCACGCTTGCACAAGCGGCAGGTGTTTCGGAGCTCGACATTCATCTGTTGATGAACCATTCGCTTCCCGGCGTGAACGCCGGGTACATCACGCGTGATCGCTTGTTAAGGGATCACCTGCGTCACCAGCAGCAAAGAATATCAGAGCTGGTTGTGCATGGCTTCGAGGTGAAACGTGATCTTCGTTTGTTTGGATGGCTCTTAAGTGCAAAGGTGGAGGGGCCGGCGCGGCGGTTCGAATTAGAAATCAGATCTGCGAAAACGCTGATGGCAGCGTAGAGCGTAGGCTTCGAGACGCCGCCACCTTGACGGCGATTCTCTTCGAAGATCCGCCATCCGTCTCCGCGCTCAGGACTCTACGGCTGCAACTTAGCTAGGACACCGCCGAATTTACCGAGGTCACTACTGCCGCCGCATAGATGCTTTCTTTCGGTTAGAAGGAATGGATACAGCTAGAACAGTTTTGCCGAGGGAGCGCCCGCCTGGAATTACTCACCCCTTATCTATTTTTACCGCTCAGCTCACGTATCATTCTACGTCAAATGTATTCGGTCCAGCCGCAGGCAGTGGATGCACAGCGATATCGAAGCTGCTAAAAGCAATTAGGCTTGAGACAAACTGCAGCAAAAATCCAATCGGAATGTTAAGCTTCGATACGAGCTCAGGATCGTCGATTGAAAGCGGTTGCGGTTGCGTCAGTTGCAAGCGAGCTAAGAGATTATTGACGTCCCCAGGCTCTAAATTATGAGCGAGTCTATTTCGAAAAGTATTGAGCGCCTCCAGCGCATCCCAGCATAACTCGACGTGCTCAATAGGCTGTCCCTCAGCCGTTCTTCGGATACAGAACGCCCGCGCAAGCATGATGTTCTGAATGAAACGAAGATTCAGCCTGTCGTATTGCTCGGGGCTGGGAAAGAGCCTTCGCAATTGATTATAAAGCTCCTCCTCTAACAACAAATGTGCTTTCAATACCAACAAGGTCAGGTCGGAAATGCCATCAAACAGGCTATCCGCACGTTCCAGGATGTCAAATCCGAGCGGCTCGTCTTTCTTGGCCATCCAATCCCCCATGAGTGCACGAGTCTGTTGAGCTATGTTTTGTGAAGTTTTTCGAACCGGTTGGCCGCAGCTTACATTAGCCTACCGATCGCTAACACCGATCGTATTGCATATCGCCCGTTGGTCGCGCAGAATCTTACGTTCGCAGTCTGACGATAAGGGGTTTGCGCCATACTCGTTCGTTGCCTAAGAAGCCCGCTCAGCAATCGGCGCGAACGCTTCGGTGGGCAGCGCCTCGCGGACGAGATTACGCTTCGCTGTAGATTATGAGGTCGGAGCCTTCTCGGCCTCCTCCTCGAAAGCTTTTTGAAGTCGTATCAATTTTGGTCGTTTACAAGAGCGGGCACGGGAAGGGATACGATAAACGGGAGGCTAGGTTTTCAGAAGGCAGCTCGGAACATAACCGGGGTCTCGATACTCGAACAACTGGACCTTCCCGATCGATGTAAGCTGCTGACCGAGAAAGACCGAGAGAGCGAACGGCCCATAGAAGAAGAGCCTCGTCATGCGAAGCTGGCGCGCCTTCAAGAGTTTGCCGAGCTCCTCCCGAACCGCCATCGCCATCGCCATCGCGACGGCATCGCTATTGACCTTGCCCCTCGGGCTTAATCCAGCTTGAAGTTCGTTCTGGCCCCAACGAGGACCAGAGCATGAAGCGCAGCCGCTTTACGGAAGAGCAGATCATCGGGATTTTGAAGGAGCACGAGGCCGGCGTTCCGGTCGCCGATCTCTGCCGCAAGCATGGCGTGAGCGACGCCAGCATTTACAAGTGGAAGGCCAAGTTCGGCGGAATGGACGTCTCGGAGGCCAAGCGGCTGAAGACGCTGGAGGACGAGAACACGCGGCTCAAGCGGCTGCTGGCGGACGCCATGCTGGACAATGCCGCCCTGAAGGATCTCCTTGGAAAGAAGTGGTAACGCCCGCTGCGAAGCGGAAACGGCAGCGAGCTCACCAGCAATGCCATCCTGACATGGGCCGATCAGAGCCGCATCGCCTGGCACTACATCGCACCGGGGAAACCCATGCAGAACGCCTTCATCGAGAGCTTCAACGGCCGCCTGCGGGACGAACTGCTGAACGAGACGCTGTTCACCTCGCTCGCCCAGGCCCGCGTTGCGCTCCGATGCTGGCAGGCCGACTATAACGACGCTCGACCGCACTCCCAGCTCGGATGGAAGACGCCATCCGAGTTCGCCACCACCTGCAATCCGCATCGGGATCTAGCGCTGCGCTATGCCGTGAGCTCCGCGCCAGCTCCCGCCGCTACCACCGCCCGGATGGGCACATCCAACCGCCCGAACGAACTCAGATCTGGATAAAAACTTGGGGGCAAGGTCATGCGCGAGTTCAATAAAGGATGGCGGAGCACTTTGAGGAGCGCGGCCCGTCGGCTAAGCTGAACCCTCTTATTTCCGGACCAGCATCAACCTGCACGGTGGGTCGAGCGGCGGTCCCGTCTTCGACGCCGCCGGGCGCGTGTTCGGGATCGCATCATGCAGCTACGCCGCCGCGACCGACATCGCGTTCGTCACGCCGGCCCACGCGCTTCTGGATCTGGAGATACCGGAGCATATTTCGGACGCGGCAGCGGGCGGACCGAAGACGAGGATGCGGTATCTCGGCGAGCGAGGACTGATCGCAATGGACACAATTGTGACCTTGGCGAAAGGGACCGAGGGCGATGTTTGAAGACGACGCCGGTGTTCTCCGAACTGCTTTGGAGGCAGTCTCGAAGGACTACAAGCGGCAGGAGCCGAAGCCGACGCTGCTCGGCGGCGGCCCGAGTGCCGGCGCCCTCGCCACGCTAGTGGCCGCGATCGAACGATCCGAAGCCTATCGCGCAATCGCAGGCAAGGTTCTGTTCAGCGGCGGCTCGGGACCAGTCATTGACGCCCATGGTCTGGCTGTACGGTTTTTCGACAAAGGCGTCCATTTCGCCGACGACGTCGACGGCGCGACTTCCTGGCTTACGCGCCTGATGACCACGCGCGAAACGACGGGTCTCTTCAAGGCTGCTTTCTGGGGATTGCGGATCGATCGCGAAGTTGTCATAGGGCCGCAGTCGCGCTTGATGCCGTTCGACTCTCTTACCGAGTCCCACATGAAAAGAAGGATCCTTGATCGGGCGCACCCCTGCTATGACGGGTCGCAGTGGCTCCTGCAGACATATTATGACCGTCCGACGGCTGCGTTCGTCGAGACGCTTCTGAATTTTCCCTACATCCGAGGCGACGCGGCGGCCTTCGAAGTCATGAACGGCGCAATGCGGAAGGTAGACGAGCTCTCCATCGTTCTTCAGGCCTCCTGCGTCGGCAGTCCTGTCGCCGTCGCATGCTGGTTCGAATACGCGGACAGAGAACTCGAATGGGCTGAGTGGGAGAACAGCCTGACCTGGCTGCTGCCCGAGATCCATCCATCCGTTAAGCTCGCGGTGGCGGCCGATGGCGATCGGATCACCACGAGTACCGGGAGATATGCAGGACTGGTCGGCGATCAACGCTCGCGGCTCCTCCGATCGATGGAGAGATTCCGTCTGAGCCAATCCCGCAAACAGTCGATCGATCGTGTCCTGGATCTCGCGCTCGCCTTCGAGATCGCCTTGAGCGAGCTGGGCGACAATGCTCCGCCGAGCTGGAAGGTAAGCGTGAGGTGCGCACAACTGGTCGGCGGACAGGTCGACGTGCGTTCGCGAAATCGGCAGGCGATCGCCTCGCTCTATGAACTTCGAAATCAAGCCACACACGGAGGCTCGTTGAAACCGCGAAGTGGAATGACCGTCGAAGCGATATTGCAGGATGGCTTCACCTTGTACGTGTCTGCGATCGGAAAGCTGCTCGATCTCGGCACCAAGCCGGACTGGAAGACCGTGGAGTTGGAGCCTCTTGCTTAGTCGACAACAGCATTCTAGCGGTCGCGCCGGTCGCCTCGTGCCAAATATACCGGCTCGTCTTATAAATCCGAGCCCAGAGAGAGGCTGCCTCTGAGTGAGCGACATGAGCGACGACCCGTTTTTCGGTCTGTCTGAAGAAAGCACCTGGAACGCCTGCATCGGGAAACAGGGCGACGAACTTCACTATGTCGAAGGTTATCTAGAAGCCGCGTGCGAGCTCGCCAACGCGGTGATCGACCAGAACATGCTCGCCAAACGAGACACGCTCGTCCTTCCGATTCTCTACAATGCACGCCATGCCATCGAACTCGTCCTCAAATTCGTCGCCGGGCAGCTGTTCGATTGCGGCGTCATCGCGCAGCGGCATGCGGCCAATCACGATATCAAGGGACATTGGGACCACCTGGTCGCGGCCGGCGTCGCCGATGAAGCGATACGGAACCACCTGAAGGCCCTGGAGCGCTTCGTCGTCAGCCTCGATCGGATAGACGATGACGGACAGGAATTGCGGTACCACATCAACCGCGACGGCGAGACGAGCCTCAAGGGAGAATCCTTGGCGAACATCGTCGTCATCCGCGACAGCCTCAAGGAACTGTCGTCGGTAGTCGATGGAATAATGCACCGAACGATCGGCTTCGTCGCCGAGCGGAAGAGTGGCACGTACACGTCCCGCTGCTCGCGCGCGGATCTCCGTGAAATCGCTGGCATGATGCCTCCCCTCGCCGACTGGGGCAGCGACGCCTTTACCGAGGCGAAGAATGCCGTGAAGGCGCGCTTCGCGCTCAGCAACACCCAATTCAGCAAAGCCATCGATGCGATCAAGGCCAACCGCGAATTCTACGGGATGATCGGCGGCGAGACCGATCTTCCTTCTTTGCTCGACGACGAGGTAATGCTCGTCGTCGAGAAATGGCGCACCCTCCACGCCGACCGCGCGGGAAGGGAGCCTGAGGTCGTCCAAGGGAGCCGCTTCAGGTCGGCGGGTCTGATCGCGAACATAAAGAAGAGACGCGAATGCGTGGATGCCCTAAGCGAGACGATCACCAGTCACGAAGCCGCGGACCTCGAAGCACTCTTCTATCTGGGCCGCGGGGATTTCTATCCGGAGCTCTTCGAAGAACGGGCCGCGGCCTATCTGAAATCCCTAGGCGACGGCGCGGAGTTGCGGACTCGTACCGCGCGAATGTTGGACAAGACGAACCTGCTCACCTGTCTCGAACGGGGCGCGCGTCGGGCGGGACGACTTTCTCTCGCCAAGCGGCTGAGCGCGCCGCCGGCCGAGAAGACTCCGGCGCAAGACGAGTGAACTCGCAGGCGAGGGGCTGATGGCCGGCAAGGTCGTGGTGTCGCAATTCACGGGAGCACTCGCGAAGCTGAACGGCTCGACGGACATAACCGCCACGCGGGCCGACATAATCCGGTCGCTGCTGACAGTCGGCTATCCGAGCCGCAAGAAGGCGTCCCGCAAAGTCGGTCCTTGGCGAATCCGAATGCTTTCCGCGATGGCGTACGGCTACCTCGATCGGGCACTGCGCACGACGGCATACTTCCGCAATCTAGAGCAGACGGAGAAGGTGGGCGTCTCTTTCCTGCTGGGCCAGGCTTTCACGCATTGGTTCGCACAGGACCGGATGGACATCGAATTTCTCCTTCACGTCGCCGGTTTCGAATCGACGACTTGGGGCACATCGTCCGCTGCGGCATCGCCGAAGACGGGAGCTTCACCTCCATCGCTGAAGAGTCGACCCGACTTCATCGGCGTGAAGAAGGCCGAGATGCACGTGTTTGAGAGCAAGGGTCGCGTCCGCCGGCCAGCACAGACCGCGATCGGCAAGGCCCTCGGGCAAGTCTCTGCGCTTCGCTCGGTTAACGGCACCCAACCCGCGACCCGCTGCGCGACGTTCTTCACGCTGAAGGCCTCAGGCGCCGAAGGACAAGTCATCGATCCCGAAGGAAACGTGAACGGCATCAAAGTGACGTTCGACGAGTGGGAAATGATCACCGAGGCCTATTCGTTCTTTCTCGATAGCGAGAACGCCGTCCTGCTGGACGCAGCGAGCGAAGGCTACGTCGGGCGGGAGATCGACGACGGGGTATTTTTTGCGATCGACAAGCAGGTCCTGAGCGTGGCCGCCGGACCGGCCCCCGCATCGGCATCCGAACGTCAACAGCGGCTGGACGAGGCGTTCGATATCCTCGCTCATCGCGCAAGCCACTATCGGGAGCGCCGTACTGAAGAGGTTTCTCCGGGACCAGACGGAACGCTCCTGATCGATCGACGACAAGGCGGAATTCGACCGCGCCGCAAGAAGGTGTGACGGCCTGCGCACTCGACGCGATGAGCCTCCGGCGAGGTCGGGATTCTCCGCGGCACGGTCATCAACCATCCCTCAAATTGTCGATCTCAAGGCGGCGTCACGTGCGACCTCGCAGCGGCATCAGTTCGTCAATCGCTTGCGCTCTTCAGTCCTTAGCAGGGGCAATTCGATCAGCCGTCGGATGAACGAGCGGATCGTGCCGTTAAACGGTATCGCTTATACCGTCGCATCAAGGTCGCGACCGGGTTCCGGTTTTTGTTCGTGAAGCGAAGACCGTATCGACGGCATGGTACAGGAAACTGGCGCGCTGTTCGTCGAGCCGTTTGGTCGCCTCCCGCAGGAATTCTTCCCTCCGCCAATCGGAGCGTTCGCGCACGTCGCTCCGCTCATGGACTCGATACGACAGCCCGTTAAAGCGAGGATAAACGTACGACCGGAGGAAGCGGAGGTTGTTCTGCCTGCACTTTTCATGGACGGAACCATCACCGGACGGGATGGAATGCAGCACAGGAAAAAGGGAAGAAAACAGACGATAGGAAGTCGCGGACTGATGCACGCGCGAACAAAGGACGGAAAAGCAAAGGGACTAGGCACATGCGTGCGCAGAGGCGCACGCATGTGCCTACACTCACGCGGAAGTATGGCGACGGTGTGTGGAAGCAAAGTCAGAGACGGATATTCTTGGCTTTCTCGATGGCGATGTCATCGAAGAGCTGATTGCGGCTGCTCGTCCGGTGCGCATCGATATGCGCCGCTATCTCAACTAGATCTTTCATCCATTGACCCGGCGCGAACGCAAAGACTGTCCAAAATGTCCACCGCTCATACTCAAATCCCCTCTTGGTATCGGCGATGATCTCGACACCGAGCATACGATCGCTGCCTGCGAAAAATTCGACCCTGCCATACCGGTTGTAGTCTTCGTCCCAACTCGGGATGCCTTCGTCCACGAAAGTCGTGGCGTATTGCCTGCCGGAATAAATGAAATGCACGGTCACCTTGTCGTGCGGGTCTCGCCCATCGGTCTTTGAGACAGTGGCGGAAATGTCTAGGGCAGGGAAGCCGACGTATTTTTGGAAGTCGTCGCGTCTGGACCAGGACGGCCAGCGCTTTGTGTGGTCCACTAGCTCGCAAATTGAGTACCCAATGCGGCTATCCTGAATCAGCCTTTCGGCTCGCTTTATCAGGTTTTTAGCTTCTTCGGCTGAAGGATCTAGCCGGGCTTTCTGCTGCTCGTAGAAGTGCTGCTGATAGGCATTGAGCATTTCCGAAATGATCTCGTCCGGAGACTGCTCGGGCTTCTTCGGCTCAACAATTGGCGACGGCGCCGACGATTTTTTCAAACCCCACACCATGACGTGCTCCTCCAGGACGGAGAATATACGGATGGTTGGAGGACGCAATCAGGGTGTAATTTCGTGCCTGGGCCGCGACGGCGCCACAGCCCGTAACGAGACTATAAGTGCAAGAGGCGCCGGATCTATTCGGCGCCCGTCGTCATTTTTTGTGACCGAGGCGCTCTGGAGACCGGGCGGGCGGGACTGGCTACCTTAGCGTTGACGTAGCCGCCCCTCCGCCGCTTCCAGCGCTATCGCATTATCGAGCGTCGCTCCGGGTACGTAGTCGCTTGGCTGACATACGATTGTGGCGCATTAACCAAGAGCTGCCGAAACATTCCGACCTCTCCCCTTGTGTCTCGCCGGGGCAGCCTCGAACGCTTGCTTTCCCTTTGCAATCCATAGCTCACGAGCATGTTCGCCCTGATCGCTTTGGAGCTTGTCAGCCATCCAGAGCAGCGCGCCGTAGATGATGGCGCGATCATCGCCGGTCAGTTCCACGATGCGGGCTTTGGCGATGAGGCCACCCAGTTCAATAAGATGCAGCGTGCGCTTACGGCGTTCGACCTGCCACGCGCGCATTTCATGTCCCGCCCTTGCGGCTTGCTGCCGGTTGTGTGCCGCTCGGTTGCGCAGGAGGGCCGTCCACGTTGCGTTCAGTTGTCGGTGCATTTCGCCGCGACCGGCTTTGAAAGAACGCGGCCCCGCGCTTGGCCCATGCCTCCCTCTTTCCGGCCTCTTTCGTCTCGGCTAGCACGATCAACGCGCCAGCCAGTTCTTCAACGGTGAGTGTGTCGGCTCCGGTGGCGATGACCAATTCGCCTAGCTGGCGCACCTTACGGGTTTTCAGTCCGCGCGCTTTGTCTTCGAGGGCCTTTAGGTCTGCATCAAAATCCCTCGGTTTGCGCATCGTCGCCTCCATGAGTGTTGATGGAGAAATGATAGCTGGGCACCCAGGACAATGCTGTAGGGTCATCAGGACGGGCTGAGACGGTACGATCCCTGCCGAGATTTTTTCGAGGGAGGGCGCGCTTATACGTCGTGCCGACGTGCGCTTCGCCGTGTAGATGATCCGGCCGCGATGGCGATCTATCATCTTCACGTCAAGGTCATTGGCCGCAAGTCTGGGTCCAGCGCGGTGGCGTCAGCCGCCTACCGTTCGGGCTCGCGGCTGCGCGACCAGCGCTTGGACCGCAGCCACGACTTTTCTGGCAAGCGCGGCGTCGTCCATTCCGAGGTGATGCTGCCGGAGAATGCGCCGCAGGCATGGAGCGACCGCGAACGGCTGTGGAACGATGTCGAGGCGTTCGAAATC
Source organism: Bradyrhizobium sp. SZCCHNS1050 (assembly GCF_032484785.1). Classification (NCBI taxonomy): domain Bacteria; kingdom Pseudomonadati; phylum Pseudomonadota; class Alphaproteobacteria; order Hyphomicrobiales; family Nitrobacteraceae; genus Bradyrhizobium; species Bradyrhizobium sp. SZCCHNS1050. Next base: position 3,360,716 of record NZ_JAUETR010000001.1, on the reverse strand, counting down.
CGCAAGGATGCCCAGCTTGCCCGCGAGGTCGAGTTTGCCCTTCCCCGCGAGATGAGTGAGGCTCAGGGCATCGAACTGGCTCGCGACTTCGCTCGGGCCGAATTCGTCGATCGGGGCATGCTCGCCGATCTCAATGTGCATTGGGACATGGCCGAGGACGGCATGCCTAAACCGCATGCCCATGTCATGCTCACCATGCGCGCGGTGGACGAGAACGGCTTTGGCAAAAAGGTGCGGGAGTGGAACCGCACGGAGATGGTCAAGCGCTGGCGTGAACGCTGGGCGGAGATCGCCAATGAGCGGCTGGCGGAGCTCGACATTGACGCGCGGATCGACCATCGCAGTCTGGAAGCCCAGGGCATCGCGCTGGAGCCGCAAAGCCAGATCGGCGCACCCGCCAAACGCATTGAGGACCGCGGCATCGAGGGCGAAGGGAGCGAGGCCGATCGCGCCGAGATGCACCGCGAGATCGCGCACAGCAATGGCGCGCAGATCATCGCGGATCCCTCCATTGGGTTGGACGCTATCACCCGGCAACAATCGACCTTCACACAGCGCGACATGGCGAAGTTTGCGCACCGGCACAGCGATGGGATCGACCAGTTCAATGAGGTCATGAGTGCGATGCGTAGTGCACCTGGCCTGGTCGAACTCGGCAACGACGGTCGCGGCGACGATCGCTTCACCACCCGCGAGATGATTGAGGCCGAACAGCGCCTGCACCGCGCAGCCGGACTCATGGCGGAACGGGAACGCCATGTGATGCGGGACGCGGACCGCGAGGCCGCTTTGGCACGCGCGGAAGCGCGCGGCCTTGTCCTTTCCGGCGAACAAGCCGAGGCGCTGGCGCATATCACCGATGGACGCGATCTCGACATTGTCGTCGGCCACGCCGGAACGGGAAAGAGTGCGATGCTGGGCGTGGCGCGGGAGGCCTGGGAAGCGGCGGGCTACGAGGTCCGGGGCGTGGCACTGTCCGGCATTGCGGCGGAAAATCTCGAAAGCGGATCGGGCATTGCGTCCCGCACAATCGCCAGCATGGAACATGGCTGGGGACAGGGCCGCGACCTGCTCAGGTCGAGCGATGTGCTGGTGATCGACGAGGCCGGTATGGTCGGCACGCGCCAGTTGGAGCGAGTCCTATCCCATGCGGCGGAGGCCGGCGCCAAGGTCGTGCTGGTCGGCGATCCGCAACAACTGCAAGCCATCGAGGCCGGCGCGGCATTCCGCTCGATCCATGAGCGACACGGCGGCGCGGAAATCGGCGAAGTGCGCCGTCAGCGCCAGGACTGGCAGCGCGACGCCACGCGCGATCTGGCCAATCGCCGAACCGGCAACGCGCTCGAAGCCTATCGCTCCCACGGCATGGTGCATGAGGCCCAGACACGCGAGCAGGCGCGCGGCGATCTGATCGAGCGCTGGGACCGCGACCGGCAGGCGTCGCCCGGCAAGAGCCGGATCATCCTTACCCACACCAACGACGAAGTCCGCGCTCTCAACGAGGCAGCGCGCGAGCGAATGCGGGCCGCCGGCGATCTGGGGGATGACGTCCGCCTGACAGTCGAGCGCGGCGCGAGAAATTTTGCCAGCGGGGATCGCGTCATGTTTCTGCAAAACGAACGCGGTCTTGGCGTAAAAAACGGTACGCTCGGCATCGTCGCGCAGGTCAGCGCGCAATCCATGACCGTGCAGACCGACGATGGCCGATCCGTTCGGTTCGACCTCAAGGTTTATGACCGGATCGACCATGGCTATGCGGCGACGATCCACAAGGCGCAGGGCATGACGGTCGACCGCGTCCATGTGCTGGCGACGCCGGGAATGGACGCCCACAGCAGCTATGTCGCCCTGTCCCGACACCGCGACGGCGTGGACCTGCATTATGGCCGCGATGACTTTGCCGGGCGGGACCCGCTGGTCCGCCCCCTCTCGCGCGACCGGTCCAAGGACATGGCATCGGACTACGACCGGGCCGATCCGGTGCAGAGTTACGCCGAGCGGCGCGGGATCACCTTCCGCGAGCGCGTGGCCGAGATCGTGCGCAAGGTCGTACCCGAGAAAATACGCAACGTGTTGGACGGCCTTCGCTCTCCATCAGATATGCCCGACCCGGATGGTCGACAAAGGCCGGAGCGGGAAACGCCGGAAAGAGAAAGGAGTGACACGGCAACCCTTAGGGGCGGAACAGAAGCGCCGGAAAGGAAGCTGCCGGAAGAGGCGGAAAAGGAATTGCGTCGCGTGCGTACCCGCGCGCTCGTGCGTCATGCCCGCGCCGTGGATGCGATCTTTGAGGCGCAGGAGATGGGCGGCGAGGTAAGTCCCGAGCAGGTGAAAGAACTGCAAAAGGCCCGTCAGGTGTTCGAGGAGGTGCGGCCTTATGGCTCACGCGATGCTGAAGCCGCCTACAAGAAGAACCCGGAGCTTGCCCGCGAGGCGGCTGGCAGCCGGGTCAACCGCGCCATCCGCGCGCTCCAGCTTGAGACCGAACTGCGTATGGATCCGAGCCGCCGCGCCGACCGCTTCGTGGCGGACTGGCAGAGGCTCGACCAGGCCAGCCTGCGCCAGTATCAGGCGGGCGATTTCTCCGGCTACAGGGCCACGCGCTCGGCGATGGGCGACATGGCAAGAAGCCTCGAACGCGATCCGCAACTGGAATCGCTCCTCGACAATCGCAAGCGGGAGCTCGGCATCGCGTTCGAGTCAGGCCGCCGGCTCGGCCAGGAACTCGCCGTCGCCCACGGCATCGATCTTGGAAGAGGCCGCGGCCTCGAACGCTAACTCGGCCTATTTTCCGCCGCGTCTATCCTACCCTGCTACGACACGAAAACGTTCTTGCGCGCTTACGAAGGCCTGCCCTGTCTGGATCACCAGCACTCAGAAACTGCCAGCAAGGGGCAGAGCGGCCATGCGCGAACCAGACCGGATCATCCGCCTGAAAACCGTCCTGGCGAGGACCGGGCTGTCCCGGTCCACCATCTACCGCAAGATCGCCGAAGGCACGTTCCCAGCTCAGCTGAAGATCAGCACCAATGGGGCTGGCTGGCACGAATCCGACATCAACCGCTGGATTGCAGATCCAGTCGGATGGCGTCCGAACGGCGACCTCGATGAAGTCCGCTCACGGTAGAGGTTAGCGGTCGTCCCGCAGCCGAGCAGCTGGGAACGAAGTTTCCGCCCGTGGCCGCCGGTCCGGCCGACAAGGGCTGGCATCATTCCTTCAGCTAACAAATCGGCGCTCGATGGCAGCTTGTCCGACGATCCTCAAGACCCAACGAGCCGCTTCAGCCGTTCAGACGCGGCCCGACGAATAAATCGACTCGATCAGCTTGCTGACCGCCGCTTCGTGGTTTCGAAGGGAGTTCGCCCATGTATCGGCTGTCCACGTTATCTGGCCCAGAGGCCCTCCGAACATTATGGTCATGAACGGAATGACCTCGGCCGACTGAGTGGATCCCCAGGTCCCGTCAGATTGGCTGACCACCGTCAGTACGTGGCCGCAATAATCGATAGCCGTAACGGCCATTACGCGATCACCAGAGGCATGCTCCTTGCGGGGTAGCGATCTGGACCCGCTTGTGTTCAGAGCGCCATCTTCGACGTTGCCACGACCTGGCATAGCGACCACCCTCGATTTCTCATTCCCCATCCGATTGTCTGGCTAAGGGCCGGACCTGAAATGTAGACCATCGTCTACAACTTGGCAATCAGAAATGGGATTCATAGTCCGTAGACCAATAGTCTACATTCTTTTCGATTTGTCCTCATGGTGGATGAATCGGCAATTGTGGAGATAGTCGCTGCGAACGTGCGACGAGCGCGAAAAGCGTTGAACTGGTCTCAGGAGGAACTTGCTTTCGAGGCAGGTCTTGATCGTACCTATATTTCTCAGGTCGAACGGGGAAAGCGCAATATGACCATCGTTGTCCTTGCGCGCCTGGCAGCTGCGCTGCATACGACCCCAGAGCGCCTGATTGCAGCCGGATCCCGAAGAGGCGCCGGTTAGTTGCCTGTGCGATCCACTTGTCGGCCCCAACGAGTTGGGCCCGACAGGACGACTATTGCCTCACCTATTGTCAGCGTGCCGCCCAGCCGAGATGCCCACCGTTCGGACTGGGATAGCAGCTCGGGATATATCCGTGGTCAACACCGGCTAGGCCTACGCCGACGAGCAGAGAGTTGGCCGTCACAGGCCGGAAGACAAGCGAGCTAGTGCGGACCGGAGCGCAGCGACTACACTGGCCCACCATTTTCCGCCTCCTGATTCCGAACGGTTGCCTTACCGGCCTGGGGCCGCAGACTCCCTTTTCGACGAGGTCAATTTGACTCTGGGATTGCACACGCAAAGCGTGTACATTTCGATCAACCGCAGACAAGATCCGCGATCGAGTCGATGGCACAGGTGACTTCCAGTCGAAAATCAGCTGACGATAAGCCTCAACATTTGTATTCTACGCCTTCAAGGAAACCTGAACCGAATCATCGCCACGCGATAACCCCAATGAATAGATCCACGATCCATCCGCGGTCCGGCTCCCGATGCAACGGCGATTGGAGACATTGTGCGACTCGCACTTAATATTTTGATGTCTGAAGCCTCATTTTGATGTCTGAAGCCTCCGTCGATATCGTAAGAGCCTCTCGGGACGGCCATCAGTTTCACGAGGCGTGGGTAGCGCGGCGAGCGCTAGGTCTGCTTCTCCCAAAGGATGACCTCTGTGGGATTGCTGTTGAAGGTTTGTCTGACGATATCGAAGAGGACGCCTCACCGGCAATTATCGAGATTGCTGACGCGACGCTATATTTCGGTCAATCCGCAACGTACGAAGACGCCTCGCGAATTGAGGTTGCCCAGTTTAAATATTCTGTGGCGAAGGCGGAAACTGGTATCAGAGCCTTCGACCTTAAGAAAACGCTGGAAAAATTCGGTGACGCGGAAAAAGACTTCATCAAAAAGTACGGAGAGGCCGGCACGTGGGATCGATTTAGATACACGTTCATTACGAACCGCCCTATCTCGGAAGATCTCAAGTCCGCGCTGGCAGGCTTTGCGGATCCGACCGCTCTGACCGGCGAACCGAAGGAACAGTACAATCAGCTTCTGCAGGCTGTAAATCTTTCGCCGGCGCATTGCGCCAAATTTCTTCCACGGCTTAGCATCCAGGCAAGGACTGCCAAGCTTGGGGAAATCGAGGGCGCCAATGCAGCAATCATCGCAAATTGGTCGGCATCAAACGATGCCCTGGCAAGGGCTCGGCTTGGAGACCTTCGCAAACTCGTTCGCGACAAGGCGGGGTCTGCTGGCCAAACCAACAAGCTGATCGTGAAGGTCGACATTCTCGCAGCGCTCGGTGTTGCCGACGAGGAGCAATTGCTTCCGGCGCGAGACGCCTTCCCCAATGTCGGCGACGTCGTCGAGCGCGTGCAGCTGGCAGAGTTCGTTAAGGAGGTGGGTTCAAGTGGCTGCTGGGTTCTTCACGCCACAGGTGGAGTAGGAAAGACCGTTTTTATTCAAAGCGCCGCGAAGAAGCTCGCGGATACCGACGAAGTCGTTTTGTTCGACTGCTTCGGAGGCGGGGCTTATCGGTCTCCAACGGATGGCCGTCACCGGCCTGAACGAGGCTTGCTCCACATAGTGAACGAACTGGCGTGTCGCGGTCTGTGCGATCCTATTCTCCCTGAATCTAGCGATCCAAGCGAAGTCATTCGGCGCAGCCTGCAGCGATTTGAGCAATCGCTCGTCACCTTACGGCGAACAAGGCCCGCAGCGCGGCTCATCATCATCATGGACGCTGCAGACAACTCAGCAATCGAAGCGGCAAACCGCGGGCAACCGTCATTTCCACGAGACCTGTTAGAGAGTCTATCTCACCGAACGGAGGCGATCGAAGGATTAGTGCTCCTCGCGACTGCACGGACGGAACGGCGCGAGAAAGCCATCGGAAATGCGTCTTGCCAGCAATTCGAGCTGCGTCCATTTACACCCTCGGAAATCGAGAAATTTGTACACGCGAGGCGGCCGGAAGCGACATCAGCACAGATTAGCGTCCTCTCCGTTCGTTCGGAAGGAAATCCCAGGGTACTTGCCAATCTCATCGCACCGGACCGCTCCTTGCAAGGTGAAACTGAAACGGACACCAAGGTTGCACTTCCGTCGCTCATAGAAGAGCGCATCGAACGCGCAATACGGCAGGCCGATCAAAGTGGCGCTCAAAAAGACGCGATCGCTACATTCCTGTGCGCGCTGTCTGTCTTACCCCCGCCGGTGCCGGTAAAGGAGATCGCTACCGCGTTCGGACTATCGGAGGCCGAGGCCGAAAGTCTTGCTGCCGATTTGTCGCCACTCTTAGAACGAACGCGGTACGGACTCATTTTTCGCGATGAGCCTACGGAGACGCTCGTCAGTGAGAAATACGGAGCTAAACTCGATTTGCTCACGAACGTAGTTGTACGTCTCAATGCCGCCCAGTCGACGTCAGTATACGCTGCGCGCGCCTTGCCGGGCCTACTATTTGCCATGGGGCAAGTAGAGACCTTAAGGCAACTAGCTTTTGACCAGAGATTTCCAAGTGAACTCAGCAGCGACGTGGCTAAGCGAGGTATTCGCCTAAACCGGCTTAAGACTGCGCTAAGTGCTGCCGCCAAGGCTGCCGACTTTAACACAGCTGTTGATGTGCTTGTTGAGCTCTCCTCAATTGCTCTCGCGGACGAACGAGGCGAGACCTATCTGCTGAACAATGCTGACCTCGCTGTTACCTTGGGTGATACCGAAACCCTCCGACGATTATTCGAAGTACGAACGAGTTGGCCTGGAACGAGACATGCGCGGCTAGCCATTGCATACACAACGGAGGGGACCCAAGGAGATGCCCATAATCACGTTGTTCGTGCCGACGAATGGCTCCGCTGGGTAGAACAAAACGCTGAGAATCGAGAGTTCCGAGATCGCATCCATCCCCAAATCGATGATCGGGTCTCAATCCCATTTTATCTCGTCAGAGCCCGGCGCTTCGTCGATGCTGCACGTTTTCTTGCCCGGTGGTATGGCTGGTACGGATATCAGCTCTCGGTTCGAATGCTTGAACTCGCGCGAGTATCCCACTCCGCTGGGGCATTTGCTCAGCTTTCGGATCTCGCTGAGACACTCGGCCGGTGCCGCCATCCACCGGCCTCGTTGATCGCCGCAACTTTCTACGTCTTCCCAGAGCTTTCCGCTGACGTCAGCCGCAAATTGCTCCGACGTGTCGTTTCTGTTGCGAAAAATACCGACCAAATCGGCGACGACTTCGAAATGCGAGGAGAGCAAAACAGTTACCGAATGGCCTTGATCCGATGCGCTTTGCGCGCTGCCCATTTGGGCTTGGGAAAGGAGGCGATCGCAATAATCGAACATGCCTCGCCGCGCAGATATCAATTCTACTCCCTTCACCATCCCTGGTCTGCTCATTACATCGTTCCGTGGGCGCTCTCTGTCGCGGCGCGAGCAGCTGCAGAGAACAGGGAGCCGACGCTATTTGAATGTTTGCCCTCCGAGCTCTACGGCTTGATCAACGATGAGACCTGTCCGGCAGCAGAGACGGATCAGATAAGCCTATTACTTAAGAAGCTTGATGAAAAGAAAACAAAATCCAAGGGAGAAGACAAACCTAAGGATCGCACCCTTTCGCCATCAGACTTGGAAGACGCACCCCGACGGATACGGAGTGAAGTCAAATCAGTGCTGCAGTTGGTCCGCGATTTGGTCGCCATTGTCACCGCCAGAGACGAACGCGAAGTTGAGACGAGGATCAACGCTTTCTTCGACGCTTGGGCGAACTATCAGAATGCGCCCAAGGAGAGATCGTACGATTTCAACACCAAGAAACAGTTCTTGGACGATTTGTACTCATCGACTGGGACCGCTATTTTGACCGCCCTTGGGCAGGTCAACTCGCACTCCGCAGCTCGATTTGCTACCTGCGCGGAAAGCAGCAACGCCTATCCTATTGCCTGGCGTCTCCAATTCATCTCCCAACTTGCAAACCAAGCGACCGGCAAGATAACCGCCGGTAGGCTGGCCGTTGAGGCGGTCAATAGCATACAGAACGAAGACGATGTGACCGGCCGTGCTGCCCTGTTCGCGCAGCTGGCAAGAGCAATTCTGCCCGCGGATGAAAACGAAGCGCGGGCGATTTTTCACCGAGGCCTTACCGAGCTCGACGCAATAGGTTCCGGTGACTATGGCTTCACAAATGAGCTCCTTGCGTTTTCTACATCGATTCGCAGTGGCCCCCTCAGCTCGATCTCAGCCCTCCGAGTCGCCAAGGTTTGCGAGCTGAACAACTATGACTCGCGCAAGTTTCCGTGGGCGCTGACTGGCCAAGCGTTCTCTCGGATCTGGGGACTTCGCTACCTTGCCCAGATCGGACGCTGGCATGATCGAGACAAAGTAGATCTAGAACTAACGCTTCCGCCTGCGCTGTGCTTCTTGGTTCGCGATCGACTTCTCTCGCCAGAAAGCGCCGTCGGCATGCTGGGGTTAGTTGACCTTGTTGAGATGTGGGATTGGGGCTGGAAAGACTTGTGCCAGTCCCTTATCGACGTCGGAGCAAGCGTCGCACTCTTCTCTGACGTTTTGCGCGCCTACGAGCGCGCGCACCCTTCTGGTAATTATTATCGGCTCGATGAGGTACGCGCAGTTCTCGAAAGCTCGCCACAAGTCTTCGCATCAGTCAGAAGTAAGTTGGATGACCTTAGGGACCGGGCTTCTCACCGTCGTACCGTTGACCGAAATACGCCACCTCTGGCGGGTCAGCCCGACATGCATCGAGAAAAACCCGATAAGCGAGCCACCATCACAATGAAAGTGGAGCATACTGACCCGTTAGATCCAGCTTCACTTGAAGCGCTCCTAGACACAATATCCGAACTGGACGGAGCATTAGAGCTTAAGCAGTTCGCATTCGAGCGACTGAGGGCTCGAGTGTCGTATGGTGATCGCGGCAGACACATCGAAGCGCTGCTTGGAGCGAGGAACGCGGAACTCTTCACAAAGAACGCGCTACTAGAAGACACTAAACGCGATTGGAAGCCGGACTCGCCTTCCGGCTTAGATAGTCTCGCCGCTGGTGGCAGGCTCATCCAAGATCATGCAGCGGAATTGCTCGGGAAGTCGTGGGGCTTTAATTGGGAACTTAACAAACTTGCGGAGGTTTCCGGGCGACCTAGATGGGAGCTCGCCATGAAGCTTGTGGAGGCGGCAACTACTCGGGATATAGATGCAGCCTCGACCACCTGGCTCAATCTGGGGACGCTGCTCTCGGAGAAGGCAGATCCGGCCGTCGCCAAGAAAGCCCTCGAAAGATTGATGGATAGTGGTACAGCACGATTGGCCGATAACGTGGGGGATGGAGCATGGCGTGGCGAGCTTGATCCGGGCGAGAACGAACTTCGTACCGTGGCAGGGCTCGTATGGCTTTGCCTCGGCGCACCAGAAGCAGCCATGCGATGGCGCGCCGCCCACGCCGTCCGGGAATTGGCACGCCTGGGAAAGTGGGAAGTAATCACTCATTTATTTGCGTGTTCCAAGGATTCTGACGCGGGCCCCTTCCAAGATCGATCGTTGCCATTTTTTGTTCTGCACGCGCGACTATGGCTCCTTATCGCGATCGGCCGCGTGGCACTCGACTTTCCAGAGCAGGTCGCGCAGTTTACCAACGAACTTCAGGCGATCGCTTTGAATGATGGTTTCCCTCATGTGGGAATGCGTGAGGCCGCAAAGCGCGCGCTGCTCGCGATCACTAAAGGCAAGAGAGATCGCAACGCTCGACAACTCGCAAGGTCTTTGGCTGGAATTAACGCTTCGCAGTTCCAACTTGTAGGAGATCCCTCCAAGCATTCGGCGGCGCGATATTCTAAACGGCCAAATGACATCCCAGAGCCAACGCCTGATTTTGGTTTCGAATATGATTTCGAAAAGTATCAACCGGGCAGACTTGGTCGTCTATTTGGAATGCCCGATTGGCAAATCCGCGATCAACTCGTCACGTGCATACGAGGCTGGGACCAAAATGTGAAGTCGATGTACGATTTCGCCGGCCGTCCAAAGCGAGGAGATACGCGCAACTACAACTTGGGGACTGCCGACGAGTATCACAATTATGGTACGTATCTCGCATGGCATGCTCTCGCGATCGTGGGCGGACAACTTCTCCTGACCACCCCCCTGCAAAAGGCCCATGAGTGGGAAGATCCTTGGGAGGACTTTGTTGCACGCTTTTCTATTACGAGAAAAGACGGACTTTGGTTAGCCGATGGAACGAGTCTTTATCCTTCGTTTGCTCAGCACGACCTTATCGCGGGTAATGGAAACAAGGATACACCTGCTCACGATTCCACTTTGCTCTTATCCCTTGCAGGGATCGGAGCCAACCTCTCCGTGGATGATCGATTGATAGTGGCGGGCTCGTGGAGTTCGCCGGACAATGTGAGCGTCTCGATTATGTCCGCTCTCGTGCCTGAAGGAGATAGCGATCTGGCTGCTCGGAGCCTAACTACTTCCTCGGAATTCCACATGTGGTTGCCCGATCATCATCCTGACGATCGTCTAGGCGACGAATACGCTCCGCTGGAGCCTTGGACATTCAATCGAGAAGCGGAATGTAAGCTAGACGAAGACGATCCGCTGGGGTCGCGCTCTGCGCTTGCTCGTCATTGCCCAGCTGGTCGGACCATTAAGGAGCGTAGGTTGAGGGCAACCGGCGCATGGCAAACCGCTTGGAATGAGCCTACTGGCCGGCATGCCTTTCAATCACTCGCTTGGGGTCGGCACACCGGCCATGGACGACGAGCGGATCGCGAACAGGGTGACGCACTATATTGCGACGCGCAATTTATGAGGGAGTTGCTCGCTGCGAAAGCGCAGCGCCTAGTGTTACTCGTCAAATTGCAGCATTACCGCGAAAAGAAGTACGATGAACACGGAACTGGCGGCACATTTACCCACTCGTGGATCATTGCCGTGGTTGATGAGGCTTTGGGAGTCGCCACATATTCGAAGAATGCGGCGGATGATGCGGCGATTTCGAAGCTTGAGCAGCACGCCCGGTTTAGTTTCAGGGAGAGATATCGAGCTCTATCAGAGCAGCACTAGAGAATGTCGGCGCTCAGTAGAATCGAGCAGCCTGACTTACGTCGAATTGGAAAGCAGTGCGCTGGCGAACGGATTCATCGTGCGATCGAAATTCCTTGACTGCCATGTTCCGAAAACTTCTGCGGCACCATCGAATACGGAAGCAAGGAGGAGCTACCCTCGCAGGGCGATCAGATTCTGAATGCATTCGCGAATGCATTGCGCTTTGAAGCAATACGAGAAGCCGGACGGCAACCCGCCAATCAAAAGCTGGCCAGCGTTTACACCAAGTAGCACGGCCTCAGCATCCAGTTGGGCGAAGACAGGCGCGCCAGAAGCTCCGGAGGCAGATTGCACTTGGAGCAGCACGCGCCTAGCGGGCTCCTGTCCCTCGGTTTGATAATCGCTAGCGGGATCGCTCGAAACAATTCCTCCCCGCATCACAGGCCGCTCGCTACTTCTGTCATAGTGTAATGAGTAGCTCGGCATCAATATTTGCGCTCCTGGCGCAAGTCGCCGTAGATCGTCGTCCGTCGCTAGCATATCAATCTCGGCACTGAAAAGGGCCGGCGGTCCGACCACCGTTCCGGGCGCCTCTGCCGGTTTCCTGCGGCGGAGGTACTGCATTTGCCCGTCGGTGAGATCGAACACCGCAACGTCTTCCCCCGAATTTGCTGCAAAGATGAAGCGCGCGAGGCTTCTTGGAATGGTTTCATAGTAATGCTCATTGTCTGAATAACCGGATATTTTGAACGCCTCGAACTTATAACCGAGCCAAGCGTGGTCCTTGAAGGCGAGATCCAGATTGTGCCTGTTCGTCACAGCGAACAAGGACGCCTCTGATTTAATGAGAAAGCAAGTTCCATGGACCTCCTTTGACGATCCATCGGGAGCAGAATGTATCGTGGAGAGCCTGTACGCCGCGTACAACAAACGCCTGTCCACCATTGGCTCATCACCCTGGATCTCTGTCAGCACAATCGACTGGATGGGTACGAGGGTCGTTCATGAGAATTCGATGCAGTCAAACACGCCACGCCCTCATAACAGATTCGTTGAACTGTTCGTAAGGTTCGGCACCTTCTCCTCCTTTTGCTCTTCCATCATCGTCGCCTCTGTCGAACGCAGGTCTTAAACGTACCGAGGACATACGGCGCCGCGCGGCAAAAGCTAGAGTTGCAATAAGGAAAATAGGTTGCGGGGTTGGATTTAAACCAACGACCCGCGGGCTATGAGCCTACATGGACATAGGACAGCGCCGCCCACGCTCCGGCAGCAGCGGAGCGATACACATCGCAAGACAGGCAATGGGCAATTCATGCGCGGATCGCGATGATGGCCCGATCCGCACTGTTGTTTGCCATGCAAAATTCGGCCCAGTCCGACATCAGCGCCTTGCGCTTCTCGAACAAGTCACCACGGCGGTAAGCCGCCTCGACCTTGCTGTTGATCATGTGAGCCAGCGCTATCTCAACCACTTCATTCGGATAGTTCGTGCATTCGGCGGCCCAGTCCCGGAAGGTCGAGCGAAAGCCATGGGCCGTGATGTCGGAACGGTCCATCCGGTCGAGCAGTGCCAGCATGGCCATGTTGCTGAGCGGCTTGTCAGGCTTGCCGCCCGGAAACAGGAATATTCCGCCCTGCTCCTTGCGCAGCTTCTCGATGATGGCGAACGCCGTTGCGGACAATGGAACGCGGTGCTCCTTACTAGCCTTCATGCGACCGGCCGGTACCGTCCAGACCTTGTCTTTGATCTCTTCAGGTCGCGCGCCGATCACCTCGCCGGTGCGCGCCGCAGTGAGAATCAGATATTCGAGCGCCCGTGCCGCAACGCCGTCCTGGGCGCGCAACGCGGTCATGAATGCGGGTAGTTCATCATAAGGCAAGGCCGCATGGTGCTTGACCTTGCGCACCTTGGCGCGCGCCGGCAACAGCTTGTCGAGATGCCCGCGCCATCGCGCTGGATTCTCCCCCTGACGAAAGCCGCGCACCGTCGCCCAATCGAGCACGGCTTCGATTCGGCCGCGCAGTCGCGAGGCCGTTTCCGGCTTCTTCGCCCACAAGGGCTCGATGATCTTCATCACCAGCGCGGTGTCAATGCCGTGAACCGAAAGCGACCCGATTGCCGGCTCGGCGTACGTCTTAAGCGTCGAGCTCCACTGCGCCGCGTGCTTGGCGTTGCGCCAGCCGGCGCTGTGAGCCGCGAGATACTACTTGGTGCACTCCCTGAAGGTCAGCGCGGCGGCTGCCTCAAGGGCAGCCTGGGCGCGGTGCGCTCGGCGAGCCTCAATCGGATCGATACCTTCGTAAACCTGCCGTCGGCACTCGGCCGCCTTTGCGCGCGCTTCGGCCAGCCCAAAGATCGAGAAAGAACCGAGGCCCATTTCGCGGGAGCGGCCGCGAAGGGTGAAGCGGAAGATCCAGGATTTGGCAGGCGTGTTTTCGCCGTCGCCTGTAACCTGCAGATAGAGGCTCCGTCGGCGTACATGCCGGGCTTCTTGACCTTCGCACCCTTCAGTGCCGTCGGGCGGCCCACTGGATGCGCCATCTCTGCCTGGCAGCCGTACCCACGATGCTACCCGCGTCCTGCACGCGTCTACCCACGTTTTCGGGGCGAACCGGCGCGAACGCGAGAATGCATCCAAACGCTAAAATTATGGCTATTTTTCAGGGGGTTGGCGGACGGCAGCGAACAGATGCAAACGCTGGGATGGCGGAGAGGGAGGGACTCGGACTCACGATAGCGGTCGCGCGATCGATAACGGTCGGGTTGCGGTTCGACTTTTAGGACTGGTCATGGTTGGGGGGAAGCATGGACCGTGACGGCGAACCTTTGGCCAAGCGAAGACAAAGACGGCCAATGATGAGAGCGTCGGTAAGAGGCCTGGAGGGCAGCTCCCCACTTTCGTAGAGCGCAAACGAGTCTCGAGTCCAGCTAAAAATCCCCAGACTAAAACCCAGACTAAATGGAGATCTTAGTCTGGGGCGATTTTCAGCCAATGCGGAAATCGATGATATGTGAATAGGATAGATGGCGCGCCCGGAACGATTCGAACGTCCGACCCTCAGATTCGTAGTCTGATGCTCTATCCAGCTGAGCTACGGGCGCGTTTTTCGCATTTGGCAGGCTCCGGGCCAGTGGCCGGATCCCGGAAGGCCGGAGCGGCAAACGCCGGCAGGCCTCGCGAAGGGCCCCTGACTAACGGCTCGGAGACCGCTTGGCAAGGCTGGAGCGGGACATTTTGCGACCATTTTTCCGCAGACGCGCCGGCGCGGTTCGGCATGGCCGGAGCGGACGGGCTTCGTTCCGACACGCCAGGAGTTCCGGGCTCGACGCCTGCGGCATCGCCCGCGGGAATGGCGGGTGAGGCCGGTCCGGGTTCAGGCGCTGGCGCGCTCGGTCCAGAAGGTCTGCAGCTCGACAGGACGGTCGGGGATCGTGATTCGGAAGGTGGCCCCCAGGGTCCCTTCGACCAGTTGGATGTCGCCATCATGGGCCCGGACCAATTCGGCCGCAATCGCAAGGCCCAGCCCCGAGCCGCCCGGACGACCGGCACCGCGGAAGGCCTCGAACAGGTGCTCCCGCACCTTCGCCGGGACACCGGGACCCGTGTCCGAGACCTCCAGGATCGCCACCCCGCCTTCGCGGCGGCCGGTGATGCGGATCTGGCGCACGCCGGCGTCCGCCGCGAGGCTGTCCAGGGCCTGGGCGGCATTGCGCACCAGGTTGAGCAGCACGCGGAACAGCTGGTCGGGATCGGCATCGATCTTCAGCCCGCGCTCGATCGCCGCGATCCAGGTGATCGAGGCATCCGGCGACAGGCCGGCGGTCTCTCGCACCTCGGCGACGACGGGCTCGACCACCACCATGCGGCGGTCCGGCGCCGGCTCCTGTACCTTGCCGTAGGACAGCGTCGACTGGCAGAACGCGATGGCGCGCTCCAGCGAGCGCATCAGCTTCGGCGCGAAGCGCTGCACCCGCGGATCCGGCACGCTGGCGAGCTGGTCCGACAGCAGCTGCGACGAGGCCAAGAGGTTGCGCAGATCGTGGTTGATCTTGGACACGGCGAGGCCGAGCGCGGCGAGCCGGCTCTTCTGATGCAGCATCGAGACGAGGTCGCGCTGCATGTCGGCGAGCTCGCGCTCGGCGACGCCGATCTCGTCGGAACGCTGGCTCGGCACGATGATTCGCGCCACGCTCTCCGGATTTTCGTGGAAGCCGACGAGGCTCGCGGTGAGGCGCCGCATCGGCCGCACAAACAGGAAATGCAGGGCAAGATAGACCAGCGCCGCGGTCAGCACCGCCAGCAGCAGCGACACGCCGAGCAGGTTGCGCGAGAACCGGTACATCGCCTTGCGCAGCGGCTTCTCGTCGGTGACGACCTCGATGAACTGGGCGCGGCCGGGCGCCGGTCCGATCACCCGCATGGTGTGGTCGCCGGTCTCCGTCATCATCGTCAGCGAGTTCACGATCGACGACCACGCCGTCATGTCGCGCATGTCGAAGTCGTGGTCGATCGAGGCGGGCAGGTCGGCGCTCGCGAGCAGACGGCGCTGCTGGCCCATCTTGATGGCGACGCCGCGCGCGTTGATGGAGGTGAGGATCTGCCGCGCCAGCGAATCCGGCACCATGCCGGACGGTGCGGCGTCGAGCACCAGGGCAGCGGTATTTGCGGCCGCCAGGCGGTCGTTGAGCCGGTTGGTCCAGAAATTGGCGATCGCCGGCACGTAGATCAGCACCTCCGCGATCATCACCAGCGGAATGGTCAACAGCAGCAGCTTTCCAGACAAGCCGAGCCGCCGCGACCGTTTCGGTCGCAGGCGCTCCAGGATTGGCTGGTTGTCGCTCTCGGTCACGTATCGCCCTTGTAAGAGACACCCCACCCTTACGGGACCGCAAGATGGGACTGCACCGGAGTCCGGTCAAATTACGGATCGCTCATGTTCCGGTTTCCAAATCGTTCATAATGGAACCCGAAACTGCACGATCTCTGACGTCTTCAACCCCGCCGCGCCGAAGCCATTCTTGCCTTCGTCATGTGCGCAGGGTCTTGTGCGCAGGGACTTGCGTTCTCGTCCTGCCTCGTGTCGTTCGCGACGCTGACCCACGGCTGGTGACGAAGGTCTTGACGAGATCTCGGCGTCGTCGATCCCTGCACCGCCTATGACGTCTTGCCGCGATTGACGAAGGCAGGACGCTCCCTTATAAGCCGCGCCAACCGTCCGCGATGACCCGGCTCGCCCGGGAGCGGCTCGATTTCAGGGCCGGCAGCGGTCCATTTCGGGCCCGTAAACATCACCGGACATCAATCGACATTTCAAGCAGGCAAGTTGTCAACTGGCAAATTGCCCGTCAGCGGAGAACGACCCGTGAAGCGGACTTATCAACCCAGCAAACTGGTGCGCAAGCGCCGTCACGGCTTCCGCGCCCGTCTCGCCACCACCGGCGGCCGCAAGGTCCTTGCCGCGCGTCGCGCCCGGGGCCGCAAGCGTCTCAGCGCCTGAAGCCAGGGCGTCTGTCCCGGAGATTTCCATCATGGATCGGCTACGGCAGCGGGCGGACTTCCTCGCCGTTGCCGATGGCGTGCGGGCGAACAGCCCTGCCTTCGTCGTCCAGCGCCGGGAACGGCCGGACCGGGGCCCGGTCCGGATCGGCTTTACCGTCACCAAGAAGAATGGCACCGCCACGGAGCGTAATCGCATCCGTCGGCGGCTGCGCGAGCTTGTGAAACGGCTCGATCCCCTGTCGATGCGGCCGCACACTGACTACGTGCTGGTCGGCCGGCGGGATGCCTTGTCACGCGACTTCCAGACCATGCTCGCCGATCTCCAGGCGACGCTCCGCCGCCTCGACCGGCCGCAGGCCAAGCCGCAGCCGCGCAAGCCGTCGGATGCGGACAAGCCAAACGCTCCCGCACCGGACGCGCATTCCCGCAAACCGGATTGAACGACGAGACGATAAGAAAACGATGACCGACAATCGCAACACCATCCTCGCCGTCATTCTGTCCGGCCTCGTGCTGATCCTTTGGCAGGTCTTCTACAACGGACCGCAGATGGAGAAGCAGCGCGCGCAGGCCCAGATGCAGGCCGAGCTCGCCAAGAAGCAGGCGCCGGCAACGCAGCCCGACAGCGCCGCGCCGTCGGCCACCCCGCAGCCGGGCGCGGCCGCGACCGGCAGCCCGAGCGCGCCGGGCGGCGCCGTGACCGGCACCGGCGTGATGCCGCGCGACACCGCCATCGCCGCCACGCCGCGCGTCAAGATCGACACACCGCGGCTGACCGGCAGCATCTCGCTCAAGGGCGCACGCATCGACGACCTGGCCTTCGTGCAGTACCGCGAGACGGTCGATCCGAAATCGCCGGCGATCGTGCTGTTCTCCCCGTCCAACACCGCCGAGCCCTATTATGCCGAGTTCGGCTGGGTGAACGCCGCCGGCGCCAAGGTGCAGGTGCCCGACCAGAACACCGTCTGGCAGCAGGACGGCTCGAATGCGCTGACGCCGTCGACCCCGGTGAAGCTGACCACCACCAACGGCGACGGCCTGACTTTCCAGCGCACCATCAGCGTCGACGATCACTATCTCTTCACCATCAAGGACGACGTCACCAACGCCGGCAACGCACCGGTGACGCTGTATCCCTACGGCCTGATCTCGCGTCACGGCACGCCGCACGTGTCGGGCTATTACATCCTGCACGAAGGCCTGATCGGCTATCTCGGCGAGAAGGGCCTGCAGGAATTCACCTACAAGAAGATGGACGACGAGAAGGCGGCGAAGTTCGACGTCACCAATGGCTGGCTCGGCATCACCGACAAATATTGGGCGGCGGCGCTGCTGCCGATGACCGATGCGCGGCTGCAGGCGAACTATTCGTCGAAGCTGGTCGACAACCAGCACCGCTACCAGACCGACTATGTCGAGACCCCGCAGACCGTGCCGGCCGGCGGCTCGGCGTCGGTCTCCACCCGGCTGTTCGCCGGCGCCAAGGAAGCCGGCGTGGTCGGCATCAACTTCCCGATCGGCGGCCTCGGCGGCTACAATCAGAAGCTCGCGCTGAACCATTTCGATCTCCTGATCGACTGGGGCTGGTTCTACTTCCTGACCAAGCCGATGTTCCTGGCGCTCGACTTCTTCTTCCGCTTCTTCGGCAATTTCGGCGTCTCGATCCTGCTGGTGACGGTGCTGGTGAAGGCCCTGTTCTTCCCGCTGGCTAACAAGTCCTATGCCTCGATGGCCAAGATGAAGGCGATCCAGCCGCAGCTCCAGGCGCTGAAAGAGCGCTATCCGGACGACCGGATGAAGCAGCAGCAGGAGATGATGGAGATCTACAAGAAGGAGAAGATCAACCCAGTCGCCGGCTGTCTCCCGGTCGTGCTGCAGATCCCGGTGTTCTTCTCACTCTACAAGGTTCTCTTCGTCACGATCGAGATGCGGCACGCGCCGTTCATCAGCTGGATCAAGGATCTCTCGGCTCCGGATCCGACCAATCTGTTCACGCTGTTCGGGCTCCTGCATTTCGATCCGACCCAGCTGCCGCTGTTCGGCCATTACCTCGCGCTCGGTATCTGGCCGATCATCATGGGCATCACGATGTGGTTCCAGATGAAGCTGAACCCGACGCCGCCCGATCCGACCCAGGCGATGATCTTCAACTGGATGCCGCTGATCTTCACCTTCATGCTCGCGGGCTTCCCGGCCGGCCTCGTGATCTACTGGGCCTGGAACAACACGCTTTCGGTGCTGCAGCAGGGCTTCATCATGCGCCGCAATGGCGTGAAGGTGGAGTTGTTCGACAACATCCGCGGCACGTTCAAAAAAAAAGCGGCGTGACGAGTAAGGCGGCGTGAGCCGCTGAAGCAACCAACCATCTACCGTCATGGCCGGGCTTGTCCCGGCCATCCACGTTTTGATATCCCGCGCAATGGGCGTGGATGCCCGGGTCAAGCCCGGGCATGACGAAGAGCGAGGCCTTGTCATGACCACCAGCCACGACACCGACGAGCGCCTGATCGAAAAAGGTCGCAAGCTGTTCGCCCAATCGTGGCGCTTCACCCATGCATCTCCCTCGATCGAAAGCCTGCCGCCGATGGGGGCGATCGAGGTCGCCTTCGCCGGCCGCTCCAATGTCGGCAAGTCCAGCCTGATCAACGCGCTGACCGGCCAGAACGCGCTGGCGCGCACCTCGCATACGCCGGGCCGCACCCAGGAGCTGATCTTCTTCGAGGGGCCCGAGCATGCGCCGCTGCGGCTGGTCGACATGCCCGGCTATGGATATGCCGCCGCGGCGAAGACCAAGGTCGCGTCCTGGACCGAGCTGATCCACAAATTCCTGCTCGGCCGCGCCTCTCTCGCCCGCGTCTATGTGCTGATCGATGCCCGTCATGGGCTGAAGGAAGTCGATCAGGAGATCCTCAAGACGCTGGACCGGTCCGCCGTCAGCTATCAGCTCGTCCTGACCAAGGCCGACCAGATCAAGCCGGCTGAGCTCGCAAGCCGGATCGCCGAGACCGAGGCCGCGCTCGCCAAGCATCCGGCGGCGTTTCCTCACGTGCTGGCGACGTCGTCACGATCCGGCACCGGCATGCCGGAGCTGCGTGCCGCCATGGTGCGGCTGCTGGAAGAGCGCAGCACATGATGACGCCGTGGCGAATCCTGGTCGCAATGGCCGGGCTGATGGGCGCCGCCGGCGTCGCGCTGGCGGCCAAGGCCGCGCACGAGCCCGACGCAGCGCGGCTCGCGACCGCCTCCACCATGCTGCTGTTCCACGCCTGCGCCCTGCTCGGCACCATCGCGCTGGCAGAGCGCGGCGTGGTTCATCGGCGCATCGGCCTGGTCACGGCGATCGGCTTCGTGCTCGGCCCGGCCCTGTTCGCCAGCGACCTCCTGATGCGGCAGTTCACCGGCGACCGGCTGTTTCCGTTCGCGGCGCCGATCGGCGGTAGCTTGCAGATCGCGAGCTGGCTCGCACTCGCGGTCTGCGCGCTGTGGCCGCGGCGGGCGTGATCCGGCGCTTTGCGCCGCGGGCGGCAATCGGCTAGAACGCGGCGCGACGCCCCCGACAGCCGAGACCTCCCAGACATGACCGACGCGACCACCATCAGCCCGCTCGATCAGGCCCGCATCCTGTCCGAAGCGCTCCCGCACATGCAGGAGTACGACGACGAAACCATCGTCATCAAATATGGCGGCCACGCCATGGGCGACGAGGACACCGCAAAAGCGTTCGCGCGCGACATCGTGCTGCTGGAGCAGACCGCGATCAATCCGGTGGTGGTGCATGGCGGCGGCCCGCAGATCGCGACCATGCTCAAGCGCCTCGGCATCGTCTCCGAATTCGCCGCCGGCCTGCGCATCACGGACGCGGCGACGATCGAGATCGTCGAGATGGTGCTGGCCGGCTCGATCAACAAGCAGCTGGTCGGCTACATCAACGAGGCCGGCGGCAAGGCCGTCGGGCTGTGCGGCAAGGACGGCAACATGGTGCGCGCGGTCAAGGCGACCCGCACCATGGTCGATCCCGACAGTCACATCGAGAAGGTGGTCGATCTCGGCTTCGTCGGCGAGCCGGACAAGGTCGATCTGACGCTGCTGAATCAGCTGATCGGCTACGAGCTGATCCCGATCCTCGCACCGCTGGCGACCTCGAAGGAAGGCCAGACCTTCAACGTGAACGCCGATACGTTCGCCGGGGCCGTGGCCGGTGCGCTGAAGGCCAAGCGCCTCCTGCTGCTCACCGACGTGCCCGGCGTGCTCGACAAGTCGAAGAAGCTGATTCCGGAATTGTCGGTGAAGGACGCACGCAAGCTGATCGCCGACGGCACCATCTCCGGCGGCATGATCCCGAAGGTCGAGACCTGCATCTACGCACTCGAGCAGGGCGTGCAGGGCGTCGTCATCCTGGACGGCAAGGTGCAGCATGCCGTGCTGCTCGAGCTGTTCACCAACCAGGGCACGGGCACGCTGATCCACAAGTGAGCACTTCCCGCCAACTCTCTCCGTCATGGCCGGGCGAAAGCGCGGAGCGCGTCTTCGCAATGCAGACAGCCCGGCCATCCACGTTGTTCGGCGAGTTCGGAGCGAGAAACATGGATGCCCGGGTCAAGCCCGGGCATGACGATGGGGAGAGAGCGGGGCGTATCAAACCCTTCCGGACTCGCGCTCCGCTCAGCCTCACTGTGATCCTTCTGGCCTTGTTCGCCTCCCTCACCCCCGCCCGCGCCGACCTCAAGCTCTGCAACCGAATGAGCTACGTCGTCGAGGCCGCAATCGGCATCGACGAGAAGGCGGCAACCGCGACCCGCGGCTGGTTCCGGCTCGATCCGGCGACCTGCCGCGTGGTGCTGCAGGGGACGATGACCGCCGACCGCATTCTCCTGCATGCACGCGCGCTCAGCCTCTACGGCGCGTCGCCGCTCGCCGAGAACGGCAACGACCAGCTGTGCGTGGCGGCGGACAATTTCGTCATCGCCGCCGCCCGCCAGTGCCGCACCGGTCAGACGCCGGCGGCGTTCACGCAGGTGACGCCGAGCAAGGCCGACGACGGCACCCTGATCGCCTATCTCGCCGAGAGCGCCGAATATGACGACGAGCAGGCGCGGCTCGCCGGCATCCAGCGGCTGCTCGGCATCGCCGGCTATGACGCCTCGCCGATCGACGGCGTCGACGGGCCGAAGACGCAAGCCGCGCTCGCGGCGTTCCTGAAAAGCCGCGGGCTGTCATCCGACGTCGTGTCGCAGCCGAATTTCTTCGCGGCCATGGTGGACGCGGTGCAGACGCCCTCACCCACCGGGCTGACCTGGTGCAACGACACCCCGCACAAGGTCATGGCGGCGGTCGGCACCGACGACGGCCGCACCGTGGTCAGCCGCGGCTGGTACCGCATCGATGCCGGCAAATGCCTGCATCCCGACATCACCGGGCAGCCGAAGAAGGTCTACAGCTTCGCCGAGGCGGTCGACGATGAGAACCGCACCATCAAACTGAAGAACAAGCCGCTGAACTGGGGCGGGCTGGTGCAGCTCTGCACCCGCGAGAACAAGTTCGAGACATCAGAGCAGGGCGACTGCCCGAGCCGCGGCTTCACCGCCACCGGATTCACCGCCGTCGACATCACCCGCGGCGGCAAGACGCTGCGCTTCGCGCTGCCGTGATGGGCATAGCGATGTTGCCCACGTTGCCACAACACCCACAGCTGTCATCCCGGCGAACGCCGGGATCCATAACCACCGGCCGAGGTTTGGGCCATCGGCATCAGCCATCATGCCGCAAGATAGCTTCCGCGGTATCGGTCCCGGCGTTCGCCGGGACGACAGCGGAATATGCCGCCCTAGCCGGGCATGATGACCGAAGGCAGGATGGACCGACGCCCACATGACAAAATCCCCTCGCGCCTTCGATCACGTCGACACCTGGGTGTTCGACCTCGACAACACGCTGTATCCGCATCACGTCAATCTGTGGCAGCAGGTCGATGCCAGGATCGGCGAGTTCGTCTCCAACTGGCTCAAGGTCGATGCGGAGGAGGCGCGCCGCATCCAGAAAGACTACTACCGCCGCTACGGCACCACGATGCGCGGCATGATGACCGAGCACGGCGTGCACGCCGACGACTTCCTTGCCTACGTGCACAAGATCGACCACTCGCCGCTGGAGCCGAACCCGGCGATGGGCGCGGCGATCGAGAAGCTGCCTGGGCGCAAGCTGATCCTGACCAACGGCTCGGTCGACCACGTCGACGCGGTGCTGGCGCGGCTCGGCATTGCCGCGCATTTCCACGGCGTATTCGACATCATCGCCGCCGAGTTGACGCCGAAGCCGGCGCGCGAGACCTATGACAAGTTCCTCGAGCTGCATGCCGTCGATCCGACGCGGGCCGCGATGTTCGAGGACCTTTCCCGCAACCTCGCGGTGCCACACGACCTCGGCATGACGACCGTGCTGGTCGTGCCCGACGGCACCAAGGAGGTGGTGCGCGAGGACTGGGAGCTGGCGGGGCGCGACGATCCGCATGTCGATCATGTCACGGACGATCTGACCGGGTTCTTGCAGCGGCTGGTGGGGTGAAACCCGCCACGCATTGAGCTGTCATTCCGGGGGCGATGCGAAGCATCGAACCCGGAATCTCGAGATTCCGGGCCTAGTCCTTCGGACCATCCCGGAATGACGGAGCATGATAAGCCGCACCTCCCGCGCGGACGGCCCCCGCCACCGATGCGTCCTTGACTCTCCGGGTCCAAATCCCGAAAAAGCCGCCCTGCCCACCATGCTCGTACACGGCCGTCCCCGGCTTTCTGCCCAGGGACCAAGCGAGGATCGACCGATGTCACTGTCCGCCCTGGAATCCACCATCAACAGCGCCTTCGATGCCCGTGATGGCGTCTCGACCACGACCAAGGGCGAGGTCCGCGACGCCGTGGAGAGCGCGCTGGAGCTGCTCGACAAGGGCGAGGCCCGGGTCGCTGAGCGCGGCACTGACGGCAAGTGGAGCGTCAACCAGTGGCTCAAGAAGGCCGTGCTGCTGTCGTTCCGCCTCAACGACATGAGCGTGATCCCCGGCGGCCCCGGCCAGGCGTCGTGGTGGGACAAGGTGCCGTCGAAGTTCGAGGGCTGGGGCGAGAACCGCTTTCGCGACGCCGGCTTCCGCGCCGTGCCCGGCGCGATCGTGCGCCGCTCGGCCTTCATCGCCAGGAACGTCGTGCTGATGCCGTCCTTCGTCAATCTCGGCGCCTATGTCGACGAGGCGACCATGGTCGACACCTGGTCGACGGTCGGCTCCTGCGCCCAGATCGGCAAGCGCGTGCACATCTCCGGCGGCGTCGGCATCGGCGGCGTGCTGGAGCCGCTGCAGGCCGGCCCCGTGATCATCGAGGATGACTGCTTCATCGGCGCGCGCTCGGAGGTTGCCGAGGGCGTGGTCGTCCGCAAGGGGGCGGTGCTGTCGATGGGCGTTTTCCTGGGCGCGTCGACCAAGATCGTCGACCGAGAGACGGGCGAGGTTTTCGTCGGCGAGGTGCCGGAATATGCCGTCGTGGTACCGGGCGCGCTGCCGGGCAAGCCGATGAAGAACGGCCAGATCGGCCCCTCCACCGCCTGCGCCGTCATCGTCAAGCGCGTCGACGAGCGCACCCGCTCCAAGACCTCGATCAACGAGCTGTTGCGCGACTGATTGAACCGCGGCTGCGGCCGCGGCAACGAATCTCCGGGCCGGCCAAGCCATCGGTCCGGAGGACGTCCATGGACTGGACCTGGTTTCTGTTTCGCTTCCACGGCCGGATCAACCGCGCCAAGCTCTGGCTGTCGTTGCTGGTGGTGCTCTGCTGGATGGTCTTTGCCGCCGCGCTGGTGGCGGGCGCGAGCAGGCTGCTGGGCGGCCCGACGGCCTTCAGCTTCAATCTGACCGACATCTTCGCGGTCCTCGACCCGGACACCTTTCGCGGCTTGACCCGCGCCGATATCGTCCCCGCCACCTTCCACGTCATCCTCACCCCCGTGTTCGTCTGGGTGTTTGCCGCAGGCGCCATCAAGCGGCTGCATGACCGCGACAGGAGCGGCTGGTGGACGGTTCCGTTCTTCGTCGTGCCCGGGCTGGTCAACCAGTACGCGGAGCGGATTCCCGGGACGGTCATTCCAGCGATCGTGGGCGGCGCTGGTGCGCTGCTCTCGCTGTGGGCCTTCATCGAATTGTACTGCCTTGCCGGCGATCCCTGGACCAATCGCTTCGGGCCCAACCCGTTGCCGAAGGTCCGATCCAGCGAACGCTCCGGCCAGCCAAGACCGCCCGCGCCCGCCTGGAACCAGCACAAGGAGCTGGAGTTCACCCCGCACGTTGCGAGCCCGCCGCGAGGGGAAGCGGCAATCGGCAGCACTAGCCCGCCGGCAAAATAGCATGTTAAGCGAAAGGCATGACCGATGCCCTCGCCATCACCCGCGACCTGATCCGCTGCCCCTCCGTGACCCCGGCCGATGCCGGCGCGCTCGGCGTGCTCGAGGCCCTGCTGAAAGACGCGGGCTTCACGACGCATCGCGTGACGTTCTCCGAAGCAGGCACGGCCGACATCGACAACCTCTATGCCCGCATCGGCACCGACGGGCCGCACATCACGTTCGCCGGCCACACCGATGTGGTGCCGCCCGGCGATGAAGCGGCGTGGAGCCTGCCGGCGTTCTCGGGCGAGGTGAAGGACGGCTACATCTATGGCCGTGGCGCCGTCGACATGAAGGGCGGCATCGCCTGCAGCGTCGCGGCTGCACTCGACTATCTGCGCGATCACAGCGGACAGCCGAAGGGCTCGATCTCGTTCCTGATCACCGGCGACGAGGAGGACGTCTCGATCAACGGCACCATCAAGCTGTTGAAGTGGGCGGCCGAGCGCGGCGAGCGGTTCGACCATTGCGTGCTCGGCGAGCCGTCCAATCAAGAGGTCATGGGCGACTGCATCAAGATCGGCCGCCGCGGCTCGCAGTCCGGCACCTTGATCGTCGAGGGCAAGCAGGGCCACGTCGCCTACCCGCACCGCGCCTCCAACCCGGTGCCGGACATCTCGCGCCTGATCGTGGCCTTGTCGGACGAACCGCTCGACAACGGCAGCGCGCAGTTCCAGCCGTCGAATCTCGAATTCACCACCGTCGATGTCGGCAACACCGCCAGCAACGTCATTCCCGGACTGGCGCGGGCGAAGTTCAACATCCGCTACAATGACTGCCATACGCAGGAGACGCTGCGCGCGCTGGTCGAGGAGCGGCTGACGAAGGCCTGCGGCAATCGCATCCGCGCCCGCATCGACTGGCTGCCGTCGAACTCCAACGTGTTCCTGACCAAGCCCGGACCGTTCACCGACCTCGCGGTTGCGGCGATCGAGAGCGTGACGGGCCGCAAGCCGGAGCTCTCTACCACCGGCGGCACCTCCGACGCGCGCTTCATCTCGAGCTACTGCCCGGTGATCGAGTTCGGCCTGGTCGGCCAGACCATGCACCAGATCGACGAGCGCGCCTCGGTCGCCGACATCGCCACCCTGACGAAGATCTATCGCGGCATTCTCGATCGCTACTTCGCGTGACCCCCTCTCTGCGCATCATTGCGAGCGCAGCGAAGGAATCCAGGAGGTCTCCGCGGCAGCGATCTCGATCGCTTGGCGCCTCAATTGTGCGCCACCGCGATCTCGACCGGAACGGCCGCAATTAGTAGTCGACCTTCACGAGGTAAAGCCCTTCCGGCGGCGCGACGACGCCGCAGGCGGCGCGGTTGCGCGCGGCGAGCGCGGCGGCCAGATCATCGGCGGTCCAGCGACCCTGCCCGACCCACACCAGTGAGCCGACCATCGAGCGGACCTGGCTATGCAGATAGGAGCGGGCGGAGGTGAGGATGGTGATCGCATCGCCGTCCCTCACGACGTCGAGCTGATCCAGCGTCTTCTCCGGCGATTTCGCCTGGCATTCGGTATCGCGGAACGTCGTGAAGTCGTGCTTGCCGATCAGCCGCTGCGCGGCTGCATGCATTGCATCGGAATCGAGCCGCTGCGGCACCCGCCAGACGCGGCCGACCTCCAGCGCGAGGTTGGAGCGGCGATTGACGATCCGGTAACGGTAGTGCCGCCTGCGCGCGGAGAACCGCGCTTCGAAGGTGTCGGGCATGATCTCGGCGGCGAGCACCGCGACCGGGTTCGGCCGCAGATGCGCGTTGAGCGCGTCGCGCAGCTTGTCCGGGCGGAACTCCTTGGCGATGTCGCAATGCGCAACCTGGCCGGTAGCGTGGACGCCGGCGTCGGTGCGGCCTGAGCCGTGCACACGCGTGGGCACGCCGCAGGTCGCCTGCACCGCCGCTTCGAGCGCGCCCTGCACCGACGGCAAGGTCTCCTGCAGCTGCCAGCCGCAGAACGGCGCGCCGTCATATTCGATGGTGAGCTTGTAGCGGGGCATTCGGTCTATTGCTGCCGTCATCGCCCACGCAGGCGGGCGATCCAGTATTCGCCGACGTCTCGGCGCGACAATGCACGTCTCAGCGTACTGGATACCCCGCTTTCGCGGGGTATGACAGCGTTACGAAAAACGAGCACCGCGATTCAATGGGGTGCCGCGCAGGAAATCCGCGGCCTTCATCGGGCCCTTGCCGGCGCGCTGCAGCTCGGTGATGCGGATCGCGCCGTCGGCGCAGGCGATGGTGAGCTGGTCATCCAGAACAGTGCCGGGCGCGCCCGCGCCGCCGGCCTGCTCACAGCGCAGCATCTTCAGCCGTACCGCCTCGCCGTCGAGCACGACCTCGCTCCAGGCGCCGGGAAATGGCGACAGGCCGTGGATGTGCCGCAGCACCGTATGCGCCGGCTTCGTCCAATCGATCCGCGCCTCCGCCTTCTCGATCTTGGCAGCGTAGGTGACGCCCTCCTCGGCCTGCTTCGTCAACGTCAGCCCGCCGCGCTCCAGCGCCGCCATCGCGCGCACCATCAGGTCGGCACCGATCCGCGAGAGGCGATCGTGCAGATCGGACGCCGTCATCGCGTCGGTGATGGGCAGACGCTCGGCCATCGCAACGTCGCCGGTGTCGAGACCGACATCCATCTTCATGACCATCACGCCGCTTTCAGCGTCCCCTGCCATGATGGCACGGTTGATCGGCGCGGCGCCGCGCCAGCGTGGCAGCAACGAGGCGTGGAGGTTGTAGCAGCCGAGTTTCGGTGCATCGAGAATCGCCTGCGGCAGGATCATGCCATAGGCGACGACAACGGCGGCATCGGCCTCATGGGCGCGGAACGCAGCCAGCGCGTCCTCGGTCTTCAGCGTCTTCGGCGTGAGCACGGGAATGCCGAGCCGGCGCGCCTCGGTCTCGATCGGCGTCGGCACCAGCGCCAGGCCGCGGCGGCCGCCGGGTTTGGGCGCGCGCGTATAGACCGCCGCGATCTCGTGGCCGTGGCCGGCGAGTTCGAGCAGGGTCGGCACGGCGAAATCCGGCGTGCCCATGAAGATCAGGCGAAGCGGCATCTGGTGGAAGATCCTGCATTGCCGAATCCTCCGCGTCATGGCCGGGCTTGTCCCGGTCATCCACGTCGAGCTGCCTGTAACGCGCGGCGCGACGTAGATGCCCGGGTCAAGCCCGGGCATGACGGAGGAGAGAGTTGATCGTTACTCGCTGGCGCGCTTGGCGGCCTTGGCGAACTTCTTCATCACGCGGTCGCGCTTGAGCTTCGACAGATAGTCGATGAACAGCACGCCGTTGAGATGGTCGATCTCGTGCTGGATGCAGGTGGCGTAGAGCCCCTCGGCATCCTCCTCGCGAACCAGCCCGTCGAGATCGGTGAAGCGCACGCGCACCCGCGCCGGCCGCTCGACCTCCTCGTAATATTCGGGGATCGACAGGCAGCCTTCCTCGTAGACCGACAGCTCGTCCGACTTGGCAACGATCTCCGGATTGATGAAGACGCGCGGCTCGCGCTTGCCTTCCCCGTTCGCGTCGGGCTTGGCCAGATCCATGGTGATGACGCGCAGCGGCTGCGCGACCTGAATCGCTGCGAGCCCGATGCCAGGCGCGTCGTACATGGTCTGAAACATGTCGTCGACCAGCTGCCGGATCTCCGGCGTGACCTTCTCGACCGGCTTGGACACCAGCCGCAACTGCCGGTCCGGCAGAATGATGATTTCTCTTAGGGACATGGCGCGCGATTTAAGCCGCGGAACCGGCGCGGTCAATGTGATGGCTCGCAGTTAAGACTTCGCTAACCATGAATTTCAACGCCTCGTTAACCATGATTCTTAACCTGGCCTTAACCATAAATGTTCTCTCTTCGTTCGCGAGCTTGTGCGAATCGGATAGACGGGCGTGATGACCGCCGCCAGCCAGTCCCTCAATCCTGTCGTCATCATGATCGGCGACCTTCCGGTCCGCGCCAGCGATGCGCTGATCGGATTTGGCGTGCTGGTGGTGCTGCTGCTCGTGATGATCGTGGCGGCCGTGGTGCGTTCCGGCCGGCGCGGCGCCGAGCTCGCGGCCCAGCAGGCGATGCGCAGCGATGAGATCGAACAACGGTTCAGCGAGATGATCCGCGTCCAGAGCGAGGCCTCCGGCCGGGTCGACGCGATGGCGCAGCTGCTCGCCGGCCGGCAGGTTGATCTTGCCCGCAGCGTCAACGAACGGCTCGATGCGGTGACTCATCGCGTCGGACAGTCGATGGAGCAGAGTACGCGGCACACCATGGATAGTCTGCGCGTGCTGCACGAGCGGCTCGGCATCATCGACAATGCCCACCGTGATCTCAGCGAGCTGACGACCCAGGTCACGACCCTGCGCGACGTCCTCGCCAACAAGCAGTCGCGCGGCGCGTTCGGCCAGGCACGGATGGAGGCGATCGTGCAGGACGGACTGCCGAAGGGCAGCTACGCGTTCCAGCACACGCTCGCCAGCGGCAAGCGGCCCGACTGCGTGGTGTTCCTGCCCGATGCGCGGCCGCTGTGCATCGACGCCAAGTTTCCGTTGGAAGCCGTGACCGCGCTGCATGATGCGGAGACGGACGAGGAGAAGCGCACCGCCGCACAGCGCCTGCGTACCGACGTGCTGCGTCACGTCAACGACATCGCGGAGAAATATCTGGTGGTCGGCGAGACGCAGGACACCGCGCTGATGTTCGTGCCGTCGGAATCGGTCTATGCCGAGATCCATGATGGCTTCGACGACGTCATCCAGAAAGCATATCGCGCGCGCGTCGTGCTGGTGTCGCCGTCGCTGCTGATGCTCGCGATCCAGGTCATGCAGCAGATCATGAAGGACGCACGCATCCGCGACGCCGCCGACCAGATCCGCAACGAGGTGATCCATCTCGGGGACGATCTCGGCCGCTTGCGCGAGCGCGTGCTCAAGCTGCAGAAGCATTTCGGCGATGTCGGCGAGGACATCCGCCAGATCCTCATCTCGGCCGACAAGATCGAGAAGCGCGCCGCGCGGATCGAGGAGCTCGACTTCAGCAAACAAGACACGCCGGTGGAGTCGCCACGCATCGCGCCGGCTACGAGCACCGCGCCGGATTTGTTTCCGCTGGCGGGACGCGTGCAGGCGGGCGAGTGATTGGGTAGCTCGCCCTTGTCGCAGCTTGAATTTTGCCAAGACTGTCATCGCCCGGCTCGCGGACGATGACAGCTGAGATGGGGAGCGTTTCTTGCGCAAATCTGCTACCACCCATCCATGACCGTACCTGAGGCTTCTTCCGACATCACCGCGACCGGCGCAAAGCCCGAGGCTGCGCCAAAAGCCCCCACCTGGCGCGAGAGCATGGCCGTCTATCTGCAGCCGCGCGTGCTCGTGGTGCTGTTCCTCGGATTTTCGTCGGGGCTGCCGCTGGCGCTGTCCGGCTCGACCTTGCAGATCTGGATGCGCGAGCTCGGCGTCGACCTCGGGACCATCGGGTTGTTCGCGCTCGTCGGCACGCCCTACACGCTGAAATTCCTCTGGGCGCCGCTGGTCGACGCGCTGCACGTGCCGCTGCTGACGCGCGCCTTCGGGCGGCGGCGCGGCTGGCTGGTGTTCGCGCAACTGCTGCTGATCGCCGCCATCCTGCTGCTGGCGTTGACCGACCCGGCGCACGCGCCGTTCATGGTGGCGCTGGCCGCGCTGCTGGTCGCCGCGATGTCGGCGACCCAGGACATCGTGGTCGATGCCTTCCGCGTCGAGAGCCTGCCGGAGAGTGAGCAGGCCGCGGGCATGGCGGCGTATGTCGCCGCCTACCGCATCGGCATGCTGGTCTCGACCGCCGGCGCACTGGTGGTGGTCAGTGCATTCGAGAACTCGGGGCTGACGCGTCCGTCGTCCTGGATGTGGGGCTATGTTGCGATGGCCGGATTGGTGCTGATCGGCACGATCACGGCCCTCGCGGCGACCGAGCCGGCCCAGTCGCAGCAGGCGGAGGCCGCGATGGGTGCGGACACCGCGCTCACCCGCGTGATGCACGCGGCTGCCGGAGCCTTCGTCGAATTCCTCGGCCGACGTGATGCGCTCACGGCGCTCGCCTTCGTCGTGCTGTTCAAGTTCACCGACGCCTTCTCCGGCACGATGACCGCGCCGTTCGTGATCGATCTCGGCTTCAGCAAGGTCGACTACGCCGCGATCGTGAAAGGCGTCGGCCTCGCCGCCACGCTCGCCGGCGGCTTTGCCGGCGGTTTCGTCGCGCGGCGCTACTCGCTCGCCACCAGCCTGTGGATCGGCGGCATCGTGCAGGCGCTGGCCAACCTGTCGTTCTCATGGCTCGCCATCGTCGGCGTCAATCAGTGGGCGCTGGCGCTGGCGATTTCTGCGGAGAACTTCACCAGCGCGATCGGCACCGTGATCTTCGTCGCCTATCTCTCTGCGCTGTGCCAGAACCCGCTGCACACCGCGACCCAATATGCGCTGCTCACCGCGCTCGCCGCGGTTGGACGAACCTATCTGTCATCGGGCGCGGGCTATGTGGCGAAAGCGACCGGCTGGCCTGCATTCTTCGTCATCTGCGTGCTCGTCGCGATCCCGAGCCTCGTGCTGCTCGCTTGGCTGCAACGGCGTGGGCATTTCGATGATTTGGGGCCGGTGAAGCTGTAGCTGCCGCCTCACCGTCAACTGTCGTCACTCGCGAAGGCGGGTGACCCTGTATTCCAGAGACGTCAGCTATCAACCGAGGGGCCGCGGCGTAGTGGATCGCCCGGTCGAGCCGGGCGATGACTGCAGAAGTCAGGACGCGGCGCTCGCAGCGTCCCAAGTGTCACCGCTTTACCAAGCTCCACTTGGTCACCACCGCCTCGCTCATCTGTCCCGCATCCTGGGCGCAGGCGATCTCGTCGACCTTGACCGCGATCTGCTTGCCGAGCAGGCCCTTGAGCTGCGAGGCCTGCGCCGTGTTCGCGGTAACGAGCTGGAACGTCTCCGGTCCGGTCTCGAGATTGCACAGCCCGCTCGGCGGCGGCAGGCGGCGCGGCTCGCTGGTGATCTGATAGGCGGCGGAGGGCTGGCCCGATTTGGCGCCTTTCAGCTTCAGCGCCGTCAGCTCGCCCGACAGCACGTCACCGGCATTGAGCGGACGCCCCGCCTTCTGCGGTGCCTCGCTTTGCTGCGCCAGCACCGACGGCGCCGAGAGTGCCGCCAGAATCGCGCCCAAAGCCAGCCGTTTGCCGAATCCGCGTTTCGTCATCAATTCACTTCCGTCTGTGCTTAGAACAAGGTCCGCTGCCGCATCGCGGCCGAGAGCGTGCCTTCGTCGAGATAGTCGAGCTCGCCGCCGACCGGCACGCCATGCGCCAGCCGCGTGACCTTGACGTTCGCCTCCTGCAGGAGGTCGGTGATGTAGTGCGCCGTGGTCTGGCCGTCGACCGTCGCGTTCAGAGCGAGGATGATCTCCTGCACCTCCGGCGCATGCGCGCGCTGCACCAGCGCGTCGATGGTGAGATCCTGCGGACCGACTCCGTCGAGCGGCGACAAGGTGCCGCCGAGCACGTGATAGCGGCCGTTCGAGGCCTTGGCGCGCTCCAGCGCCCAGAGGTCGGCGACATCGGCGACGACGACGATCATCGCGGGATCGCGCCGCGGATCGGTGCACACCGTGCAGGGATTCTGCGTATCGATGTTGCCGCAGGTCTTGCAGACCTGGATGCGATCGATCGCGACCTGCAGCGCCGAGGCAAGCGGCACCATCAGCGCCTCGCGCTTCTTGATGAGATGCAGGGCGGCGCGCCGCGCCGAACGCGGCCCGAGGCCGGGCAGGCGCGCGAGCAGCTGGATCAGGCGTTCGATCTCAGGACCAGCGACGGCCATCAGTTCACGAATGTCATCAGGTCAACTAACCAAAACCGAAGCCTGGCGGCAGGCCGAGCTTGCCGGTGATGGCCTGCATCTTCTCCTGCATCGCGGCTTCCGCCTTGCGCCGCGCATCGCCATGCGCGGTGACCAGCAGGTCCTCCAGGATCTCGGCCTCCTCCGGCTTGAGCAGCGACGGATCGATCTTGATGCTCTTCACGTCCATCTTGGCGGTCATGCGCACGGCAACCAGACCGCCGCCCGAGATGCCCTCGACCTCGACGTTGCCGAGTTCCTCCTGCATCTCCTGCATCTTCGTCTGCAGCTGCGCCGCCTGTTTCATCATGCCGAGAAAGTCAGCCATCGGAGCACCTCATCATCAGCCATCTTGTTGAGCATGATCTCCGCGCAAACGCCTTTGGCGTTTGTCGCGAGGAATACCGGTTTCCACTTTTTCCGGATCATGCTCTAGAAATCATCATCGTCGGACTCGTCGGGCGGCTCGACAGCACTGGCGTCCGATTCGGGCGGCTCGGGGGCGAGCCGGCGCACTTCGACCACCTTGGTGCCCGGGAACCGCGCCAGGATCTCCTGTACGCGCGGATCGGCCTCCGCCGCCGCCTCTCGCTCGCTCTTGGCGCGCAGGTTCTGCTCGCGCAAGGTCGCCTGACCCGGCTCGTTGGAAACGATCACCGTCCAGCGCCGGCCGGTCCAGTCTTCCAGCTTGCGGCCGAGGTCCGAGACAAGCGAGCGCTGCGCCGTCCGTTCCAGCGCGATCTCCAGCCGTCCCTCTTCGAAGCGGACCAGCCGCACGTCCATCTCCAGCGCGCTCTTGGTGATCAGGTCACGATTCTTGCCGGCCAGCGCGACGAGTTCCTGAAAGCTCGCGATGCGTAGCGCGGGCTGGTCCTGTGTTGCCGGCGCCGGCTGTGACGACATCGCCTGCGGGCGCATCGAGCCGCCGACTGCGGCGAGCGTCGGGCCTTGCGCGCGCGGCGCCTGCATCGGCGCCGACGTCATCACAGGCGGCGTTCCCGCGCTCATGGTGGATGCCGGCGCAGCACGCGCTCCGCCGCCGTTCGTGACAACGGGAGATCCGCCGCCGTTCTGGTCGATCATCCGAATGGCTTCGTCGGGCGTCGGCAGATCGGCCGCGTAGGCAATCCGTACCAGCACCATTTCCGCGGCGGCGGCCGGGCGCGTCGCGCCTTGGGTCTCGGCGATGCCCTTGAGCAGCATCTGCCACATCCGCGACAGCACCCGCATCGACAGCTTGGTGGCGAAGTCGCGCGCGCGCAGCCGCTCGGTCTCGCTGAAGGCGACGTTGTCGGCCGTGGCCGGCACGACCTTCACCCGGGTGACGAAGTTCACGAACTCGGCCAGATCCGACAGCACGACCACGGGGTCGGCGCCGACGTCATATTGCTCGCGGAATTCCTTGAAGGCGGCAGCGATGTCGCCGCTGGCGAGATGGTGGAACAGGTCGATCACGCGGGTGCGGTCGGCGAGGCCCAGCATCTGACGGACATCGTCGGCTCGGACTTCGCCGGCGCTGTGCGCGATCGCCTGATCGAGCAGCGACAACGAATCGCGCACCGAGCCTTCGGCGGCGCGCGCGATGATGCCGAGCGCCTCGGGCTCGATCGTCACGCCTTCCTTGGTCGCGATGCCCGAAAGATGCTTCATCAGCACGTCGGCCTCGACGCGGCGCAGATCGAAGCGCTGGCAGCGCGACAGCACCGTCACCGGCACTTTGCGGATCTCGGTGGTCGCAAACACGAACTTGGCGTGCTCCGGCGGCTCCTCCAAGGTCTTCAGGAAGGCGTTGAACGCCGCTGTCGACAGCATGTGGACTTCGTCGATGATGTAGACCTTGTAGCGCGCGCTGGCCGGCGCATAGCGGACGCTGTCATTGATCTGGCGGACGTCATCGACGCCGGTGTGGGACGCCGCGTCCATCTCGAGGATGTCCATGTGCCGGCTTTCCATGATCGCCTGGCAATGGGTGCCGAGCACCGGCATATGGATGGTCGGCCCCTTCACCGAGCCGTCCGGCAGCTCGTAATTCAATGCGCGGGCGAGAATGCGGGCGGTGGTCGTCTTGCCGACGCCGCGGACGCCGGTCAGAATCCAGGCCTGCGGAATCCGGCCGGTCTCGAACGCGTTCGAGACGGTGCGCACCACGGCCTCCTGGCCGATCAGATCTGCGAAGCTGGAGGGGCGGTATTTGCGCGCCAGCACCCGGTAGGGCTTGGCGGGAGCGTCGGCGCTGTCAGGCGGAACAGGTGGGGCGCCAGCGTCGGTCATCGAGCGATCCGCAAGTGAGCATTCCAGGCCGGCATCGATCGCGATCGTCGACGCAATCAGCCGGAGCGCGGTCGAGCGCCCGCCCTGCGCGGGGTCCCCGCCATCTTTGCGCGATTCGCTCGAGAAAACAGGTAGGAGACTGACGAGCGACCCGATCCGGACCTCGTTAGGGCTGCTTCCTTCCGGACCTGACCCGGTTGGCGAGTGGCTCGTCCACCGCCAATCTCCCGCTGCCTATTTGGGGCCAAATGGTCCGGAAAGCAAGCGCGAGCTTCGCCGGCCTAGTCTACCGCCCCGCGGGCTTGTGCCGCAGCTCGGAAAGGCTTTAGGTGCCCGCGAGCTCCCCACCTGACCATCCGCCAGGAACCGCCGCATGCCCGAATCAGCCTGGTCGCTGCATCCGCAACTTGCGAAGGATACGATCGACATTGGCGACCTGCCGCTGTCCCGCGTGCTGGTGATCAAGGACGCGAACTATCCTTGGCTGCTGTTGGTGCCGCGGCGCGAGGGCGCGGTCGAGATCATCGATCTCGACGAGGTCGCGCAGGCGCAGCTGATGACCGAGATCACGCGGGCGTCACGCGCGCTCAAAGAGATCACCAAATGCGACAAGCTCAACGTCGCCGCGCTCGGCAACATGGTGCCCCAGTTGCACGTCCACATCATCGCGCGACGCACGAGTGACGTGGCCTGGCCGCGACCGGTGTGGGGCGCCGCGCCCGCTGTGCCCCACGATGCGCAGGAGGTGCAGCAGTTCATCAGCGCTATCAGGCGCAAGATCTGGCTAGGGTGAGAGATGTCGCCATTCGACTTGTTTCCGTTGGGCAAGCCGGCCTTCGTCGGCCATCCGATCGATCGCGCCGCCCATCTGCGCTTCCATGACGACAAGCTGATCGCCTTTGAAAGCAAGCCGTCGACGCGGGCCTATGTCGTGCATCGCGATTCGCTGGTGCTGAAGCGCGAGGGCGACAAGCTGCGCGCGCTGCTGTCGATCGACGAGGCGCTGAAGTTCGGTGCCAATCCGGGAACGATCTTCCTCGGGCTGCAGGACGAAGCGGCGGTGTTCGGCATGGGCATCTCGCCGGCGGCCGTCGAGAAGCTCGCCGGGCGCGACGATGTGGCGGTCACCGAGCTGCGCGGGGTGGCGATGCAGGGCGCGATCCCGGTCGACCAGTTGGCGACGATCGCGATGGCGAAGTCCCTGGTATCATGGCATCAGCGCCACGGCTTCTGCGCCAATTGCGGCGCCAAGACCGCGATGCGCGAGGGCGGCTGGAAGCGCGAATGCCCGAGCTGCAAGACGGAGCATTTCCCGCGCACCGATCCGGTCGTGATCTCGCTGGTCGCCTCGGGCGACAAGTGCCTGCTCGGGCGGCAGAAGCAGTTTCCGGCCGGCATGTATTCCTGCCTCGCCGGCTTCGTCGAGGCGGCTGAGACGATCGAGGACGCCGTCCGGCGCGAGGTGTTCGAAGAATCGGGCATTCGCTGTACCGACGTGACTTATTACATGACCCAGCCTTGGCCCTATCCGTCGTCGTTGATGATCGGTTGCAGCGCCCGAGCGCTCAACGAAGACATCGTCATCGACCGCACCGAGCTCGAGGACGTGCGCTGGTTCAGCCGCGACGAGGCCCGGCAGATGCTACTGCGGCAGCATCCGGATGGCTTGGCGGGACCGCATCCGTTCGCCATTGCTCATCATCTGGTCGGCCGCTGGCTGAAGGAGAACGACGAGCGGTAACAGGAAACCAGCCCGGCCCTCTGCGGAAACGGCCAGACCCGGCCGCAAAGGGCTGAACGGCCGATCCTTGCCTTGGAACGATTTTCTCTATATGAGGGTTTTATAGCCTTCCTATGGAACAAGTTTCTCCATGACCGATGTCGCCGCCCAAGGCTCCGAGGCCAATCGCCGGCTCGATGCCATTGACCGCAAGATTCTGATGGTCCTGCAGGAGGACGCATCGCTCTCCGTCGCCGAGATCGGCGATCGGGTCGGATTGTCGTCGACACCGTGCTGGAAGCGCATCCAGCGGCTGGAGGCCGATGGCGTGATCCTGCGCCGGGTGGCCCTGGTCGATCAGAACAAGATCGGGCTCGGCATCTCCGTGTTCGTGTCGGTGGAGAGTGCCGACCATTCCGAGGCCTGGCTGCGCAAATTCGCCGAGGCGGTCAGCTCGATGCCGGAGGTGATGGAGTTTTACCGGATGGCCGGCGACGTCGACTACATGCTGCGCGTCGTCGTTGCGGACATGCAGAGCTACGATGTCTTCTACAAGAAGCTGATCAGCGCGGTGCCCCTGAAGAACGTCACCTCGCGCTTCGCCATGGAGAAGATCAAGTCGGTCACGGCGCTGCCGGTGCCGCCGGTCTGAGCCGAGCATTCCGGGCCGCTTGGACGTTGCAGCGCCGGCGTCCCGAACTCCAGTCGTCATCCCTAACGAACGTTTACCGGAAGTTATTCCCATCCCTCTATTCTTGGATGTGATGACGTCCGGTGCAACCATACCTCAGTCTTCGCGCCCGTGGCTCAATGCCACGGCGCTTCTGATCGCGAGCTTTGTCGCGGTCGCAGCGCTGTCACTCCAAGTGCGCGCGGGGAGCGAAATCGTGGCCGTCGCTTTCCCACCTTGGTGGAGCGCGCAACACGCGATGCTCGCTGCGGCCTCGGCTGACGCCGCGCTCGTGCGCACAACGACCATTTCATCGCTGCTGGTCGTTCGTCCCGGCGAACACGACGGCTCGGCGCGGCTGCGCGAGGCCGGAGCCTGGCTCATCATCGATCCGCAGGCGGTCTCCGCCTGCCTTGCAAAATGATCTCTTTGGGGGAATCGGAAATGAACGTCGAGACCAGCGATCTGGCAACCCTCCGGCACACGACCAGCAAGCTTCTGCTGGCGGTACTCTGGGTTCACGTTCCGCTCTCCCTCATCATCGGGCTGTCGCGCGGCGACTGGCTGATGCCGACCATGCTCATGGTCGTCATGGCGGTGGTGGCGACCCTTTCCTGGCGCAGCGCCGGCGACACCTTGTCGACCCAGCTCACGGTCGCGGTCGCCGTCATGGGCGGTGTATCCGTGCTTGTCTACCAGATGTCCGGACATGCCTGGCAGATCGACATGCACATGTATTTCTTCGCCGCGCTCGCCTGTCTGGTCGCATATTGCGACTACCGGCCGATCCTGGCCGGCACCGTCGCCGTCGCGCTTCACCATCTGGTCCTGAACTTCGTCTTTCCTGCAGCGATCTACCCGGGCGGCGCTGATTTCGGCCGCGTTGTGCTGCATGCGGTCATCCTGCTGATCGAGGCCGGTGTTCTCATCGCCCTTGCGCTCAAGCTGACGCAGTTGTTCGAAACCAGCGCGCGCAAGACCGCGGAAGCCGAATCGGCGATCGCTGCCGAGGCGCGCGCCACCGCCGAGCGGTTCGAGGCCGAGCAACGCGTCAAGCAGCAGGCTGATCTTGCCCGTCGCGAGCTTGCGGAAGGCTTCGAGCGCAAGATCGGCGGCATCGTCGAGGCGGTGGCCGTCGCCGCCAACGAGATGCAGAGCCTGTCCTCGTCGATGAGCCGGAGCAGCGCGGAGTCCTCGCGCCAGACGTCGGCCGCGGCCGGCGCCTCGCAACAGGCGTCGACCAATGTCGAGACGGTCGCTGCCGCAACGGAAGAGCTGACTGCGTCGATCAACAGTATCTCACAGCAGGTGACGCGGTCGGCGGAGATCGCCGCGAAAGCGGCGGACGAAGCTCGCCGCACCAACACCGTGGTCGCGAGCCTGGCTGCCGGCACTCAGAAGATCGGCGAGGTGGTGACGCTGATCCAGACGATCGCCAGCCAGACCAACCTGCTGGCGCTGAACGCCACCATTGAGGCGGCGCGCGCCGGCGAGCACGGCAAGGGCTTTGCCGTCGTGGCAAGCGAGGTCAAGGCACTCGCCAACCAGACCGCGAAGGCCACCGAGGAAATTTCCAGCCAGGTGCAGAGCATCCAGAGCGCAACGGGTGACGCCGTCTCCGCCATCCAGGCGATCGGGGGAACGATTGCCGAGATCGACGACATCTCCAAGGAGATCGCCACCGCGGTCGAGCAGCAGGGCCTCGCCACCGGAGAAATTTCCGGCAACGTGCAGCAGGCGGCCGAAGGCACGCGGCTGGTCAGCCAAAGCATGGGCAGCGTGACCCGTGCCTCCGACGAGACCGGCAGCGCCGCCTCGCGCCTGCTGGAGTCCGCGACCGGACTCACCTCGCAATCGACCCGGCTCAAATCCGAGGTCGATCAGTTCCTGAGCTCCCTGAGGGCCGCTTGATCCCATCGAGTAGGATGGGATCAGCGCCCTAGCGCGACATCATCGACGCGGCCTCAGATCGTCTGGTTGTAGGCGCCGACTTCGGGATGCGTCCGCAGCACCTCGTTGACCGCCTCGAACATGTCGTGCATGCGCTGCTCGGACACCGGGCTTTCGACCACCACCACGAGCTCGGGCTTGTTGGATGACGCTCGCACCAGACCCCAGCTGCCGTCCTCGACGGTGACGCGGACGCCGTTGACGGTGACGAGATCGCGGATCTTCTGCCCCGCCACCTTGCCGCCCTGCTGCTGCAGCGCCTGGAAGTGCTTCACGACAGCGTCGGCGACGCCGTATTTGACCTCGTCGCCACAATGCGGCGACATGGTCGGCGACGACCAGGTCTTTGGCAGCGCGTTCTTCAGGTCGGCCATCGACTTGCCCGGCGCCCGGTCGAGCATCTCGCAGATCGCGATCGCCGAGACCAGACCGTCGTCATAGCCTCGCCCGAACGGGCGGTTGAAGAAGAAGTGGCCCGACTTCTCGAAGCCGGCGAGCGCACCGAGCTCGTTGGTGCGGCGCTTCATGTAGGAATGGCCGGTCTTCCAGTAGGCGGTCTTCGCGCCCTGCGCCTGCAGCACCGGATCGGTCATGAACAGGCCGGTTGACTTCACGTCGACGACGAACTGCGCGTCCTTGTGGATCGCCGACATGTCGCGCGCCAGCATCACGCCGACCTTGTCGGCGAAGATCTCCTCGCCGGTATTGTCGACCACGCCGCAGCGATCGCCGTCGCCATCGAAGCCGAGGCCGACATCGGCCTCGTGCGCGAGCACGGCATCGCGGATGGCGTGCAGCATCTCCATGTCTTCGGGATTGGGATTGTATTTCGGGAAGGTGTGATCGAGCTCGGTGTCGAGCGGGACAACCTCGCAGCCGATCGCCTCCAGCACCTGCGGCGCGAACGCGCCCGCGGTGCCGTTGCCGCAGGCCGCGACCACCTTCAGCCTGCGCTTCAGCTTGGGACGGCTGGTGAGGTCGGCGATGTAGCGCGCCGGATAATTCTCATGGAACTGATAGGAGCCGCCGCTGCCATTCTTGAACGCGGCCTCGAGCACGATCTCCTTGAGCCGGGTCATCTCTTCGGGGCCGAAGGTGAGCGGGCGGTTGGCCCCCATCTTCACGCCGGTCCAGCCGTTGTCGTTGTGCGAGGCGGTCACCATGGCGACGCAGGGCACGTCGAGATCGAACTGGGCGAAATAGGCCATCGGCGTCACGGCAAGGCCGATGTCATGCACCTTGCAGCCGGCGGCCATCAGGCCCGAGATCAGGGCGTATTTGATCGAGGCGGAGTAGCCGCGGAAATCGTGCCCGGTCACGATCTCCTGCTTGACGCCGCGTTCGGCGATCAGCGCGCCCAGCCCCATGCCGAGCGCCTGCACCCCCATCAGATTGATCTCCTTGTTGAACAGCCAGCGCGCGTCATACTCGCGGAAGCCCGTCGGCTTCACCATCGGCTCGGATTCGAAGGCGTAGGTATTGGGAACCAGGACGGGCTTGGGTTTCGGAAACATCTGGAGACGGCCTCGGCAATATCACATCAATGGAAGAAGGCATTCGTGCTTAGCACGACGTCAGACAACAGTGTCAGAAGGCAGAGGAATGCAGGCAACAATCGGGCAGGACCGCTCGAGTAGGCCACCCGACGAACTATTCAATGACTGCGACTCGGGATCGGCCTGCCTGCCGGTATGTGGGGGCCGGTGACGCGCGAAACAACATTCCGCTTCGGTGCAGCCTACTGCTCCAGCACCATCTGGCCGTTGGCGTAGGCGAAACGCTTCAGCTTGGACAGGAACGACAGGCCAAGCAGATTCTCCGACAGCGCCGTATCGGGCAGCACCAGGGCATCGACGTCACGCACGGTGAGCTCGCCGAGCTCGACCATCGCAAGCCTGGCCCGGGCGGCCTTCACGGTGCCGTTGGCCGTGGTGACGGTGGCGGTGTAGTCGCCGCGCGCCGGACGCAGGCCGAAACGGGCGGCCGAGCTCTCGTTCAGCGCGACCATCGAGGCGCCGGTATCGACCATGAAGCTGATGCGCTGGCCGTCGATGCGGCCGTCGGCGCGGAAGTGACCGCGGCGGTCGGTCGGAATGCTCAGGCTGCGCTGGCCCGCAGCAGACGGTTCCGCCGTGGCAACCCGCGCGGACGGCGTCGCGGATGCCGACGCGGGGGTCAGGCGATCGGCCAGTTGCGCCATGAAGGTGCCGAGACCGACGAGAACGGCCGCGAAGATCATTATGTTACGCATGACGCAAACGCCCGACTTTACCCCGCAACCGATTTGACCATCAAAGCCGCTGACGGGCGACTGCGAACGACCGGCTGCCGCCGCCATTTTGGCGAAAACGATGAGTGAAGCGTTAACGACAACGACGGCGGCGGTACAATTTGCATGAGCTACGTCCCCCGCGGCTTGGCCCGCCGGGTCGGCTCGGCATGGGCCGGATCGTCGGGCCAAGGATGGCGCGGATAGCGGCCGCGCAGGTCGGTGCGGACCGCGGCATAGGAACCGCGCCAGAAGCCGGGCAGATCGCGCGTCACCTGCACCGGCCGCTGCGCCGGCGACAGCAGCTCCAGCACCAGGGGCACCGCGCCGCGCGCGATCGAGGGATGGACGTTCAGGCCGAACAGCTCCTGCAGCCGCACCGCGATGGTGGGCCCCTGCTCGGCCTCGTAGTCGATCGCCAGCATGGTGCCGGTCGGCGCCTCGAAATGCGTCGGCGCCTCCCGGTCGAGCCGGGCGCGGAGATCCCAGGGCAGCAGCGCCATCACGGCGTCGGAGACGTCGCCGGGCGATATGTCCTTGAGCGAGGTCTTGTCGGCGAGCAGCGGCACCAGCCAGTCCTCGCGCCGCTCGGCCAGGCCCGCCTCCGACAGGTCCGGCCAACTGTCGCCTTCCGCCTTGCGCAGGAAGGTGACGCGGTCACGCCACTGCCTGGCGGCCTTCGACCAGGGCAGCCGGTCGAGCCCGGCCGCGCAGATCCCTTCCGCGAAGATGCGCGCGGTCTCCTCCGACGGCGTCAGCGCGACTGGCGCATCCGCCATGGTGATCGCATGCAGCTTGCGCCGGCGGCGCGCCCGCAACGCCATCGCGTTTTGATCGAAGCTGACCTCGTCTCTCGCTTCGATATGTGCAGCAAAATGCCGCTCGATATCCTCGATCGCCAGCGGCGCCGCCAGCAGGATGCGGCCGCTGGCCGCCGTTCCCGTCAGCTCACCGACCGCGATATACGGCACGCGCGCCAGCGACGAGGCGGGGTCGACGGCGGCGCCGCGGCCATTGGCGAGCACGAAGCTGCCATTGCCGCGATTGCGCGCGACCCGGTCGGGAAAGGCGAAGGCGAGCATCAGGCCGGTGGAGATGTCCGCGTCTCCGGCGCGGGCGGACGCGGACGACACCTGCTGCGCCCACCGCCGCGCA
The DNA here is from genome assembly GCF_032484785.1 of Bradyrhizobium sp. SZCCHNS1050. Classification (NCBI taxonomy): domain Bacteria; kingdom Pseudomonadati; phylum Pseudomonadota; class Alphaproteobacteria; order Hyphomicrobiales; family Nitrobacteraceae; genus Bradyrhizobium; species Bradyrhizobium sp. SZCCHNS1050. The sequence goes on along the minus strand of NZ_JAUETR010000001.1, from coordinate 3,317,797 downwards.
AGGTCGCGGGCACTTTGCGCGCGCGGCGAGCGGTCGCGGCGGAACTGATCGAGCCGCACCTCGAGATCAACGCTGTCGCCGCCCAGCCCGCGCTCGGTCAGGATGGCGGCGATGTCGGCGGCCTGCGCCGCCGCGCCGTGGTCGGCGGCATCGACGATCATCCGCGCCAGCCGCGGCGGCAGCGCCAGCGCCCGCAGCCGCCGGCCCTCGTTGGTCAGCCTGCCATCGGCATCGAGCGCATCGAGCTCGCGCAGCAGGTCCCTTGCCTCCTTCCAAGCCGGTTGCGGCGGCGGATCGAGGAAGCTCAGCGCGGAGGGGTCATTGACACCCCATTGCGCCAGGTCGAGCACCAGCGAGGACAGGTCGGCGCTGAGGATTTCCGGCTGCGTATAGGCCGCCAGCGAGGCCGTCTGCGGCTCGTCCCATAGCCGGTAGCAGACGCCAGGCTCGGTGCGGCCGGCGCGGCCGCGGCGCTGATCGACAGCGGCGCGCGAAGCCCGCACCGTCTCCAGCCTGGTGAGGCCGATGTCCGGCTCGTAGCGCGGCACCCGGGCGAGACCGGAATCGACCACGATGCGGACGCCTTCGATGGTCAGCGAAGTCTCGGCAATCGAGGTCGCCAGCACCACCTTGCGCTGCCCTTTCGGGGCGGGCGAGATCGCGCGGTCCTGGACGGCGGAATCGAGTGCGCCGAACAGCGGCACGATCTCAACGCTGGCATCATGAACGCGCTCGGCGAGCATGGTCTGGGTACGCCGGATCTCGGCCGCGCCCGGCAGGAACGCCAGCACCGAGCCGGCATCGGCGCGCAGCGCGCTGGCGATGGTCTCGGCCATCTGGCGCTCGACCGGCGCATCCGGCTTGCGGCCGACATAACGGGTCTCGACCGGATAGGCGCGGCCCTCGCTCTCGACCACCGGCGCATTGCCGAGCAGTCTGGCGACGCGGGCGCCGTCGAGCGTCGCCGACATCACGAGGATACGGAGATCCTCGCGCAGCCCCTGCTGCGCATCGCGCGCCAATGCGAGGCCGAGATCGGCGTCGAGCGAGCGCTCGTGGAATTCGTCGAACAGCACGGCAGCGACGCCGGTCAGTTCGGGATCATCGAGGATCTGCCGGGTGAAGATGCCCTCGGTGACGACCTCGATGCGGGTCGCGCGCGAGACCTTCGAGCCGAACCGCACGCGATAGCCGACGGTGTCGCCTACGCGCTCGCCGAGCGACTTCGCCATCCGCTCGGCGCTGGCGCGGGCCGCGATCCGGCGGGGCTCCAGCACGATGATCTTCTTAGTCCCGACCCACGGCGCATCACGCAAGGCCAGCGGCACCCGCGTGGTCTTGCCGGCGCCGGGCGGCGCCACCAGCACGGCGGTGTTGCTGCGTTCGAGCGCGCCGGACAGTTCGTCCAGCACGGCATCGATGGGCAGCGGTGTGTCGAAGCGAAAGGGCAATAGCAGTAACCCGTCATCACCCGCGAAGGCGGATGATCCAGTAAGCGCAAATCTCGCGGATCACGAAGATCGGGCGTACTGGATACCCCGCCTGCGCAGGGTATGACAATGCCATGTCAACCGCCCTTCACCGACGGCCTGCCGACGCTCTCGTAGACGAAGCCGTGGGCGGCCATCTCGTCGGGGCGGTAGACATTGCGCAAATCGACGACGACCGGATGAGCCATCACCTCCTTGAGGCGATCGAGATCCATGGCGCGGTACTGCACCCATTCGGTGACCAGCACCATCGCATCGGCGCCGGTCGCGCACTCATAGGGATCGTCGTAGTAGGCGATCTCCGGCAGCTCCTTCTTGGCCTGCTCGATGCCGACGGGATCATGCGCGCGGACCTTGGCGCCCATGTCGAGCAGACCGGTCACCAGCGGGATCGACGGTGCCTCGCGCATGTCGTCGGTCTCCGGCTTGAAGGTGAGGCCGAGCACCGCGACCGTCTTGCCGCGCAGATTGCCGCCGACGGCATGCGCCACCTTGCGCGCCATCGCGCGCTTGCGGTTGTCATTCACCGCCAGCACCGATTCGACGATGCGCAGCTGCGTGTCGTAGTCCTGCGCGATCTTGATCAGCGCACGCGTGTCCTTCGGGAAGCACGAGCCGCCGAAGCCCGGACCGGCATGCAGGAACTTGGAGCCGATGCGGTTGTCGAGACCGATGCCGCGCGCCACCTCCTGCACGTCGGCGCCGACCTTCTCGGCGAGATCGGCGACCTCGTTGATGAAGGTGATCTTGGTGGCGAGGAACGCATTGGCGGCGTATTTGATCAGTTCGGCGGTGCGGCGCTCGGTGTACATCATCGGCGCCTGGTTCAACGACAGCGGGCGATAGATGTCGCCGAGCACCTTGCGGCCGCGCTCGTCCGCGGTGCCGACGACGATGCGATCCGGCCATTTGAAATCGCGGATCGCGGCACCCTCGCGCAGGAATTCCGGATTGGAGGCGACGACGACGTCGGCCGTCGGATTGGTCTCGCGGATGATGCGCTCGACCTCGTCGCCGGTGCCGACCGGCACCGTCGACTTCGTCACGACCACGGTGAAGCCGGTGAGCGAGGCCGCGATCTCGCGCGCCGCGGCATAGACGTAAGTGAGGTCGGCGTGTCCGTCGCCGCGCCGCGACGGCGTACCAACCGCGATGAACACGGCGTCGGCCTCGGCGACCGGCTGCTTGAGGTCCGTGGTGAAATCGAGCCGCTTGGCCTTGACGTTGGCCGCGACCAGCGCATCCAGGCCGGGCTCGAAGATCGGGATTTCTCCGCGATGCAGCGCGGCGATCTTGCTCTCGTCCTTGTCCACGCAGGTCACCTGGTGACCGAAATCGGCGAAGCAGGCACCGGACACCAGACCCACATAGCCCGTGCCGATCATCGCAATTCGCATCGAAACCCATCCTTCAAGGTTAATACTTTCGCGTCTTAAACCATTTGCGGTTCAAGGGGAATTTAGAAAACGGCATGACGTTTGGATGACAAGGAGGAGTATTAACGGCTCTGCCCGACAATGCGGCAGCTCCGCGCCAAAGAGGGACAGCATGACCGCGAATGGTACGCCGAAAACGGCCGGAACCGAGACGCGCATCGACTGGGTGGACTACGCCAAGGGTATCTGCATCATCATGGTGGTGATGATGCACTCGGTGCTCGGCGTCGAGCTCGCCGCCGGCGAGACCGGCTTCATGCACGCCGTCGTCGCCTTCGCCAAGCCGTTCCGGATGCCCGACTTCTTCCTGATTTCCGGCCTGTTTCTGCCACTGGTGATCAACCGCGACTGGCGTACCTATCTCGACCGCAAGGTCGTGCATTTCGCCTACTTCTACGTCCTGTGGGTGACCATCCAGTTCGGCTTCAAGGCGCCCGGCTTCGCCGCCGCATCCGGCTGGCCGCACGCCGGCTACCTGTACCTGGAATCCTTCATCGAGCCGTTCGGCACGCTGTGGTTCATCTATCTGCTGCCGATCTTCTTCGTCGTCATCAAACTGACGCGAAAGCTGCCCGCGCCGGTGATCTGGGGCGTCGCGGCCGGCCTCGAAATGGCGCACATCGTCACCGGCTGGACCGTGATCGACGAATTCTGCGCCCGCTTCGTCTACATCTATTCGGGCTATCTGTTCGCGCCCACCATCTTCGCGCTGTCGGATCGCGCGCGGTCGCAGCCGATGCTCGCCATCGTCGGCCTGCTCGCCTGGGCGGTGATCAACCAATCGCTGGTGAACCTCGGTGTCAGCGAATGGCCGGCTGTCTCCCTCATGCTCGGCTATGCCGGCGCCGTCGCCATCATCATCGCCGGCACGCTGCTGGCGCGCGCGCAGCTCCTCAACGCATTGCGGTTCTGCGGCGAGCATTCGATCGTGATCTATCTCGCCTTCTTCCTGCCGATGGCGGCGACCCGCACCTTGTTGCTGAAGACGGGCGCCATCGCCGACATCGGCACGATCTCCCTGCTCGTGACCGTCGCCGGCGTGCTCGGCGCGCTCGTGATCTGGCGCCTCGCGTTGCGCCTCGGCGCACGCTTCCTGTTCGAGCGCCCGATCGCGTTCTGGATCGCGCCGCCGAAGCCGAAAGCCGTGTTGCAGCCGGCGGAGTAGCGTCACCGTCAGGGCACCAGAAGCAGCGCGCCACGGCTGCGGCCGCTCTCCAGATCGATATGGGCCTCGACGGCCCGCGCCAGCGGATACGCGGTGCCGTGGCCGACGAGATCGCCATCGGCGAGCGCGGCGAGAACCGTCGCTGCATCCCTGCGATAGTCGGCGACATCGTTGATATGGGCCATCACGCTCGGGCGTGCCAGCGACAGGCTGCGGCGCGGCCCCAGCTCCTCGACGGTAAGGCTTGGAATTGGACCGCCGGACTGACCGATGCTGGCGACCGTCCCGAACGGCCTGACGCAGGCGAGCGTCCGCGCAAGCGTCTTGCCGCCGACGCCATCATAGGCGACATCGACGCCGCGCCCGTCGGTCAATCGCTTCACGGCATCGACAAAGTCAGCATCCCGGCCGACGATCAGATGGCGCGCGCCGGCGGCACGCGCGAGCTCCGCCTTGGCCTCCGAGCTCACCGTGCCGATGACGGTCGCGCCGCGCAGCCGAGCCAGTCGCGTCAGCACCTGGCCGAGCCCGCCGGCGGCACTGTGCACCAACAGCGTCGTTCCGGCTCCGACGGCATAGGTACGATTGAGCAGCATCGCCGCCGTGATGCCTTTCAGCAGGGTCGACGCAGCGCTCGCTTCAGACACGGCGTCGGGCAGCGGCATCGCGCGCCAGGCGGGCAGATTTCGCTCCGAGGCATAGGCGCCGACCGGGGCGCCGGCATAGGCGACGCGGTCGCCGACGGACAACTCTGTCACGTCCGCGCCTTTCGCCGTCACGACCCCCGCCCCTTCGACGCCAGGAATTCCGTCGGGCAGCGGATAGAGGCCGCTGCGCTGATAGATATCGATGAAGTTCACGCCGATCGCGGTGTGGCGCAGCCGGATCTCGTTGGCGCCCGGCGCCGGCAGCTCAACATTCTCGAGCACCAGATTCTCCGCGCCGCCGGGTGACTTCAGTCGAACGATAGCAACCATGCCCGTCTCCACACATCTTGCCTTGATCCGGACAGTGTGGTCAGCGTTGGCATTCTGCGGAATTGCCCAATTTGGCTCCCCTGTTGTGAATATTCGAACATGCGGATCGACTGGACCGACCTTCACCACTTCGTGACGCTGGCCCGCGAGGGCACGCTGTCGGCCGCCGCACGTGGTCTCGGCGTCGATCATGTCACGGTGGCCCGCCGGGTCGCGGCCCTGGAACGGGCCACCGGGCTGAAGCTGGTCGACCGCCGAGCGCGGGCCTATGAGCTGACCGAGGACGGCCGCCGCCTCGCCGCGGCCGCCGGCCCGATGGAGCAGGCCGCGTTCGCGATCGAGCGCGCCGTGGTCGCATCGCGTCCCGGTCTGGCCGGTGAGGTCTCGGTCAGCGCGCCGCCGACGCTCGCCAACAGGCTGATCGCGCCACGGCTGGTCGAGCTGCGCCGACGGCATCCCGCCATCATCATCAAGCTGATCGGCGAGAAGCGCAGCGCCTCGCTCAACCGACGGGAAGCCGACATCGCTCTGCGACTGTCCCGTCCCGACGAGCCCGGCCTGATCGCACGCAAGATCGGCCGCTTCGGCTTCAACCTCTACGGCGCGCCGCACTATCTCAAGGAGACGCCGCAGCATGCGCTCGGATTCATCGCCTATGATGCCAGCATGGATTCGGCACCCCAGCAGCAATGGCTGAAGGCGGTCGCCGGGCAGCGCCCGATCGTGTTTCGGAGCAGCGATCTCGAGAGCCAGGCCGCAGCGGCGCGCGCAGGGCTGGGGCTCGCCGCCCTGCCGCATTTTCTCGGCGATCATGATCCCGACCTCACCCGCTTCGAAGCCGGCGCGGCCATCAGCAGGGACATCTGGCTCATCGTTCATCGCGACCTCAGGCGCACGCCCCTCATTCGCGCCGTCATGGAGTTCCTGACCCGCTGCGTCCGACCGGACTGAGGGGCGGAAAAATCCGGTGCGCATGGCGTCGTCACGGCTGTCAATGCGAGCGAAAATCCCTACATTGCGGCCATGCCCAAAGCTCCCCAGAAAGCCGCCGCCACGCCCGCCGCCCCTGTGCCTGCCGCCGCCAAGGGCGCGGCCAACGGCGACCATGTGTTCCTGGTCGACGGCTCGTCCTACATCTTCCGCGCCTATCACGCGCTGCCGCCGCTCAACCGCAAGTCCGACGGGCTGCAGGTCAATGCCGTGCTCGGCTTCTGCAACATGCTGTGGAAGCTGCTGCGCGACATGCCCGAGACCGACCGACCGACGCATCTGGCCATCGTGTTCGACAAGTCCGAGGTCACGTTCCGCAACAAGATCTACGCCGACTACAAGGCGCACCGGCCGCCGGCGCCCGACGACCTGATCCCGCAATTCGCGCTGATCCGCGAGGCCGTCCGCGCCTTCGACCTGCCGTGCCTGGAGCAATCGGGCTTCGAGGCGGACGACCTGATCGCGACTTATGCGCGGCTTGCCTGCGAGCGCGGCGCCACCACCACCATCGTGTCCTCGGACAAGGATTTGATGCAGCTCGTCAACGACTGCGTCACGATGTACGACACGATGAAGGACCGGCGCATCGGGGTCGCCGAGGTGATCGAGAAGTTCGGCGTGCCGCCGGAGAAGGTGGTCGAGGTGCAGGCGCTGGCCGGCGATTCCACCGACAACGTGCCGGGCGTGCCCGGCATCGGCATCAAGACCGCCGCGCAGTTGATCACCGACTATGGCGATCTCGAAGGCCTGCTGACGCGCGCAAGCGAGATCAAGCAGCCGAAGCGGCGCGAGGCTCTGATCGAGAACGCCGAGAAGGCGCGGATCTCGCGCCAGTTGGTGCTGCTCGACGACAAGGTCGTGCTCGATGTGCCACTCGACGACCTCGCGGTGCACGAGCCCGATCCGCGCAAGCTGATCGCCTTCCTCAAGGCGATGGAGTTCACCACGCTGACGCGCCGCGTCGCCGAGTATTCGCAGATCGATCCGGCCGACGTGTCGGCGGATGAACAGTTGAAGGTGGGATCGAGTCCGGCCGCAGCCCCCACCCCGCCCTCCCCCGCAAGCGGGGGAGGGAGCACACTGAGCAAGCCAGCCGCCGCTCCTCGCAGCGGTGACCCGCGCACCGACAAGTCGGCGATGAGCAAAGGCACACCCGCCAGCCTCGCCGAGTCCAGGGCCGAGGCGGCCAAGAGCGCGCGGATCGATCGCGATAAATATCAGACCGTGCGCACCGTACCGGAGCTGAATGCGTGGCTCGCCCGCGTCCATGACTTCGGTCGGGTCACCATCGATGTCAAAGCCAGCTCGATCGATCCGATGCAGGCCAGCCTGTGCGGCATCGCGTTGGCGCTGGCGCCGAACGACGCCTGCTACATCCCACTGGCTCATCGCCAGGCCGGCGATGGCGGCGGCCTGTTCGATGCCGGGCTCGCACCTGGCCAGATCAGGGACAGCGAGGCGCTCGCTGCCCTGACGCCCATCCTGGAATCGGCCGGCCTGCTCAAGATCGGCTTCAACATCAAGTTCACGGCCGTGATGCTGGCGCAGGCCGGCATCACCCTGACCAACACCGACGACGTGCAGCTGATGAGCTACGCGCTGGACGCCGGACGTGGATCGCAGAAGCTCGACTCGCTGTCCGAGCACGTGCTCGGACACGCCATGATCAGTGAAGGTGAGCTGATCGGGAGCGGCCGGAACAAGCTGACCTTCGAGCAGGTCGCCATCGATCGCGCGACCGCGCATTCCGCGGAAGCCGCCGATGTCATCCATCGGGTCTGGCGCGTGCTGAAGCCGCGCCTCACGGCGGAGCGCATGACCGCGGTCTACGAGACCCTGGAGCGGCCGCTGGTGTCGGTGCTGGCGCGCATGGAGCGGCGCGGCATCTCGATCGACCGCCAGGTGCTGTCGCGCCTGTCCGGCGACTTCGCCCAGACCGCGGCGCGCGTCGAGGCCGAGTTGCAGGAGCTGGCCGGCGAGCCGATCAATGTCGGCAGCCCGAAGCAGATCGGCGACATCCTGTTCGGCAAGATGGGCCTGTCGGGCGGCACCAAGACCAAGACCGGCGCCTGGTCGACCTCTGCCTCCATCCTCGATGATCTCGCCGAGCAGGGCAACGATTTCGCGCGCAAGATCCTGGAATGGCGCCAGGTCTCGAAGCTGAAATCGACCTATACCGATGCGCTGCCGACCTATGTCAACCCGCAGACGCATCGCGTGCACACCACTTACGCGCTGGCGGCGACCACCACCGGCCGGCTGTCGTCGAACGAGCCGAATCTGCAGAACATCCCGGTGCGGACCGAAGATGGCCGCAAGATCCGCCGCGCCTTCATCGCGACGCCGGGCCATAAGCTGGTGTCGGCCGACTACTCGCAGATCGAGTTGCGGCTGCTCGCGGAGATCGCCGACATCCCCGTGCTGAAACAGGCGTTCAAGGACGGGCTCGACATCCACGCGATGACGGCATCCGAGATGTTCGGCGTGCCGATCAAGGACATGCCGAGCGAGGTGCGCCGCCGCGCCAAGGCGATCAATTTCGGCATCATCTACGGCATCTCCGCGTTCGGCCTCGCCAACCAGCTCGGCATCGCCCGCGAGGAGGCCTCGGCCTACATCAAGCGCTATTTCGAGCGCTTCCCCGGCATTCGCGACTACATGGACGCGACCAAGGAGTTCTGCCGCAAGCACGGCTATGTCACCACGCTGTTCGGCCGCAAGTGCCATTACCCCGAGATCAAGGCCTCCAACGCCTCGGTGCGCGCCTTCAACGAGCGCGCCGCGATCAACGCGCGGCTGCAGGGCACCGCGGCCGACATCATCCGGCGCGCCATGATCCGCGTCGAGGAGGCCCTGGCGCAAAAGAAGCTGTCGGCTCAGATGCTGCTGCAGGTGCATGACGAACTGATCTTCGAGGTGCCGAACGGCGAGGTCGCCGCGACCTTGCCGGTGGTGCAGCACGTCATGCAGGACGCCCCCTTCCCGGCGGTGCTGCTGTCGGTGCCGCTGCATGTCGATGCGCGGGCCGCCGACAATTGGGACGAGGCGCATTGAGCTGATCGCGGTGATCTCTGCTTCGTCATCGCGTGCGCCGAAATCCGTCCACGAGCGAGATGCCACCCTCCCCTGGAGGGGGAGGGTCGATCGCACGCGAAGCGGGCGAGCGGGGTGGGGTGAGCCGCGGGCGCTGGCGCCTGTGGAGAGATCACCCCACCCCGCCTCACGTTTCGCTGCGCTCATGAGAGGCGACCCTCCCCCTCCAGGGGAGGGTGGGCAGCGTGCCTCGCAACGCAGCCCTCATACGCATCCGTTTGATGCTCCCCGATACGATGATCATTGGCTGCAACGCGAGCCGTAGACATGCCTCAGCCTTCTCGCAGCATGATTTGCTCGAGGGATGCATGTCGTTCGCCCTCTGAATTTTGCAGAGGGCGCAGGGAAGGCCGGGCCCCGACTGAGGCCCGTGGCCCGCCTGCTCAAAAGAATGCAGGCGGCAGGTACCACAGGTTCAGCCGGACAGGCCCGGCCCTCCCTGCGCGATGGGCTTAACGTCTGCTCCGAGCTCTCCCCGGGGACCGGCTTGTTTGCCCCCGTCACCAGCGCGACACGTGATGTCACGCAGGCTTGGCGCCAGCTTCGGGGCGCCAGGACCACACGGCTTGAACGTCCGCGAACTGCCAATCGTCCAGCGCAAAAGCACCTGACAGGCCCGCGGCCACCGCTCCCCGCCTCAACGTATCGTGACGACGCGTACGCCCCTCTGCATGAGGACGGGATGCGCTGAATAGAGCATGACTTCGGAAAAATAGCAATATAAATCTTGACGATCGCGTTGCCCGATGCGGAGAGATGACGCCGTCCCCTGTTCACGGTCACTCGGAACGCGGCGATTTTACCCCCCGTTAGGCACGATGAGATCGCGCCTGGCCGGATGGACGGACGGTAACACGACGTGCAGCGCACCCTGGCAAGGTTGGAGAGGCACCGCACGCGAGCGATCGCTGACAGCTCCGATCATCCCCATGCCACGACTGCGCCGAGGGCGCAGAACGAAGAGCTCCATGACCGCGACCTCATCCGCAGCTCACCCCAAGACGCGCGACCGGCGCGCGGTGCTGATCCTGCTGGTCGCGATGGCGCTCTACAACGGCGCCTATCTCGTCAGCTGGACGCTGTCGTCGCCGCAGCCGGCGTTCGGTGACTTCTTCGGCCTGTGGTCGTTCGGCAAATATGCCGCGCTGTCCGGCGCCGGCATCTACGATCCTGTCGCGCTCGCGCGCTACCAGCAGACGCTGGATCCCGCCCTCGGCGGCGGCGGATTTCCCTATCCTTACCCGCCGACCTTCCTGCTGGCCTTGATCCCGCTGGGGATGCTGGCGCTGCCTGTCGCCTATGTCTGTTGGATCTCGCTGACGTTCGCGCTGTATGGCCTGGCGACGCTCGGCCGCGACTGGCGCACACTGTCGGGCCTTGCGCTGCTCGCCGCGCCGACGACGCTCATCAACGCGATTACCGGCCAGAACGGATTTCTCTCGGCGGCCTTGCTGATCGGCGGATTGCGCCTGCTCGCGCGCCACCCGATCGTTGCCGGCACGCTGCTCGGCCTGCTCGCCTACAAGCCACAATTCGTGCTGCTGATGCCGGTCGTGCTGCTGGCGTCACGCAACTGGCGCGCCATCCTCTCGGCCATCGCCACGACCGTGATCGTCGCGGTCGTCACCAGCGCTGCGCTCGATCCGTGGATCTGGCTCGAATGGATCGTGAAGTTTCCGAGCTATCAGGCGCAATTGCAGGCCAACCAGGTCAGCCTCGATCACATGATGCCGACGGTCATCGCTGGCTTGCACGCGCTCGGCGCGCCGCCGCCGATCGGCTACCTGGTTCAGCTCCTGTTGTCCTGCTCCGTCGTCGTGATGGTCTGGGATGCCTGGCGACGCGGCTCAACGCAGCAGGCGATCGCGCTGGTCGCGGTCGGCAGCATCATCGCCACGCCCTATGCGATGATCTACGACATGCCGATGGTGGCGGCGGGGATCGCGCTCCACTGGAAGGCGCGGAGCGACGCCGGCGAGCCGATCGCGCCGCTGGAGATCGGCCTCGTGATCGCGCTGGGAGCCTGCCTGCTCGCCATGATCGGGCACTCCGTGCCGTTCGCGGCGGCCATTCTGCTGGTCCTGCTGGCGTTGAGCATCGCCGGTGTGTTCGACCGCTCCGGCAGACCGCTGCCTGCGCTGGACGTCGCGCCGCCGGCGGCGGGCTGATTGCTCTCGGTGCAATTGACCGGATGACGATGCGTGATCGTCCGCGCTAAAGCAGCGGCAGAGATCCCGATCATCGAACCAGTGATGCCGCACACATCATCCTTGCTCGCCTTCGCCCTCGTCTCGCTCGGCATGGTGCTGACACCAGGGCCGAACATGATCTATCTGATCTCGCGCGCGATCACGCAGGGTCACGTCGCGGGCCTGGTCTCGCTCGGCGGCGTTGCCGTCGGCTTTCTGGTCTACATGCTGGCCGCGGCGTTCGGCATCACGGCGCTGCTGTTTGCCGTGCCGTTCGCCTATGACGCGCTGCGCCTCGCCGGCGCTGCCTACCTGCTCTATCTGGCGTGGCAGGCGGTGAAGCCGGGTGGACGCTCGCCCTTCCAGGTGAGGACGCTCGCCATCGACAGCCCACGCAGGCTGTTCCTGATGGGGCTCGCCACCAATCTGCTGAACCCGAAGATCGCGATGCTGTATCTGGCGCTGCTGCCGCAGTTCATCGATCCCGCTGTCGGCAGCGTACTGACGCAGTCGGTGGTGCTCGGCGCGATCCAGATCGTGATCAGCGTCAGCGTCAACGCCATGATCGCCATGGCGGCAGGATCGATTGCCCTGTTCCTGGCGACACGGCCGAGCTGGGCGCTCGTGCAGCGCTATCTGATGGGCACGGTGCTCGCGGGACTTGCGGTGCGCATGGCGCTGGAGGCGCGGCGGGGGTGATTTCCATCGGCTCCCCCGCCTTGTCCGCCGAAGCCTCTCGGCAAAGGCGGACGAGAGCGGGAGAGGGGGCACCGCGCGTGCCGAAAGATCTCGGAAGTCATCGTCGGCAAGGAACGGCCGATGAGCTTCTCAGTCCAGCTTCGCTTCCATGCCGCGCTTCACGGCGGGGCGGGCCATCAGGGTATCGTACCAGCGCTTGACGTTCGGGAAGTCGGCGAGATCCACCTTGTGGCGCGGGTGGCGCCAGGCCCAGCCGACGATGGCGAAGTCGGCGATCGAGAGAGCGCCTGCGACGAACTCGTGCTGCGCCAGCCGGCGGTCGAGCACGCCATAGAGCCGGACCGTCTCGGCCATGTAGCGCTTGAGCCCGTAGGCACGGTCCTGTTCGTTGGTCAGCGCGATGAAATGGTGCACCTGGCCGGGCATCGGGCCGAAACCGCCCATCTGCCACATCAGCCATTCATAGACCGGGATCCGCTCGGCGAGGGATTTCGGCAGGAACTGGCCGGTCTTCTCAGCCAGGTAGAGCAGGATGGCGCCGGATTCGAACACGCTGACCGGCTTGCCGTCGGGGCCGTCGGGATCGACGATCGCCGGGATCTTGTTGTTGGGGCTGATCGCCAGGAATTCCGGCGCCATCTGGGCGCCCTTGGTGATGTCGACCGGAACGACGCGGTAGGGCAGCCCCATCTCCTCCAGCGCGACCGAGATTTTGCGCCCGTTTGGGGTGTTCCAGGTGTACAGCTCGATCGTCATGCGGGGCATCCTTCCCAACCGTCCTTGCTTGGTCGCGGGCTCCATTAGCTCGAAACTGCATCCGGCTTCAAACGTACCGTTGTTGATGGGACATCGTGGCGGCTGGTCTCCGCCGCCCGCCCCCGATAGATTGCGCCACCCAAGAATCCACCCTCAGGGGAAACGCCGTGTCCAAATCCGCCTCCCGCGCCCGCCTCCTCGAGATCATCCGCAGGCGCTCGTTCGGCCGTGGCGAGGTCACGCTGGCCTCCGGCCGCAAGAGCGATTTCTATTTCAACCTGAAGCCGACCATGATGGACCCGGAGGGCGCCACCTTGCTCGCCGAGCTCACCTATGAGGCGCTGAAGGACGAGGGCTTCGATTATATCGGCGGCCTGGAGATGGGCGCGGTGCCGCTCGCCGGCGCGATCGCCCAGATCTCCTGGATCAAGGGCCATCCGATCGCGGCCTTCTTCGTCCGCAAGAAGCCGAAGGAGCACGGCGCCAGGCTCGCGATCGAAGGCCTGACCCGCGACGAGACCCTGGCGGGAAAACGCATCGTCGTGGTCGAGGACGTCACCACCACCGGCGGCTCGGCGATGAAGGCGGTGGAAACCCTGCGCGAGGCCGGCGCCGAGGTGGCGCTGGTGTTCACCATGGTCGACCGCGAGGAAGGCGCCGCCGAGACCTTCGCCCAGGCCGGCCTGCCGTTCCGGGCGCTCTACAAGGCGCACGAATTCCTCTGAGGCGCCTGGCGCGCGGCGCAATTCGCCGCCCGCGCATACCGCTCATTTACCAACGCCCGTTAAGGTTACCGCAAAGCTGATGGCGCCATGCCTTGGGCAAGGCACGTTCGATCGCACATGATCGAGCGACGCGGGTTGCCGCGTCACGGCGTGGCTTTGCGGTGAAGATCCTGGCGATGGAGCGGGCGTTGCGTAGCGTGTTGTCGTTTCGGCGGAGGTCCCGCCACGTCGCTGTCGCGGCGACGGTCGGCCTCGTCGCGGCTGGCGCGCTGGCGCCGCGAATGGCGTCGGCCCAGGGCCTGTTCGACTTCCTGTTCGGCGGCTTCACCAAGCCGCAATCGCAGCGGCCGGCGGCGCAAGGCAGCTTCTTCGCCGATCCGTTCGGCACCAACCCGCAGGCCCCCGCCCAGCCGCGCGCCGCGAGCGGCGGATCCGGCGCGGCGTTCTGCGTGCGCGTCTGCGACGGCCGCTATTTTCCGCTGACCCGCGGCCTCGCCTCGCCGGCGCAGATGTGCCAGGCGTTCTGCCCGGCCAGCCCGACCAAGATCTATTTCGGCTCCAACATCGACTACGCCACGGCGGCGAACGGCGAGCGCTATGCCGACAGCGAGAACGCGTTCGCCTATCGCCAGGCGCTGCGCGCCGACTGCACCTGCAACGGCCGCGATCCGGCCGGGCTGGCGCCGGTCGATCTGTCGCTCGACACCTCGCTGCGGCCCGGCGACGTGGTCGCGACCAGCGACGGGCTCGTCGCCTATTCCGGCCCGCGCGGCGGCGGCAGCCAGCCGGCCGACTTCAAGCCGGTCGCCTCCTATCCCGGGCTGAACTCGGACATGCGGGCCAAGCTGAGCGAGATGAAGGTCGCACCGGTGCGCGCCGAGATGCTGGCGGCCGATGCGCTCGCCGCGATGCCGCCGCCGGAGGCCAGCGCCAGCAATGTCAGCGTCGCGCCGCCGCTGACGATCGCGCCGAAGCCGGCCACCGGCCGCGCCAAGCGCGCGGATGTGGATTGAGCCCGGACTCGTCATTGCGAGCGCAGCGAAGCAATCCAGAGTCCCGCACACCACCCTGGATTGCTTCGCTGCGCTCGCAATGACGGAATGCTGACCTAGCGCGCGACGATCACGCCGATGACGTTCGGCGCTTCCAGATATTTCTCCTCGATCGCCGCCCGCGCGGCGGCGCGGTTGTCCGGCGTCAGCAGGCCGCGTTTCTCGGCCAGGATCATCCAGCAGAAGCCCCACCAATCGGTCAGCATGCCCTCGTCGTCGACCAGGTCGTAGCCCTGCTCGGCGGCGAAGATGCGCGCCCGCGCCTCGTCGAGGCCATCGAGGAAGGTGTGGTCGGTGGCCGAGAACAGATCGTCGGAAATGTCGTCGGTGGTGTAGCCCCAGACCGACATGCAGACGGCGTTGAAGGCGCGGTCGATCTGGTCGTCGTCGATGGCCCGCCGCCGCGCGGCCTTGTGCAGCCGCGTCAGGCTGCGCGCGAAGTCGGCAATGCGGGTCAGGGCCAGGGGATCGAAGGCGATATTGGACATGGGTGTCCTCGCGGGATGCACTGATGCCGGGGGGCTGGCGGATCGAATCGCTGTCAGGATAAACGATCGCTTGCTAAGTTGTTCTTAATTTGTTCCTAGCCGATTGTCCATCCCTTCTCAAAGGAGGCGCGCCGCTCTCATGGAGAATTCCAACACCGAAACCGATGCAGCCCTGCGCAAGCGTCTCGACTGGCTGCTGCGCGGCCTATGCGTGGACTGGGGCTTTTGCAGCCGCCTCACCGCGGACGACCTGATGCTGGACGGCCAACCGCCCTCTCCGCAGGCGTTCGCCGCGGCCGTGCTGCGGGCCGAAGGCATGAACGCGGAATACGAGCCGGATTGGCGCCGTCGGATCGAGCAGATGTTCGTCGCTCGCCTCACAAGGTGAGTCTGGATCCCGGCTTTCGCCGGGATGACGATGGGGAGAGCCCTCAACTCCACGACGCACCTGCACCATCCTAGCGCGTTCCGCCCCCGGAACTCCGGCCCCGTTTTTGCATCATTTTCCATCACCTTGCTGTGCGGACCAGCCTTTCCCCGGGTTTCGGACCGCGCGCAACCATCGTATGCTTTTACCGGTTCCTCGTAGCATCACAGGTTTCCAAGGTGACAGATCAGCCGTCCCAGCGCAGCTTCGTAAGCACCGGCCAGCCCGTCGACGAATTGGCGGTCGCGGAGATCAAGAGCGACATCCTGGCCAAGCTTCGCCTCGCCATCGGCAAGGAGGCGAGCCAGGCGACGCAGCAGGACTGGTACCACGCCGCGGCGCTGACCTTGCGCGACCGCATCGTGCATCGCTGGCTGACCGCGGACAAGGAGAGCTACGACGCCGGGCGCAAGCGGGTCTATTATCTCAGCCTCGAATTCCTGATCGGCCGTCTGTTCACCGACGCGCTCAACAACATGGGCCTGATGAAGGTGTTCGAGACCGCGCTCGGCGATCTGGGCGTCGGCCTGATGGACCTGCGCAAATGCGAGCCCGATGCCGCGCTCGGCAATGGCGGCCTCGGACGGCTCGCGGCGTGCTTCATGGAGAGCATGTCGACCTTGCAGATCCCTGCGATCGGCTACGGCATCCGCTATGATTTCGGCCTGTTCCGCCAGGTCATCGTCGACGGCTGGCAGCACGAATATCCCGACGTCTGGCTGTCGTTCGGCAATCCCTGGGAGTTCCAGCGCCCCGAGGTGGTCTATCACGTTCATTTCGGCGGCGGCGTCGAGCACATCGACGACAAGGGCCGGGCTCGCGCGATCTGGCATCCAGGCGAGACCGTGCAGGCGGTGGCCTATGACACGCCGATCGTCGGCTGGCGCGGCCAGCACGTGAATGCGCTCAGGCTATGGTCGGCGCGCTCGCCCGATCCGCTGAAGCTCGACGTGTTCAACTCCGGCGACTATCTCGGCGCCTCGGCAGAAGAAGCGCGCGCCGAGGCGATCTGCAAATTCCTGTATCCGAACGACGAGAGCCCGGCGGGACGCGAGCTGCGGCTGCGCCAGGAATATTTCTTCGTCTCGGCTTCGCTGCAAGATCTCGTCAAGCGCCATCTCGGCTCCGACGGCCAGTTGCGCAGCCTGGCGCAGAAGGCCGCGGTGCAGCTCAACGACACGCACCCCTCGCTCGCCGTGGCCGAGCTGATGCGGATCCTGGTCGACCTGCACAATTTCCGCTGGGACGAGGCGTGGAAGATCACCATCGCGACCTTGTCCTATACCAACCACACGCTGCTGCCCGAAGCGCTCGAGACCTGGCCGGTCGAGCTGTTCGAGCGGCTGCTGCCGCGCCATCTCGAGATCATCTATCGCATCAATGCGCAGCATCTCGCGCTCGCCGAGCAGCGCGCACCGGGTGACATCGACTACCGCGCCTCGGTGTCACTGATTGACGAGAAGAGCGGCCGCCGCGTGCGCATGGGCCAGCTCGCCTTCGTCGGCTCGCACCGCATCAACGGCGTCTCGGCGATGCATTCCGACCTGATGAAGGAGACCGTGTTCCACGATCTCAACCATCTCTATCCCGGCCGCATCACCAACAAGACCAACGGCATCACTTTCCGCCGCTGGCTGACCCTCGCCAATCCCAAGCTGACGAACCTCTTGCGCGAGGCCTGCGGCGACGCCGTCGTCGACGATCCGACCTTGCTCTCGAGTCTCGAGAGCTACGTCGCCGACGCCGGCTTCCACCAGAAGTTCCGCGCCGTGAAGCACCACAACAAGGTGCAGCTGGCGCGTCTGATCGGCGAGCGCATGAACGTGCGCCTCGACCCGGGCGCGCTGTTCGACGTGCAGATCAAGCGCATTCACGAATACAAGCGCCAGCTCCTGAACATCCTCGAAGCGGTCGCGCTGTATCTGGACATCAAGGACGACCCGCAAGCTAACTGGGTGCCGCGGGTGAAGATCTTCGCCGGCAAGGCGGCGGCGAGCTACCGCTATGCCAAGCTGATCATCAAGCTGATCAACGACGTCGCGGAGGTCGTCAATAACGATCCCGCGATCGGCGGCAAGCTGAAGGTCGTGTTCATGGCCGACTACAATGTCAGCCTGGCGGAAACGATCATTCCCGCAGCCGACCTGTCCGAGCAGATCTCGACCGCCGGCATGGAGGCGTCCGGCACCGGCAACATGAAGCTGGCGCTGAACGGCGCCCTTACCATCGGCACGCTGGACGGCGCCAATATCGAGATCCGCGACAATGTCGGCGCCGACAACATCGCGATCTTCGGCATGGAGGCCGACGAGGTCATGCTCCGCCGCAAGCAGGGACTGGACGCGTCCGACGTGATCCACCGGTCACCGCGGCTGGCGCGCGCGATCGATGCGATCGCGTCCGGCGCGTTCTCGCCGGACGAACCCGGCCGGTTCGAGCCGATCGCCCATGCGCTGCGCCATCTCGACCACTACATGGTTTCGGCCGATTTCGATTCCTACTACGAGGCCCAGCGCGGCATCGATGCGCGCTGGCAGACCGTGCCGGCCTGGACCCGCGCCTCGATCCTCAACGTCGCGCGCATGGCCTGGTTCTCCTCCGACCGCACCATCCGCGAATATGCCGACGACATCTGGAACGTGCCGGTCGGGCTGGCGATGGCGCCGGTGCAAGCGCAGCGGGCGTGACGGGCCCTTCCCCTCGCCTTCAGCAATGACCCATGACGTCATTGCAGAGGCCTTCCATTGCGTTTCATCTGACGGCCATCATACGATGACCGTCGGGAGGAATGCATGACCGAACCGCCAGCTCACCTGTTCGACGAGGCCACCCGCGTCACCGCCGGCGACAGCCGCTGGCAGGGACGGACCAGCCCGGATTACTGGGCGTTCGTCGGCCCGTTTGGCGGCGTCACGGCGGCGACCGTGCTGCGCGCGTTGATCCAGCATCCGCAAATTCAGGGCGATCCGCTGGCGGTGACGGTGAACTATTGCGCGCCGATCGCGGAAGGGCCGTTCGATCTCGACGTGCGGCTGGTGAAGGCCAACCGCTCCTCGCAGCATTGGTGCGTCGAGCTGAGCCAGGGCGACTCTGACGCGGCGACGCTCGCCACCGCCGTGTTCGCCGAGCGCCGGCCGTCCTGGTCGCATCAGCCGGCCACAAAGCCCGAGGCGCCGCCGTTCGATCAGGTCAAGCGACATCCCGACACGAACATGTCCTGGACCAAGCAGTACGATTTCCGCTTCATCGAGGGCCGTCCAACGTTTGGTGCATCGTCGGGGGAGCCGCACAGCAGCTATTCCCGGCTGTGGATCTCCGACCGCAAGCCGCGCAAGCTCGACTGCCTGTCGGTGCTATCGATGTCGGACGCCTTCTTCGGTCGCGTCTTCCACGCCCGCGGCGAGCTGGTGCCGTTCGGCACGGTGTCGCTGACGACCTATTTCCACGTCAGCCGGGACGAGCTCGCGGCCGAGGACATCACGCACGTGCTCGCGACCGCAGACGCCAAGGTGTTCAACCGCAGCTACCAGGACCAACACGGCGAGCTATGGTCGCCGTCCGGCCGGCTGCTCGCGACGACGACGCAGATCGCGTATTTCAAGGCGTGAAAGCCGGGACGCAAGCCAAGAAAACGGCGTCGTCCCGGCCTTGAGCCGGGACGACAGCTGTGGGTATGGCTTGAGCTCGCGCCTCTCGTGCATTGAACGGGGCGGAGCGGGAAAATGTGGGGTCAGCCGCAACGCGACCGCCCCCTTGACGTTTGCAGCCCTACTCCGCCGCCAGCTTCAGATCCGGCGCGGCGTTACGGACCTCGGCATCGACCTGGGCTTCGAACTTGGCAAAATTCTTCTGGAACATGCCGACCAGCGCGCGCGCAGTCTTGTCGAACTCGGCCTTGTCCTTCCAGGTGTTGACCGGGTCGAGGATCTCGGTCGGCACGCCCGGCAGCGCGGTCGGCACCGCGAAACCGAAATATTTGTCGGTGCGGAACTCGACGTTGCGCAAGCTGCCGTCGAGCGCCGCCGTCAGCAGCGCGCGCGTCACCTTGATCGGCATGCGCGAGCCCGTGCCATACTTGCCGCCGGTCCAGCCGGTGTTGACCAGCCAGCAGTCGACATTGTGCTCGGCGATCAGCTGCCGCAGCATGTTGCCGTAGACGGACGGATCGAGCGGCAGGAACGGCGAGCCGAAGCAGGTCGAGAATTCCGGCTGCGGCTCGGAGCCCAAGCCGCGCTCGGTGCCCGCGACCTTGGCGGTGTAGCCGGACAGGAAGTGGTACATCGCCTGCGCCGGCGAGAGCTTTGCGATCGGCGGCAGCACGCCGAAGGCGTCGGCGGCGAGCATCACGACGTTCTTCGGATGCGGCGCGCGGCCGGTGCGCGAGGCGTTCGGGATGTAGTCGAGCGGATAGGCCGAGCGGGTGTTCTCCGTCTTGGAGCCGTCGTCGAAATCGGGAACGCGCGTATCCTCATCGAGCACGACGTTCTCGAGCACCGCACCAAACCGGGTCGACGCCGCATAGATCTGCGGCTCGGCTTCCTGCGACAGCTTGATGCACTTGGCGTAGCAGCCGCCCTCGAAGTTGAACACGCCGGACGGTCCCCAGCCATGCTCGTCGTCGCCGATCAAGGTGCGGTTCGGATCGGCCGACAGCGTCGTCTTGCCGGTGCCGGACAGGCCGAAGAAGACAGCGGTGTCGCCGTTCGAACCGACATTGGCCGAGCAGTGCATCGGCATCACGCCGCGTTCGGGCAGGTAGTAGTTGAGCGTGGTGAACACGCTCTTCTTCATCTCGCCGGCATAATAGGACCCGCCGATCAGGACGATCTTGCGGGCGAAATCGATCGCGACGACGTTCTGCGAGCGCACGCCGTGGCGTTTCGGGTCGGCACGGAAGCTCGGCATGTCGATGATCGTGAGCTCCGGCACGAAGGTGTCGAGCTCGATCTTCTCGGGGCGGATCAGAAGCGTGCGGATGAACAGCGAATGCCAGGCAAGTTCGGTGAAGACGCGCGTCTTGATGCGGAAGCTCGGATCGGCGCCGCCATAGAGATCCTGCGCAAACAGGGTCTTGCCTTCGGCGTGCTTGATGAAGTCCTGATGCAGCGCCTCGAACTGCGCGGGCGTGATCGCCTGGTTGCCCGCCCACCACATCTTTTCGGTGGAGGCGTCACGCACCGTGAACTTGTCCTTCGGGCTGCGGCCGGTGAACTCGCCAGTATCCGCGCACAGCGCCCCGTCGGCCGACAGCACCGCCTCGCCCGCCGCCAGCGAATACTGATAGAGCTGGGGAGCGCCGAGATTCCAGTGCACCTGCTTGAGGTTCTTTAAGCCGAACTTGTCGGCACCGAAGGCGCCGTTGCGAATACCCGTCTCTTGCACGAAGATCCCTCCTGAGAGCCCGCATCTGTTGCGCGCAGTCGCGCGCGTTGCGCGGTGACCGTTGCCGTTACATCGCCTTATCGAAGCGCGGTCGCCGACCTAATACTGATCAACGCTGGTCTTGCCAAGACGATCCGGCCCAATTGGTTATTGGCAAACCGTGATGTACGTAGCTCATGTTTTGCCGCTCCATGCACATTCCAGCAGCAGCCGCCTGCGCCCCGCTGAGTTGCTGCAACGCAACAGATATATCAGCGCGGTTGGGTTTCACGAGAACGACGAACGACGCTCAAATCGACGAATTCGCGCCGGCAAGCGAAGACCAAGGCGAAGACCGAGCATCCGGCCAACGCCCGTCGCACCGCCTCGCTGCAACCGATCAAGGGACGCCGCCCGAGCCGACGGAATGCGTCGGTGATCAGCCGTGTCGTCGCCCACCCGATCAGCCAGCTTCCATTCACGATTGCCTCGCGCTTGCGGGATCACATAATCCCGACTTCGCCCGGCCGCGACGTCAACGAGCTCACTCGCGCCCACGCCATGGGTTTGCGCGGCGCTTGCCCTCCGCTGGACAGGGAGCGTACTCATCGAGCTTCACCGCAACTGCGTTCATGCGTGAACTTTGTCGTCTTTCGTCACGAGAGGATGAGCACAGCCATCAAAGCGGGCTCGAACTACACCTCACTTCGCGCGTGCCTCGTCAGCAAGCCGCACAAGCATCTTGCGCAACGCCCCGGGCGTGGTTACGCGCTCGGGAAACCCGAGCCGTAGCGTCTTGCCGTCGGCCATCAGATCCAATCCTTCCGGGTCACAGCCGCTACACCGCCACTCCGCGGCTTCGGCGCCGAGCAGCTTCGTCGCGTAGAGGGCGAGCGCCTCACGGTGATCTTCGTTCATGTGATCGACAGCGCCCTGCTCTGCCAGAATCAGTTCATCAGCATCGGAGATATCCGTGAGAAACTGCTCGGGCTTGAGATCGACGATGCGGCCGAATCCGGCGACGAGATGCGCGCCTGACGGACGAATCACGAAGAACGAGAAGTCGGCGAAATCCGCATAGTCCGCAGCGGACGGATGCGCATTGAGATACCGACGGCGCATCATCTCGCGATTGTCGTCGGTGGCCTGCTCGGCCTTGCCCGACAGCATGATGCGAGTTCCCTCGAGCGGATCGCCCGGCGCCCGTTCGTCGAGCATCAGCGATACGCGCGAATCGGCAAGTAGATTCCTGGTGTGTACAGCTAATCGCGAGATCAGGATGATCGGAGCACCATCGGACGCGGTGGCGACGTTGACGAGGGAGCAGTAGGGATCGCCCGTACCAACCATCAAGGTCGCAAGTGCGCCCTGCCGGCTTCGGCGCAGCAGGGATTGCGTCACGCGGTTAGGGTTAAAGCTCGCAGACATCGTCTTTTCCCTCGTCCATCCAGTTGCAATGAAGGCCTTTTTTCGGCTAAACGGGCCACAAACCTGGGCGCGGCACAAGACTTTGCCATGGTATTTGTGGAACTCGGTCACACTTCAGCCCAGCTTGCATTGCTCGTTGACCATGTTCGAAGCCCAAATATGCGGCCCTTATCTTGATTCTCGAAGTCTCGGCGTAACCAGACTCTGAAAGCAGGCTCATGCCCACAATCGCCTTGGTCGATGACGACCGCAACATTCTGACATCCGTCTCCATCGCGCTCGAGGCCGAGGGTTATCGGATCATGACCTATACCGATGGTGCGTCGGCGCTCGACGGTTTTCGGACCAGCCAGCCTGACCTCGCCATCCTCGACATCAAGATGCCGCGCATGGACGGCATGGAGACGTTGCGGCGGCTTCGCCAGAAGTCCGACCTGCCGGTGATCTTCCTCACCTCCAAGGACGAGGAGATCGACGAGCTGTTCGGCCTGAAGATGGGCGCGGACGACTTCATCCGCAAACCGTTCTCGCAGCGCCTGCTGGTGGAGCGCGTCAAGGCCGTGCTGCGCCGCTCGCAGCCGAAGGATCCGACGGCGCTGCCGAAGGAGAACGACGCCAAGGCGCTCGATCGCGGCCTGCTGCGCATGGATCCGGAGCGTCACACCTGCACCTGGAAGAACGAGCCGGTCACGCTGACCGTCACCGAGTTCCTGATCCTGCAGGCGCTGGCGCAGCGTCCGGGCGTGGTCAAGAGCCGCAATGCGCTGATGGACGCGGCCTATGACGACCAGGTCTATGTCGACGACCGCACCATCGACAGCCACATCAAGCGGCTGCGCAAGAAGTTCAAGATGGTCGACGAGGAGTTCGAGATGATCGAGACCCTCTACGGCGTCGGCTATCGCTTCAAGGAAACCTGAAGCCCTGCAGCAAGGGACCTGAAGCATTGCCTTGCGCGACGTCATGCGAAATTGCGCGCTGACGTCGCGGTCTCGATTGGATAGGCTACGCCTCCTGCGCGTTTGTCCGAGCGCAGATGCCGGAACGGGGCCATTGTTGCGGCGAATTCGGGTGCGGCAAGTCGAGTTCTCGCGGGAATTCGCCGCACAACCCCTACGAAATTCGGAATCGGAGCACTCACATTGCTCGATCGCACGCAGCTTGACCCAGCCGTGAATGCCCACGACGCCGCCGCCGCGATCGCGTCCGAGGCGGCGGACGAGACCCCGCACGTCTCCGGCTGGCAGCGTCCGCTGAGCTGGCTGCGCCGCGCCGGACAGTTCCTGTTCGCGCTGTCGTTCTCGAGCCTCACCCGCCGCATCGTCTCGCTGAACATCGCCGGCCTGCTCGCACTGGTTGCAAGCATCCTGTACCTGTCGCAGTTCCGCGCCGGCCTGATCGATGCGCGTGCGCAGAGCCTCCTGGTGCAGGCCGAGATCATCGCCGGCGCCATCGCCGCCTCGGCCACGGTGCAGACCAACACCATCACCATCGATCCCGAGCGCCTGCTCGATCTCAAGCCCGGCGAGAGCTACGGCGCGCCGGACGAATATTCGCCGCTCGACTTCCCGATCAATCCGGAACGCGTCGCGCCGGTGCTGCGCACGCTGATCTCGCCGACCAAGACGCGCGCGCGCATCTATGATCCGAATGGCGGGCTCCTGCTCGACAGCCGCAACCTGGAGAACGTGCTGCGCTTCGACCTGCCGCCGCCGTCGAGCGAGAAGCCCGGCTTCGTCGAGCGTGCGCTGATCTCGGTACGCACCTGGCTCAATCGCGGCGACCTGCCGCTGTACCGCGAATATGGCCCGGAGAACGGCAACGGCTACGAGGAAGTCGCCGACGCGCTGAAGGGCCAGAAGCGCAGCATGGTGAGGGTCAATTCGCGCGGCGAAGTGATCGTCTCGGTCGCGGTGTCGGTGCAGCGCTCGCGCACCATCCACGGCGCCCTGATGCTGTCGACGCAGGGCGACGACATCGACCAGATGGTCACCGCCGAGCGTCTTGCCATTCTGAAGGTCGGCGGCGTCGCCTCCGCCGTCATGATCGTGCTGTCGCTGCTGCTCGCCAGCACCATCGCCGGTCCGGTGCGCCGGCTCGCCGACAGTGCCGAGCGGGTCCGCCGCCGCATCAAGACCCGCGTCGAGATTCCCGACTTCACCCGCCGCCGCGACGAGATCGGCCATCTCTCCGGGGCGCTGCGCGACATGACAGACGCGCTCTACAACCGCATCGAGGCGATCGAGATGTTCGCCGCCGACGTTGCCCACGAGCTCAAGAACCCGCTGACCTCGCTGCGCTCGGCGGTCGAGACGCTGCCGCTGGCGCGCAACGACAACAGCCGCGCCCGCCTGCTCGCCGTGATCGAGCACGACGTGAAGCGGCTCGACCGGCTGATCTCCGACATTTCCGACGCCAGCCGGCTCGATGCCGAGCTGCAGCGCCAGGACATGACCCTGGTCGATCTGCGCCGGCTGCTGAACACGCTGACCTCGGTCGCCAACGAGACCAAGCTCGGCACCGACGTCACCGTCGAGGTCCGCTTCGAGGGCCGCGGCGCCAACGACACCTTCTCGGTGCCCGGGCATGATTCGCGGCTCGGCCAGGTGATCTCCAACCTTCTGTCGAACGCGCAATCGTTCTCCGCGGCCGGCGGCAAGGTGCGCATCACCTGCCGGCGCGTGCGCTCGGAGATCGAGATCACCGTCGATGATGACGGCCCCGGCATTCGCGAGGACGCCCTGCAGCGCATCTTCGAGCGGTTCTATACCGACCGGCCGCACCAGGGCTTTGGCCAGAATTCCGGGCTGGGCCTGTCGATCTCCAAGCAGATCATCGACGCCCATGGCGGGCGGATCTGGGCCGAGAACCGGCCCGGCCCTGTTGACGCCGACGGACATCCGACCTCGGCCGGGGCTCGCTTCGTCGTCCGGCTGCCGGCGTCGTGACGAACGAAACGGCGAGCATCCATGCGTCTGCCGTCCAGGTTGGGGAGCAGGCCGTCCTGATCCGGGGCCCCTCCGGTTCCGGTAAATCCCGACTCGCCTTCGATCTGATCCTCGCCGGACGCGCGGGACAGCTGCCGCCAACGGTTCTGGTGGGCGACGACCGTGTTCATCTCGCCACACGCGGCGGGGAAATGTGGGTGAGCCCCGCGCCCGCTCTGGCCGGGCTGATCGAGATCCGCGGCCTTGGAATCCGCGCCTGCGACCATGTGTCGGAGGCGAAACTTGGGCTTGTGGTTGACCTGATGGCCGAGGACGCTGCCCGCCTGCCGAACGCCGAATCGCTTCGGATTCATCTCAACGGTATCGAATTGCCACGGATACCTGTCGGCCCGGGTTTCTCACCCCTCCCGCTGGTTGTGGCGGAACTAATTACCACTCAAGCTTTCATGTTCCGGTAATCTTTCGGCCGATTGTGTGGGGCAAATTGGTAACCATATCAGCCCCACTATCGCGACCGAGTAGACCGCCGCCCCCTCCCATTCTGTATGCCAGAATCCGGGAGACTCGCGAATATGCCCTCTTGCGCGAGGGCTCCGGATGGTCAAAGTGGCGCGTTCGTGCGGTGCACCCAAGGCGCCCGCGAGGAGTATCCGATGATTGGCCTGGTACTGGTGACCCATGGGCGCCTCGCCGACGAGTTCAGGGCGGCGCTGGAACACGTCATGGGTCCTCAAAAACAAATCGAAGCGGTCACGATTGGCGCCGACGATGATTCCGATCTCTGTCGCAGCGACATCATCGAAGCCGTGAACCGCGTCGACACCGGCGACGGTGTCGCCATTCTCACCGACATGTTCGGCGGCACGCCGTCGAATCTCGCCATCTCCTGCATGAGCCGGCCCAAGGTCGAGGTGCTCGCGGGCATCAACCTGCCCATGCTGGTGAAGCTCGCCAAGGTGCGCGAGGAGCGCTCGCTGCCCGACGCCATCGCGATGGCGCAGGAGGCGGGACGCAAATACGTCACCATCGCCAGCCGGGTGCTCGCCGGCAAATGAGCGACGAGGATGCTCAGCAGGACAACGTCGCCGGCCCGGCTGTCCCTGCCGGAGCCATCTCGCGAGAGCTGCTGATCACCAACAAGCGCGGCCTGCATGCGCGGGCCTCGGCGAAATTCGTGCAGATGGTCGAGAAGTTCCGGGCCGAGGTCTGGGTGACGCGCGGCGGCGAGACCGTCGGCGGCCGCTCGATCATGGGCCTGATGATGCTGGCGGCGGCGCCGGGAACCAAGATCCTGGTCTCCGCCACCGGGCCCGAGGCGGAGGCCGCGCTGCAGGCGATCACCGACCTGGTGAACGACAAGTTCCACGAAGAAGGCGTGTAAGGGCCTCCCGAAACGCGTTTCGCCATGCCGCAATGGGGCATTCTACCCGATTTGCGCCTATCCTCGCATAGCGACGCGGTAAGGATGGCATGTCCAGTAGCACTATTCGGCTGAGCGAGGCAGACCTGCGAGCCGTGGCTGAATACGCGGCCCTCTCTGCACATCCGGCGCTGGCGATCTTCGAACGCGACCGACCGGATGATCTTCGTGCACGAGCCGCAATACAGGCCGCCCGAAGCTTTGCGAGCGGCGGGAGTCGGAGCAAATCCCTACGGGATAGCGCGTGGGCGGCGCAGCGGGCGGCAATCGAAGCCCGCGATGAAGGGTTGCGCGCGGCCTATGAGGCCGCTCGCGCTGCCCTTGCCGCGGCGGGCGCGGGCTTCCTTCATCCCCTCGCGAACCCTTCCCAGGTCAAGCACATCCTCGGAGCTGCCGGCCACGCGGCGCGAGCTTTCGAAATCTCGGCCGGAGACGTTCCCGCCGTCGGCACTGACTACCTCGCGCGATCACGGCTCCTTGCTTCTCGAGAGGTCGTGGACGTCCTCAGGCGTTATCCTGGTCCGCCGCCCGGAGGAGGCCGGGTCGGAGAGCTGATCCGCCAGCTCGATTCCCTGCTCCGGTGATCGGGAGGCCTCGCGCGCAGGAGCGCTTGGCCGGGACGACCGCGGAGCTATCCCCCCGATGCCTGAATATACACCTTCCAAACGATTGCAGGGCCCGCCTGGCCGTGAAAGAAGCGCTGCGTGGTCATGACCAGCGGCTCGGCTTTCGGGGCCTCCTTGGCCATCCAGGCCTCGCAGGCCGCGATCCGGTTGTCGGTGGTGTCGCAGATGCCGATGAACCCCTCGCGCTTGAGGTCCTCCAGCGCGCTCAGGCCGGAACTCCAGGTCTCCTCGGGCGTGGTGGGCACCGTGAACGGCCTTGGGTGGTCCGGGCTGTAGAAGGTCATCGGCGTGTTCATCTCGGCAAAGCCGGCCACCAGCGGCCAGGGCGAGCCGAATCGGGCATGCCAGGCCTTGGTCAGCTCCCGCGCCAGCTCCGAACGGGCGCCATAGCCGGTGGCGCCGTTCGGATTGGCGGCCATCTCGCGCCGGGCAATCCAGGGCGAGGCGATCAGCGTGAGCAGCGACAGGACGAGCCAGACGGCGGCGAGCCGCGGCAGCATGACCGATCGCAGCCGCAGCGCGGGAATTGCGACCAGCGCCAGCGGCACCAGGAAGAACAGCGAGATGCCCCAATCGGTCTTCATGTAGATCGTGAAGGCGAGGCCGCCGAGCGGCGGCCCGACGGCAACGATCGCCTGCACCAGCCAAACATTGATCGCCTGGCTTACATTCACGCCAGGATTGGGACCGCCGCGCCAGTTGCGGAAGGCGAATCGCGGCGGCCAGGCCATCACCAGCGCCGCCAGCGCCACCGGCAAAGCCAGCAGCGCCAGATTGTGGCCGACATAGCCGAGCACGAGCTCGGCGGCGCGGCCGCGATCCGACAGCGTATAGACATCCCCGGCATAGGTGATGGCGACGAAATCGACCCGCCACAGCCACACCAGATGCGGGATCATCGCCACCAGCATGGTGACGATCGCGATCCACGGCGCGGGCGACGCCAGGAAGCGCAACCGTTCCGGGTGCAGCAGCGCCGCAAGGCCGATGGCGCCGATCATGGTCAGCACCCAGTATTTGGTCATCAGCGCCGCCGCGCCGGCGAGGCCGAGCCACAGGCCGGAGGCGGCGCTGCGCTTTTCGAACGCGTTGAGATAGGCCAGCACCAGCAGCGGCAGGGTCAGCAGCTGGACCAGGTCGGCGTTGTACTTGAAGCCCTTGAAATTGAAGATCGGGTACAGCGCAACCATCACCACGACGAAGAAGGCGCGGCGGCGGTCGACCACCTTGAGGCTCGCGAGCCAGACGATGACGAGGCCGCTGCCGTTCACGGCCATCGCCAGCGCATAGGTCGCCCAGTCCTTGACCGGAAACACCGCGAACCACAGCCCGGCGATCCAGCCCGACAGCGGCGGATGCTTGCCGTAGCCGAGCAGGAAGCGGCTGCCCCAGGCATAGGCCTCGGCGACGTCCATGTGGACGTCCTGCGCCGCCTTCAGATTGGTCAGGACCGCCGTCCACAGCACGGCATGGACGATCGCGAAGGTGACGACGACCCAGATCGACGTTGCCGGCGCCGTGGCGCGCGCCACCAGCCAGGCGGAGATTCGCCGCGGTCCGAGACGGCCGCGCATGCGCGCCGCGAGAGGCGGAAGAGAGGTACTCGACATCCGCCCTCGGTAGCCTGTTTTGGCGGCGCGGGGAATCAGCTTGCCGTGAAGAAAGCCCCTGGAAATTCAGCAATATGGTTGCTGGTGAGGGGCTTGGGGTGCTATCTGCGCGACCCATGACGACCGCCCCCATTCCCAACATCCGCAACTTCTCCATCGTCGCCCATATCGACCATGGAAAGTCCACTTTGGCCGACCGCCTGATCCAGATGACGGGCGGGCTGTCGGACCGCGAGATGGCGGGCAAGGAGCAGGTGCTCGATTCGATGGACATCGAGCGCGAGCGCGGCATCACCATCAAGGCGCAGACCGTGCGCCTGCGTTACCATGCCAAGGACGGCAAGGATTACATCTTCAACCTGATGGACACGCCCGGCCACGTCGACTTCGCCTACGAAGTCTCCCGGTCGCTGGCGGCCTGCGAGGGCTCGCTGCTGGTGGTCGACGCCAGCCAGGGCGTCGAGGCGCAGACGCTCGCCAACGTCTATCAGGCGCTCGACAACAATCACGAGATCGTCCCGGTCCTCAACAAGATCGACCTGCCGGCGGCCGAGCCCGAGAAGATCAAGCAGCAGATCGAGGACGTGATCGGTATCGACGCCTCCGACGCGGTGATGATCTCCGCCAAGACCGGCCTTGGCATTCCCGACGTGCTGGAGGCGATCGTCACCCGCCTGCCGCCGCCCAAGGGCGACCGCGAGGCGACCCTGAAGGCGCTGCTGGTCGACAGCTGGTACGACGTCTATCTCGGCGTCGTCGTGCTGGTGCGCATCGTCGACGGCGTGATGAGGAAGGGCCAGCGCGTCCGGATGATGGGCACCGGGGCCGCCTATGACGTCGAGCGCGTCGGCTTCTTCACGCCGAAGATGACGCAGGTCGACGAGCTCGGGCCCGGCGAGATCGGCTTCATCACCGCCGCGATCAAGGAGGTGGCCGACACCCGCGTCGGCGACACCATCACCGACGACCGCAAGCCCGTCTCGGAGATGCTGCCGGGCTTCAAGCCGGCCATCCCGGTCGTGTTCTGCGGCCTGTTCCCGGTCGATGCCGATGATTTCGAAACATTGCGCGCCGCAATGGGCAAGCTCCGGCTCAACGACGCCAGCTTCTCGTTCGAGATGGAGACGTCCGCCGCGCTCGGCTTCGGCTTCCGCTGCGGCTTCCTCGGCCTCTTGCATCTGGAGATCATCCAGGAGCGTCTCTCCCGCGAGTTCGATCTCAACCTGATCGCGACCGCGCCGAGCGTCATCTACAAGATGAAGCTGACCGACGGCGAGGAGATCGAGATCCACAACCCGGTCGACATGCCCGACGTGGTCAAGATCGCCGAGATCCAGGAGCCCTGGATCGAGGCGACGATCCTGACGCCGGACGAATATCTCGGCAGCGTGCTCAAGCTCTGCCAGGACCGCCGCGGCAATCAGAAGGAGCTGACTTACGTCGGCAGCCGCGCGATGGTCAAATACGACCTGCCGCTCAACGAGGTGGTGTTCGACTTCTACGACCGGCTGAAATCGGTCTCCAAGGGCTACGCCTCGTTCGACTATCATTTGACCGACTACAAGCCGGCCGATCTCGTCAAGATGCAGATCCTCGTCAACAACGAGCCGGTCGATGCGCTGTCGATGCTGGTGCACCGGACCCGCGCCGAAGGCCGGGGACGCGCCATGGTCGAGAAGATGAAGGACCTGATTCCGCCGCACATGTTCCAGATCCCGATCCAGGCGGCGATCGGCGGCAAGGTGATCGCGCGCGAGACCGTGCGCGCGCTGCGCAAGGACGTCACCGCGAAGTGCTACGGCGGCGACATCACCCGCAAGCGCAAGCTTCTGGAGAAGCAGAAGGAAGGCAAGAAGAAGATGCGGCAGTTCGGCAAGGTCGACATCCCGCAGGAAGCCTTCATCGCCGCCCTCAAGGTGGATAGCTGAGGCGCGGGCCCGCCCCCCTCTCTGGTTTCATCAGCACGATAGGCTGAAGAAAATCCGGATTCCAAAGCGGAACCAGCGCTCCCGTGCAACTACGGTATCTGTTCCTTAATGGTATCCTGAGACCCTTGCTGCAAAGCAAGGAATGCCCCGAATGTCCCGCCTCCGGTCGATCTCCGCCCGCCTGATCATCGCGCTCTCGCTGACCGTCGCCATCGCCTGTGCCGTGCTCGGCACCTTCTCCGTCATCCAGCAGCGCGCTCTGACCCGACTGGCGCTGGAGCAGCAACTCAAGCTGCAGTTCGACAGCGTGTCGGCCGGCATCGACTATGAAGGCCGCGCCGCGCTGGCGGTCAGCTCCACCCTGGCGGCGCTGCCCCCGATCGCCGACGCCTACCTCAAGGGCGACCGCGACGCGCTTGGCGCCCTGCTCGGCGGCGCCATGACGTCGCTGAAGGCGCAGGGCATTCCGCTGGTGAACGTATGGGCGCCGCCGGCCACCAATTTCTATCGCGTGCATGAGCCCAAGGTGTTCGGCGACGACACCTCGAAGCGCCGCATCACCGTGGTGCAGGCCAACCAGACCGGCCGCCTGATCGCCGGCGTCGAGCAGAGCCGGCTGTCGCTCGGCATCTTCGGCATGACCCCGATCGTGCGCGACGGCAAGGTGATCGCGACCGTCGACGTCGGCGCCGCCTTCGGCAAGGAATTCGTCGAGCGCGCCAAGCAGCGCTTCGGCATCGATCTCGCCGTCTACTGGATCAACGACGGCCAGCCGAAGCGGCTGTCCTCGACGTTCGGCGACGAGACCGTCGCCACCCCGGACGAGGTGCTCGCGGTGTTCAAGGGCACGGCGCTGCTGCGCGATGCCACCCTGGCCGGCAAGCCCGCCGCGGTCTATGCTGGCCAGATCAGGAACTACGCCGGCGACCCGATCGCCGTGCTGGAGCTGATCAAGGACACCACCGCCTATGAGGCCGCCGCCGCCAGCGCGCAGCAGCAGCTGATCATCGGCACGGTCGTAATCCTGCTGCTCGCCGTCATCGTCGCGCTGTTCGTCGCTCGCGGCATCTCGCGCCCGCTGGTCGCCATCACCGCCGTCATGCACCGGCTGTCGAGCGGCGACACCGAGGTCGCGATCCCCGGCGGCCAGCGCAAGGACGAGCTCGGCACGATGGCGCAGGCGGTCGACGTGTTCCGCCGCAACATGATCGAGACGGCCAGCCTGCGCGAGGCGCAGGAGGCGACGCAACACCGCGCCGAGCAGGAGAAGCAGGCGCTGCAGCGGCAGATGGCCGACCGGTTCGAGGCCGACGTCAAGGGCGTGGTGTCCTCGGTTGCCAAGGCCACGGCGGACATGGAGCGCGTCGTCCACGAGATCACGGTCAGCGTCAACGGCACCTCGCAGCGCGCAGCGGCCGCCGCTGCCGCGTCCGAGGAAGCCTCGAGCGGCGTGTCGACCGTCGCTGCGGCCTCCGAGGAGCTCGCCTCCTCGGTGACCGAGATCGGTCGCCAGGTCGCGCATTCCAGCAAGGTGGCCGATGCCGCGGTCGTCAAGGCGCGCCAGACCACCGAGATGGTCGGCAGCCTCGCCGCAGCCGCCGAGAGGATCGGCGACGTGTTGCGCCTGATCGACGCGATCGCGAGCCAGACCAACCTGCTGGCGCTCAACGCGACCATCGAGGCGGCGCGTGCCGGCGAGGCGGGCCGCGGCTTCGCGGTCGTGGCAGCCGAGGTCAAGGAGCTGGCCGGACAGACCGCCAAGGCGACGGAGGAGATCGCCGGCCAGGTCACCTCGATCCAGGCCGCGACGTCCGACTGCGTGACCGCCATCGGCGGCATCAGCACAACGATCCAGGAGATCAGTGGCATTGCCGCGACCATCGCCGCCGCCGTCGAGCAGCAAGACTCGGCGACGCGCGAGATCGCGCGCAGCGTCCAGCAGGCGGCGTCCGGGACCAACGAGGTATCGCAGAACGTCGTCGGCGCCAGTGACGCCGCCGAGCAGTCACGCGAGCTCGCCGACCACGTCATGGTCGCCACGCGCGACCTCGGCAAGCGTGCGAACGACCTGTTCAAGAGCGTCGACACCTTCCTCGCCGGCCTGCGCAAGGCGGCGTAGCGAGCGACTTTCGCCATCCCGCCCTCTTGGCTCGCAGCCTTCCAAGGCGGCGAGCTCCAAAATCGGTGTCGTCCCCGCGTTCGCGGGGACGACGCTGGTGATGAGGTAACAGCCGGGCCTCCGCTTCAATCGCCGGTCGCGAGTGCAAAGCCCTCGTCGAGCCAGCCGGTGATGCCGCCGATCATCATCTTCACGGGCCGTCCCAGCCGCGCAAGCCGGATCGCGGCGCGGTTAGCGCCGTTGCAGTGCGGGCCGGCGCAGTAGACCACGAACAGCCTGTCCTTCGCGTACTCGGCCATCCGCTCCGCGGTCATAATCCGGTGCGGGATGTTGATGGCGCCGGTGATGTGCCCCTTGGCAAACGAGGCCGGGCCCCTGACATCCACCAGGATGAAGTCCGGAGCTGCTGCATGCAGACTCTCGTGCACGTCCCAGCAATCGGTCTCGAATGAGAGCATCGCCTCGAAATGGGCGAGCGCCTGGGCTGACGGGGCTGCGGGCACCTCGGTGACATGGGTCGTCATCGTCTCTCTCCTGCGACGTTGCGTGAGCTCCTCCAATCTCGCGCGCTACCCGGGGCGACCCAAGTGACGGATCGGACAAAGTTCGGTAAGTTTCCGCCAATGCCCCGCGCCGCAACCCATGCTCCACACCCGAATCCGGGATTGGTCGCCGTCATCACCTATGACGGGCTGTGCACGTTCGAGTTCGGCATCGCGGTCGAAGTCTTCGGGCTGCCGCGGCCGGAGTTCGACTTCCCTTGGTACCGGTTCACGGTGGTCTCTGCCGAAGCGCGGCGTGCCCGCGCGACCGGCGGCATCGTGGTCGAGGCCGGCGCGCCCCTGTCACGCCTGAAGCAAGCCAGCACGATCATCGTTCCAGGATGGCGCGATCGCACCGAGCGGCCGCCCGAGCGCCTGCTGCGCGCCATCGCGCAGGCGGCCGCG
This sequence comes from Bradyrhizobium sp. SZCCHNS1050, assembly GCF_032484785.1. NCBI lineage: Bacteria > Pseudomonadati > Pseudomonadota > Alphaproteobacteria > Hyphomicrobiales > Nitrobacteraceae > Bradyrhizobium > Bradyrhizobium sp. SZCCHNS1050. The sequence goes on along the minus strand of NZ_JAUETR010000001.1, from coordinate 3,283,923 downwards.
CGCGGCGCGCGGTGCTTGTCGATCTGCTCCGGCGTGTTCGTTCTGGCCGCCGCTGGCCTGCTCGACGGCAGGCGCGCCACCACGCATTGGCGGCACATTCCCGACCTGAAGCGGCTCTATCCGAATATTCGCGTCGAAGAGGACACGCTCTATGTCGACGAGGGCAATGTCATCACCTCGGCCGGCAGCGCTGCGGGCATCGACGCCTGCCTGCATCTGGTCCGGCGCGATTTCGGCAGCAAGGTTGCGAACAGCGTTGCCCGGCGGCTGGTGATGCCGCCGCGCCGGGACGGCGGGCAGGCGCAATACGTCGTCGCACCGGTCCAGGCCCGCCCGGGACGGACGATCGGCGCCGTCATGGATTGGGCACGGGGGCGACTGGAGCAGCCGATTGCGGTCAGCGCGATGGCAAAACGCGCCGGGATGAGCGAGCGGACCTTGCTGCGGTCGTTCCAGGACAGCACGGGCGCGAGCCCTGCGGCCTGGCTGCAGCAGGAGCGCATGACGCGGGCGCGGGAGCTGCTGGAGAATGCGACGCTCTCCCTGGCGGACATCTCGGCGCAGTGCGGCTACCGGTCGCTCGAAACGTTTCGCGTCGCTTTCCGGCGCATCGTCGGAACGTCGCCCGCGGCCTATCGGCGGCGCTTCGAGGCGCGTCCAACATCGGCCAACGTCGCTCGCTCAAGCCACCAGCGCGTTGCCGGGTGAGGTACCGTCCATGGCATCCCGCTGCGCCTGCAAGAGCCGGACGATGTCGACATTGGGCCGGGGCCGGCTGAACAGATAGCCCTGCCCTTCATGGCAGCCCTCGGCGCGCAGACAGCGCAGCTCCGCCTCCGTCTCGACGCCTTCGGCCGTGATGATGACGCCGAGCCCCTTGCCCAGGCTGACGATCGAGCGGACGATCGCCTGCGCCTCGCGATTGGCCGCGAGACCGCGGATGAAGGACTGATCGACCTTGATCTTGTCGAACGGAAAGCTGCGCAGATAGCTCAGGCTGGAATAGCCAGTGCCGAAATCGTCCATCGAGATGCGCACGCCCAGCGCGCGCAGCGCATGCAGGGTGGCCAGCACCTGGCCGCTCTTCTCCAGCACCAGCGTCTCGGTGATCTCGAGCTCGAGCCGGCTCGGCGGCAGGCCCGACTGCTTCAGCACGTCCATCACCAGCGACAGCACGTTGCCGACGCGGAACTGCAGCGGCGACATGTTCACGGCGACACGGACGTCGTCCGGCCATTTCGCGGCGTCGTTGCAGGCGTGCCGCAACATCGCGCGGCCGAGCGCCGAGATCAGGCCGGTCTCCTCGGCGACCGGGATGAACTCCGACGGCGGGATCATGCCGCGCTCTGGATGCGGCCAGCGCGCCAGCGCCTCGAAACCGGTGATGCGTCCGGTCGAGAGGTCGATCAGCGGCTGATAATGCGGCTGCAGCACGTCGCGCTGGATGGCCTCGCGCAGCTCGGATTCGATCTTGCGCCGGCTCTGCGCCCGCGCATCCATGCCGGATTCGAAATAGCTGAAGGAGCCGCGCGTCTCGTTCTTCGCGCGCGACAGCGCCATGTCGGCATTCTTGAGCAGCTTCTCGGCGTCGTCGCCATCGTTCGGCGCCATGGCGATTCCAATCGTGGCACCGATCGTCACCGAACTGCCGTCGATGAGATAGGGATCGGCGATCGCCTCCAGCAGCCGGCGGCAGAGCTGGGCCGCATCCTCCGGCCGCGCCTGCCCGCCCTGCACCACCGCGAACTCGTCGGAGTTCAGTCGCGCGACGATGTCCTCCTGACGCAGGACCGAGCGCAGCCGCTTGCCGACCCCGCGCAACAGCCGGTCGCCGACCGCGTGGCCGAGGGTATCGTTGATCGACTTGAAATTATCGAGGCCGAGCACCAGCACGGCGATCTTCTCGGAGCCGCGCCGCATCTGGGTGAGCTTGTCATCGATCTTCTGGCGCAGCAGGTTGCGGCTCGGCAGGCCGGTCAGTGCGTCGTGCTGGGCCAGGAAGGCGAGCCGCGCCTCGGCGCGCTTGCGTTCGGTGATGTCCATCAGCGCCAGCAGCACCGCGGGCTGGGCGTTGTGGACGAGATGGCGCGAATAGATCGCGAGATCGATCAGGGCGCCATCGGCGCGGACATGCTTCCAGGTGCGCGCCGCCTGCTCCTCGCTGGACTGCTCGCCTGCCCAGGGCGGCTCGCTATCATAGGCCTGCAGGCTGCGGATGCTGAGCCGCTCGAAGGCGTCCCGGCTGTAGCCGTAATGCTGGGCCGCCGCTTCGTTGACGCCGAGCACGCGCCCGTCATCCGTCGCGCAGACGATCATCGGCACCGGATTGCCGTCGAACAGCAGGCGGAACGACTCCTCGCGCTGCTTCAATTCGGTGATGTCGACGCGCAGGCCAACGATGCCGCCATCGCCGGTCAGACGCTCCTCGATCAGGATGGTACGGCCGTCCGACAGCTTCTGCTCATGGCGACCGCTCGGATGAAACAGCTTTTCGAGCCGCTCGGCGATCCACTCCTCCTCGCGGCCCGCGGCTTCCGGATAGTCGCCGCGGGCAACGCCGATCCGGATCGTATCCTGCAGCCGGGCGCCGGATTCGAACAGGTCCGAGCTGCGGTTGTAGATTTCGGCGTATTTCTTGTTCCAGAGAATGTAGCGGCCGTCGGCGTCGAGGAACACGATCCCCTCGGGAAGAATGTCGATCGCTTCGATGAGCCGATCATGCGCCTTCTTCGCCTCAGCCATCGCCACTTCGGCGCACTTGCCGCCGATCTCATCGACGGGGGCGAGCTTGCGCAAATTGTGCCAACGCAATCTCGGGCTTGGCTTGACCGGGTGAACTGCATCGCGGGCGCTTGGCACGCGATTGCGCTTTTTTGCCGTGGGTGGCCGAACGGGCCGCATCGCGTGCCTCACTCTCCTTCTCGAACGGCAGTTTTCGGCCACGTTTCTGAAAAAATGGTATCTTGATGCAGGGCGCGACAGCCACTGGTTACGGGAACAGGTGGATGCACTCGCGCATTTGGAGAGTTGAGACTTGCGCGGAGGATCAACCAAGGGCTGCTGTACAACCAGCGATAAGTGACGTCGGTTGCCACGGGCCAGAAAAGACCCGCATACCGTGCAATGGCCCTGCGCTTATTGTTCATTTACCGAACGAACTCACGCAATTGAGCCGTGTTCAGCCGGTTCCGCCAATCCGGCAGCAGGGTTAGAGCCAGGTTAAAACGGCCCGAATGACCCGCTGTTGACGTAGAATTGGGCAACTCGGCCGGTCGGCAGACGCTACACTGGCGCCATGCATGTCCGCCTGATTCTGGTCGCCATCATCAGTTCGGCCGTCATTGCCGTGGCGGCCCCGGCCCATGCCCAGGACAAGGGCAGCGTCGAGCCAAAGGCCCTGCCGCCATTGGCGCATCCGGACGATCCGAATACGCCGGCCAAGGAGCTGTTCGCCCGGAGGATCCTGCCGTCGGCGCAACCGACCAGGGTGATCGGCACCTATAATCGCGGCTGCATCGCCGGAGCCGAGCGAATGCCGGTCAACGGCGAGGGCTGGCAGGTGATGCGGCTGTCGCGCAACCGCAATTTCGGCCATCCCAACCTGATCGCGCTGCTGAAGCGGCTGGCGACCCGCGCGCACAAGGATGCCGGCTGGCCCGGCATCCTGGTCGGCGACATCGGCCAGCCGCGCGGCGGACCAGCGCTGTCCGGCCATGCCAGCCATCAAATCGGGCTCGACGCCGACATCTGGCTGACGCCGATGCCTGACCACAGGCTGTCGCGCAACGAGCGCGAGGAGATGTCGGCGGTCATGATGGTTCGGCCTGATCGCCTCGATGTCGATCCGCGGGTGTTCACGAAGGGCCACGTCGCCGTGATCCGCGCCGCGGCCCAGGAGCCGTCGGTGCAGCGCATCTTCGTCAACGCCGCGATCAAGAAGGCGCTGTGCCGGGACGCGAGGGGGGACCGTAGCTGGCTCACCAAGGTGCGGCCGTGGTGGGGCCACGACTATCACTTCCACATCCGCATGGTGTGCCCGCCGGGCAATCCGGACTGCCACGGCCAGACCAACCAGGAGGGCGGCGATGGCTGCGGCGACCTCGACTATTGGTTCTCGGATGCGGTGCTGCATCCGCTGCCGCCGAAAGAGCCCCCTAAGCCGCCGCAACCGCTGACGATGGCGCAACTGCCGCCTGGCTGCCGAGCGGTGCTGCATGCGCCGGACGCCAAGAATTGATTCGGCCGACGCTGCCGTGATTGGGAGTCGCAGCGGCGGGACGATTGCCATAGGATGATATTGCTCGCGCCGTCAGCGCGGCGATCGAAGGGGATGACGGTCCCTCCACCTCCTGTTATCGCGGTATCAAGATGCCGCGCGCCGCTGCGCGGCGTAACAGTCGCGAGTCCGTCATGATCCTGATCCGTCCCGCCACGACCGCCTTCCTCGTTACGGTGGCCGCGAACTCGGCTGCGGTTGCCGCCGAACCGAGCGGCTGCGACAAGTTCAAATGGGACATCGCGCGCGAGCACGCCGCGCTGACCGCAGCCGACCGCGAGAAGCTCGTATCTGGCGCCGAGATGGCCGTTATTCCCGCGACCGGGATTGTGCTGGAGCTGCGTCCGACGGCTGACGCCAAGCTGGCGATGCCGCCGGAGCGCGCGCCCAGGGACGGCAGCTTCGCCGGCCTCACGCGGATCGCCGGAGCGCCCAAGGCCGGCGTCTACACCATCAGCCTGTCGGCCGCGGCCTGGATCGACGTGGTGCAGGACGGCAAGATCCTCAAGCCGGCCGGCTTCAGCGGCGCCACCGATTGCGACGGCATTCGCAAGACCATGAAGTACGAGCTGGGATCAAAGCCTTTCGTGCTGCAGGTCAGCGGCGCGCCGGAGAATGCGATCTCGATCGCCGTCCTGCCGGCGGCAGAATGACGCTCACACCCCTGCGACCGACGACCAGACACTGGCCAGCTTGCGCTTCATCCGCTCCTTGCGCGTCAGCACCGGCACATCCTCCTCGTCCTCCGGCAGACGCAGTCCGACCACGTTGACGCGGCCGCCGGAGATCGAGCGGGCGACCAGCACGATGGTGTCGAGCGCCACGGTCGCGCCTTCCTTCGGCGCGTTGTCGAGATGGATGTCGAAATAGTCGGCGAGCGTCAGCTTGTCCTCGCCCTCGCCGAGCTTGACGCCGTAGATGCCGGCGACCTCGTCGAGCGTATGCTCGGCCGAGACCATGAAGTCGCCGAGCAGATGCGGGTCGGGCGCGGCCGACGGCGGCATGTCGACGAAGAAGCGGTCGAGCGACTCGGCCTTTTCCGGCGGCGCCAGCAGATAGAGATAGTCCCCCGGCGCGATCGGCTCGGCCTCGGGCGGCGACAGAATCTGCTCGTTACGGATCACCAGGGTCGGCTTCGACCAGGACGGGATCAGGCCGCGGCGGAAGTACAGGCTCTTGGAGCGGATCGAATAGCCGACCAGCTGCTGCTCGAGCTGGCCGGGCAGATCGAGCTCGATGCGGCGCGGGCCCCGATCCGTGCGCGGCAGCGCCACGTGCAGCTTGCGCGCGGCCACGCCGAGCGTCCAGCCCTGCGCCAGCAGCGAGATGATCACGACCACGAACGCGACGTCGAAATAGAGATAGGCGCTGGACAGGCCGACCAGCAGCGGGATCGAGGCGAGGAAGATCGCGACCGCGCCGCGCAGGCCGGTCCAGGCGATGAACGCCTTCTCCCGCCAGTTGAAGCGGAACGGATAGAGGCAGACAAACACCGCAACGGGTCGCGCCACCAGCATCAGCATCAGCGCAACAGCAATCGCCGGCAGGAGGCTGTCGAGCAGCCGCTGCGGCGACACCAGCAGCCCGAGCAGCACGAACATCACGATCTGGGCGAGCCACGTCGCGGCGTCGAGGAAGGTGACGACAGAGTTGTGCGCGCGGGTCGGCCGGTTGCCGACGATGAGGCCGGCGAGATAGACCGCGAGGAAGCCGGAGCCGTGGGCGATCTGCGCCATGCCGAAGATCACCAGCGCGGCCGTGGTCACGAACGGCGCGTGGAGGCCCTGCGGCAGCGCGACCTTGTTGAGGCCGATGACGACGAGGCGGCCGCCGACGATGCCGAACAGCGTGCCGAGCACCGCCTCGCGGATCAGCTCGAACACGAAATGTCCGAACGACCCGTGACCGACCGAGATCAGCTCGACCAGCATCAGGGTGAGGAACACCGCGAACGGATCATTGCTGCCGGACTCCGCCTCCAGCGTGGCACCGACACGCGGGCGCAGCCGCAGGCCCTGGGCGTGGACCAGCAGGAACACGGCCGCCGCATCCGTCGAGGCGATGACGGCGCCGACCAGCATCGCCTCGGTCCAGCCGAGGTCGAGGGCATATTTCGCCACGGGCGCGGTGATGAAGGCGGTCATCAGCACGCCGACGGTCGCAAGCACCATCGAGGGCGCCAGCACGGTGCGGATGCTCTGGAAGCGCGTACGCAGACCGCCGTCGAACAGGATCAGCGCCAGCGCGACGGAGCCCACCAGATAGGTGGTACGGACGTCCTGAAATTCGATATGACCAGGGCCGGAATCGCCCGCCAGCATGCCGATCACCAGGAACACCAGCAGCAGCGGTGCGCCGAAGCGCAACGCCAGCAGGCTCGACAGGATGCCGGCCATGACGAGGACCGCACCGAGGAGGATCGCAATGCTGACGGCGTCGAGGGATGACATGAAAAAACGTTGATGGATCCGAGTTTTACATCCTTATCGTCGCCACACTTGCACGCCAACCGGATTTGCTCTTATCGCGGCGATATGCCCATTTTTCCATCCTTGCCCGCGTTCGGGGTATATTTCGCGGCAATCGCCTGTGACGAAACCGAACTAAATTCCGCAGATCCGGCCAACCCGCGCCACTGTTCCCCTCCGAGACCCCGCTGATGGACCTCGACCTGAAAGACGTTCTCGACTTCCTGCAGACCGTTGGCCGCTCGATCGGCGCCGAGGTCACCTCGCCGTGGTTCTATCTTCAACTCGGGCTGGTGCTGAGCGGCGCCGGCATCGCCTTTGCGGCGAGCGCCGCCGTGCGTGCGCGCATCGACCTGACTTCGCTGGCGATGGGCTGGCCTGGCCCGCTGCGGCAGCTGCTACGGGTGCTGCTGGAGAGCGTCACCACGGTCGTGTTCGTGATCCTGATGCGGATCGCCCGCACCGGCATGTTGCTGTGGACCTGGCCGAGCCGCAGCTACCTGCTCGCCGTCGCGCTCAAGCTGGCGCTCGCCTGGCTCGTGATCCGGCTGATCACCTCGGTGATCCGCAGCACCTTCATCGTGCAGATCGTGTCGATCTCGGCCTGGCTGGTTGCCGCGCTCAGCATCATCGGCCAGCTCGACAACGTCGTCGACGCGCTCGATTCCATCTCGGTCGTGCTCGGCGGCCTCAGGCTGACGCCGCTGCTGGTGATCAAGCTCGGCGTGCTGCTGCTCGCGGTGCTGTGGCTGACCAACATCGCCAGCAATTTCGTCGAGAGCCGCATCACGCGCTCGACCGACCTGACGCCGTCGATCCAGGTGCTCCTGATCAAGATGGTCCGCATGGGCCTGATGATCCTCGGCGTCGCGATTGCGATCAGCGCGGTCGGCATCAACCTGTCGGCGCTCGCGATCTTCTCCGGCGCCGCCGGTGTCGGTATCGGCCTCGGCCTGCAGCGCATCGTCGCCAATTTCGTCGCCGGCATCATCCTGCTGGCCGACAAATCGGTGAAGCCGGGCGATCTCGTGACCATCGGCGACAGCTCGGGGCGCATCAGCGCGATGAACACGCGCTACATCTCGGTCGCCGCCGGCGACGGCCGCGAGTTCCTGATCCCGAACGAGGACCTCGTCACCCAGAAGGTGACCAACTGGACCTACACCGACAAGAACACGCTGGTGAAGGTCAATTTCGGCACCAACTACGACGCCGATCCCCGGGTCGTCTGCAAGCTCGCCACCGAGATCGCGGCCGAGACGCCGCGCACCTTGAAATCGAAGGCGCCGAACTGCCTGCTGACCGAGTTCACCGAGGCCGGCATGAAGTTCTCGCTGACCACATGGATCGCCGACCCCAGCTACATGGACAGCGTCAAGAGCGAGGTGATGCTGGCGCTGTGGGAGGCCTTCAAGCGCGAGGGCATCAGGGTGCCGTATCCGGTGCGAGAGCTTCGCGTTCGCGGAGGTGCGCTGCCGGTGGAGACCACGCTGGAGGTGCCGACCGGCTAGGCGGCAGATCCGGCCGTGCACACCCGGCTTGCACCGGCCGGCACGATCATTAAATTAGGCGATCACCCCGCGACACCCCTGAGAACGAAACAGGCCCATGAACTATATCGAAGCGACCGACACCGCTGCGCGCAAGAACGGCCAGATCAAGCTGCACGGCCCGAGCGGCTTTGCCGGCATGCGCAAGGCCGGCGCGCTGGTGTCGAAGTGCCTCGATGCGCTCACCGACATCGTCAAGCCGGGCGTGCCGACCTCGCGGATCGACGATTTCGTCCGGGACTTCGCCTTCAGCCACGGCGCCTATCCGGCGACGCTGATGTATCGCGGCTATCGCTACTCGACCTGCACGTCGATCAACCACGTGGTCTGCCACGGCATGCCGAACGACCGGCCGCTGAAGGAAGGCGACATCATCAATGTCGACGTCACCTTCATCGTCGACGGCTGGTACGGCGATTCCAGCCGCATGTATGCGATCGGCCCGATCGCGCGCAAGGCCGAGCGGCTGATCGAGGTCACCTACGAATCGATGATGCGCGGCATCGCCGCGGTGAAGCCCGGCGCCACCACCGGCGACATCGGCCATGCGATCCAGAGCTTCGTCGAGCCGCAGGGCATGAGCGTGGTGCGCGACTTCTGCGGCCATGGTCTCGGCCGGCTGTTCCATGACGAGCCGAACATCATCCATGTCGGCCGTCCCGGCGAGGGCGTGCTGCTCAAGCCCGGCATGTTCTTCACCATCGAGCCGATGATCAATCTCGGCAAGCCGCATGTGAAGATCCTGTCCGACGGCTGGACCGCGGTGACGCGGGACCGCTCACTGTCGGCGCAGTTCGAGCATTCGGTCGGCGTCACCGCCGACGGCGTCGAGATCTTCACGCTCTCGGAGCGCCATGGAGAGAAGCCGCTGACGCAGGTGTGAGCGGGCTCCTGGCCGAATGGCCGCCGGGCGTCCGATTGTTGCCATGCCCGGCTGATCGACTGCCGCTTCCGTCGCATTCGACTGCGGGAGGCTGCTCTGACCAACGCAACACGCCGTGGCGTTCTCGGCCTGCTCTCGGCGGGCGCAGCGCTGCTGACGCCGCCGGCGCGCGCCGCGTCGGAGACAGCTCCCGCATCGGCGAATGCCGACGACGCCTGCATCCTGACGCCGCAGTCGGAATCCGGTCCCTATTATCTCGATCCCAAGCTGGTGCGCGCCGAGATCGCCGAGGACCGGCCGGGCGTGCCGCTCAGGCTGCGCCTTCGCGTCATCGAGGCCGGCTCCTGCGCGCCACTCCCCGGCGCGCGCGTCGACATCTGGCACTGCGATGCCCGCGGCATCTATTCGGGCTATCCCGGCCAGAGCGACACTCACAAGCTCGACCAGAGCGGAAAGACGTTCCTGCGCGGCACGCAGATGGCCGACGCCGCCGGCTGGGCCGGCTTCAGGACCATCTATCCCGGCTGGTATGCCGGCCGCGCCACCCACATCCACTTCAGGGTGTTTGTCGACGAGGCCACGGTGCTGACCGGACAAACCTTCTTTCCCGAGGCGCTGAACGAGTTCATCTACACCAACGTGCCCGACTACACGGGACGGCCGAAGCAACGGCTCGTCATCAATGCCAACGACCGCGTCGCGACCGAGGCCGATCCCGAACACCGCGCGCATTGCGCGGTGAAGGAGGAGCGCGATCACTATCTGGCGACCCTCACGTTGGCCGTAAGCCGCAACCCGGCCGCCGCGGTCGAGATGCCCACTGGCAAGTTGCCGCCCGCACCCTGGATCAAGGACCGGCTGGCGGCGCTGGTGCCCGGGCTCAAGCGCAGCCCGTTCTGATCATTTCGGCTCGGTGAACTGATAGGCTAGCGCCGCGAGCGGCAGCGCCGTGCCGAGCGCGGCGGCGGCCGTCCAGCCGCCATGCGCATATGCCCAGGCACCGATCCCGGAGCCCGCCGCCCCGGCGACGAAGAAGGTGGTCATATAGAGCCCGTTCAGCCGGCTGCGCTGGCCGGCGCCGAGCACGAACAGCACGCGATAGCCGAGGATGAGGCTGAGCTGCGCGCCGCAATCGATGGCGATGGCGGCGATCACCAGCGTGGCCAGCGACCCGTTCGTTCCGAGTGGAACCGAAAGCGTCAACGCGAAGCCGATCGCGCACATCAGCATCGATGCGACGGTCGCCGGTCGCGTCCAGCCGCGATCGGCGATGCGGCCGGCGACCGGCGCCATGATCGCGCCGGCGACGCCGGCCAGCGCGAACAGGGCGATGCCGGTCTGCGACATCCGGAAATCGGACCCGGCCAGCAGCAGCGGGGACGTGGTCCAGAACACGCTGAAGCCGCCGAACAGCGCGGCCTGGTAGAGCGCGCGGCGGCGCAGCGCCGGCGTGTCGCGATAGAGCTCGACCATCGAGCCGAGCAGCTGGCCGTAGCTCAGCCGCGCCCGCGGCTCGCGCGGCGGCAGGGCGAGGCGCAACACCCCGGCCAGGATCACCATGGCGAGGGCCGAGGCCGCATAGATCACGTGCCAGGAGGCATGCGCCGCGACGAAGCTCGCGAGCGGCCGTGCCAGCATGATGCCGAGCATCAGGCCGGTGGTGACGTTGCCGACGGTGCGGCCGCGGATCGCCTCCGGCGCCATGTGCCCGGCATAGGGGATCAGGATCTGCACCGCGACCGAGCCGAAGCCGATCAGCAGCGCCGAGAGCAGGAATGTCGACGGGCTCGTCGCCAGGGCCGCACAACCGAGCGCGGCCGCGCCGACGATGATGGTCATGATGACGAGCTTGCGGTTCTCGATGAGATCGCCGAGCGGCACCACGAACAAGAGACCTGCGCCGTATCCGATCTGGCTCATCGTCACCAGCAGTCCCGCGAGCTGCGGCCGCAGCCCAAGCTCGGCGCTGATCGGCCCGATCAGCGGCTGCGCGTAATAGATGTTGGCGACGATCAGCCCGCAGGAAAAGGCCAATAACAGCGTGATCCAGGCCGACAGCGAGTCGCCGGAATCGGACGTGATGGTGGTCAACGCGGATCTCTCTCGGACTGAACAGGCAGGCCATAGGGCCTTATGAGAACGGAGGCTGTCGAGCTGTGATTTTGCATCGCAGCATTCAAGCCCGACATAGGTGCTGAGGTCCCCGCACCAATTCACGTCTGCGTGGGCGCGGCACCGGGCAAGCCGTGATCAAAAGCGAGCGTGCCCGACGAGCCCTGCGGACCTCGAGCCGGCGCCGGCTACTGCGCGCCGCGCGCCTCCGCCTCCGTCTCCGTCTCGGCGGTCCGCCGGCCGCCGATCAGTCGCGGCAGCAGCATCGGCACCCGCCGGCGGTAGCGCTGGTAGGTGTCGCCGAACTGGGCGATCAGATCGCGCTCCTCGAGCTGCAGCCCGACCAGGATGTAGGCTGTGCTGAGGGCGGCGAACAGCAGGTGGCCGACCGACATCTCCGGCGTGGCCCAGAAGGCCAGCAGGAAGCCCAGCATCAGCGGGTGGCGCACCAGCCGATACAGCAGCGGCGTTCTGAAAGGTTGCGCCGTCCCGGCGCTGCCGCGGAGGGCGAGCACGGCCTGGCGGAGGCCGAACAGGTCGAAATGATCGATCATGTAGGTCGAGGAGAGCGCGATCAGCCAGCCGAGCCAATGCACGCCGGTCAGCACGCCCGCGGCGACACCCTCGACGTGCCAGACCGGACTCGGGATCGGACGCCATTGCCAGAACAGCAGCAGCAGGATCAGGCTGGACAGCAGCACATAGGTGCTGCGCTCGGCCGCCGCCGGAATGATGCGCGTCAACGCGCGCTTGAACGCCGGCCGCGCCATCACGCTGTGCTGGATCGCGAACAGCGCCAGCAGCAGCGCGTCGACGACGACGGCCTCGGTCACGGCGCTGGACACGCCCACGTCGATCGACTTGGCCGTGAGATAGTTGTAATTGCCGACGAAACCGACCGCCCACACGAACGACCCAAGAAAGACGGCATAGCTCGCGACGGCGTAGAGCATGATGAGGAGACGCCCGGACATGAAGGTTTCCTTGTTGCTGCGAGGACGGCGTGGCCGTGATCGAGACGCCCGATCCTGGGACCGGTCGCGACTCGCGCGAGCCTGAGCCCTATCAATCGACCGTCCCCCGAGCGTCCCCCGGACGCAGCCACCCAGGTCGCACCCCCGATGGTTCAGTTCCGCGTCCGGACATTAGGCTTTCCCGAGCTGCATCGCGACGGCCAGCCGTGCCCGCTGGCGCTGCGCAAGGGCCTCGCTCTGCTGGTCTATCTGGCGGAGGCCAAAGGCCCTGTCGCGCGGGACATTCTGGCGACGATGCTCTGGCCGGAGTGTTCCGAGGAGGTCGCGCGGGCGCGGCTGCGCCGCCTGCTGCACCGGCTCCAGCTCACACTCGGCGACGGCTGCCTCACCATCGATCGCGCGACGATTCGGTGGGCGGAAGCGGTCGAGCTGGAGGTCGAATCCCGGCTGTTCGAGGCGGCGTGCGACCGCGGCGAATTCGAGCTGGCCTGCCGCCTCTATTCCAGCGACTTCCTGGACGGCTTCACGCCCGGCGACTGTCCGCAGTTCGAGGAATGGGCGTTCTTCCGGCGTGAAGCCTTGCGCGGCCGGGCGGTCCAGGCGCTGGAGCGCGTGGTGCGGGATCGCAGCGCGGCCGGCGACCATGCCGCGGCTGCGGTCCACGCCGGACGCCTCGTCGCGTTCGACCCGCTCAGCGAGGTCTATGGCCGCGCCCTGATCCGCAGCCTGATGCTGGCCGGCGACCGCGCCGCCGCCCAGCGCCATCTCGACGCCCTGACGCAGCGCCTGCGCGACGAGCTCGGTGTCGCTCCCGAAGCGGAGACGCTGGCGCTGCTGGCGCAGGGCGTTGCGGCGCAAGGCGACAGCGCACCGCCGACGCGCTATGTCCTGGGCGGCGGCGTTCATCTCGCCTATCAGACCTACGGCACAGGTTCGCAGGACATTCTGCTGCTGCCCGGCTTCGTCTCGCATGTCGAGCGGATCTGGGAGGAGCCGCACTGTCGGGCCTTGCTGTCCGCGCTCGCCAGAATCGGCCGCCTGATCCTGTTCGATCGCCGCGGCATCGGGCTCTCCGACCGGGTCGGTTTCAGCCCCAGCGTGGAGGCGACGGCGCGCGACATCGCGACCGTGCTCGACGCCGCCGGCAGCCGGCGCCCGGTGCTGCTCGGCGCCTCCGAGGGCGGACCGGCCTGCATCACCTTCGCGGCCGACCATCCCGAACGAGTCGCCGGGCTGATCCTGTTCGCCTCGCTCGCCAAGGGCAGCGCCGCGCCCGGCTATCCGCATGCGCTGCAGGCCAGCCAGTACGGCATCTGGCTGCGGCAGCTGGTGGCCGAATGGGGCGGCCCCGCCGGCATCGAAACATTCGCACCGAGTCTGGCTGGCGATCCCCAGGCGCGCGCCTGGTGGGCCGGACTGCTTCGCGCGGCATCCAGCCCGGGCGCCATCAAGGGCCTGCTCGAAGCCTTCAGGGATACGGACGTCCGCCACCTGCTCGCCCGGGTCGCTGCACCGACCCTGGTGCTGCACCGTCGCCACGATCGCGCCGTGCTCGTCGGGGCCGGGCGGCATCTCGCCAGCCATATCCGTCACGCGCGCTTCGTCGAGCTCGACGGCGCCGACCATTGGATGTTCGCCGGCGACCAGAGGCCGGCCCTCGCCAGCATCGACGCCTTCATCGGCAGTCTGCAGCCATAAGCAGGATCGCCCGACGGACGAGAAGGACGTCGTCCGGTGCTGCTCACGCTCGTGATCCTGTTCGGTCTCGGGCGGCTGCTGTTCTGGCTCGGCTATGCCAGCGGCGGCGCGGGCCGCGCCTTCGGCTTTGCGCTCACCTTCTACCCCACAGCATTTTCGCTCATCGTCGGCTTCGCCATCGTGTTGACCGGACGCGCGGCCTAGCAAGGCGCGCCCTGCGGGGCGCGAGCACTTCGAGGTTGCAAAAATGCGGCGTCACGGCATGCTGACGCCGATGCCCGAGAAAGCCCCTCCTCCCAACGATACGCCGCCGGACACGCCGCACTATCACGGCCACCGTCAGCGGCTGCGCGAGCGCTTTCACAGCGCCGGTCCCGACGCGCTCAACGACTACGAGCTGCTGGAGATGGTGCTGTTCGCCGCGCTGCCGCGGCGCGACGTCAAGCCGCTGGCGAAGGCGCTGCTCAAGACGTTCGGATCGTTCGCCGAGGTGATCCACGCGCCGGAGCCGCGGCTGCGCGAGATCGACGGCGTCGGCGACGCCTCGATCACCCAGCTCAAGCTGATCGCCGCCGCCGCGCACCGCATCGCCAAGGGCGAGGTGCGGCAGAAGCACGCGCTGGCGTCATGGCAGGACGTCATCACCTATTGCCGCACCAGCATGGCGTTCGCCGACAAGGAGCAGTTCAGGCTGTTATTTCTCGACAAGCGCAACCAGCTGATCGCCGACGAGGTGCAGCAGACCGGCACCGTCGATCACACGCCGGTCTATCCGCGCGAGGTGATCAAGCGCGCGCTCGAATTGTCGGCCACTGCGATCATCCTGGTGCACAACCATCCCACTACCCCCTTTTCCATCAAGCTCGATCACGCTCAACCACATTGAAGCACCTCTGAAATCGCGTATTTTTTGGCGTTGCGTAGTGGGGGCGGTCTTGGCAAACTGGGGGCTGTAAAAGGGGTAGAAAACGGCCTTCCGTTCCCAGTTAGCGATCCCTTCTTCTCCTCGACCGATCCCAGTTCCGGAAAGGAGGAAACGCTATGCCCGCCCTAACCGACACCGCGATCCGACATGCGCTGAAGCGCGTCGAGATGAGCCGCAAGCAAGAGAACCTCGCCGATGGCGAAGGGCGTGGCACCGGCCGTCTCGTTCTCGTTCTCAAGCCCATGCCGAAGCGTGTCACCGCCGACTGGATGGCGCAGCAATGGCGGGACGGCAAACGCACCAAGAAGAAGATCGGCGCCTATCCCTCGCTGTCGCTCGCCCAGGCCCGCGAGATCTACAAGCGCGACTTTGCTGACGTCATTCAGAAGGGCCGAAGCATCAAGATCGCCACCGATACCCGCCCCGGCACCGTTGCCGATCTGTTTGAGGGTTACGTCGCGGCGCTCAAGGACGCGGACAAGCCATCCTGGAAGGAAACTGAAAAGGGCCTTAACAAGATCGCCGACACGCTCGGGCGTAATCGCCTTGCCCGCGAGATCGAGGCCGAGGAAATCATCGAGCTGATCCGCCCGATCTATGAGCGCGGCGCCAAGTCGATGGCCGATCATGTTCGCTCTTACCTACATGCCGCCTTTAGCTGGGGTATGAAGTCCGACAACGACTATCGGCAGCAATCCGTTCGCCGCTTCCGGCTCCCCTTCAATCCGGCGACGGGCATCCCGACCGAACCCAAGGTCAAGGGCACGCGCTGGCTTGACGAAGACGAGTTCGTGCAGCTCTATCGCTGGTTGGAATGCCCCGACACGCCGGTCCATCCCTCCTATCCGCGCGCCGTGCAACTCATCATGTTGACTGGCCAGCGCGTTGAGGAGATCGCGCGACTCCATGTCGATCAATGGGACGCCGAGGAACGGATCATCGACTGGTCCAAGACCAAGAACGACCAGCCTCACTCCGTCCCTGTGCCCTTGCTTGCCGCGGAGCTGATCGAGTCAATCAAGCCGAACGAATACGGCTGGTTTTTCCCTTCGGCCAAGGATCCGAAGAAGCCCGTCAGCCACGGCACGCTATATAGCTTCGTCTGGCGTCAGCGAGACCGCGGCGTGATCCCTTATGCAACAAACCGAGATCTCCGCCGGACGTTCAAAACGCTCGCCGGCAAAGCCGGCGTTTTGAAGGAGATCCGCGATCGCCTCCAAAACCACGCCCTGCAGGACGTCAGCTCCAAGCACTACGACCGCTGGCACTATATGGTCGAAAAGCGTGCCGGCATGGCGAAATGGGACAGGTTCGTCCGCGCCATGCTGGCGAAGAAGCGGCTGAAGGTGGCCGCATGAGCCGCCGTCCGGCCAAACTCTCGCTCGCCACGCCTAACGCAGAAGATCGCCGAGGCGCGCATTCTCGTAACGCTCTCCGGAGGTGAGGAAGGTGTCGGCAACGCCGCTGCGCGCGTGAGGCGATTGCCGGCAAGATCCCGCAAGAGTTTGGTATATCCCCGCCGGCTCGGCGTTCACCCCAGCGACGATGACCTGGAGGAGATGGGCCTTGCGGTGCTGGAAGGCGGCGGCGCCTCCATCACCGAGATCACGCGCCGTGACGTCGCCAAATGCTTCGGCGACGATCTTTGCGGAGAGCAGGACCTTATTGCACCCGTTGGACGGCTTTTCCCTGTTCAAAAATTCACTGCCTAGATTCGTTTCCGGCCGAGGCCTTAGAAGCCTCCGAGGTCCCTACGTTCCTACACGCAGGATCGAGAGAAAGGCATGCACGGCGAACGAAACAGCGACACGAGTTAGGCCTCCAAAGAACTCCGACGACGCGCACAAGTCTCAAGGCGCTTCAAATCTGAAACTAACCTCGTTTGGCTTCGGCAAATAGGTCAGACATGCTTACATCCAACGCGATCGCAAGCCGGCTCAAGGTGTCTAGCCGAACGTCGAGCTTACTTGCCTCCAGCTCGCTGACAAGAGCCTGCCGCAGACCAGCCGCGTTAGCCAATTCCTCTTGAGTCAAGCCCTGGGCAAGCCGAAGACGCCGTAAATTCCGCGCTAATATCTGCCGCGCAGCATGAATGTCCCGCCGAACCATGCAGCAAGAGACGCACCAGAATCTCTTGCTATCTATACGTAATTACGTATATTCAGATTGATATCCTCAGAGCTGACAAGCCTGCGTAGCGACGGATGCCCCACGGTCTCATTCTCATGAAAGGCTCGATGCGAGCGAAGCAAAAGTTGCGAACGGACACGGTCCGCGTGCAATTAGCTGGCACCACGATTGACGCCAGCTCAATGCGCGCGCTCGGTTTATCAGCTGTCCAATTCTAGCCGCCGAAGTGTGTGACGCCGCGGTCCAAGCTGATCGCGCGGGAGAGGCGCGATGCCAAGAAATCCTCTAGACCGGACAGTTGCAGTTACGGCCATCGAACACCGCAATATTGTCATCACCATCGTGAGCTTGGTTCGAGAATCCGAGAGTTCGTCGCCATCCGTAATCTCTGGGACCTTCGTCACCATGGTTCTGGGAGGGCCACTTGCCGGCCAAACATGGGAGGGCATGACATGGAGCGCGATGGTCCGGAATCATGCCGGTGCGGTAAGCCGGATCGCGGAACTCGTTGCTGAACAAGGCGGTCAATCTGACGAGGGCCATTGAAGTCGTTGCAAGAGAGCACTGGTTGCGCGGACCTGCAACCATCTCAAATTGCTGTTCGAGGCTCCCGCATAGCCTACGTGGCTTAGGTAAGTTTTATCGCTGCGCTCTGAAGCGCTCCCTTGGTAAGAGAGAGGTCGACAGTTTAATCCTGTCCGGCAGCACCAGTCCTCTGCCTCAACCTTCACGCCGTTTCGTTTGCGCTCGACCATTCCCCAAACGGGGAGCCGCACGCAAGCCGCACGCACGACCTAGTCGAGGACTCTCCGACACGTTTGAGGCAGTCCGGGCGGAAGGCGACATACGCTTCCGTGAGTCCTGGCCTTCGATGCCCTAGCTGGACTTCGATGTCATCCATGCTCACGCCGTTACGCCTAAGCTCGATGCCTCCTGAGTGCCTAGGGCTATAGGTCGTTACGTCTATCCCCGTAGACTCACGGACGGCGTTCCGGGCCGTTTTAATGCTCTCGACATGCTTTCCCCTCGTCACGACGAGAAGCCCGTCAAAAACGGCTTTCAGCGAGGTATGAAGGAAGACCAACGATAGGCCGATACTTTTTGGTTCGCGGCCGACCTGGTGGGCAGAGATTTACAAGCCCATCCTTTCAGTTCACCTGCCGAGAGTGGAGTTCGAGAATGGCCTCACTCCTTCCGAGCGTCCCGAGCATCCAGGCGATGAAGATCTGAACGTGGCCCGGCGATGCTTCGCAATACTTTTTGATTCCTGAAGCTCCATAGGACGGCCCATCGGAGCTTGAGGCCCTTCAGAGACCGTGAGGATCCAAGGGATTGATTTAATCTCACCTCGCTTATGCGCACAGTTCAAAGCAGCCTCACCAATCGTGATGACACGTCTGACCGTCGAGTCCTTCATGCCCAACCCACGAAGGTAGGCATGAAACTCCTCTTGCTTACGGACGTTCAGGTCTGAGACCGTGGCTTCTTTGTAGAAGCCCGGCCAATTTTTAAGGCCGGACTTCGTTCCGCCTGAGCTACGGATGTTTTTCGCGTGCGCCTCGTAATAGCGCCGGAGGACATCGACAAGTTCGACGTCCTCCGACTTCTCATCTACGGGTATACGGTTCTTGATAAACCACTGGTTAGCGCTTGCTTCCCACCTTCAAGGTTTTGCGTGCCATCTCCAAGGCTGACGCGCTCAACTTGTCTCTTGGCAGGATTGTAGCGGCAGCGGTGCCAGTGGTTACTACTCGGCTTTGTGCCACGGCTCCAGTCACCAAGTGAGTAGACCTTCCCGTCGTAGTGGCTTCAATTCACACCCGAAAGGTGATACTGGCAAGGTTTTCAATCCGAGGCGATTCCCCATGGCGCTGCTTAACGAAATCATTGAGGCCGCAACCGACGATAAAGTGCCGGTCGGCACGCTTTTGCGGAAATGCCTCGTGCTTGAACACCAGGTTAGGAATGAGAAATTCAAGAGATGGCTTGACCAAGAGCTTGATGGTTATACGGGCGGCCAGGATGAAATGCCGAGCTATCGCGTGTTCAACTGCGTCAACAGGGGCAACTTTATCGGATCAGCTTATCAATTGAACGATCAACCCCTTTCCCTTCATATCATGCAGGAAAAGGACAGGAAGCTCGTCGAAAAATGTGTCCTCCATCAGCCCGCGGCCGCATATGAAGGACGACCCGATAAGACCACCGATGCGTCTCTTCCGTGGAATCCACACATCACCACGAAATACCAAACGAAGTTTTTCAAGGACAGCGACCTGGTCCTCAATAGAGCGTGGCAAGAGATCCCCGGCTCAGTGCTCGTTGGGCTTTTGGAGCAGGTGCGGAATCGCGTATTGAGATTCGCTCTAGAATTGAAGGATGCGTTACCGGCCAATAGCACGGATGCCTCTCAGGTTCCGAAGAGCGTCGTAGAGCACTCCGTGGTCAACAACATCTACGGCGGGAACATCCTTATCGCATCTCACGCCCAGAACTTCTCGCAGATTTCTCAGACCAATTTGGCCGAGGGCGACTCTGCAGGCCTCGTAAAGGCTCTTGCGGAGCTTGGCGTTACGCAAGAAGGCATATCCGCTCTCCAAGCCGCTATGAAGGCGGATAGGGATTCAGGCCAGGAGAGCATAGGAACCAAGACTAAAGGCTGGCTTGCCGATGTGCGAAAATACATCGCGAAGGAAGGCGCTAAAGCTGGATTCGAGGTCGCAAAGCAAGCGGCCACCAAATGGGTGCTCCAGCACTATGGCCTACTTCCCCCAGGTTAATTCTGCCGACACCCGACCTCATCCCAACTCGCGGGCTCACCGTGCCGATCCGTGCCACAGCACGTAGATCGGGCAAGGACGCCAGTCGCTTTACAGCCAGGAGCCGAGCTGGTCGAAGTATATCCGCTGGGCTAGGCTTGCTCAGAGCTCGCTACCAACTTCAATCTTCTTCACTGAAGAGAGGGCGTCGACTTGCGACTGAGATAAATGTCCACCAGCAGCCGGAATGCCAGCGGCAAGCTCTTTCGCCACCTCATGGATAGTGAGAGCGTGCTTCTGTACAAGTTCGCCAGTCCGGTTGGCATATTGTTCGACGTACTTATCGAGAAGCTTTTGCCGGTCGTCATCCTCGCTCTCAAGTCCCGCAAGCAAAAGCAACAACTCACGGATCTTCGCAAAATCGTTCATGCCGACTTCAGACGAAAAGTCTTTCAACGCCTGTTGCTGATCGATCGTTACTCCACGCAATGCTTCGGCTGCAACGCCAGCGTAGAGCACGACCACGCGTCTGGCTACGTATTGTTTGATGGCCTCGATGTCGCGCAAATCCGGGACAAGGGTTATCCCGGCTCCCGCGTCTTTCTGGCCAAACCGAATCTCTCCGGTTTCAAAACCTAGCAATTTCGCGATGACGAGGTGGCCAGCTTCATGTCTGAGGATATCGATCTTCCTGCGAACTCGAGTGAACGTCGACTTAGGCATTTTGATCCCCCCACAGCCTGGCTTCTACCAGCTTTCTAATCCCCTCGTCCGTTTTTCGCCAGTTCTCAGGTCGCTTGCGCTGGCGCATAACTTCCTAATCCCATCGCGACCGCTGCCGCTCGGCTTCCGTGGTTTTTCGCACCTTCGCTGGACGACGGTGAACCCATGCCGCCGACCCGAATAGAGCTACGCGAAGCGTTCAAACTCCTTAGAGAGGACGATGACACAATCTACTATATTCTCGCCAAGTGCGCGGGCGTTTATCACGCACTCCATCCATGGAAGCGTGGCCGATTCTCATCGCAGGACAGTCCGGCCCTCTAGAGCACTGGTGTGTCCTGCCACCCCTCCGTGGAGAGAAAGCAGGCGCGGATCAGGTTTCTTTTTTCTTACGCCGCCGCCGAACCGGTTTAGGCAGGAGATCCCCCTTGGGATACATGAAGTCCCACTGTGGCCACGAACGGCCAATGTCGATCAAACAAGCCTCGTAAAGCGCGGTGATGTCGGCTACGACTTGCTTACGCTCGGTCGGCGTCAGAGCATCAAAAGCAAAATAGGCGTAGTTTTCATTGACATCTTCCCTCGCTTTGCGTCTCGCCTCCATGATGCGATTGAACGCTGGGCGAAGATGCTCAGGGAAGTCCCGTTCATGATATGTCGCCAGCGCGAAAGTCGCGGCATCGTAACGGTCGCGCAGCTTTCCTTGACCAGCGAGCTTTCGCACGGCGGTTTGAAGCGCGATAAGCTTTCCAACGTGGTCTCCACCCCAGCCGAAATCATCATTCAAGGCACGTCACCCTTTCGCGACCCGCCGATTGAATGGGGCTTATTCAGGAAATAGTCCCGATTTCCCGTCGCGGCTTCGGCGTACTGGTCGATCGACACAATGATCACCTGGACGTGTGCATAGCACCAGCCCTCTCGCGTCGCTTTGTTTCGGACGTCGTTCAGCGCCTTGAGGAATGGCGACAGCTCGGGCTCATCGCTGAAGTATCTCACCATGGTCGCCCTCCAAGAAGCCTGCCCGCGTTATGGCCTGGTTTCTTGTCGTTGAGCTTGTCCCTCACGGCACAGAGGTTATCGATGGTGTCCAGCATCCTCTGGAGGAGAACCTCCGCCGAGGCCGTGGGTATGCCAGCTCGCTTAAGCAGAAAGATCTCTCTCCTCTCCCTGCCGACGTGGGTGCGCATACACGCTATTTCTTCCCGGATAAAATCAATGTCCGGCATTGTCCGCCCTTAGATGGAAGGCCATTATAGAAACAAAACAAGAACGAAGAGTCCAGCCCGTAGATCTCAGGTAAGCGACTGGGCTAGAGTTTTTCGAAGGCTGGGTACGATGCGATGGACGACAAGGAATCCAATCCACACCAAGGCGGGGAACCCAGTGACCGAGCGTCGTTCCATGGCGTGGCTGGTGAAGGCCGGGTTGGCGGAGGTGATGTCGCCAACTTTCGCGGTGTCGTCGGGGTCGGAGAAGCCGGTCAGCTGACTCCCGTGACGTCAAATGCCACGTTGCAAACCGCCGTCAATGCGCAAGCAACTATTGCGCTCGATCCTATTACGAGTGATGCGACCGTAACCGTCATCCCCGAGGTTGTTCGTGCACCCTTTAGTCCCATTGGTATAGCAGAGAAGTTAGCCGAGAATCCGGAGTTCTACCGGCGCTTGGCCGAGACCATCGCGTCCGAATTAGCACGTGAGACGGCGATCCATACGGGCTCTGGCAACACCCAGCACGTCATCAGGGGTGAGCTTCAGAAGCTGGAGCAAGGCTTTGGACAGATGGCCCAGCTCATTGCCGCTAAAACTTATGACAAAGCGGCTGAGGTCGTGTTGTCTCTCCGAGATGGGCTTATAGCGTTCGACCACAGCCATCCGGAGCTTGTCGACATGTTCGGAAAAATCGCGGCCGTCTCTCTTGGGACCTACTTGCTTGGATGCCTTGGGGTTCCGGCTGTCTTAGGCGTCTTGGTATCCGCGTCTGTTGTCAAGAGTGAGAAGCTTTCTGATCTGCTGAAGTTCTGGAAATGACGAAGCTCCTCTTTCTTATGCCCCGTTAAGCACTTCTGACTTTCCGCCGATTCCCTCCACAATCAGTGGAGGGGTGCATGAGCTGGTTTCATTCAAAGCCTGAAAACGCCGTGGTTGTCCTGCCGCCGGAAAGGCAGACGCAAATCTTGGACATCAACGCCAACTCCCATGTCATGCAGGGGATAGGCCAGCAGATTGCATCCATAGCCCCAAACTGACAGTTCACCATCGAAAGCGAGCATACGGGCAAGGGAACGCGGCTTAGCTTTTTAGATTGGGCCACCTTTGTTCTCAAGCCAGGCAGGGCGGTTTTCGATCCGCAACTGGCTGCATCACCCAACGCGCTTTCGTCCATTGATCCTGCAGCACGCCCCCCGGGTACGCGTCCGAGCGCCTGCAAGTTGTTGACCCACCTTTGTCTATTGATCCTTAGAGACCATGCTGTATTCGCTCGATCCTGTTTCCGTAAACCCCGCTTAACAGGATCTTTTGTTTCACCCCAATGAGATGGCCGCATCCGGCTCGCGAAGCGTCAGCACCACAGGTGCATAGGGTGTGAAAATTCATTGCCCCCTGTAAGACTGCTGCGGTTTTCTGTCTAAAGCCCATGAATTTAGCGATCCAAAACGATCCAAGCAGCCCACATTTGTCTAACGCCTCCGAACGAGTAGACTACGCTCCGTGGAACTCGGAGTAGCGCCTTGTCTTGGCTATGGCTCGTCGTCATCCTCCTGATCATTACCGTCGTGACGGCGATCGCAGGATCGCGCTTGGCGCGCGCTCGCTGAAGGTCGTCGCCAGTATCGCGGCCCTGTTCGCGCTCATGATCTGATCCACTCCACGACATGAGCTGGCACCTCAATCCCTGCGTCATCGGCGGAGAGACTCGGCGCCATGACTGGTCTGTCCTACGACCACCACCGCGACATTGGGCCCATCTTTTAGTCGTTCGACCGCTGGACGTGGGCGGTCGGCGTGCCTCTGAGCGGTGCTCCATCCGGCGAAGCAACCTCGAGACCGCGTTCGCGCCAAACCAAAGAAGCCTGGAAAAACTAAAAAAGCACTGCAATTACCGCAGAATCCGCTATAGCAATTCTCCGTTTTCCTGCGCGCTTACACCCCGCTAGGATGGAACGACGCGGGCGTAGCGAAATTGGTGGACGCAAGGGACTTAGACGCAACTTGAGTGCCCCCGGGGAGACCCGATGTGCAAAACTGCTCAAACTCAGGGAAACCGGTCAAAGGCAATCCCGAGCCGAGCGCTCCGGCCGAACGGCCGGCGCGAGGTGTCGAGACTAGACGAGCAAGCGCGAACGCGCCGGGCAAGGCGACGAAAGTCGTAGTGGTATGAAAATCCCTCGGCTCGAAAGAGCTATGCCGGTTCAAATCCGGCCGCCCGCACCACCCTAACTTTAAAGTTGATGAAACGGATACCCTCTATCATGTGCCTGATTCTGTATTAGAGTGAGGCTGGGGCCACTGACACCATGCCAAGCGCCGACCAAGTCAAAGCACTGATCTCGTCTCTTATGGAGGGCGACGAAGGACATTTTTACTCTGTTGCAATGCAGATAGCCGCGCATGAAGCGCGTCTTGGTCATGGCAAGCTCGCCGAAGAAATCCGCGCGCTGATCGACAAGGCCAAGGCGAGGATCGCGATACCCCCGAAGCAACCCATCCCACTTGCGCGACCACGCGGCGAAGTCGCGGAGCTTCTCTCCGTCTCCTACCCCAATGTTCATCTCAAAGACCTGGTCTTTGGTGCTCCGACGCGGAAAAAGCTGGACCGCGTCATCCGCGAACAGCGCGCGATTTCACTCATTCGCAACAGCGGCCTTTCCCCCCGTCGCAAATTGCTACTGGTCGGCCCACCCGGCACTGGTAAGACGCTCACTGCTTCGGCGCTTGCCGGCGAGCTCGGCTTGCCGCTCTTCGTCGTTCGCCTTGACGGGCTGATTACGAAGTTCATGGGTGAAACCGCCGCCAAGTTGCGGCTGATCTTCGAAGCCCTCAATCAGACACGCGGCGTTTATCTCTTCGATGAATTCGACAGTATCGGCTCGGCCCGCGGCTTGGCCAACGATGTCGGTGAGATCCGCCGTGTGCTCAACAGCTTCCTGCAAATGGTTGAGCAAGACCATTCGGACAGCCTGATCGTTGCCGCTACAAATCATGTCCGCATCCTTGATCAAGCCCTATTCCGTCGTTTTGACGATGTCATCCAGTACGACCTTCCCGACAAGGCTCGTATTGTCGAAGCTCTAAAAATTAAACTGGGAGCTTTCGCAACCGGCAGAATCCAATGGCCCAAGGTCGCTGTGACGGCGCAAGGGCTCAATTTTGCGGACATCACACGCGCCTGCGAGGACGCGATCAAGGATGCCATCATTCACGATCGCACGTCCGTTACGCACAGCGAACTCGTCCACGCCATTTCAGACCGAAAGACTGCCGTTACGCATAACAGCAAATGATAACCTTGTGCCGATAGGGGCGGCATGGCACCACATCCTCATCTCTTTGTTCCAACCACCAGCGAACCATCCCGTTTTACTAGCCCCAGCACCGGCCCGCGGGAGCGCATCAACTTGCCGGCCCGCGATCGCGCGGCCCATGCGCAAACGCTGACTGAGCAACTCGACGCGATCAAACCTCAAGCCGCGGCTCGCGCCGAGGAGCAGCGCGCCATCGGAATTGATGCAGGCCTCGGCATCTATCTGCGCTTTGACAGTGAGCCGAACTTTCCGCTCAAGTTCGAGAGTCTGGATATTACCGGCAGCGGCATCCAGCTTTGCAGCGTCAAGACACTTCAAGACAACACGATGCAAGCAACCGTGTTCGTTCCCGAGAACAAGCTTGAGCTATTCCTCCGCAAGATTGAGGCCTACCGGGACGAGAACACACAACCTCGCACCGAGCACGGCATCGCACGCCCCAAGAACCAGGATTTCGTCGAGAGTATCAGCAATATCCAGCTTGCGGCGCTCGAGGCTTTATGGACCGAGGAGACCTTACCGTTTCCTTTACCCGATGCCGCCATCACCTGGGAACTATGGCTGCGCCGGGAAGCGCGCATCGATCATTTGGCTCGCCTGCGCGGTTATGCCGAACATTTCAATCTCACCGTTGGCGAGCAAGTTCTGAACTTTGTCGACCGCACGGTAGTCCTCGTGCGCGGAACTGCGATCGACCTCGCGCGATCGGTCGAGATTCTCGGCATGATTGCCGAGCTGCGCCTACCTAAGGTGACGGCCACCTTCTTCACAGAGATGACCTCCGTCGAGCAACGGCAATGGATCGACGATCTCACGGCACCTGCCGCGGGCGCCCCCTACGTTTGCCTACTCGATACGGGCGTTAACCGGGCTCATGCGCTGCTTGCGCCTCTTATCGACGAGACCGATCTTCATACCTACAAACCCGCTTGGAACGTCGATGACCGCTACGGTCACGGCACGGAAATGGCAGGCCTCGCCTCGTTTGGTGATCTGACCGACGTGCTTGCCGCACAGGGACCTGTGGTCTGCACGCACCGCATCGAGTCGGTGAAGATCTTCAACGAGGATGATCCGCACGAACCCGAGCTTTACGGGGCCGTTACAGAAGAAAGCGCGGCACGCGTCGAAGTCACCGCCGACCGCAACCGCGTCTTCTGCATGTCCGTGACTTCAACTGATGGACGCGACCGGGGACGGCCATCGTCCTGGTCAGCCGCGGTCGATGCACTTGCCGCGGGCCTCGACGGCGCACCCAAACGTCTCTTCCTCGTTTCGGCCGGCAACACCGCAGCCGACCAACGGCGCAACTATCCCGCCTCGAATCTTACCGACGGCATCCATGACCCCGCCCAATCATGGAACGCTCTGACGGTGGGCGGATATACCGACAAGGTGACGATCGACGGCAATAAGTGGCCTCAATGGCAACCGCTCGCGCCGCGTGGCGATCTCGCGGCGTGCAGCTGCACCTCAACTACCTGGACAAGGTGGCCTTTCAAGCCGGATATCGTAATGGAGGCTGGCAATCTCGCATCGAACCCAGACGTCGCCGATCCCGCCGATCTGGACGATCTTCAGCTGCTTACGACGGCGCACAACTTTGCCGGGCGGCCGCCGCTCATCACTTTCGGCGACACAAGCGCCGCCGCGGCGCTCGCGAGCCGTTTTGCCGCGATGCTGTGGGCGAAATACCCCCATATGCGGCCTGAGACGGTCAGGGCGCTTATGGCCCACTTCGCAGAATGGACACCGGCTATGCTCGCGCGCTTCAGCCATGAGAACGGCCGCGTCGACTACAAAACGTTGCTCCGTTGCTGCGGCTATGGCGTCCCAAACCTGCCGCGCCTGCTCTCCAGTCTGGACAATTGTCTCACGCTTGTCGCCGAAACGGAGCTTGAGCCTTTCTTCAAGGAAGGCGGCACGGTCAAAACGCGTGAGATGCGGCCGCATCCCCTGCCCTGGCCGATTGATGAACTCGCCGAGCTCGGCGACACCGAAGTCATGATGCGGGTCACGCTCTCCTATTTCGTCGAACCTAGCCCCGGCGGTCGTGGTTGGGCGCCGCGTTACGGGTACCAGTCGCACGGACTGCGCTTCGCCGTGCGCAACCCCCTTGAGACGATCGCCGACTTCGAGCGCCGGATTAACAAATTCGCGCGTGATGAAGAATATCGGGCGCCCGGCCTTGCCGACCCAGGCTGGCAGTTTGGCCGTTTGAGCGGCCTCACGTCGGTCGGCTCGCTGCATTCCGATGTCTGGCGGGGCACCGCTGCGAGCCTCGCGGCACGCGGCCATCTTGCGGTCTATCCCACCATGGGCTGGTGGAATAAGCGTCCGCACCTCAACGCGTGGAACAGAACCGCGCGCTACTCACTCATCGTAACGATCGAGACGCCCGGTATCGAGACCGACATCTATACGCCGGTCGCTAATCAGATTGGCGTTCCGATCGAAATTGAAGTTTAGGCGGCGATGGCTTTTCTCGACCTCAAACGCTGCTTCGTTCCCCAGAAAGAAGATCAGGAGCCGAACCATGATATTGGCCGGTTGTGGGGCCGCACGTCAGCGGCTGGGATGATCTGCGGCTGCGCCGCCGCGTCATTCTGCTCGCTTAAACCTATAGTGGGAAGCAACGCGGCGCCGGTCAGAATGAACCTGCGCGCCTCGCGTGAACTCCAGCAGCGAGCAGCAGCGCCACTGCCATCGGATCAAGGACGACAACGAGCGCCAGCGTGAGCAGCCGGACCGCTCGCTCAAAGTCCGTGGTGGGTATGCCAATCAGCTCGGCGAGATATCGTATCGGTCCGACCTCGGCCTCGGCACGCCTGCGTTGCGCGTCAATCTTGGCTTTTTCGATCTGTAGATTGGCGAGAGCCTGGGACTCACGCTGGCGTTCCGCCGCGATGTCGGCACGCTCGCGACGCCTCTGGTCAGCAATCGTCATCGCTCCGACCGGCCGGCCAAGGCGCGTCGCCTCGTCGATGGCCGCGTCGATCTGGGCAATACGCCGGTCAATGTCGGTGACCATTCGGTTCTGCATCCCGAGGCGGGCCTCGACGTCTGCGGTTCTGTCGGCAAGGGTGAGATCTATGGATGCCATATGGTCGAGGTGAGCGCGGGTGAGGAAGCCGAATACGCCAACGGCGTTCAGGCCCATCAACACGCCAATCATCAGGACGAGGACGAACCTCAGGAGGGACGGCGCAGACGTCCAATGCTCAGTCAGCCAGGCCGCCGCCACGAGCTTTCCAGCCTCCAGCACGGCGCCCATGATGATGACAGGCCAGAAGGCTCCGGCAAAGATCGCGGTCAGGCCGTCGATGGAAAAGGCAGCCGATACACAAGCCAGCGCCAGAGCCACAATCAAAGCGGCGAGCTTGACGCGTGTCGGGGAACGATGGGCTTCCTCCGCTCTGGACATTCCTGTGACGCCGGCGGCGTCCGTAACGCCGGCGGTACCATCTGTAGCGGTCGGTGTTACGGTCCCCGTTACAATGATCGCTTCAGCGTTACGACTGATCAGGCCCGCGCGCTCCCAGGCTTTCAGGCGACGACTGGTCCGCATCCTATTCCAGCCCCATTGGCGTCCGAGCTCAGCGGCGCTGACCGTCACGTGTCCCTCGGGCTGGGAGCGCAGCCAGGCCAGCGCCTCCATGTCATCGAATGGATGGGGCGGAACGGACTCGGTCATGATCAGATGCTGCTCCTTGCGTTTCGGCCCGCTAGATCGGAGGCGCGCGAAAGGCCGGCTGCTCCAAAACGATGAGGCTGACCTCAGTGGCCAGAACGGGGAGCCGCCTGCCCAGACCGGGACCGGTCATCTCTCCTGCTCGCCCCGTGGGGAGAATACGGAGAGGCTTGAGCGTAGTGGTGCCGGATGGCGGACGATTCTGCCCGCCGCTTGGCGAAAGCGGATCAAGCCTCGCGAGCCCCGCCCTGTGCGCAGGTGTCCCGCAAAGGTGGCACGTCCGAAGCCAGAGCGGAACGGCCGAATTGCGCGACGCCGCACGCTACAGCCCTCCCCTTAACGGCCACGATGCGCCGTTGCTGCCGACCTGCTGCGATCGACGCTCGGTCTCAGCCATCCAGATCAGCGATTTGCGTGCGGCTTAAACACCAGTTTTCCTCGATGCTGGACCGATCCGTGTTGGATTGATGCTAGCGGGTCGTCCGGCATTCCATCTCGGATCTGCGGACGAATAGCATCGCCGATGCAGTTCGCTCGCTTGGATTCTGTCGATAGATCGCCAAGACCCTGCGGCCGGATGCCAATGGTCAGATCGGAGCAGCAGCAAAGATGCTGCCTGAGACTTACTACTCGTGTAGCCACGGCGCGGTGTCCGAGCGCAGTTCAGATTGGAATTTGAGAGGAGCGAACGTAGGGCGGGTTCGACTGGCGGCGTAATCGGGCGAGTGCGAGATGAGACAGTCGCGGCAACAAAGGCGCAGCATCGCGGGGAATCAAAAATGATTCGCCGAAGAGGACGTCCGCCGATGAAACTCTCAGCAGCACTCGACACATCCAGCACCAAGACCGCAATCTGCGTTGTGAACAGCCGTGACGGCGCCGTCGTGTTCGAAGCCAGCGTGGCGACCGATCCTGCGATCATCTTCGAAGCGTTGTCACCGTACCTGCCACGGCTCGACAAGGTCGGCCATGAAGCAGGAAGTGTAGCACCGTGGCTGCACCGCGAGCTCGTGTCTCTTGGCCTGCCCATGGTCCTGTTGGAAACGCGGCAGGCCGCGGCTGCGCTGGAAGCCCAGCGCAACAAGACTGACAAAAATGACGCGCGAGGATTGGCGCACCTCGTGCGTGCGGGCTGGTATCGACCGGTTCATGTCAAGAGTCAGGAGAGTCACAAGATACGGCTTCTGCTGGGACACCGGCGAACGCTGAAGCGAAAATTGCTCGACATAGAGAACGAGATCAGACAGTCCCTGAAGGTCTTCGGATTGATGGTCGGACCGCGGGTCCAGCGCGCGACATTTGTAGCGCGAGTGCACGAGTTGGTGGCTTGTGACCGGCTTATCGCCGGCGTGACAGACTGCGTGTTGAGAGCGTGGGAAGCACTGTGGGCCGAGTACAAAAAGCTGCATGATCTGCTGGTGCAGATGGTCGGCCGGGACGAACTCTGTCGACGCTTTTGCGCCATTCCCGGCGTCGGCCCGGTGACGGCACTGACCTTCAAGGCGGCCATCGATGATCCGCACAGGTTCAGCAAGTCGAAGACCGTCGGCGCGCATTTCGGACTGACATCCAGGCGTATCCAGACGGGCACATCCATCGACATCGAAGGGCACATTTCGAAGTGCGGCGACGGGGAGGTGCGCACCGTGCTCTACGAGGCGGCGAGCGCGATGCTGGTGCGCTCCAAGCAATGGTGCGGCATCAAGGCCTGGGGTGTCCGGGTCGCAGCTAAGCGAGGCCACAAGCGCGCGGTGGTGGCCGTTGCACGCAAGCTGGCAGTGGTGATGCATCGCATGTGGATCGACGGATCTGTGTTCCGGTTCGCAGCCGAAGATAAAAGCCCCGCTGAACCGAATTTAAGCAACCCGACGGCGCTCGCCGCCGCAATGTGAGAGCTCTGGCGAGCGCCGTCTGGCAGACAGCTCGACGACAGAAGAATGGCTGAGTTTCCGCTGATCGGCGGAAAGGCGTTTGGTGGATCGAAGCGGATGTGGAGAGCACGCTATCTTGCCGGCGACGACAGCCCGATCGAGGCTGCGAGCGCGCGTGAGTGCCTGTGTTGCCCCGCGATCCTGACGACGACATGTGCGCCCGCATGGCGAGCGGGGCTGAGCACGGACTCCTGCATGGACCACCAGATGTCATCACCGCAAGATCACGACGAAAGCCGGACCATTGTCATGTTGTCGACCGCTCGGGTGCAGCCGTATAGTATGAAGCAGAGGAGACGATCATGTCGAAGAAGAAGGCGGAGAGACGCCCGATTACTCTGTCGGCGTAATCGGGCGCGCGCAAGACGAGACAGTCTTGGCGGCAAAGGCGCAGCATTGCGGTGAATCAACATTGATTCGCCGAAGAGGACGTCCGCCGATGAAACTCTCAGCAGCACTCGACACCTCGAGCACGAAGACCGCGATCTGCGTCATGAACAGCCGCGACGGCACCATTGTGTTCGAAGCCAGCGTTTTGACCGATCCGGCGATCATCTTTGAAGCGCTTGCGCCGTATCTGCCGCGGCTCGACAAGGTCGGCCATGAAGCAGGCAGTGTAGCACCTTGGCTGCACCGTGAGCTCGTGTCCCTGGGCCTTCCCATGGTGCTGTTGGAAGCACGGCAGGCAGCGGCCGCCCTGCAGGCGCAGCGCAATAAGACCGACAAGAATGACGCGCGCGGTCTGGCGCATCTGGTGCGGGCGGGCTGGTATCGACCGGTCCACGTCAAGAGCCCGGAGAGCCATAAACTACGGCTGCTCCTCGCTCACCGCCGGACGCTCAAGCGCAAGCTGCTCGATATCGAAAACGAAATCAGACAGTCGCTGAAGGTGTTCGGTCTGTTGGTTGGACCGCGGGTTCAGCGGGCCTCGTTTACGGCGCGGGTGCGAGACCTGGTGGCTCATGACAGTCTGATTGGGGGCATAACGGAATGCATGTTACGGGCCTGGGAAGCACTATGGGCCGAGTACAAGAGGCTGCACGACTTGCTGGTTCAAATGGTCGGCCGGGACGAGCTCTGCCGGCGCTTCTGCGCCATTCCAGGCGTTGGTCCCGTGACCGCTTTGACCTTCAAGGCAGCGATCGACGATCCGCACCGGTTCAGCAAGTCCAAGACCGTGGGGGCGCATTTTGGGCTGACCTCCCGCCGCATACAGACGGGCACATCGATCGACATCGAAGGGCACATCTCGAAGTGCGGCGATGGGGAGGTTCGTACCGTGCTCTACGAGGCTGCGAGCGCGATGCTGGTGCGCTCCAAGAAATGGTGCGGCATCAAGGCCTGGGGTGTTCGGATCGCAGCCAAACGTGGCCACAAACGCGCGGTGGTGGCCGTTGCGCGTAAGCTGGCGGTGGTCATGCATCGCATGTGGATCGATGGATCTGTGTTCCGGTTCGCAGCCGAAGATGAAAGTGCAGCCGAACCGAGTTTTAGCAACCCGACGGCGCTCGCCGCCGCTATGTGAGAGCTCTGGCGAGCGCCGTCTGACAGACAGTGCGACGACAGAAGATTGGCTGAGCTTCCGCCGGTCGGCGGAGAGGCGTTTGGTGGATCGAAGCGGATGCGGAGAGCACGTTATCTTGCCGGCGACGACAGCTCGATTGAGACGTCGAGCGCGCTACTGTGTCTGTGTTGCCCCGCGATCCTGACGACGACATGTGCGCCCGCATGGCTGGCGGGGCTGAGCACGAACTCCTGGATGGACCACCAGATGTCATCACCCCCAGATCATGACGAAAGCCGGACCAATGCCACGTTGTCGACCGCTCGTGTGCAGCCGTATAATATCAAGCAGAGGAGACGATCATGTCGGAGCAGAACGCGGAGAAGCGCCCGATTACTCCCGGCAAGATAAAAGCGCCTCTCCGTGGCGAAGAATCGGCGGTCGTATGTCTTTGCGTTCACTCAGAGCAGCATGGCACCAAAGCAGACTTCGTAGAGTTGCTTGAAGATCAAAAGCGAGGAAAATCAGCGCCCCGAACGGCACCATTCGCAGCCTGGCGAACTGGTTCGCAGATTGGGACAGTCCTATCCATGAGCGCCCGGAAGGCCGCTGCCGGACCAACGGAGCTCCGTCCAGGCTCGCGCTGCGCCCGGCCCTCGGAGCCGGCTCACGGCCTTGACTGAGCTTCTGTGGCCCGGCTCTTGGCCTCCATGCGCTTAAGGATTCTTGTGAGCACAGGCGCTCGACTGACGAACAGGCGGAGCCCCGTTGGGGTCAGCTTTCTAGTTGATGACCGGAAATGATCCGAGGCACCGAACGTAGCGCGAGTGCCCCATTGCGAACCGTCGCGATCATGTGACCGACGTCCGCAAACAGCCCATTACGGACGTGGAGGGCTGCTGGTATTCACGATCGAACCGGGCTGGATCACTATGTCCGGGTTACCTCTGGTCGCGACCGTCAGCGCGGACATCGAAGGTCGGCAGCCATGGGCCAACAAGAGACGTCGCTATGAGGATGGTTGGCGGGTATCCAAAGAAAACACTTCAACAGGCGTTCTGCTTAATTCTGTTAATGATTAGTGTTTAGCAATCTGGTCAAGCTCGCAACGGGTGGGATCATCCTATGCATATTCGCCAGATTGTTTTCGCCGTCGTGCTGCTCGGCGCTTTGGTTCGGTTCGAGCATGCCCAAGCTGAAGATGGCTTCCCAGCAGCGGAGTGGGAGCGCGTCACGCCTGCAGAATTGGGTTGGTCAGAAACCGGATTGGCCCAAGCGCGATCCTTTTCGGATCAGATTCATTCGAGCGCAGTTGTGATCGTTCAGCACGGCAAGGTCGTGGCCGAGTGGGGCAGTACGACGAAGCCGATGGAAGTCGCTTCAATCCGCAAGAGCATGCTCAGCGCCCTGATCGGCATCGCAGTGTCGGATCACCAGATCAACCTTGACAGCACGCTTGGCGAACTTGGCATCGACGATAACCCGCCTGGCTTGACCGGGGTCGAGAAGGGCGCGACGGTGCGCGAACTCCTCGAAGCGCGTTCCGGGGTCTACCACGCGGCGCTCTATGAGACGCCGGACAATGCCAAGATGAGACCGCCGCGCGGCAGTCACCCGCCCGGCACCTTCTGGTATTACAACAATTGGGACTTCAACGCGCTTGGCACGATCTACGAGCACGCAACTGGCACCGGCCTCTTCGAGGCGCTCGACCAAAAGATCGCAAAGCCAATCGGCATGCAGGACTACCGGCCACAGGATGGCAGCTACGTCCGCGGCGAAGCGTCTATCCACCCCGCCTATGAGATCCGCATGAGCGCACGGGACTTGGCGCGTTTTGCACTTCTCTATCTTCACAAAGGCAATTGGGCCGGACACCAGATCGTGCCGCGGGAGTGGGTGGAAGAGAGCACGCGCAGCTATTCGAAAGCAGCGTTCGGGATGGGCTATGGCTATCTCTGGTGGATCGGTTTTCTGGGCGGTGACGTTGCGCCTACGGTGACTTTGCCCGAGGGAAGCTTTATGGCCCAAGGTGCCGGCGGCCAATACGCCTTAGTCGTACCCGCACTCGACCTTGTCGTGGTGCATCGTGTCGACCGCGATGCGCCGTACGTCGAACCTTCATTTCGCAACATGGCCAGGCTCTTCTGGCTCATCCTGAAGGCCGATGGCTATGATCCGGGGCCCGATGCCTCGCTCACCGCAGCAACCGGCGAAAGACCGACAGGTGAGACCCTGGCCGCAAAATTCAAGGGCAAGACGATCAGCTTCGGTCCGAAGCTCAAGAATGGTCCGTTATCCATGCGATTCGAGCCCGACGGCCGGATGACTTATCCGCACTGGGACGAGTCCTTTGGGCCCGCAACGGGGACATGGGCGGTCGCGGAGGATAAGCTCTGTATCTTGATCTCGGCTGCTAGACGTCGTTGCTACATTCCAGTGCTGAACGGTGAGCAGATTGAGTTGTTCGACCAGCTTGGCGTCATGCAAATCGCCGGGGTGGCGCTGCCTCAGTGATCTGCATGCAGCAATCGGCTCGCGACGTCCCGTTCAGGGTCAAAGACTGAAATTCTCATGCCGAGCAAATCTCTTCTGCACAACCTCGAATAACCGACACGGCATGGCCTTGACGGCCTTTCTCTGCCGGGCCATGGGCTGTCCTCCGAAATGGAGTGGCGCTATGGCCGGTGTACCCCAGATAACAGGCGACTTGCCGCAGCGCCGCAAGTCGGCAGCCATGGGCCAAAGGCAGACCAACCAAGCGCGACGTAGAGAGACTTACCCGGTTTGTAGGTCGGATCGAAAGAACCGAACCACTCGATCTATCGCGTCGGTTGTCGCGGGATCGTTATCCGAAAAGTCGAAGCCATGATCTTTCCCTGGATAAACGACCTGTTCGGCTTGTGCTCCCACCGATTTTGCGAGTTTGACCAACGCCTCGCCTTGCGCAAGAGGAACGTTGTGATCAGCGTCGCCGTGAAGTTCGAGCAGAGGCGGCAGACGCTTCACGCGAGATACCATTTTGTTTGGCATCCCGCCGTAGAGCACGGCCAAAGCTGAGACTCTGTCGTCTCGCGCCGCAGCTGCCGCAGCCACGTAACCGCCGAGTGAAAACCCAAGCAGGCCGACCCGTCCAGAGCTATCAGGCCTTTCTAGGATGCCAGTCAGAGCGGAAGATACGCGGTCGGCCCATATATCGAACCGGTCCGTTCGATATGCTTCCCGCTCCTCCTGTGTGCTTAGCTTGTCCAGCACTTGTTCGTCTGCGCGGCTGTAGTAGCGGATCAGGTAGGCATCAATGCCTGCCGCAGTCAAAGCATTAGCATAGCGCTCATAAGCACGCGGCTTAAGTTCAATGCCCCTCGCGCCATGCAGGACTACGACTCCTGGCCGCTTTCCGGTTGACTCTGGACTGTAGCGTTTCAGGGCGATGGAGCCCTCCACACTCATCGCTGTAAGCTCCTCAGGAGGTGCTGCGAACAGAGGGTGCGAGGTCGCCACGAGCGTTAGCCCGCCCATGAAGTATCTTCGGTTGATCACTGCGTAACCCCCGGCTTGAAAATGGCCCTTGACCAGCATCGGGATACCATATTGCCATGTCGTGGCAATGGTCCGCTTCGGGTCGATGCTGTCGAAAAATGCACTGTTTCAATTGGGTTTGCTGTTGGAAGAGCCTCTCGGCTTGTTTCTGGTCAGCGTCGAGGCCTAGTCGCGAACATCACGCCCGGCTGCCTGGCATTCACCCAATCGAGGTGCACACTCCACCTGTTGGCGGGCGGAGTAAACGCAACGCCATCGTCTTGAGGTTCTGCACAATGGCTGCAAGGTGAAACTCGTCGCGGGCGCCGGAAAGGCCTCTGAGCCGCATGCGCTCGAAACCGTGGTGAGTTTTGAGGTGAGCGAAACGCATCTCAACGCGCTTTCGTTCGTCGCGCGACTTCAGAAACGCTTTCGTTTTCATCTTGCTCCGAGCGAGATCCCGAGCGTCCTCATTAATATCGCGCAGGATGCGGCGCGAAGGCATGTTCGGGCAACACCTCGGCTTCAGGGAGCAGGCGCGGCAGTCCAGCACCGAGGCAATATAGCGGATTGTGTGATCGCTGCCGGCATGCCCAGTGGTGCCCAGCGTCTTGCCGGCGGGGCAGATGTAGACGTTACTCTTCTTCTTGAAGACAAAGTCAGAGCGAGAGAATGTGTTGTCCTCTCGCGCGCTCTTATCCCAGACCGGGATATGCGGTATGATGCCTGCACCGACAACAAAGGCAAGGAGCTTGCCGGTCCCGTAGGCCGTGTCGGCGGCAAGCCGCTTCGGCTTCAGATTGAATCGTCGTCTGGTGCGCTCGATCATAGTTGAGGTCGCCGCCACCTCGTCAAAGGTCCGCGCCGGCGTGGCTTCAACGTCGACGATGATCGCGTGCTTGAGGTCGATAAGGTAGTTTAGGCCATATCCGAACAGCACGCGCTTGTTGGCTTTTGCCGTCCACGCCGACGACGGATCGGAAGGCGAGATCACCTTCGGCGGCTTGCGATCGGACGCTGCCGTGGGGGTCCCATCAGAGCCGCCACCGCGAGCATCACCGCCTTGCTGGACCCGCGCCTCGGCCTCAAGTCCAGCAAGATACTCGCTCACTGCACGCTTCTGACGTTGCGTGTCGGTCCATTCCAGTTCGTCCGGCGCTTTGCCGTGATAGCGGCTGGCATTGGCTTCCATCACGCTCGCATCCGCAGCGAACCCCTCGCCCTTGACGAGCCCGGCAACCATGCAGGCTGCAACCACGCGCTCAAAAATGTAGCGCAGGATCTCGCTCTGGCGGAAGCGGCCGAGCCGGTTCACCGAGAAGGTCGAATGGTGCGGAACCTTATCGTCGAGATCGAGCCTGCAGAACCAGCGGTAAGCAAGGTGCAGCGCCACTTCCTGACACAGCCGCCGCGATCGTGTCCCCAAGCGTGGTGTAGCTGGCGGCCCACCGCGTTCGCCGGCTGGAGCCGGGCCTGTCAGCTGGCGATAGCCGTGAGGCTGACGTTCGGATCATCGCTCAATGGCGCGATGGTTTCCAGCGTCATGTAGCGGGCGCGTTGGACCGCCCATTCATCGTTCTGTTCGAGCAGGACAGCTCCGATGAGGCGGACGATAGCGTCCTCATTGGGGAAGATGCCGACCACCTCGGTGCGCCGTTTGATCTCGCCGTTGAGGCGTTCGATCGGATTGGTGGAGTGCAACTTGGTCCGATGCTGCGGCGGGAACGTCATGTAGGCAAGCACGTCGGTCTCGGCCTCGTCGAGGAAGCCGGCAAGCTTGGGCAGCTTGGGACGGAGCTGATCGGCGACCTTGCGCCATTGGGTGCGAGCGGCCTCGGCATCGTCCTGGGCAAAGGCCGTGGCGATGAAGGCGGAGACCACGCGCCGTCCGCTCTTGCCGGCATGAGCCAGCACGTTCCGCATGAAGTGGACGCGGCAGCGTTGCCAGCTGGCGTTGAGCACCTTGGTCACGGTGGCCTTGATGCCCTCGTGGGCGTCGGACACCACCAGCTTGACGCCGCGCAAGCCGCGGCGGGCCAGCTTGCGCAGGAAGGCGGTCCAGAACGTCTCGGCCTCGGACGGCCCGATGTCCATGCCGAGAACCTCGCGCCGGCCGTCGCTGTTGACGCCGACTGCAACGATCACCGCGACGGAGACGATGCGCCCCTGCTGGCGCACCTTCACATAGGTGGCGTCGATCCAAAGATAGGGCCAGTCACCCTCGATTGGACGGCCGAGGAAGGCCTTCACTTTGTCGTCGATCTCGCCGCACAACCGACTGACCTGGCTCTTGGAGATGCCGGTCATGCCCATCGCCTGCACCAGATCGTCGACCGAACGGGTCGAGACGCCCTGAACGTAAGCCTCCTGAACCACGGCGGTGAGCGCCTTCTCGGCCATGCGCCGCGGCTCCAGGAAGCCGGGGAAATAGGAGCCCTTGCGCAGCTTTGGGATGCGCAGCTCCACCGCACCGGCGCGGGTCTCCCAGATCCGGTCGCGGTAGCCATTGCGCTGGGCCAGACGTTCGGGGCTCTTCTCGCCATAGGCAGCCCCGGTCTGGCTCTCGACCTCCAGCTCCATCAGGCGCTGGGCCGCAAAGCCGATCATCTCGCGCAGCAGATCGGCGTCTGGGGTCTTCTCTACCAGCGTGCGCAGGTTCATCATGTCTTCGGTCATCGGTGGTTCCTCGGTTGCGTTGGCGTGTCGCAACCCGATCCTACCGGAGAACTGCCGGTGACCACCGCAAAGCCGCCCGCCCGCTACGGCGCTATTTGGGAGCGCGCGTCCGGGCGGCTTTGCTCCACCGAGCTACACCACCTCCGGGGACACGACCGCCGCCGCTCACTACGAATGCCATAGCAGTAACCCACCAGGAGCATCCGGATCATCAGCTCCGGATCAACCGAGGGCCGGCCGATATCGCTGTAAAAAGCCCTTAGTTGGTCGTGCAAATCGGCCAGAACCGCCGTCGCAAACACATTGATCCGTCGCAACAGGTGATCAGTCGGGATCATCTCGTCGAGGCTAAACTCATAAAAGAGCTGGCCCTGATCTCGGTCCTGCCGCCCCATCATCCCCGATTCTCCTGCCGCCCTTTAATCAGGAATCACTGCTCGCTTGACTTCTCAAGTCCTTTTTCGACAGCATCGGTCAAAACTCGCCTCACGGTTCTGCCCTGGTAACTTCCGGTTGAGTCCTGTGACCGGCCATCGCCCGCGCCGACCGGCGGGCCCGAGAAGGGCCAGAAGCAAACTTCGCGCGAACCGGCCGGCACGTCCGTAGCGGGCCAAAAGCGCCCTACCGGCCGTCAGACCGCTTAATTCCGGTAAGCACCGAGAGCGGACATGCTCTCCAAGGTGGCCGAAAAGGGCCGCAACGGGCAAATAGCCGCTTTCAGCCGAGCGCTCGAACCAAAGCAGCTGCCAGCCCAGCTGGGTTTTGCAACGCCATTGAGTGTCCTGCAGCCGGAACTATGTCAACGCTGACGCCGTGCCGCGGCAGCCGGTCGAACTCGGTATCTAGTAGGGAATGTTCTCCGAAGAGAATGGTTCTCGGTATCTTCAGTCCATAAAGCAGCTCGCGCCATGTCGGCTCGCGTCCGGCGGTTAGCGAACTAGCCCCACGGTGAATTGCGAAAGCTGCGCTGATGGCCATCGAAGCCGCCCACACGACGTTGCCCTCCGCCGCCGCCGCTTTGACAATTCTGTCATGGCCGTATGCCACGTATTCAGCTTCCGGTATCGCAGCAATTTTCCTACTGAAGGGACCGCCGCCTGGATCCAGATTGGGTTCACTCAGCACGAGCTTTTCGACCCGCGGTCCGAGAATGGTGGCCAGCGCGATGGCGACGGCGCCACCCATGCTATTGCCAAAAATGCATATCGAACTAGGGCAAACATATTGAACAAGCTCAGCAACAGAATGTGCATGGGCATCAACGGAGCAGCTAAATTCAACAGGACGCTCACTGAAGCCTGAGCCTAATAAGTCCACCAAGATGGCACGCCGACCGGTGAAAACAGTTCCGAAGACCATACCTAAATAGTCGCAGGAAGAAGCGCAGCCCAGCCCGTGGATAAACACCACGGGCGATCCGCTGCCCGGAAGATCGTGATAGAGAATGTTCGCAGCGGCTGTGCTCGCCCAGAAAGCTTTCATAACTGCTCCAGTCAAACCGCTCGTCGATCATCTAGCTGTTAGGATAACTCAGCAACCGCTCAAAAGCGGCCTTCTCCTTCCACGGTTACCAGCGTCCTGCTGCACCCAAATAGCAGGCGTTGCGAGCGCCAAACCGCAGGCCCGTTCTGCGCCAGGAGCGGGCTTAGTTTGAGCCAGCTTAGTAGCCTATTTCAGACGCGAGCTAGACGTCGCAATAGTTGTGGCCTGATAGCCAGAGAACAAAGTGGCGCGAGTGCGCCTCGCTGCCTGGCTCCCAGGGCAATACAGGCTGAAAACCAAGCGTTTCGTACAGACGATGCGAGGCCACCAATGCGTTATTGGTCGACAGCCTGATAAGATCGTAGCCCGTCCTCCGTGCAAACCCGATCAACTCGCCCGCGATCGCGCGTCCAACCCCTCGACCTCGATAGCTCGGCGCGACGAACATGCGCGTCATTTCGCATGATTGATCGTCAACCCGCTTTATCGCACCGGTGCCGACTACAGCATCTCGGGCAATCGCACACACGAAGATCGCGCGATCCCCGTAAAACTCTTCCGCATGGTCGACATCCGATAGGCGCGAGTAGATGAAGTTTCGGACAAAAGGATCATCATGCTGGTCAAAATGTTCATGCCACACAGCTTCGATGAGCCGCCTAGCTCCCGAGGCGTCCGCTGCTCGGAACGGCCGAATGATCCAATCCAAGAC
This sequence comes from Bradyrhizobium sp. SZCCHNS1050, assembly GCF_032484785.1. Taxonomy (NCBI): domain Bacteria; kingdom Pseudomonadati; phylum Pseudomonadota; class Alphaproteobacteria; order Hyphomicrobiales; family Nitrobacteraceae; genus Bradyrhizobium; species Bradyrhizobium sp. SZCCHNS1050. Next base: position 3,243,382 of record NZ_JAUETR010000001.1, on the reverse strand, counting down.
CTTTCCTCCTTTCATCTCCGTTTTTGGCGGGTGAGGCGGACTGGGAGAGTGTCAGGCGCCAGCGATGTCGTTCAGTCCCTGCAGAAGCTCAGCACGGCTCAGGGTCACCTGAACGCCGACCTGTTCTATCGAGTGCGGAATCGGTGGACTCGATTTTGCGACCGCAACTGTCACGCTTTCCATCGCCATAAAGCGCCGCAGTAGATTCGTGGCGATCGTCTCGCCGAGAGCTTCAAGCGTCTGAAACTTGCCTGATGCTGCACTCCGAACCACCTCGTCCACGACGGCGTCATATCTGATAGACGAACCGAGATCATCGCTGAGGTGGGAGCGCACCTCCTGCAGCATCGCGAAAATGTCGAAGTTGAACTTTTGTCCGAGTGCTCGCTCTTCCTCGAAGAGGCCGTGGTAGCCGTAGGTCTGAAGACCGGAGATCTTAATCGATGTCAGCATGGGCAGCTCCGAAAGAAGCGTTTCGATTGGGGATAATTCCCAATTGCCCAGGCGAGCGGCTGCTCTTCCGCGCTTCCCGATGGTGCTCCATCCGATGTCGCCAGTCGCGCGAATGAGCAGTCCGTAGCAGCCAAAAATGCTAAAATCAATACTCTAATGCCGATGGAAAGTATGATGCCGGCGGTGAGCATATCTTCCGGCGACTGTCGAATAGGAAGAACCCGCTTCACTCTAACTGCCAATGTCAGCAACGGGTCTTGGTCGTGTAAAAACGGCCTTGCGGACGTCCGTCCTGACCACGAGGACGCGGGCGTTTCTCAGGCTGTGATTGCCGCGATCAACGGCTTGACCCCGACGATGTTCATGACCCGTGTGAGGTTGTAGGCCAGAACCGATAGGGCCATCTCGGCGGCTACTTTTGGGAGCGATTTAGTGAGGAAGTGCGTCGCTCCCATACGGGCCTTCATCGTGCCGAACGGATGTTCGACCGTCTCGCGCCGCTGGCGCATCGCTTCCGGGTTTGCGTCAAGGCGCTGCTGCACTGCCTCAAGCAGATGCTCGTGCTCCCACCGTGTAATCCGCCGCTCCGGCCCCGGCGTGCACTGGGATTTGAGCGAACAGGTTTGACAGGCTGTGGTCCAGTAGCGCCGCAACACCTTGCCGTCTTCTTCGTTTGTATAGCGATACGGTAATCGCTCTCCAGCTGGGCAGCGATAGGCATCCTGTTCTGGCAAATAGACAAAGTCCTGCTTACCGAAGCGTCCCTCCGACTTAGCATTTGACGTCTGCGGCTTGGGCAGCGTCACCGTGATTCCGGCCTCGTGGCACGCGAGGATCTCTGGGCTATTGAAGTAGCCGCGATCGGCTACAGCGTCGAGCGTCTCGCTCTTGAGAACGGCCTTTGCCTGTTTGGCCATGTTAGCAAGTTGGGCGCGATCTGAACCGCTGTTCGTGACCTCGTGCGTCACAATCAGATGGTGCTCGGTGTCCACGGCGACCTGTACATTGTAGCCGACAACGCCGGAGCCGCGGCCGCTCGTTGCCATCGAGCGGCTGTCGGGATCGGTCAGAGAGATTTGCTGATCGGACGACGCAAGCATCTGCTTCTCATACGCGGCAAGCTTGCCCATTTCCTCCTTCAGCTTCGTGAGCTTCTCGGCAAGTCTCGTCACCTTCGCAGCCAGCGCCTCTGTCGGCTCCTGGCGGTCGGCCGTGTCAAGTTGGCTCAGATAACGCGCGACGCTCTCCTCCAGCTGAGCACGCCGCCGTTGGACCTTTGCCCGTGTGAAGTTCTTGTCTCGGTTGTTCACGGCTTTGAACTTGCTGCCATCGATGGCGACGCTCGCCGTCGCCAGAAGGCCCATCCCACGGCAGAGTTCGACAAAGCGCGCACAGACCATGCGAAGCGCCAGGCCGTTGTCTTTACGGAAGTCGGCGATGGTCTTGTGATCGGGCGCGAGCCGACCCAGCAGCCACATCACCTCGAGATTGCGGCCGGCCTCCCGTTCGAGCCGCCGGCTCGACTGCACCCGGTTCAGATAGCCGTAGATGTAAAGCTTCAGGAGAACCGAGGGGTGGTACGACGGCCGACCGGTGGCTGCCGGCTCCACCCCTTCAAAACCCATCTCAGACAAATCGAGCGCTTCGACAAATGCGTCGATCACGCGAACGGGGTTGCTCTCGTCAATGAAATCATCGAGGCATTCAGGCAACAGCGTCCATTGCCCACGATCCGCCTCTTCAACGAAGCGCCTCATCGATTCCCCCAAAAGAATCACTGGAGAATCATAACAGCCGCGCAGCGTTTTCACACAGCCAGGGTCACGAGCTGCTTTCCCGAACGAGCTAGCGTCACGGCCTGTTTACCTGCGATAGTTGCCGACTTGATGCAGCGCCGCAAGTCGGCAGGCTCCAGGCCTTTCACGGCACGGTTGGGCGACCCCGCCACGTCCGCAATTCGCCGATTCCGTTGAAAAAGTCGGCAGTAGTTTCGTCGTGAACGCCATCTGTTTCGAGGACGAATTGGCGCGTTGTGGTTCACGCGGGCGTCAGCGCGGGCATCGGGATCAGCTTGGCCATCTTACGAAGGTTCTGAGCGGCTGCAGCGAGGGTGAACTCGTCGCGTGCGCCGTTCGGCCCTCTTAGTCGCAGCCGATCTAGCTTGAGGATGCGCTTGAGATGCGCGAACAGCATCTCAATCTTCTTGCGGAGCCGGCGTGAAGTGCGGCCTTCCCATGAGCTTGCGATCTCGCGTGCCATGTCGCGAGCGCCCTCGTAGATCGAGCGCGGCACTTTTCGAGCCGGGGTGTTGGGGCAACACCTGCTTCTTAGAGAGCATGCTTGACAATCGCGCTTGCTCGCACGGTAGAGGACCGTCGTGTCGTTGTTCACCAGCGTCCCTGTAGTGGTGAGGGGGTTGCCAGCGGGGCAGCGATAGACGTCCCTGGTATGGTCGTAGGTGAAGGCCTCACGCGAGAAGGTCCCGTCGGTGCGGGCCGACTTGTCGAAGACGGTCACGTGCGGCTCGATCCCGTGCTCGTAGACCAGCCACCCGAGCATCTCAGCGGAGCCATAGGCGCTGTCGCCGAGAAGCCGGCTTGGATAAAGATCGAACCTTTCGATTGAACGCTCAATCATGCGCTTGGCGGCCAATACTTCTGCCTGGCGGATCGCCGTGGTCGCTTCGACATCGACGATGATCGCATTCTCGACGTCGACCAGATAGTTCGTCGAGTAGGCGAAGAAGGCTTGGCCGCCGTGCGCTCCCGTCCAGCGCGCCGCCGGGTCGGAGGGCGATACAAACTTGGGCGTGACCTCCGTCGCGGCACCGAACGCGGCATCATCAAGAACGGCAAGATACTCGTCGATCGCTCGACCCGCAGCCTCCGGCGGAAGCCTCTTATCGCCTTCGATTCCCTTCTGCCGATTGGCATCCGCCTTGATCAGGCTCGCGTCGACTGCGAACCCTTCGCCGCCGATCAGGCGCTCCCGGATGCAGCGGCGCAAGACGGTCTCGAACACGCGACGGAAGAGATCGCTCTCACGGAAGCGGCCGTGCCTGTTCTTCGAGAACGTCGAGTGATCGGGGACGCCTCCATCTAGACCCAGCCGGCAAAACCAGCGGTATGCCAGATTGAGATGGACTTCATCGCAGAGGCGCCGTTCCGATCGGATGCCGAAGCAATAGCCGATCAAGAGCATCCTGATCATCAGCTCCGGATCGATCGAGGGCCGCCCGATGTTGCTGTAGAACGGCGCCAGCTCCCGCCGTAAGTCCTCAAGGTCGACGAACCTATCGATCGACCGCACGAGGTGGTCGGCTGGGATGTGCCTTTCCAGCGAGAACTCATAGAACAACGCAGCCTGTTCGACTTGCCGATGCCCCATCATGACCTTCAGTCCTGCCCACTAGACAGACTGAATCACCGATATCTCTGCGTCGCAACTGCTGACTTTTTCAACGAAATCGACCCAAAGCGGACTTGCAACCACCGCGGACGGATGTCTTACGGGGGGCTCAGCCTTGCTGGACGATGTCATACCAGCGCGCCGCAATCATCTCCGGAGCTATTGGCTCAGGGCCGAAGTCGACGCCGGCGGCTCTGCTCCACTGGTCGCCCGAGAACCGTCCCCCCGCCGCACTTAGAACCACGCCGGACGCGTCGCAAGCTGGCGAAGCCAGAAAGATAACACCAGGGGCAACGAGCTCGGGTTTGAGTTCTGGCGCATGGCGACGCAATATCCGCGTTGCTGCAACTGGTGAGATCGCGTTGATACGGATGCCGGCATCCCGAGTCTCGGCGGCGATGCCAACCATCAGACCAAGTTGCGCCATCTTGCCGACTGCATAGCCGGTCAACCCCGGCACGTTATCAGCGACCCGTAATGCGCGGCCCGACGTGGTCAACACGACGCGTCCATAGGCTTGGCGGATCATATGAGGGATTGCCGACTGGAGCAGATGGAACGGTGCGTGCACACCAAGATTGACCATTCGGTTCCAGACTTGCGGCGTTGTCTCCTCTAGGGGTGCGAAGATTACCAGCCCGGCATTGTGAATCAGGACGTCGAGACGACCAAAGGTGTCCATCGTAAACTCGATGACGCGCTTGCATCCAATGGCTTCCTCCAGGTTCTCATGGCAGGCCACTGCGCTGCCGCCCGCGTCGACAATCTGACGCGCGACGCCATCTGCCACAGAGGGATCAAAGCCACTGCCATCCTTAGCAACGCCGGCATCATGGACGACGACGCGCGCACCACGGTTGGCAAGAAGATGCGCGTAGGCAGCTCCTAGACCGCGGCCCGCTCCGGTGACGACAGCCACCTGGTTATCGAAGCGAATTGTGGTTGAACGACTACGCTCCGTCACAGTACATCTCCTAATGGCCAAGCGGCATCAACTATGTCATGAGCGCGCCAAAGGCTTCGGCGACGGCTTGCGGGGCGGTCAGCATCGAGTAGTGCCCGCCTGGCACGTCCCCGCATTGCCAGCCTGCGGCTCGCGCGCGTTCCATGAGTCGATCATAGAGTGGGACGTGCGTCGACGATCGCAAGAACACACGCCTAATACGAGCGGCGGTTGGGGATCGCAGCCGTACAGGATCCTCGAAAGAGCGCAGAGGATGCGGCGTCAGCTTCTGAGCGGCCCAGATGTTGATGTCGTCCGGCACATCCAGAGATGAGGGTGGCGGCACGCGCCATCCGTCGCCCGTCTCGCGAGCCGTGGCTCGAATACGGTCCGCCCATTCGGACCCCAGCACGTCATTATTCGACTGACCATCCTGCGGGATAGAAGCGTCGAGAAAAACCAGGCAGCTCACTCGATCGGGCAGCTGTTCAGCAACCGCGCTGATGACAGTGCCGCCGTAGCTATGGCCAACAAGCGTGACGTTGCGGAGGGCCCTGTCGCTCAACAGCGACACGACGTCAGAAACGTGGGCATCAAGCCCAATATCAGGGTTGAGCAGATTAGCCCGCTCGCCAAGGCCCGGCAGCGTGATGGCGATCGACTGCCAACCCGCCTCGTCCAGCCGGCGTGTCACTTCGCGCCAGCACCATTCGCCGAGCCACGCACCTGGGATGAGGATAAAGGTCACAATACCAGTCTAAGAGCTGGCCCGCGTCCTCGCAACTCTCCGAAATGCAGCAGCCACCAGCATGCTGACCTCGACTTTCAAGAGCTGAAGAACACGATAATCGGCCCGCTGTACCTGGGCCTCGTTTGATGCCGATCACCCCGGGAATCGGTCCATTTTTGCACGCCAATTCCATCGATAACTGTGCGGCTCTACTCGCGGCCTACTTCATTCTCTTGTCCGCTGTTGGCCCATTACGGACCTTCTCGGTCGGGTGCATCGACGGCAGCTTACGGCCCGGCCTCTGACAAGACTCGTCGGACCGAGTGTCACTGTCGGATGCATAGCCGACGTCAGCGGCGCCGACCTATTGGACGCCTATTCGCCGCCGTTCACCGTCCCTCGCACTACCCATGATTCATTCAGGTTCTATGTCTGACCGGGATCATAAATGCTCGATCGGGCCCATTGTGATCTGGAGTGACAGCATGGGAGATCGAAAATATCTGACTGCGGAGGAAGTCTCGGAACGCTATCGCGGAGCAGTGAGCGTAGGGACGCTGCGGAATTGGCGAGCGATGCGTGTCGGGCCGGCCTTCGTCAAAATCGGCAAAGCGGTTCTCTATCCGATTGATCAACTCGACGCCTGGGACAAGCGAAACATGGTGGCGTGCGTGCGTCTAGACGACTGATCGTGACCGAGTTTGATCAAGGATGATGATCACGTTTCGTCACGCGCTACCGTCCCCATTCCCCGTCCCCATGAGGTCGACGATTTTCGAAAAGCTGCAATATATCAATTGGATAGCTGCGGCGCCACGCTCATGCACAATCACCCTTCGGGCGATCCGACGCCGTCGCAGGCCGACATCCGGATGACCAAGACGATCGTGGAGATCGCCAAGCCGCTCGGCATCACGGTTCACGATCACATCATCGTCGGAAGGAATGGCCATACCAGCCTGAAGAGCATCGGGGTGATGTGAAGGCGCGACGCCGACGAGACGACGCATGCAGCGTGCTGCGGTCGGAGCTGCCAAAAGATCGCCGCGGGATGGACGAAACGTCGGGCCGGTTTGAACCGGACGTCTTCCCGCGCCGGCTAATGCGGGCGAAGCGTGGAGAGGAATGACGGATGCGCGCGCCCTTCATCGGACTGATCCTCGGCGTCCTGACCGTCACGGCGGCCGCCGCCTACGACGCCGACGACCCCGCCAATTGCAATGGCATCGGCTGGGACGATGCGCGGCCGCTCGTCGTCGCCAAAGTGAGCGGCCAGCCACGCGTGAACTTCGTCAAGAGTGCCTATGACGATGACTTCAAGGCCGCAGGCTGTCCCGCTGCGACCGACGCCTGCCGGAAGAAGGCTTACCTCGTCCGCGACGACCTCGTGCTGGTCGGAAGGACCCGCGGCGATTTCGTCTGCGTCAGCTACCAGCAGCCGCATGCGAAGGCCCAGATCTGGACCACCGGCTGGTTGCCGCGCGCAGCCCTCACCGCCGTCGAGCCGATGGCCGCGCCGGCGACGGCCGACTGGTCCGGAAGCTGGGAGCACCCTGGAGGGGGACTGACGATCAGGAAGGAGGCCGGCAACCGGCTCAGGATCGAAGGCGATCAGGTGTTGCCGGCCGGGCGCGAGTTGCGCAACGGATCGCTCGGCGCGACGGCAGAGCCCAAGGGCGGCCTGATCGCCTTCGTCGACGACGGCAGCACACCGTTCGAGCGGCCGAATGCCGGCGACGAGTGCCGCGTGCGCCTGCAGCGAATCGGCGCGCTTCTGCTGGTCGAGGACAACAATGATTGCGGCGGTGCCGGCGTCAGCTTCACTGGACTCTATCATCGCAAATAGCCGCCGACGGCTCATGCCCAGCGGCGCGCCATTGCCACACAGAGGACGACGATTCCGGCTGCGGCAATCATCGTTGCCGACACCGGCTCATGCAGCAGCAGGCTCGCGAAACCGAGGCCGAGGAAGGGCTGCAGCAGTTGCAGTTGGCCCACCGTCGCAGTGCCGCCGCGCGCGAGCCCGCGGTACCAGAAGGCGAAGCCGACGAACATGCTGAAGACGGAGACGTAGGCGAGGCCCAGCCACGCCGCGGCCGTGATGTCGTGTGACGCGCCGGGCAGCGTCAGCACCGCCATCGACAGCATCAGCGGTGCAGACAACAGCAGCGCCCACGAGATCACCTGCCAGCCGCCGAGCCGGCGGGTGAGCATGGCGCCCTCGGCATAGCCCAGGCCGCAGACGACGATCGCAGCGATCATCGCGAGATCGCCGATCGGCGCCGCGACGCCGTCCCGCGACAGGGCGAAGCCCGAGACCGCCGCAGCGCCAAGTGCTGCGAACAGCCAGAACAACGGCCGCGGCCGCTCGCCGCCGCGCAGCACGCCGAACAAGGCGGTCGACAACGGCAGCAGACCGACGAACACGATCGCATGGGCCGAGGTGATGTGCTGGAGCGCCAGGGCGGTGAGCAGCGGAAAGCCGATGACGACACCGAGCGACACGACCGCCAGCGACATCAGGTCGCGCCGGCCGGGAAGCGGCTGCCGCAACAGCGTGAGACAAAGCGCGCCCAGCACGGCCGCGAGTGTCGCGCGTGCGCCCGTCAGGAACAGCGGCGAAAAACCCTCCAGTGCCGCCCGCGTCGCCGGCAGCGAGCCGCTGAAGATCGTCATGCCGATGATGCCGCTCCCCCAGCCCTCGATCGATCCCTTCATGCACGGCTCCTCCTTGCAGATCCCATAGCCCGATCGGGCTTGTTGCGGCAGCGACAGACCGATACAATTTTGACAATCTGTACTGATGCAAAGGGCAACACACTTGGGACCAGGGACGCCCGATTCCCGCCGAGGCGGCTCGCGGACCATCGCCGTGGTCGATGCGATCCGGCAGCGTCTGGCGACGCGCGCGCTCAGCGCCGGCCAGCGCCTGCCCTCGATCCGCGCCTTCGCCGCGGCGATGGGCGTGTCGCCGGCCACGGTGGTCGAGGCCTATGACCGGCTCGCCGCCGAGGGCGTGATCCGTGCCCGGCGCGGCTCCGGCTTCTATGTCGCCGACACGGCGCTGCCGCCGCTGGCCCTCGCCGATCGCGAGCCGCGCCGTCCGCGCGCGGTCGACCCGTTCTGGGTGTCGCGGCAGTCGCTCGACGCCGGACCGGGAACGCTGACGCCCGGCTGCGGCTGGCTGCCGGCCGAGTGGATGCCGCAGGACGCGCTGCGGCGCGCGGTCCGCGCGCTGGCGCGCAGCGCCGGCCCTGTTCTGAGCGATTATGGCGGAGCGCGAGGATCGCCGGCGCTACGACGGCTGCTGCAGGGCCGCCTTGCCGGCATCGGCATCGACGCGTTCAGCGAGCAGTTGGTGCTGACCTCGTCCGGCACGCAGGCGATCGACCTGATCTGCCGCATGCTGCTGGGTGCCGGCGACGCCGTGCTGGTCGACGATCCCTGCTATTTCAACTTCCTCGCGCTGCTGCGCGCGCATCAGGCGCGGATCATCAGCGTGCCGATGACGCCGGGCGGACCCGACATCGCGCAGTTCGAGGCGATACTCGCGGCCGAGCGCCCGCGGCTCTACATCACCAATTCCGGCCTGCACAATCCGACCGGGGCGACGCTGTCGCTGCAGACGGCGCACCGGCTGCTCAACGCCGCGTCGGCGCATGACACGATCATCGTCGAGGACGACATCTACGGCGATTTCGAACCCGAGCCGTCGCCGCGGCTCGCCGCACTCGACGGGCTGACGCGGGTGATCCTGGTCGGCAGCTTCTCCAAGACACTGTCGGCCTCGGTGCGCTGCGGATACATCGCGGCGCGCGCGGACTGGATCGAACCGCTGATCGACCTGCAGATCGCGACCGGCTTCGGCGGTCCCGGACAATTCGCCGCGGAGACCCTGACCCAGGTGCTGACCAGCGGCAGCTACCGCAAGCACGTCGAGGAGCTGCGCGCACGGCTTGGGCGAGCACGGCCGCGCGTGGCGGCACGGCTGCAGCGCATCGGTATCGCCCCATGGCTGATGCCGCGCGGCGGCTTTCATCTGTGGTGCAGGTTGCCGGACGGCTGTACGGCAATCGAGGTGGCCCAGGCCGCGCTCGATGAACACGTGGTGCTCGCGCCCGGCGACGTCTTCAGCGCGGCGCAATCCGCCGCGACGATGATGCGCTTCAACGTCGCGCATTGCGAGGATCCGCGCGTCATCAACGCGCTGGAGCGCGCGACAAAGCCACCGGCCGCGCGTTCGTTGCGCCGCCAAGCGGCCGATTCGACCGGCGGATAAGGCTTAGTAGCAGTAGCGCGGGTGTGCGCGGACCCATGAGCCGTCGCCGCGCTGCAAATAGCAGCCATTGCGATAGGAATAATAGCCGCCACGACGGCGCTCGCCATCGGCCGCGATTGCAGCTCCGGTACCGGCCCCGATCACGGCGCCGATCGCAGCGCCCCGGCCGCCGCCGATCGCGCCGCCCAGGATCGCTCCGCCGGCGCCGCCGAGGATCGCTCCGCCGAGTACGTCCTGCGCGGCAGCCTGATGCACCGGCGCGACGACGGCGAGCGTGAGCAGCGCCGCAGCGCCGAGGCGGGTAGCAAAGGGAATCCCCAGACGTCGGATCATGGACAGGCCTCCGTTCCGGGCACGCTAGTCCGCCCGGCGTGGCCGTTCTTGATGCAGATCAAGGCGACGTCAAGGCAGGGCAATCCACGGCCTTGCCACGTGACGCATCATGCCGCCACGCGCTGATCCTGGGTGCGGTCCTCGATGATGCTGAGGAGATATTTCGGCTCGCCCTCGCCGATCGAGACCGGCAGCCGGCGCACGACGATGTCGCGCGGACCGTTCCCGGGTGTGAGGATGCTATGGGCTCGCGGCTCATCGTCGCCGTGCTCTGCGAACTGGTCGCGGGCGGCTTCCTCGAGGATTGCGCCGGTCGGCGCGGAGAACAGCTCGCCCGGCGTGCGGCCGATGATGTCGCTGCGTGGCACGCCGAACAGACGCTCGGCGGCGCGATTGACGAACATGTAGCGCAGCGACTGCGCATCCTTGGCCAGCACCGCCTGCGGGATGTTCTCCAGCAATGCGGCGAGGAAATATTCGGCGCGCACGAGCTTGCGCTCGGCACGGCGCTGCGCGGTGAAATCCTCATGAGTGGCGATCCAGCCGCCGCCTTCCATCGGACGCTCCGAGATGCGGATGATGCGGCCGTCGGCGAGCTCGACCTCGACGATCTCGGCCCTTCGCGCCTTCATGCGCTCCCGTAGCGCGGCGAGGAACTCCGACGGCTTCTCACGCAGCAGGCCGAGCTTGGCGCGGTGTGCGAGAATCTCGCGTACATGCGCACCGGGCTTCGCAACCGAGGCAGGAACGCCGTAGAGCTTGCGGTACTGCTCGTTGACGATCAGCACATAGCCGAAGCTGTCGAGCATGATCAGGCCCTGGGCCATGTTGGCGACTGCGGCATCCAGACGCTGCTGGTTGCTGAGCGCGCCCCGCTCCAGCCGCTCGTGCTCGCGCAGGATGTCGGCGTGCTGGCGCTCGATCTCGACCTCGTGCTGCTCGAGCTCCTGAATCCGGAAGGCGCCGTTCTGGAAAGTCTCCACCGCATGCGCGACCCGTCCGATCTCGTCGTGGCGCCGCGCATGGGGAATCTTGAGCTTGATGCGGCCGGCGGCGATGCGGTCGGTGACGCGGGCGATGTCCAGCAGCGGCATCAGCACGCCCCAGCGCAGCGCCAGCGCCGCGGCCGCGATCAGCACGATGATCACCGCCCCGAGCGTGCCCAGATAGAACGCGGCCATGCCGCGCGCGTCGGCCGCCTCGCCGAGCTCGCGGGTGCGGTCGGAATAGAGCCGCGACAACTTCTCGAGGTCCTCGTTGAGCGCGGTGCGCACCGCGCGATTCTCGTCATTGTCGCCGAGCTCGCGCGCCGCCGACGATCCGACCGAGATCGTCTGCCGCGCCATCTCGGTGCGGAATGCGACGAACTGATCGATCCGCTTCCTGAACGGGGCGAACAGCGCGGCGTCGTCATCTGTGACCCGGCTTTCCCATTCGTCGACCACTTTGCTCAGCTGCGCAATCTTCGCAAGCTGCGAGTCGGCGTAGCGCCGCGCGACGGTGCGGTCCAACGACATGTAGATGCCGCGCGATTCCATCACGACCGCGTAGATCAGCGCGTTGGTGCGCTCGATGTTGCGGGCTGCAATGGAAAGCGCTTCGAGCCGATCGTAGAACAGGCGCTGCTCGCGCAGCGCCGACAGCGCGCCCAGTGTCGACAGCATCACCAGGACGGCGAACGCGGCCGCAGCCGCAGAGATCTTGTCGTTGAGGCTGAACGACGGCAGCGACCTGTTGAACCGGCGCAACAACTCACGCATGGCGGTCCCCCTCGATGGAGTACAACCATCAGACGCAAGATGCGTAAACAACAAGTTCCAATCAGTGGAACCGGCGCGTAACCGACCGTTAACCAATCCGATGCCGGAAGAGGCTTGCCCGCCGCGCGGCAAGGGCGCTCAACGGCGCGCGTCTCGTCCTACTGCCTGAGCATGATCAGCGGATTGGCGCTGTCGGGCACCAGCCGCCACTGCGCATTGTCGTCCGCCTCGAACCGCCAGGTCTCGCCGCGGTCCGACATCAGCATCATCTGGCCGTGCTCGAGCCGCCACTGGCTCGGCGCGAACGCTGCGATCATGGGGTCGCATTTAGGCTTCACGAACACCTGGAAATTGTCGTGGCCGGCGTCGTTGTTGGTCAGCACCAGGCTGCAGATCGTGGCGCCGTTGCCGCGGACCATCGCCCAGTCGCCAATCATCTGGTCCATCGATTTCGCCAGCGACCGCGCCGCCGCCAGGTTCTGCAGGATGTAGACGCCCTCGCCCTGGCGCAGTCCTTCAAAGATGCCGGCCTCGACCTCGGTGAAGTCGATCACCGCCTCGCCGTTGGCGGCCTGGAGACTGACGATGTCGAGGCCCTTCACGGTCCAGCCGGCGATGTCCTTGGTGAAGGGCAGCGCGGCGGCGCAGCCCGGCTCCAGCTCGAGCTTCTGCCCGCGCGGCGCCGCGTCCGGCTTCAGGGTCACGACGCAGGTCTTGCTGCGCTCGGTGGTCGCAAGCTCCCACTGCCCGATCATCGCTTTCTTCAGGCCGGCGGCGTCCTGCGCGACGGCAGGGACGCTCGCCACTGACGACAGCAGCGCGATCAGCATTGGGAGCGAGCGTTTCATCAGCGGCCTTTCACCGGCGTTTCCGGAACGGGCGTCAGCGGCGGCTTGCCGGCAAACCAGACCTTGAGATTGTCGACCACCAGCTGATCCATCGCGTTGCGGGTTACGATGGCAGCCGAGCCGATGTGTGGCAGCAGCACGACATTGTCCATCGCCTTGAGCGCGTCCGGCACCGCCGGCTCCTTCTCGAACACGTCGAGGCCGGCCCCGAGAATCGTCCCGGACTTCAGCGCCTCGACCAAAGCCTGCTCGTCGATCACCGAGCCGCGGGCGACGTTGACGACGACGCCCCGCGGCCCCAGCGCCTTCAGCACCTCGGCGTTGACGATTTTGTTGGTGCCGGCGCCGCCGGGCACGATCACGACCAGCGTATCGACGTCCCTGGCCATCGCGAGCAGGTCGGGATAGTGCTTGTTGGTGACGCCCGCCGCCGGGTTGCGCGAGTGATAGACCACCGGCACCAGCGAGGCTTCGAGCCGGCGCGCGATCGCCTGGCCGATGCGGCCCATGCCGACCATGCCGACGGTGCGGTCGCGCAGCGAGCCGACGCTCAGCGGATAGGGCTTCGACGTCCACTCGCCGGAGCGCACGAAGCGATCGGCCTTGATGAACTCGCGGCAGGTAGCGATCAGCAGGCCGAGCGCGACGTCGGCGACCTCCTCGGTCAGCACGTCCGGCGTGTTGGTGACGATGATGCCGTGCTGGCCGGCATGGGCGGCCGCGATATGGTCATAGCCGACGCCGAAGCTTGCGATCATCTCCAGCTTCGGCAGCATCGCCATCACGGCGGCATCGGTCTTCACGGTATGGAAGGTCACGGCGACGCCGCGGATCCGCCCTTTCACGTCCGCCGGCAGCGCTTCGAGATCGGCCTGCGTCGTCGCATGGTGCACGGTGAAGCCGTCCGGGAACCCTTTCTCCAGGATCGGCCGCAGCGGCCCATAGATCAGAACATCGATCTTGTCAGACGAAGTAGCCGCCATCAGCTGTCCTTTCCAAGCGCGCTCTCGTGCCAGCGCCGCAAAACGAGGTGCGAAACTAGCGCCAGCAAGCCATAGATGACAATCCCGGCGACCGACAGCAGCACCAGCGCTGCGAACATGCGGGGTATGTTGAGACGATAGCCGGATTCGGCGATGCGATAGGCGAGCCCTGAGCCCGCGCCGGCGCTGCCCGCGGCGATCTCGGCGACGACGGCGCCGATCAGCGACAGGCCGCCGGCGATGCGCAGACCGCCGAGAATGTAGGGCAGAGCGGCGGGCAGTTTCAGATAGCGCAAGGTCTGCCAGCGCGAGGCGCCGTAGAGCTGGAACAGGCCGGCGAGATTGCGATCGACCGAGTTGAGCCCGAGCGCGGTGTTGGACAGCACCGGGAAGAAGCCGACGATCCAGGCGCATACGACCACCGCGGTCTGCTGCGGCAGATAGATCAGGAGCAGCGGTGCGACCGCGATCACAGGGGTGACCTGCAGCACTACGGCATAGGGAAACAGCGCCCATTCCAGCCATCTCGACTGGTTGAACAACAGCGCCAGCGCGATGCCGCCGAGCGCGGCAGCGATGAAGCCTTCGAGCGTGGTGACCAGTGTCGTCAGCAGCGACTGCGCCAGAATGTCCCAGTCGGCAACCAACGTCTTCAGGATGAGCAGCGGGCCCGGCAGCACATAGGGCTGGATGCCGTTGACGCGCACCACCAACTCCCACGCCGTCATCGCTGCGACGAAAACCAAGGCCGGAAAGGCGAGGCTCGCCAGCCGCTCGCCCGCAACGGATGTCGCTCGCTCGGAGGCACCGCTCACAGCGCATGCACTCCGGTGTAGGCCGGCGCCAACGCGTCGGAGACGCGACGGCAGTATGCGGCGTAGTCCGGCGAGGCCCGGAACGCATCATCGCGCGAGTCGACGTCGATCCGGATTTCGGCACTGAGCCGGCCGGGCCGCGCCGTCATCACCAGCACGCGCTGCGACAGGTAGACCGACTCGAACACCGAATGGGTGACGAACAGGACGGTCATGTTCAGGCTGCGCCACAGCGCCAGCAGGTCGTTGTTGAGGCGAAAGCGCGTGATCTCGTCGAGGGCCGCGAACGGCTCGTCCATCAGCAGGATGTCGGGCCGCGTCACCAGCGCCCGCGCCAGCGAGGCGCGCATCTTCATGCCGCCGGACAATTCGCGCGGGAAAGCATCGGCAAAATCCGACAGGCCGACCTGCGCCAAGGCCGCATCGATCCGCGGCCGCGCCTCCATGGCCGGGACATGCGCAAGCTTCAACGGCAATCCGACATTGTCGCGCACGCTGGTCCAGGGCATCAAGGTCGGCTCCTGGAACACGAAGCCGATGCGATGGCCCGGATGCGTCTCGGACGCGGACGCCGCGACATCGACCGCGCCGCCGCTCGGGCGCGCGAGGCCTGCGATCAGCCGCAGCGCCGTCGACTTGCCGCAGCCGGAGGGGCCGAGCAGCGAGACGAACTCGCCTTTGGCGATGGTCAGATCGATCGGCCCCAGCGCGGCGACGCCGGACTCGTACACCTTGGTGACGCCGCGCAGGCGTACCGCGGTCGCGACGGCGCGCTCGGACGAAAGGGGTGAGCTCATTTGCTGAAAGTGCCGCTCAAGCGTCCTACTTCTTCGGCCGGAGATCGATGCCGACGCTCTTGTTGACGAAACGCAACGTGTAGGACTTGCGATAGTCGATCGTCGACTTGACCACGCCGGCCCGCACCATCTTGTCGAAGAAGCTGGCGATGCGCTCCTCCGTCATGGCGCCGATGCCCTTCTCCACGCTGTCGCCGGAATCGACGATGCCGTACTCCTTCATCTTGGCGACCGAATAGGCCAGCAGGTCGTCGGTCATCTCCGGGTTCATCTTCTTGATCAGCGCATTGCCCGCGGAATTGTCGCCGTAGATGTAGTTGTACCAGCCGATGATCGAGGCATCGACGAAACGCTGCACCAGGTCCGGCTTGCTCTCGATCAGGTCGCGGCGCGTCTCGATCAGGGTCGAATAGGTGTTGAAGCCGTTGTCTGCGAGCAGGATCACGCCGGGCTTGAAGCCGGCGGCGCGCTCGACCGCGAACGGCTCCGACGTGACATAGCCCTGCATTGCGCTCTGCGGCGTGGCGATGAAGGGCTGCGGATTGAACGTGTAGGGGCGGACGTTCTTCTCGGAGAAACCGTATTCCGATTTCAGCCATTGATAGTAGCTGGAGATGCCTTCCTTGGAGACGAACAGGGTCAGCGGCTTCAGCTCGTCGAGCTTGGTGATCCTGGACTCCGGGTGGGTCAGGAACACCTGCGGGTCCTTCTGGAACATCGCCGCGATCGACACCACCGGCACGTTGTTGGCGACCGCGTCGAACGACATCAGCGTGTTCGCGGCCATGAAGAACTCGATCTTGCCCGAGATCAGCAGCATGCGGTTGTTCTCGTTCGGACCGCCCGGCACGATCGTCACGTCCAGACCGTAGCGCTTGTAGGTGCCGTCGGCGACCGCCTGGAAGAAGCCGCCATGCTCGGCCTCGGCGACCCAGTTGGTGCCGAACGAGACCTTGTCCAGGGTCTGGGCATGGGCCGCCGAGATCATCCCGCCCAAAGTCCCGCCGAGGACCAGCAATGCCGCCATTAACGTTCGCGGCAGAAGCGCCTGCGCCATGTCTGGTCTCCCCGGTTCTTTCTGGCTGAACATGTTAAGATCGTTCGGGTGATACCTACCCTGCCCCACGGACGAAGGAAACTGCCCGCGCGATGACCCTGCCGCCCCGCGACTGGACCGAGCTGCACTGGCCCGCTTTGGCAACGCCCGAGGCGGGAACGCCCGAGAGCGCGCGCTGGATCGCAGTGCTGCCGCTCGCCGCCACCGAGCAGCACGGCCCGCACCTGCCTCTCGGCACCGACGTCTACATCGCCGAGGCCTATCTCGCCCAGGTGCGCGCGCTGCTGCCGCCGGCGCTGCCGGTGACGGTCCTGCCGGTGCAGCCAGTGGGGATCTCGACCGAGCATATCGACTATCCGGGCACGCTGACCATGCCGACCGAGGTCGCGCTGCGGAGCTGGCGTGCGCTCGGCGACAGCGTCGCGCGCGCCGGGATCAGGAAGCTCGTGATCGTCACCAGCCATGGCGGCAACAGTGCCGCGATGACCCTGGTCGCACAGGATCTGCGCGCTGATCACCGCATGCTGGTGGTGACGACGTCGTGGTCGCGCTTCGGTGCGCCCGACGGCCTGTTCTCGCCCGATGAGCTGCGGCACGGCATTCACGGCGGCGCCGTCGAGACCTCGATCATGCTGGCCCGCCATCCCACGCTGGTGCGCAGCGATGCGATCGCCGCATTCTCCTCGCGCGGCGCTGAGATGGAAACGACCTACAAGGTGCTCTCGACGCAGCGGCCGGCGCCGATGGCCTGGCAGACGCAGGACCTGAATGCGGGCGGCGCGGTCGGCGATGCCACGCAGGCGTCGGCGGAGAAGGGCGAGCGCGTGCTCGACCACGGCGCGCGGGCGTTCTGTGCGCTGCTGGACGACATCGATAACTTCGACGTGAACGCGCTTGGCCGCGGCCCCCTGTCGGGCGGCTGAGCCAGAGATAACACTCTGGATCTTCTGATGAATCTTCGAACGGCGTCGATCGCGATCAGGCGATTCGAACCGGTTTCGAAAAGGCTCCGTCCAATTTGGCAAGCGGCCGACGCCGGCCGCCGCAACAACAAACAGGAGCCTTCACCATGTCGATCAAGACCAAGATTGCCGCCCTCGCGCTGACCGCTCTCGCCGTGACCGGCAGCATCGCCGCAACGTCGACGCCTGCCGCGGCCAACGGCTTCCATCATCACCATTGGGGCTGGGGCGTCGGTGCCGGCCTCGTCGGCGCCGCCGTCGTCGGCAGCGCCATCGCCGCCAGCAACGACGGCTACTACTATGGCGGTGGCTATCGGTACTGCCGCTGGGTGCCGCAGTACAACGTCTACGGCCAGTATGTCGGCCGGGTCAGGGCCTGCGGCTATTGATGCTGGGCTTTCGTCGCGCCCCGCCCAGCCGCGGCCAAGGCTCGCCTCGCCAAATTCGCCAAGGCCGGGCGTCTACCTGCCCCGATCTGCGATCTCGACAGCCCGCCCGGCCGCCCGGGCGGGCCGATTGTTGCGTGGGCGCAACACCCTCGATCAGAAACCGGGTCAGATCGCCCCACGCTTGCTCTTGCGAATTAATCGCAATATAAATCATCCCTGAATTGCCGCGTGTCATCCACACTTCCGATCAAACATCGACGACTCCGTAATCTTCTCGTGACTGTGCGCGGGCAATCAGTTGTGACGTTGCCTGTGTCGTTTGCCTTGCCTTGGGAATCCGCCGCCATGATCCGTTCGAACTGCACCCGGGAAGTGATCGCGGCCGGCGCCATGATCGCCGCGCTCGCTGCCCCCGCCGCTGCCGCCGACCTGCCGGTCAAGGCCCGGATGGCGCAAACGGTGTTCGACTGGACCGGCCTCTATGTCGGCGTCCATGCCGGCTATACACGTGACCACGGCCGGGCGACCCTGACGGACCCGAGCGGCACGGTCAGCACCGGCAGCCCGTTCAGCGGTCTCACCGGCGGCGTTCAGGCCGGCTACAACTGGGTCACCCGCTCCGGGCTGTTGCTCGGGCTCGAGGGTGATTTCAGCTTTCCGAACTATCTCACCTCCAACCACACCGTCGCGATGCTCGGCACGCCCGGCTCGAACGTCTCGGAGCTGTGGGACTATGTCGCCACCGCCCGCGGCCGCGTCGGCTACATCAGGGGCGACTGGCTGGTCTATGCCACCGGCGGCCTTGCCTGGACCGGCGGCCGCTTCATCAACACCAATGCAGCCGGCGACACCGAGAAACTGCTGACGACGCGGCTCGGCTGGGCCGCCGGCGCCGGCATCGAACGCAGCTTTGCGCCGCATTGGAGCTGGCGCCTCGAATATCTCTACAGCCATTTCGAGAACGGTGGCGTCCGCTTCTCCAACGGAGCCAGCTACAATTCGCAACTCGACTTCCAGACCCTGCGGGTCGGGCTCAACCGGAAGCTCGACTTCGCCAGCGGTCCCGACCTGAAGCTCAAGAGCGATCCGTCCGATCCCGAATCCGACCGCTGGGAGATCCACGGCCAGGCGACCGTGATCGGCCAGGGCTATCCGGCGTTCCGCGCCGCCTACACCGGCGCCAACAGCCTGACACCCGCGCGCCAATTCCAGGAGACCTGGAGCAACAGCCTGTACATCAACGCGCGGCTGTGGGACGGCGGCGAGGTCTACTACAATCCCGAGCTGCTGCAGGGCTTCGGCCTCAGCAACACCGTCGGACTCGGCGGCTTCCCCAATGGCGAAGCGCAGAAGTCCGACTTCCCCTATCCGCACT
The DNA here is from genome assembly GCF_032484785.1 of Bradyrhizobium sp. SZCCHNS1050. Taxonomy (NCBI): domain Bacteria; kingdom Pseudomonadati; phylum Pseudomonadota; class Alphaproteobacteria; order Hyphomicrobiales; family Nitrobacteraceae; genus Bradyrhizobium; species Bradyrhizobium sp. SZCCHNS1050. The sequence goes on along the minus strand of NZ_JAUETR010000001.1, from coordinate 3,224,250 downwards.
ACAACACCTCGCGGCTGTTCCTGCGCCAGACCTTCGGCTTCGGCGGCGAGCAGGAGCAGCTCGGCAGCGGCCAGCTGCAGCTCTCCGGCAAGCAGGACATCTCGCGTCTCACGGTGCAGATCGGCAAATTTCCGGTGCTCGACGTGTTCGACGGCAACGCCTACGCCAAGGATGCGCGCAAGGACTTCATGAACTGGTCGATCTGGGCGCCCGGTGCCTTCGACTACGCCGCCGACAAGCTCGGCCTGACCTATGGCGCCACCGCCGAGCTGAACCAGAGGAACTGGGCGCTGCGCGCCGGCTATTTCCTGGTCGACGCCACCTCGAACTCCAACAATTTCGACACGAACGTGTTCAGGCGCGGCAGCTATGTCGTCGAGCTGGAGACGCGCTATCAGCTGTTCTCGCAGCCGGGCCACCTGCGCACCATCGGCTTCTTCAACAACACCTTCTCCGGCAGCTACCGCGAGACGCTGGACAATCCCGCGCTCAATGCCGACATCACCCAGACCCGCCGCGGCCGCCCCAAATACGGCTACGTCGTCTCTTTCGACCAGGCGCTGTCAGACGAGCTCGGCCTGTTCGGCCGCTGGAGCTGGAACGACGGCAAGACCGAGATCATGGCCTTCACCGACATCGACAACAGCCTGTCGTTCGGCACCTCGATCAAGGGCACGCGCTGGGGCCGTCCCGATGATACGATCGGCCTCGCCGGCGTGACCAACGGGCTGTCGCGCGACCACCGCGCCTTCCTCGCCGCCGGCGGCCTCGGCCCGCTGATCGGCGATGGTGCGCTGAACTATCGGCGCGAGAACATCATCGAGGCCTACTACGCCTACTCGATCAACAAATACCTGACCTTCACGGCGGACTACCAGTTCGTCAACAACCCCGCCTACAACGCCGACCGCGGCCCGGTGTCGATCTTCTCCGGGCGGTTGCACGGGGATTTCTGAGGGCGACAGGCTGCGCCGCCGTCGAGGCCGGCAGTCGAGCGCCGATGAGAGCCGCAATTCGCGCCACAAATGGGTGTCGTCCGGGCTCAAGGCCGGGACGACAGCGGAGGATGATGCGCCCGTCGGTGCGCCAAGCTGACCTGCCGCAGGGTGCAGTCCCCCATGCGCTTACCGCAATGCGGCATTGGGCGCTTGCCATCCCCATATGCTAGGACCTGTCTCCATTCCCCGCCCCTTCGGGCGCTCACAGGTCGAAATGCTCTCAGTCGAACTCGCCATCATCGTCGTCCTCATCGTCGTCAACGGGCTGTTGTCGATGTCCGAACTCGCGATCGTCTCGTCGCGGCCGGCCCGGCTGGCCATGCTGGCCGAGAAAGGCGTGTCCGGCGCGCGGCGGGCGCTGACGCTGGCGTCCGACCCGGGGCGGTTCCTGTCGACGGTGCAGATCGGCATCACCCTGGTCGGCGTGCTCTCCGGCGCGTTCTCGGGCGCCACGCTCGGCCAGCGCCTGACGCAATCGCTGCTGGAGCTCGGCCTGTCGGCTTCCGTCGCCGACATCGTCGGCGTCGGCCTGGTCGTCACCATCATCACCTATGCCACGCTGATCGTCGGCGAGCTGGTGCCGAAGCAGCTCGCGCTGCGTGATCCCGAGGCGATTGCCGTCCGCGTCGCGCCGGCCATGCAGGTGCTCGCCAAGGTGTCGCTGCCGCTGGTCGTGCTGCTCGACCTTTCCGGCAAGCTGATCCTGACGCTGCTCGGCCGTTCCGGCGAGGCCGAGGAGAAGGTCTCGGAGGCGGAGATCCATCATCTGGTGCGCGAGGCCGAGACTGCCGGCGTGCTCGAGCCGGGCGAGAAGGAGATGATCGCCGGCGTGATGCGGCTCGGCGACCGCCCGGTCGGCGCCATCATGACGCCGCGTCCCGAGGTCGACGTCGTCGACCTCAACGACGATCCCAAGGCCATTCGCGAGCTGCTCGCCAGGAGCCCGCATTCGCGACTGCCGGTGTCGGACGGCGAGCGCGACCGCCCGATCGGCGTGCTCCAGGCCAAGGACCTGCTGGCGGCCTATCTGCGCGACGAGACGCCGGACCTGCGCAGCCTGGTGCGCGAGGTGCCGATCATTCCCTCCACCGTCGATGCGCGCGACGTGATCGCGATCCTCAAGGTAGCGCCCGTGCATATGGGGCTGGTCCACGACGAATACGGCGCGTTCGAAGGCGTCGTGACCGCGGCGGATATTCTGGAGTCGATCGTCGGCGCATTCTCGTCCGAGCAGGGTCCCCCCGAGCCCGCCTGCGTCCGCCGCGACGACGGCTCGCTGCTGGTCTCCGGCTGGATGCCGCTCGACGAGTTCGCCGACGTCCTCGCCATCGAGGTGCCGCCACATCGCGGCTATCACACCGTCGCCGGCCTGGTGCTGCAGCACTTCGGCAGCGTGCCCGAGGTCGGCCAGAGCTTCGAGCTGCAGGGGTGGCGCTTCGAGATCATCGACCTCGACGGCCGCCGCATCGACAAGATCCTGGCGACCAGGCTCGCGCCGGAGGGCGGCGAGCCGAATGTGGGGTAGCTGAACCCGTGCTGTCGCCGCAACGACAGTGCGCCCCGCCGGAGCATTCTCGCACCCGCTTCGCATCTGCCATGCGATGCGACCTCCCTCGCACGCGGCGGAGGCGCAGATCGAGCGAGTGGCGCGCGATCAGGCATACCCCGGACAGCCGATGTCGCGGGAACGTGAAGACGCGGCCTGCGTATCCTTTGATAGGCCGACATGTGGTACCGGATCCCGGCCGCCGCCGCTTGATATCAAACCATCACACAGGGCACTTAGGGTACGGATTCGGTCGGCAGCCCCAGCCGGCGCGAACCAGCCCATACGCCATGACAAGCACCGTCCGCAGCCACCGCCGATGGCTGCGGACGACGAGACGAGACACGCCGATGATGCTTCAGGAGCTCCGGACCACAGTGCTGCGCGACGCCGTCCGTCCCAACATCTGGGACGTGGTCGCGCTGGTGATCGTGGTGGGCGCGATGGTGCTGATCGTCTATGGCGGCGAGCAGACCACCCAGCCGCTGTCGGCGCTGGATACCGCCCCGGTGTCGCTCGATCCGGCCAACCTTCCGCTCTACGCGCTGCGCACGACCTTGCGCATGCTGCTCGCGATCGCGTGCTCGCTCGTGTTCACCTTCGTCTACGCCGCGCTGGCGGCCAAGAGCCGGCGCGCCGAGATCGTGCTGATCCCGCTGCTCGACATCCTGCAGTCGGTGCCGATCCTCGGCTTCCTCACCTTCACCGTCGTGTTCTTCATGAACCTGCTCCCCGGCAAGGTGCTGGGCGCCGAGCTCGCCTGCGTGTTCGCGATCTTCACCAGCCAGGCCTGGAACATGACCTTCAGCATGTACCAGTCGATGCGCAACGTGCCGAAGGATCTGGAGGAGGCGACGCGCAGCTTCCACCTCTCCGGCTGGCAGCGCTTCTGGCGGCTCGACGTCCCCTATGCGATGCCCGGCCTGATCTGGAATGCGATGATGTCGATGTCCGGCGGCTGGTTCTTCGTCGTGGCCTCCGAGGCGATCACGGTCGGCAACACCACCGTCACCCTGCCCGGCATCGGCTCCTACGTCGCGCTGGCAATTCAGCAGAAGGATCTCGCCGCGATCGGCGCCGCGCTGCTGACCATGCTGCTGGTCATCACCGCCTACGATCAGCTGCTGTTCCGTCCGATCGTGGCCTGGGCCGACAAATTCCGCTTCGAGCAGACCGCCTCGGGCAATCCGCCGAGCTCGTGGATGCTCGACCTGTTCCGGCGCACCCGCGCGCTGCGCTCGCTGTCCGTCCCGTTCGCCGCGGTCAATCGCGCCGTCTCGAACCTGCGGATCAACTGGCCTAAAACCTGGAGCGGCCCGGTGCGGCACGCGCCACCGTCGCAGCTCGTCGACGGCCTCTGGCTCGCCGTCGTCGTTCTCGGTTGCGCCTATGCCGGCTGGAAGACGTACCTCTACCTCTCGGCCACGCTGGCGCCCGCCGATGTCCTCTCCGCCATCGGCTATGGCCTGATCACGCTGATCCGCGTGGTGGTGCTGATCGGGCTGGCGTCGCTGATCTGGGTCCCCGTCGGCGTCTGGATCGGGCTGCGGCCCAAGCTCGCTGAGCGCATCCAGCCGCTGGCGCAGTTCCTCGCCGCCTTCCCGGCCAACCTCGCCTTCCCGGTGTTCGTCGTGCTGATCGTGCGCTTTCGCCTCGACGCCAATGTCTGGCTGAGCCCGCTGATGATCCTGGGCACGCAATGGTACATCCTATTCAACGTCATCGCCGGTGCCAGCGCCTTCCCGACCGACCTGCGCGAGGCGGCCGCGAGCCTGCACCTGACCGGCTGGCGCTGGTGGTTCAAGGTCGTGCTGCCCGGAATCTTCCCCTATTACATCACCGGCGCCATCACCGCCTCGGGCGGCTCATGGAACGCGGCGATCGTCGCAGAGGTCGCGAGCTGGGGCGACACGCATCTGACGGCGTCGGGGCTCGGCGCCTACATCGCCGCGGCGACGGAGCGCGGCGACTTTCCGCGCGTGGTACTCGGCATTGCCGTGATGTGCATCCTCGTCACTCTGTTCAACCGGCTGCTGTGGCGGCCGCTGTATGCCTTCGGCGAGCGCCGGCTGCGGCTCGGCTGACCGGGAGAGATCATCATGCGCGACCAGGTCAAGGACACATCGCTGATCGAGATCAAGAGCGTCAGCCGGCTCTTCCCAAAGGGCAGCGGCGAGGATCTCGTCGTGCTGGAGAAGGTCGACCTCACGATCCGAGCCGGCGAAATCGTCGGCCTGCTCGGACGCTCCGGCTCGGGCAAGTCGACCCTGCTGCGGATCATCGCCGGCCTGGTGTCGCCATCCTCAGGCGAAGCACGATGCCGCGGCGAGATCATCGCCGGCCCCCCTGTTGGCGTCGCCATGGTGTTCCAGTCGTTCGCGCTGTTTCCCTGGCTCACCGTGCTGCAGAACGTCGAGCTCGGCCTGGAGGCGCTCGGTGTCGACAGTGCCGAGCGGCGCAAACGCGCGCTGGCCGCGATCGACCTGATAGGTCTCGACGGTTTCGAATCGGCTTTTCCGAAGGAGCTGTCCGGCGGCATGCGCCAGCGCGTCGGCTTTGCCCGCGCGCTCGTCGTGCATCCTGACCTCCTGCTGATGGATGAACCGTTCTCGGCGTTGGACGTGCTGACCGCCGAGACGCTGCGCACCGACCTCGTCGATCTCTGGACCGACGGCCGGCTGCCGATCAAGTCGGTGCTGATGGTGACGCACAACATCGAGGAAGCGGTGCTGATGTGCGACCGCGTCCTGGTGTTCTCGTCCAATCCCGGCCGCGTCGCCGCCGAGTTCAGGATCGACCTGCCGCATCCGCGCAACCGGCTCGATCCCGCGTTCCGCCAGCTCGTCGACAGTCTCTATGCCCGCATGACGCAGCGGCCCGAGCCGAAGCTGCCGAGCACCGCCAGCGCCGGCGTGGGCATGGTGCTCAACCACGTCTCCTCGAACTCGATCTCCGGCCTGATCGAGACGCTAGCCGGCGAACCCTATAATGGGCATGCCGACCTGCCGGTGCTGGCGGGCCATCTGCAGCTCGAGGTCGACGAGATCTTTCCGCTGGCCGAGGCGCTGCAGCTCTTGCGCTTCGCCCAGCTCAGTGAAGGCGACCTGACCTTGACCGAGGACGGACGGCGGTTCGCCCATCAGGAGACCGACGAGCGCAAGAAGCTGTTCGCGAAGCATTTGATGGAGAACGTGCCGCTGATGGGGCTGATCCGCCGCGTGCTCGACGACCGCCCCTCGCACGCCGCTCCGGCTGCGCGCTTCCGCATCGAGCTCGAGGACTACATGTCCGAGCACTACGCCGACGAGACCTTGCACACCATCGTGTCATGGGGCCGCTATGCCGAGCTGTTCGCCTATGACGAGCAGTCAGAGACCTTCAGCCTGGAGAACCCGCATTGAGGCCAACGGCGTCACGGCGCGATGGTCAGTGTCGCCTTCATGTTGGGATGAAAGCGGCAGTAGTAGTCGACCGTGCCCGCCTTCTTGAGGACCGAGCTCACCGTCTTGCTCGGCGGCAAAGTGACATCGAAGGCGCCATCCCGCGCCGTGGCCGTATGAGCCAGCGCATCCTTGTTGACCCATTCGACGGTATCGCCGACCTTGGCCGAAGCCACGGCCGGCGAGAATTCGAGCTTGTCCACCAAGATCCGGATCGTGGCAGCGCGCGCCGGAACGCTCATGGCGGCGAGCACAACCACACTCACGAGAGTGATGCGTCCCGACAGCATCGGATCGTCCTACTTCAGATCCGCCGCGACATGCTCGGCGTGCTGCTCGTGGCCCTGGAAGAGCTTCAGGCCGGTCTGCAGCAACTCCTTCAGCTCGGCGTTGGTTGCGGACGGAATGAGCTGCGTCTCCAGCGCGCCGTTCACCGTCTTGTGGTAGGCGACCTCGTTGGCGATATAGGCCTTGTCGAATGCCGCGCCCTTGAGCTTGCTGAGCTCGTCGAGCTTCTCGCTCGCCTGCTTCGACAGCGCGCGGCTGGTGTCGTTGTCTTCCGGCGTCACTTTCAGCTTCTTGACCAGGGCGAGGGCCTGCTTGTTGACCGCCTCGTGGTCCCGCACCATGCCTTGCGCGAACTCCTTGACCTCCTTGCTGCCGGACTTGTCCAAGGCCTGCTTCGCCGCCTTTATGTCGATTTCGCCGGCGGTGTAGGCGATATGCGCGATCTGCGGATCGCTGAGCTTGGCGCCCTGCGACAGGGCGGCGCTGCTCGTGAGGCAGAGCGCGAGGGCGATCGTACCGATATGCTTGAACATGGTTCTCATCTCCTGTGCCGCCGGACCTCGTGGCCGGCGGGTGAATGACTGCACAGGGATTGGATGAAAAGCGGGAGCCGACGTTCCCGAGAATCTTCAGGTCGGACGTCGAAGACGATCGAGCACGGCCTCGGTCAGCCGCTCGCAACGCGGGCCGGCGAAGGGAAACGCGTCCAGAAGGACGGGACCGATCTCTTTTTCGACGTTCTCGCGCAACATGCCGCGGGCGCGATGCAGGCGCGTCTTCACGGTCTCGGGCTTCAATCCGAGCAAGTCCGCCGTCTCGTCGATGCTCATCTCCTCGATCACGCGGGCGATGAACACCAGGCGAAACGGCTCGGACAGGTCATCGATCGCCCGTTCGACAACGGCCTGGATCTGGCGCTGCGCCACCGACTTCTCCGGATCGCTCGACGTGGCGGGAAATTGGATGACCTCGGCCCGAGGCTTGTTCTCTCGCTCCGCATCCAGTTGCAGTGCCGGTCGCCGCCCGCGCAGCCGCCCCATCGCCTCGTTCATCGCGATGCGAACCAGCCACGTCGACAGGCTGGACTGGCCGCGAAACGCGTCCAGGTGGGTGAGTGCGCGGACATAGGTTTCCTGCACGACGTCCTCCGCCTCGCTGTCGTTGCGCAGGATGCCGCGGGCGATCCGGAACAGGCGGCGATTGTTGGCCTGCAGGATGGCCCGAATGGCCGCCTCGTCGCGGGCTTTCGCCCGTCGGATCAGGTCATTCTCGCCGCTCGTCGCCGCGGAGACCGTGGTCGCTGTGGTCCAAGGCATTGTCGATCATCCAAGCTGAGTACACGTGGCTTAGATGGAATTGGAGCCGGAAAGTTCCCAAGAACGATCACGCAAGGCGTTTCACTGCACCGCCGCAAACGTATCGGCTCGCGCCATCGCCCAGGCGTCGCGGAAGCGGACGTCCTGGGTGCCCTCGAGCAGTTCGCCCGGCCGCAGCGATGGATACAGCTTGGCAAAGGAGGAGACATCGGTGGTCGACGTCCGCTGTGAGAAGTGGATGGGCCGCAGATCCTGCGGATGCTCGAGGCCGGCGGCGGCGAGCAGCTCGGCCAGCGCATGCAGGGTCGCGTGATGATAGTTGTAGACGCGGTCGAGCTTGTGCGGCACGACCAGCGCGCGGGCGCGCGTCGGATCCTGCGTCGCGACGCCCGTCGGGCAGCGGTCGGTGTGGCAGCTCAAGGACTGGATGCAGCCGAGCGCGAACATGAAGCCGCGCGCCGAGTTGCACCAGTCGGCGCCGATCGACATCGCGCGCGCCATGTCGAAGGCGGTGGCGATCTTGCCGGAGGCGCCGATCTTGATACGATCGCGGACGTTCAGCCCGACCAGCGCATTGTGCACGAAATTGACGCCCTCGCGCATCGGCATGCCGAGGTGGTCCATGAACTCCAGCGGCGCCGCGCCGGTGCCGCCCTCATTGCCGTCGACCACGATGAAGTCGGGATAGATGCCGGTCTCCAGCATCGCCTTGCAGATCGCAAGGAACTCCCAGGGATGGCCAATGCACAGCTTGAAGCCGGCCGGCTTGCCGCCCGACAGCCGCCGCATCTCGCCGATGAACTGCATCATCCCGGTTGGCGTCGAGAACGCGCGGTGCGCCGCCGGCGAGATGCAGTCCTCGCCCATCGCGACGCCGCGGATCTTGGAGATCTCCTCGGACACCTTCGCCGCCGGCAGCACGCCGCCGTGGCCGGGCTTGGCGCCCTGGCTGATCTTGAGCTCGACCATCTTGATCTGCTCGGCGGCTGCGACCCGCGCGAACGCGTCGGGGTCGAACGTGCCGTCATGGCGGCGGCAGCCGAAATAGCCGGATCCGATCTCCCAGATGATGTCGCCGCCCATCTCGGCATGGTACGGGCTGAAGCCGCCCTCGCCGGTGTCGTGCGCGAAGCCGCCGCGCTTGGCGCCACCATTGAGTGCGCGCACCGCATTCGGGCTCAGGGCGCCAAAGCTCATCGCCGAGATGTTGAACACCGAGGCGGAATAGGGTTTTGCGCAGTCGGGGCCGCCGATGGTGATGCGGTATTTTTCCTCCGCACGCGGCTTGGGCGACATCGAATGGTGCATCCATTCATAGCCCTCGCGGTAGACGTCTTCCTGGGTGCCGAACGGGCGCTTGTCGAGCACCATCTTGGCGCGCTGATAGACCACCGCACGGGTGTCGCGCGAGAACGGCATGCCGTCCTTCTCGCTCTCGAAGAAATACTGCCGCATCTCAGGCCGCATCTCCTCGAGCAGGAAACGCAGGTGTGCCGCGATCGGGTAGTTGCGCAGCACCGCGTGGCTCTTCTGCATGAGGTCGCGCACGCCGAGCAGGGTGAGCGCGCCGAAGATCAACAGCGGGATCAGGACGAGATCGAAGATCTTGCGGTCGTAGATGCCGAGGATCAGCAGCAAAGCGGTCGCCGTGGCGCAGATCGTCAGCACGATGAAGCGCGGCGAAAACGGGAGCAGCAGCGTATCCATGGAAGGCCTCGGGGCGGCTCGTGGAAGATCGATGATCACGATACTACTGATATCGCGAAGCAATCGTTACACAAGCGCGCGCAATCGGCCATCGATCATATCACAACGTCGATAGCCGCCTTCTATCGACTGCCGCGCTGCGGGATCGAGCCGCAGCGCCGGGCCGGCCTCCGGGACTCCCGGCGCCGCTACGCGTTGCTCGACGACGGCAGCCGCTTACCCCTGCGCAAACAGCCCCGAATGCGTCTCGCGCAACTGCCGCTTCAGCAGCTTGCCGCTGGGGTTCTTGGGCAGCGCATCGACGAACACGATCCGCTTCGGCGTCTTGAACGAGGCCAGCCTGGCCGAAGCCTGCTCGAGCACGGCCGCCTCGGTCAGCTCACAGCCGGACTTGACCACGACCATCGCCACAACGGCCTCGACCCAGCGCGGATGCGGCAGGCCGACGACGGCGACCTCCGACACTTCCGGGATCAGATAGAGCGCCTCCTCGACCTCGCGGCTGGCGACGTTCTCACCGCCGGTCTTGATCATGTCCTTCTTGCGATCGACGATGGTGATGTAGCCTTCCCCGTCGATGGTCGCGAGATCGCCGGAGTGAAACCAGTCGCCCTGGAAGGCGGCGGCGGTGCGCTCGTCGTCGTGGAAGTAGCCGAGCATCAGATGCGGCGAGCGGTGCACGACCTCGCCGACCTCGCCTGGTGCGACATCATTCATGTCGTCATCGACGACCCGCGTCTCGACGTTGAGCACGGCGCGGCCGCAAGAGCCCGGCTTGCGCAGTTGATCCTCGGGTCCGAGCATCGTCGCCAGCGGAGCGATCTCGGTCTGGCCGTAGAGATTCCACAGCCGCACCTTGGGCAGCCGCTGCGCCAGCTCGCGCAGCACCTCGACCGGCATGATCGAGGCGCCGTAATAGCCCTTGCGCAAGGTGGATACGTCGGTGGTCTCGAACAGCGGCGAGCGCAGGATCGAGATCCAGACGGTGGGCGGCGCGAAGAACGATGTGATCCGATATTTCGCGATCAGCGGCAGCAGATTGTCGGGCGTCGGAAACGCCGTGATGATGTTGGTCGCGCCGACATAGATCGAAGGGCCGAAGAACACGTCGAGCTGCGCGCAATGATACAGCGGCAGCGCGTGCAGGGTGACGTCATCGGCGGCGATGCCAGCATCGACGATACAGCTCACATACTGCCAAATGACGGCGTCATGGGTGAGCATGGCGCCCTTCGGCAGCGACTCCGTACCAGAGGTGTAGACGATCTGCGCGACGTCGCTTCCGGCGATCTCGACGGCAGGCACCGTCGCCGTCGACGCCGCGAGCTCCGCAAAGTCGATCATGTCGCTTTGCCGCTCGCTCGGACCTTCCGACGGCAGCCAGATCATCTGCTCGACCGCCGGCACCAGCGTCTTGGCGGCGCGGGCCACGCCGGCAAAGCCGCTGTCGGTCGCCAGCAGCCGCGCGCCGGCATGCTTGAGGATGTAGGCAACCTCCTCGGGCTTGAGCATGAAGTTGATCGGCACCAGCACGGCGCCGAGCCGCGCCAGCGCGAAGCGCAAGGCCGCGAAGGCATGCGAATTGCGGGCGAGGATGGCCACGCGCTCGCCCTTGCCGACACCGCGGGTGGCGAGGCCGGCCGCGAGGCGGTCGACGATGGCGTTGAACTCGGCGTAGGTCCAGCTGACCTCGCCGCAGATCACGGCCGTCTTTCCCGGCGTGCGCGCCGCGCTCCGCCGCAGGAGGTCACCGAGCGTCTGTCTGCGAACGATGGAATCCATGGCCGTACCCCTTATTGTATCGGGGATGGCCGCCGCTCAGGCAGTCCAAGTCCCCTCCCTGTGTCGCGCCGGACGTCTGCAGGTCCGGTCTTGCTGCCGAAAATCGCACAGCCGCTTCGAAACGCGCAAGGAGGATATTGCCAACGAAAAGAGCGCCCCGATTGCGTCGAGGCGCTCTTTCAGAAAAGTCGGAGACGAAGGGGCGACGGCTCAGCGCTCGACGAAGGCCTTCTCGATCACGAAATGGCCCGGTTCGTTGCCGCTGCCTTCGAGGAAGCCGCGCGACTCGAACATGGTCTTGAGTTCCTCCAGCATCGCCGGGCTGCCGCACATCATGATACGGTCCTTGGCGATATCGAGCTCATGCTGGCCGATATCGTTGAACAGCTGCTGCGACGAGATCAGGTCGGTGATGCGGCCACGGTTGCGGAACGGCTCGCGTGTGACGGTCGGATAATACTGCAGCTTGCCGTCGAGCAGTTCTCCGAACAACTCGTCCTCGCGCAGCTTGGCGACGACGCTCTCGCCATAGGCGAGCTCGGCGACCTGGCGGCAGCCATGGACCAGCACGATGCTCTCGAACCGCTCGTAGACGTCGGGGTCCTTGATCAGGCTGGCGAACGGGGCAAGGCCGGTGCCGGTCGACAGCAGCAGAAGCCGGCTGCCGGGCAGCAGGTTGTCGGGGATCAGCGTGCCGGTCGCCTTGCGGCCGACCAGGATGGTGTCGCCTTCCTTGATCTTCTGCAGCCGGGAGGTCAGCGGGCCGTCTTGCACCTTGATGCTGAAGAACTCGAGTTCCTCCTCGTGATTGGCGCTGGCCATGCTGTAGGCGCGCAGCAGCGGGCGGCCCTCGACCTCGAGGCCGATCATCGCGAACTGACCATTCTGGAAGCGGAAGCCCGCATCGCGGGTGGCTCGGAAGGAGAACAGGGTGTCCGTCCAGTGGTGAACGGAAAGAACTTTCTCTTTATAGAACGCGCTCATGTCGTTTGTTTTTTCACGTGGGCTGAAGTTGGAAGAAACAAGTCGTGACGGAGGCAGGACCGCAAAACCCCTATAGATCCAGCGATTTCGGCGCCTGATGTACGTGAAAACAGCGAATAATCAACCCGCATGGACGCACCATTGATCACGATCAAATGCATGCCGGCTGATGTCCGGATTCGCCTCGATCGGGCATTCGTTCGTACACAAACGATATGGGTAATTTACTTGCCGATATTCCGATTTTCCAGCACTTTAATTCCGCATCTCTGGCCCAATCCTTGAGCAATGATTAACCATCCGCAGGCCCAGCTCGCCGCCATCACCCGCTACTGCGCCGAACGAGGCATCGCGCTCGACGTGCGGGAGGACGGCTGGCTGCTGGTGCTCGAGGATGCCACCCGGCGTCACCTGATCTTCGGCTATGATCTCGGCCTGAACAGTGCGGTGGCGCACAGACTGGCCTGTGACAAGGCGGCGACCTCGGCGCTGCTGAGAGCCGACGGGATTGCCGCGGTTCCACACGCATTCTTTCTGGCGCCGGCCCTCGGCGGCCAGTCGGGGCAGATGGCCGAGGCCGCGCTGGCGCTGCTCGAAACGCATCCGCGCGGGCTGGTGGTCAAGCCCAACGAGGGGACCTCTGGACGGTCGGTGGTCCGCGTCACGGCGAAGGATGACCTGCTGCGCGCAGTGAACAGCATCTTCGAGACCGGCGCGAATGTCGCGATCGCGCCGCTCATGGACATCGTCGACGAAGTCCGTGTCGTGCAGCTCGATGACGCGTCCCTGATCGTCTACCGCAAGCAGCGCCCCATCGTGGCCGGCGATGGCGTGCAGCCGCTGCTCGCCCTCGCGCTGGCGGCCACTCCGGCCACGGGGCACGCCCAGCTCCTGCGGCGCCTCGATGCGGAATTCGACGCGTCGGCCTTGCGCGCCGTCGTGCCGCGCGGCGAGCAGCGCCTGCTGAGCTGGCGGCACAATCTCGAATTCGGAGCTCAGCCAGTGCTGCTCGAACCAGGCGCGCAGCGGGACCTCTGTGCCGCACTCGCCACCGCGGCGGCACGCGTCATTGGCATCCGCTACGCATCGGTCGACCTCGTGCTGGCCGATGGACACTGGCAGGTGCTCGAGATCAATTCGGGCGTGAAGATGGAGGCGCTCGGCCGGCATGCGCCGGAGCTGGTCGAAAGCACATATTTCGCCGCGCTCGACGCGATCTTCGGCAGAGGCCGGTCGGGATGACTTGCGGCCGCCGGCCCGATTTCCAGCAATAAGATTTCCCTGGCCTCGATCGAGATGAGGGATTAGTCTCCGATCCAAAATAAACAGTATACTGTCAATGTGGAGGACGCCCTTGCGCATCGCCGTGCTCGGCGGCGGCCCTGGCGGGCTGTATTTCGCCTATCTCTGGAAGAAGCGGCACCCCGCCGCCGTGGTCGATCTGTTCGAGCAGAATCCGGCCGGGGCGACCTGGGGCTTTGGCGTCGTGTTCTCCGATCAGGCGCTCGAATTCCTGCGCGCCGACGATCCCGACACCGTGGACGCGATCGCGCCGCACATGGAGAGCTGGCGCAACATCACGCTCAATCTGCGCGGCGAGACTGTCGAGATCGACGGCGTCGGCTTTTCCGCGATCGGCCGGCTCGAGCTGTTGAAGCTGCTGCAGGCCCGCGCCGAGAGCGTGGGCGTCGTCGCCCGCTACGGCACGACCATCCAGTCGCTGGACCAGCTCGCAGGCTACGACCTCATCGTCGCTGCCGACGGGCTGAACTCGCTGGTTCGCCGCAGCTTCGAAGGCGATTTCGGCTTCTCCGTCTCCTACTCCAGCAACAAGTTCGCATGGTACGGCACGTCGAAGACCTTTGCCACGCTGTCGCAGACCTTCGTCGCGACCGACCGCGGCAGCTTCAACGCGCACCATTATCGCTATTCGCCGGACATGAGCACGTTCCTGGTGGAATGCGATCGCGCCACGTGGCACGCCCATGGCTTCGCCGAGATGTCGGTCGATGAATCCCGGCGCGTTTGCGAGCAGGTGTTCGCCGCCACGCTCGACGGTCACGCGCTGGTCTCCAACCGATCGGTATGGCGCAATTTCCCCTGGGTCTGGAATGAGCACTGGTGGCACCGGAACATGGTGCTGATCGGCGACGCGCTGCATACGGCGCACTTCTCGATCGGCTCCGGGACGCGGCTGGCGATCGAGGACGCGATCGCGCTCGCCAAGGCGCTCGATGCCGAGACCAGCCTCTCGGACGGCCTCGCCCGCTATCAGGCCGAGCGCCAGCCGATCGTGAAGAAGCTGGTGACGGCGGCCCGGACCAGCAGCGACTGGTATGAGTCCTTCCCGGCTCACATGACGCTCAGCCTGTTGGATTTTGCCTACAGCTACATCACCCGGTCCGGGCGCATCGATGATACCAGGCTGCGCGCGATGGCTCCGCGGTTCATGGCCCGCTACGAGGCATCTCGGAACACGGGAGCACGCGCATGACGAGAGAGATCGCCGACCAGGTTCCGCGCGACAGCGCCGGCGCGCGCGAGATCGGCTTCGCAATTCCCGCCCGCTACAATGCCAGCCGCGTGCTGTTCGACAACCTCGCCAAGGGCAACGCCAACAAGACTGCGCTGATCGGTCCGGCCGGCCAGCGCAGCTATGCCGAGCTGTGTGCCGACGCCTGCCGTTGGGGCAACGGCTTCACCGCGCTCGGGCTCAGCCGCGGCGACCGGGTCCTGCTGTTCCTCGACGATACACCGGCCTATCCGGCCGCGTTCTTCGGCGCAGTGCGCGCCGGCTTCGTGCCGCTGCTGATCAACACATTGACGCCGCCGGATCTGCTGCAATTCTATCTCGCTGATTCCGGCGCCAAGATCGCGGTCGCCGACGCCGAGTTTGCCGCACGGTTCGACGCACAGGCCTGCGCCGAGACCGCGCTGCGCACACTGGTCGTCGTCAATGGCGAGGCGCCGGCCACCGCCGTCGCAACGACGGTCGCGGTCGATGCGTGGCTGCCCAACTTCACCGATCAGTTGGCGGAGGCCGACACCCACCGCGACGAGATGGCATTCTGGATGTATTCGTCCGGCTCGACCGGACGCCCCAAGGGCATCGTCCATCTGCAGCACGACATGGCCTATAGCGAGCAGGCGTTCGCCCGCAACGTGCTGCGGCTCAAGCCGGACGACATCTGCTTCTCGGTGCCCAAGATCTTCTTCGCCTACGGCTTCGGCAATGCGATCACCTTTCCATTCTCGGCCGGAGCGACGACGCTGCTGCTGCCCGGCCAGCCGAAACCCGCCGCCATCTTCGATGCGATCGGCCGCTTCCGACCGACCGTGTTCTTCGGCCTGCCGACGCTCTACACCGCGCTCACCAAGGCCGAGCGTGCGAAGCAGGCCGACGTCTCGTCACTGCGGCTCGCGGTTTCCGCGGCCGAGGTGCTCTCGGCCGAGGTCTTCAACGGCTGGAAGAGCCTGACCGGCTTGGAGATCGTCGAAGGTCTCGGCTCGACCGAGGTTCTCCACGTCTATCTCTCGAACCGCGAGGACCGCAAGAAGCTCGGCGCCGCCGGACTGCGCGTTCCCGGCTACGAGATCGCGCTGCGCGACGGCGAAGGACGCGAGGTCGCCAACGGCGAAGAGGGCATTCTCTGGGTACGCGGCGACTCCAACACGCCGCTCTACTGGAACCGTCCGGACAAGACCGCGGAGACGATCCGCGATGGCGGCTGGATCTACACCGGCGATCGTTTCGTGCGCGATGCCGACGGCTTCCATTTCTTTCGCGGCCGCGCCGACGACCTGGTCAAGATCTCCGGCCAATGGGTCTATCCGCTCGAGGTCGAGCTCTGCCTCGCCGAGCATCCCGATATCAGAGAATGCGCCGTGTTTGCGCACGAGCTGCCGGATCGTCGCATGAGCCTGAAGGCCGTGGTGGTCACCAACGGCGGATCCCCCGACCAAATCCCGACCGTCAAGGCGCTGCAGGACTACGTGAAGGCGAAACTGCTGCCCTACAAATATCCGCGCGAGATCGTCTTCATCGACGAATTGCCGAAGACGGGCACCGGCAAGATCGATCGTCAGGCGGTGATGCGGCTGTGAGCCTACGCCTTGCGCCCGACAACCGCGGAGTTCCGCGATCAGCCGGTTTTGCCGAGATGCTCCAGCGCATCCTCGGCGCGCAGCGGCACCCGCGACACCTCGTTGTTGAGATCGACGAGCTGCGCCAGCAACGCCATCAGCATCTTGCGATCCGCGGCCTTCAGCGGCGCCAGCATGCGTGCCTGGGCGCGATCGACCGCCGGCATGATCGCACGGAGCAGTGCTCCGCCCGCCCTGGTCAGATAAAGCAGCTTGACGCGCTTGTCCTCGGCCGACGGCCTGCGCTCGATATAGCCCTTGCTCTCCAGCCGCTCGATCACGCTGCCGAGCGTCGAACGGTCGAAGGCGATCACCGCCGACAGCCTGGTGGCATCGATGCCGGGGTGCGTCTGGATCGCGACCAGCGCCGCATATTGCACCGGCGTCAGGTCGAACTCGCGGCACTCCTCGACGAAGATGGACACGGCAATCTGCTGCATCCGCCGGAACAGATAGCCCGGCTTGGTGTAGACTGCGTCCATCGTGATGTCGGCCGGCCTACTCGGCATCGGGCTGACGCTCCGGAGCAGCATCGGCAAAGGCCGGCAGCGCCTTCGCCACGGCTTCGGCCTGCAGCAGGCGCGGAAACGCTGCGACATCGACGCCGAAGCGGCGTGCATTGCCGAGCTGCGGCACCAGGCAGAGATCGGCCAAGGTTGGCGTCGCACCGAAGCAGAATGGGCCGGGCTCATGCTTGATCAGCGCTTCGCAGGCAGCGAGCCCCTCGCGGTTGGCCCAGCCGGCCCAGGCCGTGACCTTGTCCTCGGGCAGGCCGAGCTCCCGGAGCCGCGCCAGCACCTTCAGGTTCTGCACCGGATGGGTGTCGCAGGCGAGCACCTGCGCGAAGGCGCGGACCTGGGCGCGTCGCAACGAATCCTTCGGCAGCAGCGGCGGCTCGGGATGAGTCTCGTCGAGCCATTCGATGATCGCAAGCGACTGGATCAACGTGGCGCCGCTGTCGTCCTCGAGCGCCGGGACCAGACCCTGCGGGTTCAGCGCGAGATAGGCGGGCGCGCGCTGCTCGCCCTTGCGGAGGTGATGCGGCAGATGCTCGACCGTGAGACCCTTGAGGTTGAGCGCAATCCTGACGCGATAGGATGCGCTGCTGCGGAAATAGCCGTGCAGCTTCATCATGGCAGTCCTCCCGATGCGACAGCTCTGGTTGTATTTGACGGTAATCAAATTGGCAGTATACTGTCAATCAAGAACGACATCTGATCATGGGAGGCGCGCATGGCCGCGGTTTCGACACCGGAGCGCGAGGCGTTCTACAAGAAGATCGACGGCGAAAACATGACGGCGCTGTGGACCGTGATGAGCGATCTCATCACGCCCGAGCCGAAGAGCGCCTGCCGCCCGCATCTGTGGCAGTTCGCGGCGATCCGCGACTACATGGTCGAGGCCGGGCGGCTGATCACGGCGAAGGAAGCCGAGCGGCGCGTGCTGATCCTGGAGAATCCGGGACTGCGCGGGCAGTCCAAGATCACCACATCGCTCTATGCCGGCGTTCAGATGGTGATCCCAGGCGATGTTGCGCCCGCCCATCGGCACAGCCAGTCCGCATTGCGCTTCGTGCTGGAAGGCAAGGGAGCCTTCACGACCGTCGAGGGCGAGCGCACCCTGATGGAGCCGGGCGACTTCATCATCACCCCGTCGATGACTTGGCACGATCACGGCAATGAGACCACCGAGCCGATGTTCTGGCTCGACGGCCTCGACATTCCCCTGGTGCAGTTTCTCGACGCGTCGTTCGCGCAAGGCGCACAGGAGGACCAGCAGAAGGTCGCGCGCCCCGCGGGCGACAGCTTCGCCCGCTACGGCCACAATCTGCTGCCGGTCGATGCGAAGCGCAAATCCAGGACATCGCCGATCTTCAACTATCCCTACGCCTATACGCGCGAGGCGCTGGAGAACGCGAAGCGGAGCGAGGAATGGGACGCCTGCCACGGGCTGAAGCTGAAATTCTCCAACCCGGAGACCGGTGATTTCGCGATGCCGACGATCGGCACCTTCATCCAGCTGCTGCCGAAGGGCTTCAAGACTGCGCGCTATCGCTCGACCGACGCGACCGTGTTCACCGCGATCGAAGGCAGGGGCCGCAGCCGCATCGGCGACCATACCTTCGAATGGGGCCCGCGCGACCTGTTCGTCGTTCCGAGCTGGCAATGGGTCAGCCATGAGCCCGACGAGGATGCGGTCCTGTTCTCGTTCTCGGATCGCCCGGTGCAGGAGAAGCTCGACTTGTTCCGGGAAGACCGCGGCAACGCCTGACACCGCCGGATCAGCGCCAGCGCAGGAGCTGCGCTTCGAGCATGCTGATCAGCCGGCCGACGGCGAGACCGAACAGCGACAGGATCAGGATCCCCGCCATCAGCTGATCGGTCTGCATCAGATTGCCGGCCTGCAGCACGAAGGTGCCGATGCCGGTCTCGGCGCCGATCATCTCCGCCGAAACCACGAGCATCAGCGCGACCGACGCGGTGATGCGGAAACCGGCGAGGATCGACGGCAGCGCGCCGGGCCAGATCACGCGGCGGACGATGGTCGGGAATGGCACGTTGAAGCTCTGCGCCATGCGGATCAGGTTGCGCGGCACCGCATCGACGCCGCTATAGACCGAGATCGTGGTCGAGAAGAACACGCCCAGCGCGATCGTCGCGATCTTCGGCTGCTCGCCGATGCCGAGCCAAAGAATCAGCAGCGGCAGCACGGCGATCTTCGGAATCGGAAACAGCGCAGAGACGAACGTGATGCCGATGCTGCGCGCAATGCGCCAGAGGCCGATCGCGAAGCCGACGACGATGCCGGTGGCCGTGCCGAGCGCCCAGCCGGATACGATGCGCACGAACGATGCCGAGACATGCTGCCAGAGCGCGCCGCTTTCGGCCAATCGATACAGGGCGCGCAAGATCGTCAGCGGCGCCGGCAGGAACAATGGGTTGACCAGTGCGAGGCTGCCGATGAGTTGCCACAGGCCGAGAGCCGCCGCGAGCGCGAGCCAGCCGGCCCATCGGCTTGCGGCTGGCGTGAAGCCGCCGCCCCGGAACGGCACTTTCCGGCTCTGCTTGCCGACGACCTCAGGCGTTCCGGCCGGGGAGCGTTCAAGCATTCTGAACCTCGCGCTCGGCATCGATTGCCTCGGTCCGGATCAGCCCCCAGAGCTCGTTCTGCAGGTCCAGCAGTTGCGCGCGTACTCCGGCATCGCCGCGGCTGCGCCGCGTCGCCGGGACGCTGACGACCTTCCGGATGCGGCCGGGACGACGCGACAGCACGACGATGCGGTCGGCGAGCCGCACGGCCTCCTCGAGATTATGCGTGACATAGACCGCGCCCATGGTGCCGTCGGCGAGCAGATCGACGAAGTCCTCCATCAGCAGCTCGCGGGTCTGCGAGTCCAGCGCCGACAACGGCTCATCCATCAGCAGGATCGCCGGGCGGACCGCCAGCGCCCGGGCAATCCCGACCCGCTGTCGCATGCCGCCCGACAACTGCTTGGGATAGACGGTCCGGAAGTCTGCCAGGCCGGTTCGCCGCAACGCATCGTCGACGGCGGCGGCGCGCTGCTGCGTCGACAGGGATGTATGGAGGAGCGGAAAGGCAACATTGTCGGCGACGCTTGCCCACGGCAGCAGCGCGAAGTCCTGGAACACGAACGTCAGGGGATTGAGGCTGCCGGGCGGCGGAGCTCCGCGCAGCACCGCCTGTCCCTTGCTTGGCTGCAACAACCCTCCGAGGATTGCCAGCAGCGTGCTCTTGCCGCAGCCGGACGGCCCAACGAGGGCGACCACCTCGCCGGCTCCGACCGTGAACGACACGCGGTCGAGCACATCGAGCGCGTCGAAACGGTGGCTGATGGTCTCGGCGATCAGGTCCATATCAGGCGATCCCGCTGCAGGCCCGCGCTGCGCCTGCCTTCATCAATCCGGCTTCACGAAGTCTTTGGCGATGATCGCGGCCGCATCATAGCCCTGGTCGGCGAACCCCTGAGCCTGCAGCCATTTGATCTGGCTCTCGATGTTCTTCACATCGAGCTTGCCGTCGGGATCGATGTAGGCGCAATTGCCCACGACCTGCTCGACCGGCAGGTTCGTGTACTTGCCGATGATCTCGAGCAACGGCTTGGTCTTGTCGTCGATGGCGGCGGTGCCGTCCTTGACCGAGGCGAGCACGACATCATGATACTCGCGCTCGGCGCGCTGAAGCGACGCCAGCAGCTTGCCGACCAGCGCCGTGTTGGCAAGTGTCTTCGGCCCCGCGAACACGCCGCTGACCTGCCACGGCGTCTCGTCGCCGACCCAGCCAAGATGCTTGACGGCGCCCTCCTCCATCAGCTTGCGCGCCACCGAAACCGGCATCAGCGCCGCGTCGACGGTTTCCCCTTTGATGGCCGCCGACATGTTGGACATCGACTGCAGCGGCACGATCTTCACGTCGGCGAGCTTGAAGCCATATTTATCGGCCAGCAGCCCCACCGAATAGTGAAAGCTCGACCCGACCTGGGTCATCGCCACGCGTTTGCCGGCAATGTCCTTCGGCGTCCTGAGACCTGCCTCATAGGCCTTGTTGCTGGCAAAGTAGCCAATCAGCGGAAAGCCCGGGCGGTCACGGCTCATGCCGGCGATGATCTTCAACGCGCCCTTGCCTGCGAGGTTATACAGTCCTGCGGTGAAGGCGGTCACCCCGACGTCGACGTCGCCGGTGGCCGTCGCCACGGCGATCGGTTGCGCTGCATCGAAAAACTTCAGCTCGACGTCCAGTCCAGCTTCGCGGAAGTAGCCTTTGTCCAACGCGATGAACACTGGCGCGGACGAGGACAGCCGGAGAACGCCGATCCGGAGCTTGGCGTCGTCGGCCAGCGCGGTGCTGATCGATACGAGGCTCCAGAGCAGCCCCAGGACGACGCCAACGTATCGGAACATCACACTCTCCAAGATCTGGCGACCCGCACACCCGGCCTCACCCACGACGCCGACTTGTTGCAATATTTCGCGCTTGATGTCGCGCCAAATTTTCGGGAGTCGGGAGATCGCAGCCTCAGAGGCCGGGCGTCTTGCTCCAAGCCTCCTCGTCCGTCACGGTAACGCGTATTGAGCTAAACGCCCTTGCAATCGGCGGTCCGGTCCTTTGCCGCGACCGTGAGCTTCCTGCAGGGGCCGTGAAACGTCTCGATCTCCTTCAATCCGTCCTCTACACGGACCGACATGGCCGGCAGGCTCGCCGCGCCGAGGGCCAGCAGCCAAACGGATGAAGCTGTCTTTCTCATCGCGATCTTCTGACAAAGTGGATATTGCCGAGCGGGCCGGATTTGTCGCGTGGACTGTACGATGGCGGGTGACGACCGGCGACGCCGCGACGAACTCTCCTGCTGGCCCATCCTGCTTGTGCGCAGGGGTCACGGCCTCAGAAGGTCTGCATCACCGGCTTCTCGCCATTGGACAGAAATAGCCCTTCAAAACGGCCGATCTCGCTGTCGGCTGTGCATTCGAGCAGGTCGGGTCCCTTGAATGGATTGCCGTGGCGGCATTGCCCCTTGGCCGTCACCTTGTTGATCGTCTTGCGACTTTGGCCAATGATCATCATGTCGACCGGCGTGACGAACTTGTCAGGCCCCGGTTGCTCTTGCAGATCGCCGCGGTTCGAGAACGTGACCACGCTGCCGTCGAGCAAGGTGAAGTAGAAGCCGGTGCGCTGATCGTCATAGTCGGTATTGAGCAGCGCGCCCTTGCATTCCGAGCTGCGATCCTTTCCCGCGACGATGAGCTTCTGGCAAGTTCCCTTCACGACCACCATGCCGGTCAGCCTGGCATCGGCGAGCGATGGAGCTGCAGAGATCATCAGCACGCCAAGCGCGCACACCGATAGCGCCACCACTGCTGACTTCATCGAACCCCCTCCCTACCTTTCAATATGACTATGCCTCAACCTCCGGTGACAGAAAAGTTCTGTTTTTGTTCTCATGCCATTTTTCTCCGAAGGAGGCGCTAGGCGCGTCAGCCGGCACACGCTTCGAGAGTCTCCAGCCACGCCGCAAACGCCTTCGTCAGGTCCTCCATGACGGCCCGATCATTCCGGCCGGAGCGCGCAGGCACGTGGAAGGCGTGGTCGGCCTGATCGATCCAATGCAAGGTCGCACGCGGTCCCAGCCGCTTCACGACGGGCGCGAGCAGCTCCATCTCCGCCAGCTTGTCGCGCGTCCCCTGCAGGAACAGCATCGGGACCTCGATCGCATCGAGATGATCGGCGCGCGCGATGGAGGGCTTGCCGGCGGGGTGAAGCGGAAAGCCGAGAAAGGCGAGCCCGGCTATGCCTGGCAGCGGCGCTGCACTCTGCGCCTGCGACGTCATGCGCGCCCCGAACGACTTGCCGCCCGCTACGAGCGGCAGCCCCGGACAGAGCCGCGCGGCCTCCGCCGCGGCAGCCCGCACCGCGGCGTGAGCGAGCGCGGGCGGATCAGGGCGCTTGCTGCCCTTCTCCATATAGGGAAACTGGAAGCGGAGCGTCGCGATGCCGCGCGCGGCAAGGCTTGCGGCCGCTTGGTTCATGAAGACGTGGGTCATGCCGGCGCCCGCGCCATGGGCGAACACGAAACAGGCGCGCGGCCGCGGCGGGGCCATGAACAGCGCGGACACGATGTCCGCGCCGTCGACGGGAAACGCAAGGGAACGCGGCTGGTGCTCGGTCATGCGCCAGAGTGTGAGCCTGCGTCCCCTGCGTCAACTCCACTCGCCACCGGTTTGCGGCTCACGCCGCCGTTCGGATCGTCTGCAGGAAGTCGGCGACATTGCTCTTCAGCGAAGCGGCCTGCTGCTGCAGCGCCGCGGCCGCCGCCAGCGCAGCTTCAGCGCCGGCATCGGTCTGCCCGGCCACGTTGCGCACGTCGCCGATCTCCTGCGTGACCGCCGCCGTACCGCTGGCCGCCTGCTCGACGTTGCGTGCAATCTCGCTGGTCGCCGCTCCCTGCTGCTCCACCGCGGCGGCGATCGCATTGGAGATCTCGGCAATCTCCCGCACGGTCGTGCCGAACTGGGCGATCGCGCCGACCGTCTCCTGCGTCGCGCTCTGGATGGTCGCGATCTGGCTCGAGATCTGCTCCGTCGCCTGCGCGGTCTGCGACGCCAGGTTCTTCACTTCGCTCGCGACGATCGCAAATCCGCGGCCGGCCTCGCCGGCGCGCGCCGCCTCGATGGTGGCGTTGAGCGCCAGCAGGTTGGTCTGGCTCGCGATCGCCTGGATCAGCTGCACGATGGTGCCGATCCTCTCCGCCGCGCTGGACAGCCCGTCGATCAGCTCGGATGTCCGCTGCGTCTCGTGCGTCGCCCGGGTCGACACCGTGACCGAGCGCTGGACCTGGGAGGAGATCTCCCTGATCGAGGCCGCGAGCTCCTGGGTCGCCGAGGCCACGGTCTGCACATTGACGGAGGCCTGCTCGGCCCGGCTGGCGACCGCTTCCGCAAGGCCACGGCCGCGTTCGGCGACGCGCGCCAGCTCGCTGGCGCTCTCGCCCATCTCGGTCGCACGCCCGCCGACGCCGGTGATGACACCCTGCATGCCCTGCTCGAATCGACCAGCCAGATCGGACATCATGCGGGCGCGCTCGGCCTCCGCAGCTTCACGCTGTGCCGCAGCCTCCTGCTCCATGCGGCGCACGGCAAGCGCGTTGTCACGGAAAATCTCCACGGCGCGCGCCATCCGGCCGATCTCGTCGCGCTGCTCGCCGCCGGGAATCGGCTGATCCAATTCGCCGGCCGCCAGCGACTGCATGCGGTCGGTCATGCCGCGGATCGGGGTCGACACGCTGGCGCCGATCAGCCAGGCCAGCACCGCTCCGAATATCACCGCTGCGGCTGCGGTCACGATCACGGTCTGCTTGGTATCTTCGACCGCGACGCCGGTCCTCGCGGCCTGCTCTGCACGCGCGGTACCAAGCTGCCGGTTGATCTGGCTGACCTGGGTATCGATCGAGGCACTCGCCTTGGCGAGCTCCGCCTGCTTGGCGCGCAGGTCAGCGGCCACCTTGATCACCTCCTCGAGCGCGGCGGCATCCGCCGTGAGAGCCTCTTTCAGCGCAGCAACCAGCGCCTTCAGCTTGGCATCATCGACACCCGCGATCTCGGCCTCCGTATCGGCAATCGCGAGCTTCGCATAGACGAAGGTGAGCCTGGCATCGTCGGCATCGCCATTCGATAACGTGTTGGCATAGCGCATCACCGCGATGCGAACCGCGTCGACGACGCTGGCCAGACGTAACGGATTCATCAGCGGCTCGCTGCCCGCACGATTGGCAAGGGCAACCTGGATGCCGCCCATGTTGATGCCGGCAACGGCGCCCAATGCGTCGGTCTTGGTCGTCGCCGCCCGCAGGCGGTCCACGGCCTCGGCCGCGGCAGCGAACGATGAGCGGTAGGCCGCCAGCGCGCTCCGTACCGGCCCAACGCCGTCAGCCAGCACCTTCAGGCTGCCGGACTGCTTCTCGACCTGATCGGCGAGACCGCCGACGGCGTCGATGGCCTTGCTGGCCGCATCCTTGTCACCGACGTTCCAGGTCCGGACGAATCTCTCGACCGCGCCGTTGGCGCCGAGCAGCGCGGCACGCACCTGCGACATGCCGGCGTCCCCGGCCGCGCTGGTAACGAGTTCATCCACGGTGCCGCCGATGCGGCCGACCTGGACCATGGCGAAGCCGCCGAGCAACACCAGGAAGCTCAGGATTAGGGCGAAGCCGCCGAAGATGCGCGGGCGGACGCCGATCCAAGACATCAGAGAAGACAATTTCATCGATTTGCCCGGCTGTTTCACGGAGTGGACCTGATGGTGGCGAGCAGCTCCTTGCCGAAGCGCTTCTCGAAGTCGGCATCGAGCGGCCTGACCGCATCGACGAAAGTCTTGCGGTCGAACGTCTCGATCACCTCCATGCCGGTCTTGCGCAACTCATCGAGCTTCTGCGCATCGAGCTGGGCCTGCCAGGTGACCTCCGCAGCCGCCTTGGCGGCGGCAACCAGCGCATCTCGATCCGCCGCATCGAGATGGTCGAACATCGCGCGGTTGGCGACGAAGGCGATCGGCGCGAAGAAATGCCCGGTGAGCGTCAGATATTTCTGCACCTCGTCGAAGCGATTGGCCGCGATGGTGGCAACCGGATTTTCCTGGCCGTCGAGCCGACCGTCCTTGAGCGCGGCATAGACCAGCGGGAAATCCATCGGCATCACGTCGGCGCCGAGCGCCTTGAAGGTCATCTGGTAGACCGGATTGGGGATCACGCGGATCTTGAGGCCCTTGACGTCATCGACGGTACGGACCGGACGCTTCGAGTTGGTGAGATTGCGAAAGCCCTGCTTGCCCAGCGCCAGCAGCACCAGTCCCTTGTCGGCGAACTTGGCGCCGATCGCGGCGGCGACCGGCCCTTGCGCCACCGCCTTGGCATGCGCGGTGTCACGGAACAGGAACGGGATGTCGAAGACGCCGAGCTCGGGGACGACCGCGCTGGCGATGCCGCCGGACACCACGGCCACGTCCACCGCGCCGCTCCGGGTCGCAGCCAGCACCGCCGCCTCGCTGCCGAATGCGTTGCCCGCACGCTCATCAATGATGAGCCGCTTGCCGGCCAACGCCTGCAGCTTCACGCGAAATTCGTCCGACCCGACCTGCTGCGGGTTCTGAATCTGCGAGTTGTAGACCAGCGACACCATTCGCGGAGACGCCGTCGCCGCTTGGGATCCGAGCAGGGTTCCCACCAATGCCAAGAAACAAAACTCAAGCAGCTGTCTGCGCATAAAACACCGGGCTGTTTTTCCTCGATGCACAACTAACAGCGAGATATGGTTAAGATGTTAAGATGCGATTCCCGTCTTGCCCGCTCCAGCCATTCACTCGCTGATAGTCGCATGCGAGAGAGCCGCAAAACTACGGAGCGCCGTCGACCAGTCGATCCGGGCCTGAGGCGCGGCGCGATATCAGATTTCGATTTACCGTAAATAGCGAGACCGGGCCGCTACGCAAGAGCGGCAGGCTCGATCATCGGCGCATGGCCCCTGACAGCATCACTCGCTTGCCGGCAACCGTAGGAACAGCCATCAGCAGGGCGTTGGCGACGTCCGCCGCCGCGATGGGCTTGTAGTTCGCCGGGATCAGGAAGCCGATGATGTTGTGCAGCCTGTTGCCCCATTCCTCGCCCGGACGACTCGGCTGTCCGAGCTCCGCCCGCGGGCCGACCAGCAGCGAAGGCCGCGCGATCACCAGTCCCTCGAAGGGCAACGCGGTCAGATCGTCCTCGAGCTCGCCTTTCACCCGGCTATAGAAGACGGGCGAGCTGCTGTCGGCGCCCATCGCGCTGACCAGACCAACGCGCCTGGTGCCGCTCGCGAGCGCGGCCTTGGCGACGGCGAGGTTGGCGTCGTGATCGATGGCGCGGAAGGCGGCCTGGCTTCCGGCCACCTTGATCGTGGTCCCGAGAGCCAGATAAAGCTCGTCGGCCGGCGGCAGGGACGGCAGCGCGGTGAAATCCACCACATGCGCCGTCAGCTTGGACGAATGGTCAGTCGGCGCGCGGCGGCCGACGACATGCACATGATCCACGGCCGGGTCGGCAAGCAGACCGCGAAGCAGCTCCCGTCCCACCAGCCCAGTCGCGCCGGCAATGATCACGGTCCGGTTCGTCATGCGCGGTCCCCACTCACAACTCGCCGCCCAAGGTAAGCCTGGCCGCGGAGGTAGGGAAGACCGCAACGACACGACGCCGAATGCCATGGCGCCGCAGATATGACGCCGCAGACGAGACATTCCCTCCGCGGCGCCTCGTCACCATTCGCCTCAGGCGCCCTTGCGCCGCTCTGCGGCCTTGGCCATCGCCGCGGCGAACGCGCCGCCGCCAGACGGCTTCTCCTCACGCGAGGTCATGCGCCCCGCGGGCGGCCGTGCGCTGGTCCGCTTCTCGCCCTTGGCCGGCAGCGGATCGGACAGCCGAAGCGTCAGCGAGATGCGGTTGCGCGGCACATCGACGTCGAGCACCTTGACCTTCACGACCTGCCCCGGCTTCACCACCTCGCGCGGATCGTTGATGCGCTTCTCGGACATCGCCGAGATGTGGATCAGGCCGTCCTGGTGCACGCCGATATCGGCGAAGGCGCCGAAGGCCGCGACGTTGGTGATGGTCGCCTCCAGGATCATGCCGGGCTTGAGATGGGTGATCTTCTCGACGCCCTCCTGGAAGGTCGCGGTCTTGAACTCCGGACGCGGATCGCGGCCGGGCTTCTCCAGCTCCTTGATGATGTCGGTCACGGTCGGGACGCCGAAGCGCTCGTCGGCGAATTTCGCCGGATTGAGCGTCTTCAAGGTTTTGGTGTCGCCGATCAGCACCTTGATGTCGCTCTTGGTCGTCTCGAGAATCTTCTTCACGACCGGATAGGATTCCGGGTGGACGCCAGAGGCATCGAGCGGGTTGTCGCCATCGCGGATGCGCAGGAAGCCGGCGCACTGCTCGAACGCCTTCGGTCCGAGCCGCGGCACCTCCTTGAGCTTGTCGCGGGTCGGGAACGGACCGTTGGCATCGCGATGCGCGACGATGTTCTGAGCCAGGCTCTCGCCGATGCCCGACACCCGCGCCAGCAACGGCGCCGAGGCGGTGTTGAGATCGACGCCGACGGCATTCACGCAGTCCTCGACGGTGGCATCGAGCGCACGGGCGAGCTCATACTGGTTGAGGTCGTGCTGATACTGGCCGACGCCGATCGAGGCCGGCGGCACCTTGACGAGTTCGCCGAGCGGATCCTGCAGGCGGCGCGCGATCGAGACGGCGCCGCGGATCGAGACGTCGAGATTGGGGAATTCCTTCGCAGCGAACTCCGAGGCCGAATAGACCGACGCGCCGGCTTCCGACACGATCGCCTTGGTCAGCTTGAGATCCGGCTTCAGCTTCATCAAATCGTTGACGAGCTTCTCGGTCTCGCGCGACGCTGTGCCGTTGCCGATCGCGACGAGATCGATGCCGTGCTTCACGCAGAGCTGCGCCAGGGTCAGCATGCTCTCGTTCCACTGCCGCTGCGGCTCGTGCGGATAGATCGTGGCGTGATCGACGAACTTTCCGGTGCGGTCGATCACCGCGACCTTGACGCCGGTGCGGAAGCCGGGATCGAGCCCGAGCGTGGCGCGGCCGCCGGCCGGCGCGGCAAGCAGCAGATCGCGCAGGTTGGCCGCGAACACGCGCACCGCCTCCTTCTCCGCCTCCTGCCACAGCCGCATGCGGATATCGAGCGCCAGCGAGGTCTTGATGCGGGTGCGCCAGGCCCAGCGCACGGAGTCCGACAGGAACTGATCGGCCGGGCGGCCCTGGCGCGAGATGCCGAAGGTCACCGCGATGCGGTTCTCATACAGCGTCGGGTCCTTCGAATCCTCCGGCTCGCCATCGCCGAAATCGAGCTGCAGCACCTCTTCCTTTTCGCCGCGCAGCATCGCCAGGATGCGGTGCGACGGCAGCTTGGTGAACGGCTCGGAGAAATCGAAGTAGTCGGCGAACTTGGCGCCCTCGGTCTTCTTGCCATGCCGCACGGACGATTTCACCGCGCCGCGGGTCCACATCTCCTCGCGCAGCGAGCCGACGAGATCGGCATGCTCGGCGAAACGTTCGACCAGGATCGCGCGGGCGCCGTCGAGGGCGGCCTTGACGTCCTTGACCGGGTTGTCGCCATCCTTCTTGATGAAGGCCTTGGCCTCGACCTCCGGCGCCTTCATCGGATCACCGATCAGCATGTCGGCGAGCGGCTCGAGCCCGGCTTCCTTCGCGATCTGCGCCTTGGTGCGGCGCTTCTCCTTGAACGGCAGATAGATGTCCTCGAGCCGGGCCTTGGTGTCGGCGGTCGCCAGCGCCAGCTCGATCTCGGGGGTCATCTTGCCCTGCGCCTTGATACTCTCGATGATCGCGGTGCGCCGTGCATCCATCTCGCGCAGATATCGCAGCCGTTCCTCCAGCGTACGCAACTGCGTGTCGTCCAGCATGCCGGTCGCCTCCTTGCGATAGCGCGCGATGAACGGCACGGTCGCGCCGCCGTCGAGCAGGTCGATCGCGGCTTGGACCTGGGCATCCTTGACTGAGAGCTCAGCAGCGATGATGGAGGCAAAATTCGACACGGTGTTCTTCCGAGATTCGTGACGGGGCTGATTGGATAGGAGTGCACGCGCGCCAGCGCAAGCGGCTGGCAGACGCTCTGTGGGCAACCGTGACAAAAAAGACCGGTTGCGAATCATGTAAAACGCTGCCGCGACCGGGCCATCGCGTTGCACATGCGGCGCAAATCACTGATTCTTGCAGGCTGAGGGACGATTCGTGCAGGCCACGGCTGCGACATATCTCGACGATCTCAATCCGGAGCAGCGCCGCGCCGTCGAGCATGGCGGTGCCTGCGCCGCGCCTGGCCCGCCGCTGCTGATCATTGCCGGCGCGGGCTCGGGCAAGACCAACACGCTCGCGCATCGCGTCGCACATCTGCTCGTCAATGGCGCCGATCCGCGCCGTATCCTGTTGATGACGTTCTCGCGCCGCGCGGCGAGCGAGATGAGCCGCAGGGTCGAGCGCATCGCCCGCAAGGTGCTGGGCGGCAAGGCCGAGCCGATCACGGCCGCGCTCACCTGGGCGGGCACGTTTCATGGCCTGGGCGCGCGGATGCTGCGCGACTACGCCGAGCGCGTCGGCCTCGACCCTGTGTTCACGATCCATGATCGCGAGGATTCCGCCGACCTGATGAATCTGGTGCGGCACGAACGCGGCTTGTCCAACACGCAGCGACGCTTCCCGACCAAGGGAACCTGCCTCGCGATCTATTCGCGCTGCGTCAACGCCGACATGCCGCTCGACGAGGCACTGGTGCGGCATTTTCCGTGGTGCGCGGAATGGGCCGGCGAGCTGAAGGGCCTGTTCGCCGCCTATGTCGAAGCCAAGCAGGCCAATGCCGTGCTCGACTACGACGACCTGCTGCTGTACTGGGCGCAGATGATGGCGGACGAAACCATCGCACGCGAGATCGGCGATCGCTTCGACCACGTGCTGGTCGACGAATATCAGGACACGAACCGGCTGCAGTCGCAGATCCTGCTCGGCTTGAAGCCCGACGGCGCGGGACTGACGGTGGTCGGCGACGACGCGCAGTCGATCTACGCCTTCCGCGCCGCCACCGTGCGCAACATCCTGGAATTTCCCGATCAGTTCAGCCCGCGCGCCGACATCATCACGCTGGACCGCAACTACCGCTCGACGCAGCCGATCCTCACGGCGGCCAACGGCGTGATCGGGCTGGCGCGGGAGCGCTTCACCAAGAATTTGTGGACCGACCGCACGAGCCCGCGCAAGCCGCAGCTCGTGACCGTCAGTGACGAGACCGATCAGGCGCGCTACATCGTCGAGCAGGTGCTGGCGAAGCGCGAGGAAGGCATTGTGCTGAAGCAACAGGCCGTGCTGTTCCGCACGTCGTCGCACAGCGGTCCCTTGGAATTCGAGCTCACGCGCCGCAACATCCCGTTCGTGAAGTTCGGCGGGCTGAAGTTCCTCGATGCCGCCCACGTGAAGGACGTGCTGGCCTGCTTGCGCTTCGTGGCCAATCCGCGCGACCGCATCGCCGGCTTCCGCGTGCTGCATCTGATCCCGGGCATCGGCCCGGCGTCGGCGCAGCGTCTGCTCGATGCCGTCAGCGACAGTGCCGATCCGATCGCGCGCCTGTGCGAGCAGTCCGCACCGGCGCGCGCCGGCGATGACTGGACCGCGTTCGTGCGCACGCTGGAGCAGTTGCGCGTCTCGGAATGGCCCGGAGATATCGAGCGCGTCAGGCACTGGTATCAACCGCATCTCGAGCGCGTTCATGAGGATGCGGAGGTGCGAGCCGCCGACCTGCTGCAGCTCGAGCAGATCGCGAGCGGCTATCCGTCGCGCGAGCGCTTCCTCACCGAGCTGACGCTCGACCCGCCCGACGCCACCTCCGATCAGTCCGGCGTGCCTTTGCTCGACGAGGACTATCTGATCCTCTCCACCATCCATTCCGCCAAGGGCATGGAGTGGAATTCCGTGCACGTCCTCAACGTCGTCGACGGCTGCATGCCGTCCGATCTCGGCGCCGGCTCCAGCGCCGAATTGGAGGAGGAGCGCCGGCTGCTCTATGTCGCGATGACCCGCGCCAAGGACGATCTGCATCTCCTGGTGCCGCAGCGGTTCTTCGTCCACGGCCAGCCGGTGCGCGGCGATCGTCATGTCTATGCCTCACGCACGCGGTTCATTCCGGAAGCGCTGGTGCCGCTGTTCGAACGCGCCAGCTGGCCGCGGGCGCAGCCGGGGTCGGCATATGCGCGCTCCGGGCCGCGCATCGATCTCGGCGCGCGGATGCGCGAGCGATGGCGGTGAGCCAGCGTCGCTGCGACCATATCAACACGACGCCAATCACTGCACTTCTCCCACAAGGGGCGTGCCGGGAGGACGCGCACCGGTCGGGCACGATGGCTTGCTGACATCCCTGGCGACGTGGTCGGTCTGCGCCTCCCCCGCTTGCGGGGGAGGTCGCATCGCATCGAGAGATGCGATGCGGGTGGGGGATGCTCTGGAAAGACTGCCGTTGTGGCGCCCCCACCCCAGCCCTCCCCCGCAAGCGGGAGAGGGAGCGCACCGGCCGAGCGGCGATAACTCGGATCCAAACTCATCATGGATGAGACTTCGTTTCCTTCCACTGCGCGCGAAACCACGCCCAGGTCTGCCGCGTCACGGCGACGTATCCCTGCCCGCGATATTTGATCTCGCCGTCGACGATCGCGTGCAGCTTCGGCAGCGCATGGAACGGCACCGCCGGATAGGCATGGTGCTCGACGTGATACGGCATGTTCCAGGCCAGCCAATGCACAAACCGCGTGGTGAGGGTGGTCCGCGTGTTCTGGAAGGCGCTCCTCGCATGATCGCAGCCGGTGTGCTCGGCGTAGAGATAGGGCCGCAGGATGAGTTGTCCGACGAGCAGCGGCAGCACCCAGACCCACAGCAGCAGCGCGCTGTGCAGCACCAGCGAGGCGATGAGCAGCAGTGCATAGCCCGCGACATAGGCGCGCGCCTCCCGCACGACGATCGCCCGGCGGCCCGCGGGGACCCACGGAACCGTCACCTCGCCGGTCACCGCATGCTTCAGCAGCAGCCTGAGACGGCCGGCCACCTGGACCAGGCCGGAATAGGCAATCGCGAGTTGCGTCTCGGAGCGCGGCTTGGGGCCGACGATCAGCTCCGGATCGCGCAGGGGATCCTGGGTGTGGCGGTGATGCTCCCAATGGAACAGGCAGTAATATTCATAAGGCAGTCCGATCAGGAAGCCGGAGAGATAGCCGACCGCGAGGTTGAGCCTGCGGCTGTCGAAGGCGGTCTTGTGTGCGGTCTCGTGCACCGCCATGAACAGGAACGCGATGAGCACGCCCTGCACCGGCAGCAAGGACAGCGCCCACAGCACACCATGCGTCGATGCGATCGCTCCGATCAGCGCACCCACGCCGATGATCGCGCCGTAATGGCTGAGCGTGCGTAGCGCGCCCTGCATGTTGGAGCGCGTGCAGAGCTGCTGCACCACCGGCGGTGTCAGCAGCTTCGGACGGGGCGCGAATTCGTCGGTGGGCACGTCGGTCATGTCGAGCTCGGGTGTCAGCTCTGGAGAAGGGCGGAGACGTTGGCGTTGATGAAATCGCGGTCCGCCGGGATGCGGATCGGATTGCCCGCGCGGTGGCCGTGGATCGAGGGGATCGGCCGCAGCGCCGCGGAGCGGGCGTTCACGAGCTTGGGGAGTTCTCGCTCGTTGTCGCGCCAATCGAAGTAGCGGTCGGTCTGGCCCGGCATCAGCAACATGCGGGCGGTGATCGCGCCGAGCGCCCGATCCAGATCGCCGCCGAACGCCGCGCAGTTGCTGATATCGCCGCCCTGCCAGATCGCGATCTGCGCCAGCAGGTTGTCGGCATCGCGATGCGCGAAGGCCAAGTCCCAGGTGGCGGCGAGATAGTCCTCCTGCGAGCCAAAGCCCTGCTCGCGCCAGACCTCGTCGCGGTAGAACTCGTAGGACATCGCCCAGCCCGCATAGATCCGCCCCATCGCGCGCAGGCCGGCCACCGGCTTCTCGGCGAAGCGGCCGTTGCGAAACGCGGGATCGGCCATCAGCGCCGCCTTCACCGCGTCGAGAAACAGGTGATTGTAGGGCGAGCAGCGCGCGCTGCCGCACACCACCGCCGCACGCTCCACCATGTCCGGATGACAGGCGGCCCAGTGATAGGCCTGCATGCCGCCCATCGACCAGCCATAGACCAGCGCGATCCGGCTGATCCCGAACTGTTCCTCAACGAGCCGGCGCTGCACCGCGACCGCGTCGTGATAGCTGATGGCCGGGAACGGCGCGTCGCCGAACAGCTCGCGCGTATTCGAAGGCGACGACGACAGCCCGTTGCCGAACAGGTTGGGAATGATGATGAAGTAGCTGCTCGGATCGAGCGCGCCGCCGGGCGCGATCAGCCACTCGGTGTCGACATGCTGGGCGCCGAACGAGGTCGGATAGATGATGACGTTGTCCTTGGCCGCGTTCAGCGTGCCATAGGTCTTGTAGGCGAGCCGCAGCGACGGGAACGTCACGCCCGATTGCAGCACGACGTCGCCCGCCTCGAAGATCTGATAGTCGCTGCCCGCCGCCATGCACGTCATCCCGTGTGATCGATGAACGGAGCCTACGTGATGCGTCACCGGCTCACACGCCCATTTTTTGGCATGGCATGACCGCGCAAGAGGCGCAGGCGGCAATCGCATCAGCCGAGGCCATGGGTTCGTACCCTCGCGGCCGCTCAAGCCCGAGCTTTGTCCGGATCGCGTGCCCTCTGAAACGTGAGGGCGCAGGGAAGACCGGGAGCTCGCCGCCCCCATGGCCCGCCTGCGAAAAAAATGCAGGCGGCAGGAACCACAGGTTCGGCTGGGACATCCCGGCCTTCCCTGCGCGATGGTCTTAACAGCTGCTTCGCGCTCTCCCTGGGGACCGGCTGTGTTGCCCCCATCGTCGGCGTGATGCGCTTCCGCACCATCATCCGGCTTGACCTCAGCATCGGGAGGCCAGGACCACGCGACTTGACTGTCCGCATCGGATCGTTCGTCGGCGCGACACCGCGCTGCGACCCGCTACGGCCACCGCATCCCTGCCTCGCGTCTCGTGACGACCGCGCGTACGCCCCTCATCGATGAGGCAGGATGGGCGCAGTAGAGCACACTTTCTGGAAAAACGAAAGAAAAATTTTTGCCGGTCGTCCGGACCGTCTGATCCGCCCGGTATCACGACCACCGTCATTCCGGGGCAAGGCCGAGAGGCCTTGAACCCGGAATCTCGATATTGTCCTGCGTCCATTCTGAACGACTTCGAGATTCCGGGTTCAATCGTCAACACGCAGCCGCTCCGCGCCTGCGCATCGACGATTGCCCCGGAATGACGGAGAATGGCGACGGCCCAACCTTCTCGTGATGCGCTCAAGCTCACGGAAACCTTGTGTTTCGCTTTCCTCCGCTTGCAATCCGGGGCGGCCCCTTCCAGCTGACGAGCAGAGGCCGTATGACGGCCCGACGCAACGGAATGAGACATGAGCACAGCGATCGAATTCGGCCTGGACACGTTCGGCGACGTCACCCGCAACGCGGAGGGCGCGATGGCCGCCCATGCCCAGGTGATCCGCGACGTTGTCGCGGAGGCGGTGCTCGCCGACCAGCTCGGGCTCGATTTCATCGGGCTCGGCGAGCACCATCGCGGCGATTTCGCGATCTCGGCGCCCGAGGTGGCGTTGGCGGCGATCGCCGCGCGCACCACGAAGATCAAGCTCGGCTCGGCGGTGACGGTGCTGAGCTCGGATGACCCGATCCGCGTGTTCCAGCGCTTCTCGACGCTCGACGCGGTGTCGAACAGCCGCGCCGAGGTCATCCTCGGCCGCGGCTCGTTCACCGAGTCCTTCCCGCTGTTCGGCTTCGATCTCAAGGACTACGAGGCGCTGTTCGAGGAGAAGCTCGATCTGTTCGTCAGCCTGCTGTCGCAGCAGCCACTGACCTGGCAGGGCCGGTTGCGCCCGCCGCTCAGGGATCAACTGGTCTATCCGCCGGTCGAGCATGGACGGCTGAGGGCCTGGATCGGCGTCGGCGGCAGTCCCGAGTCCGTGGTGCGCGCCGCGCATTACGAGCTGCCGCTGATGCTCGCGATCATCGGCGGCGACCCGAAACGGTTCGCGCCCTATGTCGAGCTGTACCATCGCGCGCTCAAGCAGTTCGGCCGCGAGACGAAGCCGATCGGCGTGCATTCGCCGGGCTATGTCGCCGACACCGACGAAGTGGCGCGCGAGGAGCTGTGGCCGGACTACAAGACCATGCGCGACCGCATCGGCCGCGAGCGAGGCTGGCCGCCGATGGGCCGCGACGAGTTCGTCCAGGAGGCCGATCACGGCTCGCTCTATGTCGGCTCGCCGGAGACCGTGGCGCAGAAGATCGCCGCGACGATCAAGGCGCTCGGCCTGTCGCGGTTTCAGCTGAAATACTCAGCCGGTCCGCTGCCGCATGCGAAACTGATGCGGAGCATCGAGCTGTATGGCAAGGTGGTGGTGCCGAGGGTGAGGGAGTTGCTGGCGGAGCAGTAGGCCGGCTACGCGGTCCTTCACCATGTCCGCAACCGCGCCCGGCCCTTGCATCACGGACCTGGATCAAGGGCGCGAGCAAAACGGCTCGTTCAGGACAATCCAAGCGAGCCGATTAACAGAGCCTTCGTGACACGCATCGTAGGCTCGATGTCGCGCGTGCCTGCTCCGATCAAGGGGGCGCAATCCGATCGGTTGCCCGGAGGCAGACGACAAGCTCGCGAGCCTAGGAACGAACTGATGTTGCTGAAGATCGTCGCGGTGGTCTACGGACTCTGGTTCGTCCAGGCCGCGTTGGAGCCCGGCTTCTACGACACGCCGTCTCACATGGCGAGCTCGACGCTCGCGCTCGGCGGATTGCTCGCGCTGTTCGATCACGCCTTCAGGATGGGCTGGCTGTCCGCCAACATCTGGCGGACCGTTGCGCTTGTCTACGTCGCCGACGGCCTGGTCCACGTGGTCCCGAGCGCCAAGGCCCTGATCGAGGCACAACGTTTCGAGGTGCTGGCGGGCGCTGCGGCGATCAGCTTCGTTTTCCAACTCCCGATGCTCTTCAGCTTGTGGCGATTGTCGTTTCCGTCCACGCGCTCGGATCAGACCGGTCTCGCACGCATGGCCATGCGATAAGCGTCAGGCCCTGTCAGCCTTCGACATCGCTCACCGCCTCATACCAGCCCGGGCAACGACGGCCCGCGCTCACCTGCCGCCAGCCGCGCAAGCTCCCCTGCCGTCCGCGCCAGCACACCGTCCCAAGCCATGGGCTTCTCCTGCCTGAATAGCCGCATGGTCGGATACCACGGGGTGTCGGCGCGATCGCGCAACCAGCGCCAGTCGAGCGCATAGGGCAAGAGCACCCAGACCGGACGGCCGAGCGCGCCGGCGAGATGCGCCACCGACGTGTCGACGGAGATGACGAGATCGAGCGCGGCAACCGCGGCCGCGGTCTCGGCGAAGTCGCTCAGCAGCGGCGCGAGATCGATGACGTCGGTGCCAAGCTCGGCGAGCCCTAGCGCATCATCCGGCCGCGGCTCCTTCTGCAAGGAATAGAGCTGCACGCCCGGCATCACCAGCCGCGGCAGCACCGCCTGCGCGGTGAGCGAGCGCTGGCGGTCGCCCTTGTGCCTGGGATTGCCGGCCCAGACGACGCCGACCTTCAACGACGGCGCGCGCCCGAGCACGTTGCGCCACGCGGCCATCTTGATCGGATCGGCCGCGAGATACGGCACCTCGGCCGGGATCGTCTCCAGCGTGGTGCCGAAGATGCGCGGCAGATCCATCAGCGGCGCCTGCAGGTCGAATGGCGGCAGCGGCGCGCCGCGTGGCACCACGGTCACGCCCTCCAGACGGCGCAGCAGCGGCGCGATCGCCGGCTGCACTTGCAGCACGACCGGCCCCCCCATCATCCTGACGCGATCGATGTAGCGCACGAATTGCAGCGCATCGCCGATGCCATATTCGGCGAACAGCAGCAGCGTGCGTCCGTCGAGCGGCGCGCCCTGCCATTCCGGCGCGTCGAAGCGCGGCATGCCCGCGGAGAGGTCCGGACAGTCGCGGCCCCAGCGATGCTCCGCAAAGCCGTTCACGAGGTCGCCGCACATCAGCAGGAAATGCGCGTGATTGTAGCGGGCGAGCGCATTGTCGGGCGCCAGCGCGATCGCACGATGCGAGGCGGCCAGCGCCGCGTCGATGTCGCCGGCGTTGCGCAGCGCCACCGCGAGGTTGGCGTGACCCTTGGCGTAACCGGGATCGGAGGCGACGGCGCGGCGATGCGCCGCGACGGCCTCGATGGTCTCGCCGCGCATCTCATGGATGATGCCCAGATTGGTATGCGCCGGGGCGTGATCGGGCTGCAGCGCCAGCGCGTGCTCGCAGGCGGCAATCGCCGCATCGAGCTGGCCTGTCCCGCACAGGCAGGCCGCGAGATTGCTGAGCACGACCACATCGGTGGGATCGAGCACGGCGGCGCGCCGATAGGCCTCGACGGCCTCGGCCGGGCGGTCGGCCTCATGCAGCGCGTGCCCGAGCAATCGCGCGGCATTGGCATCGCCGGGCGCGAGATCGCAGGCCTGACGATACTGTACCGCGGCCTCGGCAAAGGCGCGCTGCTTGTAGAGCACATCGCCCAGGCTGAGATGCAGGCCGGCATCGGCCGGCTGCGCCGCCAGCGCATGCAGATAGGCCGGCACGGCCTCGTCATATCTGGCCTGGTCGGCGAGCACATGCGCCAGCGCCCGGCATGCACCGGGATAGGAGGGCTCGCGCTCGAGCAACGCGCGATAGGCTGCTTCCGCCTCGGCAAGCCGCCCCTGCCGGTTGAAGGCGAGCGCGAGATTCCAGCGCGCGTGCAACAGCGCCGGATCGAGCGCCAGCGCGTGGCGATAGGCGGCCTCGGCCTCGGCGAAGCGCGACAGCTCGAGCAGCGCGCTGCCGAGCCTGCTGTGAATCGCCGCATCGAGCGGCCGCAAAGCCGCTGCGCGCGCGAACGCATCGGCGGCGCCCTTGCGCTCGCCTTTCACGGCGAGCGCATCGCCGAGCGTGACATAGGCCGGCGCATGGTGGGGATCGCGGGCGAAGACGCGCCCGAGCAGCTCCGCACCCTCCGCCATGCCGCCGTCGGCGAAGGCGAGGATCGCGGACAGATGCAACGCCGGCAGATGATCCGGCACCGCTTGGAGGATGTCGCTGCACAGCGCCTTGGCCGGACCGGCGCGCCCCGCATTGTAATGATCAGCCGCCTCGATCAGCAGCCGGTCGACAGCCACAGCCCCCATGATGTCCCCACCTCTCGCACTCGAATGCAAGCTTCAACGTGCGGCCGGGCGATTCCAGGCGAGACTCCAGGCCGAGCCGGCTCAGCCTGCCGCCACCTCCATTCGCATGGCCGCCTCGCGGGCGCGCTCGACGTCGGGCGTGCGATAGGCCGCCTCCGGAATGGTGCCCAGCCGCGACTCGTGAAGGCGCGCGCCCAGGCCATAGAACTGCTGGAAGCTCATGATCAGCGGCCGCCATTTGTCCGGGTCGATGCGGTCACGCGTACCGTCCATCAGGATGGCCTCATCGACATGGACCCGCTGCACCCGCACCTCGAAGCACTGGATGTGCCCCTTCAGGATCGCGTCGTCGTCGGCGATGCCATGCACCGACTCGATGCGGGCTTCGAGCTGCACCGCGCATTCCGCGACGCGCGGAGCCGCAACGGTTTCCGACGCCGTTGCGGTCAACCCGGCGGCGGCGAACTTGTCGGACACGTGGCGGTAGCCCTTGCGCTGCTTCATCGCCGGCACCGGGTCCGATCCCGTGGTCAGCGCCAGGCGATCGACGGCGGCGACGAGATCGACCGACGGCAGGTTCAGCACGCACTCGCCGGTGCGGCGCATGTTCTGCGGCGTCTTCGATCCGGCGGCGAGGCCCAGCATGCAGCGCCAGCCGAGCCAGAATGCCGACGACATCGGCGCGAGATTGAAGCCGCCATCCTCGTTGACGGTGCTGATGAGGACGACCGGCGTCCCGAAATAGAGGATGCCCGGCTCGATAGTCGTATGCATGGAAAGCTCTCCAGGGTGATGCATCTCGGCGGCGATTGCGCGCGCCGCGCGGACGGGGCTCAGGCCGCCGTCTCACCCGAAGAAGTTCCTCGATGGCAGCGAAGCGCTCCACCCGATTCCCGAACGGGCCGGATCAGGCGCGCCCTGGGTTTGATCTGGAGATTGTCTGCGCGTGCAAGGCTGCGGCAGATGGCGATCCCGGCATGACTCGAACATGCGACCTACGGTTTAGGAAACCGCCGCTCTATCCAGCTGAGCTACGGGACCGGAGCCTGCACCGAAGTGCACCTGCTTCGCCGCCTCCATAGCAGACCCCGCCACCGACCGGAAGCCTCTCCGGTCGGAGCCTGGACCGGGCGGCCGACCGGGGCACAACGATGTTCGGGTCCCCTGAGGGGACGGCGACGGGAACGCAGCCGCGCGATCCCGGTTAGAGCGGGGCCGCTCATGCCCGATCACACCCCCGTTTGGGAGGGGCGGTTTGACTATCCGGACGGCAGCCGATGGTCTAAGAGAACGGCGCCAATCCGGAACCCGGCCTCGGGATTGCCGTATTGGTCGTGCCTGAGCGCATCTCGTGGCCGGCCAGGCGTCCGGCGCCACGAGGTCCGCTCGATCCAGCGCGCCTGCCCATTTCAGCCGAGGGACACAGACAAGTCGATGCTCATCCGGTCGGTCATTTCAGGCGTGTTCGCGAGCTTCCTCTCCATCGCCGCCGCAAGCGCGCAGGACACCCGCCACCTGCTGGAGTCGAAGGAGTCGCTCTACAACAACATCTATGTCTATGAGCAGGCGCCCTACCGCAGCATGACGTTCGGTCACAACCGGCGCATCTATACCGAGAGCGTCTACAACACCCAGGACGAGCTCGATCTGCCGGTCGACTATACCCGCTTCATGACCGCGAGCGTCATGTACGCAAAGAATGTCGGCTCGGTCCTGGAGATCGGCTTCGGTGGCGGCCGCACCGCCTGGTACCTGCACCGCTTCCTGCCCAAGGTGCAGGTGACGTCGGTCGAGCTCGATCCGACCGTGCTGGAGCTCGCCAAGAAATATTTCGGCATCAAGGAGGAGCCGAACTTCCACGTCGCCAACCGCGACGGCCGGCTGTTCGTGCAGGAATCCAAGGAGCGCTACGACGTCATCCTGATCGACGCCTATCGCGGACCGTTCGTGCCGTTCCACCTGCTGACCAAGGAATTCTACCAGCTCGTCAAGGAGCATCTCGCCGAGGGCGGCGTGGTGGCGCAGAACGTCGAGCCGTCGACCATGCTGTTCGACGCCGCGGTCAAGACCATCCACAGCGTGTTCCCGCAGGTCGACTTCTACGAGGCCGGCGGCAACATCGTGATGGTCGCCTATCCCGGCGACGAGCGGAAGCCCGAGGATCTCGCCGCCATCGCGCAGGAGCGCGACAAGGAATTCGGCTTCCGCTACAAGCTCGCCGACATGCTGGCGCAGCGCAAGCGCATCGACATCGATAACGGCCAGGTGATCGACGCCAAGGCCAAGGTGCTGACCGACGACTTCGCGCCGGTCGAGGCGCTGAAGAGCATCGAGCGCCACAACAAGAAGCTGCCATGAGCGCGCCGGTGTCCCGCGCCGGCATGCTGGCGATCTATCTCTGTTCGTTCCTGGTCGGCTGCGTGCTGATGGGCTTCGAGATGCTCGGCAGCCGCTACCTCAACCCGTATTTCGGCAGCGGCATCGGCGCCTGGGCCAGCCTGATCTCGACCGTGCTGTGCGCGCTCGCGATCGGCTATTTCGCCGGCAGCGCCATCGTCGATCGGCAGCCGACGACGCGCACCATCGGCACCATGATCCTGATCGCCGCCGCCTACATGGCGCTGGTTCCGGCGACCGCCGACACCGTCATGGCCGACATCCTCGACAGCATCGGCGACGGACCGATGGCGACGCTGATGGCCTCGACCGCGCTGCTGCTGGTGCCGCTGACCCTGCTCGGCACCTTCTCGCCGATCGCCGTCAGCCTGTTGACGCGCTCGGCCGGCGAGGCCGGCCGTGTCGCCGGATTGGTCTATGGCGTCTCGACCATCGGCAACGTCGTCGGCACGCTCGTCACGACGTTCGCGCTGATTCCGACGATCGGCTCGCGCGCGATCACCTATTATTTC
Organism: Bradyrhizobium sp. SZCCHNS1050; assembly: GCF_032484785.1. NCBI lineage: Bacteria > Pseudomonadati > Pseudomonadota > Alphaproteobacteria > Hyphomicrobiales > Nitrobacteraceae > Bradyrhizobium > Bradyrhizobium sp. SZCCHNS1050. The sequence continues at coordinate 3,182,731 of NZ_JAUETR010000001.1, read as the reverse complement.
GCCGTGGCGCTGGCTGGCTGCGCCGGCATCCTGTTCATTCCCTTCGGCAAGAAGACGTCCTGATTTTCATCATTGAAGAGCTTTGCGGATGACTGAGTTCTGGCCTCGCCTCGCCGCCACCGCGACAGCGGCCGTATTGCTGCTGATGTCGCCGACCGCCTACGCCGCGGACGCGCAGATCGAATTGTGGGACGGTCAGCGCGCAATGGCTGTCATCGCCGATCTGCTGCGGTTCACGCCGCGATCGATGGGCGAGCCGGGACATCAGAAAACGATCGACTACATCAAGGCAGCGATGGCCAAGAGCGCGGCGGACGCCGTGCTCACGCAGAGCTTCACCGCCAAGGGCGATGACGGCAAGGCGATCCCGCTGACCAACATCATCGCCCGCTTCCAGGTGCAGAACCCGCGGCGCGTCATCGTCGCCACCCATTACGACAGCATCATCAAGGCCTATCGCGATCCCAAATCGCCGGACGCACCGATGCCGGGCGCCAACAACTCCGCCTCGGCGGTGGCGCTGCTGCTCGAGACCGCACGCGTGCTGTCGCTGTCGCCGAAGCCCGACGTCGGCATCGACATGATCTTCTTCGACGGCGAGGAGGGGCCGAAATCGCTCGGCGCCGGCGATCCGACCTGGCGCCCGCTGGGCTCGCCGCATTTCGCGGCCAACCTGAAGACCTATTATCCGACGCACAAGCCGGAGAAGGCAGTCGATTTCGACATGGTCTGCGACAAGGATCTCAAGCTGCAGCCGGAGCCGTCGTCGCTGGCCTCGGCGTTGCCCGAGGTCAAGAGGTTCTGGAGCATCGGCAGCCGTATCGCGCCATCGGCGTTCTCGCCGGAGCCCACGGCGTATCCGATCAGCGACGACCACACGGCGCTGCAGCAGGCCGGCATTCCGAGCTTCCTCGTCATCGACTTCGACTACGAGCCCTATTTCAACACCACGCAGGATACGATCGAGCAGTGCTCGGCGCAGAGCCTGGAGACCGTCGGCCGCACCCTGCTGCGCTACCTCTATACGCCTTGATACGCCCGAGCTGCGGCAGGCGCCGCGCTCAGGCCGCCCGCGGCCGCGCCGTCACCGCGTCCGACGCGACTGCCGATGCGCGCGCCAGCAGACCCGGCACCAGCGCCTCGGCCGCCTCCGCGCCCGAGATCACCACGGCCTCGACGCCCGCTCCGGCATTGCCGCCGCCGGCGATGACGAGATTGCGCACCGGCGCCTTGGCGCCCTTCAGCCGTCCCGACTGCGCCACGCCATAGATCGCGCCGGCGCTGGCGAGATCATAGCGTGCATAGGTCACCGGGCTGGCGTCGGTCCGATAGACGATATGCCTGGACAAGTCGGGAATGACGGTCGCGGCAGCGGCAACCATGGCATCGCCGAGCTGCTGCTTGCGGGCCTCGTAGTCCGGCGAGCGCCGCCACGCCTTCCAGTCGTCGCCGCCCTCGCCCGGAAACCAGCGCGTGGCCTGATCGTGCGGCACGAGGGTGATGATCGTCATCGTGGCATGGCCTTCGGGCGCCGCCGACGGGTCGAGCTTGGACATCACGGCAAGGCCGATTCCCATCGGCGTATCGAGATGCGTGGCGGGCGCGATGTCGGGCACGATGTCGAGGCCGAGATGCACCGAGAAGCACGACGTCGCCGGCGCGAGGGTGCGGGCACGCTCGCGAAAACCGGCGGGCAGATCGTCGGGACTCAGAAGCTCGGTGAAGGTACGGCCGAGATCGGCATTCGAGACCACCGCCTGCGCGCGGACCGTGCGGCCGTTGCCGAGCACGACGCCGACGGCGCGGCCCTCCTCGACCAGGATGCGGGTGACCCTGGATTTCAGATGCACCTCGCCATCCCTGGCGGTGACCGCCTCGGCGAGCACGTCCGCGAGGCGGCCGGAGCCGCCGACCGGATAGAAGCCACCCTTGAAATAGTAGCCGAAGATCGGGACCATCTGGGCGCAGCTCAGCGTCTCGCTGCCGTCGCCGAGATAGCCCGACAGCGCATTGAGATAGGCGATGAGTTCGGGATCGGAGACATGGGCGGCGACGAGCTCGTCGAACGGCCGGTTCATCCACCTGAACGCCTGCGGATGCTTGCGCGGGAAGGCCAGCATCTCCTCCAATGTGGCGGGCATGCCGGGAATGCCGCTGCGACCCTGCCCCGTCGCGTACATGCTTTCGAAAATGGCATGGATGGTGTCGAACAGCCGGGTGAGCCCGTCCGCGCTGGCGGGAAACATCTCGCAGAGCAGTCGGACATAAGCACGCCAGTCCGCTGGCACGTCGACGCGGCGGCCGGCGAGACGGTAGGAGTGGGTGACCCGCCGCCACTGGATGCGGTCGGCGACGCCGAGCCGGCGCAGCACGCTGTCGACAGGCCCGCCCGGCCAGACGCCGGAGAAATCGTGCGGCCCTGCATCGAAGCGATACAGCACCGGCTTGTTGTCGTGGTGAGCCTTGCGAAGATAAGTGTGGCAGAAGCCGCCCGGCACCACGTGGTGATCGAACACCTTCACCTTCAACCCGGACTCCGCGAGCAGGGCGGCGGCCGTCAGCCCGCCGATTCCGGCGCCGATCACCGCGACGTCGCAGTCGACGCCGGCCGCGGGGGTGAAGCCCGGTGCCGGCCAATGGCACTCCTCGCGCGCGGCCCGCATGCGCAGCAAGGCCTGGCGAATTGCGAAGCGCGGGCCGAAGATCGAGATCAGCGCGCCGCCGACGACGATCATCGTCGCGATCCAGGAGGCGACGCCGGCCCAGCGGCACAGGCCGAGGACCAGGAACAGGACGCCCCAGAGCCCGGTCATCATCATGTTGATCAGGTGGAATTGGGGCGTCGAGGCGCTGTCGGCATAGGCCGAGCGGGAATAGTCCGCGGTCCAGGGACGGCCGACGACGAGCGAAGCGAAGCTGATGAGGCCGAGCCCTGCGAAGGACAGCCACAGCGCGTTGCCGGCCGTCCAATTCGGCGCGACGTCGTTGGCGATCGCCAGCACGACGAAAAGGGCGAGGCTTCCGAGCTCCAGCAGCGCGAGCTCGCTCCGGGAGGCTCGCCAGACGTTGGCGGCGAGCGCCAGGGCCAGCGCGGACCACACCGCCCATGCCGGCTGATGCCAGGCCAGCAGGGTCCAGAACGCGACGAACGGCAACAGCGCCAGCTTGACCGTGAGGAACACTTTCATCGCAGCCTCTCCTCCGCACCGGGCGGCGCAGATCATCTTTCCATTGTCAAGATATTCATAGAAGCGCTTGCCCGGTCTCGTCAACACCAATCTTTCCAACGTCAAGATTAGTTTCGTCAACTACGGCGGGATGAAAATGGTGGAAAAATGCTGCGTATCGTTCCGGCGCCACAGCAAGGCGCGATTCACGAACGGCGCTGCCGTCATTGCCGGCCCGACTGTGGCAACGAGATCACGGAACCACGGCAGATAAAGAAGAAAGTCTCAATTTACGCAGCATTGGAGTCACACCCCGCCGCAAAATGGCGACAATCTCCCGTCATCTGAGGCGGGGAGCCGCTGAGGATTACCGTTCGTGTACCCACCCCGCCTGCCAGTACTGGTCTTTGCAGCGATCACCTGCCTGCCTGCCGTGCAACCTCAACGCGCGCATGCGGAATGGTGGAGCCGCTCCCCGACGGATTTCGAGGAGTGTGCCGACGCTGCCGAGAAGTCCGCCTCCAAGGAGGAGAAGACGGCGGCGCTGGCGCAATGCAACGCGAAATTTGCCGGGAGACGGAAGCCGGGCGGCGGCTACGTCTATTACGACTTCATGCAGGATCGCAGCTTCGACATCGCCGGCCCCAATCCCACGGCCGAAGAGCAGAAGTTCATCGACCAGCAGTATACGCAATACCTCGAGCGCCAGCGCCACGCCAACATGAGCTCGGCGATGATGTCGCGGCCGCAAACGCAGGACCTCCAGCCCTCGCTCCGGGACATGACGGCGCGGGCCGCGATCGAGCCGCCGAAGCCGGCCATGCCGGCCCCGCCGCCGCAACGGCCGAACAAGCCCCCGGCCGCGACCGCGCAGGGCGGATTGCCGCCGCCGACGTCGAACGTGGAGGCACGCGCCCGCATCAAGGCAGCGCAATGCGCCAAGGACGGCTGGCGCCGCGATTCGTTCTCCTGCAACTTTCCGGTCCTGTCGGAGAAGCTCGACGAGCTGAAGCGGATGTTCACCGGCCCGAGCCAGGCCGCAGCCGCACCGCCCGGAGCCAAGGCGCCGAAACGGGCCGAAGCCCGGAACTGAGCCGCGCGCGACACGTTCCCCTGTGCGACGAATCTGACCGCGGCTTGTAACGCCGCGTGCAAGCCCATAGGTTTGTCGGCGCGGGGCGCAGGAGCAGGTCATGGGTCTACTCGATATCCTCAACGGCATGCAGAACGGCCCGAGCGGGCCGAGTCATCCGACCACGCAGAAGAACGGCGGCATGTCGCCGATGACGATGGCGATCCTCGCTTTGCTGGCGTGGAAAGCGGTGAAGCATTTCTCGCAGAATGGACAGCAGCCGAACGCGGCGCCTGCGCCAGTCCCGCCGCCCCAGCCGACCGGGAATCAAGGCGGACCGCTCGGCGGTGCGCTTGGTGGCGGATTGAGTGGCGGCCTCGGCAACATCATCGCCGGCGGCCTGGGCGGTCTGCTTGCGGGCGGCGCGGCCGGCAGCGTGTTGTCGGGCGGGCTCGGCGATCTCCTGCGCCAGTTCCAGGACAAGGGCCATGGCGACACCGCGAACTCCTGGGTCTCCCCCGGCGAGAACAAGCCGATCTCGCCCGGCGATCTCGCCAATGCGCTCGGCGCCGATCAGATCGATCAGCTCACCGCGCAGAGCGGGCTGTCGCGCGACGAGCTGTTGAACGGGCTGAGCCAGTACCTGCCGAAAGTGATCGATCAGCTCACGCCGGACGGGCGGCTGCCGACCGAGCATGAGTTGGCGGGCCGGATCTGACGCTCCGCGATCGTTGACGGGAAGGACGAGACTCATGCTGCACATTCTGATCGTCGGGCTGGTCGCCGGCTTCCTGGCGCGGCTTCTATCGCCGGGTCCCAACAATCCCTCCGGCTTCATCCTGACCATCGTGCTCGGAATCGTCGGCGCGTTCATCGCCACCGCGATCGGGCAGGCCATCGGCCATTACAGCCCCGACCAGGGCGCGGGCTACGTGACCGCAACCCTCGGCGCGATCGTGGTGCTGTTCATCTGGAACAGGCTGGTCGCGAGCGGCACGATCCGCGATTTCAATCGGTAACGGCCTCGCGCCACGTCGTTGCGAGCGACCACAGCGGCCGCCCGCAATGACGATTTCACCCCAACAGATGCATCCCCGCATCCATGCGCACGACCTCGCCGGTCATGTGGCCTGACGCCGGGCTCGCCAGGAACGCCACGAGCTGCGCGATGTCCTCAGCGGATGAAGCCGCGCGCAGCGGCACCCGCGCGACCACCGCATCGCGCACCTGCTTGGCACCGGCCTCGCCGCGCCCCTTGGTGAACCAGGGCGTATCGATGTAGCCGGGGCAGACGGTGTTGACGCGGATCGCAGGCGCCAGGGCACGCGCCAGCGATAGCGTCATCGTGTTCAGCGCGCCCTTGCTGGCGGCGTAGGCGACCGACGAGCCGATGCCGCTGATGCCGGCTACCGACGAGACGTTGACGACCGCGGACGCACGCGCCGTCGCCTTGGCCGCCGCTTCCAGCAGCGGCCGCGCGGCGCGCACCATCTGGAAGGGGCCGATGGTGTTGACCGCGAAGATGCGCTGGAAATCCTCCGCCGAAAGGCCATCGAGCTGATCGTGCGGCACGTGCTTGGTGGTGCCGGCATTGTTGACGAGGGCATCCAGCCGGCCCCAGGACGCAGCGGCGGCGACGATTTTGCGGCAATCCTCATCGCGCGACACGTCACCTTGAATGACGACGACCTCGACTCCTTCCTTGCGGCAGAGATCAGCGGTCTGCTCGGCTTCACTCTTGCTGTTCGAATAGTTCACGACGATGCGCATGCCGGCCTTCGCCAGCAGCAACGCGGTCGCGGCTCCGAGGCCGGACGCCGACCCCGTCACGACCGCGCACAGACCTTCAGCCATTCCGCACCTCCCTGTTTGGCTTGCTTCTTCTTAGCCAACATCGCTGCATCTGCAAAATCGGCACAATCTCCGCAGCGCGGAAATCGCTCGCCTCCATGCGGCGAGCGGACGGGGCCCTGCAGCGGGCTACGCTTGTCAGGGCCGTCGCTTGCGCTCATCATGCCGGCAAAACATCGCCGGCGCGCGCAGGACATGGCGCGCCGAGACCGACGACAACGAGGGCGAGGAGCGCTGTGGCGGAAGCTGAGAACATCGTCGTTGCGACCGCGGAAAGGATCTTCGCCGATCTCGCCGACCCGCAGACGATCAACCACGACAAGGACGGCCGCTGGACGGCGCCGCTGTGGCGGGCGCTGAGCGAGGCCGGCCTGACGCTCGCCTGGGTGGGCGAGGAGTTCGGCGGCGCCGGCACTGACCTCGCCGATGGCTTTGAGATCATCAATGCCGCCGGCCGTTTTGCGATTGCGGTGCCGCTGGCCGAGACGCTGCTCGCGGGCTGGCTGCTGCAACAAGGCGGCATTGCCTCCCCCGACGGCGCCATGACGATCGCGCCGGCTCATCCGAGAGACCGGATCACACTCGACACTGACGGCACCTTGTCCGGCCGTGCCCGCGGCGTGCCGTTCGCAAGGACGGCGCAGCACGTTGCCGTGCTCGCCGAGGGCGGAGACGGCGTGTCGATCGCGCTGGTCGAGACCGCGCGGCTGCGCATCGACGCGGGCCTCAACCTCGCCAACGATCCCAGCGACACGGTGACGTTCGACAAGATCATGCCGCTGGCATGCCGGCCGGCACCGGCCGGCTTCGACGCCACCACCTTGATGCTGATGGGCGGCGTCGCCCGCGGACTGCAGATCGCCGGCGCGCTGGATCGGCTGCTCGCGATCAGCGTCAACTATGCGGGTGAGCGCGTCGCCTTCGAGAAGCCGATCGGCAAATTCCAGGCGGTGCAGCACAACCTGGCACGGCTGGCCGGTGAGAGCGCCGCCGCGAGCGCGGCCGCGACATCCGCCGCGGATGCGATCGCGCGGGCCGCCGCATTCGACGAGGCGGTGTTTCTCGAAGCCGCCGCGGCCAAGATCCGCTGCGCCGAGGCCGCCGAGAAGGGCGCGGCGATCGCGCATCAGGTCCACGGAGCCATCGGCTTCACCACCGAGCACATCCTGCACCGCTTCTCGCTGCGCGCGCTGGCCTGGCGCGACGATTTCGGCTCCGAGAGTCATTGGGCCGTCGAGCTCGGCAAGCGCGTCGCTGCGCGCGGCGCCGATGAGCTGTGGCCGCTGGTCGCCTCGCGCTGACCACGAAGAGGATTGTTGCATGAGCGCACTTCGTTTCGATCCGATCCGGCTGCCGAGGGAATGCGAGGAGCTGCGCAAGGAGGTGCGCGCCTTCCTCGCTGATGAGATCGCGGCCGGCACCTTCAACCCGTACCAGCCCAAGCGCGAGGACGCCGACGCGCGCGAGTTTGCAGCCCGCGTCGGCGCGCGCGGCTGGATCGGCATGACCTGGCCGAAGCAATATGGCGGCCACGAGCGCTCGTTCCTGGAGCGCTACGTCGTGACCGAGGAAATGCGCGTCGCCAACGCGCCGGTCAGGCGCTTCTTCGTCGCCGACCGGCAGAGCGGGCCGATCCTGCTGCGCTACGCGCCCGAGCATATCAAGATGGACATCCTGCCGCGCATCTGCCGCGGCGAGCTGTGCTTCGCGATCGGCATGAGCGAGCCGAACTCGGGCTCCGACCTGTTCGCCGCCAAGACACGCGCGACGAAGACCGAGGGCGGCTGGCTGATCAACGGCTCGAAGATCTGGACGACGTCGGCGCACATGGCCGACTACATGATCGCGATCTTCCGCACCTCGCCGTCGACCAAGGAGAACAGGCGTCATGGCTTGACGCAGTTCCTGGTGAACATGAAAACGCCCGGCATCAAGGTGAACCCGATTGGGCAGATCACCGGGCAGAAGGAGTTCAACGAGGTCGTCTTCACCGACGCCTTCGTGCCGGACGATCATCAGCTCGGCGAGATCGACGGCGCCTGGAAGCAAGCGACCTCCGAGCTCGCCTATGAGCGCTCGGGACCGGAGCGCTTCCTCGAAACCTATTACGTGCTGACCGAGCTGGTGCGCGCGGTCGGTCCCAACCCCGACACGCGCAGCGCGGAGGGCATCGGCCGGCTGGTGGCTCAGCTGCACACGATGCGGCGGATGTCGGTGTCGGTCGCCGGCATGCTGCAGGCCGGCAAGGAGCCGGTGGTCGAGGCCTCGATCGTCAAGGACGTCGGCACGATCTGGGAGCAGCAGCTGCCGCACCGCGTCCGCGACCTCGCCGCGTTCGTCGAGGAGAACGCAGGAAATCGCGAAACCTTGGAGAACCAGCTGACCTTTGCGATGCAGACCGCGCCGAAGCTGACGATCCAGGGCGGCACCACCGAGGTGCTGCGCGGCATCATCGCGCGCGGGCTGGGATTAAGGTGAGGGTCGACGACACGCCGCGATCGTCGCAGCCGCACGCGCGGGGAAGTAGCTCCGTCATCGCGAGCGCAGAGAGCGATCCAGGACCGCACCAACAGTCTGGATTGCTTCGCTGCGCTCACAATGACGCTGGAGAAGCAGAATCGGAGACCCACCATGACCCACTTCCCTGACATCGGCGTCGAGATCCACGGCCATGTCGGCCTGATCGAGATTCGCCGGCCGCCGCTCAATTTCTTCGACATTGCGCTGATCAACCAGATCGCCGACGCGCTCGAAGGCTTCGACCGCGACATCGAGATCCGCGCCTCGGTGCTGGCGGCGCAGGGCAAGGCGTTCTGCGCCGGCGCCAATTTCACCGATCCGGCACGCCAGGCGCAGGAAGCGGCCGGCGCCAAAGGCGATCCGGCCGACAGCCTCGGGGCGATCAACCATCTCTACATGCAGGCGGTGCGGATCTTCCGCTGCAAGAAGCCGGTGGTCGCCGCCGTGCACGGCGCCGCCATCGGCGGCGGGCTCGGCCTCGCCGTCTCGGCCGACTTCCGCGTCACCTGTCCGGAAGCGCGCTTCTCCGCCAATTTCACCAAGCTCGGCTTCCACCCCGGCTTCGGCCTGACGGTGACGCTGCCGGAACTGGTCGGCAAGAACAACGCCGAGCTGATGTTCTACACCAGCCGCCGCGTCACCGGCGAGGAAGCGCTGAGGATGGGCCTCGCCAATGAATGCGTGCCGCAGGACCAGGTGCGGACGGCTGCGATGAAGCTCGCCGCGGAAATCGCCGAATGCTCGCCGCTCGGCCTGCTGTCGACCCGCGCCACGATGCGCGCCAATCTCGCCGACCGTGTGATGGCAGCAACCGAGCACGAACTCGCCGAACAGACCCGGCTGCGCGCGACCGAGGATTTCAGGGAAGGCGTCAAGGCAACGGAGGAGCGGCGCTTCGCGAACTTCAAGGGCCGGTGAGCGATCGCCGTTGGAAATGCCAACTAACACCGCGATCTACGCTGCGCTCCCTCTCCCCGTTCTTACGGGGAGAGGGTTGGGGTGAGGGGCAGACGCACGGGTGGTGCCAGAGGTTGGACCTGTACCCCCTCACCCGGATTGCATCTGACGATGCAATCCGACCTCTCCCCGCAAGCGGGGCGAGGTACACCGAGCCCGCCGCCAGACTGCCTCCAGGCACGAATCTCACGCCGTGAGCGCAAACGTCACGCCACCGATCTCGAAGTCGCCGTCTGACACCGCATATCCGCGCGCACGCGCGACGTCGCTGACGGACGTCATATCGGCGACACGGAAGGTCAGCGCGCTCATCAGTTCGCGCTCGCCGGGTTCGACACGGATACGGGCGTTCGGCAAGTACAACTGCTCAACACCATCGCTGCCGGCCGTCGGCACCACATCGAGAATGCGCCCCCAATGCGCGGCAAGTGAAGCCGGCGCGGGGCTCTGCAGCACCACCTCGGTCAGCGCCGACGTCACGTCGCTGCGGATCGCTCGCGTCCAATCCGGCCCGGCGGGCGGATACGGGCCGAGCACATCGTCGCTGCCCTCGGTGTGATTGAGCTCGATGAAGGCGGCGCGGCAGTCGCGGGGATGCAGTTGCACCCCGTGATAGGGCGGATGATCGATGACGTTGGCGGTCCGCACACCCATCTCGTTGGCACGGGCGGCACGGCCATCGGGATCATCGCAGGCGAAGATCGCCATGTAGCCGCCGCGGCCGCCGGTCTTGTCCAGGAAGCGTCCCGCCGCGGTGTCCTCGCGGGTCGGCGCGATCACCTCGAGCAGGATCGGCCCGACCGGCAGCAGCGCATTCTCCAGCCCGTATTTGCCGACATGCGGATCGCGGTAGCAGACCTCCAGCCCCATGATCGCGGCGATGTCCGAGGCCACCGGCTCGAGCCGGGGCGCGACAAGGCAGATCTGACGGAGGTGGAGGTAAGCCATCGCAGCCCTCTTTGCGGAATCCCCTGTTCACACAAGCCCGCGGCGTCATTGCGAGCGACGCGAAGCAATCCAGAGCTCAGGCCATAACCCTGGATTGCTGCGCTCGCAATGACGGAGAACGCGGAGCTATCGGCCCTGAAACACCGCCGCGCGCTTCTCGACGAAGGCTTTCGCCGCCTCCTTGTGATCCTCGGTGTCGCTGCAGCGCGAGTGATGCATCGCCTCGGCGTCGAAGCAGGCCTCCAGAGTCATCGTCTCGGCATTGTTGATGTTGCGCTTGATGTAGCCGAGCGTCACGCTCGGCCCCTGCGCCAGCGACATCGCCAGCGCGCGCGTGGCCGCTTCGACCTCGGCGTCGGGCACGACCTTGGTGACCATCCCCAGGGTGAGCGCCTCCTGCGCCGTCAGGACCGGCGAGGTCAGATACAGCTCCCGCGCCTTGGCGCTGCCGAGCAGTTGGGTGAGGAAATAGGTGCCGCCGAAATCGCCCGACAGCCCGACCTTGGCGAAGGCCGTCGTGATCTTGGCCGACTCGCCGGCCACCCGCAGATCGCAGGCCAGCGCGATCGACAGGCCGGCGCCGGCGGCCGCGCCGTCGATCTGCGCCACCACCGGCTTCTGCATCTGGTGCAGCAGCCGCGACACCTCCATGCGCTCGCGCAAGGTCGTCACCTTGGTCTCGAACGAGGGCGCGGTCTTGGCTTCGGCCATCGCCTTGACGTCGCCGCCGACGCAGAACGTGCCGCCGGCGCCCTTGAGCAGCACCGCGCGCACCTCCGGATCATTGGCCGCACGATGCGCCGCCTCGACCAGGCCCTTCGTCAGGTCGCTGTTGAGCGCGTTGCGCCGCTCCGGCCGGTTCATCGTGATCGTGAGCAGGCCGGACTCGAGGTGCTGCAGAACTGTGGTGTTGGTGGTCATGGCCGGCGCTCCTTGTTGTTTCCCGGTGTTATGTCTCCGTCATTCCAGGGCGACGCGTCAGCGTCGAACCCGGAATCCCGAACTGATGGACTCACATCGAGGTTCCGGGTTCAACGCTGCGCGTTGCCCCGGAACGACGGATGTCGCGGCAGCGTTTGCGCCTTGCGCAGGCGCGCCCCGGAATGCCGTCGCCCCGGCCGTCACTTCTTCACCAGCGAGCAGCGCGACGCTTCCAGCGGCTGGAACGCCTCGTTGCCAGACACGGTCGCGAGCAGCTTGTAGTCGTCGGACCTGCTCTTCGATTCCGATGGCTTCTTGACCTCGAACAGATACATGTCGTGCACCATGCGGCCATCCTCGCGAATGCGGCCGCCCTTGGCGAACATGTCGTTGATCGGGGTCGCCCGCATCAGCTTCATGACGGCGTCCGCATCCGTGGTGCCCGCGGCCTTCACGGCTTTCAGATAGTGCGTGACGGAGGAATAGACGCCGGCCTGGGCCGAGGTCGGCACGCGCTTGGTGCGCTCCATGAAGCGCTTGGTGAAGGCGCGGGTGTCGTCGTTGAGATCCCAGTAGAACGCTTCCGCAACCAGCAGCCCCTGCGCCGTCTCGAGCCCGACGCTGTCGATGTCGGAGACGAAGGCGAGCAGCGGCGACAGCTTCTGGCCGCCCTTGGTGAGGCCGAATTCGGCGGCCTGCTTGATCGCGTTGATGGTGTCGCCGCCGGCATTGGCGAGCCCGATCACCTTGGCCTTGGAGGCCTGCGCCTGCAGCAGAAAGGAGGAGAAGTCCGAGGTGTTGAGCGGATGACGCACGCTGCCGAGCACCTTGCCGCCCGACTTCACCACCACGGCGGTGGTGTCCTTTTCCAGATCCTGGCCGAACGCGTAGTCCGCGGTCAGGAAGAACCAGCTGTCGAGGCCAGACTTCACCGCCGCCAGGCCCGTGACGTTGGCCTGCGCAAAAGTGTCGAACACGTAGTGCACGGTGAACGGGCCGCAGGCCTCGTTGGAGAGCCTGACAGAGCCGGGACCATTGAAGATGATGATCTTGTTGCGCGCCTTGGCGATCTCGCCGGCGGCCAGCGCGGTGGCGGAGGCTGCGACATCCCAGATCATCTCGACGCCCTGGTTGTCGAGCATGTCGCGCGCGATGTTGGCGGCGAGATCAGCCTTGTTGAGATGGTCGGCCGCGATCACCTCGATCTTGCGGCCCAGCACCTCGCCGCCGAAATCCTCCACCGCCATCTTCGCCGCGGTCTCGCTGCCGGGACCGGTGATGTCGGCGTAGAGGCTCGACATGTCGAGAATGCCGCCTATCTTCAGCGGCGGCTTGCTCTGCGCATGCGCCACGCCTGCGGACAACGTCAGCGCCGACGCCAGCATGAACAACGACGCCGCCGCGCCGCGGATGGTTCTGCTCATCGATATCCTCCCTGCCGGGCGCGTCGCTACATGGCGACGGCCTCTTTGATAGTTCGCATCATGGCGCACGCTTTCGCATGCGGCAAGCGCTCAGCACGCTCAGCAAAAGCGTCGCCGGTCGCCGCTTTCCGCTCAGTGGAATGGAAATTTCGTGCGATGATGCAGCATGACGAGAGAGCGCAGGATGCGGAGCAGACGGAGGCTGATTGCGCTCGGCGCGAGCGTCGCGACCATCGCGATGATGTCGGCGAGTCACGCCACACCGTGCATGTTCGCGGAGCTCGGCGAAGGCCACGTCAGCGAGATCATCGATGCACGCAGCTTCCGTCTCGACGACGGTCGCGAGGTCAGGCTCGCCGGCATCGAGGTGCCGCCGGAGGAGCAGCGCGCGACGTCGATGGAAGCGCTGGGCGTGCTGCTGCGCGGCCGCGACGTCGTGCTGCGCGGAGAGGACGACACCCCTGACCGCTATGGCCGGCAGCGGGCCTTCGCCTTCGTGGTCGGCGCAGACCAGCCGGTGCAGAGCGAGCTGCTCCGGCAGGGCGCCGTGCTGCGCGGGGTCGACCTGCCCGACCGGGATTGCGCCCTCAGCCTGGGCGCGGCGGAAGCCGAGGCACGCAGCGCCGGGCGCGGCCTCTGGAAGATTGGGACCGTCATAAAAAACACGGAAAGTCCAGACGATATTTTGTCTCGCGTAGGGCTATTTACGGTTGTCGAAGGGAAGGTGTTGTCCGTACGACAGACGGGGACAACAACTTATCTGAACTTCGCTCGTAGCTGGACACGGGGCTTCGCGGTGATTATTCCAAAGCGTATGATGGCGGTATTGGAAGGTGCCGGTATCGACGTCAAATCACTTGCGAATCGGCAGGTTCGCGTGCGCGGTTGGGTTGAGGCGCATGCGGGTCCGAGACTGGAACTGACACAGACTGCCCAGATCGAGATTTTGAGCGGGAATTGACCGCTGAGGTACGTGAGTAGCGACGTGAACCTGTCTGTTCGAAAGCGCATGACGGTGATGAACTGCGGTTCGCGGATCGCACCGGCGCTGCTGTGCCTGGGACTGGCGTTGGCCGGTTGCAGCGACATGGGCAAGTTGCAGCAGGCGACGGCGCCGATGCCGACGCCACGGCCGAAGCCGGCGATGGTGCAGACGACGCCGGCGAGTGATCGCGAGCACGAGCGCATTCTCGCAACCTATGGCGGCGCCTATGAGGATCCCCAGCTCGAGGGCCTGATCGGCAAGATCGTCGACCGGCTCGTGGCCGTGTCCGATCGCCCCGACCAGGGCTACAAGGTCACGATCCTGAATTCCGGTGCGGTCAACGCCTTCGCGCTGCCGACCGGCCAGCTCTACGTGACACGCGGCTTGATTGCGCTCGCCAACGACACCTCCGAATTGTCGTCGGTGCTGAGCCACGAGATGGCGCACGTGCTGGCGCGCCATGCCGCGATCCGCGAGGACCAGGCGCGGCAGGCCGCCGTGGTGACCCGCGTCGTCTCAGACATGGGCAACGATCCGGACCTGACGGCGCTGGCGCTCGCCAAGACCAAGCTGACGATGGCGAGCTTCTCGCGCACTCAGGAGTTCGAGGCCGACGGCATCGGCGTCGGCATCTCCGCCAAGGCGAAGTTCGATCCCTACGGCGCGGCGCGCTTCCTGAGCTCGATGGAGCGCAATGCCGAGTTGAAGGCCGGTAAAGTCGCAATCGACCCGCGCGCGCAGGACTTCCTGTCGTCGCATCCGGCGACGCCGGAGCGGGTGCAGAACGCCGCCGCCATCGCCAAGCAATACGTCTCCCCCGAGGCCAGGGAGCATGACCGCGAGACCTACTTGGCTGCAGTCGACAACATCGTCTACGGCGAGGACCCGAGCGAGGGCTTCGTGCGCGGCCGGCGCTTCCTGCATCCGAAGCTCGGCTTCACCTTCCAGGCGCCGGAGAACTTCACGCTCGACAACACCGCGCAGGCGGTGATCGGCGTGCGCGAAGGCGGCGCGCAGGCGATGCGCTTCGACGTGGTGCGCGTGCCGGCCCAGCAGACGCTCGGCGACTATCTGAATTCCGGCTGGATGGAGAACGTCGACAAGTCGGCGACCGAGGAGCTGACGATCAACGGCTTCCCAGCGGCCTCGACCACGGCGAGCGGCGATCCCTGGCAGTTCAAGGTCTACGCGTTGCGCGTCGGCAGCGACGTCTACCGTTTCATCTTCGCCTCGCGGCAGAAATCCACCGAGAGCGAGCGCAATGCGCGGGAGACGGTGAACTCGTTCCGCCGGCTCAGCCTGGAGGAGATCCAGTCGGCCCGGCCGCTGCGGATCAAGGTGATCACCGTGCAGCCGGGCGATACCGTCGAATCGCTTGCGCACCGCATGACCGGCGTCGACCGCCCGGTCGAGCGCTTCCGCGTTCTCAACGGCCTCGACGCCCGCGCCCAGGTCAAGGTCCGCGACCGCGTCAAGATCGTGGTGGAGTGAGCGGACGCGAACGCGCCTTCCAGCAGCCGGCCCACGACTTCGGAAATGATCTGCTCAGAACGGCCAGCCTGACGGCGGTCGTCGCGCAGGTTGCGCTCCGCCGAACACTGGCTCGCGCCGCTCGATATAGGCGACCATCTGCCTGAGCCGCGCCAGCGCGCCGGTATCGCTGCTCCGGTCGGCCTGCGCGGGGCGCGAGCGGGCTACGGTTGCGGCCTTTTATGTGATGGTGCGGCCTTTGGCGACAATCCGCTATCGTCTGTCCAGCCGCGCGAGGGTCGCGGCGAAACGCGCAAAGCAAAAAGCCCGACCTCGCGGCCGGGCTTTGCTAAGCAACTAATTAGAAAACGCGCAAACGGTCGATCAGGCGGCCTCGTCGGCCACGGCGGTGTCGTCGCCGTCGATATCATCGCCCTCGGCGTCGGCATCACCTTCGGCGACCGCATCGGCTTCGGTCTTGGCACCGCGGCGCGGGCTCTTGGCGAGCTGCGTCTCGATCTCCTTGACGGCCTCGGTCTCGGTCGAGTGCTGCACGACGGCGATCTCGCGCGACAGACGGTCGAGCGCTGCTTCGTAGAGCTGGCGTTCGCTGTAGGACTGCTCGGGCTGCGACTCCGAACGGTAGAGATCGCGCACGACCTCGGCGATCGCGACGATGTCGCCCGAATTGATCTTCGCTTCGTATTCCTGGGCGCGACGCGACCACATGGTGCGCTTGACGCGGGCACGGCCCTTCAGGGTCTCCAGCGCCTTCTTCACCAGCGCCGGGTCGGACAGCTTGCGCATGCCGACATTGGCGACCTTGGCGGTCGGCACCCGCAGCGTCATCTTGTCCTTGATGAAGTTGATGACGAACAGCTCGAGCTTGGCGCCCGCGATCTCCTGCTCCTCGATGGCCAGGATCTGGCCGACGCCGTGAGCCGGATAGACGACGAATTCGTTGGTCTTGAAGCCCTGGCGCTGGGTCGGCAGCTTCTTTTCCTCGACGCGCGGCGCGGCCGCGGCGGGAACAGCCGGCTTGGCGGCGACGGCGGGCTTGGCAACAGGGGCAGCGGCCGCGGGAACGGCGGTCTTGGTGGCAGCCTTGGGCGCAGCGGCGGCCTTGGCAGGCGCAGCCTTGGCAACAGAGTCCTTTGCAAGAGTGGTCTTCGCGGCGGATGCTTTCGCGGCAGTCTTGGCAGTCTTTTCAGGCATTGCGCTTCTTTTGTTCTTGGTGGACTTGGCAGCCGAGGCCTTCGCGGCAGCCCGAATCTCCTTTACAGGAGCCCGGGCACGGCCCTTGGAAACGCTGCGGCTGGCCGCGGCGGCTTTTTTTGTACTCTTGGAAGCACTCTTTTTACGCGTTTTCTGTGACACAGCCTGCGCGCGGAACTGCCACGCCCCTGTTTGATGTTGCGGGAACCTAAAAGGGCGGCCAAAAAAGGTTACGCATGGCCGGGTTCGGCTCTGAGAATGTGGTATATATAGCACATTTGCCGCAAAAATCAATGATTTAGAGGCCGCAGGGGCGGTATTGTGACGGATCCACGAAGTTAGGGTTAAGTGCAACGTGCCGGAATAGAACAACTCATGCAGCGGTTCCCGCTCACCGCATGAGGTGTTCTAGGCCATTGTTTCCGCGCAACGATTTCGATCGGCGCGATGGCGCCCCGCAGGACGGGGCGCGCTGGTGCCTCGCAGGTAGCGAGACGACCGTCAGTCTCCGGCGCCGGGCTTCGACGAAAAATATTTCTGGAACTTTCCATCCTCGCCGTCGTGCTCCTTGGCGTCGGCCGGCGGGTCCTTCTTCTGGGTGATGTTGGGCCAGGACTTGGCATATTCAGCGTTCACACCCAGCCACTTCTCCAGACCCGGCTCGGTATCCGGCTTGATCGCGTCGGCCGGGCATTCCGGCTCGCACACGCCGCAATCGATGCACTCGTCCGGATGAATGACCAGCATGTTGTCACCCTCGTAGAAGCAGTCTACCGGGCAGACCTCAACGCAATCGGTGTATTTGCACTTGATACAGTTTTCGGTGACGACGTAAGTCATCCAAGGCTCCGGAACGGATCGACAATTCGGCTGGCTTGGACTAGCGCAGGACGTGATGTGCCGCAAGTGAAGCGGGGCGAAGAACTGAACCGGACATTGCTCTGGCGCAATAGATCAGGATCGTCCGCCATCCAGATCATCGTACAGTCCGCGCACCGAGGCAGCATCGCCGCGACGCTCGGCAAAGCCGGTCACCTTGAGAACGCGCACGCTGCGATCGAGCGCGATGGTCAGCACATCACCGGTCTTCACCCCATGGCCCGGCGAGGTCTCGCGCACACCATTGACCCGGACGTGCCCCGACGACACCAGCGCCGCGGCGCTGGTGCGCGCCTTCACCAGCCGCGCATGCCACAGCCATTTGTCGAGGCGCTGGCGCTCTGACGGGGTGTCGGACGTCGGCGTTGTCCTTCCAACCAATCTTGCCAACCGATCTTGCCGCTCAGTCCTTGCGGTTGTTCCCCGCGAGTTGCTCCTTGAGCGCGGCGAGCTTGGCGAACGGCGAATTGGGATCGACCGGACGGTCGCGATCCCGGCCGCCGCCGCTGCTCGATGCGTAGGGCCGCAGCGCCGGGCCGCTGTCGCGCTTGTCGCGCCCCCCCTTGCCGAAGTCGCGGCCGCCGCGCCCCTCGCGGTCACCGCCGAACTTGCCACCCTTGTTGCGATCCCGGTTCTGGTCGCGCCCCTTGGCATCATGATCGCGGCGCGGCCCGCGATCCTCGCGCGCCGGTGTCGATGCGCCCTCGGCTGGTGGAGCCGCACCAGCCTCCGGCGGGCCCTTGCGGAAGTCCTTGCCGAACTCCTTCATCCGGTCGCGCCGGCCATGGCCGCGGTGATGGCGCTCGCGCGCCTCGCCGCCCTCGGCCGGAGCGGTCCCGGCCGGTGCCTGGCCGCCGCCGGCAGCCTGCCCGCGCTCATGCTGCGGACGGTTGGGCCGGCCGCGATGATGATGGTCGTGACGCGGCCGGCGCTCCTCCGAGCGCCCGCCCGGCCGCCAGACCTCGACCAGGACGGGCTCGGCAGCAGGCGCGGCCTCGGCGGGAGAAGCCTCGGTAGCGGTCGATCCAGCAGCAGTTTCCGCCGCGGCGGCTTCAGCCGAAGCGTCGCCGATGCTCGTTGCCTCGTTCGCGACGGCCTCAGCGGCTTCGGGCCGCGGCGCATCCGCAGCGACGGCGGTTTCCGCCTCGGCGACGACGCTTTCGGCAGCCGTCTCGGCCACGGACGCCTCGTCCGCCACATCCGGCGTGACGAAATCGACAGTCGGCAGCGATGCCAGGGCCGACACCGACGCGGTTTCCGCCTGCTCCTCACCGACCACCGCGGGCACGGCGACGGCCTGCTCGGTCACCGGAGCGACTGCGGCCTCCGCGACGGTGGGAACCTGCTCGTCGGCCGGCTCGCCGGCGACAACTGCGAGGTCCTCGCCCGGCATGGCCTGCGCATCTGCCGGCTCAGCCGGAGCGGCTTCCGCAGCGGCTCCCGCGGCGGCAGCAGCCTCGACGGGCTTCTCAATCGGCTTGGGCGGCAGCGGCGGGCGCTTCTCCATGCGATAGCCGAGCGCGCGCAGGATCGAGGCGAAGTCCTCGCCGGCCGAGCCGGTGAGCGAGGTCATCGCCTGCGTCACCACGAAGCCGCGGCCGTCGAAGGCGCCGGCCGGCTTTTCGCCCGGTGCATTGTCGCGCCAGGCCAGGGCGGGACGAATTAGGTCGGCCAGCCGCTCCAGGATGTCGACGCGCACGGCGCGCTCGCCCGCCTGCTTGTAGCCGAGCACGCGATAGGCATCGCGCGGCAGCGCCTTGTCGACCGGGAACGAGGTCCGGCCCGAGCTCGCCAGATGCTGCGCGCCGGTCAGCGCGGACATGTCGACATTGCCCTGCTTCTCGGCCCACAGCAGCGCAGCGAGCGCGCGCGCGGCGGGCTTGAGCAGCGCCGGGACGTAGATGTGGTAGGCACCGAAGCGGACGCCATACTTGCGCAAGGTGGCGCGCGACGGCTGGTCCAGATCCTTCATCTCGGCGGCGATCTTGGCGCGCTCGATGACGCCGAGAGCCTCCACCAGCTGGAACGCGATGCCGCGGCCGATGCCGGTGATGTCCTCGGCCTTGGACAACTCGAACAGCGGGCCGAGCAGCTTCTCGATATGCGTCTTCAGCCACAGATCGAGCCGCGCCTGGACCTTGTCGCGCGCAGCACCGGTCAGCCGCTCGTCGGCGATGATGCGCAGGCGCGGATGCAGCGCGTCGTCGGCCGCGACCAGCTTGGCGACCGCGTCGCCGGTCCAGCGCACCGTGCCGTCGGCGGTGAGCACGATGTGCTCGTCGGGCGCGCTGGACAGCTTCTCGGCGCGCGCCTCGATCTCGCCGGCCAGCGCCTTCTGGGCAGCAGCCTGCAAGGCCTTGGCCTCCGAGCCGGCTTCGGCGGCGTCGGGCGCGAAGGTGAATCCATCCAGGCGGCCGATCGCGTGCCCTTCAACGATCACTTCGCCGGTCTTGCCGATTTCCGTATTCAAAACACTGTTCTCCCGCAGGCGCCGCATCAATACACTGGTACGACGATCAACGAAACGCTCCGTGAGCCGTTCATGAAGGGCGTCTGACAATTTATTTTCGAGTTCGCGGGTAATCCCCTGCCAATAATCAGGGTCGCGCAGCCAGTCGGGCCGGTTGGCCACGAAGGTCCAGGTACGGATCTGTGCAATCCGCCCCGACAGCGTATCGATGTCGCCATCGACGCGGTCGGCCTGATCGACCTGGGCCGCGTACCAGGCGTCCGGAATACGCCCCTTCTGCATCAGGAAGCCGAACACGGTGGTCACCAGCTCCGCATGGGCGGCCGGCGCCAGCCTGCGATAGTCGGGAATCTGGCAGGTTTCCCACAGACGCTCGACCGCGGCCGCGCCGTGAGCCATGTCGCGCACCTCGGCATCGCGCGCGGCATGATCGAGCACGCGCAGATCCTCCGCAATCGGCGCGCGCGTCAGCGCCTCATGCGCCGGCGCGACCGCCAGGGAGACCTGAAGCGCGCTCAAGGACGCGAAATCAAGCCGGGAGTTGCGCCATTGCAGCACCTTCACGGTATCGAAGGCATGGTTCTGAAGCGCATTGACCAGCTCGGGCTCGAATGGCGCACAACGTCCGGTGGTGCCGAACGTGCCATTGCGCGTCGCGCGTCCGGCACGGCCGGCGATCTGGGCAAATTCCGACGGCGTGAGCCGGCGGAACTGATAGCCGTCATATTTGCGGTCGGACGCGAAGGCAACGTGATCGACGTCGAGGTTGAGCCCCATGCCGACCGCATCGGTGGCGACGAGATAGTCGACGTCGCCGTTCTGGAACATCGCCACCTGCGCGTTGCGGGTTCGCGGCGACAGCGATCCCAGCACGACAGCGGCGCCGCCATGCTGGCGGCGGATCAGCTCGGCGATGGCGTAGACCTCGTCGGCCGAGAACGCCACGATGGCGGTCCGGCGCGGCTGTCGCGTGATCTTGCGATCACCGGCGAATTCGAGTTGCGACAATCGTGGCCGTGTCACCATCGACGCGCCCGGCAGCAGGCGCTCGATGATGGGACGCATCGTCGCAGCACCCAGCAGCAGCGTCTCGTCGCGACCGCGGCGATTGAGGATGCGGTCGGTGAAGACGTGGCCGCGCTCCAGATCGGACGCGATCTGGATCTCGTCGACGGCCAGGAACGACACGTCGAGATCCCTGGGCATCGCTTCGACGGTCGACACCCAGTAGCGCGGATTTTTCGGCTTGATCTTCTCCTCGCCGGTGATCAGCGCGACGGCCTCGCTGCCGACGCGATCGGCGATCTTGTTGTAGACCTCACGCGCGAGCAGCCGCAGCGGCAGTCCGATGATGCCGGAGGAATGCGCGAGCATGCGCTCGATCGCCAGATGCGTCTTGCCGGTGTTGGTGGGGCCGAGCACGGCGGTGACGCCGCTTCCGGGAGCGCGGTCGGACGTGCGCTCGAAAGGCGAGGCAGCCGAAGAGGACGAAAAAGCCATTCGTTAAATGTGGGTCTCGAAGCCGGCGTTGGAAGCGCGCCGTTCACGCGCGACGGATGCGGAATAATCGTGTGTCTGGAGAGGCTGCGATGCTGACCCCTGTCTCACATTGTGACGCATATAGTGACGCAGCTTAAGCTTCGGAACGCCTTGAGAACGAATCGCGAAGGAATCGCTGACTCCGTCGGCTTTCCGGCTTCGTTCACCGCAACATCTCGCGCTCTGCCATCAAGCCAGCACTAGATCAAGTTTTCGCGGGCTCCACAAGCAACGCTTTCGCGATGGAACTGGCGCGCGTTCAGCGCGTCCCGAGTCGAATCAGAATCAGGGAAGAGTCAAACGGATTCACGCGCAGCAGACAGTATCCATAGGGGGTCCCGACAAATCGGAGCTCATGAGCCCGTCAGTCCGGAGATCATGCAGCGCGAACCCCGAATCTCCATCGGATTCAAGCGATAGCGGACGGCATGCCGTCAGGCCTTCACGCCACGGCCGCTGACGGGGCTGTGCCGCAACGACGAGATTCCGATGTGGAGGAGCAGCGAAACGACGCACTACTGGGTCTTGGCGACGTGCGGCGCCGCCTGGGTGATGAACGACGTCGCTTCCAGCATCGCGGTCCCCAGCGGGGTCGGGATCACCATCTTGAACGGCACCAGCACACGGGTGCCGGCGATCGGCACGAAGAAGATCTCCATGTTGCGGGCCTGAGCCAGATATTTGATGACCGGCCGGTCCGGGATGTAGCCCGCGACTGGCGTGAAGTAGATCGCGCAGACCAGGGCCGGGCCACGATAACCCTTGTCTGCCTTGACGTTCTCCATGCGCTTGTAGTCGAGCTTGAGCTCGTAGCGCATGCGGCCGTCGAACACGGGCGCAGCGCCGCGGCACGAGTCCGGCGACAGCAGCTCGCCGTTGCCCGGCACGCGCACCAGAGAGGCCGTCATCGGATCGAGCACGCCACGCTTGTGGGCATCCGTCACCGGAATGCGGTCGGGATCGACCGGAGGCGCCGGCTCGATGGCGAAGTCCTTCACAGTACCGTTCTGCAGATTGATGCGGATCTGCTCGGATTTCTTTCCCGTCGTGGTCGAGGCCTGGTAGCTCTGGCCGACCAGGGCGCCGTTGACGACGCGCCCCTGCACCGAGCCGGTGCCTGATCCTTGCGAGAAGCTCTTGAGCAGGCCGGCGGTGCCGCCCTGAGCCGCGGCACCATACTGATCATCCCCGATCTCGACCGCCCAGGTGCCCTTGCCGACGGGGATGCCAGCCAGGGAAGCCTCGTATTGAGCGTCCAACCGAGCCTGCGCCTGGGCGTTTTGCGCCGGCAACAATAGGCAGAGCGCTGCCCCGGCCGCGGCCAGGCGACAGGAGAGAAATGAGGGAACCGAGATGATGGTCACGTGACGAATGATCCTACCGATCCGCCTGCCTGAGCGCCGGACCGATCCGACGCGCCGTCCTTGCTACTTAAGCCAAAAACGCCTTCAAACAACGCGAACCGTCCGACAATGGCGGTTTGTCCAGCGCTTTGCAGCTGAACAGCACTCAGACCGTCATCCGCAGCTCTGCCGGAACCGAGCCGCGAACCTCCGACCGCGCCAGCATGCCGCCATTCCGGCATTTCGGACTGTTCGCGGGATATCCATCCATCACGTCCGAATGCGCCCTTTATATGGTCTAAACTATCGGCTATACTATTGATTATACGCCTGCTTTTCTGCTGGTTGGCGATTTCGGCCCGACCAGGAGGATGCACGGGTCGCGCCCTTCGGGTTCGCCGGCCCGGCTCCCTCTATTCGCTGCGGCCTTCAAAACCTTGACGAAAAGCCGCATCCCCCCTATACGACCGCATCTCCCAGAGACGAGCTGGACGAGTTTTGGACCCCCGCGGCCCGCCGACACAGGCGGACGAAGGGTGCGGGGATGAGAGAGGATTTATTGCCATGTCGCGGCGCTGTGAACTGACGGCCAAGGGTCCCCAGGTTGGCCACAAGGTCAGCCACTCCAACATCAAGACCAAGCGGCGCTTCCTGCCGAACCTGTGCAACGTGACCTTCATCTCGGATGCACTCGGCCGCAACGTGCGCCTGCGCGTCTCCACCAACGCGCTCAAGAGCGTCGACCACAATGGCGGCCTCGATGCCTATCTGCTCAAGGCCAACGCCGCGACCCTGTCGCCGCGCGCGCTGGAGCTGAAGCGCGCCATCGAGAAGAAGGCGGCGGACGCTGCCCCGGTCGCCAAGGCGAGCTGAGAGAGCGCGCCGAAATTCAGGATTGATGCAGAAGCCGGACGCGTCACGGGCGCGGCTTCAAGCTGAACGAGATGTCGAAACGGCCGGGTCGAGAGATCCGGCCGTTTTGCTTGCGGATGCCGTGACCAACTGACAACTCTGGACACGGGCAGCAGGCGTGGGGCGGCAGGACTGGTCGGGTGACCATCCGTTCGTACAACGGCGCCCCGCAGTCACTTCGCGATGTCCGCCGCGCCGCGCGCAACAGCGACCCAGACGAAGTGCCATAGGGAACCGACCTCCCCAACACCAGCCGGATGCTCTACACTCGTTGCGGTAGCATTATTGCGGACATTCCTTTGCCATGAAGAATATTGTCATCTGCTGCGACGGCACCGGCAACGAGATCAGCGAGAACATCTCGAACGTGCTCAAGCTTTATCGGTGCCTGCGCAAGACCGACAAGACGACACCGCATCAGGTCGTGTTCTACGATCCCGGCGTCGGCACGTTGACGCAGCCCGACAGCTGGCATCGCTTCAAGGCCAATTTCAACATGGTGCTGGGGCTCGCGACGGGCTACGGCCTCGACGACAACGTCATCAACGCCTACTCTTTCCTGGCCACGCAGTACCAGGACGGCGATCGCATCTTCCTGTTCGGCTTCTCGCGGGGCGCCTACACCGTGCGCGTGCTGGCCGGGCTGATCCACAAGATCGGGCTGATCTCGCCGGGTCAGATCAATCTCGTCGGCCCAGGCGTGATTGCCTACAAGAAGTACTCCTCCGACAATCCGAAGGCCGGGCGCGGCATCACCAAGGAGCTCGAGAGCACCGAGGAGGACGGGCCGATCCCGGAGAGCCGCGCCGACCAGGCCGCGCAGTTCGCGCGGATCACCTCGACGCGCTGGCCGACGATCCATTTCGTCGGCGTGTGGGACACGGTGGCGAGCGTGATCGTGCCGCGCACCGACCGGCTGTTTGCGCTGCCGAGCCTCGAGGAGCTCGCCTTCACGATCGAGAACCCGAGCGTGAAGATCTTCCGTCAGGCTGCGGCGATCGACGAGCGCCGCTGCATGTTCCGGCTGAAGCCGTGGGGGATGCCGCAGACCTTCACGCCGAACCGCTTCAACAAGGCGCAGGCGCGACCGCAGGACGCCAAACAGGTGTGGTTCGCCGGCGTGCATTCCGACGTCGGCGGCGGCTATCCCGAGGTGCGGTCGGCGGCTTCGAAATATCCGCTGCTGTGGATGATCGACGAGGCGGTCGAGGCCGGGCTGACGGTCAATCCGCGCACGGTGAATCAGCTCGCCTGGGGCGTGCAGCGCAAGAACAGTCCGTTCTCCTATGTGGCGCCGAGCGTCCAGGGCCCCCTGCACGATTCGATGACGCCGGCCTGGCGGCTGCTGGAATGGCTGCCGAAGAGCGCGACGTACAAGGAGTGGCCGGAGCGCAAGGCGCATTTCGGATTGTACGTTCCGAATTGCGAGCCGCGCTTCATTCCCGAGGGCGCGTTCATCCACGAGAGCGTGCTGATGCGGATCGCGGAATCGCAGGACTACCGGCCCGTCAATCTGCCCGCGTCCTATGAGCGCGTCCCGCTTCCGGTCAAACAGAAGGCGGAGTAGCAGCAACGGCGCGTTGCGCGTCGGGCAGCGTCTTCAGAGGCCCGCGTGTGGCGGATCGCCTCAGATCATGCGCAGATGGATGACGCCGTCGGTCACCTCGCCACGGGCGAACTGCTCGCGCGCCATCTGCTCGAACGCCGTGCGGTTTCGCTGCAGATAGGCGAACGCCTGGTTGCGGGTGCAAAAGCAGGTCTCGAGATGACAGACCTGCCGCGTGGCGCCGATTGCGAGCGCGAATGCGATCGTCTGGCCTCCACGCTGCGTCTCGTCCTTGGCGATGCGAACGTCTGTAGCTGTCGACTTGGCCACGTCAGCCTCCTCGGTACGAAGGTCGGGTCTGTACGCGGGACGCGGTTGAGACGTAATGATCAGGCATGGATCGCCCGTCTGTTCGAGCACCGGCAACGGATCTGAAGTTCCGATAGTTCCACCGGGCAGCCGACGTCGGAAGGCGAGACGAAACCGCCCTAGCGAGCGACCTTCTTCCGCCGCTTCGGCGCAGGCGCCGCGTCAGAACCCGCTTGCGCAGCTTCCGCTTCCTTGGCGAGCCGCAACACGCGCAGCCGCTCCATGTTCTTGCGGACCGCGGTCGCGCGCTGATCCCATTCGGCGCGCGCCTTCGCCCCGTCCTCGGCGGCGACGCGCTGGCGCTCCGACCGCGCAATGCTTTCGGGGGAGCGTTCTGACATCTTCTTGGTGGCCATCGACTGATCCTTCCGGAAACGCGGGTTACCGTCGAGACGCAGAAAGCCCGCTCAATACAGGATCGAGCGGGCAAACCGGCCATTTCAGTACATCCGTGAAATGGCCCAAGACGTCAGAGACGTCAGATCAGTGCGATCAGACCAGCGCGAGATTTTCTGCGCTGGTTTTACCGCGCATCTTGTCCGTCTTGACCTCAAAACTGACTTTCTGGCCTTCAGCCAGACCGGCGAGACCAGCGCGTTCAACAGCGCTGATGTGAACGAACACGTCGTTCCCGCCATCCTGCGGCTGAATGAAACCAAAGCCCTTCTGGCCATTGAACCACTTGACCGTACCCTGCATGTCTATCTCCAAATCATTCACCGCGCGACCATCACGCGATCTCATTCAACTGAGCGATGACTTTTGGAAATAGCCCACAGGCACATTCAGAAAGGCACAGCGGCTAATCGAACTACCTCAAGGTAGAGATTTTCTCGGGGATTACAAGGCCGCGCGGCAAATATAGTTTGCCGAGGGCCGGAACCGTTGAGTCGGCTCGCGCTGGCAATATCAGCAGATTGCCCCTATCTTCACAGCACCATCGGTAACGGCATGGCCATCGATGGCTGAGAGACACTCGTGCTCCCGCCTTCCGACGAAGGGGATCACCGTGTCTCGCACGTATCGTGACTCATAACATTGTGAGCAACACGTTTCATTGACGCCGCTCTGCTGAGCGCGCCGTTCGCCCCGCCGCAGCGCCGCTCGGCTTTGCCAACCGAATTTCATCGATAGAGATGAAGACAAGGAGGACACTTTTGCAGGTTCTTGTTCGTGACAACGACGTCGAGAAGGCGTTGCGCATCCTGAAGCGGAAGATGCAGCGCGAAGGCGTATTCCGCGAGATGAAGCGCCGCAGATCCTATGAGAAGCCATCGGAGCGCAAGACGCGCGAGAAATCCGATGCGATCAGGCGCCATCGCAAAGTCGCGCGCAAGCAGGCCATCCGCGAAGGGTTGCTGCCGGCGCCGGTCAAGAAGGTACCCGCAGCGCGGCCGGGCGCGCTCCCCTCAACGACCTCGACGCACACCGATCGTGAACGGCCGCGGGACCAGCTTACCGCTACGCCCCCGCGCAGCTGAGCAAGCGACGGCATGCCCGCCGAAATCGACGGGAAGAGGCTGGCGGTTCACGCCAGCTTCTTCGGCTGTTTGCCGGCGCCGTCAGCCGCTTCACGCGCCAATCGCTCGGCCTTCAGTCGCTCGCGGTTCTGATCGAAGGCGCTCTGCGCCTTTTCATAATCGCTTCTCGTCGGCTCGGCCGGCTTGAAGGCTTTTTGAGCCTCGCGCACGGCGGCCGTTGGCTTGCGCTCCGACATGATGAGAGTCCTCGTTGGGATGGTGAACGCCGCTGCGACATCCTGTCGAGACTGGCGCAGCACGGCACGGTTCAATGAAGGCCGCGGGTAGAGGGAGCACGAGCCCGCTGTCTTGGCGCGTACCAGCTCGGGCGACCACCCTGCGGCCCCATCGGGGTCCAGTCTTATTATAATCCAAATACGCCGAAGATGTTGCAAGCATTTGAACCCGACCCGGCACGATGCTCCATGGTTCCGACCGGCGGCCGGCTTACGCAAATCACGCCGTACCGTGCTTGCGGCCGGGAACGGCAGCGAGCAGCTCGCGCGTATAGGCGTGTTCGGGATTGGCGAACAGCGCCGCGGTCGGCTTCAGCTCGACGATCTCGCCCTTTTGCATGACGGCGATCCGATCGCAGATCTGCGCGGCCACCCGCAGGTCATGCGTGATGAACAGCATCGACAGACCAAGGCGCGCCTTCAAATCTTCCAGGAGCCGCAACACCTGCGCCTGGACTGACACATCGAGCGCCGACACTGCTTCGTCCGCGACGATGATCTCCGGATCCAGCGCGAGCGCGCGCGCAATGCCGATGCGCTGACGCTGGCCGCCGGAGAATTCGTGCGGATAGCGGCCGATGGCGCCGGCGTCGAGCCCGACCATGCCGAGCAGATCCTGGGCGCGCTTCAGCGCCGCGTCGAGCGGCGTGCCGCGCGCGACCATGCCGTCGGCAATGATGCGGCCGACCTTGCGGCGCGGGTTGAGCGAGGCGAACGGATCCTGGAAAATCATCTGGATGCGGTGACGCTGCGCGCGCAAGGCGCGACCCTCCAGCGCCGTGAGATCGACATCGCCGATCCGCACCGTGCCGCGATCGGCCTCGATCAGCCGCATCACCAGACGCGCAACGGATGACTTCCCCGAGCCGGACTCGCCGACGAGTCCGAGCGTCTCGCCCTGGTGGATCGCGAAATTGACCGCATGCGCGGCGCGCGTCTCGCGCTTCGGGCGGAACCAGCCGGTCGGCGTCACATAGGTCTTGTCGAGGCCGATCACCTCCACCGCCCGAGGCGCAGCCTCGCGTGACTGCCGCGGCGGCGGGTCGAACGACGGCACGGCGGCGAGCAGCGCCTTGGTGTAGTCGTGCTGCGGCCGGCAGAGCACGGCGGCGGCCGTACCCTCCTCCACCACCTTGCCATGGCGCAGAACGACGACCTGGTCGGCGATGTCGGCGACGACGCCGAAATCATGGGTGATGAACATCACCGCCATGTTGTGGCTGGCCTGCAGGTTGCGGATCAGCTTGAGGATCTGCGCCTGCGTCGTCACGTCGAGCGCGGTGGTTGGCTCGTCCGCGACGAGCACCGCAGGCTCGAGCGCCAGCGCCATCGCGATCATCGCACGCTGGCGCTGGCCGCCGGAGAGCTGATGAGGATAGGCGCGGATGATCCGTTCGGGATCGGGCAGGCCGACCTCGCGCGCCAGCGCCAGCGCCTTGTCGCGGCGCTCGCGGGGGCTCAGCAGATCATGCGCCTCGAACACCTCCATCAGTTGCTCGCCGATCCGCATCAAGGGATTGAGCGCGGTCATCGGCTCCTGGAACACCATCGCGATGCGGCGGCCGCGCAGATCGCGCCAGCCGTCCTCATCGACGGCAAGCAGGTCGCGCCCCTCGAAGCGCATCTCGCCGCTCTCCACTTTCACCGTATCGGGCAGCAGCCCGAGCAGCGCATGCGCGCACATCGACTTGCCCGAGCCGGATTCGCCGACCACGCAGACGATCCTGCCCGCGGTAAGATCGAAGGAGACGCCGTCGACGGCGTGGGCGCGCTCGGCGCCCGGCGGCAAAGCGATACGGAGGTTGCGGATGGCAACGACGGGATCAGCCACGGCTCACCTGCCCTCGCGCGACAGGCGCGGGTTGAGCGCATCGTTCAGGCCCTCGCCGATCAAATTGAGGCCAAGCACCGACAACAGGATCGCGACGCCGGGAAACACGGTGATCCACCACGCCTGACGAATGACGGTGCGGCCGGCGCCGACCATATAGCCCCAGGAGATCAGGTTGGGATCGCCGAGGCCGAGGAACGACAGCGAGGACTCCAGGAGGATCGCGGTCGCGACCATCAGCGAGGCCAGCACGATGACAGGCGACAGCGCGTTGGGCAGGATCTCGCGCCAGATGATCCAGGCATTGCTCTGGCCGGTGACGACCGCAGCCTGGACATATTCGCGGGTCCGCAGGCTCAGCACCTCGCCGCGGACCAGGCGCGCCACCGGCGGCCAGCTGACGAGGCCGATCGCGGCGACGATCGAATAGATCGACGGCTGCAGGATCGCGACCAGCACGATCGCGAGCGCAAAGCTCGGGATGGTCTGGAAGAACTCGGTGAAGCGCATCAGCGCGTCATCGACCCGGCCGCCGAAATAGCCGGCGATGGCGCCGAGCGGCACGCCGACGATCAACGCCACCAATGTCGAGACGAGGCCGACCAGCAGCGAGACGCGCGCGCCGAAGATCAGGCCGGCGAGCACGTCGCGTCCCAGCGCATCGGTGCCAAGCGGGACCTTCGACAGCGTGAACGGCGGAACGAACGGCCGCTGCACCATGCGCCACGGCGAGTTGGGAAAGTAGAACGGGCCGGCCACCGCGACGGCGATCGCCAGGGCGAGAATGATCAGCCCGATGATGCCGCTCGGGCTGCGCAGCATGGTTCGCCAGAACTGCCTCATGACGCGTACTCGATGCGCGGATCGACCAGGCGATAGACGAGGTCGGTGACGAGGTTGAAGATCAGCACCATCGCGGAGGAGACCACGAACACGCCGAGCAGGAGATTGTAGTCGCGCTGGATCAGCGCGTCATACATCAGCCGGCCGATGCCGGGCCACGCGAACACGGTCTCGGTCAATACCGCGCCGCCGACCAGCGTTCCGGCGTGGACGCCGGCGAGCGTCACCACCGGCAGCAGCGCGTTGCGTAGCACGTGGCGGCGCAGGATGACGCCGTCACGCAGGCCCTTGGCGCGCGCGGTCTTGACGAAGTCGAGCCGCTTGACCTCGAGCATCGAAGCGCGGGTCATGCGGGTGTAGGTCGCCATGAAGAACAGGCCGAGCGTCGCAGCCGGCATCGCGAGATGTGCGGCGACGTCGAGCGCGTGGCGGACTCCCGTATAGCCGGCACCGACCGTTTCATAGCCGAAGCTCGGCAACCAATCGACCCAGACCGAGAACAGCAGGATCGCGATCAGCGCGATCCAGAACAGCGGCGTTGCGTAGAAGATCAACGCGAGCACGGTAATTGCAGTATCGAGGATCGTGCCGGCGAAGCGCGCGGCGAGCGCGCCGAACAGGATGCCGAGTCCGAGCGAGATCGCGAACGCCGTGAGCGTCAGCAGCAGGGTCGCCGGCAATCGCTCGGCGATCAGCCTGGCGACCGGCGCCTGCTGGCGGAACGAGAAGCCGAGATCCAGGCTGGCGATACCCTTGACGTAGATGAGGAGCTGCTCCGGCAGCGGACGGTCGAGGCCGAATTTTTCGCGCAACTGCGCCACGAAGATCTGGTCCGAGGCACCGGCCTCGCCGGCCATGACCACGGCCGGATCGCCCGGCGCCAGCCGGATCAGGAAGAAATTCAGCACGATGATGGCGAGAAGGACGATGACGCCTTTCACGACGCGCTGGGCGATGAAGGAGAGCATGAAAGGTCCGTGAAGGTCAGCTCGGCAGGACAGCGAAACACCGGAGCGCGGGGATCATGGCCGTGCCCCGGAGTGCACCACTATTTGTCGAGCCAAGCGTCTCGGAAGCCGTCGTTGACGCCGATGCCGGTGGTGATCAGGTTCTTCACCTTGCACTTGGTGATGGTCGGGAACTGGAGCTCGAGCAGCCAGGCCACCGGCACGTCCTCAGCCAATATCTTCTGCACCTTGTCATAGGCCTCCTTGCGTTTGGCGTCGGTCGGCGCCGTGGCGCCCTCCGCGAACAGCTTGTCGACCTCCGGGTTCGAGTAGCCCTCGACATTGTTGAAGAGCTGGCCCTTGGCGATCGCCGAGGTGATGTAGTTGCGGGACACGCCGAGCGCGGGATCGCCGTACTGATACAGATAGGTGAAGGCGATGTCGTAGTCCCACTCCATGATCTTCTGGTTGCCCCCGGGCACGTCGGTCGCAATCGTCTCGATATTCATGCCGACGTCTTGAAGGTTCTGCTTCACCGCCTCGCCCCAGCGCTGCCAGGTCTCGCCATAGGCGAGCGGCAGCATGCGAATCTTTTCGCCCTTGTAGCCGGCCTCCTTGAGCAGCGCCTTGGCCTTGGCCGGGTCGTACGAATATTTCGGCACGTCGTCGGAATAGTACTTGATGGTCGATGCCGAAGGTCCGGTTGCGACCTTGCCGAGGCCGTTCCAGATCACGTCCTTGGCGAAGTCGCGATCGATGGCATACATGATCGCCTGGCGCACACTCTTGTTGGCCAGGATCGGATTGCGGTTGTTGAGCCACATCCACGACAGCGGCGAGAAGAACTCCCAGCCGGCCCCGGTGACGCAGACGCCCGGCAGCTTGGAGACGCGCGGCACGTCGAAGTTCTCGATCGAGCCGCCCGGCAGCACGTCGACCTTGCCGGTCTCGAAGGCAACCGCGCGCGCGGCGGCGTCGGGAATGATCTGCCAGTAGACCTCGTCGAGATAGGGCTTGCCCTTCTCGTGGTAGTTCGGATTTTTCACCATCCGGATGAAGGATCCCTTCTGCCATTCCTTGAACATGAAGGGGCCGGTGCCAACAGGCGCGTTGTTGTTCGGATTGGTCTTGTAGTCGGTGCCTTCATACAGGTGCTTCGGCACCATCGGCATCGAGCCGACCTCGAAGATGCCGATGAAGGGACCGAACGGCTCCTTCAGCGTGAACACCACCGTGAGATCATCCGGCGCCTCGACCTTCTCGACAATCGCGAGGTTGTTGCGAGCGCGCGCATGCGTTTGCTTCAGCATGTCGATCGAGAACAGCACGTCGGCCGACGTGAACGGCTTGCCGTCGTGCCAGGTCACGCCCTTCTTGAGCTTGAAGGTGTAGACCTTGGCATCCGGGCTGATGGTCCAGCTCTCGGCGAGGCCGGGCAGCGGCTCCAGCTTGGGACTGTAGCGCAGCAGGCCTTCGAAGATGTTGCCGGACACCATCTGCGTCGGGCCGTTCTGGACCATCGCCAGCATCAGGCCGGGCGGCTCGGGCTGGATCACCGCGTTGACCACGCCGCCGATCTTCGGCTCCTCCGCTTGCGCCGCGGACAGTCCGCAGCCAATGACCACACCCAGCAGCACCCGTTTCAACATGATGAACTTCCCAAATGTCATTGCCGGCCGCGATGCATCAAGCGCGCCAAGGTGCGCGATATCGCCATGCAGCTTCTGATGTGATGCCTGCTCTGGGCGCATGGACTGTTGGATCGTCCGCGCGCAGCGCTGTAGAACGGCTCCAATACGACCGCGGGCAACGCTTTGGAAACGCCGCCAGGACCTGTGTCGGTCGCGCAATGCGTCCACGAACGACGCGGCATCACAGGTCGAGCCCCTGATGCAAAGGCTCACACGATCATAATCGCCGCCGCAAGATGAAACTCGCGACAGCGTTAGCCCAAAAATTGAACAGGGAAAATCAGCGCCGCAGACGGGCGATCGCGCCGGAAACGATCTGCATGATCACGCCGATGATCCAGCCGACCATGATCAGCGACGTCCAGACGATGTGCGGATCTTCGCGCAGGATGATGATGGCAACGGCGAAGAACGCCGTGAGGGTTGCGAGGAAGGTCCCGAAGGCGCTCAGAAATTCGGCCGTATCGATCTTCGCCTCCGGCGAGTTCTCCTCATGAGGATGAAAAGGCAGTTGCGGCGTGTCGATGCCGAGATAGAAGCCCAGTGCCCCAGACAGCATCATCACGATCAGGAAGCCCTGTGTGGTCAGCAACGGAACGCTGGAGCCGACATGGGCCCCGACGAAGACGCCGCAGGCGGCGCCCGCCAGAGCCAGACCCGAGCGTTCGAGGATATGGGCAAACTTCCTGACGCGAAACCGCATGACCTGCCCCCAAATGTCAGACCCGCCACACGCATGCGGCGGATTCGACGCCTGGATCCGTCCTAACGGCGAGACCGTCACCCAAACGTCAAATCTGAAGCTGCACTCGCGCGAAAATTTTAGCTACATTTCTTTTGACGCCAGCATTGCCCGAAAGGGAGGGTGAATGCTGGCGCCAAGAGAGACTAGGCGGCCTTGGTGAGGCCGGCATTGAGGTGGCTCAATCTCGGCATCACCTCCTGCTTCAACAGGCGCAGCGAGTTGTGCCAGGCTTCCGGCCTGTGCTTGTAGTCGAAGCCGAACACGCACAGCGTGCCGAAGCCGCCGACCTCATGCCAGATCTTCTCGATCTTCTCGGTCACCGTCGCCGGCGAGCCGACGATCCAGTTGCGCCTGGCGCAATAGTCCACCGTCACGTCGGAATCGGGCACGTCGGGTGAGTGCTTCAGATAGTCCTTGAAGCCGAAATGACCGAGCAGGGGCAGGAAGTACTCGCCCATCATCCGTCCCATCATGTCGCCGGAGGACAAACGCCAGGCTTCCTCGTCCGTATCGGCGACGAACACCTCGCGCACCAGCCGCCAATCGCTGCGGCTGGGCTTGCGACCGGACTTCGCGGCGCCGGCCTCGACGGAGTCCCAGTGCGACGACACATAGGCGGGGTTGAGGTTGAGGCTCATCGGGATGAAGCCACGCTCACCGGCGAGCTTCAGCGTATCGGAGTTCTTCGACAGGCCGGCGACGCCGATCGGCGGATGCGGCGCCTGCACCGGCTTGATGTGCGGCTTGAGGAAGTCGAACATCACGTCGGGCTTGGTCACCGTCCAGTACTTGCCCTTGTACGTCCATGGCGCGTCCTCGGACCACATCTTCAGGATGATCTCCAGCGCCTCGCGCGTCATCTCGCGGTTCTGGCCGCTCATGCCGTCGACGTTGAACATCGCCCAGTCGCTCGGCAGGCCGGATGCGGCAATGCCGAAATTGAGCCGGCCGTCGGAGAGGTGATCGAGCATCGCGACGCGATTGGCGAGCTCGGCCGGGTGATGATAGGGCAGCAGGAAGCCGCCGGGCCCGAGCCGGATGTTCTTGGTTTCACGGAAGGCCTGCGCCAGAATCAGGTCGGGTGCCGGGTGCGGCTCCCAGGGCGCGGTGTGATGCTCGCCGATCCAGGCTTCCTGATAGCCGAGCTCGTCGAGCCACCGCAGGACCTGCAGATCCCATTCCTGCCCCTCCTTCAATCCGCACTCCGGCGGATGCGAGGGCATCGTGAAATATCCGATTTCCATGGCGCTTTCCTCTCGCGTTTGTATTGCGGCGCATCTTCGTGATGCGCTCATCGTCACGCGAGACGAAACACGACCAGACGAGTCGGCATCGCCGCACGTGGTCTGCGAAGTCTAGCACTTCGTCGGACAGCGACAATCGTCAGCCGTGTCGCGGGCGGAATGATGACCGCAGAATTTTGCAACGCTGATGCGCAACATTGCGGTCATCAATTGCACGTCAGCGTGCGCCGAACGTCGTCTTGCCGAACAGCTCCTTCTGCGTCGACGGCTGCGAACGCCAATATTGCGGAGGTGCGGCGACTTGTCCGCCGAGCTCCGCTGCCGCGTGCCAGCCCCAGCGCGGGTCATAGAGCATGCCGCGGGCCAGCGCGACCATGTCGGCCTTGCCCGAGGCCACGATCTCCTCGGCCTGCTGCGCCTGCGTGATGAGACCGACCGCAATGGTGGGAAGCCCCGTCGCCTGTTTCACGGCCGCGGCGAACGGTACCTGATAGCCGGGTCCGAGCGTGATCTTCTGCAACGGCGACACGCCGCCCGAGGAGACGTCGATCCAATCGGCGCCGCGGTGCTTCAGCGCTTGCGCAAATATGATGGTCTGATCGAGATCCCAGCCGCCGTCGACCCAGTCGGTGGCCGAGACGCGCATGCCGACCGGCTTGTCCGCAGGGAAGACGGCGCGCACCGCATCGTAAACTTCGAGCGGAAAGCGCATGCGATTCTCCAGAGACCCGCCATAGCTGTCGGTGCGCTGGTTGGCGATCGGCGACAGAAACTGATGCAACAGATAGCCATGCGCGCCGTGGAGCTCGATCGCGTCGATGCCGAGCCGCGCCGCCCGCTGCGATGCGGAAACGAACGCATCGCGAATGCGGGCCAGGCCCGCGAGATCGAGCGCCTCCGGCGCGAGCTCGCCCTCCTTGTGCGGCAAGGCCGACGGCGCGACCGTCTGCCATCCGCCGTCCGCGAGCGGAATCTGCTGTCCGCCATCCCACGGCTTGTGGCTGGAGCCCTTGCGGCCGGCATGGGCGAGCTGCATCGCAACCGCAGCCTTCGAATGTTTGCGAACCGAGGCCAGGATCGGCTTCAGCGCAGCTTCCGTCACATCGTCCCACAACCCGAGACAGCCGGGAGTGATGCGCCCGATCGGCTCGACATGCGTCGCCTCGATGCAGAACATCGCCGCGCCCGACAGCGCCAGCGTGTTGATGTGGGTGAAGTGCCAGTCATTGGCCGCGCCATTATCGGCCGAGTACTGGCACATCGGCGACACCATGATGCGGTTGGCGAGTTCGAGACTGCGCAGCTTGATCGGAGTGAACAGGGCGCTCATGCTGAGTTCCAGGCTGTGACCGTTGACGCGATGATCTGATGGCCGCGAGTGTCGATCATGGACGAGCCGCGGTCAACGCGAGCCGCCGCAGCGGTGTCGCAGCTCACTCCATCAGCGTGAACTGCAGCAGGAGCGTGCGCTGGATCATCGAGAAGTTGTCGTCGGACACCAGCGTCAGCACGGTCTCGCCCTCCGGCGTCACATGCGCATCGATGCCCTCGAGATTGTCGATCTCCTGGCCGAGATCGGCGGAGAAGATCGCCGGACCATCGACCAGCGCGCCCGGCGCAATCTGCGCCAGCGTCAGCCGGCGGATTCGAATGCCGACCCCGTTGAACAGCGAGAACTTGCGTTCGAGTACCAGAAGATCGCCCGACGGCAGCAGCACGGCATCGCTGACATCGAAGTCGTTGCTGCGAACGATGCTGAACTGTCCCGCGGCCGGTCCGCCGATCAGGAAGGCCAGCAGATTGCCGTTCGGGTCCAGACCGCGCTCGGAGAGCGCGATCAGGGTGCCGGCGAGCGGCAGGCCCTTCGGCACGACCACCAACGCCTCCAGTCCCTTGTTGTGGGGTAGCCGCTTGGCGGCCGGCGGCAGCGGCACGATCTCGCCGCGCGCGCCGGTTCCACCCTTGGCGAAGTCGTAGCGCAAGAGCTGGTTGACGCGTTCGAGGCCGACATAGACGATGTCTCCATCGCGCGCGAGCGACTCGGAATCATACCAACCGCGATCGGTGATGGGACGTCCGTCCAGACCAAGCAGCGGCGCCGCTTCGACATCGGCGAGCCCCGCGATCTCGCGGCCGGAATAGGCAATGCGGCCAGTGAACCAGCCGCCCTTGTCGCTGACCGCGAGGAAGCGTTCACCCTTGGCATCGAGCCGGATGCCGGACAGGCCGCCAAAGCCGGGAAAGGACGAGGTCAGCGCCACGCCGCTGCGATATTGCAGCATCCCGAAGCGCAGATGCGTCCGATCGCGGAGGTCGAACGAGGGCAGCGGTCGCGCGTTGACCTCGATCTTGACCGCCGATGTGACGGAGTGCTCGTCAATGGTGACGCGTCTGCGAACCGGCGCCGGCGCAAGCTGCGCAACAGCCGTCCTGGACCATGCGAATGCCGACACTCCGCCGATGGTCAGCGCAAGAAAGCGCCTGCGGTCGGCAATCGCCTGCAGCGACATCGTTAGCGGAGCCCCCTCCCCCACCTCCTCCGAGCCGGAGGAGGGACGCAGCCGGCCGACGGCCGCTTACGAATGCAGCCTGCGCTTTTGCCCCGGCGCAGGCTGCGGCGCCGCGTGGGTCTCCGTGAACAATTCGGCGAGCTTCTCGGTGATGGCGCCACCGAGCTCCTCGGCATCGACGATGGTCACCGCGCGACGGTAGTAGCGCGTGACGTCGTGGCCGATGCCGATCGCGATCAGCTCGACCGGCGAGCGAGTCTCGATCTCCTCGATGATGTGGCGCAGATGCCGCTCGAGATAGTTACCGGGATTGACCGACAGCGTGGAGTCATCGACCGGCGCACCGTCCGAGATCATCATCAGGATCTTGCGCTGCTCGGCACGCCCGAGCAGGCGCTTGTGCGCCCAGTCGAGCGCCTCGCCGTCGATGTTCTCTTTCAACAACCCCTCGCGCATCATCAGACCGAGATTCTTGCGCGCCCGCCGCCACGGCGCATCGGCCGATTTGTAGATGATGTGGCGGAGGTCGTTGAGGCGGCCGGGATTGGCCGGCTTGCCGGCGGCAAGCCACGCCTCGCGCGACTGTCCGCCCTTCCACGCCCGCGTCGTGAATCCGAGGATCTCGACCTTGACGCCGCAGCGCTCCAGCGTGCGCGCGAGAATGTCGGCGCAGGTCGCGGCCACCGTGATCGGCCGCCCACGCATCGAGCCGGAATTGTCGAGCAGCAGCGTCACCACGGTGTCGCGGAAAGTCGCTTCCTTCTCACGCATGAACGACAACGGCTGATAGGGGTCGATGACGACGCGCGACAGCCGCGCCGGATCGAGGATGCCCTCCTCGAGATCGAACTCCCAGGCGCGGTTCTGCTGCGCCATCAGCCGGCGCTGCAGCCGGTTGGCGAGCCGCGCCACGATGCCCTGCAGATGCGCGAGCTGCTTGTCGAGATAGGAGCGCAACCGCTCCAGCTCGTCATGGTCGCACAGGTCTTCCGCGGCAATGACCTCGTCGAATTTCGGCGCGAAGGCGTGATATTCGGGGCCGCGCGGCTCGTTGGCGCCGCCGCGGTTCGGACGCGTCGCCTCGCCCGGCGTCTCGTCGTCGCCGAGTTCGCCGTCGTCGAGCGTGTCAGACGCCGAGGCCTGGGCCGCCTCCATCGCGCTCTCCGACATCTCGTCCGACGTCGTCTGCGCCTGGTCGGCGCTCATCTCCTGGGCAGCGTCGGAATCCGGCGAGCCCTCGGCGCCGGACTGCTCATTGTCGCCGTCGCGATTGTCGTCGTTGTCCTCGTCCTCTTCCGAATCCGCGTTGCGCTCGTCGCCGAGATCCAGCGCCGAGAGCAGATCGTGAACCAGGTCGCCGAACTTGGCCTGGTCCTCGGTGAAACGGCCGAGCTCATCGAGGCGCTGGCCGATCCTGTCCTCGAGGAACGGACGCCAGAGATCGACCACCTTGCGCGCCGCGTTCGGCGGCGCCATGCCGGTCAGCCGCTCGCGCACCAGCATCGCCAGCGCATCCGACAGCGGTGCGTCGGCGCGGTCGGTGATCTCGTCATACTTGCCGCGATGGAAGTGGTCATCGAGCATCGCCGTGAGATTCTTGGCGACGCCGGCCATGCGTTTTGCACCGATCGCCTCGACACGCGCCTGCTCGACCGCCTCGAACACGCCACGCGCCTGCGGATTGCCCGGGATCAGCTTGCGATGGATCTTCGGATCATGGCAGGCGAGCTTCAGCGCGATCGAGTCGGCATGGCCGCGCACGACGGCGGCGTCGCGCTTGGTCATCTTGCGCGCCGGCTCCGGCAGCCGGGCCTTGCCCGGCGCGAGGCCGGGACGCTCGGCCGCGAAGGAGACTTCGAGCTCAGGCGCCCTGGCGATCGCGCGCAGGCACCCCGTGACCGACCTCTTGAAAGGTTCGGTCGGTGCTTCCTTGACGCCAGGACGGGGCTTGTTGCTCGGTGTGGTCATCTGATTCCTGCGGCTATCGTCCCGGCGAACGCCAGGCCCGATAACCACCGGCGTTCGTTTGTTCGCACTCGCTCTCCCGCATCACCCGACGAGAGAGGCCGCGGCGTATGGGTCCCGGCCCGAGGCCAGAACGACGCCGGTGTGTCAGCTCAGCGCCACGTTGATGGAGGATTCCGGCAGCTCCGCATTGAAGCAGCGCTGATAGAATTCCGCGACCAGCGGACGCTCGAGCTCGTCGCACTTGTTGAGGAACGTCACACGGAAGGCGAAGCCGATGTCACTGAAGATCTCGGCGTTCTCGGCCCAGGTGATCACCGTGCGCGGGCTCATCACCGTCGACAGATCGCCATTCGCGAAGGCGTTGCGCGTGAGGTCGGCGAGCCGCACCATCTTGTTGACGGTGTCGCGGCCCTGGGGGTTCTGATAGTGCTTGGCCTTGGCCAGCACGATCTCGACCTCCTCGTCATGGGCGAGGTAGTTGAGCGTGGTGACGATCGACCAGCGGTCCATCTGGCCCTGGTTGATCTGCTGGGTGCCGTGATAGAGGCCCGAAGTGTCGCCGAGCCCGATGGTGTTGGCGGTCGCGAACAGACGGAACGCCGGGTGCGGCTTGATGACCTTGTTCTGGTCGAGCAGGGTCAGGCGGCCCGACACTTCGAGCACGCGCTGGATCACGAACATCACGTCGGGGCGGCCGGCATCATATTCGTCGAACACCAGTGCGACGTTGTGCTGCAGCGCCCAGGGCAGGATGCCGTCGCGAAATTCGGTGACCTGCTTGCCGTCCTTCACCACGATCGCGTCCTTGCCGACGAGGTCGATGCGGCTGATATGGCTGTCGAGGTTGACGCGCACGCAGGGCCAGTTGAGTCGCGCCGCGACCTGCTCGATATGAGTCGACTTGCCCGTCCCATGGTAACCAGTCACCATCACGCGGCGGTTCTTGGCGAAGCCAGCCAGGATCGCAAGGGTGGTGGCGCGGTCGAAGCGGTAGTCGGCGTCGACTTCGGGAACATGCGGGTCGCTTGCGGAAAAGGCCGGCACCTCAAGGTCGCTGTCGATCCCGAACACCTGCCGCACCGACACCTTCATGTCGGGCACACCGGTCATCTCCTGCGCATTGGTCGTAGCGGCGGTCGTCATTCATCCTCCGAGGTCCCGGGCATTCCCGAAACCAGATTTCATGTTTGGCTGCGGTTGAAGGGCTTCGACGCCAGCCTAGCAGAGAGCACGCGCGGGCAGAAGCCTAAGCCTTGATCAAAGTTCCGTCGTTATATCATCGAGATAGGCATGAGTGGCCGTTTTCGAAAGGCTGCCCTGCGAATCGTGCCACCTTTTCGCCCACCGGCTCTTCTCGGGATCTCGACGTGGCACCCCGAGCCGGGGTTCCTACTTATCGAGGAGCTCCCCGCCCACCCTCTGTACCAACAGGAACCGCGTGGCCCATCTGCTCGATCCCCTCATTGCCTTCGTCTCAGCGCATGCGGGACTGGCTTATCTCACCCTGTTTCTGGCCGCCCTGCTGGAGGCGATCCCGATCGTGGGCTCGGTGGTTCCAGGCACGACCATCATCCTGGCGCTGAGCGCATTGATTCCGGGCGGCGAGCTGACCCTGCAATGGGTGCTGGCGACGGCGATCCTGGGCGCGGTGCTGGGGGACGGCGGGGCGTTCTGGGTCGGCCATCGCAGGCAGCGCGAGATCTTGACGAGCTGGCCGTTCTCGAACTATCCGCGCCTGGTGGCGCAGAGCGAGGCCCTGTTCCACCGTTTCGGCACCCTGGCGATCTTCTTCGCCCGCTTTATCGCGCCGATCCGCGCCGTCGTACCGATCACGGCCGGCGCGCTCGACATCCCTCCGCCCCGCTTCTACGCCGTGAACATCCCTGCCATCGTGCTGTGGGCCTGCGCCCATGTCCTGCCCGGAGTATTCGCCGTGCAGCTGTTGCACCGTTATGGCGGCATTCCGCATCATAGCCATATCGCCAAGTCCACCTGGATCATCGCGACTGTCGCGGGCACGATCGTGGTCTGGCTCGTGCTGTGGCTCGTGCGGAAGCGACGCGAAACGCAGCTGGCGGCCGGCACGGCGGAATAGGCGGACGGCGGTCGCTAGAGCGTCTCCAGGGTAGCGCCGCGCCCCGGGATGGGTCCGGTGTAGCGGGCGCGCGGCCGGATCAGGCGGCCGAACTGCAGCTGCTCGCAGGCATGGGCGATCCAGCCGACGCAGCGCGCCATCGCGAACAGCGCCAGCTCGCTTCCCGGGGGCAGCCGCAGGCTGTGAACCAGCACGGCCAGCGCGTAATCGATGTTCACGAATTCGCCGGTCGCTTCCGCGATCCGCTCGGGCACCTCGCGGGTGAATTTGCGCGGCGCACCGGCGCGCGTCAGCGCCTCCAGCAGCGAGATGGCGCGAGGGTCGCCGTGCTTGTAAACGCCGTGGCCGAAACCGGCGAAACGCTCGCCGAGCGCCACCCGCTCGCGGATCAGCGGCGCGACATCGCGATCGATGAGTGCCTTCACCAGTTGCGACGCCAGCACGCCGGCGCCGCCGTGCTGCGGTCCCTTGAGCGCCGCAAGACCCGCGATGACGGCATCGTAGAGGCTGAGGCCCGTCGACGCCGCACAGCGGACGGTGAAGGTCGA
Organism: Bradyrhizobium sp. SZCCHNS1050; assembly: GCF_032484785.1. NCBI lineage: Bacteria > Pseudomonadati > Pseudomonadota > Alphaproteobacteria > Hyphomicrobiales > Nitrobacteraceae > Bradyrhizobium > Bradyrhizobium sp. SZCCHNS1050. Next base: position 3,140,965 of record NZ_JAUETR010000001.1, on the reverse strand, counting down.
CGCGTTCAGCTCATGATCGGCCAGCAGCACCAGGGTTCGGCGGATCAGGTCCGGCGCATGTTCATGTCCGGGCGCCCAACTCCGCGCGACCTGAACATGGAGCGGGTCGGCTGACGCTGGCTGGTTCAACATGGTTGCGACCACAAGCCGAACGATGCGCGCGCCGACCAGCGCCCGACCGTCGGGCGCGCGGTTGAAAGCCGCGGGATCAGCATGTGTCGCCAGCGCCAGTACCGCGATGGCGCGGTCGATCGGCGCCGCGCGCCGCGCAGCATCGGCGATGAAACCCATCTCCTCTGACACGGCCGGAAGGTTGCCTGGCGCAAACGGATCGAGCGCGGTCACGTCCCACAGCAGCGTCGCAGCATGCTCCAGCGTGCCGCGCACGGCCAAGTCGACGCAATTGACGCCGCGATAGATCGGACCGGCTTCGGTGATCGTCGACACGGCGGAATCGAACACGGGGAGGTCCGCATCGAAGCTGCGGAAGGCGCGCGGCTCGGGGGCCGGTGCGCGCCTTTCCTTCAGGGCTCGGATGTCCTCGGCGCGATAGCGGTTGCTGCGCGAATTCGGAGACGGCTCGGAGCGGACCAGTCCGCGGCTGACATAGGCGTAGAGGGTGGCCGGCGAGATCGCGAGCTCTGCCGAAGCTTCACGGGCAGATAGGTAAAGCCCACTGTCTTTTTTCATATTGATCAGCTTAATCAAGATTGATCAAGTTGTCGACTGGGCGGATCTTGTCAGCGTGATCATTCTCGAAGGAGACCCTCGCCATGACCATCCAGCTCGGCAAGACCCCGATCGGCCTCGACGGCATCGCCGCCGCCGAGACCGTGCTCAGCCACGTCGACGGCCAGCAGGGGGAGCTCATCATCGCGGGAGCGCACGTGGCCGATCTCGCCGCCGCCAGCGGCTTCGAGGGCGTGACCGCCCGGCTATGGAGCGCGGCGACGAAGCGCACCGTCGGCGAGGCCGAGGTCCGCGCCAGCCTTGGCCGTGCCCGCGAGCGTGCCTTTGCCCGGCTGCCCGAGCTGCTCGCCGCGACCTCCGGCCTGTCGATCATCGACGGCTTCCGCGCCGCCGTCGCGGCACTGCGGTCCGAACCCGGGCTCGACGACGAAGCCACGATCGTCGGCGCCTGCCCGGTGATTGCCGGCGCCCTGGTCCAGCGCGCGCAGGGAGCGAGGCCGATCGCGCCCGATCCAGACGCCGGTCACGCCGCAGACACGTTGCGGATGGTCCGCGGCGACACGCCCGAGAGCGGCGAGGTGGCGGCGCTGGACACGTATCTCGTCACCGTCAGCGATCACGGCATGAACGCCTCGACCTTCGCCGCGCGCGTCGTCGCCTCGACCCAGGCCGACCTGTTCGCGTCAGTCACCGCCGGCTATTGCGCGCTCACCGGCCCGCTGCATGGCGGCGCGCCCGAGCCGGTGCTGGAAATGCTCAACGCGATCGGCACGCGCGACAACATCAGGCCGTGGGTCGACGCGGCGCTCGGCCGTGGCGAGCGGCTGATGGGGTTCGGGCATCGGATCTATCGCGTGCGCGATCCGCGCGCCGACGTGCTCAAGAGCGCGATCGAGCGGCTGGCGGGCAGCGGGACCGACCTTCCGTTTGCGAGCGAGGTGGAGGCCTACATCCGCCAAGCGCTGCGGCAGAAGAATCCGGAGCGCGTGCTCGACACCAATGTCGAGTTCTTCACCGCCATCCTGCTCGATGCGCTGAAGATTCCGCGCCAGGCGTTCACGCCGATCTTCGCGGTGGCGCGTGCCGCCGGCTGGACGGCGCATGCCCGCGAGCAACAGCGCACCGGGCGGTTGATCCGGCCGAGCTCGGCCTATATCGGGCCGAAGCCCTGATACCTTCAACGCGCCGTGCGGCAGCCTCGCGCGCTGCCGCGCGTCAGCCCTTCACCACCGTCTTCAGGTAGTTGTAGGCCTTGATGATCTCGATCAGGCGATCCTCGGTGGAGCGATCGCCGCCATTGGCATCGGGATGGTGCTGCTTCACCAGCGCCTTGTACTTGACCTTGACATCCTCGAGCGTCGCGTCGGGACCGAGGCCCATCACCTGCAGCGCCTTGCGCTCGGCGTTGAAGACCTTGCGCGTCTCGGCCTTGGGAGCCGAGCGGGGATCCGGACGCCAACTGCCGCGGCCGTTGATCTCGGCGAATACGCTGAACGGATCGGCGGCATCGCCGAGATCGCCCTCGGCGCTGCCGGTGCCGCGCTTGGCCGACGTGTTGGCACCCATCTTCCAGGTCGGGCGGTGTCCGGTCAGCGCATCCTTCTGGTAGCGCGCGACCGCTTCGGCGTTCATCCCCGAGAAGAAATTGTAGGACTGGTTGTACTCGCGCACGTGATCGAGACAGAAGTGCCAATACTCGCGCGCGTTCTCGCGTCCCTTGGGCGCGCGATGCGAGCCCTTGTTCTTGCAGTCCGGCCACTGACAGGGCTGGGCCTCCTCGCGCACCACCGGCTGCCGCGCAGCCTGCTTCTTGGGCTTGATGCGGATGGAGTCGAAGAATTTGTTTGAATCGATCGGCATGGCGGACTTTGACTACGCAACGCGAAAAGCTTCAAGTCTTGACATTGCGAATACCTCAGGCGGGGACCGCCGATTGACGAAAAATAATTTGATGCGTATTTCCAGAGACCATGCGGACCCGAGATGCTATCATCAAAAAGTTGCGCGAAGCTTTCTCGCCCGAAAGCCTCGATGTTCAAGACGAATCACATCTGCATGAAGGCCATGTGGGCCATCAGCCGAGCGGTGAGACCCATTTCCGCGTGTATATTGTGTCGCAGGCCTTCGCCGGCAAGAGCCGTGTCGATCGCCACCGCCTGATCAACGCCGCATTGGCAGCGGAACTTGCCGGCTCGGTGCACGCGCTCGCGCTGCATGCGAAGGCGCCGGGCGAGGCTTGATCCCCAATTAGAACGCCGTGCCCGCACGGCGCGGCCGCGCCTCCTCGGTTTCGCCGCGCGGCACCGGTACGATGCGCAGCGCGGTGATGCGATTGCGCTCCCGGCGCAGCACGCGAAAGCGGAAGCCGTGGAACGTGAAGCTCTGGCCGCGCTCGGGGATCGAACGCGCCTCGTGAATGACGAGACCGGCAACTGTCGTTGCTTCCTCATCGGGCAGCGTCCAGTCCATCGCGCGATTGAGATCGCGGATCGGCACTGAGCCATCGACGACGACGGACCCGTCCGGCTGCAGGCGCACCCCCGCGACCTGCACATCTTGCTCGTCGGAGATGTCGCCGACGATCTCCTCCAGAATATCCTCCAGCGTGACGATGCCTTCGACCTCGCCATACTCGTCGACCACGAGCGCGAAATGCGTCTTGCGCCGGCGGAACGCCTTCAGCTGTTCCGACACGGAGCGCATCTCCGGTACGAACCACGGCGGGAGGGCGAGTGAAGCAACGTCGATGTGCGACACATCGCCCTCGGCGGCGCGGATCGCACGCAGCAGGTCCTTCGCATGCAGCACGCCGATGATGTTCTCCGGCGTGCCGCGCCACAGCGGGATGCGTGTGTACTCGGTGGCGAGCACCTCGCGCACCAGTTCCTCCTGCGGCAGGTCCGCATTCACCATCACCATTTCGGTGCGGTGGACCATCACGTCGGACACCTGCAATTCGCGCAGATCGAGCAGGCCGCCGAGCATGTCGCGGTCCTGCTTCTCGACCTTGCCTTCATGATGCAACAGATCGACGGCACCGCGCAGGCGTTCGGTCGGCGACAGGATCGGCTGATTGGCCCCGACCTTGAAGCCGATCAGCCGCATCAGCCCGCGCACGATCGCTTCGATCACTGCGAGCACCGGACCGAGCACGAACACGGTCGCGCGCATCGGCCTGGCGACCGCGAGCGAGACGCGATCCGGCGCATTGATCGCGATCGTCTTCGGCAGCACCTCGGCAAAGATCACGACCAGCGCGGTCATCACGCCGGTCGCGTAGAGCACGCCGACCTCACCGAACCAGGCGGTAAAAATACCGGTCGCCAGCGCGGAGGCGCCGATATTGGCGATGTTGTTGCCGAGCAGCAGGGCCCCGATCAGCCGTTCGCGCATGTCGAACAGGCTCGACACCACATCGGCATCGCGATTGCCCTGCTTCGACAGCCGCAGCATCGAGGCGCGGGAGGCACCGGTCAGCGCGGTCTCGCTCAGCGCAAAGAAGGCCGAGGCGGCGAGGAGGAGGATGACGACGGAGAGTGTGAACCAGTCCATGACGCCGATGTCGCTCTGTAGGGAGGCCGCCGATGATCCGTTGGCACTGCTCAATACGGCGTAAAGCCCGGGATCAGCCTCTGCTGCGCAATTTGGCCTGGAGAAAGTCGCGGACGCGCGCCGGATCGACGTCCTTCGCGATGACGGCGCGGCCGATGGCTTCCATCAGGATGAAGGTGAGCTTGCCGCGCTTGACCTTCTTGTCCTGCGCCATCAAGGCCAAGAGCCGATCGGCGTCGCCGATCCCCTCCTGGGCGAAGCCGGCGATGTCCTGCAGATGGGTCGGCAGACCGACCGCGGCAAGGTGACGCTCGATCCTGACGACGTCGTCGGGCGGCAGCATGCCGAGTTCGGCCGAGAACTGCGCCGCCAGCACCATGCCGACCGCGACGCCCTCGCCGTGGAATAGCCGGTCGGAGAAGCCGGTCACGGCCTCCAGCGCATGGCCGAAGGTGTGGCCGAGATTGAGCAGCGCCCGGTCGCCGGTCTCGCGCTCGTCGCGGGCGACGATCGCCGCCTTGGCGCGACAGGAGGTCGCGACCGCGTGCTCACGCGCCGCACCGCCCTTGACGATGTCGGCATGGTTGGCCTCGAGCCAGGCGAAGAAGCTGGCATCGCCGAGCAGGCCGTATTTGGCGACCTCGGCATAGCCGGCGCGGAACTGGCGCGGCGACAGGGTGTCGAGCACGGCCGTGTCGGCGATCACCAGCACCGGTTGGTGGAAGGCGCCGAGCAGGTTCTTGCCCTGGGGCGAATTGATGCCGGTCTTGCCGCCGACGGAGGAATCGACCTGCGCCAGCAGCGAGGTCGGCACCTGCACGAAATCGACGCCGCGGCGCAGGATGGCGGCCGCGAAGCCGGCGAGATCCCCGACCACCCCGCCGCCGAGCGCGATGACGAGATCGTTGCGCTCGATCCTGGCAGCGATCAGCGCCTCGCTGACCTTCTCCAGGCCTGCATAGGTCTTGGAGCCCTCGCCCTCATCGACCACGATCGTGGACGCCGGGATGCCCGCCTCCGCCAGGATCGCCTCGGCCGGCTTCAGCCAATGCGCGGCCACGGTACGGTCGGTGACGATGGCGGTGCGCACGCCGGGCCGCAGCGCCGCGATCCGCTGGCCGAGTGAAGCCACCACGCCGCGGCCGATGACGATGTCATAGGCGCGCTCGCCGAGCGCGACGTCGACGATGATCGGATCGGAATGCTTCAGTGGTGCTGTCATCGGAGCGCGCCCATCGCCTGCGGAGGATCGGGTTGAACTGGATCGGGTTGTGGTCCGGCCGGCCCCGCCTCGGTCTCCGGTGGCGAGAAGAACGCCTGCAGCGCCTCCATGCAGTCCTCGACAACGCGATCATGCGGCACATCGCGCGAGCAGATCGTGAGATCGGCAAGCTGGTAGACCGGCTCGCGCTCGACGAGCAGGCGAGCGACCGTGCCTTCCGGATCGGCGGTCTGCAGCAGCGGCCGGTCGGCCCGCCGCCGGACGCGGCGCATGATCACGTCGGCATCGGCCTTGAGCCACACCGAGACCGCCTTCTCCTGGATGCGCCGCCGCGTCTCCTCGCGCATGAAGGCGCCGCCACCGGTTGCCAGCACCGCCGGACCATTTTCGAGCAGGCGGGCGATCACCCTGGCCTCGCCGTTGCGGAAATAGTCCTCGCCGCGCGACTCGAAGATTTCCGGTATGGTCATGCCGGCCGCGGTCTCGATCTCGGTGTCCGCATCGACGAAGGGCAGCCGCAACCGCGCCGCTAGCCGCCGGCCCACGGTCGACTTGCCGACACCCATCATACCGACCAGCACGATCAGTCGCTTGCCGAGGCCTGCGAGAATCGCGGCCTCCGGAGCGGCTGGGCTGGGTGCGGGTTGCGTCGTGTCGGTCATCTCCAGGCTTCTAACCCAGCCCCTGCTGCTTTCAAAGGCATCCTGTTCCGTCCCCCCGAGCCAAGGCGAGCTGCCCGGTCTGCCCGACGGGCTTGCAAGGCCGATGCGAACATGTTGGATGAAACCGTTCCCTTTCTGGTGGCCTGCGCGACCGACATGCCCAGCCTGTTCCGCTTCCTGACCGTCATCGCCGTCATCGTCGGCGTGGTCTATGGCGCGATCTACGCGCTGGCGAATTTCGTCAATCCGAAGCCGCGCGAGATGACGGTGACGATCCCGCCCGACAGGTTCCAGAAGAGATGAGCGGCGCCGCGGCGACGAACCGAAAAGCCACAGGGCATTGATTAAGAATTTTGCGGTTGTCTGAGGCGGCCGGGCGCCGCGATATCGGCCAGATTTGCAGTCACCGCTCGCCGTGCCGGCACGAATACCTCGTAGTGATTCGATCGCCTCGGACGCAGCGGATTTCACGACATGAAGGTCAAGGCCTCCGACGCCGGGCTGATGAGCCTGTTCCTCGACATGATGGCCGCCGAGCAGGGCGCCGGTCAGAACACGCTGGACGCCTATCGCCGCGACCTCACCGATCTCTCCGAATTTCTCGGCGGCAAGGCCAACGGCTTCGCCACGGCCGACACCCAGGCCTTGCGCGATTATCTCGCCAATCTCGACACCAGGGGTTTCAAATCCTCCAGCGTGGCGCGGCGGCTGTCGGCGATGCGGCACCTGTTTCGCTTCCTGCTGAGCGAGCGCATCCGCAGCGACGATCCCGCCGCCATCCTGTCGGGCCCGAAACGCGGCCGGCCGCTGCCCAAGGTGCTGTCGATCGGCGATGTCGACCGCATGCTGACCCGCGCCAAGGAGCTCTCCGAGGTCGCCGACGCCTCGCCGTCGCAGCGGCTACGGGCGCTGCGACTGTATTGCCTGCTCGAGGTGCTCTACGCCACCGGCCTGCGCGTCTCCGAGCTGGTGGCGCTGCCGCGCACCGCGGCGCGCAACGACGCCCGCATGATCGTGGTGCGCGGCAAGGGCAACAAGGAGCGGCTGGTGCCGCTGAACCAGGCCTCGCGCCAGGCGATGGCCGACTATCTCGCCGCCCTGGATGCGCTGAAGCCCGAGAAGAAGGCCAGCGTCACCTTCGGCAAATGGCTGTTTCCCTCGTTCGGCGAGAGCGGCCATCTCACCCGCCAGCACTTCGCCCGCGACCTCAAGGAGCTGGCGGTGGCGAGCGGCCTGCCGGCCCGGCTGGTGTCGCCGCACGTGCTGCGCCACGCCTTCGCCAGCCATCTGCTGCACAACGGCGCCGACCTGCGCATCGTCCAGACCCTGCTCGGCCACACCGACATCTCGACCACCCAGATCTACACCCACGTGGTCGAGGAGCGCCTCAAGAGCCTGGTGCGGGACCTGCACCCGCTGGCCGAGACCTGACCTCGCTTCACACCTTCCCGAAACCAAATCCGCCGGCGTGACGCCCGGCCGGCTTGACTTCGCGCCCGTCTGCCCCGAAAGAGCGCCATCCTGCCCGCGATCCCGGCGCGATGCCTGGAGGCTGGGCACCGATCGTACCCTAAGCTCCTGAAGTCCTTCATCTTCAGGTCCGAAGGCCGAACCGATTTCGTCTCCCAGCGCTCTTCCTTCAGCTCTTCCATGCCGGATCCCATGCGCAGCTACCTCGATTTCGAAAAGCCCGTTGCCGAGCTTGATTCCAAGGTCGATGAACTCCGGGCGATGGCCGCCTCCGGCACCGATATCGGCGAGGAGGTCAGCCGGATCGAGGAGAAGGCCGGCCAAGCGTTGGCCGAGCTCTACGCCACGCTCACGCCGTGGCAGAAGACCATGGTGGCCCGCCATCCGCAGCGGCCACACTTCACCGATTTCGTGGGTGGCCTGATCACCGAGTTCACGCCGCTCGCCGGCGACCGCAAGTTCGGCGAGGACGCCGCCTTGCTGGGCGGCTTCGGCCGCTTCCGCGGCGAGCCGATCTGCGTGATGGGCCAGGAAAAGGGCGCCACCACCGAATCCCGCCTCAAGCACAATTTCGGCATGGCCCGCCCCGAGGGCTACCGCAAGGCGGTCCGCCTGATGGAAATGGCCGAGCGGTTCGGCATCCCGGTGCTGTCGCTGGTCGATTCCGCCGGCGCCTATCCCGGCATCGGTGCCGAGGAGCGCGGCCAGGCCGAGGCCATCGCCCGCTCCACCGACGCCTGCCTGGCGCTCGGCGTCCCGAACGTGGCGATCATCACCGGCGAGGGCATGTCGGGCGGCGCCATCGCGCTGACCACCGCAAACCGGGTGCTGATGCTGGAGCACGCGATCTACAGCGTGATCTCGCCGGAGGCCGCCTCCTCGATCCTGTGGCGCGACGGCACCAAGGCGCAGGAAGCCGCCAACAGCATGAAGATCACCGCCCAGGACATGCTGCGTTTCGGCGTGGTCGACACCATCCTCAAGGAGCCGGTCGGCGGCGCCCACCGCGACCCGGCGGCGATGATCGCCGCCACCGGCGAGGCGATCGCCCAGGCGCTCGACGAGCTGAAGGGGCTCGACGCCGACGCCATCCGCAAGCAGCGCCGGCAGAAGTTCATCGAGATCGGCCGCAAGCTCGGCTGAGCGGGCTTGCGCCGGGACCTCGGCGCTCGCGGTTTTGTGAGTCTTTCCAGCCGTTTGGCCGCATTTCGGCCCCGCCGGCGGGGTCTGCTGTTTAGGAGTTGTTGACCAAGGCGGCCGGGGCCTTTCGGCATCACCGGAGCGCGGGTTGCGAGGCTTGGGGTCAAAGGCTACAATTTTAATCAATGGTTTGACGGCATGACGCAGGGTCGACCCGTGATTTATCCAGCTTTCGGGCCGATCGCGTGAGATGAGACTGGGGTGTTGCGGCATGCCGGGTTTGCGGGGAGCTTTGCTTTGATCAACCGCGCTTTCGTCCGGGTTCTGATGACCTCGGCGGTGTTGGCCGCCGGCGCGCTGCTGACGGGTTGCAACAGCGATCAGGTCGCGCTCGCCACCAACGCCAAGGCCAACCAGCCGGTGCCGCCGAAGCTCGTCGCGACGATGGGCGAGAAGGACATGGATCTGCAGTCGCCGATCCTGGTCCGCGTGTTCAAGCAGGAAGCCGAGCTCGAGGTCTGGAAGCAGGACCGCTCGGGCAAGTTCGCGCTGCTCAAGACCTATCCGATCTGCCGCTGGTCCGGCGATCTCGGACCGAAGGTGCGCGAGGGCGACCGCCAGGCGCCGGAGGGCTTCTACTCGATCAATCCGAGCCAGATGAACCCGCAATCGGCCTACTATCTGTCCTTCAACACCGGCTATCCGAACGCGTTTGACAAGGCGCTCGGCCGCACCGGCTCGCAGTTGATGGTGCATGGCGACTGCTCCTCGCGCGGCTGCTTCGCGATGACCGACGAGCAGATCGCCGAGATCTATGCGCTCGGGCGCGAGTCCTTCTTCGGCGGCCAGCGCGCCTTCCAGTTCCAGGCCTATCCGTTCCGGATGACGCCGGTGAACATGGCCAGGCACCGCAACAATCCGAACATGCCGTTCTGGCGCATGATCAAGGAAGGCTACGATCATTTCGAGGTCACCCGGCAGGAGCCGAAGGTCGACTTCTGCGAGAAGAAATACGTCTTCGACGCCCAGAAGCCGCCGGGCGCGACGCATGATCCGGTGTTCGACGCCTCCGCCAAGTGCCCGGCCTATGTCGTGCCCGACGAGATCACCGCCGCCGTGCGCGACAAGCAGCAGGCGGACGAGGCGGAATATGCCAAGCTCGTCGCCAAGGGCACGCCGGTCGCCAAGCTCAACACCGGCATCGATGGCGGCATGAATCCGATCTTCGCCAGCCGCGTGCCCGGAGCCTCCACCGGCCTGTCCGACGCCGGCGAGGCGCCGGGCCTGTCGCTCGCCAACTTCCAGGCCGCGCCAGGCACGATCCCCGGTCACGTCAACCCGCCGCGCGCACCCGGCGCCGACGAGGTCGCGATGCCGACCAGCACCGCGGAGGCTCCCTCGACCCGCGTGGCGGCCGTCAGCGCGCCCGAGAAGCCGAGCTTCATGTCGAGCCTCGCCCGTAAGGTCGGGATCGGCGGCAATGCGGCGGCGGAGAGCACAGCGACAGCCAAGCCTGCGCCGAGCAAGACAGCAGAGGCGAAGCCCGCCGAGACCAAGCCTGCACCGAGGCCGGTCGCCGCCAAGCCGTCCGAGACCCGGCAAGCTGCCGCGCGGCCGCCGTTCAAGCCGGCCACGAGCGAGGCGCCCGCCACCACCGCTTCGGCCCCGGCCCAGACCCAGACCGCGCTGGTCTCCGGCGCCGTCCCGGTGCTGCAGTCGAACTCGTTCGACAGCCGCTTCGCAGGGTTCAAGTAAGCCTCGTCCAGCGGCGGGCAGTTCTGAATCGTTGCCCGCGCTTCGCCAGAGTCGGGCCGCACGCGCGGTGCCACCCTCCCCTGGAGGGGGAGGGTCGATCGCACGCGAAGCGGGCGAGCGGAGTGGGGTGATCTCTCCATACGCGCCGGTGCCAGAGGAGAGATCACCCCACCCCGCCTCACGTTTCGCTTCGCTCCTCGTGAGGCGACCCTCCCCCTCCAGGGGAGGGTGAGCACCGTGCTCGCAGCGGCGCCGCGGCGAACAATCTCAACGGCAGCTTTGGACATGCGCTTTTATCCTCGCGGCGCGCTTGGCGTCCGAGTGATGCATCGATCTCACCCTCTTTCCGAAGCGAGGGTGCAGGGAAGGCCGGACCTCGACTGAGGCCCGTGGCCCGCCTGCGAAAAAAATGCAGGCGGCAGGTACCACAGGTCCAGCCGGACGATCCGGCGGGCTCAAGCGGTGGTCGCAACACCAAGTGTTTTCATTCGTGACAGCAGCTCGTCAAGCGCTTCTGCTGGAGTTTTCCATCCTAGCGTCTTTCTCGGTCGGGAATTGAGCGCTGCGGCCACGGCGGCGATCTCGTCAGCATCGTAGACGCTCAGATCGGTACCTTTCGGGAAGTACTGCCGCAGCAGGCCATTCGTGTTCTCGTTCGTGCCACGTTGCCAGGGGCTTCTTGGATCGCAGAAGTAGATCTGAAGGTCTGTATCGATCTTGAGGTCACTGTGTTGAGCCATTTCGGTCCCCTGATCCCAGGTTAGCGAGCGGCGGAGTTCTTTGGGCAAGGTGACGATGGTGCGCGTGATCGCATCGCGTACCGCTTCAGCTCCGTGTCCGGAGAGCGCAGGCCCATCCTTCGTACGTGGGCCATCGTCAAACCCCGGCAGCCGTGGAAGGTGCAGGAGCATTGTAAACCGCGTGCTGCGTTCGACCAGCGTGCCGATTGCCGAGCTGGCGGAGCCGACGATCAGATCTCCTTCCCAATGTCCCGGCACAGCTCGATCCGCGACTTCGGCCGGACGCTCACTGATCATGATCTCTGGCGATATGAAGCCTTTGCTGCGCTTCCGCGTACGCGCTCGGGGCACGCGCAGCGCACGTCCCGTTCGCAAACAGGACGACAACTCGCGTTTCAGCGCTCCTCGGCCCTGAACAAAAAGCGCCTGGTAAATGGCTTCGTGGCTGATGCGCATCGCCTCGTCATCCGGGAAGTCGATCGGTAAGCGCCGGGCAATCTGCTCGGGACTCCACGCTTTCGTCCACCCCTGATCCTGGCTAGAGCCCGCACGACCGGCCTTCCGCCGAACGCCGCCTGGAGGTGCGACAAACCCTGCAAGCCGCTCTTCAACATAAGCGCGCAAGGCGGCGTTGCTTGCAAGCTTGCTCGGCTTAGGACGCCGGGCCGATCGATCTGCATGCCACTGGGCGGCCGTCGCCCGATAGGCCATCTTGCCGCCGTGCGTGGCCGCATTGCGATCGAGTTCACGGGAGATGGTCGAGGGAGATCGATTGAGACGCCGCGCTATCTCTCGTACAGAATGGCGCTGCGCATTCAGCAGCGCAATCTCTTCGCGCTCAGAAAAAGAGAGGTGCCGTCCGGAGAGCGGCTTCGCTGAAGGTCGGAACATTGCCGGTGCCACGCCGCCCGCTTTTCGAAATAATCGGGGGCCGACAGCATCCGATAATCCAGCAGCCAGCGCAGCATTCTCGCTGTTCAACCCAGCGGCAATCCCACGCCAAAATTTCTGCTGTTCCGCACGCCCCGCAACTGGTGGGCGCCCCAATGATCCCAGCTTGCCCCGCGTTGACCGTTTCTTTCGAATGCCCATCGCAACCTCCTCATCGAGTGTTGCGACGACCAATTGAATCCGCCTCCGGCCCTCCCTGCGCGATAGTTTTAACGGCTGCTTCGCGATCTCCCTGGGGACCGGGCTGTCTTGCCCCCATCACCGGCGAGATGCGCGGGGCATCATCCGCCGGCTTGACCTCAGCATCGGGAGGCCAGGACCACGCGACTTGACCGTGCGAGCCGATGTTGTTCGTCCGCGCGAATGATCACGCTGCAAACCGGCCCGCCCATCACATCCCGCACTCCACGCTTCGTGACGACCGCGCAGCGCCCCTCGTCGATGAGGCGGGACGGACGGAATAGATCACGAAATTCCGAAATTTGGAAGCGGCATATTTTTGCTGATGGGACTGGACAGCCCAAATCAGCTTGAACGCGCGGGCAAATTCAGTTTTTCCGCGCAGCGCGTTTCTCATCGCTGCGAGGCATGGACCCGCCCGCCGCATGCGGGACGCAGGACCGAATCGCCCGACGGGCAGAAGGCGCCAGCGTCGTCGCCCAAGCCTTCATGGCCAAGCCGGCCGGTTGACGGCTGGAATATCATGTCATATTAAAAGTTACATGAGACCCAACAGCCAGTTGTCCGGCATCCTGCACGTCCTGCTCCACATGGCGGAGCACGACGGTCCGGTGACGTCCGAGGCCCTCGCAGCGATGATGCAGACCAATCCGGTCGTGATCCGCAGAATCATGGCGGGCCTCCGGGACAGCGGCTATGTGCGCTCCGAGAAAGGCCATGGCGGCGGCTGGACGCTCGCCTGCGATCTGGCGACCGTCACCCTGCGCGACGTCTACGATTCCCTCGGGCGTCCATCGGCGTTCGCCATCGGCCATCGGAGCGAGACTCCCGACTGCCTCGTCGAGCAGGCGGTCAATGCGGCGCTCGACAGCTCCATCCGGGCCGCCGAGACCTTGCTGCTGTCCCGTCTCGGCGCCATCACGCTGGCGGCGCTGAGCGCCGATTTCCACGACCGCCTCGAACGACGCAAGCGACCTCGCAAGGGAGACATCTGTCATGCCGGCTGACATCGCCGACGGCGCCCAGCAGTTCATCCGCGCGTTTTCCGATCCCGAATTCGTCGCGCGCTACACGGATGGTCCACGGCGCTTCGTGCCCGGTCTCGACGGGCTGCACCGGATGACGGCGGTCCTGCTGGCCGAGCGGGCGCCCGAACATGCGAGGGTGCTCGTGCTGGGCGCGGGCGGCGGGCTCGAGCTGAACGCGTTGGCGGAAGCGCAACCATCGTGGACCTTCGTCGGCGTCGATCCGGCGCCGCAGATGCTGCGACTCGCCGAACGCACGCTCGGCGCGCGGACGAGCCGGGTCGAACTGATCGAAGGCACCATCGACGATGCGCCGGCCGGCCCGTTTGACGCGGCGACATGCCTGCTGACGCTGCATTTTCTGGCAGCGCCGGAACGGTCGCGGACAGTCCGCGCCGTGCACGACCGGCTCCGCCCTGGAGCGCCTTTCGTGGTGGCCCATAGCTGCCTGCCCAACGAGCCAGTCGAGAGATCGCTGTGGCTGGATCGGTACGCAGCCTATGCCGTTGCGTCCGGCACAGACCCCGAGCAGGCCAGGACGATGCGCGCGACCGTCGATGCCAGCGTCAACATGCTGAGCCCAGGGGAGGATGAAGCCATCCTGCGTGACGGCGGCTTTCGCGATGCCCGTCCATTCTTCTCAGCGCTGACCTGGCATGGCTGGATCGGCCACGCCTGAACCGCCGCCGAGCATCACACCGATGCCCCCTGAACGATCGCGATCGGTGCCTGCTAATTAGTTGCCCGGCCTGCGCCGGCATTCACGCATGTCCCTCCCTGCGGCCCCCGAAGAGGTGGATGACGCGGCTTGCGGACAGGCTTCGCGCCCGAGCCCTGCCACGTCTCAGCTTGCGTGATGTCGCGCACGGAGCGCGGGGACGCGATCTGCGACAAACGGCGCGTCACCCGAGGCGAGGTGACGCAACCGAGAGGAGCAGGTCATGAGCTTTTGGGATGATATCGGAGATGCCGTCAGTTCCGCCGTGGACGACGTGAAGGACGTCGCGAAGGATGTGGCGGGTGCGGTCGGCGGTGCGGCGGGCGCCGTGGTCCATACGGTCGAGCACGTCGCCGGCGATGCGGCCCATGCCGTGGGCAGCGTGGTGCATGGCATCGGCGCGCTCGGCGGCGAGGCCATCCATACCGTGGGCGGCGTGCTCGGCGCGATCGGGCACGGTGCCGAGGCGATCGGCGGCGGCCTGCTTCACACCGTAGGCGACGTCGCGTCGACCGTGGTCCATGTCGGCGGCGACGTCCTCCATACCGGGATCAACGTCGCCGGCGACGTGGCGTCCGGGGTGGGCCATCTGGTGCATGGCGACATCGACGGCGTCATCAACGACGTGAAGCATATCGGTGGCGACATCGTCGATGGCGGACTCAAGGTCGGGGGCGACGTGGCGCATGGCGCCCTCGACGTCGCCGGCGACCTCGCACACACCGCGGTCGGCCTCGGCGAGGCTGGGTTGGAGGCGGCCGGCGCGGTCGGTCACGGCGCGCTCGGCATGGCCGGCACCATCGTCGGAACGGCCGGCGAGGTCGGAATGGACGCACTGGACGCCGCAGGCGCGGTGGTGAAGGGCGGCTTCGACGCCGGCGTGGCGGTGGCCGACGGCGCCATCGGCGTGGTCACCGACACGGCGTCGGCGGCGGGCCACCTGATCGGCGGACCGATCGGCGAGGCGATCTCCGGCATCGCCCACGGCGCCGATGCGGTCGGCACCGGGATCGTCGATGGCGTCGGTCACTTCGTCGGCGAGGGTCTCAACGGGCTGGCGCAGACCGCCGGCGAATTGAGCCACTCGCTCGGTCAACAGCTCGACGCGATCGGCCATGACCTCGGCTCGCTGGTCAACGACCTCAGCCATGGCGATCTCGGCGCCGTGATCAGTGACGTGTTCAAGCTGGCCCAGGACGGCCTGCGCAGCGACGGCAGCATCCAGATCGCTCATGCGGGGCAGGACGGCGGCAGCCATGGCGGGTTCTGGGACTCGATCGCGCAGGCGATCCATCAGTCCGGCGACAACGTCCAGGGCGGCCAGGGCCCCGGCCCCGGCTTCCCCGGCCCGTTGCATGGCGAGGGCTCGTCGCACAACCCGATCATCGTCGACAATTTCGGGGACCATGGCCATGCGGGCAACACCGGCATCGTGCCGCCGAATTTCGACCACGCGCCGGTGGCCGTGCACGACGCGCCGCACGCCGACTACAGCCACATCGTCCAGATGGACGATTCGCATCACTTCGCGATGCATGGCTGAGGCACCGCCGCTCGGCCGGCAGGCATCCCGCCGTGATCGTCACGGCGGGATGTCGCGTCAGGATCGATCGGCGTCGTGCTGGACGATGGCCGGCGGTGCACCGGTCGCCTGCGCGCGATCTCGCGGCAGGGGATCGTTCATCGCCGAGAGCGCGCATAGCGCCAGCGAGCCCCAGACGGCGGCGCTGAAATATAGCGACATCCAGGCGATCTCTTCCTTCCAGTGCTCGAACTCGTGGGTGACGGTCCAACGCGTGGCGGAGTCGCGCAGACCGGCGAGCGGATGCAGCAGTGGCGTGCCGGCGGCGCGCTCGATGCGCCAGCGCTTCACATACATCGGGACGTCGATCACGACCAGGAAGGCGAGATAGCAGGCGATGCCGACGAGGCCCGCGATCAGAAGGCCGCGCACCAGGCCGTCGAACTCCGGCAGCAGCCGGCCGAGGCCGATGCCGACGAACAGGAAGGCCACCGCCCACAGCGAGTTCTCGATCGCGTTGTAGAGGAAATTCCGGGTGACGACGGCGTACCAGGAACAGATCTCGGCGACGACGATCAGCGGCACGATGATGCGGGCCATGTTGACCGCAGTCTCGGCATCGGCGATCGCGCCGAGCTGCGCGAGGATGATGGCCCACTGTGCCGCGAAGGCAATCTCGGCGATGGTCGCGACGGTGCGGCCGATGAACACGCTCGACAGCCAGCTGTCGACCAGGCAGATGCGCTGCACGTCGGCGCGCGGCAGCACTGAGCGGAAGGCGCAGCCGAACACATAGGCCGCCGACAGCGCCAGCATCGAACTGGTCTGGGACGCCTGACCCGACGAACTGCTGCCGCCGTTGAGCTGGCGGTACAGGATGAACCAGAACACGATGTTGGCGAGGCTGACGAGCGTCAGCATCGCCCACCACAGGGCGACCGGGTTCGACAGGGCTCGCGACTGCGCACGCATCCGGGCACTCCAAATTTCATGTGAACGACATGGGATCGTATTAATTCCGTCATGCAGCGGCAACCCATTCCGGCCACGGAGGATCGCAAAAGGCCGTGTGACGGCGAGCCCTGCGGCCGGCATTGGGAGTTTCGTCACGATGTCCGGAGTTCCTTGCAGGAACCCGCGGGCGGCGCCTCGCGCCTTAAGCGTCGGCTTTCAAAACTCATGCATGGATCGGAGCGGGCACAAGGTGCTGCCCGGATTGACGTTTCGCTAACCGCGATTCCGGCGCGCCGAAACGCGGCACGCGACGGACCGTAGCTGGCCTGCGTGAGGGTTCATTGCCGATGTTGACGATCCTGTCCTGCCTGCCCGCCGATCATGATCTGCGCTACGTCGCCGCCGCACTGCTCGTCTGCGTGCTCGGCTCGATTCTGTCCATGCGGCTGCTCGCGCGGGTCCGTCGCAACGCCGGCCTCCGCCGCTTCCATCTGCTGTTTCTGGCCGGACTCGTGGCCGGTGGCACGGTCTGGACCACGCACTTCGCCGCGGTCCTCGGCTACGACACGCCAGGATACCGCTCGTTCGAGCCGGCGATGACCTTCGCCTCGCTCGGACTGGCGGTGGCCTTTGCGTGGCTCGGCTTCTTCATCACGACACGCACCCAGCGCGGCCCGCTGATCGAGGCCGGCGGCGCGGTGTTCGGCTTCGGCATCGCCGCCATGCATTACAGCGGCATGAGCGCGCTCAAGCTCGACGGCGCGCTGACCTGGAACGTGCCGATGGTTTGGCTCTCGATCGCGCTTGCAACGGTGTTCGGTGCCGTCGCGGCGAACCGCATCGCGCGGCCGGTCACCCGCTTCTGCAAATATGGCAGCTCGCTCGCGATGGTGCTTGCGATCCTGAGCCTGCACTTCACCGGCATGCTCGCGTTGACCCTGGCACCAATGGCGGCCAGCAGCGCGCCGGTGCAGTCGCTGTCGGACAGCCTGATGCTGGTCACGGTCGTCACCGGCATCGGCCTGATCATGGCGATGGCCGCCTCGGCCTACATGATCGACATGCAGGCGACGCAGGAAGCGGTCGAAGGCTATCGGCAGCTGGCGCTGCAGGACCCGCTGACCGGCCTGCCGAACCGCAGCGGCCTCGGCCAGCGGCTCGCGCCGCTGCTCACCGAGGGCGACGAGACCGCGCATCTGGCGGTGCTCGCGATCGACCTCGACCGCTTCAAGGACGTCAACGACGCGCACGGCCATGCCGCGGGCGATGCGGTGCTGACGGTGATCGCACAGCGTATTGCATCGACGCTGCAGCCCGGCGAGTTCCTGGCGCGAATCGGCGGCGACGAGTTCGTCGCCGTCAAGAGCGAGATCTTCGCGCGCACCGAGGCGGCGAAGTTCGCCGAGCGGATGCGCGCGCTGGTGCTGGCGCCCGTCGAGTGGGAGGAGCGCAGCCTCTCGGTCGGCTGCAGCATCGGCATCGCGCTGCATCCCGACCACGGCCTGACCTCGGACGAGCTTCTTACCCGCGCCGACCTCGCGATGTACCGCGCCAAGAGTCTCGGCCAGGGCAAGATCTGCACCTATGAGCCGTCGATGGACGAGGCCAGCCGGCGCCGCGCCGAGCTCGCGATCGACCTCAAGCGCGCGCTGGTGCGCAACGAGTTCGAGCTGCACTACCAGGTGCAGAACGACACGCAGAGCGGCGGCATCGTCGGCTTCGAGGCGCTGCTGCGGTGGAACCATCCGGTGAAGGGCCGCGTGCCGCCGAACGATTTCATTCCGATGGCCGAACAAACCGGGCTGATCGTCGACATCGGCGACTGGGTGCTGCGCACCGCCTGCGCCACTGCCGCGACCTGGAGCCGGCCGTTCAAGGTCGCCGTCAACGTCGCGCCGATGCAGCTCAACCACGACCTTCCGAAGCGTGTCGCCGAGGTGCTGCGCGAGACTGGATTGGCGCCGGAGCGGCTGGAGATCGAGCTGACCGAGACCGGCATCATCGCCGACCGCCAGCATGCGCTGCAGGTGATGCAGGCCTTGAAGGCGATCGGCGTCACCGTGGCGATGGACGATTTCGGCACCGGCTATTCGTCGCTGTCGACCCTGCAGGTGTTTCCATTCGACAAGATCAAGGTCGACAAGAGCTTCATCCAGTCGGTCGAGACCAGCGTGCACGCCGCGGCCATCGTCAAGGCGACCCTGCTGCTCGGGCGCAGCCTCAACATTCCCGTGCTCGCCGAAGGCGTCGAGACCGAACAGCATCTCGCCTTCCTGCGCGAGGAAGGCTGCAGCAGCGTACAGGGCTTCCTGTTCGGCAAGCCGATGCCGCAGGAGGCGATCAGCCGGATGATTCGTGAGGTCGGAGGTACGCCGGCGGCTGCCGTCGGCGTGCTGGCCAAGAAGGCCGCGGCCGCGTGACGGCAGATCTTGTCATCGTGATTGCCTTGCGGCTGAACTGAACAGGCGGCCGCGAATGTGATGGCTCACCCTCCCCTGGAGGGGGAGGGTCGATCGCACGCGAAGCGGGCGAGCGGGGTGGGGTGATGTCTCCACGCGCCGGCTCCAGAGGAGAGATCACCCCACCCCGCCTCACGCGCCGCTTCGCGCCCCGTGAGGCGACCCTCCCCTCCAGGGGAGGGTGACCGCGGCACGCAGCCCGGCCAAGCTCGGCGCAGCGTTACTCAGAACGTTCGGATGATCTTGAAGTCGAGCCCGTCGGCCGCGGCGAGATGCATCGCCATGCCGGCGCGGCCCTGCCGGATCGTCACCTCGCCGCGCGCGCCGGAATAGACGATGTTGCGGCCGGCGGCAGCGAGCGGTCGCAGGGACAGCGAGCCGGCGCGCTCGGCGGCCGCCTTGAGAAAGCGCAGGCCCTCGTAGTTCGACTGGCCGACCGATCCGACCGGCGGCGCATCGGCGCCGAACATCGCGGTGTAGCGGCTCATGAACGCGTCATTGGCCTTGGAGCCGATGCAGCTGAAATAGCCGGAGGCCGAATACAGGTTCTCGGTGTTGTCGGCGCCGATGCCGAGCAGCACCGTTTCGTCCACCGCGCCGGCGAGACGCAGCGTGGTCGCGGCGAGGCCCGACTCGCCGAAGGCGCGATTGAAGGTAATGCTGTCGGTGCCGATCAGCGAGATCAGCACGACATCGGGCCTGGCGGCGCGAATCCGCGCCAGATGCGCCTCGTGATCATCCTCGCCCACCGGCACGAACTCCTCGCCGACCACCTGGCCGCCGGCCTCGGTGATGAAGGTCTTGGTCTGGAGGTGCGACTGCCACGGCCAGACATAGTCGCTGCCGATCAGATACCAGCGCCGGGCGCGCTTGTTCTCCGCCAGCCAGTGGATGGCGGGGCGCGTCTGGCTGTGCGGCGTCTCGCCGATCGCCATCACGCCGGGCGTGCGCTCGCCGCCTTCATAGACCGGCGTATACACATACGGGATGCGCCCGCGGGTGAGCCGGCGCAGCGCCAGCCTCACCGCGCTGATATGCGAGCCCATGACCACGTCGATGTCGTCGAATTCGAGCGCGTCCCTCGCGCGCTCGGCCACCTCGTCCGCCGGCCCGCCGGAATCGTAGAACGACAACTCGATCTCGCGCCCGAGAATGCCACCGTGGCGGTTGATGTCGGACACCGCGAGCAGCGCGCTGTTGGTCGCGGCCGGCCCCCAGATGCCGGGTGACCCGGAGAAGGTGAGGAAGTTGCCAATGCGCAGCCTGTTCTGGGAGCCGCGCCGCTGGATACGGTCAGGATCGAAGGGGGCGAGTGCAGGAAGGCCGGCCCGCCGGGGCGGGCTCCTGAACAGCAGGGATGGCGGCAGACGGAGACGCCCGGCCGTGACAGATCCTGTCGAGAGCACACCCACTCCTTGGCCGCAACCGTGCCTGGCCCATTGTGGGCCGGCGGTCATACGCCGTCAAAATCAGCACGCGTTCGGCAAATATCCTATTCGAAAATGTTGAATGTTCAAGAATTAGGATGCATATAGATCGGGCAGCTACTGCCGGACATTCATTCAAGTCGGGACCGCAAGCGAAGTTCACCGTGGCCAAACCGCCCCATCCCAACAGCCCCCTCACCGAACATCTCGCCTACCTGCTCGCGCAGGCCAACCGGGAGATCAACCGGCAGCTGGAGTCACGCCTGAGCACCGAGGGCGTGCCCGTCGAGCAGTGGCGCATCCTCAAGGTGCTCTCCGACGGCGAGGGGCACTCGATGGGCGATCTCGCCGACGCGGTCCTGCTGAACCACCCGACCCTGACCAAGATGATCGACCGCATGGTCTCCGACTCGCTGGTCTACCGCCGCCAGGACGCCCACGACCGGCGCAAGGTGCTGATGTTCATCAGCGATCATGGCAAGGCGCTATGCAAGCGGCTGAACTCGCTGGCCGCCAGCCAGGAGGCGCACATCCTGGAGAACTACGGCGACAAGGCCACCGGCGAGCTGAAGCGGCTCTTGGAAAATCTGATCGACGCGGCGAGCTGAGGCACGCTGCGCTGCCGACATTCAGGGCTAAGCTCTATCCTCCCGTCATTGCGAGCGCAGCGAGGCAGTCCAGAGCCCCCCACCACCCTGGATTGCTTCGCTGCGCTCGCAATGACGCGGAAATCGGAGCGGTCTTCGCGTCGCATCAAGACGACTTGACCACGCCTCGTCTCCTCGCCTGCGGCAAATCGGGCGGTCCGCCCGGCAACGCCGGGATAGACGCAAGACGAATCCTCCCTCATCCTGTCCTGTGACGATCGCGACGAACGGGCCGCATAGAGCCCGCGCGCGATCACCGGCGGGACCAAAACCGCCGGACGAGGACACGACACAGGGAGGACAGGCCATGGGCATTCACCTGCTCGATCGCGCCATCGGCAGCGATTATCCGACATTCGCAAGCACCGCTGACATCCGCGCCTTCGAGCAGACGCCGTACAGCGAACGGATCGCGGCGCAGAGCACCTATGAGGCGCTGAAATGCGGGGCGTCCGCCAATCCGGATGCGCCGGCGATCCAGTTTCTGCCCAACGCCGATCCGGCCGACACGCCGGTGGTGATCTCCTATCGCGACTTCATCGCCCGGGTGACGCAGGCGGCGAACATGTTTCATGCGCTCGGCGTCGGCCCCGACGGCGTCGTCAGCTTCATGCTGCCTTTGGTGCCCGACGCCTTCGTCACGCTGTTCGGCGCCGAGGCCGCCGGCATCGCCAACCCGGTCAATCCGCTGCTCGAGCCGCACCAGATCACCGAGATTCTCGATGCCGCCAGGACCAAGGTGCTGGTGGCGCTCGGCCCCCTGCCCGGCACCGACATCTGGCAGAAGGTCGAGAAGGTGCGCGGCGGCCTCAAGCACCTCAAGGCGATCGTGCAGGTGCATGGCGGCGGCGGTGACCCCGCCAACGGCATTCACGCGTTCAACGACCTGATCGGAGCGCAGCCGAGCGACCACCTCGTCAGCGGCCGGCAGATCAAGGCCAGCGACACCGCCGCCTATTTCCACACCGGCGGCACGACCGGCACGCCGAAGCTGGTGCGCCACAGCCATGGCAACCAGGTCTATCAGGCCTGGGGGATCAACCTGGTCCTGAAGGCCAAGCCCGGCGGCACCTTGCTGTTCGGCATGCCGCTATTCCATGTCGGGGGATCGCTGACCCAGGCGCTGCAGACGCTGTCGGCGGGCGGGTCCCTCGTCGTGCTGTCGGGCGCCGGCTGGCGCAATCCGAATGCGGTGCGCAACATCTGGGGTCTGGTGCAGCGCTTCAAGCCGGAGACGCTGTCGAGCGTGCCGACGGTGCTGGCGGCGACGCTCGCGGTGCCGCAAGGCGCCGCCGACATCTCCAGTCTGCGCTATGCCGCGGGCGGCGGCTCGGCGATTCCGGTCGCCGTGGGGCAGGCGATCATGGACAAGCTCAAGCTGCCGGTGATCGAGGTCTACGGCATGACCGAGACCGCGAGCGTGCACACCATGGCCTATCCGGACCAGCCGATCCGGCTCGGCTCGGTCGGCCTGCCGCTGCCTTACGCGAAGGTGCGGATCGTCAAGCTCGATGCCGACGGGCGCTATGAGCGCGACTGCGCAACGGATGAGATCGGCGTCGTCATCATGGCCGGGCCCGGCGTGTTCTCCGGCTATCTCGACGACGCCCACAACAAGGGCGCCTTCGTCCAGGGACATTGGGTCAATTCCGGCGATCTCGGCCGGCTCGATGCCGACGGCTTCCTGTGGATCACTGGCCGCGCCAAGGACCTCGTGATCCGCGGCGGCCACAACATCGATCCGGCGCCGATCGAGGAGATCCTGTTCCAGCATCCGGCCGTGGGCTTCGCCGCGGTGGTCGGTCAGCCCGACGCCTATGCGGGCGAGCTGCCGATCGGCTATGTGCAGCTCAAGCCCGGCGCGAGCGTGCAACCGGGCGAGCTGGAGGACTGGGTGCGCGCCCGCACTCCGGAGCGCGCCGCGGTGCCGGTGCAGATCATCCCGATCGATCCGATGCCGGTGACCGGCGTCGGCAAGGTGTTCAAGCCGCAACTGCGCTGGGACGCCGCGACGCGGGTGTTCGCCAAGGTGTTGTCGCAACTGACCGACCGCGGCATCGATTGCAGCGTCAAGGTCGGACCGCACGGCAGCCACGGCAGCATCGCGACGGTGACCTTGCGCAACGTGCCGGCGGAGACCCGCGAGGCGGTCGAGAACGAGGTGCACACATTGCTGGCGCCGTTCGTGATCCGGCACGAGGTGGTGATGGAGTGAGCCGCGATTCCGGGTGAGACAGCCGTCTCGGCATTTGATCGGGACGGTGGTGCTCTGGCACGATGCTGACGCGTTTCGTCACGTTTGCCAGGCCGGGACGGATGAACCCAACCGACATCACCATCGCGATCGAAGATGCCAGACAGGCTGATGTGGCCGACCTCATCGCGGAGGCCAATGCCTTTCTGCGGACGCTATACCCTGCTGAAAGCAATCATCCCGTCGATGCCCACGCGCTTTCGGTGCCCGGGGCCGCATTTTTTGCCGCCCGTCGTGACGGGACGCTGCTCGGGTCGATCGCCCTTCGGCTCATTGGTCCAGGACACGCCGAGATCAAGCGATTGTTCGTCCGCGAAACCGCCCGCGGCTGTGGGCTCGGACGCAGGCTCCTCATGACGTTGGAAGACGAGGCCCAAGGTCGCGGGCTTGGCCGCGTGAGCCTCGAAGTGGGCATCAGACAGCCGCAGGCGATCCAGCTCTATCGCAGCTCCGGCTATCAGGATTGCGGGCCGTTCGGGATCTACCGACTCGATCCGCTCAGCCTGTTCATGACCAAACGGCTGGTGGCTTGACCAGGCTGGCGCGAACGGTGCTTGGGTGTCCGGATGCATCGAACGTGCAGTCAGGGGGAGTGACGACAGGTCGGACAACAAAGTATCCCCGCGCGGCGGCGCCTCACCCCGGCCTCCTCCCTCGTCAGAACGAGGAGAGGGAGCCGACTGTCTATGCCGCGACTCATCGCCTATGATCCTGTCAGGAGCCACGGATTCCGACGCGTGAGAGCTCTCGGCTCCGCTAGTCCGGATGCGCCCTTGGCTTCGTCGATTGCAGCCGCAGCTCCCCCGTTGGATTTGCCACCCCCTTGTCGGCAGCAACCTTGCGCAGCACATCCGGCCGATCGGAAATGATGCCATCGACGCCGGTGTCGATCAGCCGCGCCATGTCCTCCGGCTTGTTCACGGTCCAGACCACGACCTGCAGCCCGAGCGCATGCGCTTCGGCGACCAACTCCGGCGTGACGTCGGCGAAATAGGGCGACCACACCTTGCCCCCGGCCGCTTTGATCGTGCGCGGCAGCGAGCCGCCGTGATCGGCAGGATTGAAGCCGGCGGTCCAGCGGGTGGCCGCGGTCAACGACACCGTCGGCGCCTTGCCCCGCTGCAGTGACAAATAGACGGTTGGAATCCGAGGTGCGCGTTGCTGTACCAACTGCAGGGTGCGCCAGTCGAACGACTGGATCATGACGCGATCCGCGAACTGCTCAGCATCGATCAGGCCGAGCAGCAGGCTGACGAACCGCGCCGGGTCAGGCGCTTCGTTGGGAAACGCCGGATCGAGCTTGGTCTCGATGTTGAGACGCACATGGTCGTCTCCCGAGCGCCTGACGAGATCGAACAGCTGCTTCAGGGTCGGAATGCGCGGCGGCACGTCGCCTGCGAGCGGCTGCTGCTCCGGAAACTGCCTGGCATAGTCGCTGCCGGGGCGAATCCGGCCGACATCGTAGGACTGCACCTCGGCCAGCGGCAGGTCGATCAGCAGCGGTCCGGGCGGCGCGACGTAGTTGCCGGAAGCGTCGCGGGCGAGATCGGGATTGAGCCGCCGCTCGTGCGAGACGACCAGCACGCCGTCGGCCGTGGCGCCGACATCGAGCTCCAGCGTATCGACGCCCAACGCGAGCGCTGCGGCGAAGGCCTGCAGCGTGTTCTCCGGATGCAGTGCCCGCCCGCCGCGATGAGCCTCGACGTCGAAGGCGGTCGCGGGACTCGCCAGGCCGGCCAGCAACAGGGCCGCACAGAGGGAGAGAGTTGGACGGTGCATGGCACCAGCCTACCATGACGGCGCGGATTGCCCATTCCCCTTGTTTCGGCTGGCCTTCTGAATTAGGCCTTTGCCACAGACCGGCGGATAACGCTGGCCACGGATGGATCGAGGGAGGCGATCCGCGCGCTGCACGCGTCGTGCCAGCATCCCTATCGACCCTCCTTTCGAGCTTTGTTTCCCGAGTTCAGGCGCGACGGACCCATGCCCATGACCGACCTTCCTGTCATCATCGCCGGCGGCGGCATCGGCGGCCTTGCGACCGCACTCACCCTGCAGCAGATCGGCGTGCCCTGCGTCGTCTACGAGAGCGTGCGCGAGATGCGGCCGCTCGGGGTCGGCATCAACCTGCAGCCCAATGCCGTGCGCGAGCTGTATGATCTGGGCATTGGCGCCGACGATCTCGATCAGGTCGGCGTGCCCGCGAAGGAATGGGCGCTGGTCGGGCTGAACGGCAACGACATCTATTCCGAGCCGCGCGGGCTGCTTGCCGGCTACAATTGGCCGCAATATGCGGTTCACCGCGGCAGGCTGCACATGCTGCTTTACAGCCGGCTGGTACAGCGGGCTGGCGCTGATTGCGTGCGGCTCGGCAGCCGCGTCAGCGGCTATGAGAAGCATGCGGACGGCTCCGTGACCGCACGCGTCGAGCATGCCGATGGGTCGCGCTCCGAGCGGCGCGGGCGGCTCCTGATCGGCGCCGACGGCATCCACTCGGCGGTGCGCGCGCAGATGCACCCGGCGCAGCCGCCGATCCATTGGGGCGGCGCGGTGATGTGGCGCGGCGTCACCTGGGCGAAGCCGATGCGCACCGGCTCGTCCTTCGTCGGGCTGGGTACTCACCGCCATCGCGTCGTGGTCTATCCGATCTCGCATCCCGACCCGAAGACGGGGCTGGCGCTGATCAACTGGATCGCGGAAGTGACGATGGACAACACCGAGGGCTGGAAGCAGACCGGCTGGTTCCGCCAGGTCCCGGTGCAGGAGTTTGCGCATCACTTCGCCGGCTGGACCTATGACTGGCTCGACGTGCCCGCGCTGATCGCCGGCGCCGATGGCGCCTATGAGAACCCTATGATCGACCGCGATCCGGTCTCGACCTGGGTCGATGGCCCGGTCGCGCTGATGGGCGACGCCGCGCATGCGATGTACCCGACCGGCTCCAATGGCGCGAGCCAGGCGATCGTCGACGCCCGCGTGCTCGGCACCTGCCTGCTGGCGCACGGCGTGACGCCGGCGGCGCTCGCCGCCTATGACGAGAAACTGTGCGGCCCGATTTCGGCTGTCATCCTGCGCAACCGCGGCGCCGGCCCGTTCGGCCTGCTCAATCTGGTCGACGAGCGCTGCGGCGGGACCTTCACCAATATTGACGAGGTCATCCCACCGGCCGAGCGCGACGCGTTCATGGCCGGCTACAAGAAGGCGGCAGGGTTTGCCATCGAGCAGCTCAATGCCGCGCCGCGGACCATTGCCGAGGGGGCGACGGTCGCGAGCCTGTCAACAACCTGAGATTTGCCTTCGCGGCGATCTGACCCCGTGCATATGAGCGAGTCACCTCCACAGCCGCGAGGCGTGATCGCAATGCTGCGACGACTGGGCCGACTGTCCCTCGCCCTCGCACTCCTGATGCACTCGGGGCACGCCGGCCTTGCCGCCGGCTGCCGCAACACAGCGGCAACGTCGCGGCTCGTGGGCCCGATGATCATGGCCGGCTTCTTCGGGACCAAGGCATCGGATGCCGGATTTCAGCAGATTCTGTCCGATCTCGAGGAGGGGCTGATCGGCGGTGTCGTGATCCTCGGCCGCAATGTCGGAACGTCAGATGATCTCGCCGCGATGATCGATCGACTCCGGTCCTGCAAATGCGCGGCTCCTCCGTTCATCGCCATCGACGATGAAGGCGGAACGGTCGAGCGGCTCGGATCGAATGTCGGCCTTGCGGAAACGCCGTCGGCCGCGGAGATCGCCCGCGGCTCCGTCCCGGCGGCGCGCCGCGCTTACGCGGCACTCGCCGAGAAGCTCGCGACGCTGCACATCAACATGAATCTCGCGCCGGTGGTCGATCTCAACACCAACCCGTCGAACCCGATCATCGGTCAGCGGCAACGCAGCTATGGCCGCGACGCCGACACGGTGGCGCGCTACGCGGCAGCCTTCATCCGGGCGCACCGAAGGCAGGGCATCCTGACGGTGCTCAAGCATTTCCCGGGGCATGGATCGTCCACCGCCGACAGCCACGCCGGCATCGCCGACGTCACGACCACCTGGTCATCGGCGGAGCTGAAGCCGTACAGGCGCCTGATTCGGCGGGGGATGGCCGAGGCGATCATGGTCGGCCATCTCGCCAATACCCGCCGCTGGGGCGGTGTCGCAACGCAGAATGGCGCGCACGCGATCGACCGTCTTCTGCGCCGCGAGCTCGGCTATGACGGCGTGGTCATGACGGATGACCTCGCCATGAAGGCCATTCTCGACGCCAAGCCGCCGGCCACCGCCGCCATCGATGCCGTCAAGGCAGGCGCCGATATCATCATGTTCACCAAGCTGAGCGACGAGGACCAGACGTCCGACGTCGGCCGCGAGATCAACAGCGCGTTGACAGCAGCCGCTTGCTCACGTGAGCTCCCGTTGGATCTGGTCAAACGGTCGTATGCCCGTGTTCGTGGACTAAAGGCGATGAGCATCCAGCGAGATCGAAGCGGGGGGAGTCATTAACTTGTGTCTAAGCGCCAGATTTTTGTTGATCTGCTTAGCGGTATGTGCGCGGTCGGCCGCTGTATGCTCAGTACATGCGCGGCCTATCGAGAGCGATGCTTGGAAACGCTGCCAATCGTCGGATGCCGACCAGCGGATATCCGGCTGCAGCGAAGTAGTCTCTCAAGGTAGACGTCCTAAGTCTCGGCTTGCCGACGCTTTGGACGGGCGCTGCTGGGCATACCACGTCAAGGGACTGTATGAACTGGCCGTTGCAGACTGCAGGGCAAGCATATCGCTTCGACCGAACTATTCGTACTCCTACAACAATCTGTCCTCGGCTTTCCTGGGATTGAAGAATTTTGGGGAAGCTGCCAACGCCGCGAGGAAGGCTATCGAGCTAAAGCCTCGGTTCTTTTGGTCCCATCTAAATCTGGCCCGATCACTCGCTGGGCTCGGTGAGCTCGATCGAGCCAGAGCGGAATACCAAATAGCTCTCGCTATTGAACCGAGCAGCTCAGAAGCCACCGAAGAGCTGAGAATTCTTTCAGCTCAGACAGCAGAAAAGTTAAATCAACCTTCTTCTTCTGAAACCTCTACGAGGCCTTCCGGTGGCGCCTCTCTACCTATTTGGTCTAAACCCAGCCGTCGGGTTGCCCTCGTGATCGGCAACTCGAAATACAGTTCCGTTCCGGAGCTTCCAAATCCTGTGAGAGACACGGACCTCATTTCACAAACGCTGAAGTCTATCGGGTTTGACGAGGTAATCGCAGGAAAGAACCTGTCGCGCGATGCTTTACACAAGTTGTTGTTGGAGTTCTCGAAGAAGTCTTCGGAGGCCGACTGGTCGGTCATCTACTACTCGGGACATGGCATCGAAGTGGGTGGCGCCGACTACATGATCCCCGTCGACGCTCACCTCGAATCTGACAGAGATGTAGATTTTGAGACCGTTCCACTCTCCTTGGCAATCTCTGCTGCGGACGGTGCAAGGAAGCTGCGCATGGTGATCATGGATGCCTGTCGCAGCAATCCGTTTCTGAGTCAGATGAAACGGACCATCGCCACCCGCTCGTTAGGGCGCGGCTTGGCTGCCGTCGAGCCGGAGCCGGGATCGCTAGTTATATTTTCGGCAAAGCACGGAGAGACTGCCCTCGACGGAGATGGCTCCAACAGCCCGTTTGCGATAGCGCTCGCAAGCCGGCTGAAAGTCGCCGGTCTTGAGGTCCGTCGCTTGTTTGATCTCGTGCGAGACGATGTGCTCCTAGCGACCAATCGCCGGCAACAGCCGTTCTCTTATGGCTCGCTCTCAGGTAACGAAGACTATTTCTTTGTTGCCAAATGAACTGACTGAATCAAGGGCAGTTTCGGAACTCGACGGCTCTTAAATCTAGCTCGATCGGCGGAGCGACATTCGGGTCTTTCCACCCATCCGTCGCTTCGCTCCTTTCACGCGAGCACGTCGAATGTTACTGCCCGGCCCGCGCTTACGCGTACCTGCCGTGGCAGTGCTTGTACTTCTTGCCGGAGCCGCAGGGGCAATCCTCGTTGCGGCCGATCTTGCCCCAGGTGGTGGGGTCGTTGGGGTTGCGCGCTTCGGCCGGGACCGGGGCGGCGCCCGAAGAGGGCACGAGTGACACGTTGGCGAAGGCCATCTCGTCCTCGCCGGTGCTGGGATCGGCGTGGTGCGCCTGCATCGGCGGCAGCACCGGCTGCTGCTCCTCCGGTGGCACGATCTCGACCCGCATCAGCTGCGCGGTGACGGCCTCGCGCAGATGCGCGATCATCGCCTCGAACAGCGTGAAGGCTTCCGACTTGTACTCCTGCAGCGGATCGCGCTGGCCGTAGCCGCGCAGGCCGATGACCTGGCGCAAATGGTCGAGCATCACCAGGTGCTCGCGCCAGAGGTGGTCGAGCGTCTGCAGCAGGATGGTCTTCTCGACGTAGCGCATCACGTCGGGGCCCCATTGCGCGACCTTGGCGGCCATGCGCTCGTCGGCGTGGGTTTCGATGCGCTTGAGCAACTCCTCGTCGGCGATGCCCTCTTCCTTCGCCCATTCGTCGACCGGCAGGTCGATGTCGAGCACGCGCTTCAGCTCTTCTTTCAGGCCGGCGACGTCCCACTGCTCGGCATAGGCGTGCTCGGGAACGTGCTTGGCGACGAGATCGTCGATGAAGGCGTGACGCATGTCGGTGATCGTCTCGACCACGCTCTCGTCCTGCATCAGCTCGACGCGCTGGTCGAAGATCACCTTGCGCTGGTCGTTCTGGACGTTGTCGAACTTCAGGAGGTTCTTGCGGATGTCGAAGTTGCGCGCCTCGACCTTCTGCTGCGCCTTCTCCAGCGCCTTGTTGATCCAGGGATGGATGATGGCCTCGCCTTCCTTCAGGCCGAGCCGGGTCAGCATGCTGTCGAGCCGGTCGGAGCCGAAGATGCGCATCAGGTCGTCTTCCAGCGACAGGAAGAATTTCGACCGGCCGGGGTCGCCCTGACGGCCGGAGCGGCCGCGCAGCTGGTTGTCGATGCGGCGGGATTCATGGCGCTCGGAGCCGATGATGTAGAGGCCACCCGGCTTGGTCACGGTCTTCGCCGCCTTCGAGCCCTTGGCGGGCTCGATCTCGACCGTCTCCTCGGCCTTCAGCACGATCTCGCGGAAGCGGGCGATGTCGGCCTTGATCTGTTCGATCTTGGCGGCCTTCTCGGCCTCGTCGGTGATCCCGGCGGTCTCCTGCTGCAGGCGCATCTCGAGCGAGCCGCCGAGCTTGATGTCGGTGCCGCGGCCGGCCATGTTGGTCGCGATCGTGATCGCGCCGGGCACGCCGGCTTCGGCCACGATATAGGCTTCCTGCTCGTGGAAGCGCGCATTGAGCACCGCGAACAGTTTTGCGGGCTTGCCGGCGCGGGCCGCCGCATAGAGCTTGTCGAGCGCGCGCTCGCTGCCGAAATCGATCTGCTTGTAGCCGTGCTGCTTGAGATAGGCGGCCAGCACCTCGGACTTCTCGATCGAGGCGGTGCCGACCAGCACCGGCTGCAGGCGTGAATTCGCCCGCTCGATCTCGGCGAGGATGGCGGCGTATTTCTCCTGCTGGGTGCGATAGACCTCGTCGTCCTCGTCGAGACGTGCGACCGGCAGGTTGGTCGGGATCTCCAGCACCTCGAGCTTGTAGATGTCGAACAGCTCGTCGGCCTCGGTGGCCGCCGTGCCGGTCATACCGGCGAGCTTCTCGTACATCCGGAAGTAGTTCTGGAAGGTGATCGAGGCCAGCGTCTGGTTCTCGGGCTGCACCGGCTGGTGCTCCTTGGCCTCGAGCGCCTGGTGCAGGCCTTCCGAATAGCGCCGGCCCGGCATCATGCGGCCGGTGAATTCGTCGATGATCACGACCTCGCCGTCGCGGACGATGTAGTCCTTGTCGCGGGTGAACAGCGTGTGCGCGCGCAGCGCCTGGTTGATGTGGTGCACGACGGAGACGTTCTCGACGTCGTAGAGCGACTCGCCCTTGAGTTGGCCGGCATCGCGCAGCAGGGTCTCGATCTTCTCCATGCCGGCTTCGGTGAGCGTCACCGTGCGCTGCTTCTCGTCGACCTCGTAGTCGGTCTTGTCGAGCTTCGGCACGAAGGTGTCGATGGTGTTGTAGAACTCCGAGCGATCGTCGAGCGGGCCGGAGATGATCAGCGGCGTGCGCGCTTCATCGATGAGAATGGAGTCCACCTCGTCGACGATGGCGAAAAAGTGCCCGCGCTGGACCATGTCCTCCAGACGGTACTTCATGTTGTCGCGCAGATAGTCGAAGCCGTATTCGTTGTTGGTGCCGTAGGTGATGTCGCAGGCATAGGCCGCCTTGCGCTCGGCATCGTCGAGGCCGTGCACGATCACACCTGTGGTCAGGCCGAGGAAGCCGTAGATCTGGCTCATCCAGCCGGCGTCGCGGCGGGCGAGGTAGTCGTTCACCGTCACGACGTGGACGCCCTTGCCGGCGAGCGCGTTGAGGTAGACCGCGAGGGTCGCCACCAGCGTCTTGCCTTCGCCGGTCTTCATCTCGGCGATGTCGCCCTCGTGCAGCACCATGCCGCCGATCAGCTGGACGTCGAAATGGCGCTGGCCGAGGGTGCGCTTGGAGGCCTCGCGGACGGTGGCGAAGGCCGGGACCAGGATGTCGTCGAGCGTCTTGCCGTCGGCGAGCTGCTTCTTGAACTCCTCGGTGCGCGCCTTGAGCTGCTCGTCGGTCAGCTTGGCGAGCTCCGGCTCCAGCGCATTGATGGCATTGACACGGGACTGGTAACCCTTGACGCGACGGTCGTTGGCGGAGCCGAATAGCTTACGGGCGAGCGCGCCGATCATTGCTGAAATCCTGCCTCTATGGGTCTGCGTTGCAGCCGTAACTCATGGTTTGGGTTTGCTGTTCCCGACGTGATGCACCGCAGCACCCGCGCCAGCCTCGACCTTCGGCGCCGGGCGGCGTCCGCCAGATGAGTGGGAGACAGGCAAACCAGGGTTCAACGGCCAAAAACGCAGCAAAATAAGCGCCATCGCCCTTGAAGCGACCGGGCAGAGATATGGCTGGGGGGGAACGTTGTCAACGGCGCCCGACAGCGGGGCCGTCGTCGCCAACCTGTCGCCGATTTCACGAAATTGACAGACTTTTCGCGTTGCCAAGGCACGGCGATTGGGCGAGTGTCCCGGCCGCCCTGAGGCCTCCCCCTCGAGCCCCCTCTTCTCAACAAGGATTTTCCATGACCACGTCGTTCCCGGTTACGAAAACCGGCCTGCGCCTCGGCCTTGCCACCGCTCTCGCCGGAAGTCTCGCGTTGTCCCTGCTTGCCGCGCCCGCACGCGCCGCCGACGATGCCAACCCGGTGCTGGCCAAGGTGAACGGCGCCGAGATCCGCAAGAGCGACGTGACGCTCGCCGAGGAGGAGCTCGGACAGAGCCTCGCGCAGATGGATCCGGCGACCAAGGACGAGAACGTGCTGTCGTTCCTGATCGACATGAAGCTGGTCGCCAAGGCGGCCGAGGACAAGAAGGTCGCCGATACCGAGGAGTTCAAGAAGCGCCTCGCCTTCACCCGCAACCGGCTGCTGATGGACAGCCTGCTCGCCACCGAGGGCAAGGCCGCGACCACGCCGGACGCGATGAAGAAGGTCTATGAGGAGGCCGCCAAGCAGATCGGCGGCGAGCAGGAGGTCCACGCCCGCCATATTCTGGTGGAGACCGAGGACGACGCCAAGGCCGTCAAGGCCGAGCTCGCCAAGGGCGCCGATTTCGCCGAGCTCGCCAAGAAGAAGTCCAAGGATCCCGGTGCCTCGGACGGCGGCGACCTCGGCTTCTTTACCAAGGAGCAGATGGTGCCGGAATTCGCCAACGTCGCCTTCTCGCTGGAGCCGGGCAAGATCTCCGATCCGGTGAAGACCCAGTTCGGCTGGCACGTCATCAAGGTCGAGGAAAAGCGCAGCCGCAAGCCGCCGGAGTTCGACCAGGTCAAGGGCCAGATCGAGACCTACGTCACCCGCAAGGCTCAGGCCGACTACGTCGGCAAGCTGCGTGAGGCCGCCAAGATCGAGCGCCTGGACAAGCCGGCCGCCGACGCCGCCAAGCCGGCGGACGCGAAGCCGGCGGACGCGAAGCCGGCCGAGCCGGCGAAGAAGTAAGCGGCTCGGCTACTTGGCTTGAGACGGGACATGGTCGCGTCATAAATGGTGTCGTCCCGGCGAAAGCCGGGACCCATACCGCGTGATGTTTGAAACAGGCACGCGGCCGATACCAGGGCTCCCAACTGGACCCTGTGGTTATGGATCCCGGCGTTCGCCGGGATGACAGCAGTGGGTGCAGTGACATCCACTCCCACAACGACGACCGAGATGATACAGAGCGCTTCCCGCTCATTCCTGCCGGAAGCCTCTCCGATGTCCTCAGCCGTCTCCCCGCTCGCCCCCACCGATGTCCCCGACATGCCCGCCGTTGCGGGCGTCAAGCTCGCGACTGCGGCGGCCGGCATCCGCTACAAGAACCGCACCGACGTGCTGCTGGCGCTGCTCGATCCCGGCACCACCGTGGCCGGCGTGTTCACCCTGTCGAAATGCCCGTCGGCGCCGGTCGAATGGTGCCGGGCCAAGCTGAAGGGCGGCAAGGCGCGCGCGCTGGTGGTCAACTCCGGCAACGCCAACGCCTTCACCGGCAAGACCGGCAAGCAGTCGACGGCCCTGACGGCGGCGATCGCCGCCAAGGCGGTCGGCTGCAAGCAGGACGAGATCTTCCTCGCCTCGACCGGCGTGATCGGCGAGCCGCTGGATGCGACCAAGTTCGACGGCGTGCTCGAAGGGTTGGCCGGCACCGCGGCGCCTGAGGACTGGATGGGTGCAGCGCGCGCCATCATGACCACCGACACCTTCCCGAAGGTCGCCACCGCCACCGTCAAGCTCGGAAAGGCCAAGGTGACGATCAACGGCATGGCCAAGGGCGCCGGCATGATCGCGCCCGACATGGCGACGATGTTGTCGTTCATCTTCACCGATGCGCCGATTTCGGCCCCCGCGCTGCAGGCCCTGCTCAAGGCCGGCGTCGAGGACACCTTCAACGCGGTGACGATCGACGGCGACACCTCGACATCCGACACGCTGCTCGCCTTCGCCACCGGGGCCGCCGCGGCGAAGGGCGCACCGAAGATCAGCCGCGCCAGCGATCCGCGCGCGAAGGCGTTCGTGAAGGCGTTCAATGCCGTGCTGGCCGACCTCGCCGAGCAGGTCGCGCGCGACGGCGAGGGCGCCCGCAAGCTGGTCGAGATCATCGTCGAGGGCGCCAAGAGCAAGCCGTCGGCGCGCAGAATCGCGATGTCGATCGCCAACTCGCCACTGGTCAAGACCGCGATCGCCGGCGAGGACGCCAATTGGGGCCGCGTCGTGATGGCCGTCGGCAAGGCCGGCGAGCCGGCCGACCGCGACAAGCTCTCGATCTCCTTCAACGGCATCCGCGTCGCATCGAAGGGCGCGCGCGATCCGTCCTATGACGAGACGGAAGTCTCCGAGGCGATGAAGGCGCAGAAGGTGCAGATCAAGGTGGCGCTCGGCCTCGGCAAGGGCCGCGACCGCGTGCTGACCTGCGACCTGACCAAGGAGTATGTCGCGATCAACGGCGACTACCGATCCTGATTCCGCAACCAACCGCGGCCAGGAAGCGCGCAGATGCCGGCGCGCTTCCTGGGGCCGAGTCGATCAGCTCGCGATCCGTGCGTCGGCGACCGCCTTCTGGAACAGCGCCTTCATCGCCTCCGCGATGCCCTGCGTCGGCGACACCTCGAAATAGAATCCGTCCGAGGCGCAGGCCTGCATCTTCTGCGCGATCTCGCTGTTCGGCGACGGGCCGAACGGCCCCTTGTTGAAGGGATCGATCCAGCTCATGTACCAGCTGTTGGTCGGCAGTTGCAGATAGGTCGTATAGAGGACCGCGATCTTGATGCCGCGGTTCTTGAGCGTGGTGCAGAGCGCCGGATTGATCGGCGACTGGCAGCGATTGCCGCTGGCCTTTGGCTTCAGGCAGGAGGCGTTGCTCTCGTCCGCGACGCCATCGGAGACAAAGAACAGGTATTTCAGCGGCGAG
Organism: Bradyrhizobium sp. SZCCHNS1050; assembly: GCF_032484785.1. Taxonomy (NCBI): domain Bacteria; kingdom Pseudomonadati; phylum Pseudomonadota; class Alphaproteobacteria; order Hyphomicrobiales; family Nitrobacteraceae; genus Bradyrhizobium; species Bradyrhizobium sp. SZCCHNS1050. Next base: position 3,105,532 of record NZ_JAUETR010000001.1, on the reverse strand, counting down.
CCGGTCGTGCCGTCACCAGGCGTCGAGATCTCGTTGTTGATGGCGGGGAACACCGTGGTGAACGGCGTATCCTTGTCGGCCGTGTAGGAATCATTGTTGCCGTAGACGCCCATCAGGTCGATGTTGCCCGCGGCGCTCTTGGCGCTGGACAGGCTCGACGACAGCGAAAACAGCGCCCGCAATCCGATCGTCTTCGACGCTGCGCCGAAATCGTAGATCGCCATGCGGAACTGGTTCGTATAGGTCTGCGTCTGCTGCGCCGTGTCCATGAGCTGCTGGGTGGCGCTGCGCAGCACGTCGATCCGGGTGGTCACGTTGAGCGTCTTGGCGAGATTGTAGTAGTTGTTGGAGTCGTTGTAGTCGTGGCAGGCGAAGGCGCATTTGTCGGAGGTCGCATTGACCATCTTGGTCACGTCCGCCGGCGTCGCCGCCACGCCCATCGACGGCGAATTGTCGAGCAGCAGATAGAAATCGATGTATCGCGGCATCGAAGCCTTGGCGGTCGACGATCCCTGCAGGGTCATGGTCTTGAACCCGACGATGTTCATGAACATCATCGGCACGGTGGCCGAGAACGACACGGTGGCGGTCAGCACCGAGCCGGCCTTCTTCACCTCCGGCGTCAGGCTGGTCAGCGTATAGCCTGACGTGCCCGACATGTTGCCGTTGAAGATCTTCGCCGCATCGTCATTGCCGGCGGCGATCACGCCGTCCGAGGTCATCGTGCCCGCGGCGATGAAGGCCGGCGAGGTCCGGGACACCGCGCCGACCGAGGCGGCGTCGACCGCCGCCTGCAGCTTGGCGCGCATCTGGTTGGCGCGGCTGTAGTCGACGCCGCAGCCGACCGCGGTGATCAGCGGGACGCAGACGATCGCGAAGGTCACCGCGACGTTGCCGCTGACGTCGCGCCGCAGGCGGCCGAGCAGGCTGGATAAAATTCGCATGAATGATGCCTAACAAACCATGAGGAGGCCATGGCGTTCACCCGTGAAAATACGCGGCCGGCCATTAAGGTTGGCTTATTTCGACCGTGGAAACCGGGCTCGAAACGGCCTAGGTTAAGATTCCCTCAACAGGCGCACCTGGTTCTCGGACCGGCGCATCCCTCTCAAACCGATCGGACCATGCCCGACCTGAAACTCACGCTCGTGGTCGCCTGCGCGCTCGTCGACGCCGACAATCGTGTGCTGCTGGCGCAGCGGCCGCCCGGCAAGACGCTCGCGGGACTCTGGGAGTTTCCCGGCGGCAAGCTCGAGCCCGGCGAGCGCCCCGAAGCCAGCCTGATCCGCGAGCTCGACGAGGAGCTCGGCATCACCGTGCGCGAGGCCTGTCTCGCGCCGCTGACGTTTGCCAGCCACGCCTATGAGACATTCCATCTGTTGATGCCGCTCTACATCTGCCGGCGCTGGGAAGGCGTGGTCGCCGCGCGCGAGGGACAGCAACTGGCCTGGGTGCGGCCGAACAAGCTGCGCGACTACCCGATGCCCCCGGCGGACATTCCGCTGCTGCCGCATCTGATCGATCTATTGATGTGAGGATCGCGCAGCGACGTTTCTCCGGGCGAGTTCATGGCCCGTCCGGAACCCCTTGTTTCATTCGTGCAAGGGCGTTTTCGTCGATCCAGTTCTGGCTATTATCGGACATATAAAATTCATTGCCGTCTGGATCGTAGAACGACACGAATTCAAGCCCGCCATTGAGGTGACAGTGGAAGCGAACTCCCTTTGCAAGCAGAGCGTGGTAGGTCTGCTCCAAATCCGTACAGCTCAGCATGATCGGGGTGCTGCGCGAGGTGTCGCCGGGCGGGCGTAAGGTGAGTTGCAGCATCATGCGCTGCCCGGGCAGGCCTACGGTCAGATCATATCCCCAATTGATGATGCCGCCAGGCGAGCAATGCCGCAGTTCAAATCCGAGTGTATCGACATAGAAGTCGAGTGCAGCTCTTTGATCGGCGACATAGACCGCGACGTAGTCGATCCGGGTAAGCATGGCAGGCGATACCGTGCGACTTGATAGGCGACGGCTATAAGGCCCGGCCTTCGGGAGAAAGTCTAGTCGCGGCCTGCTTTCTTCACCGCCGCCTCGAGGCTCGCTGTCGCCGAGCCCGGCTTCAGCGGCTTCTGCTGGCTTTCGTGCGGGGCCCAGCCGGATAACCAGATGATGTCGAAGGTGGCGCGGATGCGGCCGTCGGGGTCGGCGAAGCGTTCGGCATAGATGTGGGCCATGCGCAGCAGGGTGGCGCGGCGCAGCGGCGTGCGGCGCCGCTCGACCAGGCTGTTGGTCGCGCCCATGCGGCGGAGATCCTGCATCAGGCCAAGCGCGCTGGCATAGCGGACCACGACGCGGTCGACGTCGGTGACGGGCAGCGCGAAGCCGGCACGCTGCAACAGCCCGCCGACATCGCGCAGATCGGCGAACGGCGCGACGCGCGGCGAGACGCCGCCCTCGCATTCGGCTTCGGCCGCCGCGAAGCTCTGCCGGAGCTCGGTCAGCGTATCGCCGCCGATCATCGCCGCCAGCAGCAGACCATCGGGGCGCAAGGCGCGGCGAATCTGCACCAGCAGTCCGGGCAGATCGTTGACGAATTGAAACGCCAGCGCCGACAGCGCGAGATCGAGCGATTGCGCGGCCAGCGGCAGCCGCTCATCTGCCGTTTCCGGCGCAGCGATATGTGCGAGCTGCGAGAGGCGTCCCGAAAGATACGGCTTCAAGCCCGCGGCCGGCGTCCAGACGTCGGCAGCCGCGGTGAAGGACCGGTTCACTGCCGCAAGCCGATCCTCGATGTCCTCCGCAACGCGCTCCAACAGGAAGGTCTCCGGCGCTGCCGCAGCCCGCCGCTGCCTGAGCGCGAGCAAACTGCGATCGAACAGAACGGGAGTGGTGACGGACTGGACCATTGGGGCTGGTTACGCCGATCCTCGCGGTCGGGCAATGCACCGCTTGAGCCGCGTGGGTTGCGGCGCTAGCCTCAATACATGGGTGTGACGTTTGCTCCAATCAGCGTCGGACGACTTCGTGCAGCCGTGGGCGCCCTGCATGGCAGTCTCGCGCACGTTGCGAAGCTCGCACTCGATATTGCACTGCCGACGCTGTGCATCGCCTGCCGCGAGCCGGTCGACGGCGAGGGCGTCTGCGCGGCCTGCTGGGGCAAATTGTCGTTCATCGAGCGGCCGTATTGCCCGAAGCTCGGCATCCCCTTCGTCTACGATCCGGGCCCCGAGCTGCTGTCGATGGAAGCGATCGCGGCGCCGCCGGCGTACGCCCGCGCCCGCGCCGCCGTGCGCTATGACGAGGTCGCCCGCACCCTGGTGCATCAGCTGAAATATCAGGACCGCACCGATCTGGCGCCGATCATGGGCCGCTGGATGGCGCGCGCCGGCCGCGAGCTGCTGGCCGAGGCCGACCTCGTGGTGCCCGTGCCGTTGCACTGGCGGCGCGGCTTCAGCCGCCGCTACAACCAGTCCGGCGCGCTGGCGCGGGTGATCGCCCGGTCCAGCGGCGTCCGAATGCACGGCGATGCGCTGCGCCGCGTGCGGGCAACCGAGCAGCAGGTCGGACTGTCGCGCGCCCAGCGCACCAGCAATGTGCAGGGCGCATTCCAGGTATCTTCAGACCGCCTGCATGACGTGCAGGGGCGCCGCATCGTGATCGTCGACGACGTGCTGACCACCGGCGCGACGGTGGATGCCTGCGCCCGCGCTCTGCTGCGCGCCAAGGCGGCAGAGGTCAGCGTGCTGGTTTTCGCCCGGGTTGTCGATGCCCCCCGCGCTCCCATATAATCTGTCGTTCCGTAACAGCTGAGCGCGACATGACCGCTGCGATCGAAATCTATACCCGTCCGGGGTGCGGCTACTGCACGGCCGCCAAATCGCTTCTGAGCCGCAAGAACGTCCCCTTCACCGAGCATGACGCGGGCAAGGATCCGACGATTCGGCAGAAGATGTATGATCGTGTCGGCCCGGGCTCGACCTTTCCGCAGATCTTCATCGGCCACACCCATGTCGGCGGCTGCGACGACCTCTACGCGCTCGATCGCGAGGGCCGGCTCGACGCCATGCTGGCGGGAGACAAGGCGACATCATGAGCAACGACCGCAGCTTTACCGCCGCTATGGTGCAGATGCGCACCTCGCTCCTGCCCGAGCCGAGCCTCGAGCAGGGCACCAGGCTGATCCGGGAAGCGGTCGCGCAGGGCGCGGAGTACGTCCAGACGCCGGAAGTGAGCAACATGATGCAGCTCAATCGGACGGCGCTGTTCGAGCAGCTCAAGAGCGAGGCGGACGATCCCTCGCTGAAGGTCTATCAGGCGCTCGCCAAGGAGCTAGGCATCCATTTGCACATCGGGTCGCTGGCGCTGCGCTTCTCGGCAGACAAGGCCGTGAACCGCTCGTTCCTGATCGGGCCCCAGGGCAACGTGCTGGCGAGCTACGACAAGATCCACATGTTCGACATCGACCTGCCGGGCGGTGAGAGCTATCGCGAGTCGGCCAACTATCAGCCGGGCGAGACGGCCGTGATCTCGGATCTGCCCTGGGGTCGTCTGGGGCTGACGATCTGCTACGACGTGCGCTTCCCGGCGCTGTATCGCGCGCTGGCCGAGAGCGGCGCCTCCTTCATCAGCGTGCCCTCCGCCTTCACCCGCAAGACCGGCGAGGCGCACTGGCACACGCTGCTGCGCGCCCGCGCCATCGAGACCGGATGCTTCGTGTTCGCCGCCGCCCAGTGCGGCCTGCACGAGAACAAGCGCGAGACCTTCGGCCACTCGCTGATCATCGATCCCTGGGGCGAGATTCTCGCCGAGGGCGGCGTCGAGCCCGGCGTGATCATGGCGCGCATCGATCCGTCGCGGGTCGAGAGCGTGCGCCAGACCATTCCTTCGCTGCAACACGGCCGCCGGTTCGGCATCGCCGACCCCAACGCGGGTCCGGACTATCTGCACCTGGTGCGGGGCTCGGCATGATCCGCTATGCGCTGCGCTGCGAGCGTGACCATACGTTCGAAAGCTGGTTCCAGAGCTCCTCGGCCTACGATTCGCAGGTGAAGCGCAAGCTGGTGGAATGCCCGACCTGCGGCTCGACCAAGGTCGAGAAGGCGATCATGGCGCCGCGCATCGTCAGCAAGAAGGGCCGCGAGGCCGTGCCGGTGCCGGCCTCACCGCCGCCGGCGCAGGAAGTGATTCCGCCGGGATCGACCGCGCTGATGATGGCGCAGGAGCGCGAGCTGCGCGCCAAGCTCAAGGAGCTGCGCGACCACATCGTCAAGAACGCCGACGACGTCGGCGAGCGTTTCCCGACGGAAGCGCGCAAGATGCATTACGGCGAGACCGAGCACCGGCCGATCTATGGCGAGGCCTCGCTCGACGAGGCCCGCGAACTGATCGAGGAAGGCATCGAGGTCGCGCCGATCCCGGTGCTGCCGGACGACCGGAATTGAGCAATAGAGACGCCCTCTCCGTCATTGCGAGCGAAGCGAAGCAATCCAGCGCCGAGCAAAGATTCTGGATTGCTTCGCTTCGCTCGCAATGACGGGGGAGAGATCTCGGCCTGCACTCTCTCTTTCGCCGGTGTGACGACATGTCCCCCCTCTCCTCGTCCTGGCAGCTCTGGGCCCTCCTCTCCGCGCTGTTCGCGGCCCTCACCGCCATCTTCGCCAAGGTTGGCGTCGAAGGTCTCAACTCCGATCTTGCCACGCTGATCCGCACCGCGATCGTGCTGGTGACGCTGGCGCTGATCCTGTTTGCGACGGGCCAGCTCACCAGCCCGGGACCGATCTCGACCAAGAGCTGGGTGTTCCTGACGCTGTCGGCGCTCGGCACCGGCGCCTCGTGGCTGTGCTACTTCCGCGCCCTGAAGCTCGGACCCGCGACGCTGGTCGCGCCGATCGACAAGCTCAGCGTCGTGCTGGTCGCCTTGTTCGGCGCCGTGTTTCTCGGCGAACGACCGAGCCTGCAGGGCTGGATCGGCATCGCCCTGATCGCGGCCGGCGCCGTGCTGATCGCGATCAAGGGCTGACTACACGGCGACCAGCAGCGCCACGCCGGCGACGATCAGCGTGATGCCGCCGATCTCGCGCAGCGAAACCGGCTGCTTGAACGAATAGTACGACACGCCCTGCGCGAACAGTACCTCGATCAGCGCGAGCGTGCGGACGTTGGCGGCCGCGGTCAGCGCGAACGCCAGGAACCAGAATTGCGATGCGAAGGCGCCGACGAAGCCGGCCATCATCGATGGCCGCCACAGCCACAGGATTCCGCGCAGGATGTCGGGCGCGCGCGCCAGCAGATAGACGGTGAGGAGCGCCGTCTGCAAGAATAGGCCCCAGACCAGCGTGTACGACGCGGCGGTGACGAAGGACACGCCGTCGACGGTGATGATGGCGCCGCGGAAGCCGACGGCCGACAAGGCGAACGACGCCGCGGCAACCAGGCCGGTTACGGTCGGCCTCAACTCGGCAAAGCTCTTCTCACCGCCGGGCCTGAGCGCGGTGATGACGACGCCGATGGTGGCGATCAGGATCGCGATCACCTTCGGCACCGACAGCGGATCACCGAGAAAGATGAAGCCGAAGATCGCGGTCTGGATCGCCTCGGTCTTCAGATAGGCCGTGGTGACGACAAAGGAGCGGTCGGTCATCGCCAGCAGCATCAGCCCGGTGGCGATGATCTGGCTGAGCGCACCGAGCAGCAGCCACGGCCAGAACACGGCCGGCGGCCACGGCAGGTGGTCGCCGGTGGCCAGCAGCACCGCGGTCAGGAACACCAGCGAGAACGGAAAGCCGAACAGGAAGCGGATATTGGTCGCACCCCAGGTGCCGAGCTTCGCCGTCAGCGACCGCTGCATCGCATTGCGCGCGACCTGGCCAGCGGCGGCGACCAGCGTGAAGGGAATCCAGAGCGAGGTGATGGAGAGCATGCGGCACAATGCAGTAGTGAGATTGGCACCGTGACGACCACGGGGCGCTGGGTCAACAGCGGTGAGGCGGTTCAGCCGCATGTCAGGATTGCAGCTCTCGCCGGAAGGGCCAGGACGGATTGCGTCTTGTGGTAAGCTCGCGCCACACATCCGGTGTCGTCCCTGCGAACGCAGGGACCCATAACCACCGGCTTCAATTGGGTTAGGCGATCCATCCACGCGATGGTGCGGCGATGTACTATGTCTACATTCTCGCCAGCGGCCGTCACGGTACGCTGTACATCGGTGTGACCAACTCGTTACGGACGCGGCTCGAGCAGCATCGCAAGGGCGAAGGCTCGGAGTTCGTGAAGAAGTACGGGGTGTTTCGGCTGGTCTATGTCGAAATCTACACTGTTGCTGCGGAAGCGATCACCCGCGAGAAGCAGCTCAAGCGCTGGAAGCGTGATTGGAAAATCGAACTGATCGAGCGCGACAATCTTGAATGGCGCGATCTCAGCGACCTGATCTCCTAGCGTGCCTCAAACCCCTCCCTGGGGTTATGGGTCCCTGCGTTCGCAGGGACGACACCGGTTATGGAGCGGCAGACGGGTCAAGCCGATGAATGGCCGCGCCGCGCTAAACCATCTGCTCGGCGACCATCATGTAGTTCACGTCCATGTCGGTCGACAGACTCCAGCGGTCGGCGAACGGGCTGTAGACCACGCCGCTCTGCTCGGTGATGACCAGGCGGTTGTCGAGCAGGTATTTGGTCAGCTCGTCCGGCGTGACGAACTTGCTCCACTCATGCGTGCCGCGCGGCAGCCAGCGCAGCACGTATTCGGCGCCGACGATGGCGAGCGCAAAGCTCTTCCAGTTGCGGTTGAGGGTCGAGACCACCATCATGCCGCCCGGCTTCAGCACCGCGGCACAGCGGCCGAGGAAGGCGCTGACGTCGGTGACGTGCTCGACGACCTCCATCGCCAGCACGATGTCGAAGCGCTCGCGCGGATCCATCTCCTCGATCGTGGTGCAGCGATAGTCGATCGACAGATGACCCTTCTCGGCATGCAGCCTGGCGGCGGCAATGTTGCTGGCCGAGGGGTCGACGCCGACGACCTGCGCGCCCAGCCGCGTGAATGGCTCGCACAGCAGTCCCGCGCCGCAGCCGATGTCGAGCATGCGCAGCCCCGACAGGCAGTTGAGGCTCTTGGCGTTGCGCTCGAATTTCCGGCAGGCGGCATCGCGGATGTAGGTCAGGCGCAGCGGGTTGATCTTGTGCAGGGGCGCCATCTTGCCCTTGGGGTCCCACCACGTCTCGGACAGTTTCGAGAACTTCGCGATCTCGGCCGGATCGACGGTCGAGCCGGAGGGAACAGAAGTGCTGCGGGAATCCTGAGGCATTGTCATCGCTGAATACTCAATGATCGAAGCTGCGGCGCCGTACCGGGCTAACGCGCCGTGATGGCGTTCCGGAACGCCAGCGGCTCCGCGATGGTCGAAATGGTTTCCTTGCCCTCGCCCACACCCAAGATGGTGACATCGCCGTAATTGAGAACCCGTCCCATGATGGTCTGGTTGACGTCGACGCTCTCGACCTTGTCGAGAGCCATCTCGAAGGTACGGCGCTTGATGAAACCGGTTTTGTGCACGACACGGCGATTGGTGACGTCCGTCTCGGTGGTGAGGCGATGGAACCAGGCCCGAACCGTCCAATACAGGGCAACAATGGCGATGACGGCGGCGGTGGCCAGGCACAGCATGACCAGATTGTCGTTCACGGTCATGCGGGAGAGGACGAGCAATCCAAACACGACGATCCAGGCCCCGATCGCCGGCAGGTAGAACATCCAATGTGCATTGGTCGAATACAGCACCTTCTCGCCGGGTTGCAGGATTTCGTCGATGTAACGCGCCATTCCAAAGCCTCTACCTGACCCTGTCACCACAAGGAACCGTCTTGCCCCCAGCCGCGGCGCTATGTATACGCGCGTTTCGGCTGGCGCGCCTCCGGTTTCGCGCCCAGCCGGTCAACTTATCCTCCTGATGGGAATGAGCGCGTCGTCATGGGTCGCCTCGTGCTGAAATTCGGCGGCACATCCGTCGCCAACATCGACCGCATCCGCAACGTCGCGCGCCACGTCAAGCGCGAGGTCGACGCCGGTCATGAGGTCGCCGTCGTGGTCTCGGCCATGTCCGGCAAGACCAACGAACTGGTCGCCTGGTGCACCGAGGCGTCGCCGATGCACGATGCGCGTGAATACGATGCCGTCGTGGCCTCGGGCGAGCAGGTCACGTCCGGCCTGCTGGCGATCGTGCTGCAGAGCATGGGCATCCAGGCCCGCTCGTGGCAGGGCTGGCAGATCCCGATCAAGACCAGCGATGCCCATGCCTCGGCGCGAATCGTCGATATCGACGGCTCCGAGCTGATCCAGCGCTTTCGCGACCGCAAGGAGGTCGCGGTCATCGCCGGCTTCCAGGGCATCAACGCCGAGACCGGGCGAATCACCACGCTCGGCCGCGGCGGCTCGGACACCTCGGCGGTGGCGATCGCGGCCGCCATCAAGGCCGACCGCTGCGACATCTATACCGACGTCGACGGCGTCTATACCACCGACCCCCGGGTGGTGCCGAAGGCCAAGCGGCTCGACAAGATCGCCTTCGAGGACATGCTGGAGCTGGCGTCGCAGGGCGCCAAGGTGCTGCAGGTCCGTTCGGTGGAACTGGGCATGGTGCACAACATGCCGATCTTTGTCCGCTCCTCATTCGACAAGCCCGAGGATATCGACCCGCACGCCAACCAGCCGCCGGGGACGCTGATCTGCAGCGAGGAACAAATCATGGAAAATCACGTCGTGACCGGCATCGCCTTCTCCAAGGACGAGGCCCAGATCTCGGTGCGCCAGATCGAGGACAAGCCGGGCGTCGCCGCCTCGATCTTCGGACCACTGGCGGATGCCAATATCAACGTCGACATGATCGTCCAGAACGTCTCCGAAGACGGCAAGACCACCGATCTCACCTTCACGGTGCCGGCCACCGATTACAATCGCGCGCGCGAGACCATCACCGCGGCCAAGGACAGGATCGGCTATCAGCGCCTGGATACCGCGACCGACGTCGCCAAGGTCTCGGTGATCGGATCGGGCATGCGCAGCCATGCCGGCGTCGCCGCCAAGGGATTTGCCGCGCTCGCCGCCCGCAACATCAACATCCGCGCGATCACGACCTCCGAGATCAAGTTCTCGGTGCTGATCGACGCCGCCTACACCGAGCTCGCCGTCCGCACCCTGCATACGCTCTACGGACTGGACCAGGCCTAGAAAATCCTCCTCCGCGACCACACCTGTCCCGTTCTGTGACAGCGGGACGGGCCGGAGATCGCTCGAAAGCCGTTGACGCCGCCCGCGGTGGCAGGCGTTTTGCTTGGCAAAACAAGCCCTAATTCGCTATACGCCATCGCAGGATGGCAGCCGCAAACTGTGCTCCAGTGATGGTTGTTCTGGTTCGGGCCGGCACTCTGAGCGTGCGATAGTGCCGAATCGAGAAAGCTGTTCGATGCCGCGAGTTTAGCGCCAGATCCGGCCGCGTGCCGGGCTGGCCCCAGGAAGGGGGATTGTGCCACATGCGAAGCGCGTCGGGAGGCCCCCGCGTCCTGCTCAGACGGCTTCGCGAGACCATGGCGGAGCAGGTCTCGGCACAGGAGCGGCTCGACAAGATCGTGGTGCTGATCGCGGCCAACATGGTCGCGGAGGTCTGCTCGGTCTATGTGCTGCGTGTCGACAACACGCTCGAGCTCTACGCGACCGAAGGTCTGAACCGCGACGCCGTGCACATGACCGTGCTGAGCGCGCATGAAGGCCTCGTCGGCCTCGTCGCCAGCGAAGCGACGCCGCTCAACCTGAACGACGCCCAGAGCCATCCCGCCTTTTCGTATCGGCCGGAGACCGGCGAAGAGATCTACCACTCCTTCCTTGGCGTGCCGATCCTGCGCGCCGGCAACACGCTCGGCGTGCTGGTGGTGCAGAACCGCGCCAAGCGCACCTATGTCGAGGAAGAGGTCGAGGCGCTGCAGACCACCGCGATGGTGCTCGCCGAGATGATCGCCTCCGGCGAGCTCGCGGCACTGGCGCAGCCCGGCGCCGAGCCGGCGGCGCGGCACTCGATCCACAAGACCGGCACGGTGCTGTCCGATGGCATCGCGCTCGGCCATGTCGTGCTGCACGAGCCGCGCGTCGTCATCAACAATTACATTGCCGAGGACCTGCCCAAGGAGATCAAGCGGCTCGACGCCGCGCTGCTCAAGCTCCGCGCCGACCTCGACCGCATGCTGGAGCGTGGCGACGTCGCCGATGGCGGCGAGCACCGCGAGGTGCTCGAAGCCTATCGCATGTTCGCCAACGACCAGGGCTGGTCGCACAAGCTGCACGAGGCGGTGGCGACCGGCCTCACGGCGGAAGCCGCCGTCGAGCGCGTGCAGTCCGACACCCGCGCCCGCATGCTGCGCTCGACCGATCCGTATCTGCGCGAGCGGCTGCACGACCTCGAGGATCTCGGCTACCGGCTGCTGCGTCAGCTCGTCGGCCAGGACCACGCGCCGCGGCGCGAGCACCTGCCGGACAACGCCATCCTGATTGCACGCGCGATGGGTCCGGCGGCGCTGCTCGACTACGACCGCAAGCGGCTGCGCGGCCTCGTGCTCGAGGAAGGCACCGCCAATTCGCACGTCGCGATCGTGGCGCGTGCACTCGGCATTCCCGCCGTCGGCGAGGTGCCGAACGCGCCGGGCATCGCCGATCCCGGCGACGCCATCATCGTCGATGGCACCTCAGGCTCGATCTATGTGCGCCCGTCGTCGGAGATCGAATCCGCCTATGCCGAGCGGGTGCGCTTCCGCGCCCGCCGTCAGGCGCAATATGGCGAGCTGCGCAACAAGCCCTGCGTGACCAAGGACGGCCAGCCGGTCGAGCTGATGATCAATGCCGGCCTGGTCATCGACCTGCCGCATATCGAGGACACCGGCAGCGCCGGCATCGGCCTGTTCCGCACCGAACTGCAATTCATGGTGTCCGCCAGCCTGCCGCGCTCGAGCGACCAGCTGGCGCTGTATCGCACGGTTCTCGACGCCGCCGGCCACAAGCCGGTCACGTTCCGCACCTTGGACATCGGCGGCGACAAGGCGCTGCCGTACATGGAGACCGTCATCGAGGAGAATCCTGCGCTCGGCTGGCGCGCGATCCGCCTTGGCCTCGACCGTCCGGGCCTGCTGCGCGGCCAGATCCGGGCGCTGCTGCGCGCCGGCGGCGGCCGCTCGCTGCGCATCATGTTCCCGATGATCTCGGAAGTCGCCGAGTTCGACACGGCGAAAGCGATCGTCGAGCGCGAGCTGACCTATCTGCGCCAGCACGGCCACACGCTGCCGGAGCGCGTCGACGTCGGTACCATGCTCGAGGTCCCGGCGCTGCTGTATCAGCTCGACGAGCTGCTTTCGAAGGTCGATTTCATCTCGGTCGGCTCGAACGACCTGTTCCAGTTCCTGTTCGCGGTCGATCGCGGCAACGCCAAGGTCTCCGAGCGCTTCGACACGCTGTCGACGCCGATCCTGCGGGCGTTGCAGCAGATCGTGCACAAGGCCAAGGCGGCCAAGCGGTCGGTGTCACTGTGCGGCGAGATGGCCTCCAAGCCGATCGGCGCATTGGCACTGATCGCGCTCGGCTACCGCTCGCTGTCGTTGTCGGCCACCGCGCACGGCCCTGTGAAGGCGATGATCCTCGAACTCGACGCCGGCAAGGCGGCGACGAAGATGGCCGAATGGCTGGCCGCGCCGGCCGGCAGCTTCTCGATGCGGCAGAAGCTGACCGAGTTCGCCGAGAGCGAAGGCCTCGCGCTGTAGCGGCTCTGTCGCGGCCTGCGCGTCTTCCGTTCGTATCGTTTGCTCCTAGAACAGATTGCATCATGTCGTCGCTTCCCCAAGCCAAACTGGATATCCTGCTCGCGCATCACGCCTCGCTCGAGGCGGAGCTGCTCGGCCAGGTCAATTCCGACCGCTACGTGCAGATCACCCGTGAGCTGGCCGAGCTCAATCCGCTGATCGACGCGGTCAAGGCCTATCGCGCCGGCGTCAAGGAGCTCGCCGACACTGAGGCGCTGATCGCCGATCCCGCCACCGATGCCGAAATGCGCGCGATGGCCGAGGCCGAGCGCGACGAGCTGATCGCGCGCCGCGGCGAGCTTGAGCAGAAGATCCGCGTCGCGCTGCTGCCGAAGGATGCGATGGACGACCGCAACGTCGTGCTCGAAATCCGCGCCGGCACCGGCGGCGACGAGGCCTCGTTGTTCGCCGGCGACCTGTTCCGGATGTATGAGCGCTTCGCCGCCCTGCAGGGCTGGAAGGTCGAGGTGGTCTCAGCCTCCGAAGGCACCGTCGGCGGCTACAAGGAGATCATCGCCGAGGTGCAGGGCCGCGGCGCGTTCGCCAAGCTGAAATTCGAATCCGGCGTGCACCGCGTGCAGCGCGTGCCCGATACCGAGACGCAGGGCCGCATCCACACCTCCGCGGCGACGGTCGCCGTGCTGCCCGAGGTCGAGGATGTCGACGTCGACATCAAGCCGGACGACCTGCGCATCGAGACCATGCGCGCGCAAGGCGCCGGCGGCCAGCACGTCAACAAGACGGAATCGGCGATCCGCATCACCCATATCCCGACCGGGATCGTCGTGATGATGCAGGACAGCCGCTCGCAGCACAAGAACCGCGCCTCCGCGATGAACATCCTGCGCTCGCGCATCTACGACGCCGAGCGGCAGAAGGTCGACGCGGCCCGCTCGGCCGAGCGCAAGGAGAAAGTCGGCTCGGGCGACCGCTCGGAGCGCATCCGCACCTATAATTTTCCGCAAGGGCGCGTCACCGACCACCGCATCAACCTGACGCTCTACAAGCTGCCGCAGGTGATCGCCGGCGAAGCGCTGGGCGAACTCATCGACGCGCTGACGACCGAGCACCAGGCCGCGCAGCTCGCCGCGCAAGGTGCTGCGGCGTGATGCGCACCGGCGCATTGCAGGAGGCGATGCGACGCTGCCCCGACACAAACGGTGTCGTCCCGGCGAACGCAGGGACCCCTAACCACCGGCCTTCGTGGCTGTCACAGAAGGCAACTCCGACCGCCCGTCCCGCCACGGCACGGCGTATGGCTCCCCGCGTTCGCGGGGATGACGCGTGGAGGGAGTTTGCGCGATGACCGGCCTCATCGCCGGCGTGACGATCGATGCCGCCCGCCGTGCCCTGGCCGCGCGCTTTGCAGATGCGGGCCTCGACTCGCCCGAGCTCGATGCGCGGCTGCTGGTCGGCCATGCGCTGCAGCTCGACCTCACCGGGCTCGTGATGCACGGGAGACGACAGCTCTCCCATGACGACGCGCAGCGCCTGGAAACGCTGGTGCAGCGCCGGCTGGCCGGCGAACCGGTCGCCCGCATCCTCGGCACCAAAGAGTTCTGGGGCCTGGACCTGCGATTGTCGGCCGACACGCTGGTGCCGCGGCCGGACACAGAGACTGTCGTCGAGCTGGCACTGGAACATCTCGCGGCCGGCGGCGACCTGAAGCGTCGCTTGCGCATCGCCGATCTCGGCACGGGCTCCGGCGCGATCCTGCTGGCGCTGCTGTCCGAGCTGCCGCGGGCCTTTGGACTCGGTACCGACATCAGCTTGGCCGCGCTGACCACCGCGCGGGATAATGCGCGCGCGCTCGGATTAGCCGACCGCGCCGGCTTCGTCGCCTGCTCCTACGCCGCAGCGCTGTCTGCGGGTTTCGACCTGATCGTGTCGAACCCGCCCTACATCCCATCGTCCGAGATCAGCGAGCTCGACGTCGAGGTGCGCACTCATGATCCGCTGCGCGCCCTGGACGGGGGCAAGGACGGGCTCGACGCCTACCGCGCGCTGATCCCGCAGGCGGCGGCCCTGCTGCGGCCGGACGGCGCTGTCATCGTGGAGGTCGGGCTTGGCCAGAGTGACGAGGTCGCTGCATTGATGGTGAGGGCTGGCCTGACGGCCGATTCCTCGACGATCCGGGCCGATCTGGCCGGTATTCCCCGAACCGTCATGGGCCTAAAAAAGCTCCGGTAAAGGTCGGGGAATGCAGAAAAAGCTCTTGGAATATCCCCCGGGAGCGACTACGTTCCATCCATAGCACCGGTGCAGGCCACGACGAGCGGTATTCACGGAACACCGCCGCGGTCAGATGCCAGAGAGCCGCGCCGGGCGATAGGTTCCAGAACGCAGATCTGCTGAGCGCGAGAGCCCGGATGGCTGCGCAGCCCGCGACTGCAAAGCGAACGAAAGCCTGACTTTGCACTTGAGGTCTTACGCTAAGCAAACTGGGTCGGTCGTGGCGCATGTCGCCTTGGCTGGCTGAATGACGTGGTTCGCCGGTCCCAGGGGCTGGCGGGTGGGGAACGCGTTTTGAACGCGCTTTTGTCGAGAGAATCGGCTGTCGATCACATCCGCATGGGTCAAACCGGCATGTCGGAACCGACATGGGTCGGATGGGACCATTTGGACCGCGCGCGAGGCGTCCGAGCCCGGCGAAGGTATTTCAATACACTCTCGGTATTCCGATAACAATCAGTGCTCAGACAATCGGTGCTCCTAACGCAGGGTTGGAATAAAGGCAGGACATGAGAAACGGTCAGAACAACAAGCGGATGCGCAACCGGAACAGCGGCGGTAACAACAACAATAACCGGCGCGGCCAGAATCCGCTGACCCGGGTGTTCGAGTCCAATGGACCGGACATCAAGATCCGCGGCACTGCCTCTCATGTCGCCGAGAAATATGTCCAGCTTGCCCGCGACGCCCGCTCTTCGGGTGACCCCGTAGCCGCCGAGAACTACTACCAGCACGCCGAGCACTATTTCCGCCTGATTGCCGCCGCGCAGGAGCAGTTCCGCCAGAATCAGCCGCAGCAGCCGCGCAACACCGAGGACCTGACCGTCGACGACCTCGACGATGACGGTGAGAGCTTCTCGCATTTCGGCCAGGAGCCCGGCTTTGTTCCGGCCCAGCCGCAGCCTCAGCCCCAACCCTTCATGCGCGACCGCGAAGGCGGCCAGCGCGAGCGCGGCGACAACCAGCCCTATCAGCGCGAGCAGCAGCCGCGCGAGCACCGCGAAGCGCGTGAGCATCGCGAGCCGCGCGAACACCGCGAGCCGCGGGAACACCGTGAACCCCGCGAACATCGCGAGCGGGAGCCGCGCGAGCACCGGGAGCGGCCGCAGCCGGTCCAGTACCAGCCGCAACCGCAACCCCAGCCCGTCATCGCCGACAGCGGCGTCGATCGGCTGCCGTCCTTCATCACCGGTCCGCAGCCGCAGATCGCCAATCCCCCGGCCGCCTTCGAGGGCGCTGCCGAGCGCTATCCGCGGCGCCGCCGGCGTCCGCATGGTCCGCGCGCTGAAGCAGCCGCTGCTGCACCGGCGCCGAGCGAGGACCTCAATCCGGGCGAATAGCGATTACCCTCCATCATGACGAAACGGGTGGGCTCTGAGCCCACCCGTTTTTTTGCGCGGGAAGCGCGCAGGAAAACGGCCCGGGATCATGCTTCGCGCGACGGCGGACCGACCTCGCGGCGACCGGCGCCACCGGATCCGGGGGCCGACGGTGACGGCGCCAGCACCGGTTCGAGCCGCGGGATCAGCCGAATGCGCTCGCGGCGCGCCGGGATCACCCGGTAGACCTGCTTGGTCGCCTCCACGATGTGGACACCGGCGAACGGCAGCGACAGCGCCGCGCCGACGCGCTCCCAGGCCATCGCCGATTTCAGGAACCAGCCGCCGACCGGAGGCATGAACAGCGCCTCGCCCCAGCCGGTCGGCGTGAACCAGGTCTGCCGCAGCAGTTGCGTGATCTGCGAGCGCGAATAGGGCCGGCCATGGCCGAACGGCGTGTTGTCGGTCCGCGTCCAGACGCCGCGCCGGTTCGGGATCACGATGATCATGCGTCCCGCCGGCGCCAGCACCCGCCACATCTCGCGCAGCAGCCCGGCCGGGTCGTCCGACATCTCCAGCGCATGCACGATCAGGATGCGGTCGATCGCCGCATCGGGCAGCGGCAGCGAGAACTCGTCCACCAGCGAGGCCAGCGTCGGCCGCGCCGTCGGCCATTTCAGCACCCCCTGCGCCGCCGGCATGAAGGCGATGCAGCGTTCGGAATCCTCGCGGAACAGGCCCAGATAAGGCGTGGGATAGCCGACGCCGAGCACCCGCTGCCCGGCCGCGCTCGGCCAGCGCGCGCGGATACCGCGGTTGATCAAGAGCCGCGCGACGATCCCGAGGCGACTCGAATAGAAATTTCGCAGATCGATCACGTCCATGACGTCAATGTATCATGCGAGCGCGCGCTGCCGCGCGCCGAATATTGCGTTGCGCCTCCAGCGTTAACGCCATATCTCTGCGCGGGACATCGGAGGCCGCCCCGCAGCGCTGCGCCCGGGCTCCGCTTCCACGACCTTCTGGCATCGCGAGCGCGACCATCGTGCCTCGCCCGGTCCCGCCGACGGAGACATCATGGCCGCCGACATCCGCGCCTTCACCTGCCTGTCCGACAATTTCGGCTATCTGATCCATGACCCCGCGACCGGTGCGACTGCCTCGATCGACGCCCCCGAGGCCGGACCGATCGTCCGGCAATTGGACGCCGAAGGCTGGAGGCTCACCGACATCCTGATCACGCATCATCATCACGACCATGTCGGCGGCGTCGCCGAGCTCAAGCAGAAATATGGCTGCCGGGTGGTCGCGCCCCACGACAAGACGACGGCGATCGCCAACGTCGATCTGCGAGTCGCCCATGGCGATGTCGTGAAGATCGGCGAGTTGCTCGCGCGCGTGCTGGAAACGCCGGGCCATACGCTCGACCACGTCTCCTACGTGTTCGATGCCGACAAGGCGCTGTTTGCGGCCGACACGCTGTTCTCGGTCGGCTGCGGCCGCGTGTTCGAGGGCACCTATCCGATGATGTGGGACTCGCTTCTCAAGCTGCGCGCGCTGCCGGACGACTTCCGGCTCTATTGCGGCCACGAATACACAGCCTCGAACGTCAAATTCGCCCTCACCGTCGACGGCGACAACGCGGCGCTGAAGGCTCGCGCCGAGGAGGTCACGCGGCTGCGTGCCGCCAACCGGCCGACCATTCCGTCGCTGCTGGGCGACGAGAAGACCGCCAACGTGTTCCTGCGCGCCGACGATCCGGCCGTCGCAGTGCGGCTGCGCATGAAGGGCGCCAGCGCCGAGCAGGTATTCGGCGAGCTGCGCGAGCGCAAGAACAAGTCGTAACGGCGAGGACGACGATGGCCACGCTCTCGGCTGCCGACATCATCGCGCGTCTCGGCCTGCAGCCTCATCCGGAGGGCGGACATTTTCGCGAGACCTTCCGCGATCCGGCCGTCGACGCCTCCGGCCGCGCCGCATCGACCTTGATCTATTTCCTGCTCGCGCGCGGCGAGCGTTCGCATTGGCACAGGGTCGACGCGGTCGAGACCTGGCACTTCTATGCCGGTGCGCCGCTGACCTTGCGGATCGCCGCCGAAGGCCAGGCGCCGCAAACGACGACGCTGGGCATCGACCTCGCAGCCGGCCAGCCGCCGCAGGCGGTGGTGCCCGCCCATGCCTGGCAGGCCGCCGAGAGCGCCGGCGATTGGACGCTCGTCGGCTGCACGGTGGCGCCGGGCTTCATGTTCGAAGGATTCGAGCTTGCGCCGCCCGGCTGGGAGCCGGAGGTCTGAGTCAGGCGCTCGCGCCGGCGACCTTCGCGGCTGGCTCGGCGAAGCGCTGGCGCTCCTGGGCGAGGAAGCCGGAAATCGCGTCGGCCGGCATCGGCTTCGCGAAGTAGTAGCCCTGGATGTAGTCCGCGCCCAGACGCCGCAGGCTGTCGAGCTGCTCCTTGGTCTCGACACCCTCGACGACGCACGAAATTTCCATGTCGGCGCAGAGGCCGGTCAGCGACTTGATGATCTTGTGGCTGATCGGGTTGGCGTTGACGTCGCTCACGAAACTGCGGTCGACCTTGAGCTTGTCGAGCGGCAGCCGGTGGACGTGACTGAGCGACGAGTAGCCGGTGCCGAAATCGTCCAGCGAGATGCCGCAACCGATCGCCTTCAATGCCGCGATCGACTGCTCGGCGCGGGCGAAGTCGAAGGTGACGGCGGTCTCGGTGATCTCGAACTCGATGCGGCGCGGCGGCACGCCGCTGGCATGGATGACCGCCAGCAGCGGCAGGACGCCATCCGGCGAACAGATGTCGTGCGCGGAGAGATTGAACGACACGCGAATGTCGTCCGGCCAGGTCCGCGCGGCGGCGAGCGCCTTGACCAGCAGACAACGCGTCAGGCTGCGGATGACGCCGATCCGCTCGGCGGCCGGGATGAAGCTTGCGGGCGACACCGTACCCAGCTTGGGGCTGTGCCAGCGCGCCAGGACCTCGAATCCGGTGGTGCGCGAATTCGTCGCGTCCATGATCGGCTGAAACGCCAGGTCCATCTCGGCGTCGAAATCGGCCGTGCGCAACAGGTGCTCGATCACGCTGCGGCTGCGGATCTCCGCCTCGAGCTCGGTCGAGAAGATGATGGCCTGGCCGCGGGCGCGGCGCTTGGCGTGGTAGAGCGCATAGTCGGCGCATTCGTACAGCGCATCCGCAACCATGGCCGAGCGCGGATACAACGCAAAGCCGGTCGAGCACGACAGGCCGGTATGGGTCGTGTCGAACTGATAGGGCAGCTTGATGAGGTCGGTGATCTGCCGTCCGAGGTTGAGCAGATCGTCGTCCGTGGGATTGCCGGCGACCACCAGTCCGAACTCGTCGCCGCCGAGCCGGGCGAGATGGACCTGGCCGCCATGGCCGGCACAGGCGTCGCGGATGCGGCGCGCGGCCTCGATCAGCACGCGGTCGCCGACCGTGTGCCCATAGGTGTCGTTGATCGGCTTGAAGCCGTCGAGATCGATGATGCCGACGGCGAGCCGCGTGCCGTCCCGGTCGGCCTCGGCGAAAGCTTGCGTGAGCTCCGAGAAGAAGCGACGGCGATTGGGCAGATCGGTCAGCGAATCCAGATTGGCGAGGCGGAAGTTTTCATCCGACAGCGCTTGCGTCGCCGCCTGCTCCGCGAGCAGCGATTTGCGGCTGGCGACGAGCGCGGCGAAATCCCGATAATAGATGAACAGCACCGTGACCATCGCGCCGGACACGAGCAGCTGATTGACCGCGATCGCCCGCAGCGCGTGAACGCCCGTGGACATGAAGAAGATGACATAGGGCACGATGACCACGAGGGTCACGATCAGGGCTGCGGAGCGCAGGTGCATCAGGCAGAAGATGATGCCGATGACCGTGACCGCCATGTAGAACGCGACCTGCCCCTTGGCGAATGGGTCGCCGTAGGGAAACAACGCGAAGGACCAGACGACGAACAGCGCCCCGATCGGGCCGGCAATCCGGTTGGTGACACGCAGGTTGCGCAGCACCTCGGCGTCGCTGCTGGCGGCCTCGCCCTGCCGCAGCCACCACAGCATGCGCGCGCCGGTAATCGTCGATAGCAACGCCGGCACGGAAATCGTGAGCCACGTCGGCGCCAGCGGCAGGAACGTGTAGGCGAGCGCCAGGCTGTTGGTGATGAGAATGAAATAGAGCAGCGGCACCTGCTTGGAGAACGCCTGGAACTGCGCGCGCGTCAGCTCGGGACTGTCGGCGGGAACGCGAAACAACTCCCCTGCGCGGGCCATGTAACGTCTCACGTCCGGCATTGCCGCCCCGTTGTCAGCACCATTTCGCAGGGACTATCGCTCAGCACGGGTAAAGGGCGGGTTAGGTGCAGACCGCGGCAAACTGTAATCGGCGGTTGTGAGCTACCGGCCGGCGCGCCGGTTTTGCGCACGGTTAAGTGCGCATCAAGGATAACCGGCGGATTCGGACCGCCGTGCCGAGTCCGCATGCGAGCCGGCCCCGCCTGACGTCGCTCGACCTGATGCGGTCAGCGCTTGCGCAGGAGGAACATGTCCTTGGCCGCGACCAGACCGCCGCCGGCAATCAGCAGTGCGGCCACCGCCAGGGTGGCGCTCGGCCGGGCATAGCCGGCAACGATCAGGAAAGCCGTCGACAGCAGCGGCGTCGCATAGGATGCGGCACCGAGCACGCGAATGTCTCCGCGCTTCATCCCGATGTCCCAGGCATAGAACGCGGCGCCAACCGGGCCAATGCCGAGACCGGCAACAGCGAGCCACTGCGTCGGGCTGTCGGGCCAGACCGTCCGCTCGACCGCAACATGGACCAGGGCCGCGAGCGCGGACGTCGCCATGCAGAAGCCGGCGACGGCATCGGTCGGCACCGCCTTCAGACGGCGCGAGAGCACCGAATAGATCGCCCACACGAACGCCGCGACGAAGGCGGCCGCGAGCCCCGGCAACTGGCTCGCAGCGAAGCTCGCACCGTTGCCGAGCAACAGCAGCGCGGTGCCGACAAGCCCGATCACGGCGCCGGTCACGTGATGAACCGCGAGCCGCTCCCCCGGCAGAAAGGCCGAAAATAGCACGATCAGCAGCGGCCAAAGATAGTTCAGCAGCCCGGCTTCTGCCGGCGGCGCGAAGCGCAGCGCCAGGAAGTACAGCGCGTGATAACCGAACAGCCCGCCGACGCCCACGGCCCACGCCGTCAGCGGCTGCCGCAGCACCCGTAGCCCGTCCGGTCGGCGGACCAGACTGAGCAGGCCGACCGCGCCGCCGATCGCGAAGGTCATCGCCGCAAGCTGGAAGGCGGGGATCGTGCCAGTTGCCACCGTCAACAAGGCGAGCAGCGACCACATCAGGATCGCGGTCAGACCGATCAGGGTCGCATTGCGCTGGGACATCAGGCGGCAGGCTCCGTCACGGCCGGCTCATGCCGGCCACCCACGCCTGCGTCCGTGCGGGAAGCGTCCAAGACGTGAATGCCCGCGGCGAGCGCGGGCATCAGGTTTTCCTTAACCGCAGATGGTGGCCGGAGGCAACGCCGCCGGCGAGGCTCACACCATGTACTGGCCGCCATTGACCGACAGCGTCGAACCGGTGATGGCTCCGGCCTCATCAGCGGCGAGGAACACCACGGCGCGCGCGATCTCCTCGGGCTCGCCGAGGCGCCCCACCGGAATCAGCGGCAGGATGGCTTTCTCGAGCACGTCCTTCGGCACCGCCTGCACCATCTCGGTGTTGATGTAGCCCGGGCAGATCGCGTTGACGGTGATGCCGGCCTTGGCCGTCTCCAGCGCGAGCGCCTTGGTGAAGCCGATGTCGCCGGCCTTCGCCGCGGAGTAGTTGACCTGGCCGAACTGGCCCTTCTGGCCGTTGATCGAGGAGATGTTGATGATGCGGCCGAACTTGCGCGCGCGCATGCCCTCGATGACCGGGCGGGTCATGTTGAACAGCGAGCCGAGATTGGTGTTGATCACCGCGCTCCACTGCTCGAGCGTCATCTTGTGGAAGGCCGTATCACGGGTGATGCCGGCATTGTTGATCAGCACATCGATCGGACCGAGATCGGCTTCGACCTTCTTGATGCCTTCGCCGCAGGCCTCGAACGAGCTGACGTCCCATTTGTAGACGGGGATCTCGGTCTCGCTCTTGAACTTCTCCGCCGCGGCATCGTTGCCGCCGTAATTCGCCGCGACCTTGTATCCCGCCGCCTTCAGCGCCTTGCTGATCGCCGCTCCGATACCGCGCGTTCCCCCCGTCACCAACGCCACACGTGCCATGTCGAATCCTTCCCTCGATGACTGATCGCACAGGACAACCTCTGGCTGTCGCCGCGCTTGCCGTTGTTATTGGATCATGAACCTCCGCGCGACGATCAACTTGCCGCACGACAACCCATGCTCGCTCAACTCCATTTTTTAGTGGTCGATTATGCGACGTGTTTGACGGACATCAAGAACAAAACGCCCGGCGAGATCGCCGGGCGTTGATCTTTAGTTGAGCTGGACGCGATTGCGAAGGCTGAACGGTTCGCAGTCACTGCCGGCTTTTTAGTCGCGTGCAACGCACAGCGCGATGCCCATGCCGCCGCCGATGCACAGCGTGGCAAGACCCTTCTTCGCGTCGCGCTTCTGCATCTCGTGCAGCAGAGTCACGAGCACGCGCGCGCCGGACGCACCGATCGGATGGCCGATCGCGATCGCGCCGCCGTTGACGTTGACCTTGGCCGGATCCCAGCCGAGATCCTTGTTCACCGCGCAAGCTTGCGCGGCGAACGCCTCGTTGGCTTCGATCAGGTCGAGGTCGGCGATGTTCCAGCCTGCCTTCTTCAGCGCCGAACGCGACGCCGGGATCGGACCGGTGCCCATGATCTTCGGGTCGACGCCGGCCTGGCCCCAGGACACGATCCGCGCAAGCGGCGTCTTGCCCTCCTTGGCCGCCTGCTTGGCGGTCATCAGCACCACGGCAGCCGCGCCGTCATTGATGCCCGACGCGTTGCCGGCCGTGACCGTGCCGTCCTTCTCGAACGCCGCACGCAGCTTGGCCATGGCCTCGATCGTCGCGCCATGACGCGGATATTCGTCGGTGTCGACTACGGTGTCACCCTTGCGGCTCTTGACCGTCACGGGCGCGATCTCGTCCTTGAACCTGCCGGCCTTCTGAGCCGCCTCGGCCTTGTTCTGCGATGCAACCGCGAACTCGTCCTGCTGCGCACGCGTGATCTGATATTGCTTCGCAACGTTCTCGGCGGTGTTGCCCATGTGATAGCCGTTGAAGGCGTCCCACAGGCCGTCCTTGATCATCGTGTCGACCAGATCGAGCGAGCCCATCTTCACGCCGGCGCGCAGATATTGCGCATGCGCCGCCATGCTCATCGACTCCTGGCCGCCGGCGACCACGATGTCGGAGTCACCATTGACGAGCGCCTGGTAGCCGAGCGCAACGGACCGCAGGCCGGAGCCGCACAGTTGGTTGATGCCCCAGGCCGGGCTCTCGACTGGAATGCCGGCGGCGATCGAAGCCTGGCGCGCCGGGTTCTGGCCCTGCGCCGCAGTCAGGATCTGGCCCATAATGACCTCCGAGACGCGGCCCGGCTCGACGCCGGCGCGCTCCAGCGCGGCCTTGATGGCCACCGCCCCCAATTCGTGGGCCGGGACACTGGCGAAGGCACCGTTGAAACTTCCAACCGCGGTGCGGGCGGCGCTGACGATGACGACATCGTCTGACATGAGCATCTCCTGGGGTTCTTGATCTTGGACGTGAAAGCGAGGGCTTGAGACTCGAGGGTATTTGAAATGAAAATGATCTTTTCAGTTCACGGTCGTGCCGGCCCTCCGCAAGCCCCGGATTGGCGAGTGCGCAACCTTCGTCCTTCATCCTGTTAACGTCGTTGCGACATGTCAATTGGCGGCATCAGCAATTCCTGCTGCAGCGCATTCAAATTGGGATGCTTGGCCGTTTCGTGAGCAAGATTTCTGCTGCGGGATTAACCGTTCCGCACAAAACCGTAGCCGAACTCGCTCGAAAGTGATTACGTTATTGCATTGCGTAGCTCTTCGCCCTGCGGCGACGCCGCCGGGTTCCCTGTTCTCGGTTTGCATGTGTGAGCTCATGGCGAAATCTGACCAACCCACCACAATCAAGAAATACGCGAACCGGCGGCTCTACAATACCGGGACGAGTACCTACGTGACCCTCGAAGATCTGGCCTCGATGGTTAAGAACGGGGAGGATTTCCTAGTCTACGACGCCAAGACCGGCGACGACATCACGCGGTCGGTCCTCGCGCAGATCATCTTCGAGCAGGAGAACAAGGCCGGTCAGAACCTGCTGCCGACCACGTTCCTGCGCCAGCTGATCCGCTTCTACGGCGACAGCATGCAGATGGTGGTGCCAAAGTACCTTGAGCAGTCGATCGATACCCTGACCCGGGAGCAGGAGAAGTTCCGCAAGCAGATCGCCGACACCTTCAGCGGGACGCCGTTCGCGCCGCTCGAGGAGCAGGTGCGCCGCAACATGGAGCTGTTCCAGCAGACCTTCTCGATGTTCAAGCCGTTCACGCCGCCGGTGCGCACCGACGAGAAGGCCGCCGAGCCGGCCCCGGCCGCCGACGACAACATCGACGAGCTGCGCCGTCAGATGAAGGAAATGCAGGACCGGCTCGATCGCATGTCGGAGCCGAAGAAGGACGAGCAGCAAGGCTGACGCCGAAGGGCCGGCGGCTGATCAACCCGCCGCCGGCAGCTCCACCCTGCCGTTACCGATCCACGGCCGATCGACCGAGGCGAGGCCAATCACCCGGCCCTGGATGTAATCGCAGCCCCAGTCGCGCAGCAGCGCGACCGACGCCTCGTCCTGCACCCATTCCGCGACCGTCTTGATCTGCAGCCGTCGCGCCAGCTCGACCAGCGTCTGCACAAAGGCGCGGTCGTCAGCCGAGCGCACGAGATTCTGCACGAAGGCGCCGTCGATCTTGACGATGTCGACGCCGAGCTTGCGCAGATTGCGGAACGAGGTGTGTCCGGCGCCGAAATCATCGATGGCGATTCGGCTGCCGAGATCTTTCAGCCGCGTCACGAAGCCGCGGAGATCGTCGACGTCCTGGATCTCGACCGTCTCGGTGATCTCGACGATCAGCCGTTCGGCGACCCCAGGATGGGCGCGCATCATGGACTCGATCGAGGCCCACCAGTCCGGATCCATGGTGGTCTCAGGCGAGATGTTGAGGCTCAGGGTGACGTCGGGCGTGCTCGCGAGCTCCGCCACCACCAGCTCCAGAATGCGGTGATCGACCAGACGGATCAAACCGAGCCGTTCGGCGACTGGGACGACGTCCGGCGCCAGCAAGGCCCGGCCGTCATCCTGGCGCATCCGCACCAGGCATTCATAGAAGGCGGGCGCAAGCGTGTTGGCATTCACCACCGGCTCGAACGCTGTGACGATGCGCCGCTCATTGAGCGCGGTCACGATCTCGTCGGTGACGCGGATGTTGACCTTGCGCTGTGCGTCGCGCTCCACGTTCGGCCGCCAGGTCGAGAACGATCCGATGCGGCGACGCTTGGCGGCGTCGAGCGTCTCATGGGCGCGGTTGACCGCTTCCTCGACCGAGCGGGCGTGACGGGGAACGCTCACGGCGCCGATCGTCGCGGTGACGGCGACCGGACCTGACTTGGTCGGCACCACCTCGTCGCGCACGGTCGCGAGAAAGCGCTCGGCCGCGGTGGTCATGTCGTCCATCGTGCAGTTCTTCAGGATCAACCCGAACTTGTTGCCCGAGAACCGCCCGAGCGTGTCGCCACCGCGGAGCCGGCCCCGGATGCGCTGGGCGATCTCCAGCACGACGCCGTCGGCGACGTCGAAGCCGAAGGCGTCGTTGATGCGCGCGAGATGATCGATGCCGACCAGCATGAAGGCGCAGGAGAAGCGGAACCGCTGCGACTCCTCGATCACCTCGGCAAGCGTCGCCAGCAGATGCGTTCGGTTCAGCTCGCCGGTCAGCGGATCGTGCCGTGACAGCTTGAGCAGCTGCTCCTCGCGGGCGTGGCGCTCGTTGTTGATCCGCACGATGCCCTGGGCACGCAAGGGCCGCCCATCGGGGCCGGCGAACCAGCAGCCGGTCTCCTCGACCCAGATCAATGGCGCACCGGCGTGGGTGCGCACGCCATATTCGATCCGGTACGGCGTGCCGGCGGCGCCATGCAGCGGCGCCCCCTGGTGCATGATCTCGGAGCGGATGCTGCGGTCCGGCTCGATCAGCTTGCTGAATTCGGCGCCGTTGCAGAGTTGCGGCAGCGGAACGTCGGCAAACACCGCCCCGACGTGATCGCTCCAGACGATCACGTCGCTCGCCAGATCCCAGACGAAGGCGGCTTGGCCCAGGGATGCCAGGATCATCGCGGTCTGTGGCAATTCGGATGTCAAGGTCGCCTCGTTTCGGCACAGGCCGGCAGCACCGGCGCTGATTTGGGAACGGCCAGCGCGCATCCGCGCGAGCGGCGGCGGCCGAGTTCGCGAATCAGACTACGCATCTCTGGTTAACGGAGAGCATGCCGAGGCGACGAGCGCGTGTCCGAGACGCGTCAACCATGTTTGGAACATGCAGCGCTCCAGAGCGCTTGGAACGGCATTGCTCTTGCGAGATCGAGGAGCGAAAGGCTCCGGCGTCCCAGAACGTGACAATCGCGCCGGCGGTGGTTGGACAATGTTAACGATTGATCAGGACGGCGATCGCCTGGATGGGTCGGAGCAGACCTCCCGCTCCGTGACGCTGCTGCCGAGCGATGCGAGCCATGACCTTCGCGCGCGGATCGTTCGCGCAGCACGCCCCGACGCCGGCTTCGTGACCCATCTGATCGCGACCGCCGAGCAGCTGCCGCAAACCCGCACGCTCAGGCGCGCGGCGGTTGCCGACGTCCACAGTGCCTATGCGGCGAGGCTTCAGCCGGTCACGCGTGCCGGCGGCCGGACCCGAGAAATGATCTGAGCGGCGCGCTCCTGCGCCTCAGGGCTTCGGCGCGTCGGGTTTGGGCGGCTCTGGAGCGCCCGGAGAGGCGGTCTCGGTCTCCTTTGCCTCCGCGACCCAGCCGGTCGTCGGAGCGGGAGCCGGCCGGGGGACCGAGCGGTCGAGCAGCACGGACTCGGCGACCGAAGCAGCAGCCGGCACGGCATCGATCGGCTCTTCAACGACGGGCGCGGCAGCATCCGCCTTCTGAACCTCCGCCTGCTCAACCTCCGCCTTGGCCGGTTCTTTGACCGATTCTCTGGCCGGCTCCTCGATCGGCTGAGGTTCCGGATCAGGCACGGTCGCTTCGGCCGGCGCGGGCATGGAAGCGGGAGCTGCGACGACTGAGCGGGCGGCGCGCTTGGTGCGCAGCGAGACTCCGCCGAAGAAATCGACCATCGCCAGCAGGGTCAGCAGCAGGAAGGTCGAATTCCCGAACTTCTGCCACATCGCGAATTCCGCCGCGGCGCCGCCGAAGACCAGCAGCGACAGCAGATGATCGGTCAGATATTTCCCGTTCGGCTTCGCCGCCTTGATGATTTCGAGCAGCAGCAGCAGCACGCCCAGGGCCAGCAGCATGTCGCCGAGCGAGATCGTCCAGACCTCGCCGGACGGAAGCTGAAGGCGCAGCAGCGTCTCGCTGAACGCGACCCCCGGCATCAGGAAGACGATCATGTTGTAGATCGCCAGCGGGATCAGCAGCAGCGGGAAACCGACCATGGACATCGGTTGAAGCCTTGGATGGCGCGGGCGGCGGCCCGGCGCAAAGTCAATCGGTGCGAAGATGAGACAGCGAGACGGGATCACGCGGCACAGATACGCAACGGTCCCGGCGAATCACGTCGCACGGGACCGCTTTCAACCCCATCGATGGCCGAATTCGGGCAGCTTGGAAAGCGGCCCGCGCGGACAATCAGGCGTCTTTCTTCTTCAGGACCTGGCGGCCCTTGTACATGCCGGTCTTCAGGTCCAGGTGGTGCGGACGACGCAGCTCGCCGGAATCCTTGTCCTCGACATAGGTCGGCTTCTTGATGGCGTCAGCCGAGCGGCGCATGCCGCGGCGCGACGGCGAAGTTTTTCTTCTGGGGACGGCCATATCGGTATCCTCTAGGGTATTTTTGCAAGGCATCGTCCGCAAAGGACGGCTGCAGCCATGAAGCTGGCGAGCCCGGATGCCGATCAAGGCCGCGCTTATAGAGGAAGGGGTGCGGCATGGCTAGGGCTCTCCGAGGCATTTTTGGCCAAAATTGCGCCCGCTCGGACCTCACCGCCGCTCCCCCCAGCAGGCCTGCAGGCTGGAGGCCTGGGCCCGCACCATGTAGGTCGCCGACAGCCGCCGCACACCCGGCCCCGGGGCCCGGGCGCTGCGCCGGACGGGGTTCGGCAGGATCGAGGCCATCAGCGCCGCCTCGCGCGGCCCTAAGCCAGCTGCCGAGCGGTTGAACGCGTAATTGGCGCCCGCCTCCACCCCGAACTGGCCGCTGGGACCGAGCTCGGCGATGTTGAGGTAGATTTCGAGGATGCGCCGCTTGCCGAGGACGAGGTCGATCCACAGCGCCAGCGGCAGTTCCAGCGCCTTGCGAACATAGCTGCGGCCCTGCCACAGGAACAGGTTCTTGGCGACCTGCTGGGTGATGGTCGAGCCGCCCCGCGAGACCTCGCCGTCCTCGGCATCGTCCATGACCTCGCGCAGCGCGCCCCAGTCGATGCCGTGATGGCTGCAGAATTTGGCATCCTCCGCGGCCACCACCGAGCGCGGCAAATACGGCGACATGGCCGAGAGGTCGATCCAGTGCCGCGTCACCGGCTGCCCCGTCACCGACCGCCACAGCATCAGGGTCGAGGCGGGGTGACCCACGGCATAGAACGGCGTCAGCGCATAGGGCACGAGCAGCACCAGCACGGCGATCACGAGGATGGTTCTGACGGTACGCAAGGGCAGGCGCCGCTCGGTTGGGACCACCGCGGGGGCGGACAATTGGAGGGGATTATCCGACATCTCGATGTGGTTTCCTGCTTTTTTCCGCCGTCGCGGCCGAAAGCCGCCACCGCTCCGGCAATTGACGAAGTCGCCGCCATCAACGATTGTCCGGCGAATTTTGCCCCTGGAGCTCTTGTTAAATGACTGCGACGGCCCTCACCGACTTCACCCAACGCCTGGACAAGACCGCGGAAGAGACCGAAGCCCTGCTCGGCGAGCTCCTCGGCGATGCGCCGCTGGCGGACGAGATCATCAGGCCGAAGCGGCTGATCGAGTCGATGCGCTATTCGAGCCTGAACGGCGGCAAGCGGCTACGCCCGTTCCTGGTGGTCGAGAGCGCCGCCGTGTTCGGCGTCCCGCGCAAGGGCGCGCTGCTGACCGGCGCGGCGCTCGAATGCATCCACTGCTACTCGCTCATCCACGACGATCTGCCGGCGATGGACAATTCCGACCTGCGGCGCGGGCGTCCGACCCTGCACAAGGTCTATGACGACGCCACCGCGATCCTGGCCGGCGACGCGCTGCTGACCATCGCCTTCGACATCATCACCCGCGACGAGATCCATCCCGATGCCGGCGTCCGCCTCGCTTTGACCCGGGCGCTGGCCCGCTGCGCCGGTGTCGGCGGCATGGCCGGCGGCCAGATCCTCGACCTCGCCGGCGAGGGCCGGTTCGGCGACAGTGGCCCGGTCGACGTCGCCCGCGTCCAGCAGATGAAGACCGGCGCCCTGCTCCGCTTCGGCTGCATCGCCGGCGCCCTGCTCGGCCAGGCCTCGGCGGCCGAGTACCAGGCGCTCGACGACTACGGCCGCGCGCTCGGCGAAGCCTTCCAGATCGCCGACGACCTGCTCGACGTCGAGGGCGATGCCGCCACCCTCGGCAAGCCAGCCGGTGCCGACGCCGAGCTCGGCAAGACCACCTTCGTCACCCAGCTCGGCGTCGAGGGCGCCAAGCAGCGCGTCCGCGACCTGCTCGCCCGCGGCGATGCCGCGCTATCGGTCTTCGGCGCCAAGGGCGACGTGCTGCGGGCCGCCGCGCACTTCGTCGCCGAACGCAAGAGCTGAGGCGAGGCATTGGGCGGAGTCCATCCCGACGATCCGGACCTCGCCCGCTTCACGCGGCTGCCGGCTGCGCTGCGCGTCATCTATGCGCGGCCGCGCACCTTCATATCGCTGGGCCTCGCGATCGTTGCGTTCTTCCTGCTGCCGCCGGCACTCCGCCTGATCACGCGGCTCCTGATCAGCTGGGACATCTTCACCGCGCTCTACCTCGTGCTGGTCGCGGCGATGATGCTGCGCAGCGAGCATCATCACATCCGCCGCAAGGCGGTCATGCAGGACGACGGCCGTTTCGTGATCCTGCTGGTCACGGCGCTCGGCGCCTTCGCCAGCATCGCCGCGATCGTGCTCGAGCTCGGCGCTTCCAAGCGCGACGCTCCGGCGCTGACGCTGGCGCTGCTCACCGTCTCGCTGTCCTGGGCCGCGGTGCATGCGACCTTCGCCCTGCACTACGCCCATGACTACTACCGCGGCGCCAAGCCCGGCGGCCTGCAATTCCCGAGCGGCGACAAGGACGAGCACGCCGATTACTGGGACTTCGTCTACTTCTCCTTCATCATCGGCATGACCGCCCAGGTCTCCGACGTCGGCATCACCGACAAGATCATCCGCCGCACCGCGACCGTGCACGGCATCATCTCGTTCGTCTACAACACCGCGCTGGTCGCCCTGATGGTCAACATCGCCGCCAGCGTAATCTCGTCCTGATCAGTTGCACACCTCGACGCTGGCATTGTTGGCCGGGCCGCCGCCGCCGCGATATTCCAGCCGGCAACCGGGCCTGACGGCGCGGCACAGATAAGCGTCGCAATAGATCTGCCCGCCCGACTTCGGCCGGGCGGCTTGCGTCTGCGGCCTGGTGTAGCCCGGAGCCGCCCCGACGCCGAGACCGCCACCACCTCCGATCCCAACCCCGACGCCCGCACCGGGAGCCGGCATCGGCAGCCCGGCCTCCGGTGCCGCACGGGCGCGGCGGCGCGACGGCACATCTTCGTCGCTGCCATCGCGCTTGGCGACCGGCTTCCTGTCGCGCCGCTTCTCGCATTCATTGTCGTCGTTGACGAACGAACCCTCGGCGCAAACGATGCGGGTGCAGCGGTCGCCGTCCGGCTTGGTGCCATGCTGGCAGACCAGCGGGCAGACGCGCGCCTGCTTGAGCTTGATCGCCTGGAGCGCATCGGCCGAGGCGGCCTGGGTATCGAGCTTGGTGCCGGCATAGCGGTTGAACTGCGACAGCGAGCGGCGCGAGGCCGAGCCCCAGTCGCCATCGGCATCCTCGGTGAGGCAGCCGACGCGGCGCAGCTCGAGCTGCACCGACTTGGCGAGATCGGCGGGCTGCGCGGCCGGGGTGAGCGAGGCGACCTGGCCCTGCTGCGGTGCTGCGGGCGTGGGCGCGCCGGGCGAGGTCGCCGCGCGCGGATTGTCGACCGCCGCGAGCTGCTGCTCACCGCGCTTCTTCTCGGCGTCGGCCGCCTGCTGCTGCGCCACCTGATTAGCCTTCTCAGCGACAATCCGAGCCTGCTCCGCCGCCCTGGCCTCGGCCTCCGCCTTGGCGAGGGTCTCCTTGCGCGCGCCCTCGGCGGCGAGCCGCGCCCGCTCGGCCTCGGTGGCGCGGGCCTTCTCGGAAGCGGCGGCGCGATTCTCCTCGGCGGCGAGCTTGTCGAGCTGCAACTTGGCGAGGCTGGCGTAGAACCCGTCGGGATATTGCGCCAGGAAGGCGTTCAGCGCGCCCTTGTTGCCGACCTGCATCGCGAGCTCGTAATCGCGCCGGATGTCGGCCTGCGGGCTCGGCGGCGGCGTCACCGGCATCTGTGTCACGACGCGCGGCACGCCAGGGACCAGCGGCACGTCCTCGCCGCCGAGCGAGCCGTACACGAACGGCTCCTGGCGGTTGGCGGTCGCTTTCAGCACCTCGTCGCGGACGAAGCCGAACGCCTTGCGGACGTCGAGGCCGGGGGTCGCGATATGCCGCGACAGCGCCAGCGTGAATGGCGAGTTCTTGCCGTCGCCGTCCTGCGCGGTCGAGCCGGCCTTGGCGGAATAGGCGATCAGCGTATTTGGGCTGGTCGGCTCGACCTTGGCGAGGCCGCGGCCGAGGCTGCGGGTCGCCACCGTCCGCTGCATGTTGCGGGTGAACGGGTTGTCGCGGCAGGCGTCGAGAATGACCAGGCGCAGCTTCTTCGCCGGCTCGACGGCGACCAGAATACGGTCGAGCGACAGCGTCTCGTCATAGACGTCGGTGTCACGCTCGAGCCGGGCGTCGATCGGGATCAGATAGTTCGCCCCTTCGACCTCCATGCCGTGGCCGGCGTAGTAGACCACCGCAATATCGGCATCGCGGGCGGCGTCGGCGAAATCGCGCAAGGCCCGCCTGGTCTCCCGCGCGGTCAGATCGCGCCGGTAATCGACGACATCGAAGCCCGCGCTCTTGAAGGTCGCCGTCATCACCGCGCCGTCATTGGCGGGGTTCGTCAGTTGCGGCACGTTCTGATAGGCGGAATTGCCGATGACGAGCGCCACTCGCTTGTCGGCGAGCGCGGGGTGGCCGACCAGCAGCAGCGCTCCCGCCAGGATGTAACCGCCTAATCGAAGTGACCAAGACATCGTACCTACCCCATACCGCTGGGAGACCTGCTGGGACCTGCCTATCAGAGTGCAGCCCATTAGGCTTGTGACCGGGATCACGCAGATTTATTCCCGATCGACCTGGCCTCGGCCATTATAGTCTGTCGCTGGCGCTATGGCGCCAGTTCATGCCTTGCCAAGCGCCGTTTTGCATCGAAAATGCGATCCTTGTTTGTCCAGGTTCCCAGGGAGTTGGCCGTGAGCACAGACCGTTCCACCGTCGAGGCCGTCGTTCAGGGCTATTTCGATGCGCTCTACGAGGGCGACGCCGACAAGCTCGGTGCCGTGTTCCACCCCACCGCTGACCTGCGCTGGGTCGAGAATGGCGAGCTCAAGATCCTGACCGTGCCGGACTGGCTGGCCTGGGTGCGCAAGCGCCCATCGGCCAAGGCTGAGGGCAAGCCGCGCGAGGACTTCATCGTCACCATCGATCGTTCGGACGACAAGACGGCCTTCATCAAGGTGCGCTGCCAGCTGCCGCCGCGCTATTTCACCGATTATCTCGTGGCGATGAAACTGAAGGACGGCTGGCAGATCGTGTCGAAGTCCTACCGCTACGACCTCCGGGATTGACGCCGGCGCGACGACGCCAAGCCACCAGCCATGGAAGCTCACTTTCAGATATTCCTGATCCTGCTGGCCGTGTTGGCGGGAACCGCACTTCTTGCACGGCGGGCCAACCTGGCGCCGGCGATCCTCCTGATGCTCGCCGGCATCGCGCTCGCCTTCGTGCCGACGATGCCGGCGTTCGCGCTGCCCCCCGAGCTCGTGCTGCTGGTGGTGCTGCCGCCGCTGATCTATTCGTCGAGCGTCGCGATGAGCTGGCGCGAGTTCAAGCGCAATCTGCGGCCGATCGTGCTGCTCGCGGTCGGCTGCGTGATCTTCACCGCCTCCATGGTGGCCACCGCGACCCACTATCTTCTCGGCCTGCCCTGGAGCCTCGGCTTCCTGCTCGGCGCCATCGTTGCGCCGCCAGACGTGGTGGCGCCGCTCGCCATCGCCCGCCGGCTGCACCTGCCGCGCCGGGTCATGGTCATTCTCGAAGGCGAGGGCCTCGCCAATGACGCGACCGCGCTGATCCTCTATCGCTTCGCGGTGGCCGCCATCACCACCGGCGCCTTCTCCTTTCCGGTCGCGGCCGGCGAGTTCGGCCTGATCGTGGTCGGCGAGATCGCGTTCGGCATCGGCGTCGGCTGGCTGATGCTGCGCGCCCGTCACTATGCCCGCGACCCGCAGGTCGAGATCACCCTGTCGGTGCTGACGCCGTATCTGGCGTTCTGGATCCCCGAGCATGTCGGCGGCTCCGGCGTGATCGCGACGGTGGCCTGCGGCCTCTACATGAGCTGGAACGGACCGCTGTGGATCTCCTCGGCGACCCGCCTGCAGGGCATCTTCTTCTGGGACCTGATGATCTACCTCATCGAGGGCATGCTGTTCCTGCTGACCGGCTTCCAGATGCGGCTGATCTACGAGAAGTCGAAGGTCTTTCCGCTCGACGACATCATGATCGCGACCGCGCTGGTGCTCGCCATCGTCGTTATCGCGCGCTTCGCCTGGACCTTCCCGGCGACCATCCTGCCGCGTTTGCTGAGCTCGTCGCTGCGAGCCCGCGATCCCTTGCCGCCCTGGCGGCAGACCTTCATCATCGGCTTCACCGGCGTGCGCGGCACGGTCTCGCTCGCCACCGCGCTGGCGCTTCCGCTGACGCTGTCGACCGGCGACGCGTTTCCCTATCGCGACCAGATCCTGTTCATCGCCTTCGGCGTGATCTTCTTCACCCTGATCGGCCTCGGCCTGACCCTGCCGGCCGTCGTGCGCTGGCTCAGGGTCGGCAACCAGGGTCGCGCCGAGCGTCAGCGCGAGCATGAGCAGGAGATCGCGGCCCGGCGCGAGGCGCTCGACAGCGCCTTGCGGTCGCTGGAGACGATGACCAGCGATCGCGAGCTGTCGGACGAGGTGGTGCGGCTGCTACGGGCGCGCCACGAGGTCCGGACCAACCAGCTCCCGGAAGGTCTGAAGCCCGAGGACAACGACGCATCCGCGCTCGGCATCGAGCTGACCCGCGAGCTGATCACGGCAGAACGCAAATTCATCCACGTGATGCTGCGCGACGGCAAGATCACCGACGAGACCCGCCGCCGCATCGAGCGCGATCTCGATCTGGAGGAAGCGAGCCTCGCCAATCGCTCGTATGGTGAGTTGCCGCTGTAGGAGCTGAGAGCTGGTCACGCGGTTGTAGGACGCGATGTTGCGGCAAACGCCGTCATTGCGAGCGCAGCGAAGCAATCCAGAAATCCTTGCGCGGCCCTGGATTGCTTCGCTGCGCTCGCAATGACGTGGAGGGGAGCCTCACGTCACCGCTCGATCATCCAGCGCGTCACGGCCTGGTGGTAGTTCATCGGACCCGGCACCGTCTTGTAGGTCTTCAAGTAACGGAAGCCGGCCTTCTGCAGCGCGCGGTTGGGGGCGGTGTTGTAGGCGTGCGGCTCGCAGAACAGCTGCTTGAGCCGCAACCTCTCGAAATAGAAATCGATGCTGCGGCGGACGCATGCGGTGCCGAGGCCGCGGCTGCGCAGCTCGGGCTCGGTGATATGCAGATGCATGTGGGCGCGGTTGCCGTAGACGATGCGGTCGCAGCTGGAAAAGCCGATGGCGCGGCCGTCGAGCCGCCAGATCACCAGCAGCGCCGCGCGCTCGGCCAACGGCGTCTCGTACAGGGTCTGGAAGAGTCCGGCCCACACCGGCCTGGTCGGCATCCGCGTCGGGTCGATGCCCATCAGGTCGAGTTGCTCGATGCTCGACGAATAGAAGTAGTCGATGACCAGCGAGGTCTCGGCAAGTTCCATTTCGCGGATGTCGAGATTCATCGAGGCGTCCTCTTCAGCAGGCCTCAAGGTGCTGATCATGCGGGCGGCAGTGGGGCGGCGCCGTTCTGATGGGGGCAACCGCGACATCACGGCGTGCGTTGCAGCCGATCCGCATGCAAAAATTTCAGACCGCGGCGCGCGGCACAAGCAGCCGTCGGTTGCAGGTCGGCTGTCGCTCTCACGGCAGGCCGATTGGACATGAAATCTAGCCGAGGACTCTTTCTCAAGCTCCTCGCCTGCGACAGAGCGATCGCATATGACGATCGGAGTTGTGCGCCCGTCTGCTGCCACATCGTCATGGCCGGGCTCGTCCCGGCCATCCACGCCGCTCGGCATCCTCGGAACGACATGGATGCCCGGGACAAGCCCGGGCGTGACGGAGTAACGAATGGTCAGACCTTCTCGCCGCAAGCAACCGCGCGATCAACCCAGCGGCACAGGAGGCGCCGCTGGCTGAGCCGGGACCAGCGTGCCCGCCCTACTCCGCCGCGGTCACGCTCTCCGGCGCCTTGGCGCCGCTGCCGTAGCGCTGGTCGATGTAGTCGATGACGAGCGCCTTGAAGTCGGCGGCGATGGTGGGCCCGCGCAGGGTGCGGAACTTCTTGCCGTCGACGAAGACCGGCGCGGCCGGGGCCTCGCCGGTGCCGGGCAGGGAGATGCCGATATTGGCATGCTTGGATTCGCCGGGGCCGTTGACGATGCAGCCCATGACGGCGACGTTGAGCGCCTCGACGCCGGGATATTGCGTCTTCCAGGCCGGCATCTCCTCGCGGATGAAGTCCTGGATCGAGCGCGCCAGCTCCTGGAACGTGGTCGAGGTGGTGCGGCCGCAGCCGGGGCACGCCGCAACCAGCGGCACGAAGGTGCGGAAGCCCATGGTCTGCAACAGCTCCTGCGCGACCTGAACTTCGAGGGTGCGGTCGCCGCCGGGCTCGGGGGTCAGCGAGATGCGGATGGTGTCGCCGATGCCCTGCTGCAGCAGGATGCCGAGCGCCGCCGCGGAGGCGACGATGCCCTTCGAGCCCATGCCGGCCTCGGTGAGGCCGAGATGGATGGCGTAGTCGGAGCGTGCGGCGAGGTCCTGATAGACCGCGATCAGGTCCTGCACGGCCGAGACCTTGGCCGACAGGATGATGCGGTCCTTCGGCATGCCGAGCTCCTGGGCCCGGGCGGCCGACAGCAATGCCGACTGCACCATGGCTTCGCGCATCACCGCGCGCGCATCGCGCGGGTTCGCGGAAGCCGCGTTCTCGTCCATCAGCTTGCTGAGCAGCTCCTGATCGAGCGAGCCCCAATTGGCGCCGATGCGGACCGGCTTGCCGTATTTGTTGGCGAGCTCGATGATGGTCGAGAATTGCGTGTCCCGCTTGTCCTTGAAGCCGACATTGCCGGGATTGATGCGGTATTTCGCCAGCGCCTCGGCGCAGGCCGGATAGTCGGTCAGCAGCTTGTGGCCGATATAGTGGAAGTCGCCGATCAAGGGCGTGGTGATGCCGCGCTTGTCGAGCTGCTCGCGGATCTGCGGGACGGCCGCGGCGGCCTCCTCGCGGTCGACCGTGATGCGGACCATCTCGGACCCGGCGCGCGCCAGCGCTGCAACCTGGGCCACCGTCTGGTCGACGTCGGCGGTGTCGGTGTTGGTCATCGACTGCACCACGATCGGGGCGCCGCCGCCGACGGCGACGTTGCCGACCATGACGCGGGTGGTCCGATGCCGGGGAGCGGGTCCGGCGACATCGGACGCTGAGGTGTTCTCGGTCAGGATCTCGGGCTTGTTCATGGGCGCTCGGATATCAGGTTTTGGTGACATTCAGCAATGGATCAGTCACGGCCAGGACCACGCGGTTCGGGCGGTTTACGAGAAAAAGCCCAACGATCACAAGCACGGCAGCCAGGCCAAAGGCCAGCGTCAGGGCGTCATGCAGGATGAAATAGCTCGCCAGCACCCCGAATAAAGGGGTGATGAAGGTAAATGCCGACAATTTGCTGGCCGAGTAGGCCTTGATCAGGGCGAACCAGACCGTGAACGTGGTCCCGACCACCCAGATCGACTGGTAGGCCATCAGGCCGATCACGAACGGGCTGGGAACCTGGGTCAACCGCTCCCCGGCAATGAGGGCCGCCACGGCCATGATCGGGACGGAGACCGCCACCTGGTACCCCAGTGCCCGCTCGGGCGCGATGAAGCGCAGCCGGGTGCCTTTGACGAACACCGTGGTCACGCCCCAGAGCAGGCCGCCGCCGACCACCAGGAGATCGCCGAGCAGCACGCGGCCGTCGACATCGGCCTGGGGAATGCCGATCGCGAGCGCCACACCGGTGAAGCTGAGCGCCAGCCCGCCCCATTGCGCCGGGCCCATCCGTTCGCCGAGGAAGCGGAACGAGCCGAGCGCGACGAAGAACGGCGCGGTATACAGGAACACGATGGCGCGCGACGCCGAGGTCAGCAGCAGGCCCTGATAGATCAGCACGAATTCCAAGCCGAACAGCAGGCCTGCCACCAGGCCGAGCCCCAGCGTGCCGTCGCGCTCGAACATCTTCACGCCGCGCACCCGCGCGAACACCAGCAGCACCGGCAGCGCACCGAGCGAACGGAAGGTGGCCTGCAGCAGCGGCGGAATTTCAGGCAGCGCGAGCTTCACGGCGATCTGGTTGAACGCCCAGGACAGGCACAGCACGAGGATGACGGCGATCGCGCCCAGGCCGAGCGGCCGGGTCGCGGCGGATGAGGTTGGCGTTGCGGACACGAGGACGTTGGCTCCCTGGCGCGTTTCGTTTTTTGGACCGCCATCAAGGTGTGGTCAGCTTTGTCTTGGTCAGTCGGAGATGATGCGGACGTAGAGCGGCGGTGCTGGCCTCTCCCTGCGCGCACCGGACTCGCGCAGAAACTCGAATACGACGGTCATTCACACGTGTACAGCTTGCGCCGCAGTGAGCGTTCTCACGCCGCCTTCTGGCAATGGGCACACAGCCCGGTGATCTCGACGACCGACAGTTTCGGCGTGAAGCCCGATGCCGCGGCGGCCAGCTTCAGGCTTTCCGCGATCGGAGCCGCCGGAACCTCGCCGACGGCGCCGCAGCTCTCGCAGATCAGGAACGCCACCAGCGCGGTCTGCTCGTGGTCATGGGCGCAGGCGAGGAAGGCATTGCGGCTCTCGATGCGGTGCACCAGGCCGTTCGCCATCAGGAACTCGAGCGCGCGATAGACGGTGATCGGCGCCGGCCGCGCGGCGACCTTGGCAAGTTCCTCGATGATCTCGTAGGCGCCGAGCGGCCGGTGGCTCGACAGCAGCGCCTCCAACACCTGGCGGCGCTGCGGCGTGAACTTCTGGCCGCGCTGGGCGCAGATGCGCTCGGCATGGTCCAGGGCATCGGCCGCGCAGCGGCCATGGTCGTGGTCCGGCGCCGGGAAGGTGGGCTTTGCGAGGGTCATTGCCGACAATCTAGCATCTCGGGCCGGTCTCGCCAAAGGCCGCGGCCGAGCCATGCATCTGCGGCGGGGCGGGTGCGCTCGGCAGAGCCATCAAATATTCATAAGCTTGCTTATCATATCCGAGG
The DNA here is from genome assembly GCF_032484785.1 of Bradyrhizobium sp. SZCCHNS1050. Lineage (NCBI taxonomy): Bacteria > Pseudomonadati > Pseudomonadota > Alphaproteobacteria > Hyphomicrobiales > Nitrobacteraceae > Bradyrhizobium > Bradyrhizobium sp. SZCCHNS1050. The sequence goes on along the minus strand of NZ_JAUETR010000001.1, from coordinate 3,066,066 downwards.
CTTATTACAGCCAAAGCTTAGTTCCCCCTCTTGGAATCGAGATCAGCCATGACCCGCACGTCGGTGGACGTGAACTTCCTGTTTACGCTCGGCGAGCTGCAGCGCCTGGTGCGCGCCTATGCCGACAAGGAGGCGGCGCGCTTCGGCATGACCCGCGCGCAATGGGCCGTGCTGGCGAAGGTCGAGCGCTACGAGGGGATGAAGCAGTCCGAGCTCGCCGAGCAGATGGAGATGCAGCCGATCACGCTGACACGGCTGATCGACAAGCTCGCCGAGGCCGGGCTGATCGAGCGGCGCGGCGACGACAGCGACCGCCGCGTCAACCGGCTCTATCTGAAGAAGGCCGCGCGCCCGCTGCTCGCGAAGCTTGCGGTGCTGCGCAGCGATCTGACCGACACCGCCCTCCAGGGCATCAGCGCCGGTGATGCCGAGCGGCTGATGACCCATCTCGAAGCCATCAAGGAAAACGTGAGAAACGCCCTGCAGTCGCTGTGCGACGAGCAGCGAAAGGAGCAGCGCTATGGCTGAGCCCGCCCTGAAACTCGCCCCCGACCAGAAGGCCAGCCCGGATGCGGCGCCGCCCGCGGCCGCCGACGCGAAGCCGGCGCGCCCCGGATTGCTGCGCCGCTACCGTCGCACGCTGCTGCTGGTGGTGCTGCCGCTCGTCGCCGCCATCGGCGGCCTCGTGCTGTATCTCAATGGCGGCCGCTACGTGACGACCGACGACGCCTATGTCGGCGCCCAGAAGGTGCTGATCACGCCCGACATCTCCGGCAAGATCGTCAAGGTCGTCGTCAAGGAAGGCCAGCAGGTGCAGAAGGGCGACGAGCTGTTCGAGATCGACCCCGTGCCCTATCGCCTGGCGGTCGACCAGGCCAAGGCGGCCCTGGAGCAGGCGCGCATCAGCTATGACAACCTCACCGCCAACATCAAGATCTACGGCCAGATGCTCGATCTCGCGCAGCAGGGCATCGACCTGAAGCAGAAGGACGTCGAGCGCAAGCAGACGCTCGCCAAGAGCAATTTCGGCTCGCAGCTCGACCTCGACAATGCCGCGAATGCGCTGGTGACCGCCGGCGCACAGGCGCAGTACATCAAGCAGCAGCTGTCGAACGCGAAAACGCAGCTGCTCGGCAATCCCGATCTGCCGCTGGAGCAGTTCCCGCCTTACGTCCAGGCAAAGGCCAAGCTGGACGACGCGCAGCGCGACCTCGACCACACCACCTTGCGCGCGCCGATGCCGGGCATCGCGACCCAGGTCGACCAGATCCAGCTCGGCCGCTTCGTGGCCGCGGGCACGCCGGTGTTCTCGGTGATCGACATCAGCAATCCCTGGGTCGACGCCAACCCGAAGGAGAGCGACTTCACCTATGTCGCGGTCGGCCAGCCGGTCGAGCTCGACGTCGATGCCTTCCCCAACCACCGCTTCAAGGGCACGGTCGGCTCGCTGTCGCCGGGCACCGGCGCGCAGTTCGCGATCCTGCCGCCGCAAAATGCGAGCGGCAATTTCGTCAAGGTCGTGCAGCGCGTGCCGGTCCGGATCTATTTCGACAAGGCCGACAGATTCGTCGCGAAGCTCAAGGCCGGCATGAGCGTCAACGTGTCGATCGATACCGGCCACGAGCGCACGCTGGCCGGGCTGTTCGGATCGGCGCACGCGGCGGACAAGGACGAGTAGCGTCATGACCGCGCCTGCGGCCTCATCCGCAGTTCCGGGCCTCCGCCGGAACATGGTGACGATCTGCGCCATGACGGCGACGATCATGCAGGCGCTCGACACCACCATCGCCAACGTCGCGCTGCCCTACATGCAGGGCACGCTGTCGGCCTCGCAGGACCAGATCAACTGGGTGCTGACGTCCTACATCGTCGCGGCCGCGATCATGACCGCTCCGGTGGGATGGATCGCCAACCGCTTCGGCCGCAAGCGCACCTTCATCGTCTGCTCGGCCGGCTTCACCATCGCCTCCGTGATGTGCGGGCTCGCCCAGGACATCACCCAGATGGTGCTGTTCCGCCTCCTGCAGGGCGTGTTCGGCGCCTCGCTGGTGCCGCTGTCGCAGGCGGTCATGCTCGACTCCTACGCGCTGCATGAGCGCGCCAAGGCGATGGCGATCTGGGGCATGGGCGTGATGCTCGGCCCGATCATGGGGCCGTCGCTCGGCGCCTGGCTGACCGAGACCTATTCCTGGCATTGGGTGTTCTTCGTCAACCTGCCGTTCGGCGCCGTGACCGTGCTCGGCCTGATGGCGTTCATGGAGGAGACCAAGCCGAACGCGGAGCTGACCTTCGACTGGTTCGGTTTCGCGGCGCTCGCCATCGGCATCGGCTCGCTGCAGATCGCGCTCGACCGCGGCGAGGACCAGGGCTGGCTGGAGAGCAACGAGATCATCATCGAGTTCATCATCGCCGCCGTCGGCTTCTATTATTTCCTGGCGCATTCGCTGACGACGCAGCGGCCGTTCATCCAGTTCGCGCTGTTCAAGGACCGCAATTTCGTCGGCGGCTGCGTGTTCATGACGGTGATGGGCCTCGTGCTTTTCTCGACCATGGCGCTGTCGTCGCCGTTCCTGCAGAACGTCATCGGCTATCCCATCATCACCGCCGGCGTGCTGCTCGCGACCCGCGGCTGCGGCACCTTCGTCGCGATGATGCTGGTCGGGCGTCTCTTGCGCTATATCGAGGCGCGCACGCTGATCATCGTCGGCCTGGCGCTGACCGCAGTGTCGCTGTTCCAGATGACGGCGTGGACCGACCAGACTGGCGTGCCCGAGATCATCACCATCAGCATCATGCAGGGGTTCGGCTTCGGCCTCGTGTTCGTGCCGCTTTCGACCGTGGCATTCCTGACCTTGCCGGGCGAGTTGCGGACTGATGGAACCTCGATGCTGACCCTGGTGCGAAATGTCGCAAGCTCGATCGGCATCTCGATCGCGATCGCGCAGCTCACCGAGGGAACACGGCGCAACCACGCGATCCTGGTCGAGCACATCAACCCGTTCAATCACGCGCTGCAGATGCCCAATGTTGCCGGCCTCCTGAACCTGTCCACCGATGCCGGGCGCGCGATGGCCGACGCGATGGTGACCGTGCAGGCGCAGATCCTGGCATTCTCGCACGACTACCAGCTGGTCATGACGTTCATCCTGGTCTCGATCCCGCTCGCGGTCATGATCGGCTCGACGCGCACCGCGTTGCGCGCGCAGTCCGCCCCGGCCGACCACGCCGTCATGGAGTGACCGCTTCCCCCGCGACGGAAAATGCGCGCGCTGTCGAGACAGGGTGGGGGCGGGATAGCAAAAAGGTGACCGCGACGTGATGGATTTGTAACTTCAATCCGGCGCGTTTCCGGCTATCTTCTGCTCACCCCACACGGTTCTCTGCGTATGAGTTGCGCGCAGGGACTGCACCTCATGAGCGCCCCACTCGTGATGTGCCGGGCGGGGGCGGTGGCTCCTCCAGCGCCGCCCCCAGCCCCGGGGCCTCCCTTTTCACATTTTGGCCTACGGCTTCTGCAGCGGCTCGATCTTCGCCGGTGCGGCAGCGGGCCTGGCCTCGGCCGTCGGCAGGATCACGCCGGCCAGCGCCTGCACCGGATCGTCGCCGGGCTTGAAGCCGGACTGCACCAGGATCTCGTCGATCAACGGCTTCAGCGCGTGCACGCGCAGCAGTTCGCCGGCGAGGCCTTCGCCGAAGCCGACATTGCCGCCGGCACCGCCATTGCCGCCGAACGCGCCGCCGGTGTGCAGGATGCGAACGTCCTTCAGATTGGCGATCGGCTTGACCATCTCGCCGAGCGCGGCCGGCATGGTCGCGATGCGCTGCTTGGCGAGCTCGAAATCGATCACGTTGCTGCCGAGCTTGTTCTGGGCTTCGTTCTTCATCAGGATGACCGCGGCTTCCGCCTCGCCGATCTGGCGCACGCCGACGGCCTTGATCTTGTTGGCCTCGGCCTCCGCCTCGGCCAGGGTCTTGGCCGCCTCGCCGCGATCGACCGCGGCGCGCTTTTCTGCCTCGGCGGCAACGGTAATGCCGGTCGAGCGCTGCTCGGCCTCTTTCCGCGCCGCCATGACCGCGGTCTGACGTTCGCGGTCGGCGATTTCGATGGCGCGCGCCGTCGTCACCTTTTCCTCCGCGGAGACCGCAAGCGCCTCGGCCGCCTTGGCGACCGCGCGCGCTTCCGAGGTTTCCTTGCTCTTGGTCGCGATCTGGATGTCGTTGTCCTGCGTCGCGATCTGGATCTCGCGGTCGGCGTCGGTCTTGCGGCGGTTGATCGCGAGATTGCTTTCGATCGCCGCGGTCTCTCGCACCTTCAAGGCTTCCGCCTCGCGCTGCGCGATCTTCTGCTGCGCCTCGATGCGCGCATTCTCCTCGGTCTGCCACGCCGTCTGCGTCGCGCTTGCGACCTCGGCGCGGGTGCTCGCGGTCTTGTTGGCGATGTCGCGCTCCTGGCTGAGCTCGGCCTCCTTCTTGGTGCGCTCGATCTGGAGCGTGAGCTGGCGCGCCTCGAGGTCCTTCTGCGCGATCGCGACCTCATTGTCGCGTACGATCGCGTTGCGGTCGCGGCGCCGCGTCTCGGTGACCGTCTTCAACAGCGTCAGGCCTTCGGCGTCGAAGAAGTTCTCGGCGTTAAAGAACGAGATGTCGGTCTGGTCGAGCTTGGTCAGCGAGACCGATTCCAGCTCCAGGCCGTTGGACTGCACGTCGGCCTCGACTGCGGCCTGGACGTGCTTGACGAAATCCGAGCGCTTCTCCTGCAGGTCCAACAGCTCCATCGTGGCCGCGACCGAGCGCAGGCCGTCGACGAACTTGGCCTCGACCTGGTCGCGCAGCAATTCGGCATTGTTGGTGACGGCGCCGAGGGTCTGCGCCGCCAGTGCGATCGAATCCACGTCGGGCTTCACGCGCACGTAGAACTCGGCGTCGATGTCGACGCGCATGCGGTCCTTGGTGATCAGCGAATCCTTCTTCGAGCGCTCGACGCGGAGCCGCAAGGTCTTGAGGTTGACGCGCGCGATGGAGTGGAAGATCGGCAGCACCACGGCGCCGCCGTCGAGCACCACCTTCTTGCCGCCCAGGCCGGTGCGCACGAACGCCTCGTCGCGGGTGGACCGATGGTAGAGAACGGCAAAGACAGTGCCGAGAACGACCAGCAGCACAACGCCGATCGACGCAGGCAGAACCAGATCAAACATGGGATTTACTTTCGGGTTGAGGAAAGTGTCTTGGAGCTAAGGTGTCTTGGAGCTCGTGAGTTCGTCGGCTGCGGCGATCGCGATGAAGCGGCCATCCTTGCGGTCGACGAGGAGAACCGACGCGCCCACCGGCAATGACGGCGAATCCGGCGCGGCCGAGGCCGTCACCATGTGCCAGTTGCCGTGGACATCCTTGACGCGGACGCGGCCGGGCAGCCCGCCATCGAGCGGGCCGACCGCCACCTCGCCGATGCGGCCGACGAGATCGGACAGCCCGACCGCATAGCTCTCATCCTGCGGCACCAGCCGCGCCGCGTAGCGCGTCGAGCGCCGCAACAGCGGCACCGTGACGACGGCGGCGAGCACGCCCGCGGCCGTTGGCGGCAGCGCCACCGCCACCAGCCGCGCGGCATCCTGGATCAGAAAGCCCGTGATCGAGAAGATGCCGAGCGCGAGCAGGATGCAGATCATCAGCGGCACGCCGCCGACATTGATCCAGGACAGCACGTGGCCGACGCTGGTGCTGTGGCCGTCGTGACCGAGATCGACGGTCTGGCCGAGCAACTCGCTGATCGACAGGCCGATCAGCATCGAGCCGATCTCGACGCCGCCGACCAGAACGATCATCACGGCGGCAATCGCGAACGGCCGCACCTCGGGTTGCATGAAATGGTCGACGATGGTCATGGGACGACGCGCCCCCGCCCGCTCAATTCTGCGATTTCAGCCGCGCCAGCCGCTCGGCGATGTCCTTGTCACGCTTCAGCTTCGACAATTCGTCGATGTCGGGCGACGGCGGGATGCCTTCCGGCACGCCGGTGGCGCGGGCGATGACGCGGGAGGCGCGCGCGGCCTTGGCGAGGCCGGCATCCGGCCCCTTGCGCGATGCGGCCTTCGGCTGGTCGGCGAGCGCCTCGCTGTGCTCCAGCTCGGCGAGACGCGCCTGCGCGTCCTGCAGGCTCGACAGAATCGCACGCAGGGTCGTCAGCACCGCATCGATGCGCTCGGCATTCTCGTCGATCGCCTTCGACAGCACCTCGAACTGGGCTTCGAGATCCATCTGCCGGGCGATGCCGGCGCGGGCGAGATCGTCGCGGTGCTCGGCGATGGCGACGCGGATCTGCTCGGCCAGCACGGTCGTCTCGCGCTCGATCTCGGCGCGGCGTGCATTGAGCCGATATTCCTCCGCGCGCGCATGCGACAGGCTCTCGCGCGATTCGCGCTCGGCCTGCTCGATCTCGCGGATCGCCTGGCTGACCAGCGCGACCCGGTTCTTGTCCTCGGCCTTTTCGATCGCTCCATAGGCGATCCCGGCGATGAGGCGCCCGGCGCGTGACAGGAGCGTGTCGGGGGCCGGCGCGTGTTCGGCGAGCATGACGTGGTCCTTTCGTGGGCTGACGGTTGGGCTGAGACGAGCGTGTGACGTTGCGGTAACGCCGAAATGGACTTCGAAGTCATCTTCGTCCGTTCGCACGAGCTGCGCCGGCGTCGCGTGCGGCCAGCCCGCGACGTAGCCGGTCACCTCGAACGGGATCGCGATGCGACCGCGCGCGGTGCCGAGCGACAACATGCCGGCATTCCTGACATTCACCAGACGGTCGTCGAGCGGCAGCCGCGGATTCGAGGCGGCGCGATAGGCGGCACGGTCGCGCAAGCCGAGCGTGACGAGGCGCGACGGCAGCCGCGTGGCCTTGCGGATCGGGTCGTAGGCATGGCCGTGCAGCGTGACGAGATTGGCGCCGATGCCTTTGCCAGCAGCGATCTCGTCGAGCATGTCCATCATCCGGGCATAGTCGGCGAAGGTCGCCTCGATCGCGTCCCGCGCCTCGGGGGAGAGGAGCAGACGGTAGCGAACAGCCTGATCGTGGGCGCTTCCGGCCATAGGAAACACTAAAGCACAATATCCGTGCTTTAGCAAGCCAGCTCCCGATCCGATCCCTTCCGTGACCATGTCGAACGCCATGCCCATGCCGATATGTCGCGCCGATGCTGGCCGGCGGTTTAAGGCCGGCGAACAATCTCTGGTGATCGTTAAGGGGGCTGGTAGCGACGCCGGCAAAATGCACCGCAGTGACGTGTAGCGACAAAGACCTCGCCGCGCGCGTGCGGCCCTGTCGCGAGGGAAGCGCCGTCAGTCCAGCAATTCGCGGCAGCCGAGATCGTCGAACGCAAGGAAGATGCGCTCGAGATTATTCCACCAGATCACCGGAGGGAGCTGGATCGCCCATTGCCAGACCGGCTGGGCGATGTGCCAGAGCACGGCGAGACGATAGTCCTGATCCAGCGCCGCCCTGTCGTAGCCGGTCACACCGCCTGCGACCAATGTCTGATGATAGCTGTCGAGCAACGGCCGCTCGATCCGCGCCCGACGGTCGGGATAGATTTGCAGCGCGATCATGTAGGCGAGATCGTTCGCGGGCACGCCGATCCGCCACTGGTCGAAATCAAACGCGCGCACGTCGTCGCTGTCGGCGGCCTTCGGCACCAGAAAATTCCAGACATGCGCGTCGCCATGCGCAATGCTGAGGTTTCGCCGCGACAGATAGCGTTCCGAGAGCCGCGGCGTCGCCGCCATCAGGCGTTCGTAGACCGCGCGCCGGTCCGCGCTCAGGCGGTCTCCCAACTGATCGGCGAAGCGCTGATAGTGGCCGGCAAAGGTGCTGCCGCGCTCGGCGCGCTCGTCCGCGGTCGCAAAGCTGCCGATGGACACGCCAAGCCGCGGATCGTCCCACCACGCCGCATGCAGCCGCGCCAGCGCCCGCACGATCCCCTCGGCCTGGGGCAGCGCAGGCGGCAGCGGCCATGGCGTCGCCGTCTGGTGCGTGTCGGTGAGATCCTCGAGCAACAAGTGCCAGGTGAGCGCGGCTTCGTCCCACGCGCCGCCGTAAGAGCCGGGCACGAGGCCCGTCGGCATGAGCCGCGCCAGCCCGCGATAAAAATTGACCTCGTGGCGCCCGCCCCGCCACAGCGTCTTGGCGAAGGCCGGCATCGGGATTTTCAGGATCAGCGCCTTCGGCGCGTCCGGGGCCGCGCCGTTATAGGACAAGCCAAGGCGGATGATGCGCGACAACAGCATCGGCCGGTCGCTGATTGCGGCGACGTCCGAGACCGCGCCGGACTCGAGCACACCCGCCTCACGCATCGTCGCCGTCAACGCGGCGGGCTTGGCAACGGACGGCAAGTCGGTGGAGGACATGTGGGCGCCGTCCCTTCAGGGTTGCAGCTTGCCCATACTAGCAGGGATATTCCGAAGCGCTACTTGATCGGCGCGCGCGGCAGCACGGTGTCGCCGATCTCCATCCGGTAGACGTGATCGAGCGAATACCAGGGCGTGGTGACGCCGGGCTCGGTCGGGTGCGGCATGTCGTGGCGAATGAAGTTGCCGAGCAGCGCCTTGGTGACGCCGAACTGGACGTCGCTGTCGATGTGCGGGTCGTTGGGGTCGTAGACCTGCGAGATCAGGACCTTGAATCCCGGCTTGACGATCAGCGCATGCAGATGCGCCGGGCGATAGGGATGACGGCCCTGCGCCTTCAGCAGCCGGCCGACGACCCCGTCGGTCGGGATGGGATAGCCGACCATCATCACCGAGCGAAACCAGAAGCGGCCATCGGCATCGGTCACGAGCTTGCCGCGCAGGTTCATGTCGGCCTGATCGGGATCCTGGTTCTCGTAGTAGCCGACCGGCGAGGCGTGCCAGACGTCGACCTCGGCGCCGGCGACCGGCGCGCCGTTCGGATCGACCACGCGACCGTGCACGAACAGCGCCGGGCCTGATGTCGCCGAGCGCACGATCGAGCCGCCATTGTCAGTGCGCGGCGAGTTCAACCGCCAGAACGGGCCGAGCAGCGACTGCGCGGTCTCGGTGTTGCCGCCATCGCCATTGTTGAGCAGGCAGACCAGCGGCGAGACGCCGAGCGAGCCGGCCATCAGCACGACCTCATTGTGGCTGTCGTTGGTGCGCTGACCGAGTTCGGCGATGATGGCGGCGGCTTCGCGAAATTCGGCCTCGGTAAGCCTGACATCGCGGACGAAGCCGTGCAGGTGCTTGATCAGCGACACCATGATCTCGCGCAGCCGCGGGTTCTCGGTGCGATCCATCACCGCCAGCACCGCCGGCGTGACGTCCTGTTCGCGGGAGATGGTCATCGTCAGGACTCCGTCACTCCGGGGGCGACGCGCCAGCGTCGAACCCGGAATCTCGATATTGCAGGACTCATCTCCAGATTCCGGGTTCAGCCTGCGGGCTGCCCGGAATGACGAAGCGCTCAGCGCTTCGTCAGTTGATCGTCTCGACCGCCAGCGCGACGCCCTGGCCGACGCCGACGCACATCGTGGCGAGCGCACGCTTGCCGCCGCGGACCTCGAGGCCGTGCACCGCGGTCATCGCGATGCGCGCGCCGCTCATGCCCAGGGGATGGCCGAGCGCGATGGCGCCGCCATGCGGGTTGACGAAATCGGCGTCCTCGGCGACGCCGAGCTGGCGCAGGCAGGCGATGCCCTGGGACGCGAACGCCTCGTTCAGTTCGATCAGGTCGAAATCGGTGATCTTGAGGCCGAGCCGCTCCATCAGCTTGCGCACCGCCGGCACCGGGCCGATGCCCATGATGCGGGGCGGCACGCCGGCCGAGGCGAGGCCGAGAACGCGCGCGCGCGGCGTGAGGCCGTGCTTCTTCACGGCGGCTTCCGAGGCGAGGATCATGGCGGCGGCGCCGTCATTGACGCCCGACGCATTGCCGGCGGTGACCGTGCCCGGATTGCGCACGATCGGCTTCAGCTTGGCCAGACCTTCTAGCGTGGTCTCGGGGCGCGGATGCTCGTCCTTGTCCACCGTCACAGGGCCGGCCTTGCCGCCGGGCACCATGACCGGCGTGATCTCGGCGGCGAAATAGCCCGAGGCGATGGCCTTTCCGGCGCGCTGCTGGGAGCGGATCGCGAACGCGTCCTGTTCGGCGCGCGAGACCTGGAATTCCTCGGCGACGTTCTCGCCGGTCTCCGGCATCGAATCGACGCCATACTGCTGCTTCATCAGCGGATTGATGAAGCGCCAGCCGATCGTGGTGTCGAAGATCTCGGCCGAGCGCGAGAACGCCTCCGTCGCCTTGCCCTGCACGAACGGCGCGCGCGTCATGGATTCGACGCCGCCCGCGATCGCGAGATCGACCTCGCCGGCGCGGATCGCACGTCCCGCCGCGCCGACCGCGTCGAGACCGGAGGCGCAGAGACGGTTCAAGGTCTGGCCCGGAATTGAATCCGGCAGGCCCGCGAGCAGCAGCGCCATGCGCGCGACGTTGCGGTTGTCCTCGCCGGCCTGGTTGGCGCAGCCGAAGAACACCTCGTCGACGGCAGCCCAGTCGAGATTGGGATGCTTCGCCTTGAGCGCCTTGAGCGGGGTGGCCGCGAGATCGTCGGTGCGCACCTTGGCCAGCGCGCCGCCGAACCGGCCGATCGGAGTCCGCACCGCATCACAAATGAACACGTCTCGCATCGCTCTCTCCCGAACTTTCGTGTTTCTGGTCAGAATTGACGGCGGTTTTAGGAGTGCGAACGGGGCAGGTCAAATGACGGGAGCGCGGGGTGGCATGCGCGGCGCTGTCGTATGCGACGCTCTCTCAACGCGAGCGGTGCGCCCCCTCCCCCGCTTGCGGGGGAGGGTTGGGGTGGGGGCCGCCCCAAGCGAGAATCCCCGTGAGGAGAGACTTCCCCCACCCGTATCGCATCTCCGATGCGATACGACCTCCCCCGCAAGCGGGGGAGGTGCAACAGCAGGCACCGCTCATCGTGGAAAACCGGGACATCGCCTGCAAAGCGGTAGGACCGTCCGGGCAAATTGGCTAGTTTCCGCGCCATGACGATCCAGCAGCCCATCTCCGCCCCGGTTCCGCAAGAATCAGTGCCTGCGGCCGCGCCCGCCGAGGCGCCGGCCAAGCTCACGCCGATGATGGAGCAGTATCTCGACATCAAGGCAGCGCATCCGGGGCTGATGCTGTTCTACCGGATGGGCGACTTCTACGAGCTGTTCTTCGAGGATGCGGAAGCCGCCTCGAAAGCGCTCGGCATCGTGCTGACCAAGCGCGGCAAGCACCTGGGCCAGGACATCCCGATGTGCGGCGTGCCGGTGGAGCGCTCCGAGGACTATCTGCATCGCTTGATCGCGCAAGGCATCCGCGTCGCCGTCTGCGAGCAGATGGAGGATCCGGCGGCGGCGCGGGCGCGCGGCAACAAGAGCGTGGTCAAGCGCGGCGTGGTGCGCGTGGTCACGCCGGGCACGCTGACGGAAGACAATCTGCTCGATGCGCGCGCCAACAACTATCTGCTGTCGATCGCGCGCAGCCGCGGCTCCTCCGGCGGCGACCGGCTCGGGCTTGCCTGGATCGATATCTCGACGTCGGACTTCATCGTCACCGAATGCGCGTTCGCCGAGCTGACGGCGACCTTGGCACGGATCAATCCCAACGAAGTCATCGTCTCCGACGCGCTGTACTCGGACGAAGCGTTCGAGCCGGTGCTGCGCGAGCTCGCCGCGGTGACGCCGCTCACGCGCGACGTGTTCGACGGGGCCACCGCCGAACGGCGGCTGTGCGACTATTTCGCCGTCGCCACCATGGACGGCCTCGCGGTGCTGTCGCGTTTGGAAGCGACCGCGGCGGCCGCCTGCGTCACCTATGTCGAACGTACGCAAGTGGGGCAGCGCCCGCCGCTGGCGCCGCCGGCGCGCGAGGCGACCGGCAGCACGATGGCGATCGATCCGGCGACGCGCGCCAACCTCGAACTGACGCGCACGCTCGCCGGCGAGCGCCGCGGCTCGCTGCTCGACGCGATCGACTGCACGGTGACCTCGGCCGGCTCGCGCCTGCTGGCGCAGCGGCTCGCCGCGCCGCTGACGGAGCCGGTGCAGATCGGCCGGCGGCTCGATGCCGTCAACGTCTTCGTCGCCGACAGCGCCGCGCGCGAGGACATCCGCTCGATCCTGCGCGGCGCGCCCGACATGACCCGTGCTATGGCGCGGCTGTCCGTCGGCCGCGGCGGTCCGCGCGATCTCGCCGCTCTGCGCGACGGTATCGTTGCGGCCGACCAGGCGCTGGCGCGGCTGTCGGCGCTCGACCAGCCGCCGCAGGAGGTGGCGTCGGTCATGTCCGCGCTGGCGCGGCCGGCGCGCACGCTCGCCGAGGAGTTCGCCCGTGCGCTCGACGAGCAGCTGCCGCTGATCAAGCGCGACGGCGGCTTCGTCCGATCCGGCTATGATGCGACGCTCGACGAGACACGCAATCTGCGCGACGCCTCGCGGCTCGTCGTCGCCTCGATGCAGGCGCGCTATGCCGACCAGACCGGCGTGAAGGCGCTGAAGATCCGGCACAACAACGTGCTCGGCTATTTCGTCGAGGTCACCGCGCAGCACGGCGACAAGCTGATGTCGGCGCCGTTGAACGCGACCTTCATCCACCGCCAGACGCTGGCGGGCCAGGTGCGCTTCACGACATCAGAGCTCGGCGAGATCGAGGCCAAGATTGCGAATGCCGGCGAGCGCGCGCTCAATCTCGAGCTCGAGATCTTCGACCGGCTGTGCGCACAGGCGCTCGCGATCGGCGACGATCTGCGCGCCGCCGCGCACGGCTTTGCGATGCTCGATGTCGCCACTGCGCTGGCGAAGCTCGCGGTCGACGACAATTATGTGCGCCCGGAGGTCGACGGCTCGCTCGGCTTCGCCATTGAGGGCGGCCGCCATCCCGTGGTGGAGCAAGCCCTCAAGCGCGAGGGCCAGCCGTTCATTGCCAATTCGTGTGATCTGTCGCCGACGCCGGGGCACAAGAGCGGCCAGCTCTGGCTGCTCACCGGTCCGAACATGGCCGGCAAATCGACTTTCCTGCGCCAGAACGCGCTGATTGCCCTGCTCGCCCAAATCGGCTCGTTCGTGCCGGCGAGCCGCGCCCGCATTGGCATCGTCGACCGGCTGTTCTCGCGCGTCGGCGCCGCCGATGATCTGGCGCGCGGACGCTCGACCTTCATGGTCGAGATGGTCGAGACTGCGGCGATCCTCAACCAGGCCGGCGAGCGCGCGCTGGTGATCCTCGACGAGATCGGGCGCGGCACCGCGACCTTCGACGGCCTCTCCATCGCCTGGGCCGCGATCGAGCATCTGCACGAGAGCAACCGGTGCCGCACGCTGTTCGCGACGCATTACCATGAGCTGACAGCCCTCGCTGCCAAGCTACCACGGCTGTTCAACGCCACGGTGCGGGTCAAGGAATGGCAGGGCGACGTCGTGTTCCTGCACGAGGTGCTGCCCGGCTCCGCCGACCGCTCCTACGGCATCCAGGTGGCGAAGCTCGCCGGCCTGCCGCCGGCCGTGATCAGCCGCGCCAAATCGGTGCTGGCGAAACTGGAGGCCGCCGACCGCGGCCAGAACGCCCGCGCGCTGGTCGATGATCTGCCGCTGTTCGCGGTGCCCTCGCGCGCCGCAGCCGAGCCTGCGATGTCTAAGGAGGCGGAAGAGCTGATCGCCGCCGTGAAAGCGCTGCATCCGGACGAGATGACGCCGCGCGAGGCGATGGACGCGCTGTATGCGCTGAAGGCGAAATTGCCGAAGTCATAGCTGGCCGTCATTCCGGGGCGCGCAAAGCGCGAGCCCGGAATGACACCGAGTGTGGCGAGGTCAATCGATCAACAACCGCCGTCATTGCGAGGCGCCTTTGCGCCGAAGCAATCCAGAGTCCCGCCCGCAGCCCTGGATTGCTTCGCTTCGCTCGCAATGACGTGGAGCGACCTATCGGACCGCAGCGACCTTCCGTCGCCCCAGCCACCATAGTCCGAGATTCCAGCCGACGCAGGTCGCCAGCGCACCACTCAGGCCGGCGACGGCGCCCAGATGCAGGCTGCCGAGATGCAGCACGACCACCGCGAGCGAGAAGCCGATCAGGCCGTAGGCGCCGTTGGCCAGCACGGCCGCCGTCGCGGGCCCGCCGATGCGCGGCTGCAGGATCAGCATCATCGAGGTGAAGACGATCGGAAACAGCGCCAGGATGCCGGACACGCTGGGACCGGCCCAGCCGGAGACCGAGGTGACGGTGGCGACGAGCGTTGCCACCAGCGAAGCGCGCAGCGGCACGTCGTACCAGCGCCGCGTGATCAGCGGCATCTTCGCATGGCGATAGCGCTGCAGCAGCGGCAGGCAGATCGCGAAAGTGATGATGTTGGCGACGATGCCCATCAAGAGCGTCCATTGCACGCTCTTGATCAGCGCGGCGAGACCGAGCCACACCGCCACCGCGGTGGCGCTTGCCACCAGCACGCTGCGGCGCTGCGCCAGCACGGCGTAAGCGAGACTGAGGAAGATCGTGGCGGCATTGATCGGCAGGCTGGTCAGCGCGCCCTGCGCGATGAACGCGGCATCGTGATCCAGCGCCAGGAACACGTAGGTCGGACCCGCCGAGATCGGCAGCGTCGCGACCAGCGCGCCGATCACGGGCCCGGTGCGCTCGGCGATCATCGACGCCGACACCACGAACGACGCCGCGATCGCCATGCGCAGAGCCAGCAGCAGCAGGAAGGAGGGATCGAGGGACATCAGTTCATGCTGCGCAGGCGGTGGGCTCCCTCCCCCGCCTGCGGGGGAGGGCTGGGGTGGGGGCGCGGCTCGGGCGGCGATGATGGGGTGTGCCGTGTGGAGAGAAGTCCCCCACCCGCCTCGCATCGGCGATGCGAGGCGACCTCCCCCGCAGGCGGGGGAGGCGCAGACCGAGCGAGCCTCAACAGCTTGTCTCCTCAGAGGCAGCGCCGCCGCGCACTACACCCGCTTCAAGCTGACAGACACCTTCGGGCCGTTCTTGATGGTCTGATAGACCACGCAATAGCGCTCGGTGAGCTTGAGCAGGAGGTCGAGCTTGTCCTGCGGCGCGTCGGTGTCGACCTCGA
Organism: Bradyrhizobium sp. SZCCHNS1050; assembly: GCF_032484785.1. Classification (NCBI taxonomy): domain Bacteria; kingdom Pseudomonadati; phylum Pseudomonadota; class Alphaproteobacteria; order Hyphomicrobiales; family Nitrobacteraceae; genus Bradyrhizobium; species Bradyrhizobium sp. SZCCHNS1050. The sequence continues at coordinate 3,050,959 of NZ_JAUETR010000001.1, read as the reverse complement.
AGCGCAGACGGATTTCCTGGAAGCCGACCGGCGCCTCCTTGTCGACGCCGAGCGTGCCGCGGAAATCGAGATCGCCTTCGGCGAACACGTGGCCGCTCTTGAGCGGCACCTCGACGGCGGTCGCGACCGATTTCAAGGTGACGCCGGCGCAGGCCACCAGAGCCTCCAGCAACATGTCGCCGGAGCACAGCTCGAGCCCCGAGCCGCCAGTTCCGGGATGCAGGCCGGCCACCGCCATCGCGCGCCCGGTCTCGAGCTTGCAGGTCAGCCCCTCCTGCCCGACCTCGCCCTTGGCCTTCAAGGTGATCACGGCGGCGGACGGGTCGGCCTTGTAGCGTTCCTTGATCGGCGCCTGCATGGCGCGCAGCTCGGCAGCATCCATTTGTCGTTCTCTCCCGGATTTATTTCAGACGAGATGTACCGGGCCGGGCCGCCAAAGTCACCACCACAGGCCGCCGCCGGGCTCACGCCTGCCCTGCGTGTCCGGCATCGTCCGGTCGAGCGAGCGGTCCAGCGCGGTCAAGACATGCCGCTTGAACTGCTCGAACAAGGGCGCGTTGCGGTCGCGCGGCCGCGACAGATTGATGGTGATCTCCTCGAACAGCCGGCCCGGATGCGGCCGCATCACCAGCACGCGGTCGGCCAGCACCACGGCCTCCTCGACGTCGTGGGTCACGAGCACCAGCGTCGGGCGCGTATCGGCCCAGAGATCGAGCAGATGATCCTGCAGATCCTTGCGGGTGAAGGCATCGAGCGCAGAGAACGGCTCGTCGAGCAGGAGCACCTCCGGCTGCGCCACCAATGCGCGGGCGATCGCGACGCGTTGCGCCTGGCCGCCGGACAGTTCGCGCGGCCAGACCTTGGCCTTGTCGGCGAGGCCCACACGTTGCAGCGCGCGGGCGACACGGTCGCGACGCTCGGCTGCCGGCAGCTCGGACAGGCCGAAGCCAATGTTGTCGGCGACCGTGAGCCACGGCAGCAGCCGCGGCTCCTGGAAGATGATGCCGACCTTGGGATGCGGCGCAATGATCGCCTCGCCGTCGAGCGTCACGGTGCCGGCGCTGGCGCGGTCGAGCCCGGCGATGGTGCGCAACAACGTCGACTTGCCGCAGCCGGAGCCGCCGATGATGGCGATGATCTCGCCGAGCTGGATCCCGGCCGAGAACCGCTCCAGCGCGTGGACACCGTTGGGATAGACCTTGGTGACGGATGCGAGCTGCAGCATCAGGCCGCCCCGCTCTGGCGCGCGAAACTGTCCTGCCAGCGCAACAGCGGCGCGGTTGATATCTCCAGGAGCCAGTCGGTGACCTTGCCGATGATCGCGAAGATGACGATGGCCGCCACGATCTGTGCCGGCTTGCCGAGCTGCTGGCCGTCGATCAGGAGGTAGCCAAGCCCTTCGGAGGCGCCCATGAACTCGGCGGCAACGACGAACATCCACCCCAGGCCGAGGCCGACGCGCAGCGCCACCACATAGGCCGGCAGCACCGCGGGCAGCAGGATGCGGCGGATCATGGCCGGTCCGGACAGGCGGAAAACGCGGCCGACCTCGACGATCTTGCGGTCGACCGAAAGAATGGCACCGGTCAGGCCGAGATAGACCGGGAAGAACACGCCGACTGCGATCAGCGCCACCTTGGAGGTCTCGAAGATGCCGAGCCACAAGATGAACAACGGCACCCAGGCGATCGACGGAATCGCACGCAGCGCCTGGATCGTCGGATCGACCAGCCGGCGCGCGAAACCCCAATAGCCGCAGATGCCGCCGAGCAGCGTGCCGGCGGCGACGCCGAGGCCGAAGCCGATGCCGACGCGGGTCAAGGTCATCGTGATGTGGCGGGAGAGTTCGCCGGAGCGGGCGAGCTCGGCGATGGTGGTGAAGACCTTCGAGGGCGGCGGCACCAGCCGGCCGTTGGACCAGCCGGCCCGGACGGCAAGCTCCCAGGCGAGTGCGAGCGACAGCGGCAGCAGCAAGCCGAGCAGCGGGCGCATCAGCCGCGTGAGCCATGGCTGGCTGGCGGTCTGCGGTGTGGCCGCCGCGGCGGGGGCCTGGAGTTCGACGGTCATGGTCATAGTGAGAACAGCGCTCGGGTGCGAATGCAAGGCGTGGGGGCGGATGGCGATGGAGGCCAGGGACGGCGCCCCAAAACTCGCTGTCGTCCCGGCCTTGCGCCGGCAACTGTTATGTTGATGGAGTGATCGCATAAGGTTTTCGGTCGCGCATCATGGCATTCAGGATGGTTAGAAGCTTCCTGGCGACGGCGATGAGGGCGAGCTTGGCGGGTTTACCGGCTTGGCGCAGACGGTTGTAAAAGATCTTGAAGCGATCGGCGCGGCGGACGGCGTTGAGGGCGGCCATGTAGAGGGCGTCGCGGACACGCTTCCGGCCGCCGCCGATCTTGCGCTTGCCACGATACGCCCCGCTATCGCGATTGAAGGGAGCCAGGCCCGCAAGAGCGGCTACCTCCTTTGGCCCGAGATGGCCGAGTTCCGGCATCTGGGTGATGAGTTGCATGCAGGCGACGGGTCCCACACCGGGCACGGAGCGCATCAGCTGTGCCTGCTCCGCAAGCACCGGCTCGGCTTTGATGAGCGCGTTGATCTCGGCCTCGATCTCGACGATCTCGTCATTGAGGACCTCGATCAGGCGGCTGATGCGTTCGGCCATGGCGCGGTCCTCGGCCTCGCTGCGGCGGTTCTTTTCCTGGGCGCGCATGGCAACCAGTTGATCCCGCCGTTTTGCAAGCCTGGCGAGGGCGCTTTGGGCAGGCGTCATGGCCTGCTCGGTGGCTGGCTGCATGGCGCGCCCAAAGGCTGCCAGCGTTCGCGCGTCGATCGGATCGGTCTTGGCGAGTTGGCCGCTGGCGCGGGCGAAATCGCGAGCTCGAGCCGGGTTGATCCGCGCAAAGCGGATGCCCGCCCGACGCAGGGCCTCGCGCAGTTCGAGGTCGTAGACACCCGTGGCCTCAAAGACCACCAGAACATCGCATCCCCAACGCGCCACCAGCTGTGTGATGGCCTGTGGCCCGTTGGCGATGCGCTCCGGCGCCCCCACGGCTTCATCAAAAATATCGAGATAGGGTTTGCAAACGTCGATTCCGACGCAACGAAAAGGTACGATCACGGTGCCTGTCCCTGTGATGCGAGGTCTGTTGGCGCAGCCTCGTGCAACTGTTCAGGTTGATAAATGGAACGGGCGGGAGACCGAGCCGGCTCACGGCGTCTAGCGCCAAGGACCCAACGGCTTCCCGCCCACCATCATCATGGCAGACTTTCCAGACACAGGGACCCATACGCCGCGGCGGTCGTTGTGGAGCGAGATGCCGCTCAAGCGTGGTCAACAACAGGCGTCACGGAGTATGGGTCCCTGTGTCTGGAAAGTCTGCCGGATCTGCGCCCGCCAACGCCATCGCGTTGGCGAGCTTGTCCGGGACGACACCGGTTTTTGATCGCCGGCTCTTGGCATAGGCGATTTGGCGCAGCGGCCTATTGCCCGAGCCGTGCAAGTCCTAATTCGTCGGCAACGGGACCTGGTCGTCGATCAGGGCGTCCAGCGTGGCCTTCACATCCACCTTGGCATCGACGACACCGGCCTGCTGCAGCGCCAGGCCCGCAGCCAGAATCGACTCGCGCTGGGGTGCGCCGATGCGGCTATGGGTCAGCTCGGTGCGCTCCTTGAGCTGCTTGTCGACCACCGTCTCAGGCAGCTTCGTGACGGCGATGAAGGTCTTCTTGAGGTCGTCGTAGTTGGCCAGCGCGTCCTTGCGCGCGACCTCGTAGGTGGCGAGCACGCGGCGGACGATCTCCGGATTATCCTTCAGGAACTGCTCGCGCACGTTCAGGATGCCCCAGGTGTTGGCGTCGGCCTTGCGGTAGAACAGCCTGGCGCCCTCCTCGACCTCGGCCTGCGCCATCATCGGATCGAGCCCGGCCCAGGCGTCGACGTCGCCGCGGATCAGCGCCGCCTTGCCGTCGGCGTGCTGCAGCAATACCGGCGTGATGTCCTTGTCGGTGAGGCCCGCCGACAGCAGCGCGCGCACCAGGAAGATGTGCGGATCGGTGCCGCGGGTCACCGCGACCCGCTTGCCCTTGAGGTCGGCCACGGAGGCAATCTTGGAATCCTTGCCCTTGACCAGCGCGGTCCATTCGGGCCGCGAATAGACGTAGACCGACTTGATCGGGTTGCCGTTGATCCGGGCGACCAGCGCGGCGGAGCCGGCGGTCGAGCCGAAATCGAGCGAGCCGGCGTTGAGGAATTCGAGCGCCTTGTTGGAGCCGGCCGACTGCACCCAGACGATGCTGATGCCGTCCTTGGCGAACTCCTTCTCCAGAAGTCCTTTCTGCTTCAGCACCAGCGACACCGGATTGTAGGTCGCCCAATCCAAGCGGATCTCCTTCACCGGTTCGGCCGCGCGTGCAGCGCCGCATCCCAGTAGAACCACGGCCGCAACCGCAGCAAATCCGCGCCTCGACAATCCACCCATCGTCACCCCTCCAACCCTCAAGAAACATTGCTGTTGTTTCAATGAGTTATGCCAGGGGCGCGCGAGAATTGCTTTTCCTTTCGACGGCGCCGTTCAGAACGATCATCATCCCGTGAGCACCGATGACAGCATGGATCGATTGTTGCATTGGAAGTTTCGTGACAGCACAGGCCTTGTTCGATATCCGGTTGCATCCATGGACAGCGTCGCCCCCCATTCCCACCCTGATAGCCTTTCCGATTTCGACAGCGCCGGCATCGCGGCTGCGGTCGACGCGTTGGCCGCGCAGCATTCGGGACGCGAGGACATGTTCCGCGCCGCCGTGGTGCAATTCCTCAAGGCCGAGCTGGTCAAGGCGCGCGCGGCGGCCCAGGCGCAACTGTTGAAGGACCGCCACGGCCGGCGCTGCGCCGAGCAGCTCTGCTTCGTGCAGGACGAGATCATTCGCATCCTCTACGCCGCCGCCACCCAGCACCTCTATCGCTCGCAGGTGCCGAGCGGCGCCGAGCGCATGGCGGTGGTCGCCACCGGCGGCTATGGCCGCGGCCTGATGGCGCCGGAGTCCGACATCGATCTCCTGTTCATCCTGCCCTACAAGCAGACCGCCTGGGGCGAGCAGGTCGCCGAAGCCATTCTGTACTCGCTGTGGGACATGGGATTGAAGGTCGGCCACGCGACCCGCTCGGTCGACGAGTCGATCCGCCAGGCGCGCGGCGACATGACCATCCGCACCGCCATCCTGGAGACGCGCTATCTCGCGGGCGACCGGCCGCTCTATGACGAGCTGGTCGCGCGCTTCGACAGCGAGGTGGTGCAGGGCACCGCAGCCGAGTTCGTGGCCGCCAAGCTCGCCGAGCGCGAGGAGCGGCACCGCCGCGGCGGCCAGTCGCGCTATCTCGTCGAGCCCAACGTCAAGGACGGCAAGGGCGGCCTGCGCGACCTGCACACGCTGTTCTGGATCGCCAAATACGTCTACCGCGTGCGCGAGACCGCCGAATTGGTCGAGCGCGGCGTGTTCGACGCGCATGAATACCGCACCTTCCGGCGCTGCGCGGACTTCCTGTGGTCGGTGCGCTGCAACCTGCATTTCGTCAGCGGCCGTCCGGAAGAACGGCTGTCGTTCGACCTGCAGCGCGAGATCGCGGTGCGGCTGGGCTACACCAGCCATCCCGGCATGCAGGATGTCGAGCGCTTCATGAAGCACTACTTCCTGGTCGCCAAGGAGGTCGGCAATCTCACCGCCATCCTGTGCGCCAAGCTCGAGGACCAGCAGGCCAAGCCGGCGCCGGTGCTGAGCCGGATGATCTCGCGCCTGACCACCGGCGCCACCTGGCGGCGCGTGCCGGAGAGCGACGACTTCATCGTCGACAACAACCGCATCAACCTCGCCGCGCCCGACGTCTTCAAGCACGATCCGGTCAATCTGATCCGCATCTTCCGGCTGGCGCAGAAGCACAACCTCGCCTTCCATCCCGACGCGATGCGCGCGGTCACGCGCTCTTTGAACCTGATCAACACCGAGCTGCGCGACGATCCCGTGGCCAACCGGCTGTTCATGGAGATCCTGACCTCCAACGATGCCGAGGTCGTGCTGCGGCGGATGAACGAGACCGGCGTGCTCGGCCACTTCATTCGCGCCTTCGGCCGCATCGTCTCGATGATGCAGTTCAACATGTATCATCACTACACGGTCGACGAGCACCTGATCCGCTGCATCGGGTTCCTGCAGGAGATCGAGCGCGGCGGCATCGACGAGTTCACCCTGGCCTCCGACCTGATGCGCAAGATCCGGCCCGAGCACCGCGCTGTCATCTACATCACCGTGCTGCTGCACGACGTCGCCAAGGGGCGGCCCGAGGACCATTCCATCGCCGGCGCCAAGATCGCGCGCCGGCTGTGCCCGCGGCTCGGCTTCAACAATGCCGACACCGAACTGGTCGCCTGGCTGATCGAGGAGCATCTGACGATGTCGACGGTGGCGCAGTCGCGCGACCTGTCGGACCGCAAGACGATCGAGAATTTCGCCGCCGTGGTGCAGTCCGTCGAGCAGATGAAGCTGCTGACCATCCTGACCACCGCCGACATCCGCGGAGTCGGCCCCGGCGTCTGGAACGGCTGGAAGGCGCAGCTCCTGCGTACGCTGTATTACGAGACCGAGCCGGTACTGACCGGCGGCTTCTCCGAGGTCAACCGCGCCAAGCGCATCACCGCGGCGCAGGCCGAATTCCGCAACGCCTTCACCGACTGGCCCGAGGACGAGCTCAACACCTATATCGGCCGGCACTATCCGGCCTACTGGCTCAAGGTCGAGCTGCCGCGCAAGATCCGCCATGCCCGCTTCGTGCGATCGAGCGAGGATGCCGGGCACAAGCTCGCGATCAATGTCGGCTTCGATCCGGCGCGCGGCGTGACCGAGCTGACGATCTTCGCGATGGACCATCCGTGGCTGCTGTCGATCATCGCCGGCGCCTGCGCCTCCGCCGGGGCCAACATCGTCGATGCCCAGATCTACACCACGACCGACGGCCGCGCGCTCGACACCATCGCGATCTCCCGCGAATATGAGCGCGACGAGGACGAAGGCCGCCGCGCGACGCGGATCGGCGAGACCATCGAGCAGGTGCTGGAGGGCAAGCTGCGGCTGCCGGACGCCGTGGCGCGGCGGACGACGCGGGGCAAGCAGCACAAGGCGTTCTCGGTCGAGCCGGAGGTCACCATCAACAATCAATGGTCGGAGCTCTACACCGTGATCGAGGTCTCCGGCCTGGATCGCCCCGGCCTGCTGTACGAGCTGACCACCGCGATTTCGAAGCTGAATCTCAACATCGCCTCGGCCCATGTCGCGACCTTCGGCGAACGCGCCCGCGACGTGTTCTACGTCACCGACCTGCTGGGCGCGCAGATCAACGCGCCGACCCGGCAGGCCGCGATCAAGAGCGCGCTGCTGCATCTGCTGGCGAATGACGACGCGGCCGCTCAACCGGCGGCATGAGCGACCATCGCGCGGCCCTGAGCCGCTCGGGAGCTCGATTTGAACGAGGGGACCGGCACCAGCGCCGGCCCACGCAGGCTTGGGGGAGCCGAACCATGGCATTGATTGCAGACATCGTCGTCGGGCTGATCGGCCTGCTGCACGTCTACATTCTGGTACTCGAGATGTTTCTCTGGACCAAACCGGCCGGCTTGAGGGCGTTCAACAACACGCCGGAGCGCGCGGAGCAGACCAAGGTGCTCGGCGCCAATCAGGGCCTCTACAACGGCTTCCTCGCCGCCGGCCTGTTCTGGGGCCTGGCGCACCCGACGCCGGCCTTCGCGTTCCAGATCAAGATCTTCTTCCTGCTCTGCGTGCTCGTCGCCGGGCTCTATGGCGCCGCCACCGCCAGCCGCAAGATCCTGTTCATCCAGAGCGTGCCGGCCACGATCGGCCTGGTGCTGGTTTGGCTCGCGGGCTGAGCCGGGCTGTATCTCCATCCTCTGTGTCGTCCCGGACAAGCCGTGACGCGCACAAGCGCGTCGCGGCGCCGATCCGGGACCCATAATCCCAGGCAGCGTTTTGGGGCAGGATCGCCACTCCGAGCCGTAGCCACACGACGGCCTGTGGCTATGGATCCCGGCTCTGCGCCCGACGTCGCTGCGCGACGCCGGGCTTGGCCGGGACGACACCGAACTTGTTGAGCCAGTTGGGCTCATCATAGCGACATCGACGGAACCGCCGCACCCGTGCTCCCCTCGCCTTGCGTCCGCCCAGCCCTTCCTCCACACTCCCTCCCAGCGATGGCGCCCCGGTCGGGCAGACCAGCCGCATAACAAATCAGGAGGAACGATAGACCCCATGCGACAGGGATATTTCCGTCTTGCAGGGGCGGCCGCTTTGGCCGTCACCCTCTCCGTCACGTCAGCCTCGGCCCAGAAGAAGTATGATCCCGGCGCCTCCGATACCGAGATCAAGGTCGGCCAGACGGTGCCGTTCTCGGGTCCTGCCTCGGCCTATGCCTCGATCGGCAAGACCCAGGCCGCCTATTTCAACATGATCAACGAGCAGGGCGGCATCAACGGCCGCAAGATCAAGCTGATCCAGTATGACGACGCCTACTCGCCGCCCAAGGCCGTCGAGCAGGTCCGCAAGCTGGTCGAGGACGACGGAGTTCTGCTGACCTTCCAGATTATCGGCACGCCGTCCAACGCCGCGGTCCAGAAATACCTCAACGCCAAGAAGGTGCCGCAGTTGTTCGCCGCCACCGGCGCCACCAAGTTCACGGACCCCAAGAACTTCCCGTGGACCATGGGGTACAATCCCAACTACTTCACCGAGGGCCGCATCTACGGCCAGTATATTCTGAAGGAGCATCCCAACGCCAAGATCGGCGTGCTCTATCAGAATGACGATCTCGGCAAGGACTACCTGAACGGTATCAAGGCCGGCCTCGGCGACAAGGCGTCGACGATGATCGTGTCCGAAGCCTCCTACGAGGTTTCCGATCCGACCATCGACTCGCAGATCCTGAAGATCAAGTCGGCGGGAGCCGACCTGTTGTTCTCGGCCGCGACGCCGAAACAAGCCGCGCAGGCGATCAAGAAGCTCCATGAGCTCGATTGGCACCCCGTGCACATTGTCGACATCAACGCGACCTCGGTCGGCGCGGTCATGCAGCCTGCGGGCCTCGACGCTGCCAAGGGCGTCATCTCCGTCAACTACGGCAAGGATCCGCTCGACCCGCAGTGGAAGGACGATCCGGGCCTGAAGCGCTATTTCGATTTCATGGCCAAGTATTATCCCGAGGGTGACAAGAACTCGAACTTCAACACCTACGGCTATTCGACCGCGCAGCTCCTGGTCACCGTGCTGCAGATGTGCGGCGACAACCTGACGCACGAGAACGTCATGAAGCAGGCGGCGTCGCTGAAGGATGTAACCGGCGACTTCTCGCTACCGGGAATGAAGATCAACACCTCGCCGACCGACTATCGTGTCAACAAGCAACTGCAGATGATGAAGTTCAACGGCGAGCGCTGGGAACTGTTCGGCCCGATCCTGGAGGACAAGGGCGCGGCGGGCTAGCTGCACTCGACGTCGTTCCAGGGCGTCGCGACAGCGACGAACCAACCTCGAGATTCCGGGTTCGATGCTGCGCTTCGCCCCGGAATGACGCGGTCAACATCGATGGTACGGGGCTGCGCGATGGCGCGGCCCCGTTCTGCATTGCGGCACGGGGGTGCGCCCGTTCGCCGCTGCGTGCGCTCGCCGACGGCCATTCGACCGCATCGCGGGTGACGACGGCTGTTGCGGCAGGATCCGCCCTCGCGTCGAGGGAGTATCAGTCGTTGATGACGTCACCCAGGTCGCGTTGCTTGACGACGCGGTCGATCAAGCCCCACTGCAAGGCTTCGTCCGCGGTCATGAAGTGATCGCGATCCAGGGTGCGCTCGACGTCCTCATAGCTGCGCCCGCAATGCTCGGCGTAGAGCCTGATCATGCGGTGCTTGGTCTGCTCCATCTCCCTCGCGTGAATCAGGATGTCGGACGCCTGGCCCTGAAAGCCACCGAGCGGCTGATGCACGTGAAGGCTTGCATTGGGCAGCGCCGTCCGCTCGCCCGGCTCTCCCGCCATCAGAAGAAACGAGCCCATCGAACGCGCCGTTCCCATGCAGAGCGTGTGCACCGGTGCTTTGACGAATTGCATCGTGTCATACATCGCCAGGCCGCTGGTGATCACGCCGCCAGGTGAATTGATGTAGAGATGGATCGGCCGCTTTGGGTTCTCCGCCTCGAGGAAAAGCAGTTGCGCGCAGACCAGGGCGGAGACCGTATCGTTGACCTCGCCGTTGAGGAAGACGATCCGCTCGCGCAGCAGCCGCGAATAGATGTCGAAGGATCGCTCTCCCCGGCTCGACTGCTCGATGACCATAGGGACGAGTTGCATCGTGTCGCGCATGCGCGAGCTCCCGGTTTCAGTGAGGTGTCGGTGACTTGAAGGGTCAGGCCGCGCGCATCAGGCTGCGCCTGTTGCTGTTCGCCGCCGACGATGTCCGCCGCATCAGCGTCGTGGCGACCAACCCGTGAATGATTCTGAGCCTGGTGCCGCCCTCGGCATTGGGCATGACCTGGAACGTCACGATGCTCTCCAGGTACGGCGGTTCGTGGTCGCGCATCCGGTAGCGGACTTCTTCGCCGGGCGTCGCGGAGATTGGCGCAGCATCGGCGAGGTCGCCGCGCGGCAGCCAGTTCTCGCGCAGCGCAGGAATGCTGATGGCACGCCAGACCTTCTCCGGCGGCGCGTCCAGTTCGTAGTCGAGCACCAGATCGTCGCTCTGCCGGTCAGCCTTGATATCGGTCATTGGTCCATGTCCTTCAGCACGGCCTTCAACGCATCGACCCGCGACGGCCAGTAGGCGCGGTACTTCGCCAGCCAGCGCGCGATCTGCGCCAGGCCCTCCGGATCGACCTCATAGTTGACGAAGCGACCCTGCCGTTCTTCCCTCACCAATCCCGCGCTTCGGAGAACCGCGAGGTGCTGGGACATCGCCGGCTGGCTGATCGTCAGACCCTCGCGAAGCGCGCTGGCATTCATGCTGCCGTTCGCCAGCTTCTCGAAGATCGCGTATCGCGTCGGATCAGCCAGGGCTCTGAAGATGTCACTCTCGATCATGCCAACACATAAGCATAAACTTATGTGACGTGCAAGCGTCGACGACGTGGATGTTGGCGTTCCCTATCGCCGTCCACCGCCGCGCTCCCTCCCCCCTTGTGGGGGAGGGTTGGGGAGGGGGGTAGCTCCGGGCGACCGTCTTCGTGGCCACCCCCCTCCCTAGCCCTCCCCCACAAGGGGGGAGGGAACGTACCTTTCGTGTGGCAACACCGTACTACCAGTCTCGCAAATGCAATGAGACGCGAAATGCAATGAGACCTACCCCGCCGGCACCTCGCCAAAGTTCTTGCCCACCGGCTGCACGGCGTGGCGGATCAGGCGCGAGTCTTCGACCGCAGCCTGGCGGTGCTTCACCGCCTCGCGATAGACGGGATCCCTAATCATCTCGACGAACGCCTGCACGCTCGGATATTCCGCGATGAAGCAGCGATCCCAACGTTCGTCCTGCGGACCGATCAGCATCAGCTCGAAACGACCCTGCCAGACGATGCGGCCGCCGAGGCGCTCGAACACCGGGCCGCTCTCGCGGCCATAGGCGGCATAGGCTTCCGCGCCGCTGACCTTGCGTCCATCGGGATAGGCTGCCTCCCTGCGCAGCCGCACCAGGTTCAGCATGTGGATCGGCCCCGGGCGGTCGTTCTCCCGAAACTGCGCGAACACCTCCTTGGTGGGATCGATATGGCCCATGAACTCCCTCGCCTGTTGTTGTTTACCTTGGCTTAACCATAACGCGGCGTTAGCGGCGCGAAACTCCTAATCGCGCGTTAAGATCTTTCTAACTGCCCCTTAAACTCCGGACGTTACCGTGGTCGGACGGCGGGGTCGCGGGCTCGGGTTGCGTATGGCGCGGGGACGGAAACAGGGCGGCGGACGCAAGGAGCCGCGATTCGGTCTTGCGGCCGCGATGGCCGATCTGCGCCTCGACCCCAAGGATCGCATTCCCTCCGACGACACGCCCAAGAAGTCAGTTGCAAAGACTGCAAAGAAAAGGCCGGTCGAGCCCGACGACGAGGACGATGTGCCGGCGCGCGAGCCGAAGGCCTCGACACCGAAACCAAAGCCGAGACGCGGCAAGTCGCGCTGGGGAATGTCGATCGGGCGCATGTTCTACTGGGCGCTGGTCTGCGGCCTGTGGGGCGTGATCGCGCTGGTCGGCGTCGTGATCTGGGCCGGCGCGCATCTGCCGCCGATCCAATCGCTGGAGATCCCCAAACGGCCGCCGACGATCGAGATCGTGGGCTATGACGGCACCATGCTGGCGCAGCGCGGCGAGATGGCCGGCGCCAACGTCGCCCTGAAGGATCTGCCGCCCTATCTGCCGAAGGCGTTCATCGCCATCGAGGACCGCCGCTTCTACCAGCATTTCGGCATCGACCCGATCGGCATCGCCCGCGCCGTCGTCGCCAACATCCTGCATCGCGGCGTGTCGCAGGGCGGCTCGACCCTGACGCAGCAGCTCGCCAAGAACCTGTTCCTGACCCAGGAGCGCACGCTGGCGCGCAAGCTGCAGGAGGCGGAGCTGGCGCTGTGGCTGGAGCGCAAATATTCCAAGCGCGAGATCCTCGAGCTGTATCTCAACCGGGTCTATTTCGGCTCGGGCGCCTACGGCGTCGAGGCCGCGGCGCAGCGCTATTTTGGCAAGTCGGCGCGGCAGGTGACGATCGGCGAAGCCGCGATGCTCGCAGGTCTCGTCAAGTCGCCGTCGCGGCTGGCGCCGAACCGCAACCCGGAGGGCGCGGCCAAGCGCGCCCAGACCGTGCTGGCGGCGATGGCGGAGGCCAAGTTCATCACCGAGGCCCAGGCGCAGGCCCAGATCGCGCATCCATCCGTCGCGGTGAAGCCGGCCGGCGCCGGCACCATCAACTACGTCGCCGACTGGATCGGCGAGGTGCTCGACGACCTCGTCGGCCAAGTCGAGGAGTCGATCGTGGTGGAGACCACGATCGATCCGAAGCTGCAGAGCGTGGCGGAAGCGGCCATCATCGACGAGCTCGCGGCGAAGAGCGTCAAGTTCAACGTCAGCCAGGGCGCGCTGGTGGCGATGACCCCCGACGGCGCCGTGCGCGCCATGGTCGGCGGCCGCAACTATGCCGACAGCCAGTTCAACCGCGCCGTAACCGCCAAACGCCAGCCCGGCTCGGCGTTCAAGCCGTTCGTCTATCTCACCGCGATCGAGCAGGGCCTGGCGCCGGACACGGTCCGCCAGGACGCGCCGCTCGATCTGAAGGGCTGGAAGCCGGAGAACTACACCCGCGAATATTTCGGCCCGGTGACGCTGACCCAGGCGCTGGCGATGTCGCTCAACACGGTCGCCGTGCGCGTCGGCCTCGAGGTCGGACCGAAGAACGTGGTGCGGACCGCACACCGGCTCGGCATCGCCTCCAAGCTCGATCCCAACCCGTCGATCGCGCTCGGCACCTCCGAGGTGTCGATGATCGAGCTGGTCGGCGCCTACGCGCCGTTCTCCAATGGCGGCCTCGCCGTCTCGCCGCATGTGGTGACGCGGATCAGGACGCTCGACGGCAAGCTGCTCTACATGCGCCAAACCGAGCAGCCGGTGCAGGTGATCGAGCCGCGCAACGCGGCGATGATGAATCAGATGATGCAGGAGACCCTGATCTCCGGCACCGCGAAGAAGGCGGAGATCCCGGGCTGGATCGCTGCCGGCAAGACCGGCACCAGCCAGGATTTCCGCGACGCCTGGTTCATCGGCTACACCGCGCATCTCGTCACCGGCGTCTGGCTCGGCAACGACGACAACTCGCCGACCAAGAAGGCGACCGGCGGCGGCCTGCCCGTCGAGGTCTGGACCCGCTTCATGCGATCAGCGCATCAGGGCGTGCCGGTCGCGGCGCTGCCGAACGCGCAGGGCTCGGGCCTGGTCCCGACCCTGGCGCAGATCGCCTCGCAGATCACGGCGCCATCCGCGCCGGCACCGAGCGCACGCTCGGCGCCGCCGAGCCGCGGCAACGCGCGGCCGGAAGCCGCCGCGGGCCTCGACGGCTGGCTGGTGGATCGATTGTTCGGTGGAAAGCGCTGAGCCGGCGAAGATGAGGTGAGAGGCGCATCCGCGAGGGGATGCGCCCTTCTCAGCTGGCGGCTGCGGCGATGGGACGCGCTGCCGGCTCGGCCGTTGCCGCGCCGGACGCTCGAGCCAGTTTGCGCCCGATCTGCCGCAGCATCAGGCTCGCCCGCAGCGCGCTGTAGTCCAGCAGCCAGCGGCTGAAGGCGCTGGCGGCCATCGGCCGCGCGAACAGGAAGCCCTGCATTGCATCGCAACCGAGCTCGGCCAGCAGCTTGCGCTGCGGCTCGGTCTCGACACCTTCGGCGACCACCGCCACGTCGAGGCTCTGGCCGACGCGCACGACCGCGGTCACGATCGCCCGCGTGCCGCTGTCGTTCTCGAAATCGCGCATGAAGCTGCGATCGATCTTCAACTCGTCGATCGGCAGCTGGGCCAGTCGGCTCAGGCTCGAATAGCCGGTGCCGAAATCGTCCAGCGACAGGCCGACGCCCATGTTGCGCAGCTCGTTCATGGTCGCGATCACGGTGGCGCGCTCGTTGAGGATGACGCCCTCGGTGATCTCCAGCATCAGCATCTTCGCCGGCAGGTCGTTGGCGGCCAGGATCTGCGCCACCATCGCCGCCAGGTTGACGTTCTGGAAGTTGATCGGCGACAGGTTCACCGAGATGCAGGGGATGTCGAGACCGGCGCGGCGCCACGACGCCATCTGCTGGCAGGCCAGCTTGATCGACCACACGCCGATCTGCTCGATCAGGCCGCATTCCTCGGCGAGCGGAATGAACTTGGCGGGCGAGACCTCGCCGAGCACCGGATCGTGCCAGCGCGCCAGCGCTTCCACGCCGTGGATCGCGCCGTCGCGGGTGCGGATCTGCGGCTGATAGTGCAATGTCAGGGCCTCGCTGGCGATCGCCTCGCGCAGCGCGGTCGAATGCATCAGCCGTTCTTCGGCGAGCTTGTCGATGTCGGCGCTGAAGAAGCGGTAGGTCGCCCGGCCGCCGCGCTTGGCCTTGTACATCGCCGCGTCGGCCTGCTTGATCAGGGTCTCGATGTCCTTGGCATTATCAGGATAGAGGCTGAGCCCCATGCTCGCCGACATCGGCACCTGGCGCTTGCCGATCGTCAGCGGCATCGCCAGCGCGGCGGTGATGCGCGCGGCCGCGAGCGAGGCTTCCAGGGCATCGCGGTTCTGCAGCACGATCACGAACTCGTCGCCGCCGAGCCGGCCCAGCATGTCGCCGGGGCGGATCTGCGCTCGCAGGCGGTTGGCGAAGCCGACCAGGAACTCGTCACCGGCGGCATGGCCCAGCGTGTCGTTGACGTCCTTGAAATTGTCGGCGTCGAGGAAGGCCACGGCGACGTGTCCGCCGTCCGGACACGCCTTGATGGCTTCGGCGATCAGCGACGGGATGCGGGCCCGGTTCGGCAGGCCCGTCAGCATGTCGTGATAGGCGACCTGTGAGATCGTCGAGCGGACCTCCTGGCGCTCGATGGCGAGCGCACCGAGCTGGACGCAGGCGGCGACGATCTGCTCGTGCCAGGGACTGGGGCCGCGGCATTCACGGAAGTAGAAGGCAAAGGTGCCGATGACGCGGCCATCCTTACCCTTGATGGGCGACGACCAGCAGGCACGCAGGCCGGCGGCGAGCGGGCCGGCCTTGTAGGGTTGCCAACGCGGATCATTATCGATGTCGTGCGACAGCACCGGCTCGCAGAGATAGGCGGCGGTGCCGCAGGAGCCGACGTCCGGCCCGATCGCGACGCCGTCGAGGCTGGCCGAATAAGCGGGCGGCAGGCTGGGGCCGCCGAGCGGATGTACGTGCCCATCGGAATCGACGTGCAGGATCGAGCAGACGGCGTCCGGAGCGAGCTCTTCGACCCGGCGGCACAGCTGATCGGCGATGGTCGTGATCGAAACGTCGGACGCCAGCGACGCCATGATCAACTGCTGCAGCGAGCGCAACTGCTTGGTCTCCCGGATGTCCGTGAGCAGCCCGAACAGATATCTGACCTTGCCCCGCTTGGTCCGGTGCGCCTTGACATAGGCGGTCGTCCAGATCTCGCGGCCGTCCTTGTCGTAGACCAGCACGTCCTCTTCGATGCCACGGTCGTCCTCGAGGCATTGTCTCAGCCGGTCGACGATGGCGGGATCGGTGCAGGGGCCGATCAGCAGCTCCTCGGCGCGGCGCCCGATCGCCTGTTCAGGCGCGTAGCCGAACAGGCTGGCAAAGGCGGCGTTGGTGTAGAGGACGTTGAGATCGCGATCGGTGACGATGACGGCCCGGTTGGTCCGGTCGGCGACCGACGTCAGCAGCGCATTGCGCTCGCGCATGTCGACTTCGGTGGTCACGTCACGAATGAACAGCAGCGAACGGACCGGCTGATCCTCCCGGCCCGGCGGGAGCGCGCACAGCGACAGGCGGAGGCGGGTCCACCCGCCGTCGGCATGGCGCATCGTCATTTCGCGGGCGTCGGACTGGTCCGCCTCCTGCTGCGCGTCGGTCGTCTCGTCGCACGCGATCGCCGGGATCAGATCCGCGGGCAGACCCAGACTTTCGAGGTCGGCGCCGACCAGAGCGGCCGGCTCACGCCGCAGCAGCACCGACGCCGCCCGATTGGCGTGCTGGACGTGGCCCTGCGCGTCGAGAAAGAGAATCGCCTCGGAAACACCGTCGAGCGCGGCCGAGAGCAATTGTGTGGATGCGGCCGGTTGGAACTCGCTTGCAAGCATCGTTCGATTCGAGGCGCGCTGCACGTTTCGAGAGAAACGATCTGCGCTTTGGTTGCAGCGAACGACCCGGCAGCTCGCTGGGACGTCACCTTGGGTTTGATTGCGGTAAATCTGGCGAGCGCAGCGTTACAGCCACGTTAAAGCGCCGCCGAATTGGGCAATATCCTCCGACTGCAGGCGAGAAGGCTTAAGAATTCGATAGTCCGCAGGCGGGTTCTGAGTTCATCGTTGCAGATTGGAACCCTACGAAGAAATGGCCCGGACCAGACGGCCGGGCCATTGGGATTCACATCGTCGAGCGGTCCGTCGTCGATACCTCAATCGTCGATGCCGTAGCGATGCAGGTCGTTGCCGCAGGTGTCGAGCCACTTCTTGGCGCGCTCGACCGAGGCGCAGATCCGGCCACACACCTTCCAGAACCGCGGCGAGTGGTTCATCTCGATCAGATGCGCGACCTCGTGCGCGGCGAGATAATCGAGCACGAAGGGGGGCGCCAGGATCAGGCGCCACGAGAACGACAGCGAGCCGGCCGAGGTGCACGAGCCCCAGCGGCTGGACTGGTCGCGGATCGACAGCCGCTTGACCTTGACGCCAAGCTGCTCGGCATAGGCGTCGGCCGCCTTCTGCAGGTCACGGCGCGCCTCGCGCTTCAGGAAGTCGAGCACGCGGCGTTCAGTGTGCTCGATCCCGCCGGCCACGCACAGGATCTTCTCGCCACTGTCTCGCGTCTCGGTCCACACCGTGCCGCGTTCGCCCGCGCGATGCACGATCTTGTGCGGCACGCCGCGAAGCGGCACCAACGTGCCCGGCAGGAACGGCGCCGCCTTCGGCAGACGTCCTAGACGGGCTGCGATCCAGGCGCCGTGACGCTGCGCGAAGTCTTTCGCCTCGATGATGGTGCCGCGCGGCGGCATCGTGAGGATCGCCTCGCGATCCGACGGATGAATTCTCAGGGTATAACGTCGCGCACGACGGTGACGCCGCAATCTAATCGAGTAGATTTGCGAGCCATGCTTGACGAGAAGACGCGAGGGTTCGGCGGGCCGCCGATAGAGTAGCGCGCGAGTGGCCATTTCTGTCAGTCCGGGGGGTAAGAGCTCGCCCGGATTTTGCCATATCCACCGCCAGGGAAAGCGCTCGGCGCAAAAACAAATCATTTGCCCAACATACAGGGGTTCAGAAGGTTCCGCACCCTAGCAGTTGGGCCTCGCGCGCCCCCGAAAACATGAATTCAGATTCAAAAGCATCGCTCAAGAAGCGACGCCACATTCACTGCTTGAGTCACTCCTGAGTTTCGGTTTCGACCGTCCCTTCAAAGGGTTACCGCGCAGCCGGATTCGGATGCGCGGTGACCATCGTCTTCGCTCATTCAGCCGCAATGGCGAGCAGCGACTTCGGATCGGCTGCCGACAACATGAAATCGTTGATGCGCGGCACGATCTCCGACTTGAATCGCGAGCCGTTGAACACGCCGTAG
This sequence comes from Bradyrhizobium sp. SZCCHNS1050, assembly GCF_032484785.1. Classification (NCBI taxonomy): domain Bacteria; kingdom Pseudomonadati; phylum Pseudomonadota; class Alphaproteobacteria; order Hyphomicrobiales; family Nitrobacteraceae; genus Bradyrhizobium; species Bradyrhizobium sp. SZCCHNS1050. Next base: position 3,032,598 of record NZ_JAUETR010000001.1, on the reverse strand, counting down.
TGACCGACACCCGGTTGCACGTAGTGAACCCGGCGGTGATCCGGGATCGACGAGCAGAGTCCGTGCGTCGCCTCGGTCTGACCGAGACCGGAGATATCGTCCTTCTCGCCTTCGACCGTCATCAACGCCACACGCGTAACCTTCGACGGATCGACCAGGGTGCCGCGATGGGTCATCTCGCCCTTCGGCAGCGCGTGCTTGATGAACACCGTCTCCACCGTCTGCAAATAATATTCCGCAGCCAGGTCCATGACGGCGAGATACTCGTCGTAGAAGTCGCGATGCTTGTCGACCTGATCGCCATCGCCCTTCACCAGGTTGGCGAACAGCGCCTTGTGGGCGTCGACATGGCGGTCGAGATTCATGCTGATGAAGCCGTTCAGCTGCAGGAAGCCCGGATAGACGTCGCGCATAACGCCCGGATGCGGGAACGGCACCTTGGTGATGACGTGGTTGCGGAACCAGTCGATGCCGCGCTCCTGGGCGAGATTGTTCACGCCGGTGGGGTTGCGCCTGGTGTCGATGGGGCCGCCCATCAAGGTCATCGAGATCGGCGCAAACGGGTCACGCTCGGCCTCCATGACCGAGACCGCCGCCAGCACCGGCACCGCCGGCTGGCACACCGCCATGACGTGCATGTTGGTGCCGAGAAAGCGCAGCATCTCGATGACATAGTCGATGTAGTCGTCGAGATCGAAGCGGCCTTCGGCCAGCGGGACCATCCGCGCATCGGACCAATCGGTGATGTAGACCTCGTGGGTCGGCAGGAACGCTTCCACCGTGCCGCGCAACAGGGTCGCGTAATGGCCGGACATCGGCGCCACGATCAGCAGCCGGGGCTGCGGCGCGCGCAAGGGGCGGGTCAGCTTGCGGTCGAAATAGAGCAGCCTGCAGAACGGCTTTTCCCAGATCGAGCGGACCTCGACCGGGGTCCGGATGCCGTTGACCTCGGTCTCGTCGAGTCCCCATTCGGGCTTGCCGTAGCGGCGTGTGGTGCGCTCGAACAGTTCGCAGGCCGCCGCGACCGATTTGCCCATCTGGGTGTGGGCCCAGGGATTGAGCGGATTCTGAAACAGGATCTTGGTGGCGTCGGTGACGGCGCGCGCCGGATTGAGCGAGGCGTGCGCCATTTCGTACATCCAGTACATCGGCGTCGTCAGGACCGGACTGCCTTCCGACGCCAGGGGCGGTGCACCGCCAAACTCACCTATCGGCATTCTCGTTCAACCTCTCTGCAGCGCAGCATACTGCCGAATGCGCAATTATGCGTCAATGCGGTGGTGTACGAGAAGGTGCCTCAAAGCGACGAAAAAGCCCGGAAATCCACGGGAAAAGCGTAATTATTCCCCTGCCGCCAGCAGCGAGCCGGCGCGGCGTGCGCTGCGCAAGAGAGCAATGAATGCCGCAAACGACGCCAGCAGCAGGGCGGCATTGAGCCCGAGCGCGGTCAGCATCAGGTCGGACCGGAAGACGTGATCCGCCAGCAGCGCGCGCATGCCCTCGAACACGTAGGTCGGCGGCAGGGACCAGGCAACCAGTTGCAGCCAGTGCGGCAGCACCTGAACGGGATAGTACACGCAGGCCAGCGGCATCAGCGCGAACATCAGTGTCCAGACGATGCTTTCGGCGCCGAGCCCGTTGCGCAGCACCAGCCCCGACACGAAGATGCCGACCGCCCAGGAGGTGAAGATCAGGTTGCAGAAGAAGGCGATCAGCGGCAGGCCGATGCTGTAGAAGTTGAAGTCGAAGAACCAGACCGCGATCAGGGTCATCGGAATGATGCCGATGGCCAGCCGGATCAGGCTCATCGTCATCAGCGCCAGCAGGAATTCGATCGGGGTCAGCGGACTCATCATCAGGTTGCCGATGTTGCGCGCCCACATCTCCTCCAGGAAGGAGATCGAGAAGCCGAGCTGTCCGCGGAACAGGATGTCCCACAGGATCACCGCGCCGATCAGGGTGCCGCCGGCGCGGGCGAAGAAGCCGGCATTGGCGGCGATGTAGGTCTGCAGAAACCCCCAGGTGATGATCTGCAAGGTCGGCCAGTACATCAGCTCCAGCAGCCGCGGCCAGGACGACAGCAGTAGATACCAGTAGCGCAGGATCATCGCGCCGATCCGGTGCGGGGCGATGCGGAGCGAAAGATCGTTCATTGCGCCGCCTCCCGGTTGCGGCCGCGGGCGACGTCGAGAAAGACCTCCTCAAGCGTCGAGCGGTTGTAGCGTGCCATGATCTGCGCCGGGCTGTCGTCGTCCTCGATGCGGCCGCGCTTCATGATGATGACGCGGTCGCATAGACGCTCGACCTCGAGCATGTTGTGGGAGGCGAGCAGGATGGTGGCGCCGCGGCGCTGTCGGTATCGCTCAAGATGGCCGCGCACCCAGTCGGCGGTGTCGGGATCGAGCGAGGCCGTCGGCTCATCCAGCAGCAGCAGCTCGGGATCGTTGATCAGCGCCTTCGCCAGCGCCACGCGGGTCTTCTGCCCGGCCGAGAGCTTGCCATTGGCGCGATCGATGAAGTCGCTCAGGTCGAGCTGCGCCGCGAGCTCGGCGATCCGCTCCTTGAGGTGGTCCACCGCATAGAGTCGGCCGAAGATGGTGAGGTTCTGCCGCACCGTGAGCCGCATCGGCATGTCGACATAGGGGCTCTCGAAATTCATCCGCCCCAGCACGGCCGCAGCCTCGTCCGGCATCCTGTGGCCGAGCACGGCGACCTCGCCCGAGGTCGGCTGCACCAGCCCCATGATCATCGCAATCGTCGTGGTCTTGCCGGCACCGTTGCCGCCGAGCAGCCCGGTGATGCTGCCCCGGCGGATCGCAAACGAGACGCCGTCGACAGCGGTCGTCGTCTTGTAGACCTTGGTCAGCCGCGACACGGCAATCGCGGGGGAAACCGAGCTGGAATCGGATGAGAGGGTCGGCACTGCGTCATCTTGCGTCATGGGAGGGGTTCATTGAGGCATTGTGCCGCAAACCGCAACAGGCCACCAACGGCGGGCCAGATTTGTCGCCGTGCTTGCGCGGCATTAGGTTCCCGTCATGACCGACGACGCCCTGATCATCGACACGCCCGACACCGACTATCGCCATCCGCGACAGCGCGTCCGGCTCGACACCATCCTGCGGCTGCGCTGGCTGGCCGCGCTCGGTCAATTGAGCGCGATCTTCATCGTGGTGCAGGGCCTGGAGTTCGACCTGCCAGTGGTGCCCTGTCTCGCGGTGATCAGCATCTCGGCGCTGCTCAATCTCGGCCTGCAGATCGCCTTCAACCCGATGCAGTTGCTGGAGCCGGCCCACGCCGGCGGCCTGCTCGCGCTCAACATCATCGAGCTGACGGTGCTGCTCTATCTCACCGGCGGGCTGGAGAATCCCTTCTCCTACATGTTCCTCGCCCCGGTGCTGATCTCGGCGACCGCCCTCCCCGTCCGCCTGACGATCATGCTCGGCCTGCTCGCCGTCACCTGCGCCACCGCCTTGTTCTTCATGCATCTGCCGCTGCCGTGGGAAGGCGAGGAGCCGCTGATCTTCCCGCCGATCTATCTGTTCGGTGTCTGGCTCTCGATCGCGCTCGCGATCGGGGTCACCAGCCTCTATGCGTTCCAGGTGACCGAGGAGGCGCGCAAGCTGTCGGACGCGTTGGCGGCGACCGAGCTGGTGCTGGCGCGCGAGCAGCACCTCACCCAGCTCGACGGCCTCGCGGCGGCCGCCGCGCACGAGCTGGGCACGCCGCTCGCGACCATCGTGCTGATCTCGCGCGAGTTGGAGCGCGCCCTGCAGGACAACAGCCAGGTCACCTCCGACATCAAGACCCTGCGCGAGCAGGCGCAGCGCTGCCGCGACATTCTCGGCAAGATCACCCAGCTGTCCTCGATCGGGTCGATGTACGACCGGATGAAGCTGTCGACCTTGATCGAGGAGACGGTCGCACCGCATCGCGACTTTGGCGTCGACATCAAGGTGCGCGTCGCGGTGACCGCGGCCAAGGAGCCGGTCGGCTCGCGCAACCCCGCAATCCTCTATGGCGTCGGCAACATCCTGGAGAACGCCGTCGATTTCGCGCGCAACGCCGTCGAGGTGAACGCCTGGTGGAACAACGAGACGGTCGAGATCGTGGTGTCCGACGACGGCCCCGGCTTTGCGCCTGATATCCTGAAGCGGATCGGCGAGCCCTATCTGTCACGCCGGCCCAGCGTCGAGGACGGCCCGGGAGGTAACCAGGGCGGCGGCCTCGGGCTCGGCGTGTTCATCGCCCGCACCCTGCTGGAGCGGACCGGAGCCAAGGTCTCGTTCAGCAACCGCACCTTCCCCGACCATGGCGCCGTGGTCCAGATCGTCTGGCCGCGGCGGCGCTTCGAGGCCAGCGAGGACGACGATGGCGAGGCGGAGCCGGAATGAAACCTCCGGGGCAGCCGCCGCTGGCGCGGTCCTGGCATACAGCAAACCGGCCCCGCGCGGCGTCACGCCGCAGACTGCGGCAACCCGCGATCTTGGCAGCGGCGACTCGGCAGACCATATGAGGATGGACCAGATCGTCTCGCAACCATCGAGCCTTCTTCTCAAGGATATGACCGTGGGCGCCATCGCCGAACTGACGAACCATCCGGACCGCTCTCTCCTCATCGTGGAGGACGACAAGCCGTTCCTGGAGCGCCTGTCGCGCGCCATGGAGACCCGCGGTTTCACGGTGACCTCCTGCGAGAGCGTCGCCGAAGGTATTTCACAGATCGGCAAGGCGGCGCCGGCCTTCGCCGTGGTCGACCTCCGGCTGGGCGACGGCAACGGCCTCGACGTGGTGTCGGCGCTGAAGCGCAAGCGTCCCGAAGCGCGCGCCATCGTGCTGACCGGCTACGGCAACATCGCCACCGCCGTGACGGCGGTGAAGATGGGCGCCGTCGACTATCTCGCCAAACCGGCCGATGCCGATGACGTCGTTGCAGCGCTGCTGTCGACCACCAGCGAAAAATCCGAGCTGCCGCAGAATCCGATGTCGGCCGACCGTGTCCGCTGGGAGCACATCCAGCGCATCTATGAGATGTGCAACCGTAACGTCTCGGAAACGGCGCGCCGGCTCAACATGCACCGCCGCACCCTGCAGCGCATCCTCGCCAAGCGCGCACCGAAATAGGCGGATTTTTTGTTCGCCGCGGGTCAATGCGACTTCACGAACGCCTGCAACGCATGGAAGACGGTGCGCCGCGGGTTGCGGCTGCACCAATTGCGCATCCAGCTGTCGACCTCGGTCAGATCGAGCTTGATCTGCCGGCCCTCATCGCCGCGATCCGCGTTGATGGCGGACACGTAGCCCATCATCCACTGCTGATATTTTGAGATGGCGTTGACGTAGGGGCCGTCGGCACTGGTGATGGCCTTGTAGGTGCCGGGTGGCTGCTCCTCGGCGGCGGCGATGAAGCGCTCGCAGGAATCGGCGCCCACGCCCAGGACGTAGAACGCCATTTCCTCCGCGCGGACTCCGGTCGCGAAGAGCAGTGTCAACGCCAAGACCACCCGTCGCATCTGTCGTCCCTGTCCGCACCCCTGGGCTGGATACCGCTCGAGCCTTAAAAATGTTCCGGCATGTTGCGCCCCATGCGGGGCAATTGTCGGGCAGAGCCGGGGAAATTGCCAGGAGGCCGGGACGAGCGGATGTTGTCGCGCGCTGGCAACGGTCCTGAATCGGGCGCGGGCGGATTCACAGGTGGATCTGGAAGGCGCCACGATGCGCCGGCCCGACGTCAGCTCTCCCCCGTCAGCCGGGAGAAATCGGCCAGGACAGCAGCGATCAGCTCCCGATGCCTGGTATCCTGTTCCGCAAGGCTCGCGGCGTAGATGTTCAGGAGATAGCGCGCCTTCGCGGCGGCTTCCGGCCACGACTCGGCCGCGTTGGCGAGCAGGTGCTGCTCGAGAACAGCCTGCCGATCGCGCAGCTCCCGCGCATGACTTTCGGCCTCTGCCAACGCGCGACGGAGGTCCACGGCCTTCTGCGCGCTCATCCCGCGGTGCCTGTCGAGATCGAGCGGCTCGTCAGTCATCCGACGCACTCGCGTCGACACGCTGCGCGTCTGCAAGATCGACCGAGCTGATGGACAGCATCTCGACGGCAGCGGAGCGCGAACCGGCGACCGGGACCATCATCATTGTCGCAACCCGGCGGTAGGCAGCAAAGGACAATCCCTCGATCAGTTCCTCGTCCGTGACCACCTCGTAGGTGCCCTCGGGCAAGAGACGCTCGATGCTCCTGATCCGGAACGGGTGTTTGAATGTGACGAATTCGCGCCGCGAGCGGATGCTCATCTGCGCCTACCTTTCGCAACGGCTGTCGCTGTCGCGACTTCGAAGTCTTTCGAAGCATGCGCCTTGCGGCCGGCAATAGCCACCGCTTTCTCATCAGCACGACGTGATGAGCGGCGTGGCGTCATCGGACCGTGTCGCTGCGCTTTGGTGCTCGCTATTGCAGGAGCCAGGGTGTATCAATGGCGATCACCGCCATTCCGACGGCATTCACCGGTGACTGAGGGTCACGAGCGCTCCCGCCGCAAACCACGCGAGGGGTAGCCAATGCCGCAGTTTCGTCTGAGCGAGTGGATCGTTCCACCCATTATCGTGCCGCTTCTGCTGATCCTTCTCGCGCTCGCAGTTGCCGCACTGCATTCGTAGATCCGACCACCGCGGCGCCCGCATCGGCAACCGGTGGACGACGGCCGCCCGGCCGACCGGCAGTGACGCTGCGCACGCAGGATCGACGGGGCGCTCGTCCGATGCGTTGAACCAGCTCCAACCCGAGTCGAGGAGACCGACATGGCCAAAGGTCAGCAAAAAGGCAATCGCGAAGCCAAGAAACCCAAGAAGGAAAAGCCCAAGAGCATTGCCGCAGCGCCGAGCCAGAAGGCCGGAGCATGGCAGCCGGATTTTTCCAGCGACAAGAAGAAGCGCTAGGGGATTTCCGGTCCTCATCAGTCTGGATGGTCTCCCGCACGCAAGGCCGTGCGCAATCAAGGCCGCGCGCAAGCAGCGACGACGCGGCCGACCGGTAGACAGCCCAAAGGACAGAACATGGCGCGCGAAACGATCTATGTCGTTCAGGCGTTCAGCGCCGGCCGGGGCGGACGCGCGAAAGCCGAGACGCCGATCGCCTGCAAGACGGAAGCGAGCGCGCTCCGGACTGCGGAACGGCTGGTGTCCAGCAAGGCAGGCGTCGTCGCGTTCTCATCCTCGGGCGATCCCGACATGGGCGACTATGACGATGAGCCGACGGTCTTCTTCCGCCACGGCGAATTGCCATCGGCTTTCGATTGAGATGCGCGCCCCCCCCCCTTTGTCGCCGGCGACCATTGCCGAACGACGCCCCTTGGATGACGTCCGCCCTCACCGCGGTGTCCTCCGAACCTGATCGGTCACACACATGATTGAGTTTCCAAATCACAGCCGCTCCTATGACCGCACGCGACGTGCCGTACGGTTCTGGGGCTATGACAGCGCGATGGAAGCGTCGTTCTTCGTCGACGAGGGTGCGTTGAGACGCCTTCAGCCCGACGCCCGCCCCGACGAGTCGGGCTTTCTGACCGCATTCGATTCCAACCGCGAGCGGATCTGCGCCGCCGCCGCCCGGCTCTATGTCCGCGGCAGCCGGGGCTCCTACGATCTCGTCGCCGCCAATTTCTGAAGGCGATGCCTGCCGGCGATCGGCCAGGCCGGCGGTGATGCGGATCGGTTCTCAGCGATGCTGATGTCTCTCATCTCGAGACTCGTGACCTGACGGAGCCTCTGTCACCTACCTAGGCGGGGAAACCCCGTCCAGTGGAGCGCATTTGAGGATTGTCTAGCGGTCCGCGTGGCCCTGCGGGTCGATCAGCCGGTTGATCCGCTGCGCCGCCGCGAGCCCGAAGCGTACCGTCATCAACTTGCGCGTCGGTGCCGGCAATCTGTGCTCAGGCGCCTCGCAGTGCAGGTGGGCGCCATAGGCATCGGCGACGATCAGGCCGGTGTCCTGCGGAAAGATCTCGCACGGCAGATCCTGCGTGAAGGCGAAGAACAGCCGGTCGCAATGGGCACGGTAGTCCTCCCATTTGTGATCCGCGCGCAGATCCTCGACCGACGACTTGATCTCGACGATCCAGATCTCGCCGCGCTCGTTCAGCGCCACCAGGTCGGCGCGACGGCCCGACGGCAGCGGCAGCTCGCTGATGGTGGCAAAGCCGAGCGAGCGCAGCAGGCGCGAGGTGCCGCGCGCGATCGCCAGCGCCGTCTCCGACTGGCGGCGGTCGGTGGGAACGAGGCTGATCCTGGCGGCGGACGATTCCATTGCCGCAGCATAACCGATTCCAGGCGTCGCCCAAGCCCGCCGATCACCCGGGAACCGGAACCTGACGCCGGCCTTCCGCTTAACAAGCCGGCCGCCGGCCGGGCGGCGCAGCGAGGCGCCGTCCATGATCGACGATCTCTGGTACAAGAACGCGGTGTTCTACTGTCTGTCGGTCGGCACCTATATGGACGCCGACGGCGATGGCATCGGCGATTTCAAGGGGCTGACGCGCCGGCTCGACTATCTGCACGGGCTCGGCATCACCGCGATCTGGCTGATGCCGTTCCAGCCCTCGCCGCAGCACGACGACGGCTACGACGTCGCCGACTATTACGGCGTCGACCCGCGCTACGGCACGCTCGGTGATTTCGTCCAGTTCACGCATGGCTGCAAGCAGCGCGGCATCCGGGTGATCATCGACCTCGTCGTCAACCACACCTCCGACCGGCATCCCTGGTTCGTCGACGCCCGCAGCTCGAAGAGCGCCCGCTACCGCGACTGGTATGTCTGGTCGGACAAGAAGCCGGCCAATGCCGACAAGGGGATGGTGTTTCCCGGCGTGCAGAAGTCGACCTGGACCCGCGACAAGGAATCGGGCGCCTGGTACTTCCACCGCTTCTACGACTTCCAGCCCGATCTCAACACCTCCAATCCCGAGGTGCAGGCAGAGATCCTGAAGATCATGGGCTTCTGGATCCAGCTCGGCGTCTCCGGCTTCCGCATGGACGCGGTTCCGTTCGTGATCGCGGCCAAGGGCGCCGATGTCAGGAAGCCGGTCGAGCAGTACGACATGCTCAGGACCTTCCGCGAATTCCTGCAATGGCGCCAGGGCGAAGCGATCATCCTGGCCGAGGCCAACGTGCTGCCGGAAACCGACATGGAGTATTTCGGCGACGACGGCGACCGCATGCACATGATGTTCAACTTCCACGTCAACCAGCATCTGTTCTACGCGCTGGCGGCCTCCGACACGCGGCCGCTGGCCGAGGCGCTTTATCAGACAAAGGCGCGGCCGGCCTCGGCGCAATGGGGCCTGTTCCTGCGCAATCACGACGAGCTCGATCTGGGACGCCTGACCAAGCCGCAGCGCGCGGCGGTGTTCGCGGCGTTCGGCCCGGACAAGAACATGCAGTTGTACGATCGCGGCATTCGGCGGCGGCTGGCGCCGATGCTCGGCGGCGACCGCCGCCGCATCGAGCTCGCCTACAGCCTGATGTTCACCTTGCCCGGCACGCCCGTGATCCGCTATGGCGACGAGCTCGCGATGGGCGACGATCTCAGCCTGGCCGAGCGCAATTGCGCGCGCACCCCGATGCAATGGTCGACCGAGCCGCATGGCGGCTTCACCAAGAGCGACGCGCCGGCGTCTCCGGTGATCGATCACGGCCCCTATGGCTATGATCACATCAACGCCGCCCGGCAGCGGCGTGATCCGAATTCCATGCTGAACTGGACCGAACGCATCATCCGCATGCGCAAGGAGGTGCCGGAAGTCGGCTGGGGCGATTTCGAGGTGATCGCGACCAGGGATCCGGCCGTGCTGATCATGCGCTACGACTGGCGCAACAACTCGGTGCTGTTCGTGCACAATCTCGACGAGAAGCCGCGGGAGATCAGCTTCGATGCCGGACTGCCGGACGATGGCGGGAAGCTGCTGATCAATCTGCTGTCGGAGGATCACAGCCAGGCCGACGACCGCGGCCGCCACACCCTGGTGCTCGAGCCCTACGGCTACCGCTGGTACCGCGTCGGCGGATTGGACTATCTGCTGCGGCGAAGCGATATCGAGACGAAGAGCCCGGTGAAAAAGCGGCGGAAGGCGCGGCGGCGATCGACGACCAACTGATGACGGGCGTCTTCAAGGAGAACGGCTTCAGCCGCTCGGCTGCGCATCTCGTTCGTGAACGAGGCGCTGAATTTCGACCAACGCCTCCAACGCCATTTCGCAGGAGGTGTCGACGAACTTCTCTCCGCGAGCCGTCAAATTGATGAGGTCTCGCATTTCCGCCTGGAACTGATATCTTGCCAGACTTAAACGATTGTGTGCGGCCGATACGACATCGCGGGTCATTGCCGGAGATTGCGCGATCTCGCCGAGCGCCGGTCGATCATAGAGATAGACCGCGGCAAGGTCGAACGTGTCGCGCGCCGTGTAGGTCGATGCACGATAGATCAACTTTTTCGTCGCAATCTCTGCCGGTCGCTCCGCCGGTATAATCCGGCCGCCGAAGCTCAACGGATACGTCGGATGATCCGTAAAGGTGGGCGCATTCAAGAAATCGATCTCACCTACGTCCCGGAGAATCAGCTTCAGATATTTGCCCGGCCATTGCCACGTATCGCAAAGGGCCTTCGTGACAGGATTCATGTTCGGCGCGAGCCGCTTCAGGGCCGTGCTCGAATCCAGAAAGATGTCGACGTCGTAGCTGATGCGATGATCGAAGCTCTGCGCCAGGGCCGTGCCGCCCCCGAACGTCCACGCCCCAGGGCCGCCCTCCAGGCTATCGAGGGACAGCAGCGCCTTCTGCATGAGGTCTTGCCACCTCGAAGGCCGCCATTTCCCTGACCCATCTCTCATTTTCGGACCCCACAACCTGCCAAGTGTCGATCGCCTTCGATAGTTCTTCGAACGTCACAGCCTTGTCGAGGACGAGATGATGGATCACAGAGGCATCAATTTCGTCAAAGAACGCCTGCACGTGGACACGCCATTTCGGCTCCAGTTTCTCGGCTTTGAGGCAGGCCAGCAACGTCGCCTCGCCAATGCGGACCGGCAGCGGCGTATTGATCGTGGTCACGGCCGCGGTGAGACTGTCAGACGTCGTCGGCGGCGGCGTATTCATCAGTTCGAACTCCCGCGAAGTACCGGTTTCGGAGACCAGTACACGTCATCTCCTTGAAGGCCGAAGATTCCCCGGCATCTGTCGCGCAATATGGCGCCGTTCGGTGGGAACCTCAACAATTCCGGGGACACGGCGGCACGGAAGACGCGAGCAATACCGCTGAAGGCGTCCAGCGAAGCCCTGCGATCGGGCCTCAACGACATCGATTGCGACGCGCCGCCCCCTCGCCGGAGAAGTGGCTACGTCCTCCTGCCGACGACCACGCCCTCATTGCCGCGCAGATCCAGCGTGCCGTCGATGCGCTCGCCGCCGCGGTCGAGCCAGGTCGAGAGCAGGATCTCGCCGGTAAGGCCGCCTGCTTCGGTCGCGATGGAAACCGGCTCGCCGCCGAGATTGAGCGCGATGGTCAGCACCTCGCCGTCGTCTTCGCGGCGGTAGAGCAGGAGATCGCCTTGCGCCGCGACCGACCGATAGGACCCGGTGACGAGCACGCGGTGCTGCTTCCGCAGACGAATGAGCGCACGGGTGAGATTGAGGATCGAGCGCCGGTCGGCGGTCAGATTGACGACATTCTCATGCATGTAGTCATCGGCAACCGGCAGCCACGGCGCGGCTTGGCTGAAGCCGGCCTGCGGCAGCGCGCTCCATTGCATCGGGGTGCGGCAGCCGTCGCGGCCGACGCCGATGCCGGGCACGTTCTTCTCGAAGGGATCGCGCACCTGCTCCGGGCTGATGGCGACCTGATGCATCCCGATCTCGTCGCCGTAATACAGCGTCGGCGTGCCGCGCAAGGTCAGCAGCAGCATCGCCGCTACCCGCGCCTGCTCGGGCCCGACACGGCTCGCCACCCGGGGCCGGTCGTGGTTGCCGAGCACCCAGTTGGGCCAGGCGCCCGGTGGCAGCGCGGCTTCGTAGTCGGCGATGATCCTCTCGATCTCGCGCGCATGCCAGGGCGCGGACAGCAGCGCGAAATTGAACGGCAGATGCGCGCCGCCGAGATCCTTGCCGTAATAGGTCATCAGCCGCTCCAGCGGCAGGTAGATCTCGCCGATCAGCACGCGGTCGTCGAATTCGTCGATCACCTGCCGCATCTCGGCGACGACCTCGTGCACGTCCGGTTGGTCGGCGGAGTAGCGCGACAAGATCTGCTCATGCGGCGGCCTTCCGCCGTGATAGTCGGGATTGGCCGGGTTGTCGCGAAACTCGGCGTCCTTGATGAGGTGCCAGATCACGTCCACGCGAAAGCCGTCGACGCCCTTGCGCAGCCAGAACCGCATGACGTCATAGATCGCCGCCCGCACCTGCGCATTGCGCCAGTTCAGGTCCGGCTGCTGCGCCAGGAAGGCGTGATAGTAGTACTGCCCGGTCTGGGACTCGAACTGCCAGGCGCTGCCGCCGAACTCGGACAGCCAGTTGTTCGGCGGCCCGCCATCGGCGGCGGGATCGCGCCAGATGTACCAGTCGCGGTGCGGGTCGTCGCGCGAGTGGCACGCCTGCAGAAACCAGGGATGCTGATCGGAGGTGTGGTTCGGCACGAGATCGAGAATGAGCTTGAGGCCGCCGTCATGCGCGGCCTTCACCAGCGCGTCGAAATCCTCCATCGTCCCGAACAGCGGATCGATACCGGTGTAGTCGGCGATGTCGTAGCCGAAATCGGCCATCGGCGAGGTAAAGATCGGCGACAGCCAGATCGCATCGACACCGAGCGTCAAGAGATAGGGCAGGCGATGGATGATGCCGGTGAGGTCGCCGACCCCATCGCCGTCGCTGTCCTGGAACGAGCGCGGATAGATCTGGTAGAAAATCCCCTCGCGCCACCAGGCGCCCTGCTCCGCCATGTCGACCGCTTTCTGCTCGCAACGTGCGGCCCAACGCAGGAACCGGCGGCAGGTTCACAAGCCCCCCTTGGTCGCCCTGGCCGGGACGTCGAGCCGCCGCCCGCAGGGTGTTTTTCACTTGGCGCATTGCGAAAAATCGGCATGCTGGCGCCATGACCGAGCAGAACCAGACCAGGGCGAAGGCCGGCGCGATGATCGTGCCCGTGACGCCGTTCGAGCAGAACTGCACCATCCTGTGGTGCGAGGCGACGAAGAAGGCGATCGTGATCGATCCCGGCGGCGACGTGCCGAACATCCAGGCGGCGATCGCGCAGGCCAATGTCACCGTGGAGAAGATCTGGCTGACGCATGGCCATATCGATCACGTCGGCGGCGCGGCCGATCTGCGCGATCAGCTGAAGGTGCCGATCGAGGGGCCGCATGTCGCCGACAAATTCCTGCTCGACAACGTCGTCGCCAGTGGCGCGCGCTTCGGCATCACGGGCGTGCGCGACGTGACGCCCGACCGCTGGCTCGAGGAAGGCGATAGGGTCGAGATCGGCGAGCTCGTCTTCGACATCCTGCACTGCCCCGGCCATTCGCCGGGCAGTGTCGTGTTCTTCAACAAGGAAATGCGCTTCGCCCATGTCGGCGACGTCTTGTTCAACGGCTCGGTCGGCCGCACCGACCTGCCCGGCGGCAGCCACGACACGCTGATCCGCTCGATCAAGGACAAGCTGCTGCCGCTCGGCGACGACGTCGGCTTCATCTGCGGCCATGGCGCCGGATCGAGCTTCGGCCAGGAGCGGATGACGAACCCGTTCCTGACGGGGACCGTCTGACCCGCGCGTCTCTCGCGCGCGAGCCATGAACGGCTACGGCGCGTCTACTTCAGGCCGGCCGCTTGCAGGGCACGGTCGATCACGGCGGCGACGTTGATGGTCCGGCGCCGCGGCTTGGCGGTCGCGCCACTGCCGTTGATCGAAGATTCGCCGGTCGACGACTCCAGCCGTTTCGGCTCTGGGGGCTTGGAGACGGCCACGGGCTTGGACTCCGGCTTCTGGTCCGGCTTGGGCTTCGCCGCTTTCCGCGACTCGGATGCCGGCGCCTCGGGCGCGACCTTGGGCTGCGGGACCGCAGCGGATGCCGGTGCAGAGAGCAACATGCCGGTCGGCGACATTCGGGGCTCGACCACTTTGATCTCGGCTGGCTTGACGTCGACCGGCTCCGCAGCGGGGGATGGGGCGTCCGCCGCGCGTCGCAAGATCTTGGTCAAGGCCGGCACCGCCGAGATCGGCGACACCTGCGGGATCAGCTTCGTGCTCGGCGACGTCGTGGCCGCCTTGAGCGGACGAATCCAATCGGTGACGCCGAAGAATTTCGCGATGTGATAGGACGAGGAAATGCCGGCCTCGAGCAGGAACGGTCCGGCCTTGCCATAGCGCTTGTCGTTGGCCGCGAGCCCGATCGGCGTGCCATGCGCCATGTTGGAAATCGTGAACGATTCCACGACGGTCTCGCCGTCGGCATTCCACCATTGCTCATGCGGATAGCCGTTCACCTCGGCTGCGGCCATTGGCGCCAACGGCAGATGGTGCAGGTCCAGCCACTGCTTGACGATCTCGCCCGCATTGTCGGGATGCACCGTGTAGTCCGCTGTGCCGTGCCACACCGACAGCTTCGGCCACTTGCCGCGGTGGTTCGAGGCACGGCGAACGAGATCGCCGAGCTCGCCGGCGGGGCGCGCCGGCGGCATCCGCATCTGCAGGATCGCGTCGCGCATGCTGCGCGCGGTGCCGAACGGCAGCCCGGCGATGACGGCGCCGGCAGCGAACAATTCGGGATGCGCGGAAAGCAGCGCCATGGTCATCGCGCCGCCCGCCGACAGGCCGGTGACGTAGATGCGCCTGGGATCGATGGCATAGTCCGCCACCATGCGCGCGATCATCTCACGGATCGAGGCGACCTCGCCCTGGTCGCGCGTGATGTCCTCCGACTGAAACCAGTTGAAGCAGCGCTGCGGATTGTTGACCCGCTGCTGCTCCGGCAACAGCAGCGCGAAGCCGAAATGCTTGGCGAGCGTCGACCAGCCGGCGCCGAGATCGTACTCGGCGGCGCCCTGCCCGCAGCCATGCAGCACGACGACCAGCGGCGCCAGCGGCTGACGCTGCGCCGGCACATGGGCGAACATCTTCAGGCGCCCAGGATTGGTGCCGAAATGCTCGATCTCGATCAGTGGAGTCTCCGGGGCGCGACGCGGCTGACGATGAAAATCGGCAAATCCGGTGATGCTGTTCAGCTCGCGCAGCCTTCGCAAGTACTCAACATTTTCAGCGAGGGACAACGGCAAGCTCCTTAGGCATTCACGTATTCACGTCAGCGGGTAGACAATCCACCATCACCCAGATGGTTGCTGCAGTGCAAAAGAAAAAGCCCGCGAGACTGCGGACCTCAGCAATTTGATTGCGAATTTCGTTCTTGCTGCGATCTAAATGCCACGCCGAGGCGGCACTTCACGCAGCAATCACCGAAACGCGAACCGCGGGGCACGTCAATCGCCGCGAACGTGAGAGCGAGGCGCGCCGCAACCAGCAAGACCCGCACCACGCGCTCGACGGCATCATTCTTCATCACATGGCGAATCGCTCCGCGCGAATGAAGTGTGAGCACCGATCGGCGATCAGTAAACAAACAAATGGCAGCCATGCACCGGTCGCCGTGCGCGGCAAGATGATTGCCTCACACCGAGGCGCCAACTAGCCTGATCGGCAAGCAACAACGAATTCCGCTTGGGAGAAAACACACATGGCGCGGCTCAAATTTGGCGCTTTCCTCGCTCCGCATCATCCGATCGGCGAGCATCCGATGCTGCAATTCCGCCGCGACCTCGATCTGGTTTCTCAGCTCGACGAGCTCGGCTATGACGAGTTCTGGTGCGGCGAGCATCATTCCAGCGGCTGGGAAATGATTGCCTCGCCCGAGATGTTTCTCGCCGCAGCCGGCGAGCGCACCAAGCGCATCAGACTCGGCACCGGCGTCATCTCGCTGCCCTATCATCATCCCTACAACGTCGCGCAGCGGATGGTGCAGCTCGATCACATGACTGGCGGCCGCGCCATCTTCGGCTCGGGCCCGGGCGCGCTCGCCTCCGATGCCCACACGCTCGGCATCGATCCGATGACGCAGCGTGACCGTCAGGACGAGGCGATCGCGATCATCCGTCGCCTGTTCAACGGCGAGCGCGTCACCGCCAAGAGCGACTGGTTCACGATGAATGACGCAGCGCTGCAGATCCTCCCCTTGCAGGAGGAGATGCCGTTCGTCGTGGCGTCGCAGATCTCGCCGTCCGGCATGACGCTCGCGGGCAAATACGGCATCGGCATCATCTCGCTCGGCTCGATGTCGACGCAGGGCCTGATGGCGCTGCCGCAGCAATGGGAGTTCGCCGAGGATGCCGCGAAGAAGCACGGCACGACCGTGAGCCGCGCGAACTGGCGCGTGCTGTTGTCCTGGCACATCGCCGAGACGCGCGAGCAGGCGCGCCGCGAGGCCGGCCCTGGGCTGATGCGCTGGCACAACGAGTATACCGTGGGCACCCTGATGCGGCCGGGCCTGAAGCCGTTCTCTTCGCCCGATGAAGCCGTCGACAAGACCGCCTTCGTCGACGGCGCGGCGTCGACGATCGGCACGCCCGACGACCTCGTCAAGACGATCAAGAACCTGATGCAGGTGTCCGGCGGTGTCGGCGCCATCATCGGCTTCGTGCACGACTGGGCCAATCCGGAGAACACGCGCCGCAGCTGGGACATGGTCGCGCGCTACGTCGTGCCGGAGATCAACGGCTACATCGACGGGCTGCGCCGCTCGCAGAAATTCGTCATCGAGAACCGCGCCATCTTCGAGCGCGCCGGCCAGGCCGTGATGGCCAAGATCATGGACAACGACAAGGCCGCCGCGGCGCTGTCGCAGACGGGACCCGGCCGCGTCGCGATTCCCGCGGTGAATGCGCCGGACCTGCAGCAGGCCGCGGCGAAGCAGCGGGGGTGAATCAACGACGGTGCGTAGGGCGGATTAGCGCAGCGTAGTCCGCCGACCCTCACGAGAGACTTCATCAGGTCGTCGTCGGTATCACGATCGAGCATCGTATATGCCAAGTGGGCAGGTCACTACGCCGTACCCTGACGGCGGATTACGCTGCGCTAATCCGCCCTACCCATGGCCCTCACCTCACCGCCGCGACCAGCCTCTCGCAGTCGGCGATGGTCGCGATCTGCTTCAGTGTCTCGCGGAGCGCCGGCAGGTCGACGGGCTTCTGGAATTGCGGATAGACGACGAGCCCGAGCACGGTCGCGAGCCGGACGTGCTCCTCGCGCGTGGCGTCCTCGGCGCCGCTGATGAAGATCACCGGCGTGCGCGATTTCAGCTCGTTGAGCAGCAGCAGGATATCGGCGCCGCAGCGATCGCCGAGCGACAGATCCAGGGTGATGCAGTCGAAGGTCCGCTGGCGCAGCACCTCCGCCGCAGCCCCGACCGAGGTCACGCAGGTCGCCTCGTAGCCGCACTGCGCGGCGATCTTGCGCAGGATCGACAGATGCACCTCGGCATCCTCGATCACCAGCAACTGATTGCTCATGCCCTTGCCCTCGTTATCTGCTGACCAGACGTCAGGTCTGGCCGTTGCTAGATGAGGCCGATGGCCGGGTGGTAAACATTTGGCTCCGTGGATTTACGGGTCAAGAGGACGCGGGGGCCGACCTCGGGCGGGGTGGACCGTCCAACGTCGCTTCGGCCAAGTCGACGTATCCCACCAGCAACACCGCGAACTTTTTGGCTCAGCCGATCGCGATGCAATTGCCGCGTTCGATGCAACCGGCGATGGTGCCGCAACCATGTCGAATCGACGTCGCGCGCTAGGGCAAAGCATGACGAAATCTGGAGTAGCGGCGATTGCGTTCGCGTTCGCGAGCATCGCGCTGGCGGGAGCGGCGAAGGCGGCCGACCTGCCGGTGAAGGCACCGCCGGTTGTCGCCGCGCCGTCGTGGACCGGCGTCTATGCCGGCGTGTCGGTCGGCGCCCGCTGGGCGGACAATGATTGGCGGACCAGCGACATCTCCCCGAACTTCGGTGCCGGCGTGTTCGTGCCGACGGCCGGCACCGGCGGGGCGATGGACAGCGTCGCCGCCAGGATCGGTGGCTATCTCGGCGTCAACTGGCAGTTCGCTCCGTCATGGGTGGCTGGCGTCGAGGGCGACTTCGGCTGGGCCGACAACACCAAGCGGGCGAGTGCGCTGCCGGGCACGGCCGGGCTGTTCTTCGGCATCCCGCTGGTCGGCCTTCCGTCCGGCTCAGTGAAGGAAACATGGGACGGCAGCGTGCGCGCCCGTCTGGGTTATCTGATCGCGCCATCTACGCTGGTCTATGGCAGCGGCGGCGTGGCATGGCAGCGCCTCGAGCTGAACGCCAGTTGCACCATCGTTCCCGGCAACCCGTTCTGCTTCGGCAGTCCGCACGATGAGACCTACGCCTCGACCCGGGTCGGATGGACCGTCGGCGGCGGCATCGAGCACATGATCGGCGGCCGCTGGCTGGTGCGGGCCGACTACCGCTACGCCGATTTCGGCACCTGGACTCAGCCCTTCTTCGTCGCCGGCGGCGTCGGGGTCGGGTTCGACGACCGCTTCACCGCGCACGTGACGACGCGAACTCATACGGCGACGATCGGCCTCGCCTACAAGTTCTGAGGCGCGGCTGGTCCTGACGCGCACTGTCATGCGCTCGCCGATGAGAGTGAGCACCGTCAAACCATAGGGCCGGCGAGGCTTGGCTCCAAACTGCCCGGGCGCTACTTTGAGCGGCATGCCTGCTGCCAAACCTCAATGCTTTCCACGGCCGCCCGCCCCCGTGTCTGCTGATGAAATCATCTTCATCAAGGACACGATCAAGCGATTCTATGGCGACGACGCGATCGTGCGCAACTTCGGCCCAGACCCGGCTCGCCTACAGCTGCACGTCGAAACCAGCCGCGACATTGGAGCGGCGAGATATGACTGCCTCGGCGTCTTGATGACCCGAATCGACCGCGATCAGATCGCCCTTGAGGTGACGCGGCGGGGCACACGGATATACGGCCACGCGAAACTCGCCTACCGTCATGGCGTCGCACTTTGAAAATCGGCGCCTTGGGACGAACCGACGCGTGCGCGACGCGGCTACGCGCGCAGCCGAGGACGCATCGGCGCTCGGGTGTCACGAGGATTTTCTTAACCCCGGCCTGCCATGTTCGCCGCCAATCGCGCACGGTCCGCGGGGGACCGCTCGCGCGTAGGATGCGCCAGGCAGCCCGCCGTCTCGACCCGGCAGGTTTTTCCGCGAGAAAGGTCGCAAATGTCGCTCTCCTCAGCCAAGAACTACGCGCTGCGCGCCGAACGTTCGCAGGACCCCAAGGAGGCCGCCGACCTCCTGGCAAAGGCGATCCTGGAGCTGGCGGCCTCGATCGAGGCAACCGACGCCAAGGTGAAGAAGATCAACAAATCGGGCGGCTGATGGACTTGGCTCCAGGTCGGAACGCGTGGCGGCTTCTGCCTGCGGCGAGGCTTGCCCGCCTCGAAAGATGATCCGCTGACCCTGCGCGGATTGACCGCCGAAATCGCGGCATCACCGGCGAGCGACAGCAGGACGTATTGGCGATCGTCGGGGCCGACGGGCAAATCGCTTCCAGCAAAGCGCCTTTGAGAAGGCGAAACCGCACCGCGCCGGCCTGTCGATCACAGGCTCATCACCATGAAGCGGTGCGCGCCGAAAAACTCATTTCACGAAACACCTCAATCACATCATCCCTGTCCAGTCCTGCGCGCAAAAATATTCTGCTTTCGTTTTTCCGAATCAAGCATACCTTAACGCAGTCCCGTCTCGATTAAGAGGGGCGCTTCGCGGTCGTCACGAACGTTGAGGCGGGATGCGGTGGGCGTGTCGATGTCGCAGCGTGGTTATCCCGCGCGGACGAACGGCGGCGATGCGCACGGTCAAGTCGCGTGGTCCTGGCACCCCGATGCTGGTGTTACGCTTGCAGCGGCGCTCACGCGTCGCGCAGGCAACGGTGGCCAAAAAGCCCGGCGCACCGGGGAGAACGCGAAGCAGCCGTGAAAACCATCGCGCGGGGAATGCCGGGATGCCTCGGCTGAACCTGTGGTACCTGCCGCCTGCATTTTTTTCTGCAGGCGGGCCATGGGTGCGGCCAGCGCCCGGCATTCCCCGTGCCCTCTGCTTGGGGGGGCAGCAAGTCCAGCAGGACTCGGACGCATGAAGCGCGTCGCGAGATCGCCAACGCGTGCGATGCAGCACAACTACACCGAGACGAAATAACGCAGCGTATTGCATGATGGCTGCAACCGCCCTTCAATGTGTGCCGGCGCGTCGCCGCGCCCCGCCGCCTCGAAAACGGAGCCTCCTTGATGTCGATGCAAAGTGTGGCCACGCCATCGTTCCGCCTGACCTCGCCGCGGCGCAACTCACTGACCCATATCCCCGGCGACGAAGGCTGGCCGATCATCGGCAAGACATTCGAGACCCTCGCCGACCCCAAGGGTCACGTCGAGCGCAACGCCAGGAAGTATGGCCCCGTCTACCGCACCCACATGTTCGGCGAGGTCAACGTCGTGCTGCTCGGCCCCGAGGCCAACGAGCTGGTGCTGTTCGACCAGGCCAAGCTGTTCTCCTCGGCGCATGGCTGGGGCCACATCCTCAACCTGCTGTTTCCGCGCGGCCTGATGCTGCTCGATTTCGACGAGCACCGCATGCACCGCAAGGCGCTGTCCGTCGCCTTCAAGGCCGGGCCGATGAAGTCCTATCTCGCCGGCCTCGACCGCGGCATCGCCGCGCGCATCGCGCAGTGGAAAGCAAATCCGGGCGAGATGCTGTTCTATCCGGCGATCAAGCAGCTCACGCTCGACCTCGCCGCGACGTCCTTCCTCGGCACCGAGATCGGGCCGGAGGTCGACGCCATCAACCGCGCCTTCGTCGACATGGTCGCGGCCTCGGTGGCGCCGATCCGCAGGCCGCTGCCAGGCACGCAGATGGCGCGCGGGGTCAAGGGCCGGCAGCGCATCGTCGCCTATTTCTCCGAGCAGATCCCGTTGCGACGTGCGAAAGGCGATGGCGACGATCTGTTCTCGCATCTGTGCCGCGCCACCGATGACCACGGCGCGTTGCTGTCGACGCAGGACATCGTCGACCACATGAGCTTCCTGATGATGGCGGCGCACGACACGCTGACCTCGTCGCTGACCTCCTTCGTCGCCCAGCTCGCCGCGCATCCACAGTGGCAGCAGAAGCTGCGCGACGAGGTGACGAGCCTCGGCCTCGCCAAGGACGAACCGATGAACTCGGAGCATCTGGAGAAGATGAAGCTGACCGAGATGGCGTTCCAGGAGACCCTGCGGCTGATGCCGCCGGTGCCGTCGCTGCCGCGCCGGCCGATCCGGGATTTCACCTTCAAGGGCTACGCGATTCCCGCCGGCACCGGCGTCGGCATCAATCCGATGTACACCCATCACATGCCGGAGATCTGGCCGGAGCCGGAGCGGTTCAACCCGATGCGCTTCACCGACGAGGCCCAGCGCGGCCGCCACCGCTTCGCCTGGGTGCCGTTCGGCGGCGGCGCGCACATGTGCCTCGGCCTGCACTTCGCCTACATGCAGGTGAAGTGCTTCGCGCGGCACTTCCTCGCCAACCTTGAGGTCTCTTTCGCCCCCGGCTATCAGCCGAACTGGCAGGTCTGGCCGATCCCGAAACCGCGCGACGGGCTGAAGGTGATGCTGAAGGCGGTGTGACCCGCGCGCATTGATACAGCGAGGGCGCCAAGTATCTTGGTTTGTTGCGGACTCTTTCCCCCTCGTCTTCCTCCTCGTCATGGCCGGGCTTGACCCGGCCATCCATCCTGCTGCAACGCGCGGATGAGAGACGTGGATGTCCGGGCATGACGAAATGTATACTTCGCCGTCCCCTACTCCACCGCATCCCCCAGCAGCTTGCGCATCGCCTGATAGCCCTGCTGCTGCTGGCTCCAGTTGCGGCCGCCGGTGATGGCGCCGTCGATGACGAGATCATGGCCGTTGATGAAGCTCGATTCGTCGCTGGCGAGAAACACTGCAGCGTAGGCGATGTCGTCGGGCAGGCCGGCACGCGGAATCGGCTGCGCCGTGGCATAGGCGTTGCGGATCGTCTCCGGCGTCTTCTCGGCCGCCTCGGTCGACAGGCCCAGCGCCTTGCCGAAGATGCCGGTGGCGATCAGTCCGGGCGAGATCGAGTTGACGCGCACGCCGGACTCGCCGAGCTCCATCGCCACGCATTTCGTCAGATGGATCACCGCCGCCTTCGCCGTGCTGTAGACCACCGAGGTGGAGAAGCCGGCGAGCCGGCCGGCGATCGAGCCGTTGTTGATGATGCTGCCGGAGCCTTGCCGCTTCATGTGGGGCGCGGCGTATTTCATGCCGAGCATGACGCTGCGCACCAGCACCGCCATGGCCTGGTCGAACCGATCGGCGTCGAGGCCTTCGATGCCGCCGGTCTGCGCCGGACCGCCCGCATTGTTGAACACGCAATCGAGCCGGCCAAAGCGCTCGACCGCGCCATCGATCAATGCCCGCATCTGCCCGTCGACCGTGACGTCGGTCTGCCGGAACACGCAGCTCGCCCCGAGCCTGCTCGCCAGCGCCTCGCCCTCGGCGCTGCGCCGGCCCGCGACGACGACCTTCGCCCCCTCGGCTACGAAGATTTCCGCCGTGCGCAGGCCGATGCCGCTGGTCGCACCCGTGATCACGGCGACCTTGCCCTCCAACCGTCCCATTCCCTGCTCCTTCCTTTGCTGCTGCGTGCTCGTTCTGGGCGGCGGAATAACAAGCGCCTGAGTTCCGCCGCGGAACCATCATCCTGCGCGCCAGGTTGCCACACACGCAAGACGGCCTCCATCAACCGGACAAATTACCGCCACGTCGGCCTTAATTTGGTTGCGCAGTTGAGGCTCATGGATGTCCATGACGCGACTCATCGACGACATCAAGCGGATCTGGCGCGGCGAGCAGCAGCCTTCCCTGACATGGAGCTGCATGTTTGCAGCGATGTGCCTGCTCGCAGCCACGGCGATCCGCTACGGCATGGCGCATCTGCGGCCCGACGTGTTCTTCACGCCCTACCTGCCGGCCGTCTTCTTCGCCACCGCGATGGGCGGATCGGGCGTCGGCCTGGCGACGGCGATCGCAGGCGCGGCGCTCGGCCTGACGCTCGATTTTGGCGGCGGTCCGGCCGATGGCGCCCGGCTCGCGCTGATGGCGATGTATATGGTCGTGGCGCTGCTGGTGATCTGGGGCGTCGATCACTACCGGCGCCTGGCCGCCAAGCAGCGCGAGATCGCCCGGCGGCTCACCCAGGAGGAGCAGTATCGCAAGCTCCTGGTCGACGAGCTGCACCACCGGCTCAAGAACAAGACCTCCACCATTCACGCCGTGCTGCATCAGGTGCTGTACGACCAGCCGCAGGTGTGGAGCCGCATCGACCAGCGCATCCGCGCGCTCGCGACCGCGGACGACCTGATCGCGCGCGCCGACGGACAGGGCTGCGACCTGAAGGATCTGCTGGTCTCGGAGCTCGGGCCATATGGCCATGTCCGCTTCGAGCTCCACGGCCCGCCGCTGTTCCTGCCTGCCAAGCTCGCCGTCAGCCTCGCTTTGATCTTTCACGAGCTTGCGACCAATGCCGGCAAGTACGGCGCCTTTGCCTCGCCGCGCGGCTTCCTTCAGGTGTCATGGACGATGCAGGAGGACCGCCTCCATCTGACCTGGGACGAGGCCGCGGGTCCGCCGATCGGTCCGATCGGCAGGCCCGGCTTCGGAAGCAAATTGCTGAAGTCCGTGCTGTCGTCGTTCGATGGCAGGACCGAGACCAGATTTCTCGAATCCGGCCTTCACTGCACCTTGCAGTGTCGCGTGCCACCAAGCTGAACCGGCCGCCGGGCGGCCATTCCTGCCTACCACTTTCGCCGCATGCGCGCGGCCGCGTCGCTGCTCCGATTCAGGAACGGTTAATGACGCCGCGGCACAAAGCTCCGTCATTCCCGAGACTTGGCTCGCGCGTTCCGGGTTTCTACGTAGCGCTTAACTAAAATGAAGCGGGAACTTTGCACAATCGGCGCATGTACAGCAGCGACCGATTCAACTTTTCCCCCGGGCCGAATGAGGGGCTGGGCTCGACCGAGGCCGAGCTGCGCTTCCTGCGCAGCGTCCTCAGCCAGCTGCCGTCGGGCGTCACGGTCCAGGACGAGCATGGTCGCTTTCTGCTGGTCAACGATACGGCCGCCGTCCAGCTCGGCGCCGCCGCCAACAGCATCGACGGCCTCTCAGCGCCGCATCTCCATAACCGGCGCACGGCCTGCCGCGAGATCCTCGGCCGGGGTCGGACGGTGATCGGCGAGGAAAAAGTGGCAGGCGAGCGCGGCGCGCAGACCTTGCTGACCGCGCATCGGCCGGTTCGCATCGGCGACCAGACCGTCCTCATCTCCAGCTCGGCCGATATCAGCGAGCAGAAGGAGTTCGAGGACCAGTTGTTTCGCGCCGCCTATTACGACGAGTTGACCGGCCTGCCGATGCGCCGCGTGGTCGAGCATCGCGCCGACCTGCTGGTCCGGCGCGGCCGCGTCGACGGACGCTTCGCACTCGCCTTTCTCGACCTCGACAATTTCAAGTACATCAACGACTATTACGGCCACGCCACCGGCGATGCGCTGCTGGTCGAGCTCGCCAAGCGCATCAGCCGCGACCTGCGCGAGTCGGACCTGCTGTCGCGCATCAGCGGCGACGAGTTCCTGCTGCTGCTGCATCCGATCGAGCGCGCCGAGGAGGTCGCCGAATTCCTGCACGCGATGCTGGAACGCCTGAACGCGCCCTTCTTCATCGACGGCGCCGAGGTGTTCGCCTCCGCGTCCGTCGGAGTGAGCCTGTTTCCCGAACACGGCGCAAGCTACGACGTGCTGCGCCAGAACGCGGATCTGGCGATGTACCGCGTCAAGAACGGCGGCAAGGGCACGCTGGCCTTCTTCTCCAGCGCGATGGAGCACGAGGCGCTGGCGCGCATGAAGGTCGAGCAGTCGCTGCGGCTCGCGATCCTCGAAAAGCGCTTCTGCTGCGCGTTCCAGGCCAAGGTCGACATCCGCACCGAGGAGATCAAGGGCATCGAGGCGCTGGTGCGGCTGCGCGACAATGAAGGCGTGATCCAGGCACCCGGATCGTTCATCAACCTCGCGGTCGAGCTCGGTCTCATCGACGAGCTCGCCCATCTCGTGCTCGACGAGATCATCAAGTCGATCGATCTTATCAACGACGCGTTTGGGCCGGAAGCGACGATCAGCATCAACGTCGCGGCGAAACAGGCGTCGAATCCGGAATTCATGCAGCCCTTCGCCCGGGCGATCGCAGCGACCGGCTTTCCCAAGCGGTTCATGATCGAGGTCACCGAGGACGCGTTCGTGACCCGCAGCCATTTCCAGGACGAGATCGTGCCGCTGCTGCGCGGGATCGGCGTCGGCATCTCGATCGATGATTTCGGCATCGGCTATTCGTCGCTGTCGGCACTCGCCGACATCACGGCGGACGAGATCAAGATCGACCGCTCCTTCATCACCGACATTCATAAGCGACCGCGCAGCCAGGGCATCCTGCGTGCGATCGAATCCCTGAGCGAGGCGCTGGGCATGACGGTGATCGCGGAGGGCATCGAGTCGTTCGAGGAGCTCGCCTATCTGCAGGCCGCGACCAAGATCCGCTATGCGCAGGGCTACTACTTCTCGCGTCCGATCTTCCTGGAGGAGCTGAAGCCGGCGGCCCCGCTTGCAAGCGAAGCGCGCATCAGTCTCGCCAGTCGCCCTGTGCAGGAAAATCGCCAGGTCTATGCGCGCAGCAGCCGCTATCGGCGCTGAGCTTTTGGAGGACGACACCCTTCGACCCAACGTATGAGCCATCACGGGCTGCCGCCGAAAGCGCCTTGACCCAGGCCGAGCCTGCACACTATCAGTTGCAGGCAACAGCCGCCAGTAGCTGGGAGGAAGGCTCGTGAAGACGTCACATATTCTCAAAGGTATTGTTTCATCATTGACCGCCGCCCTGCTGGCGACCGCCGCCCAGGCCGATGATCTGAAAATCGCTCTCATCTACGGCAAGACCGGCCCGCTCGAGGCCTATGCCAAGCAGACCGAAGCCGGTCTCCGCCTCGGCTTCGAATATGCCACCAAGGGCACCAACATGATCGACGGTCGCAAGATCGTCATCATCACCAAGGACGACCAGGGCAAGCCCGACCTGTCGAAGGCCGCGCTCTCCGAAGCCTATCAGGATGACGGCGCCGACATCGCGATCGGCACGACCTCCTCGGCCGCAGCGCTGGCCGATCTGCCGGTCGCCGAGGAGAACAAGAAGATCCTCATCGTCGAGCCTGCGGTCGCCGACCAGATCACGGGCGAGAAGTGGAACCGCTACATCTTCCGCACCGGCCGCAACTCCTCACAGGACGCGATCTATCTCCAACGCGGTCGCGATCGGCAAGCCCGGCGTCACGGTCGCCACCCTTGCGCAGGACTATGCCTTCGGCCGCGACGGCGTCGCTGCCTTCAAGGAGGCGCTGGCCAAGACCGGCGCGACGCTGGGCGCCGAGGAATATGTGCCGACCAGCACCACCGACTTCACCGCCGTCGGCCAACGCCTGTTCGACGCGCTGAAGGACAAGCCCGGCAAGAAGATCATCTGGGTGATCTGGGCCGGCGCCGGCGATCCACTGACGAAGCTGCAGGACATGGATCCGAAGCGCTACGGCATCGAGCTGTCGACCGGCGGCAACATCCTGCCGGCGCTTGCCGCCTACAAGCGTCTGCCCGGCATGGAAGGCGCCACCTACTACTATTATGACATTCCCAAGAACCCGGTGAACGACTGGCTGGTGGCCGAGCACCAGAAGCGCTTCAACGCGCCGCCGGACTTCTTCACCGCCGGCGGCTTCTCGGCCGCGATGGCCGTCGTCACCGCCGTAACCAAGGCCAAGTCGACCGACACCGAGAAGCTGATCGCGGCGATGGAGGGCATGGAGTTCGATACGCCGAAGGGCAAGATGATCTTCCGGAAAGAGGATCACCAGGCGCTGCAAAGCATGTATCACTTCCGCGTCAAGGTCGATCCGAACCTTGCCTGGGCCGTCAACGAGCCGGTGCGCGAGATCAAGATCGACGAGATGGCGGTGCCGATCCGCAACAAGCGGTGAGATAATGGATCGCGTGCCCGGCCCTCGCGCCGGGCACATTCTTACTGGCAGTGACAAGCTGGCGACATGGCCCTTACCCTCGAAACCCGCGACCTCACCATCCGTTTCGGCGGTCATGTCGCGGTCAACAGCGTCAGTTGCAGCTTCAGGCCGGGTGAGCTGACCGCCATCGTCGGCCCCAACGGGGCCGGCAAGACCACCTATTTCAACCTGATCTCCGGCCAGCTGACGGCCTCCTCGGGCTCCATCCTGTTCGACGGCCGCGACATCACCGGTCTCTCGGCGCCGCTGCGCACCCGCGCCGGCTTGGGACGCGCGTTCCAGCTCACCAACCTGTTTCCCAATCTCAGCGTCGAGGAGAACGTGCGGCTCGCTGCGCAGGCGCAGAGCGGCGTGCACTATGACCTGCTCCGCCCCTGGATGGCGCGGCGCGACCTGATTGCGCGCGCGGACGCGATCCTCGACCAGGTCGCGCTCGGCGGCCGCCGCAGCGTCACCGCGACGACGCTGTCGCATGGCGATCAGCGCAAGCTCGAAGTCGCGCTGATGATGGCGCTGGAGCCGAAGGTCTTCATGTTCGACGAGCCCACCGCCGGCATGAGCATCGACGAGGTGCCGGTCGTGCTCGACCTCATCGGCAGGCTCAAGCAGGACACGAGCAAGATCATCCTGCTGGTCGAGCACAAGATGGACGTCGTGCGCTCGCTCGCCGACCGCATCATCGTGCTGCACAACGGACAGCTGGTCGCCGACGGTCCGCCCGCGGAGGTCATCGCCTCGCCAATCGTGCAGGAAGCCTACCTTGGCGTGGCGCCGCGGAGTGCGGCATGAGCACGCTACTGAAGCTTGCGGGCGTCGAGACCTATATCGGACGCTATCACATCCTGCAGCGCGTCGACTTCGAGGTGCCCGAGGGCCAGACCACGATGCTGCTCGGCCGCAACGGCGCCGGCAAGACCACGACCTTGCGCACCATCATGGGCCTCTGGCAGGCCAGGAACGGCACCATCTCACTCGCCGGCGAGCCGATCGAGAGGCTGGCAACGCCCGACATCGCGCAGCGCGGCGTCGGCTACGTGCCCGAGAGCATGGCCGTGTTCTCCGACCTCACGGTGAAGGAGAACCTGATCCTGGCGGCGCGCAACGGCCCGCTCGACGATGCCCAGCTCGCCTGGATCTTCGGCTTCTTTCCCGCCTTGAAGAAGTTCTGGCTGTCGCGCGCCGGCAGCCTGTCCGGCGGCCAGAAGCAGATGCTGTCGATCGCCCGCGCCATCGTCGAGCCGCGCAAGCTGCTCCTCATCGACGAGCCCACCAAGGGCCTGGCGCCGGCGATCGTGGTGTCGCTGATCGAATGCCTCAAGGAGATCAAGCGCCGTGGCGCAACCATTCTCCTCGTTGAACAGAATTTCCACGCCGCGCGCGAGCTCGGCGACCAGGTGCTTGTGATGGACAATGGCACCATCGTCCATCGCGGCGAGATGGCCGCGCTCGCGGCCGACGTGCCGTTGCAGGAGCGCCTGCTCGGCCTCAGCCTGGAGGCGCATCAATGAGCGAGATCGCTGCGACCGAGGCACTGCCGAAACCGAAGCGCGACATCGCGCCGCTGCTGCTGCCGGTCGTGCTGGCGCTCCTGATGATCCCGCTGGTCGGGTCAGCGAGCTCCTGGGTGACCCTGACGGTCGCGAGCCTCGCGATGGGCATGATGATCTTCATCATGGCCTCGGGCCTGACGCTCGTCTTCGGCCTGATGGACGTGCTCAATTTCGGCCACGGTGCCTTCATCGCCGTCGGCGCCTACGTTGCGACGCTGGTGCTGCTGCCACTGGCGGGCTGGGCCCAGTCCGACTCGCTGCTGACCAACCTTGCCGTCCTCGTTCCGGCGGCGCTGCTGTCGATGGGCGTGACCGGCGCACTCGGCCTCGTGGTCGAGCGCGTGCTGGTGCTGCCGGTCTACGGCCAGCACCTCAAGCAGATCCTGATGACCACCGGCGGACTCATCGTCGCCGAGCAGACGCTGTATGCGCTGTTCGGTCCGCAGATCATTCCCATGCCGCTGCCCGCGGCGTTGCGCGGGTCTTTCATCATCGGCGACGTCGCGATCTCGAAATACCGGCTGCTGGCCATGCTCGTCGGCTTCGCGATCTTCGTCGCCATCGAGCTGGTGCTGAACCGGACCAAGATCGGCCTGTTAATCCGCGCCGGTGTCGAAAACCGCGAGATGGTCGAGGCGCTCGGCTATCGCATCCGCCGGCTGTTCCTCGGCGTGTTCATGACCGGCTCGGCGCTGGCCGGCCTCGGCGGCGTGATGTGGGGGCTGTATCGCGAGCAGGTGCATGCCTCGATCGGCGACGAGCTCACCGTGCTGGTGTTCATCGTCGTGATCATCGGCGGGCTCGGCTCGATCACCGGCTGCTTCATCGGCGCGGTCCTGGTTGCGATGGTCGCCAACTATGGCGGCTTCCTGGTGCCCAAGCTCGCCCTCGTCTCCAACATCCTGCTGATGGTCGCCGTGCTGATGTGGCGGCCGCGCGGTCTCTATGCGGTGACCAGCCGATGATGATCCTGTCCGGCGATCCGCCCCGCAGCCGCGCGCTGTCCATCCTGCTCACCGTCATCATCCTGGCGCTGCTGGCGACGCCCTTCATCTTCCCCGGCGCCAAGGCGCTCAACGTCGCCGCCAAGATCTGCATCTTTGCCGCGCTGGTCGCCTCCTACGATCTGCTGCTCGGCTATACCGGCTCGGTGTCGTTCGCGCATACGATGTTCTACGGCATTGGCTCCTACGCGGTCGCGATCGCGCTCTATGGCCTCGGTCCCAACTGGTCATCGGTGGCAATTGCCGCCGCCGCCGGGTTGCCGCTCGCGCTGCTGCTGGCGCTCGCGATCGGCCTGTTCTCGCTGCGGGTCGAGGCGATCTTCTTTGCCATGATCACGCTCGCGGTCGCCTCGGCCTTCCTGGTGCTGGCATCGCAATTGTCGTGGCTGACGGGCGGCGAGGACGGCCGCAGCTTCCAGCTGCCCGAGCTGTTGCGCCCGGGCACGGTGTTCATCGGCAAGGACTGGTTCGGCTTCCCGATCAACGGTCGCATCCTGACCTATTACCTGGTGCTGTCGGCCTGCGCGCTGATGATCCTGGCCCTGCTGCGCGTCGTCAACTCGCCGTTCGGCCGCGTGCTGCAGGCGATCCGCGAGAACCGCTTCCGCGCCGAGGCGCTCGGCTATCGCACGGTCTTTCATCTCACCTATGCCAACTGCATCGCAGCCATGATCGCGGCCTGCGCGGGGATGCTGAACGCACTCTGGCTGCGCTATGCCGGCCCCGACACGTCGCTCAGCTTCTCGATCATGCTCGACATCCTGCTGATGGTCGTGATCGGCGGCATGGGCACGATCTACGGCGCCATCATTGGGGCTGCCATCTTCATCCTGGCGCAGAATTATCTGCAGGCCCTGATGGGGATCGCTTCGACCGCGGCGGCGGACGCCGGACTGCCGCTGCTGCCCGGCCTGCTGCACCCCGACCGCTGGCTGCTGTGGCTCGGCCTCCTGTTCATCGCCAGCGTCTATTTCTTTCCGACCGGCGTCGTCGGCCGCCTTCGCAACAAGCCGGGCGCGGCGCGCTGAGCTGCAAGTACCCCCGAAATTCTGCGCGGCGGCGCCGGAGCAGCCTAGGCCGCACGGTATCCACATGCGGAAATTATCGTTTGCCGCGAAGTTTCGACGCGCGCTTAAGCGACGGCTAACCGCATTTCCTAACCGGACCGGCACCAGTGCCTTGTTATCAAGCGAGCTTGCAACAAGTCATTTCCTCCCGGGTCGATCAAGGCATGCAAGGCGCAGCAGACACGTCAGGGACCGGCGGTAGCGAGCCGGAATGGATTGGCACGTCCCTCTGGCGCGGTCCGGTGCCATGGCTGATCGCGTGCGGAGCGCTTCTGATCGCAGCCATCGTCATCGGGACGATCGTCATGGCCAGCGGTTTTCGGGCGCGTGCGATCGCCAACAACGAGCGCGAACTCGAAAACACCGTACTGCTGTTGAGCCGGCATTTCGCGCAGCAATTCGAAGACGCCGAGACCGCGGTTTCGCATGCGATCCGCCGCATGCAGCTCGAGTCGATCGGTTCGCCGGAGGCGTTCCGGTCCGAGATGGCAAGACCCGAGATCAGCGAGATGCTGCGCTCTCAGGTCAGCGGCCTGTCCTATATGGGAGACCTCACGATCGTCGACGTCGACGGCAATTTCGTGAACTGGTCGTCCAGCGACCCACTGCCGCCCATCAACGTCGCGGACCGCTCCTACTTCAAGGACCTGCAATCGGCATCGCGGCCGGACAGCTTCGTGATCCTGCCGGTCATGAGCCGCGTCACCGGCGGCTGGGCGACCATCGTCGCGCATCGCCTGAACGGCGCCAACGGGGAATTCCTTGGCTTGCTGACCCGCCGCGTGGATCCGCACACCTACGAGACGTTCCTGGAATCGATGGCTCTCGGGAAGGGCTCGTCGATCATGCTGGTCCATTCCGACGGCGCCGTGCTGGCGCGCTACCCGCACGCCGAATCCCTGATGGGCGCCAGGATAGGGAACGACGAGTTGCTGAAGGGGGTCGCCGAGAGTGGCCTGCGCACGACCCTGCTCACGAGCTCCGTCGACAACCTGGAGAAGATCGCGTCGGCTTCCAGGATCGGGCGCTTTCCGCTCGTCATCTCGGCCAATAGGCCGGTCGACGATGCGCTCGCGGACTGGCGATCGCAGATGGTGCTGATCGTGGGTGCGGCGGTGCTTGCGATCGCCGTCATCGCCGTGACGTTCACCCTGATGATCCGGCAGATCGTGCGACAGGGGCGTGCGGCAACGCGTCAACTGGAGACCGAGAAGCAAAGGGTCGAGACTGCGCTGGACAACATGACGCAGGGGCTGATCTCGTTCGACGCGAACGCATGCGTCGTGATGTTCAATCAGCGCTTCATCGACCTGCTCGGCCTGTCCACGGACGTGATCAGGCCCGGCGCCCACCTCAGCGAGGTCATCGCGCACTGCAAGGCGCGCGGATCCTTCAACGGCGACGTGACCGACTTCTGCGCCGACATCATCGACAGAGCCGCGGCAGGCGGCACGTCGCAGATGATCGCGGAGGGCGGAGCCGGCCGCTTCTTCAACATCATCGACAAGCCGCTGGCCTCGGGCGGATGGGTCACGACGATCGAGGACATCAGCGAGCATCGCAGGCTCGAGCAGGAGCGCGACCGCAACTACGCATTCCTGCGCGAGATCATCGACCACATCCCGTCGCACATCATGGTCAAGGACGTCCGCGACCGGCGCTATGTACTGGTCAACCAGTCGACCGAGCAGCGCTTCGGCGTGCCGCGCGAGGAGATCGTCGGCAAGACGGCGTTCGACCTGCTGCCGCGACCGGTCGCGGAAAAGGTGACCGCGGACGACGACCGGGCTCTGGAGCAGTCGGACGGGCTGTTTCTCGCCGAACATCCCTGGCAGAGTCCGGGGCTGGGATTGCGTTACATCACGTCACGGCGCATCGCCATCGCGGATGATGCGCAGCGGCCGCGCTATCTGATCAACGTGATCGAGGACACCACGGAGCGGCGGCTGGCCGACGAGAAGATCGCCCATCTCGCGCATTTCGACGCGTTGACCGAGCTGCCGAACCGCGTGCTGTTCCAGGAACGCATCGATGAGGAGCTGGAACGCGCGCGCCACGGCACCTTCTTCGCGCTGCTCTATATCGATGTCGACGAGTTCAAGGGCATCAACGATTCGCTCGGCCATCATGTCGGCGACGAGCTGTTGAAGACGATCGCGCGGCGCATCGAGGGCTGTCTCGCGCCGGAGGATATGGTGGCCCGGCTCGGCGGCGACGAATTCGCGGTGCTGCTGACCACCGTTGCGGACCGGGACGAGGTCATCGTGGCCGTGAAGGAGATCCTCGACGCGATCCGCAAGCCCTATAAATGCCTGGGCCACCAATTGTCGACCGACGCCAGCATCGGCATCGCGCTGGCGCCCCATGACGGCGTCGAGCGCGACCAGCTGACCAAGAATGCCGACCTCGCAATGTATGCCGCCAAGGCCGGCGGCCGCCGCACTTTCCGTTTCTTCGAGCCCGCGATGGATGAAACCGCGCGCGCGCGGCTGCAGTTGCAGCAGGACCTGCGCCGGGCGATCACCGAAGGCCAGTTCGAGCTGCATTACCAGCCGCTGCTCGGCTTCAGCGAGAACGTCATGACCGGCTGCGAGGCGCTGTTGCGCTGGCGTCATCCGGAGCGAGGGATGGTGCCGCCGCTCGACTTCATTCCGCTCGCCGAGGACACCGGGCTCATCAACGAGATCGGCGACTGGGTGTTGCGCACCGCCTGCGCCGAGGCCGCGCATTGGCCCGCCGGCATCCGCATCGCCGTGAACGTCTCGCCGGTGCAGCTCAAATCGCCGACCCTGGCGCTGCGGATCGCAGGCGCGCTGTCGACGGCCGGCCTTGCGCCCGAACGGCTCGAGGTCGAGATCACCGAGGCGGTGCTGATCAGCGACGACGACGTCGCGCTCGGCATCCTGCACCAGTTGCACGACATGGGCGTGCGTATCGCACTCGACGATTTCGGCACCGGCTATTCGTCGCTGAGTTATCTGAAGCGGTTTCCGTTCGACAAGATCAAGATCGACCGCTGCTTCGTCAGCGACATCGGCGCCGGCAGCTCGTCGGCGATCGTCCAGGCGGTGGTGAGCATCGCCACCGCCAGCAACATGACGACCACGGCCGAGGGCGTCGAGACCGGGGCGCAGCAGACGGCGCTGCGCCAGCTCGGCTGCACGGAGATGCAGGGCTACCTGTTCAGCGCCCCGAAGCCGGCGGCCGAGCTGCGCAAGCTGTTCGGTCCGGAAGCGGCGGCAGGGAGCTTGCAGGCCGCCGGCTGAGCCCGCTTTGCGGCGCCGTCAACGCCTGGCCGCCCCGGCCGAGCCTGCGGCGCGAGGCCACGCAGATTTCGACGACCGGCCCGCTACCGGCCTTGGCGCCGCGTTCCTATATCCGGAGCGGCAACAACGGAGTTGGCAGGTCGTCATGCAGCCGGTTTCCATGCTTCTGAACATCCTCTGGATCCTGTGCGGCGGCGCCTACATGGCGTTCGGCTGGCTGGTCGCCGCGGTCGTCATGGCGATCACGATCGTCGGGCTGCCCTGGTCCCGCGCCGCATTCAACATCGCCGCCTATACGCTGCTGCCGTTCGGCTCGCGCGCCGTCCGCCGCGACCAGCTCACCGGCATGGAAGACGTCGGAACCGGCGTTCTCGGGCTGCTCGGCAACATCATCTGGTTCGTGCTGGCCGGCTGGTGGCTGGCGCTCGGCCACCTCCTGACCGCAATCGTGCTCGCGGTAAGCATCGTCGGCCTGCCCTTCGCCTGG
This sequence comes from Bradyrhizobium sp. SZCCHNS1050, assembly GCF_032484785.1. Lineage (NCBI taxonomy): Bacteria > Pseudomonadati > Pseudomonadota > Alphaproteobacteria > Hyphomicrobiales > Nitrobacteraceae > Bradyrhizobium > Bradyrhizobium sp. SZCCHNS1050. The sequence goes on along the minus strand of NZ_JAUETR010000001.1, from coordinate 2,997,929 downwards.
GCCCATCTGAAGCTCGCCGGGCTGGCGTTGTGGCCGATCGGCAAGACCATCGTGCCGGCGTAAGGCGGGTCGGCGGGAGCGGTCCGGCCGCGCACCCCGCCGAACTGCCGCCTCGCGGCGCGAGCGGCCCGTCCGCCTGGTCCGGGGAGCATCCAAGGCCGTTGCCGTCGCCCAGGCAATCGGCTAAACGATTTGCCGTACGCACCCGTAGCTCAGCTGGATAGAGCGTTGCCCTCCGAAGGCAGATGTCAAGCTGTTTTGCGGCAGTGTGAAAGTAAAAAGTCACTTGGGTTTCAGACACTTAAGAAATCGGCGCGGATCGCTTCACAGCCACGAAGTTTCCGCGTAAGCACTGCGTAAGCAGCGCAGGCACCCGTAGCTCAGCTGGATAGAGCGTCGCCCTCCGAAGGCGAAGGCCACACGTTCGAATCGTGTCGGGTGCGCCACCCAATCAAAGCTCATATTGCGGGTTCGGGAAGAGCTCGGGACACGTTCTTCGCAGCCACCGATCAGATTTGCGTTCAGCGCCAAAGGTGCCTTCGGCGAATTGGATTTGATCGTCAGAAGCCAAAGCGATGTGCTCGAATTGCCACGCCATTTAATGGGGCAAGGGCTACATTGATCTGGGGGCTGGTTAGGCCTTCGGGCTCTTGAGCCTCACGCCTTCGCCTTTTTGGTCCGCATCAAGAAATTCTATGCCGGCTTTGACCAAAGCTTCCTGAACGGCCTGCACCGTACTTATCCGCGAATCCACGACGCCGCCCTCGAGCCTTGCGACGGCGTTCAGGGACACGATCGCCTTGTCCGCGAGTTGCTGCTGGGACCAGCCAAGCAACGCTCTAGCAGCCCGAATTTGTCGAGAGGTGACCATGAGATCACCATCGACAGCCCTAGCAAAAGCGCCACTATAAGGTTATAAATCCACCTCTTAAGGGTATTATCTACCCGTATAGAGACGAAATCTCATGTGGATAGCCTTGAGAATTCCGAGCTGACCGTCTGCGCAATTTCGGGTGCATGTTGCCGTTCATTGAGGATACCTGAGCAATGAAGCCCCTCTCTTCCCAACAGTCTTTCGAGTCTCAGACCAAAGTCGGTTCTCACTCTGGCCACCGCGACGGCGACAATCCGAACAATGCCTGTAGCCGATCAACTTCAGACCTCGCCAAAAATCGACGGGCAACCGACGACGATTTAGGCTTGCTCGTATTGGGCAAGCAGCTCGAAGAGGCTCTGGGCAAGATACGATCCTTGTACGACCCGGCATCACCAGATCATCTCGATCGAATTGAAACCATGCTCGCCGATCTAGCGCCCGTAGAACAGGCCATTATGGGCACACCGGCACGAACGATAGCCGGCTTGGGCGTGAAAGCTCGCCATGCAGCCTACGTCGTTTCAGAATATTGGGATACGCCGCTTGATCAGAACGACTGGCACGCTCGGGCTGTTCGTTCCTTGATCGAAGCGGTTTGCGAGGTGGCATCCGTTCCATATTCCTTCGAGCCGAATCCAACAGAAGAGAACTAATGACGCCGTACAAATTTTGTTGCTGATCAACTTTCGATGGAAGGATTGGAGCGAATGAGCATCGTATCCATCATGGCCGCGATCCTCGAAGAGGAGTTGCGAGAACATGGCATTCGCGGACTAACCAAACTCGACCGCGAAACGATTGTTCACAGCATGATTGAACGCACGGCCGAACTCGAAGCAGACATCAAACAGCGTCATCTGGAATCACGCCTCGATGATCAGGACTGAGGGACTGCTGGCGTGTTGCGGACCGCTTCCGAGGATAGAGGAGAGAGCGGACCGATGATGGACTGCAAAAGACTGTCGGCTGGAGTCGGCTTTTTTGAAGGTTTTCCGCCGCTGCCAAAACCGATGGCGGAGAGGGGAGTCCGCGCAAACAAATCTAATCTAAATGTAGAATCAATCGGTTAGCTCGACACTATCGTCGGCTGCCCGCGACGCTACCCCTATCCGAACCGCGGATTGCGCCGGAGAACGGGGGACGATTACGGCTGAACTACGACGGCCGATCACGCGCCAGCTTACAAGGCACATTGGGAGATTTCGCGGTGAACAAATCCGCTTTTCCTATCGGCGCCAGAGCATCACGACCTGCTGCCCTTCCGCCGCGAAAGGTTGCCAGTGCAAACCGCCTCCATGGTTGCGATGCCGAGCCTGCTGGATGCGCGACCAGTTCTGAACGAAACGCTGTTTTTTGACCTGGACGACACTAGGCGCGGGCTCGCCGGCCGCCGACTACAAGAACGACCGGCCGTACTCATCGGTGGCCTATCAGACCCCTGCGTAGACGCGGACCTCAACGCAACGCGCCATCGGCTAGAAGATCCCGACCAGCTCCGCCTCCACCGTTGCTCTACCGGGACCGCTCGGCACAACAGGGCTCTAAATGCTACTGGATGACACTTCGGTGGCAGGTCACCGCCTTGAACCAAATCGAGAATATGTCTGCCAAGCGGCGTGAAATATGAATTTCCCTCAATTGGTTGTGTGACTATCGAACTGGCGGCCCCACGGAGTTACCCCTCAGGGTCCCGAGGATTCACTCGAGCAGCACTTAGAGGGACTTCACAATCGCTAGCCGTCGACGCTCAATCGTTTTAGTGCTGAGACGCCGGTTCCCCATCGCTTCGCAAAACTTCGGACCGCCAGCATTGCCCCAACGATGATCTTAATGTGCTCGCGGCTCGACGCTAGTGCCACCATCGTCGCGGCGATTCCACAGAACGGCAATTCTATCCACACCCGCACGACCAATGATCTTACAGAGCAGGGGTGCTAGATATGTTGTTTCAGGTGCAAACGGATGGATGGACCATCCGTTTCTTAACGAACGGACTATCGACTCCGTGGAGGCGCATATGCGCGTAATACAATGGGCCCTCGTGTTCCCACTGATGATCCCGCTTCTGTTGTCGCCTTGCCAGGTCGTGCTCGCGGCTAGCTGCAGTTCGAGAGCGACAGAGGACATCGTCATCGCGATCGACGTGGGACACATCGCGCGCCAGCCGCTGCAACAATGTCAACGAGGTAAAGTATGCAGCTGGGGAGAAACAAGCGCCCGCGGCGTGCCCGAATATGATTTTAATATCAAGCTTGCAACGCGAGTTAGCGATGAACTGATCAGCGAAGGTTTTCGTTCCACACGCCTCTTGATCCCTAGAGTGGGAACTACTCTCGCCCAAAGGGCGGATCTCGCTAACGCAATGAATGCCAATGTATTCATTTCTGTTCATCATGACGGCATCAACGACGATTATCTTAACAAGTGGACGTACGGCGGCCAAACACTCTACTTCTTCGATCAATCGAATGGGTTCTCCCTTCACGTCGCACCGAGCAATCCAAAATACCTCGAGAGCTTGGAGCTAGCGCGCTTAATCGCGGATCAATTGATTGAGAAAGGTTTGAACTTTAACCGGATTCATGAGGCCTGGAAGCCATGGGGAGCAAGGAAACCCTATGCGGATTCTACCCGGGGAATCTACAAGCGAGACGACTTGGCCTTGCTTCGCGCGCTAAAAATGCCGGCAGTGCTGCTGGAGGGCGGCGTAATCGTTAACCGAGACGAGGAGCTACTGATTGCGACGCCTGCATACCAAGTAAATATCGCTTCTGCTGTCGCGAACGCCATCACGGAATTCTGTCGGCCTCGGAAAACTCTCTAGGCACACGGTAGTTCGCGTCGCCTCCAACGCGCTTAACATCCGATCTGGCGGTCACGCAGCCCAATTCTCAGCGCCACCCTTGTATGGAAATCATGGCTGCGGCGGCCAGCGGTCTCTAACCCATCATTTACAAGCCAAGAGGCGTGTAACCGACGCGACCTTCAGGTCGTGTCCCCGGAGGTGGTGTAGCTCGGTGGAGCAAAGCCGCCCGGACGCGCGCTCCCAAATAGCGCCGTAGCGGGCGGGCGGCTTTGCGGTGGTCACCGGCAGTTCTCCGGTAGGATCGGGTTGCGACACGCCAACGCAACCGAGGAACCACCGATGACCGAAGACATGATGAACCTGCGCACGCTGGTAGAGAAGACCCCAGACGCCGATCTGCTGCGCGAGATGATCGGCTTTGCGGCCCAGCGCCTGATGGAGCTGGAGGTCGAGAGCCAGACCGGGGCTGCCTATGGCGAGAAGAGCCCCGAACGTCTGGCCCAGCGCAATGGCTACCGCGACCGGATCTGGGAGACCCGCGCCGGTGCGGTGGAGCTGCGCATCCCAAAGCTGCGCAAGGGCTCCTATTTCCCCGGCTTCCTGGAGCCGCGGCGCATGGCCGAGAAGGCGCTCACCGCCGTGGTTCAGGAGGCTTACGTTCAGGGCGTCTCGACCCGTTCGGTCGACGATCTGGTGCAGGCGATGGGCATGACCGGCATCTCCAAGAGCCAGGTCAGTCGGTTGTGCGGCGAGATCGACGACAAAGTGAAGGCCTTCCTCGGCCGTCCAATCGAGGGTGACTGGCCCTATCTTTGGATCGACGCCACCTATGTGAAGGTGCGCCAGCAGGGGCGCATCGTCTCCGTCGCGGTGATCGTTGCAGTCGGCGTCAACAGCGACGGCCGGCGCGAGGTTCTCGGCATGGACATCGGGCCGTCCGAGGCCGAGACGTTCTGGACCGCCTTCCTGCGCAAGCTGGCCCGCCGCGGCTTGCGCGGCGTCAAGCTGGTGGTGTCCGACGCCCACGAGGGCATCAAGGCCACCGTGACCAAGGTGCTCAACGCCAGCTGGCAACGCTGCCGCGTCCACTTCATGCGGAACGTGCTGGCTCATGCCGGCAAGAGCGGACGGCGCGTGGTCTCCGCCTTCATCGCCACGGCCTTTGCCCAGGACGATGCCGAGGCCGCTCGCACCCAATGGCGCAAGGTCGCCGATCAGCTCCGTCCCAAGCTGCCCAAGCTTGCCGGCTTCCTCGACGAGGCCGAGACCGACGTGCTTGCCTACATGACGTTCCCGCCGCAGCATCGGACCAAGTTGCACTCCACCAATCCGATCGAACGCCTCAACGGCGAGATCAAACGGCGCACCGAGGTGGTCGGCATCTTCCCCAATGAGGACGCTATCGTCCGCCTCATCGGAGCTGTCCTGCTCGAACAGAACGATGAATGGGCGGTCCAACGCGCCCGCTACATGACGCTGGAAACCATCGCGCCATTGAGCGATGATCCGAACGTCAGCCTCACGGCTATCGCCAGCTGACAGGCCCGGCTCCAGCCGGCGAACGCGGTGGGCCGCCAGCTACACCACGCTTGGGGACACGATCGACCTTCAGCGAAGCCGACCACGCGCGGTCATTTTGTGCCAGCCGAAAGGACGCTGTGACGTAAGCTCCAGGTGACGGCCGGCTTACTCCGGAGGTGCCGCTTGGAGAAGCCATAGGACTAGTCCTGGAGCTGGTCCGATGACGAAGGCGGAAGTGGAAGTGATCACGTCGGAGCGCCGCCGGCGGTATTGGCCGCAGGCGGCCGAGGAGCCGATTGTGGCTGCGACGCTTCAGCCCGGAGCGACGATCCTCGGGGGCGCACGGGCGTTCGGTGTGCATGCCTGCCAGGTGTTTCGCCGGCGACAACAGCTGTGCAGCCAGGAGGCAATTCGGTTCGGCTTTCCGGCGGTGAAAGATCGCTGCCCATCCGCACGCAGCCGCTAATTTTGCGCATGGGCTGATCGAGATCGAATGCGGGTCCGGGACACGGATCCGGATCAACGGCGCGGCTTATGGCGCGATGGGACCGCGGTGATTGCGGCGCTCCAGGCGGGTTCGCGATGACGATCCCGATCCCCTCCGGCACCCAGGTCTGGCTTGCGCCGGCATACCGACATGCGCAGGGGCTTCGACGGCCTTGCCCTGCTGGTCCAGGAGACATTGAAGCGCGATCCGCATGGCGACCATGCGCGGCGCAGTTTCTTCGAGTCGCGGGATTAAGAAAGGCGCCGATCGCGATCGAAGCGATCGCCAAGATCGATGGGTCGTTCGCGTTCGAGCGCGAGATCAATGGCCAGCGGCACACGAGCGCGCCGCTATACGCAACCAACGCAGCACCCGCTGGTCGGCGCGGCCCACGCCTTCCTGCACGAGCGCCGCGCCAAGTTCTCCGAAGAGCGAGACCGCCGATCGACTACAACCTCAAACGCTGGGAGGCGTTCACGCGCTACTTGACGACGGAACGCTGTGCATGTCCAACCACGCAGCCGGCGCGAGCTGCGCCCCGCGGCTGTCGGCCGCAAGAACTGGACCTTCGTCGGCTCCGACGACGGCGGCCGCTGCGCTGCTGCGATCTACTCCCTGATCCAGACCGCGAAGCTCAATAATGTCGATCTCAAGCGTGGCTGGCCGACGTGCTCGCCAGACGGCCGGATATCCGGCCAGCAAAGGTCACCGACCTGCTGCCCTGCAACTGGAAGATCGCCGAAGCGTCGGCTGGCGCCTGATCAAACGGGTCAAGCCTCAAACCCGCGCCGCCGCTCAATTGGCGGTCTTCACCGGATGCGTACGCCGTGACCTCTCGTCGACCACGTCGGACTACCATCGGCCGGCTCGCACCATTGGAAGTTCTCCCATCGGTAGCAGGGCGCACTTCGGGTGGCAGCACGGTCACGTATGGCATCTTACCCAGCAAGAGCACGTCCCCCCCCCGAGTTGATCCAACTTCTCTACCTTAGGTCCTGCACCCGCTCAAAACGTCGGCGCTGCCCCGCAGTCCAATCTACCTGGGTACTCAGCACAACTCCCCCGATCCGCTACGCGAAATCGACAGCCGCGCTGAAGAACGCGCCGACGGGATCAATCGCAACGCTGCTTTTCGACTTATGCGCCACGCGCGAGGCGGAGTCGCAGCCGGCCGGCTGTCGTCGAAACCAAAGGACAGTGACGTTACGCTTTCATTTCTCAGCAGAGAGCCACCTTACAGATCATGGCGGCTCGTCGAGAAGGCGCCGCCCTCAGGGCGCCTCAAGACACTCCTTGCTTCGGCCAAAGAGGCTCATTTTGGGTTGCAGCCCTGATTTAACATGATCTATCGTTGCGTGAACGGCGACGGAATTGAGGAGACGTCATGCCTAGGAAGCGTGGAGCCGTGGTCATAGGGGTCAATAAGACAGGCGCTCTACCGGTCCTTAAGGCGTCTGCAAGCGGCGCGGAAGCTTTTGGCAAGTGGTTGGCCACTGAGGGATTCGAGGTGGTCATCATAACCGACCAGACTGAACCCGTAGTGCCTCGTCAAATCGCAGAAGCGATCCAGGGATTTATCGGAACCGGCACTTTCGAGCAACTCGTCATCTATTTCTCAGGCCACGGATACTGGAAAAACGATTCTGAGATTTGGCTCCTTAGCGGCGCACCAGCCGACGCCAACGCTGCGATCAGTTGGGCGGAAACGGCCGAGTTCGCAAAAGATTGTGGGATACCAAGCGTCGTGATCATCTCAGACGCCTGTCGCACGATTCCGGACACGCCTCGAGCTCTCAAGGTGCGAGGCACTATCGTCTTCCCAAATGAAGATATCCAGCGGAAGCGCGCAAAGGTCGATAAGTTCATGGCAGCAGCGCAAGGTGCTTCTGCTTTCGAAGCCCCGATCGGCAAAGAAGGTCTTATAACGAACGTGTTCACGCACTGCTTCCTGCAGGCGTTTGAGAGACCAGACGCCGACATGATTCGTGAAATCGTAGAAGATGGCCGTTCTATTAGCATAATCCCGAACCGCAACCTCGGTAAGTACCTTGAGCGTGAGGTGCCATCGCTCCTGGCTAACATAGATGTCCGTTTGAGCCAGTTACCGGATGCGGAAGTTCTTTCTGACGACACGGTCTATATCGGCACTGCAAAAGCGAAGCCGGCACCCGCGGATTGGAGTGGCGACATCGCCGATGTCGCTCCCGCTACGCAGGTTCTTCACGTGCGGGAGGTCGCGTCCCTTGCTCTAAGTCACGCGCTAGGGATGCGAGGGACCGAAATGATCGAGGATGCACGACCATTCTCGACTGCTGCGGCCAAGCCGTTCAAGCATGTCCTCGCAACGCTCGGAGCGCTCTCACCTAGCATCCATCCCTCCGTGACCACATCCGGATTCGTAATCATAGGTGCAGCAATCTCTGACGCCATAGTTGCAACCGGCGAGCGGCCCAAACTCAGCTCGTTGGGAGATGTAAGGGGTCCAAACGCGATTTCAATTGGCACACCACGGACCGGCGGCTGCACTGTTGTGATTAGGTTCACAAACGGCTACGGCACAGCATTGGCGGCATTGAACGGATATGTCGGTCACGTAATCGTGGACGGCAGAAAAGTTGTAAACGTCAGTTATATCCCGGCCCAAAATAGCCCTCGCTGGGTCGACTATAGCCATCGACGGCAGAGATTGGATCGGTTGAGGGCTGTGGTCGCTGCTGCTGCGCAGTTTGGCGTGTTTCGCCTGAACGAGACACCACATGCTAGCGAACTTGCCGAGCGAATTCGCGTTGGGGAGGGGCTCGATCCAACCGCAGCTTTGTATGCGGCATACGCCTATTCTGAAGCCGATCGCCGCGACGATATCTCTTTTGTTCTCGACTGTATGACCGGCGACTTGCGAAGCAAGTTGTTCGATGTCGCGATGCTGGCGAGACGAATTGCCGAACAGGATCCTGGCAACTCGGCGATCGTGCCATTCTGTCCAATGCTGACGCAAGGCTGGAACTTCTTGCGCGCGCGACGCATCGTACTCCCTGAAGTTCTCGATCATGCCCAAGATGAACTCGAACCCGCGCTATGGACTACATTCACTCCGTCTCGAACGCAGGCGATTATTGACGCGATCCAGCACGGCAGACTTGGAGAACTTCAATGAGAGTTCTGTTTGTGCACGGCCGCAGCCAAGAACATAACAATCCTGAAACGCTGAAAGCGAAATGGCTTGAGGCGCTGAACAACGGACTTAATAAGGCCGGATTGGCGTTGCCCGCTGGCGTCGTGTTCGATTTTCCTTTCTATGGGGATCGCCTCGACCACTTCGTTCGTCAGTTTGAGTTGCCGGCCGACCCGGCTATTGCTCCCAAAGGGAGTCCGGCATTCGACGAGTACGCCGAGTTTCGACGGCAAATCGCTAATGAAATGCGGCTCCGCGTCGGAATTAGCGATGCAGAGGTGCAAGCCCAGCTAGGATCAGCGCCGGCGGAAAAAGGGCTGCAAAACTGGAAATGGGTGCAAGCCATCGTTCGTCTTATCGATCGTCGCATAACGACGATATCGCAAGGCACAATTGAGGTCTTCATGCGCGACGTTTTTCTATACACGCAGCGCGATTCGGTCCGAAACGCGATCGATAGTATCGTAGCGGATCTACTTGCCCAAGAAACGTCGGTTGTCGTGGGACATTCCCTTGGGAGCGTTGTCGCTTACAACGTTCTTAAGGCGCGGTTCACTCCGCTTCCGGCTTACGTGACAGTAGGCTCCCCCCTTGCGATTCGAGCGATCCGAAAATCAGTGACACCTATCTCAAACCCGTTCGGCATCAATGGATGGTACAACGCTTACGATCCTCGTGACATCGTTTCTTTGTATCCGCTTGACACCAACAATTTCGACGTAGACCCATCGATTATCAATATTGGCACCGTCAACAACTACACCGACAATAGGCACGGGATCACAGGATATCTTGACGATGCAAATGTAGCGAAAGCTATCTGGCTTGGGCTGCACCGAGTGTGAGGCGGCGGCTGTTCTCGCGCAACTAGCGTTCCCTTCTGAACCAGCGTCAAAGTGAGACATCCGAGAACGCCTCCTTAGCCTGCACGAAGGCAATGGAAGCATACTTTAGCCTGCCGATAGGCACGGACCTTAAATCATAGTGTGGACTTGTGCCATGAGACCGGAGATAAAGCGAGCAATCGCACGGATAACGAGCATTAGGGACGATCGCAATACAGTCCTCGGAACGGGTTTTTTAGTAACCGAGCGGCACCTTTTGACCGCCTTTCATGTTGTGGGAGATCGGATCCAGTCTTCGCTGAGTGACGCTCCATTTTTCTACTCGGCCTTGCGGGTAACATTTCCGGACGCTGGATTGTGCGATCTTGCAGCTAAAGTAACAGAGGGATGCTTTGACGTTATAGGCGACTGGGCTTTGTTGGAACTTGACAATCCGACAGCAGGCATTTTTCCACTGACGCTCGGCGAACTCTCTCCCAACTCCAATGACAACAGTGCCTCTCGAGCATTTGAAAGTTGGGGCTTCCCCGCAATTGCCGAGATGGCTGGTGGGGCTCTCTTCATTGACGGCCGCGTTCAAGGCGCACTGTCACAAGGTCCAGAGATCGACGTCTATCAGCTTTACAGCGACAATGTCGCAGCCGGTCAGAGCGCTCGACTAGACGGCTTCTCTGGCGCTCCATGCCTTGTTGATGGCGTCGCAGTCGGCATTATCCGATCAAACTTAGTTTCACCTCTCAATAGAGATTCCGTTGCAGCTGGCGTACTGTTCGCTTGTCCCATCAACAACGACGTACTCCAAACACGCTGCGCACGATATCTGCCAGCAATAGATCCAATTCTCGGATTGCCGGGACTTCCTCATCAAGCACTGCCAGCAGAGCCGTTCCGGTACCTTCGATGGTACGGCGCCGAGCATGCGGAAGTCTTCTTTGGTAGAAGCCGTAGATTGCGGGAACTATATGAGCAGGTGGTTGACAACGAGGGGCCCGGCGTCATTCTGGTGTATGGAGCTTCAGGGGTCGGGAAATCGTCATTACTCGAGGCTGGGTTGCTTCCTCGCCTACGGTGGAGCTACGAAGCGCGGGCGCATCGCAGGGAGGCGGGCAAGACTCTTCTGGAGCTTTTCGAAGACCGCCTTAAAGAAGCTCTTGCCGCCACCGACACCAGCAATAAGCCTGTTGTCCTAGTAATCGACCAGATAGAGGAAGCATTCACTAGCCGGTCGTTCGGTAACGCCGAACTTAGCCAGTTGGCACACCGCCTCAAGCGACTTAAACACGAGCGACGCGATACTAGAATTCTGATCGGATTTCGAAGCGAATGGCTGGCCGAAGTTCGTGCCCGCTTGCGCGAGGCGGAGGTGGTCTTTACCGAGTTCTTTCTTGAGAGATTAACGCAGGATGAAATCGAGGAAGTGGTCCGCGGTATAGTCAGCACCCGGCGGCTCCGTAGTTGGTATAATGTTGGCGTCGATGACGACCTTCCGGCGCGCATAGGCATGGATCTGTTAAGCGACCCCAAGTCGCCCATAACACCCATGCTAAGCATCATTCTTACGCGGCTCTGGCAAGAGGCCAAGAAGGACCGAGCCGGCAACCAGTGCCTTAGTCTGACGCACTATGACGTCCGCATGCGTGGAAAATTGGACCTCGATCAATTTCTTGAAGAACAAATAAACGTTCTAGCGGAGATCTATCCGCAACATGTCAACTCGGGACTAGTCGAGGATATCCTCTACCGGCATACCACGGACTATGGCACAGCGCTTGAGCTGTCCAGGTCGGAGACGTTTAAGCTATATGCCCATCTTGCTGATCAAAAACACGATATCGAAGGATTGATCGACGAGCTCCTGCGAAATGCTCTGCTCTACACGGTAGCTACCGCCGATGACGAAAGGTCCACGAGGCTCGCTCACGACACTCTTGCTTCTCCTGTGCGTCGTCGCTTTGACCGGTCGGAAAGGCTTGGTCAAAGAGCCATCCGTCGTCTATCCGACCGCGCCAAGGAATGGGACCCAAGGGATCCGTCAGCCGGCCTTCTTGACGTTGCTTCCTTAGAACTGGTGCGAAAGGGCCTGGTCGGCTCTCGGGCACCGACCGGCAAGGAGGTCACTTATCTGAATGCATCCAAGGAAGCGGACGAATCCTCTAGACGTCAATCCCGGCGCATCCGCTTGGCTTCTGCTGTCGCTTTTTGTATAGCAGTCATTACCGCGGTGATCTGGTGGCAGCACCGTTGGCTTCATTTGATGGCCTACCAACTCACTCAAGTTCATACTGCTGCGGTTGGCTCGCTGTCTGTAGGGAGTACTTTCAAAGAATGCTCGCACTGCCCCGAAATGGTCGTTTTACCAACCGGCCGCATCATCATCGGCTCGCCAACCGCGGCGGTAAAAGAGATGGCCAGGGAGCAGCCTGCCAAGATGTTAGAGTTTGAGACGCCAATTGCCGTGTCCAAGCATGAGATAACGAACGACGAATGGGACCAGTGTGTTAGGTTTTCATTTTGTTCGCAGAGAGCGGATCCAGCAACTAACGGAAATACGCCGATTACGAACGTCAGCTGGGCCGATGCACGTGACTATGCATCTTGGCTGAAGCAGGTGACTGCCGAGGACTATCGGCTGTTAAGCGAGGCCGAGTGGGAGTACGCAGCCAGAGGCGGAAAATCGACCTACTTTTCCTTTGGCAACGACGACAAGGAGCTCGATCTATACGCATGGTACGGTGGGGGTCTCGCACTCACGGAACCACAAGAGGTTGGAAAAAAGCGCCCAAACGATTTTGGGTTATTCGACATGCACGGGAACGTGTCCGAGTGGGTTGCGGACTGTTTCAGAGACAATTACGGAGACGGGCCAAAGAAGGAGCCATGGAATGAAACAGCTTGTATACGGCACGTTATAAGGGGCGGCTCATACCTTGACAAGCCAAGGGGACTGCGCTCATCAGCCCGCGACTGGTCCAGCTCTGGCAGCAGCACCATTGGGATACGAGTTGGACGGTCGATTAGACCAAGCGACTCAAGATGAGTTCAGAGATTTTCATCGTCGTCGCTCCAAACGCTGCAGCTGACCGAACCACCCACGGCCTCCCGTTTAGCAGCATACAACGCGTGGCGCGTTGTTGGAAAGCGTCGAATTATTTCAAAATTCATTCTATGCTCTTCCGGAGCCCTGTTCGCGCAGTGATAAATGATCGCCATCCAGGTGTACGCGTTGTCGATAGCGTTGGCTCGGGGAAACTTATCGACGAGCGCTTGAAAAGTGCGCTCGGCGGCCTCTACATTTTTTAGCCTTACTCCCTCCGAGTACAACTGCTCCGCCATGGCGTCGTCTAACAGGCCTGAACCCGGGAATTCGTTTGAAAGATCCACGACTGAGGTTGGAACCTTGCGAGGATCAAAAGAAACCAGGATTCTGACCTTTCTATAAAGTAGCCATTCGCGTAGTGAATCGAGTTGCGTCTTCTTTGGCAACTGCGCGAGAGAAATGTCTATAAGGTGCAGGGCCTGTCGTAGGTCGCGGTGCGCCAGCGGCGCCATGCGCTTTCTGCTGGCTACGTCGTCGGTGGCGTCTGTGAGCCGTGAGTACTTGATCACAGCCATTCTCACAATTTTATTGGCCGCATCAGGGCGACTGTCAGCAATTGATTTAATAGAGGTGCTAAGTTCGACGATCTCCCGAGACGCCTGCAACACGTATGGAATTTCCACAAAATTGGGATCGTCAGCATACTTGTGCTTAATCTTTTTCAGTGCTTGCGCAATGAGAATTGGGTCCGTAGTCGCAGGTAGCTGGTCCGACGGCGCTTGCAAGTAGCGCAACGCTCTCTCAGCTACATCGATCACGTACGTATAATCGAAACGCCGGTAAGCATCTCGAGCCACCTTGTACCATATCGCGGGCTGCTGCGACAACGCAGGAATCTCTTCAAGTGCTGCAACCTGCTGCTGAGGCGTGTATCTCTCAAATATTCGAAGCACTAGCCGTGTGGCAGCAGAACTATAATCGCCATTTCCAACGTTCATTGCCCGCGCAGCGTAACCGAGCGCTTCTTGCATCTTATTCTGATGAAACGCAAGCCAGCCTATCATGTAGGCCGCATCATCGGCCAATCTAGACGATTCGTCATTTAGCACCAGCTCGAACAGCGGCTTGGCGACTGCCGCCCTGCTTACAAACTCGGGATCGACAGCACTTAGTCGCGTACTTCTATATCGTGCTTCATGATTCAGGAGCGAGATTACTGACTCTATGGAATCGCCGTCGGCAAGATGGATTTCGGGATCGTTTAGACGTTTTACGACGCCTTCGAGTAACGGCCTAAGAGCAGCATAGCCCATAGCATACCGGAGCTCCGTCTTGATGACCGACGAGGGGTTAACCGCCAGTCCTTTTTCGAACTCACCTATCGTGTAATATAGAAACTCTGAAAATCGTCCTTTGGGATTTGCAGCCAAGAACTCTAATATCCGTTCTCGTATTTCCGGATACAGGGTATTAGGACCATAGTTTACTTCCGTCCAATGTATCTTCTGACCGAGCGTTTCAGAAACACCCAAAGGAAGTAGCGCCCACACACGCGATTGAAGCTTTTTTTGCCGGTATCTCTGGAAGATCTTATCCAATTCTCGATTTGCAACCGCAGGAGAGGCGGCAACGGCGATACGCCTGCTGTCCTGAGCGACTTTAATCCAGAGCGAGAAGTCATCTGCCGAACGAGTCTGGTCATCGCGAACGGCTTCCTCGAGCGTGGGAACGAAGGTCGTGATCGCCGCCTGAGCCATATTGGCTGCAACGTAGTGCCTGTGCCCCCGTCCACTTGCATCGAAGCTTGCGCAATAGACATAGCCGGCTTCTCCCGCTACTCTAAATATGGGAAGGCCCTGATCTGTTGATTTATCGGGATCTTCCAAGGGATCAATCAATGCATCCGTGCGACCAATATCGTCTTTGTGGATCCTTGCGAGTTCAAGCTTGCCCCATACACCGATTACGGCAGTGATGCCATCTCGAGTCTGATACCAGTCAAGCTTTATTGGTTGTTCTTTGTTTTCTCGCGAGAGCTCGTCAATCTCCGCCTGCACTATCGACTTGCTAAGCGAGACGGGCGCTACGGTCGTCATAAGATAGGTGAGTGTTCCATCTTTCGACCGAAGAATCTGTGTAGTAGCTTGACCGCGACCTAAGCTAGTCGGCCTCGGCTGAATTCGCTTGCACCACTGATATCCGTCAAAATCGCGGCTGTCGCTGCACTCACTGAACCTCTTTGCGTAAGAACTGGCCGGGAGTTTCTCACCCAGCGTCATGCCATCGATTACATAAGCATAGGAACTTTTTACTTCACCTGTGACCACAAACAGAGTTTGCAGGAATATCTGCAGCGTAAAAATGCGAGCGTAAACCATCTCCCTCTCCTCGGTCCCGCCAGGTGCCCAAAAGCAACCTTTAGGTGAATGTTACCGGAGGGCCAGACGCAGCGATAGTACTGCTGATAGGAAATTTTGGTCGACTCCCGTGCTCTGAGCGCGCCTATATGTCGGCCGAGTCTCGCTGCAGTAAATTGAACGTCTGATTGATTGCGTTAAATTGAGGCACGACGCTCCGATTTCGGACTCAACACTTAGCCTCGCCACCGACTCTATTTTTGGTCGTATCCGGCATTTCTTGTAGCTTGGCAGAATGAACCCGTCCGGCCGCGTCGCCCTGACATTTCGGCAGACCGGTCGGAGAGCCTTACCCCAGAGAGCTGCACCGCTACCGGAACAAGTGACAAACCTGTTCATCGCGCATGAAAGCTTCCGCGTCGCCGCGTGTCGCACCGGCCGCCAGCTCGAAGCTTAGCTGCGAGTCGTCACCCGTGGTGCCGACGATCTTGAGCGGCGCGCCAGCCGGCTCAGCGGCCACCGACGCTGCGTCAGCTTCCTTGTCCCTCGCGGTCGACTGGCAAGCGCCTCGCCGGCACGCCACTCCTGTCATGCTCCCTTCGACCATGCGTGATCTCCGTTGTGGTGGCAATCAAGGCGCCGAGCGATTGCGCCGGCCACCTGAACTCTCCCTGCCCTACTGCTTCCCTCTTGTCCCACCACGCGCATAGCCCGATGAGTCCGCCGCACGTTGGCCGTTCGGCTCGTCCTCCAGCATGCCGCTGGCAACGATCAACTCTCGAACAGCCGCTCGCACGTCGCCGTCGCATGACGCGATCACTTCGTCCGTCGCTGCTTCTAGGGCGCGGGTTTAGGCCTTGGATCTCATCGGTGTTGGCGGACACGGCCCTGTTCCGTGCTCACCGAAACAAAGAATAGCTCTTCTTTTGTTCAAATGCCAATCTAGACCGCAAGCCGGCCCTCTATTCGCTGTCCCGGAGCAAAGACGTCAACGTCATGTTCGAGCCGCCCCCCGATCACAAGCCACGGTCGAGTGCGCTCACAATAAGAGCTTGGCTTGCCGCATTTCCCGCGCTATGGCGCGACGGGAAGCCGCGCGGGGGGCCGGGGCGCCCGGCGGGACTTGGCGGTCCTGCAGATCGGCAGGTTGGCAATTCAGTTCCGAGGACGATCTACCAATGGCCATCTCTCTTGACACGTCAGAGCGTACCAGCCTGATTAAGAATTCCCGGAAGGCGCGCTATGGTGGCCCAATAACCTTAGGATTGCTTGGAGACATCCGATGGGAACGAACACTTAGCAGTCGGCTCAGAATACAGGGAAAGTACTTTGTAACGCCGAACACTGGGCTGTCGTCGCCTCCCTTATCGAGACCTGCAAGCGCAACGATGTCGACCTGCTTGCCTATCTCTCCGACGTCCTGACCAGGATCGCGAATGGTCATCCGAACCGCGAAATAGACGAGCTCCTGCCCTGGGTCTACCGCGGTCAAGTCCTCAAAGCCGTGGCTTGAGAACGACGCTTACGGCACGTTTGTGTTCGTCACTAAAGTCGATCTTTCAGCGGAGCTTTGGGTAAGCCATCAAAGGTCTGAACTCTGGCTTCCATCCAACCGAAAAGGGACCTCAAGCCGCGCGTTGGCGGGCAGCACTGCAATATTCGGAGACTTCGCGCCGCCCACGATGGGTCATTCCCGATGCTGCGCCGTTTGCTGCGATAGTGAGAGTACATGTGTCGCCCGTTCCACAGAAAATGCCTCCTTTCCTTTTGCGGCCCAGAGCGCACTCGCCGTTTCGCGCCGATCGCCGTTGAGTTTCTCGGCGATCCAGATTAACGCGCCGTAGATCATAACGCGATCATCGCGAGTCAGCCCCACGATTCCGGCTTTGACGACGAGACCGCCGAGTTCGATGAGGTGCCGCGTGCGCTTGCGGCGTTCGACCTGCCATGCGCGCATGTCATGCCGCGCCCTTGCGGCTTGATGCCGGTTGCACGCCGCTCGGTTGCGTAGGAGCGACGTCAGGGTTGAGGTCAGTTGTTGGCGCATTTCGCCGCGACCGGCTTTGAAAGAACGCGGCGCCGCGCTTGGCCCATGCCTCCTTCCTACCGGCCTCTTTCGTCTCGGCCAGCACGATCAGCGCGCCGGCCAGTTCTTCAGCGGTGAGAGTGTCGGCTCCAGTCGCGATAACCAGTTCGCCGAGCTGGCGCACCTTGCGAGTTTTCAGCCCGCGCGCCTTTTCTTCGAGTGCCTTCAGGTCCGCATCAAAGTCTCGTGGTTTGCGCATCCTCGTCTCCATGAGTTCGATGCAGAAATCATAGGCGAGCAAACAGCAGAATACTGTAGGATCATCAGGACAGGCTGACACGGTGCGATCCCTCCCGAGATTTTTTCGAGGGAGGGCGCGCTTATACGTCGTTCCGACGTGCGCTTCGGTGTGTCAGTGATCTGATCGCGATGGCGATCTATCATCTTCACGTCAAGGTCATCGGCCGCAAGGCCGGAAGCAGTGCGGTGGCGTCGGCCGCCTACCGTTCGGGCTCGCGTCTGCGCGACGAGCAGCTTGGCCGTGATCAGGATTTTTCCGGCAAGCGTGGCGTCGTCCATTCCGAGGTGATGCTGCCGGAGAACGCGCCGGAGGCTTGGAGCGATCGCGAACGGCTTTGGAATGATGTCGAAGCGTTCGAAGTCCGGAAAGATGCCCAGCTTGCACGCGAGGTCGAATTCGCCCTTCCGCGCGAGATGACTGATGCGCAGGGCATCGAGCTGGCCCGGGACTTCGTTCACGGTGAGTTCGTCGGTCTCGGCATGATTGCCGATCTCAATGTGCATTGGGACAGGGGTGAGGACGGACTGCCCAAGCCCCATGCCCACGTGATGCTAACGATGCGCGCGGTCGGCGAGAAGGGCTTTGGCCAAAAGGTGCGAGACTGGAACCGCACCGAGATGGTCGAGCGCTGGCGCAAACGCTGGGCGGAGCTCGCCAACGAGCGCCTGGCCGAGCTCGACATCGACGCGCGGATCGACCATCGCAGTCTAGATGCCCAGGGCATTGCGCTCGAGCCGCAAAGCCAGATCGGCGCGCCGGCCAAAAGGATCGAAGTTCGGGGCGTCGCAGGCGAAGGGATTGAGGCCGACCGGGCCGAGATGCACCGCGAGATCGCGCGGAACAATGGCGCGCGGATCATCGCCGATCCCTCCCTTGGACTGGAGGCCATCACCCGGCAGCAATCAACCTTCACGCGCCGCGACCTGGCGAAGTTCGCGCACCGGCACAGCGACGGGCTCCACCAGTTCAACGCGGTGATGGGCGCAATGCAGGGGGCGCCTGATCTGGTCGAACTCGGCAGGGACGCCCGCGGCGAGGACCGGTTCACCACCCGCGGAATGATCGAGGCAGAGCAGCGCCTGCACCAAGCTTCAGAGCTGCTGGCGGAGCGGAAGCGCCATGAGGTCGGCGACGCGGACCGCAGGGCCGCTTTGTCGCGCGCGGAAGCGCAAGGCCTGGTCCTGTCATCCGAGCAGGCCGAGGCGCTGGCGCATGTCACAAACGGGCGCGATCTCGGCGTCGTGGTCGGCCATGCCGGGACGGGAAAGAGCGCGATGCTGGGGGTGGCGCGAGAGGCGTGGGAGGCGGCCGGCTTCGAGGTCCGGGGCGTGGCGCTGTCCGGCGTCGCCGCGGAAAACCTCGAAAGCGGATCGGGCATATCGTCACGCACGATTGCCAGCCTGGAGCATGGCTGGGAGCAAGGCCGTGATCTGCTGAAATCGAGCGATGTGCTGGTCATCGACGAGGCCGGCATGGTCGGCACGCGCCAGCTCGAGCGCGTGCTGTCCCATGCTGCCCAGGCTGGCGCCAAGGTGGTCCTGGTCGGTGATCCGCAGCAACTGCAAGCGATCGAGGCGGGCGCGGCATTCCGGTCGATCCATGAGCGTCACGGCGGCGCCGAAATCGGTGAAGTGCGCCGTCAACGCGAGGACTGGCAGCGCGACGCCACGCGCGATCTGGCGACCGGTAAAGTGGGCCATGCGCTCGGAGCTTATCGCTCCCGCGGCATGGTGCATGAGGCCCAGACCCGAGAGCAGGCGCGCGGCGATCTGATCGAGCGCTGGGACCACGACCGGCAGGCATCGCCGGATTGGAGCCGGATCATCCTCACCCACACAAACGACGAGGTCCGCATCGTGAACGAGGCGGCGCGCAGGCGGATGCGGGCCGCGGGCGATCTGGGCGACGAGGTGCGTGTGACAGTCGAGCGCGGCGCGAGAAGCTTCGCGAGCGGAGATCGCGTCATGTTCCTGCAGAATGAGCGGGGGCTTGGCGTGAAGAACGGCACGCTCGGGACCATTGAGTTGGTCAGCATTCAATCGATGACCGTGCAGACCGACGATGGCCGAGCCGTGCGCTTCGACCTCAAGGACTACAACCGGATCGACCACGGCTATGCGGCGACGATTCACAAAGCGCAGGGCATGACGGTCGACCGGGTCCATGTGCTGGCGACGCCCGGCATGGATGCCCACAGCAGCTATGTCGCGCTGTCGCGACATCGCGACGGCGTCGACCTGCATTACGGCCGTGACGATTTTGCCGATGCGGACCGTCTTGTCCGCGCCCTGTCGCGCGATCGGGCCAAGGACATGGCTTCGGACTACGAACGTGCCGATCCGATCCAGAACTACGCCGAGCGGCGTGCCATCGCCTTCCGCGAGCGCGTGGCCGAGATCGTGCGCAAGATCGTGCCGGAGAAGCTGCGCGACATATTCGACGGCATTCGCGTTCCTGGAGAGGCGTCCGACCGGGATGGCGGACAACGGCCCGAGCGGGGATCGCCGGAAAGGGAGACGAGCGATACGGAAGCCGGCCGGCGCGCAGCCGAAGTGCCGGCAAGGAATGTGGCGCAAGATCCCGAAGCGGAAGCGCGTCGCGTCCGGACCCGGGCGCTGGTACGCCATGCCCGCGCTATGGATGCGATCCTTACGGCGCAGGAGACGGGCGGCAGAGCAAGCCCCGAACAGGTCAAAGAGCTGCAGAAGGCCCGCCAAGCCTTTGAGGAGGTGCGCCCCTTTGGCTCGCACGACGCCGAGGCCGCTTACAGAAAGAACCCGGAGCTGGCCCGTGAGGCCGCCAGCGGACGCCTCAACCGCGCCATCCGCGCGCTCCAGCTCGAGACCGAACTGCGCATCGATCCGAGCCGCCGTGCCGACCGGTTCGTGGAGCGCTGGCAGAAGCTCGAACAGACCAGCCAGCGCCTGTATCAGGCCGGCGACATGGCCGGCTACAGGGCGACGCGCGCGGTGATGGGCGACATGGCCAAAGGTCTCGAGCGCGATCCGCAACTGGAATCCATCCTCGCCGGCCGCAAGAATGACCTCGGCATCGCGTTCGAATCAGGCCGGCGCCTCGGCCAGGATCTGGCCTTAGCCCATGGCATCGATCTTGGCAGAGGCCGTGGCCTCGGACTTTAGCCCATCCCAATTGCAGCCGACCTTACGCTATGACCGGCAACGCACGAACTCCCATTGTCCGCCTTCACCTGTTGGGCCTCTCTGGCCTCACAAGCCGTCAGAAGCAGCCAGCAAGGGGCATCTCGGCCATGCGCGAGCCAGACCGTATCATCCGTCTAAAAGCCATCCTCGCCAGGACCGGACTATCCCGGTCCACCATCTATCGAAAGATTGCGGAGGGTACATTCCCCGCGCAGCTCAAAATCAGCACCAACGGCTCGGGCTGGCATGAATCCGACATCAACCGCTGGATCGCAGACCCGGTCGGATGGCGGCCGAGGGGGATGAGGTCTGGAGACGAGTAGAAGTTCACGGTCGGGGGAAAAGCAAACAGCCGAGGGCCAACTTTCCGCGATGGCAGCTAACCCGGTCGACGGGTAGGGATTTGAACCTATGACCTTCAGGTTATTTGCAGTGAGCCTGCGACGGGATTTGTTTCCGTCAAAGCGCCCGAGCTTTGAATAGTTTTATTCTCACCCTGCCTACCTTATCTCATTCTTGCGGCAAATATCCAGAAGTCACGACGTGATCGGGCGAATTCCGATCGACCGCGTTTCCGACAGAAGCGTCGCTTGCAGATCGACATCTTCGATCCACATCGCGCTACGAAGGCGAAAGTACGTCTTACACAACGACACAACCTTGTTGCTTTCCCCAAGATACATCGGCTCTGTGAATTCAGTGATCCCGCGGTACAGGGGCTTCGTGAAGCCGGATGTAGACAGAAAGATGCCCGCTGTAGCCTGTCGGGACGCGGTCACTTCGACGAACTTTCGTACATGAGCCATGCCCGGTCTCGCCTCCGCCCAATGCTTAACCTCGACAAGGTATATTTGTTTTCGACCGCCTTCCGTAGCAGTCAATTCGAGATCGAATCCGCCATCCTTACCCGGCCGTGTGAGCTTCGTCTCGAAGCCAATTCCTTCAAAGGCTTCCCGCAAAACTTTCTCAAGCTCCCGCCATTCAAGCTCTACGAGGGTCTCCGGCCGACGAGCGATCAGTTCTACGAGCTGCCGCATTGCCGTTCTCACGATCCGTTCGTATGCCGTATCTGCCTGTTCAGAATCGTCTTGTTCCGCCTCGGCCTGTTTTGAAAGCCATGCGCGCAGATCGTTCGGCTGGAGCAAATCAATTTTACCGAGTCCGACCGTATCGGCATGACGGAGCGCTTCGGCAGAAAATCCGAGTCGCGATAAGATCATCGCGCGATCAAACGGCCCAGTTGTTTTTAACCTGAAAGCTTGCTCAACTGATTCGAGACCAGCCTGTCTCCCAGCAGCTTTTATCTCGATTGCGATCGTCTCCAGAGACTCATCAATCTTCGTGCGAATGAAGCAATCGACCTCAAGCAGAGCATGTTCCGAGACGGCGAAACCCTTTTCAATAACCGGGCAGCCGCACGTCTGAAAGACTTCCACGATTAAACTCTCTGCCTCAGATGGTTCGACAAACTTCCCTGCTTCAAACCGATCCACGAGGGTCAACGCCGATTGCAAGTTTTTCATATAGCTATCGACCTAATATTTGGTGCGGATGTAGGCCCCGTAAGAACCGTAGCACTGGTAGCCCGCCCGGTTCTTGTGAGGCCGCAGCGTGCTGTCGTGGGTTTTACGCTCGAAAAGCTTGCCGCAAACGGTGCAGCGAAAGACGTAAGTTGGTCCGGAGCTCGAGGTTCGCGACTGCCGCCGCGTCGAGGCTCGTGGCATCGATATTTCCGTAGATCGTGATGTCGGCGGAATTGACTGAACGCCGGTTGGTGTCAGTTCGATCGGATAACGGGGCGAGAAGGTGGTCTGCGTCGGTGAAGCTCCAAGGATACTGTCTAGGCGATAGGTGCGCGACTTTCCGTCTTCTGCGCGGACGGCCATCAACAGGATGGCGCCCTCGCGTGATCGTCGCAGCGAGTATGCTTCGATTGCGCGAGTCGAGCGTTTGCCATCCTTATCGCGGTAATCAATATTAACAAGCAGCCGGTTGGCCGCAGCGAAGCGGATAACTTCGATCGCGGTCTGGCCGGGTAACCCGGTTGGTAGGCCGATGATCCGGTCGCGGACAATTTCCGCGGTGGCGCCACCCATGAGCGGCATGGCTGGCAACACCGGTGCCACCACCTCACTATGGAGCCACTGGAAAATCTCGGGCAGAGCGTTCCAGAACGACGCAATTGGCAACAAGGCCGGAAGCTGATGGTTGAGCATTCCCGTCCAGCCGGCCTCGACGTCACCTCGATGCTGTTCGATGTCCACTAGCTGCGGCAGCTGAATGCCTTTGAAGGCGCATTTCTGGCGCAGAACATCGACAAACTGAACGCGCTCGGGCCTGGCGTCAGAGTTTCGGTAGAGATTGACGACGTCATAGAGGTCGCGAGGACGGGTGCGCTCAGCAAGCGCCCGAAACTTCTCGGCGAATGCCTCAACATAATCGTAGGCAAGCACCTCGATGCCCTCTTCCGGAGCATCGGAGTAAGGATGGAAAATCTCCACAGTCTCAGGCGGCAGAGCGACGTACTCGTCAGCCGTCAGATCGAGCTTGATGCGCGGCAAGGGCCGGGTCGGGGAGACCGGGCCTTTGTAACTGATCTTGCCTTGGCAGGAGAGGTTGCCGCGTGGATTGCGGTAGATATCGAATTCCTGTTGAGCGGCCGGAACCTCGATGCCGGTCTCTTCGTAAATCCAAGTCCCGATCTCGGAGAAGACGCGCTTGAGGAAAGCTTCGTCGAGCTGGGCTTCGTCACGCAGCGTAAAATCGAGATCCTCCGAGAACCGGTAGGTCTCAAAAAAGCACTTCTTCAGACAGGTGCCACCTTTGAAGATCCATTTCTCGGCGAGCTCCTCATGGGCGTAGATGCCGGCCAGTATCCAGCCGAGAACGTAATCCTTTTCGATGACATGCGGAGTGAGCGACGTCTGCACGGCAAGATCGAGGATTTCGCGCCTGTCGATCAATGAGGGTCTCCGGCTGCCCAGGATGCGGGAATGAACAACCGCCATCTTGAGGCGAGTCGCTTACAATCCAAAGCGGGATCTAACTTTGCATTACCGGTTGTCAGCCTTTGACGGCAGAGCTCGGCGAGTTCCGTCCCATCGGCCTGCCGTTCGGCCAAGAAGCCGAGGCGCTTAAAGACGGCGCCGTTCCCGAGCTGGTCCGCGTATTGGATGAGCTTCTCGTTGCTGCGGTCAGATCGCTTGAAGTAAGCATTCAGACAGTCCGAGACCTGCTGGATGCCGCCGCCGATGGCTGGGTCATCAAGTATATCAACGATGGTGCGGTGCACGTCCGACACCGGCACTTTGCTCTGATGGCGCCAAACTTGCCTGGTACCGAAAATCTTTGCCGGATTCAGATGCTTGAGCGTGAAGTCGAAGCCCTGGAGCTGCTTGTGTTTGGTGCGGAGGGCCCGGCCGGTCACCACGACAACGTCCTTGAAAATCTGCTCCGTGAGATCCCAGTGCTCGGCCGCAGTGCGACCGCCGATATAGGCCGGAGCGAACAGGGCCGGCACCAGCACCCAGGCGTCATCAAGAACGCGCTCCGAGCCGAGCGTATCCACGGCTGCGGGCACGTAAGCGCCAGTCCCCACCCGGCTAAGCCAGCCTTGCTCTCGCCAACGTGCGAGCCGCTTCGCCGCCTCCACCCGCGAGACGTCAAGCGCCTTCGTCACATCCTCGATGTGGATCACATCACCGGATGCGGAGAGAACGCGCTGGAGCTGCGCGCGACCTTGCGGCAGATGAGAGACTGTACTTTTCACAAGCTTTAATTCACAGAAAATGAGAAAACTGGCATATAGAATATACTCCCTTGAGCAGAGCCGCAATGCTATAGCTGCTGATATTCGCAAAAACTGCGAATTTTTGCGTACACAATAATCCTCCGACCCAAATTGGCCAAGGCAAGCTTCACCTTGAAGTCCTGATCCGCGACGCTGAGCAGGGCGCGGTATGGGTTCTTTGGTTGGGCGAACGATCTCCCGTGCCCCTCACCACATTTGCCGATGACCTTAATGCCGCGCGCGACATTGATCGGCTATCAGTCTTACGCATTGGTCCGTGGATTGTTCTAAGGTTGCGTGCGAGGCGGCCTGACGATCCGCTTCTTTGATTTCATCGGTAAGCTGACAAACTGCCTTGGCCAAGAAGCGAGCCAAGGCGGCCTTCCGGGAATCAAGATCTAACGCATAGGCGGTCTGTTTGAACTTGACACCTTCCAGCAGGCCCTGGATGTAACCCGCGATCGTATCGGCAGCCATGATGAGAGCTGTATCGAGTGTATGGATGTACTTGCTGGTGACCGACCCCTTTGAATGCCCGACCAGCGCCGCGATAGTCACCTCAGTGAAGCCAAGGTCGTTAGCGATGCTCGCGAAGCTATGACGTAGCACATGGGGTGTGACGTCGGAGAGCGATGATTTACTGAACAACTGTTCCCAGTGGTTTGGGAAGCTGCCGAATGCATTGTCATCTCTGTACCCAGGGAAAACGTAAGAGCCGACTTTCTTCCTCTTTCGGGCCTCCATAAATTCCACCACAGGAAGTCCGATCGGTCGGATCGAAGCGCCCTCCTTGCTGTCCGCTAGACGCAAACAGCTCGCGTCGGTATCCACTTCGGACCACCTGAGGCCGATAATTTCACTGCGACGGCAGCCGGTCAGCGCGATCTGACGAATGATGTCGACCGTTATGGCGTACTTTTCGTCCTTGGCTGCTGTCTCCAGCATCTCACCCAGCGTCCGGTACTCGGCCTCCGTGAGCCGACGATTGCGCACGTTGTCCTTCGGCTTGCGAATGCCATGAGCTGGGTTGTGCTCGATGATACCGGCCTCCACCGCGTAGGTGAGGATGCCGCCGAGGAGGCCTACGGTCCTCGTTGCCGTGCCGACACCACCGCGCACGTTGGCTCTGCCGCGGAGCTTCTTGGTCTTGACGCTGACACGGGTCTTCCCTGCCATGATGTCCTTCAAGACCTTGTTGACGTCTGCTTTGACGAGATCCTTGACCCGACGCGTGCCGATCAAGGGAATGATATGGCGATTGATGCGCCCAGTGTCCGTCACCAACGTGGTCGACTTCTTCGGGCGTCCGCCCTTGCCTAGAATAAGGCCCGCTTCAAAGTCTTTGAGGTAGAGTTCGCAGAGCTCCTTGACCGTGACCGCCTTGTGATCGAGTTGCCGCTCTTCGGCTGGGTTGTCGCCCTGTGCCACCCGCCCCAGCTGAATCTTGGCTTCCTTGCGTGCAAGCTCCGGCGTCCAAACACCGTGAACACCGATGCTATAGCGGCGAGAGCGGCCGGCTGAACGGTATTGAATTAGGTAGCTGCGCTTACCCGACTTGAAGACGCGCAGACCAAAGCCAGGCAGATCGTCATCCCAGATGACGTAGTCTTTGGCTTGCGGTTCGGCGCCATCGACAACGCGTTTACTGAGCTTAGGCACGGATTTTCTCTCCTCCGAAGCCCGTCTCCCGCGTAAGCACCACGTAAGCACTTGGAGGAAAACTGGGGCGTATCGCAGGATAGAGCCGGCGGACGCTCATTCGAGATTTACTAATGATTATAGTAGGATATCGCAGCATTGGATGTCCTGGCGTTTTCTGGCGCAAGACAACTTAAAATACTCCGAAGGCAAAGGTCACACGTTCGAATCGTGTCGGGTGCGCCAGTCCTGGCTTGGTCCCGTGACGCGGTTGGACAGCCTGCTGGCTTTTGCCTCGCCTGCGCATCGGTCCGCAGCGCATTCTCTCCCGGCCCTGCTCAATATCCCCGGCGAGCATTCTGATCGTCGCGTGCCACCGTCGCAGCAGCCCTAGCTAGCTGGTCCAATCGGGTTGCTGGTATGAGGACGACCTCGCCGAAGCGGTGCGTTCCTATTTTCCGGTTACGCACAACGTTGCCGATGGCGCGGGTGGCGCTCCGCTTGCCGGGCTTTTGCAAGAGCGCGCCCGCTTGGCCGGAAAGAAGGTCGGGGTGATTTTGTCGGGCGGCAATATCGATGCGTCGGGATCGTGTCCCATTGCGTGGTGTAGCTAGCGGTGGGGCAGCGCGTTCGCCGGGGAGAGCTGGGCAGGTCAGCTGGCGATCGCCGGAAGGCTGACGGTGGGATCATCGCTCAACGGCGCGATTGTTTCCAGTGTCATGTAGCGGGCGTGCTGGACGGCCCATTCATCGTTTTGCTCAAGCAGGATCGCGCTGATGAGGCGGACGATGGCGTCTTCATTGGGGAAGATGCCGACAACCTCGGTCCGGCGCTTCATCTCGCCGTTGAGGCGCTCGATCGGATTGGTCGAGTGCAGCTTGGTCCGGTGCTGCGGTGGGAACGTCATATAGGCCAGCACATCGGTCTCGACCTCGTCGAGGAAGCCAGCAAGCTTAGGCAGTTTGGGGCGGAGTTGATCGGCGACCTTCCGCCACTGCGCTTGTGCAGCCTCGGCATCGTCCTGGGCAAAGGCGGTGGCGATGAAGGCGGAGACCACGCGCCGGCCGCTCTTGCCGGCATGCGCCAGCGCGTTGCGCATGAAGTGCACGCAGCACCGCTGCCAGCTGGCGTTGAGCACCTTGGCGACGGTGGCCTTGATACCTTCATGGGCGTCGGACACGACCAGCTTGACACCGCGCAGGCCGCGGCGGGCGAGCTTGCGCAGGAAAGCGGTCCAGAACGTCTCGGCTTCAAAGGGACCGATGTCCATCCCGAGCACCTCGCGTCGGCCATCGCTATTGACGCCGACCGCAACAATCACCGCGACCGACACGATGCGCCCGTTCTGACGCACCTTCACGTAGGTGGCGTCGATCCACAGATACGGCCAGTCGCCTTCGATCGGACGGGCGAGGAACGCCTTCACCTTGTCGTCGATCTCCGCGCAGAGCCGGCTCACTTGGCTCTTCGAAATACCGGTCATGCCCATGGCCTGCACCAGATCGTCCACCGAACGGGTCGAGACGCCCTGCACATAGGCTTCCTGAACCACGGCGGTGAGCGCCTTCTCGGCCATCCGGCGCGGCTCCAGGAAGCCGGGGAAGTAGGAGCCCTTGCGCAGCTTGGGGATGCGAAGCTCGACCGTGCCGGCACGAGTCTCCCAGGTCCGGTCGCGATAGCCGTTGCGCTGGGCCAGGCGCTCGGGGGTCTTCTCGCCGTAGGCCGCCCCGGTCTGGCCTTCGACTTCCATCTTCATCAGCCGCTGAGCAGCAAAGCCGATCATCTCGCGCAACAGATCGGCATCAGGGGTCTTCTCCACGAGCGTGCGCAGGTTCATCATTTCGTCGGTCATCGGTGGTTCCTCGGTTGCGTTGGCGTGTCGCAACCCGATCCTACCGGAGAACTGCCGGTGACCACCGCAAAGCCGCCCGCCCGCTACGGCGCTATCGGAGGCGCGCGTCCGAGCGGCTTTGCTCTACCGAGCTACACCACCACCGGGGACACGACCACGCGCCCCAGCCCATCGCTCAATCGCCGGGTGGTCAAATATGGCATAATGGTCAATCAAACTGCACTTTAGTGAGGCTTACATCTGCGGATTGTTCGCGGCGCCTAACGCCGGTCTCGGCCAGGGCGCCGGCGTCCTGCGAGACGCTCAGCACCCTGCCGTAGACAAGGCCGTAATGGGTGAAGTTGAAGGTGTCGATCTTTATCTCGGCCGCCTCGCCGAAATTGACGAAGCCGAAGTCCCAATGAGATCATGGCTGCGGAATAGCCGTGCGTCTCATGGAGCGTGTACCTGTCGGCGAGGAGGACGGCTTGGCGCTGGCTGGCTCACGATCGCTCCGTGGAATTACTGGCTGACCCCGCAGAGAGCTCCACTTCAACGTCCCATTAAGCATGAAGCGCTTAGGTCGTTGGGCTGAAAGAAGTGCGCGCGCCTCGGACAACACCGTTGGCTCGCGGAGTGACATGAGTCGAAGCGGCATATGGCGAAGCCTGTCAGCTCCCTTCTATGTGCCGCAGCCAGTATCGGGGCGCTGATGTACTCCTCGTCCGCGCTATCCCAGATCGCAGCTCCCAGTCAGGTGACTCCGCCGAGCCTGCGACCTCAATTCCCGGCGGGCGAGCAGCCGTTGCGACTACCGGGGCCGCTGGAAACGGCCGTGCCGCCCGGCAACGCAGCCATGGCCGTCGTGGTCGGCGAGGCGCAGCTCGATGGCGCGTTTCCCGAGCTTCGCACGCTCACCGACCCCCTGATCGCTCGCGTCAAGGGCCAACGTGTCAGCGTTGCCCAGATCTATGCGCTCGCGACCAACCTCGAAGGCCTCTATTCGCGCGCCGGCTATCCGCTGGTGCGGGTCAGCGTGCCGCCGCAACAGCTGGTCGACGGCGGGACACTTCGCCTTGTTGTCATCGACGGCTTCATCGAAGCGATCGACGTCAATACGCTTCCTGAGCGCGTGCGAAACGTGGTCGCCGGCCGGACCAACTTGCTGCTGGGGCGGCCGCATCTCACGACCGAACAAATCGAGCGTGCGCTGCTGATCGCGGGCGACGTTCCCGGCTTGAGGCTGCGCAGCACCCTGGTGCGCGGCACGCGCGAAGGCGGGGTACGGCTCGTGCTCGAGGGCGAGCATCGGCTGATCTCGGGCTCGGCCGGAGCCGACGATCGCCTGTCGCGTTCGCTCGGCACTTGGCAGCTGCGCGGCACGCTGGCGCTCAACAGCGCGCTCGGCGCTGGCGAGCAGATCTACGGCACGGCCGGACTCAGCACGGATTTGCGTGCGGCCTCGGCAGGCGACGCGCCGTTCTCGCTCTACGGCGGCGGGGCCGTCGTGCCGATCGGAGCGGACGGCATCACGGTCAATCCGGAATACACGCATTCGCGGACGGTCACGAAGCAGACGCCCGGCGCCCCCGCTTCGCTCGGCAGCTTCGACCGGTTCGCGCTACGCCTGCGCGGGCCGATCGGGCTGTCGCGAAAGGCGTCGCTCTACGCCAACCTCGCCGTCGAGGATGTCGAGCAGCAGATCTCGGCGCCGGATTTCGGGGTGGCGCTCAGCCACGATCATTACCGCGTGCTTCGCGGCGGCATCGACTACGCCACGACGTTGCCGTCGCAGGCAGGGCTGCAGCTCGGAGCGCAGCTCTCGAAGGGGCTCGGCGGACGCAATGCCGAGGACGCGATCACCTCGCGCGTGCCGTTGTCGCGGATCGGCGCGACGCCCGACTTCGTCAAGCTTGCGGCCACCGCGCGCCTGTCGCAACCTTTGCCCGCCGGCTTCCGCTTCGATGTCATCGGCACCAGCCAGATCACCGGCGGCAAGGCCATGCTGCGCTCCGAGCAGCTGTCGCTCGACGGAAGCGACGCGCTGTCTGCCTTCGCGTCCGGCACGTTGAATGCCGATGAGGGCTTCACCTTGCGCGGAGAGCTGGCCTACCCGTTCGTGTTCAATGCGTTCGGCACGGGGGCCGCCGCATCGCCCTATCTGTTTGCAGCCGGCGGCCGGGGCTGGATCGCGAGTCCCTCGGCCGTCGAACAAGCCGCCCTCAACGCGGGAGCCGTGGGGACCGGCGTCCGCAGCAGCGTCAGCATTCCCGGCAGCTCCGCCGATGCGAGCCTTGCAGTCGAGATCGCGCGCGGCTTCACCGACGTCAGCGGCGTGCGGCAGGGCTGGCGGGCCAATGTCCTGGGCACGGTGAGCTTCTGATGCGCGCGTTCGACCACGCACGAAACGCGCGAGCGGCGAGCGGATGGCGCAGACGCGCTGCCCTCTTGCTCGGCTGCACCTCTCTGCTCGCCATATCATCGCGCGCGCTGGCGCAAGCCGGTCTGCCGCAGGGCGGCAGCGTCGTGTCAGGTCAGGCCACGATCGGCGCGCCGGCGGGCAATACCCTCACGATCAACCAGACATCCTCCAGGGCGATCGTCGACTGGAACAGCTTCTCTGTCAGTGCCGGAAACAGCGTCAACTTCGTCCAGCCGAACTCGAGCGCAGCCATCCTCAACCGGGTCACGGGGACGACGACCTCGACCATTGCCGGCCAGGTCAGCGCAAACGGGCAGGTGTTCCTGGTCAATCCCAACGGCATCGCGATCACGCCAACTGGGTCGGTGCAGGTTGGCGGCGGCTTCGTGGCCTCGACGCTCGACATCGGCAATGCCGATTTCAACGCCGGCCGCCTGATCTTCACCGGCAAGGGCGCTTCGGCCGCCGTCAGCAATGCCGGCGCGATTTCCGGCGCGAGCGGTGCATTTGTCGGGCTGATCGGCGGGACCGTGTCCAACAGCGGCACGATCACCGTGCCGCTCGGCCGCGTCGGGCTCGGCGCCGGAGAGGCGATCACGCTCAATCCGACAGGCGACGGCTTCCTGCAGGTCGCGCTTCCCACCAAGTCCACCACCGCCGATGGCAAGGCGATCATCGACATCGCCGGCAGGATCAAGGCGGCGGGCGGCGCGATCGAGATCAAGGCGGCGGCGGCCCAGCAGGCCGTGCGCGACGTGGTCAACGTGTCCGGCGTGCTCAGCGCCCGCTCGCTGTCGGGCCGCTCCGGCCGCATCGTGCTCGGCGGCGGAAGCGGCGCGGTGACCATATCAGGACGGCTTGCGGCCAATGGCGGCCGCAGCAATGCCGGCGGCACCATCGTGGTGACCGGGAAGAAGGTTGCGCTGACCGCGACAGCGAAGGTGAGCGCCGACGGCAAGAGCGGCGGCAAGGTGCTGATCGGCGGCGATATGCGCGGCGGCCGGGATCCGTCCGCGAAGCTGGTCGCCGATGACGTGCCGACGGCCGAGACCACTTCGGTCGCGCAGGGCGCGACCATCTCGGCGAAAGGCAGTGCCGGCGATGGCGGCAAGGTCGTGCTGTGGTCGGAGCAGACGACCGACTTCCGCGGCAGCGTCGTTGCGACCGGCGCTGATGGCGGCAATGGCGGCGGCGCCGAGGTCTCGAGCCACGGCCTGCTGGACTTCCGCGGCAGTGTCGACCTGACCGCCACGGGCGGCAAGACCGGCACGCTGCTGCTCGACCCCTATGACGTGACCATCTCGACCGCGGCCGATAGCAACATGTCGAGCAGCGGCAACACCTACTCGCCGACCGGCAACAGCTCGGTGCTGTCGGTCGCCACGCTGCAAGGCGCGCTGGCGACGGCAAATGTCACCGTCGACACCGGAAGCGGCGGGTCACAGAGCGGCGACATCACCGTGGCGAACGCAGTGACCTGGGCCAGCGGCCACTCGCTGACGTTGAACGCCGCGCGTGACGTCAACGTCAATGCGGGCATCAGCACCAGCGGCGGCGGGACATTCTCGGTGTCGGCCGGCCGCGACGTGAATGTCAGCAGCAGCATCACGGCCACCGGCGGAGCCCTCAACGTCAATCTGGCTGCGTCCGGAAGCTCGGGCTCGCTCGTTATCAACGGCGCAACCATCGACACGAATGGCGGCGCGCTGACCGGGTCCGCAGTTCAGGCGGGGAGCAACGCGGCTGTCTGGCTGGCCAATAGCACCCTCAACGTCGGCGCTCTGACGCTCACGGGCACCTCGGCCTCCGGCAACGGGGTCGTATTCGCCGGATCGAACGCCATCACCAACACCAGCGGCGGCACGTTGAGCATCAGCGGAAGCAGCCCCACGTTGCCGGCATTCGTGCTGCAGGCCGGTGCGAGTCTGGATACCGCCGGCGCAGTCAGCATCACCGGAACGTCGAACAGCAGTGTCGGCGTCTATCTGCTGGGCAACAACACCATCACCGATCATTCCGGCGGTCTGACCCTGAGCGGGACGACGTCATCCAACGTCGGATTCTGGATCAACAGTGGCAACAACACCTTCACCAACTCTGGTGGCGGCACGCTCGCGCTGAACGGCACGGTCACGACCTCATCCGGATCCCAGGGCATCGCATTTAACTCAGGCGTGGGCCTGACCACGTCGGGCACGGTCACGCTCACCGGCACATCGATCACCTCCAACGGTGTCGAATTCCAAGGCTCGAACCTCGTCACCGACACTGCCGGAAACCTTACCGTCAGCGGAGCCAGTACCACCGGCATCGGCGTCTTCTTTACCGCCACACCAACAACGCTGACCAATTCCGGGACGGGAGCTCTTTCGATCTCAGGCAGTTCGGTTGCGGGCGCGGGAGGGGGATTTGGCGCGGCCATCAATTCCGACCTGACGACGTCGGGCAACATCTCGATCTCCGGCACCGACACCGGCACCTCCTACGGCCTGTACCTGAACGGCTCCGCGATCACCAGCAACTCGGGCAATCTCACGCTGAGCGGCTCCTCGACGGGTTCGAATGGCGTCTGGGATCAGGGCAACGGCACCTTGGCGCTGACCAACGCGGGGGCCGGCACATTCCAGCTGATCGGCAGCACACCCAGCGCCAGTCGTGGCATCCGCTTCAATACCGGCAGCAATCTGACCACCCTGGGCTCCGTCTCACTGAACGGGTCGTCGGGAAGCGGTGAAGGCCTGTCGTTCAAAGGCAGCAACATCGTCACGATTCTGAACGGCACGCCGAGCTTTGCAGGCAGCTCGACCTCCGGCAGCGGCGTCTTCTTCCAGGGCGCCACGACCATCGATAACCAGGGGACCGGCACGGCGACGTTCTCGGGCACGTCAAACAGCGGCTTTGGCGTGAACTTCACCGGGACGAACACTGTGTCCGGCAACGTATCGTTCGCGGGCATCTCGACGGCGAGCGACGGCGTCAGCTTTGGATCAGCCTCGAGCCTCGCCGTAACGGGCGGGAACGTCGCCGTCAGCGGCATCTCCACCGCCACGAGCGGGTCGGGCTCGACGGTCGGCACTTACTTCTCCGGTGCGACGGTCAGTAACTCGGGCAGCGGATCGCTGACCATCACTGGAACCTCCAACGACACGGGGCCGACGAACAGCGGGAGCGCCGGCGTGCTCTTTGCCGGCACCGACGCCATCAGCAATTCCGGCGCTGGCACGCTGGCCATTTCGGGATTCAATCCGTCCGGCTACGGACTCCAGTTCCGGAATTTCTCTGCTGTAACTACATCTGGCACCATGTCGCTGGCTGGAACGTCGAGCACGGGTTATGGCGTGTTGGCATCGCTCGCCAGCTTCACCGCAACGGGAAGTGTGACGCTGACCGGCACCTCGAACAGCAATGTCGGCATGGTCGCCAACGGAGGCAACACGCTGACCGCGACGAGCGGCGCTTTGATCCTGCAAGGCACTTCGGTGTCCGCTGATGGCCTGCAACTGCGCGGGACGCTCGCCACCAGCGGCTCGGGGCTTGTGTCGATCAGCGGAACGAGTAGCGGCGGAAGCGGCATCGCGGTCAACGCCAATGTGACCTCCTCCGGCACCACGTCGATCTCAGGCAGCTCGACCAGCGGCAACGGCATCTATTTGCGGGGCAGCACCACGATCGACAATCTGAGCGGAACCGCCGTGACGTTCGCCGGCACGAGCACCAGCGGGGCCGGAGTGACGATCGATCAAGGCAGCACGCTCACGACCTCAGGCGACCTGCAGCTGAGGGGGACGAGCAGCACCGCATCCGGCCTCGTCGCCAGCGGTAGCAACGCCATTACGGCCAACTCGGGCGCGGTCACCCTTGTAGGCAGCACCTCGTCCGCCTCGGCTGTCGGAATCGACACGTCTGCAGCCGGGGTTGCGATCACCAACAACGGCACCGGCACCCTCATCCTCGACGGTCGCGGCGGCGACCGGCTCGGCGCCACGATCACCTCAGGCGCGGCGCCGGTGGTGATCAGTGACACTGGTGCGGTGAGCCAGATCGGCGGCGCCATCGCTGCTACGGCGCTGCGGCTGTCGGGCGGAACGAGCTACGTGCTTGGCGCCGACAACACTGTCGGCACGCTTGCCGCCAGCGGTATCGGCGCGCTCACCTTCAACAACGCACAGAGTTTGACCATCGGTGCGGTACAGGGGATCAGCGGAATCAGCGCCAGCGCCAACGCGACGATCCTCTCGGCCGGCGACCTGACGATCGCAAGCGGCAGCGCGGTGGTCGCCGCAAGCCCGGTCCTATCGGCAGCTCGTGCCTTCATCAACAATGCCGGCAGCGGCGCGGTGAGCGCGACGTCCGGCCGCTGGCTGATCTATTCGGCCGCACCCGGCGCCGACAGTTTCGGCGGATTGGACAGCGGCAATCCGGCGATCTGGAACGCGACCTACCAGTCGGTGCCGCCGGGGAGCGTGAGTGCGCCGGGCAATCGTTACCTGTTTGCGGCTGCCGCGCCCGGGACGGCCGGCAATGGCTCATCGTCCGCGAACACGGATCTCATTCCGGCCCCATCGACGCCCG
Source organism: Bradyrhizobium sp. SZCCHNS1050 (assembly GCF_032484785.1). NCBI lineage: Bacteria > Pseudomonadati > Pseudomonadota > Alphaproteobacteria > Hyphomicrobiales > Nitrobacteraceae > Bradyrhizobium > Bradyrhizobium sp. SZCCHNS1050. Next base: position 2,963,086 of record NZ_JAUETR010000001.1, on the reverse strand, counting down.
CTCTGATTCCCCCCTCGCCGTCCTCCACGCCCGATTCCGGCGTCTTGAACGGCTTTGGAGCCGCAGCTGAGTCAGTGAACAATGGAAGGACCAGCGGCGGTGCTGGAGGTGGCCATGGCGGCTTGGGCGGTGCGGCCTCTGCCTCGAGCGCTTCCCAGGGTTCGGCAGGCCAAGGCCCTGCAGCCGGCCCGGCAAAGTCCGCAGCCGAGCATGCCGCTGCGGCTCCGCCGGCCGCCGCACCCGTGCCGCCGCCGAGCCAACCCGCCCAAGCTGCCCCCGAGCCACCGATCTTATCCGCGCCGCCCACCACGATCGCGCCTGCGCCAGCCCGAAGCATGGTCGATCTTGCGCTGTCGCGCCTCAATCGCGAAGCGCTCGCGACCACCATTGCCGAGGAAATTTCGCGTGTGGCCCGCTCCGCCGCGAGGTCATTGAGGGCCGCCGAATTCACCATTGCGGCCGCAAGCTCGGTCCTGACCGTCGGCTTCATCGCTTGGCTGCTGCGCGGCGGGACGCTGCTCGCCGCGTTCCTGGCCTCGGTCCCGCTGTGGCGCGGCTTCGATCCTTTGATGGTGGTGCTGCGGCCGCGGAGGACGGAAAGGACCCGCGCCACATCCGAGGTTGATGCGATGTTCGAGGGCGGCCAGGGAGCCGGTCGATCGCTCGCGGACGTCACGCGATGAAGCGATGGCTGTCCCCCAAACTCCAGCTCAGCCTCGGTCTGGTATCCTTGACCGTCAGCCTAATTCTCGTCGCCGCCTCGCTTGGCTTGCTACCAAACGAGGAGAGAGCCGAGCTGGAGCAGCGCGGCGTCACCGCAACCGCGCTGGCGGTGCAACTCGCCGTCCTCGCCAGCCGCAATGACACGGCCGCGATCAAGGACACGATCGACGTCGTGGTCAGCCGCAGCCCAGCCATCCTCTCCATTGCCATCCGCGACGCGCATGGCAATATCCTCGCCGGATCCGATCGCCACCTGACCCACTGGCGCGAGCTGCCCGACGGCAAGTCGACCGCGACGCATATCCAGGTGCCGCTGTTCAATGATGACACGCCTGCCGGTCGGATCGAGATCGCCTTCAGGCCGCTCACCAGCGGAGCGAACCCGCTCGATCTGGGGCCGGCCCTGTTCGCGTTCGTGGGATTCATGGCGGTTACGGGCTTTGCCGGCTTCTACCTGGTGCTTGGCCGCGCCCTGCGCGAGCTCGATCCGAGTCGCACGATTCCGAAGCGGATCGAGGCGGCGTTCGATACCCTCGCTGAGGGCGTGCTGATCATTGACGACGACGAGCGCGTGCTGCTCGCAAACCGGGCTTTCAAACACAACGTTCTGACCGGTGGCGAGCTTGAGCTCGGCTCTCCGGCCAGCGGATTGCCGTGGCTTTCGTCGGTGGCGGCTCCGGTTGCGCCAAGCGATCTGCCGTGGCGTGTCGCCCTGGAACATGAGCATCCGGTGCTCGGCGCGGAGCTGAGCATTCGCGATGCCGGCGGCGGCATGCACCGGCTCGTCGTCAACGCGACCCGCATCCTCGACGGCAGCGGGACGGCACGCGGCGCCATCGTCACGTTCACCGACGTGACGGCCTTGCATGAAACCAATATGCGGCTGAGCGCCTCGGTCGAGGAGCTGCGCAAGGCACAGCGGCATATCTCCGATCAGAATCTCGAGTTGCAATATCTTGCCTCGCGCGACCCTCTGACCGGCTGTCTCAACCGTCGCACCTTTTTCGAACAGGCGGAAGCACTGCTGACCGAAGCAATCCGCACTCGGCGTCCGTTCGTCTTCATGATGGTCGACGCCGACCACTTCAAGCGGATCAACGATCGGTTCGGCCATGCCTTCGGCGACAAGGTGCTGGTCGGGCTCTCCGACCAGTTGCAGACATTCTGCGGCGCGCCGCATCTGGTCGGCCGTTACGGCGGTGAAGAGTTTTGCGTCGCGCTGATCGGCCTGAGCAAGACCTCGGCCGAACACGTGGCCGAGCAGGTGAGACGGTCGGTGTCGAACGTCGGGACTTGGCTGCCGGGCAGCGAACGCGTGACCGTCAGCATCGGGCTCGCGCCTCTCGACGATCCGCGCGACAAGCTCCTCGATCTGGTCAACCGCGCAGACAAGGCGCTTTACGCAGCCAAGACGGCGGGCCGAAATCGCGTGGTCGTGGAACGCACTAAGGATGCGGCGCCCACGTCGACCGTTGCGAGAGCGGCTTCCCGGGCCGGTTGGCGCTGTGATCCCTAACGAACGCCGCAGGCGGTCGGCCTTAGATGCCCTACCGTATCGGGGCGGACGCCGTCGCAGCGCTCGGCCAGCGGGCTCGCCGGACGACGGAATGCCAGCAATGGCTGATACGCAAGCCCTCGCGATCGCCGGTTCGTAGGTCGTGGGCCATGCTGCGCTCATCGGTACCCTTGATGGTGGTGACGCTCGGCGGAACGCCGACGCAGCGGGTCGGCATGGTCGACACCTCAACGACCCGATTTGCGAAATCAAGGTCGTCTTGGATGTTGCACGACGAGCAGTGACCGATGATCGTTCAGATCAAAGCGCTGGTTCTCAAAGAGCCGGGCCCGTCATGGATTAGGACGTTCCGGGATAACGTTCCCGTCCCGATACTACTTTCACATCCCGAGCGCACCAAGCAGGCGCGGCGGGGTCGCCGAAGAATATGCGAGCATGAGCGAGAACTGCAGCGCAAGCTTCGTCGTAAGGCGGACTGAGGTTGCCTCGACTGAAGGACCCTTGCGCCGGAGAGCTCCGTGCAAGCCTACGCCGCGCTTGCCACAACGACTCTCGGTCGAAGGAGTCGACGCAGTTAGTTCGGGTGGAGTTCTTGTAAGATGGCGTTACAGGGTCGTTCGTCAACATTGAACGGCACCAAGTTACGGTGGCCAGGACAGATTCTAGAAACACCGTCCCAATGGCGTTGGGCCGGCCCTGGAGCGCCTGGACCATCCCGAGATCGGCGGACGGCTCCTGAGCATCGTCTGCGCGAGGCGGCGCGCAGACGACTTGCCGATCTCAGCTCAGCCCGATCATCCGTGCGAAGCGGGTTGCTGTCCTCACCTCCGGCTGCTGTTCAATCTCCGGCTGTTCCGACCGGTTCAGCTCCGCCAGGGAGATCAGGACGATCTGGGCGACATATTCGATCACCATCGAGAACAGCTCACCGTCCGGGCTGTGATAGTCGATCCGCGTTGCCTGGCCATCCTGCACGGTCTTGACGACCGTCCAGCCCAGCGGATTGCTGGTATGTCGGATCAGTTCGCCGATGGTGTGAATCTGAAAACGTGATGGATTCGCAGGATCTCGCGCGCCTTTGCGTTCATCGTCAGGATGCGCGCGCTCTCGACCCTGTTCTGACCATCCATGACCGGCACGGCCGCGATGATCCCGAGCGGCGATCGGTCCGCAATCATCGCCGGTCAAGTCCACGACACGAGCCTTGACGACGAGGCCGCCGAGTTCAATGAGATGCCGCGTGCGCTTGCGGCGCTCGACCCGCCGCATATCATGCCGCACCCTTGCTGCCTGTTGACGGTTGCGCGCCGCCCGGTTGCGCCCGAGAGCCGCCAGCGAAGCGGTCGGCGCGGCGGCCCGAATCGATGCGCAGTTCGGTCTCGAGCTGGAGCGCGCGGCTGGCGCGGTTGACCCGGCTGCCAGCCGCTTCGCGGGCAAGCTCAGCGTTCTTGTAGGCGGCTTCGGCATCGAGCGAGCCATAAGGCCGCACCTCCTCGAATACCCGGCGGATCTTTTGGAGTTCATCAATACCGGCTTAGCTCCACTTCCTCATAGCGCTCCAGGGCCTGGATGCCCGGGACGCTGAGGTAGCCCTCAAACCGCGGCCGCTGCTCGTCGACCGTGAACGGTTCGAGCGCAACTATCAGGAGCGGCTCCTTGCGGTCGGCCGCACACGTCCGCAAACGTCGAGTAAGGTCGGCACGAGACTGCAGCTAAAGACCAGTTTGCCAGTCCACACGAACGCAAACGACCCACCAGCTCGATCGATGGCAACGATCGACCGTCGAACTTCGCGGGCGCCGTGAGTGCGAGACCACCAGGTGGGATGGTTCAGCCTGCAGCGGCGGCAATGGCCCAGCGCGATCTGGCCTCCCGTATCAATTCTGGCAAATTTGCGATCGTTCGGTGCATGTGGGCTTCCAGGCGCGCGCACGCGCGCGCGGCGTTCTGGCTGCGGACGCCGTCCGCGATATCAAGACAGTCACGGAGCTCGGAGTCCGGATCGGCGTCTTGGGAGATGACGAGGCATCGAATATACCGGCTGCGGTCGTTGAAGTTTTTTATCATTCGCAGCATCTCCTCGTTCCTCGATATCTGCGCGATCTGCTCGAACACACCCTCGATGGCGGCAGCATAATGCTTGGCGCGATTCCTTGCCGAATTCGCGGGCGGAAGCGCCGCCACTCTCATCGCGCTTCGGCCAAAGCGTACGGCCGACGACGACTCCAAAGCCTTCCTGAGATTATACGCGAGTACCAGCCGAGCAAACTCATAGAGGTCCTGCAGCTCCGCTGCGTCCGGGACCCTCGAGAAGAAGCCTCGCTTCGGAACGATATCAATCAGCCCCTCGCCATGAAGACGCTCGAGAGCTTGTCTCACCGGTGTCGCGCTCGCCCTGACATAGTCCGCAAGCTCGTCGATGCGCAGGTGCTCGCCTGGCAAAATGATCTTCGACTCCGACGTCAACTCGTAATGTGTGACCAATTCCTTGATTCGGGCGTAGGCAACATCGACTCGATTGAATTCGCTGTCCATATCGATACCTGCTGCGCGAGGATTGCTGATCCGGCGGGCTTGAGCCGAAGGCTGCGCGGCGCGTCGCGCGCTCATGCGACGCGCCGCTCATCTCGCTTTCTGCTCACGATCGATCGCCGAGTGCCGCCGGGTGTCGCGCATGGCGAGATAGACGACAAGAGAGGTCGCAATGCAGCCGGTGAGGTAGAAATAGAACCAGCTTTCGTGACCGATCGACTTGAACCAAAGCGCGATCGACTCTGCCGTGCCGCCGAAGATCGAGACGGTCAATGCATATGGCAAAGCTACGCCCGTTGCTCGAATTGCAGTTGGGAACAGTTCGGCCTTGACCACCGCATTGATCGAGGTATAGCCGGATACGATCAACCACGCCGCCGCGATCAGGAGGAATGCGGTAAACGGATCGTGGACTCCCTGCAGCGTGTTCAGAAGCGGAATCGTGAACAGAGTTCCGCCCAGTCCGAACCCGATCAACAGCCATTTGCGTCCGATGCGATCGGAAAGGGCGCCATAGAGCGGCTGCAGCACCATTGCGAAGATCAGGCTACAGGCCGTGACCATGGTCGTTTGATCATCGGTCAGCTTGACGGAGAGCTTCAGGTATTTCTGCATGTAGGTGGTATAGGTGTAGAAGGCCGCAGTTCCCCCCATTGTTAGTCCAACAACAAGCAGGACTTCACGTCGGAACTGCCCCAGCGCGCGCAGCGAACTCCCCTGTCTTGCCGACTTCGCGCGGGTGAATATATCCGTTTCGTGCAGGTTGCGGCGCATGACGGCGGCCACGACGGCCAGCAGCGCGCCGATGACGAACGGAATACGCCAGCCCCATCCCCGAAGCTGCTCCTCCGTCAGGAGCACCTTCTGCAAGACCAGGAGAACGACGATCGCGCAGAGCTGGCCGCCAATCAACGTCACATATTGGAAGCTGGAATAGAATCCGCGGTTCTTTTCGTCCGCGACCTCGCTCAGGTAAGTTGCGCTGGCGCCATATTCACCGCCAAGGCTGATTCCCTGCACGATTCGCGCGAAGCCAAGCAGGACCGGCGCCGCAAAGCCGATCGACGCATAGGTGGGCGTCACGGCGATGATCAGAGAGCCGAAGCACATCATCAAGACCGACAAGGTCAGGGCATTGCGGCGGCCATGATGATCGGCAAAATGGCCGAATAGCCAGCCTCCGAGTGGGCGGACGAGAAAGCCGGCGGCAAACAGCAGCGCGGCGTTCAACTGCTGCACGACCTCGTCGCCCTCAGGAAAGAACGATTTGGCGAAATACAACGCAAACGCAGCATAGGCGTAGAAGTCATACCATTCCACCAGATTTCCGATCGAGCCGACGAAGATCGCGCGCAAGCGGCTACCCATCCCAAGGCCGTCACGGCGTGCTTCATCGGCGGCCGCAACGAGGGTGGGGTTGATAGCTCGCTCAAAATTCATGGCGTCCTCCGAGTGCACGTTTTCTTAGGCTCTAAGGCCAATCGTGCTCATGCCTGAGCAACCCGCGTGCCAGCCGGCCGCGGCCGCCGACCGCGCCGGCAAACAAAGCGATTTCAGATGGTTGCATTGCGCCCCGCGTGAAACGGGCTCGCGGCGCTCAGCGGAATTCCGCCGATCCGCGTCGGCGTGTGAGCGGGAATCCGCCTCGTGCCTAGCAGGAGGTTCGGCTGGGTCGCAGCAAGCCGTACCTTGCCATTTTTTCGTTGAGCGTCCGCCGTGGCACGCCGAGACTTTCCATGACCGCCACAACCGACCAGTTGTGCTCCAGCAAAGACGCCTCGATCAGCATGCGCTCATAAGCTGCGACACGCTCGGAGAGCGAGCGCCTTGCGCCCGCTCCTTCGGCCCGCCGCAGAATTTCCGCGACGCGGCGACCCGTTGCGGCCAGGCCGAGCGCGTAGCGTTCAGCCACGTTCTTCAATTCCCGAACGTTGCCTGGCCAGTCATGGGTCAGCAGCGCATCGAAATCCTCGGCTCCGAGTGGGGTCAAGTCACGGCCGCTGCGCCGGGCGGCTTCCGCGGCGAAATGCTGGAATAGCAGCAGCACGTCGTTGCCCCGTTCGCGCAGCGGCGGCAGACGGATCTCCGCCGCGGCCAAGCGGAAGTAGAGATCGGCACGAAAGCGGCCGCTGCGGCTGTCGGCCGCGAGATCGGCCTTCGCGGCGGCGATCACACGGACGTCGATCGGGATCAGCCGGTTCGATCCCACCCGCTCGACCACGCGCTCCTGAAGAACGCGCAGGATCTTGACCTGAAACGCGTGTGGCATGCTTTCAATTTCATCGAGCAGGAGGGTTCCGCCGCTGGCATGTTCGAACTTCCCGATGCGAGCCCCGCGTGCGCCGGTAAACGCCCCCGCCTCGTGACCCAGCAGTTCGCTCTCGAACAGCTCGGCGGGGACGGCCGCGCAATTCACCGCAACGAAAGGAGCTCGTGCCCGCGGACCAAGGTCGTGCAGTGCGCGAGCGACGACCTCCTTTCCCGTGCCGCTCTCGCCGAAGAGGATCACATCCCTGTCGTGCTCGGCGAGCTCGCCAACGGACTTTCGCAGCGTGGCCATCGCTGGCGATGTCCCGAGGAGACGTCGCTCCAGCTCACCTTCGGCGCCGAGCCGGCTCGTGAGTTGCCTGAGTTGACGCTTCAATCCTGATTGTTCTGCCGCCCGTGCCAGCACGGCAGACATATGATCCGGGTTGGCAGGTTTCTGCAAAAAGTCGTAGACGCCCTCGCGCATGGCCGCTACCGCGAGTGCAACGTCGCCGTGAGCAGTCAGCAGTATGACCGGAATGTCGGGATCGATGCGCTGCACGTCGCGCATCAGTTCGATGCCGGATCGATGCGGCATCCGGAAGTCGGTCAGTACCACGTCGGGCAGCTCGGCCTGAAGCATCGAAAGCGCCTCGTCCGCATTTCGGGCGGTGCGCACGTCGAAGCCGCCCAGCTCCAGCCATTGTCTGATCGAGCTGCGAACGATCTCCTCGTCGTCGACGACAAGAATCGATTTGCTCATCCACATACCCCGATAGATCTAGGCCGGCGCGGACGGCGCCGGCAGGGTCACCCAAAACCGGCTTCCGATTTGCGGTTCACTCTCAACCGAAATCGTGCCTCCGAGCTCCCTCACGATTCCATAGCTGATTGAAAGACCGAGGCCGAGCCCTTCACCGATTTCCTTGGTGGTGAAGAACGGATCGAACAGCGACTTCATGTGATCCGCGGAGATTCCGCTCCCGGTGTCTGCGACCTCGGTCGTAACGGTGCTCCCCGCACGACGGATGGAGACCGTGAGAACTCGGCGCGGGCGATCACGCATCGACTGGACCGCGTTCGAGAGCAGGTTGACGAAGACCTGCTCCAGACGGATCGGGTTCGCTTCGACGTGAGCCGGCTCCGCGGGCAAGTCCAGGACAACCTCGATACCTTCATTTCTGATCCGGTACTGCAGAAGCCGCATCGCATTGCCAAGTGTCACACCGACATCGACTCTGCTGGTTGCCCCTGTCTCCTTGCGCGCGAACATGCGCAAGTGACCGATCAATGCCATCATTCGCTCGGCTATGGACGACATCAAGTCGAGGTTCAAGGCCGTTCGTTCGATCTCGTTGCGTTGCAACAAGACTCGGCTGCTTGCGATGTAAGTGGTGAGTGCCGCGAGTGGCTGGTTGATTTCATGCGCCACCCCGGCCAGCGCCTGTCCAAGACTGGCAAGCTTCGCACTCTGCACCAAGCTCTCGTGGGTTTGTCGCAACTCCTGTTCGGTGCGCGTCCGTTCCAGGACTTCGCTCGTCAGCTGACGATTGGCTTCGCGAAGCTCCATCGTGCGCTCCGCAACACTTCGTTCCAGCAGCTCGTTTGCTTCGCCCTTGGCTTTCATCGATTGCCGCCATTGATAGGCTACAAGTCCAAGCAGCTGTACCGTGAGAACGGCAAAACCGGCTGTGGCGGCGACCGTCATTGCATGCCGTCGCGCGTCTCCGATATCCGAGAAGATCAGGAGCTGCCACCCATGCGCCGGCAGATGCCGCGCACGCAGCGCATATTCGTGGACGTCATTGTCGTCGCCCAGTCCGACCGATACGTTGCCTGATGCCGCCGAGGAATGCAGGATCGGGGCATTCTCGATCGTGTCGCCGAACTGCCGGGACTTGTTGAGACGCGCGACCGCGCTCGAGGGCAGCGTTTGCAGCGGGTGATATTTCCACCGCGCGCGGCTGGCCAGGATCACCACACCTCCTTCATCTTCCATGGCCACCAGATCACCGGCCCTGACCCAATCGGCTTCCAGCGGCGTCAAATCGATCTTCACGACGGCGACCCCGATCGTAAGCTCGCCTTCCGTGATCCGTTGCGACAAGAAGTAACCAGGCAGGCCGGTCGTCACCCCGACGGCATAGAGCTGCCCTTCCCCGTCACGGATTGCGCTCTGGAAATAGGGGCGAAAGTCGTACGCATGCCCGACGAAGCTCTTTGCTCCATCATAGTTGCTTGCTGCCAGCGCCACCCCTGCCGTGTCCAGCACGTAGAGCTCGGCCGATCCCGCGGCCTGATTTAGCGACTTGAGATAGCGGTTAGCGGCTTCGACGACTGCCCCGTCGCCCGGTGTCCGGAACAGCCGGCGCACCGGGTCGGCGAGTGAAAGAACCGTGGGCAGATATCGGAAGCGGGCAACGGTTGCATCGAACGTGCTGCCGATCAACGTGAGCCGATCATCGGAATCGCGGCTCATCTGCGCGAGCCCAGCGCTCAGGGCCAATCGGTAGGACAGCAGCGCGACTCCCACGATTGCCAGGATGGCAATGGCCGCGATAACCGGCCAAGCCCTTGAGAGCTCACGCGGCAGTTCCAGTCGGCTCGAAAACCACGCCGACATTGATACACTCCCGCTCACGCCAGGGCTCGAATGATGGACCTGACCTACGCTTCGGTCATCTCGCGAATTCTCCCCCCGCATGCCGGATCCAGAGCTTCACCCGCAACCGGAGTCTTGGACCCTCTTACAGGTCGAAGGTCGATGTGCCCCAGGCATTACGGTCAAAATGAGATCTATATGGCCGCGGCCATCGTCCAGCGTGACCTGGCCTCCCTGATGAGCTCAGGCAGATCGACGATCATCCGGCACATGTGCGTTTCCAATTTGGCACACGCACCTTTCGGATCTTGATCGCGGAGCAATTCGATCAACTCGAGACATTCGCGTACCTGGGCGCCTTGATCCGGGCTTTGCAGGATCGAGAGGCATCGGACATACCGGCTGCGATCATTGAAGTTCCGCATCATTCTCAGCATCTGCTCGTTTCGCGACAGCTGCGTGATCTGCTCGAAAACGCTTTCGATGGTCATCGCATGATGTTTGACGCACTTCGTTGCCGAGTGGCCCACTGCAACGGCTTCCACTTTCATCAAACCCCGGCCGAGACGCGCGACCGAGGACGGATCGAGTGGCCTCGTGATATTGTGCTCAAGAACCAGCCGGGCAAATTCATACAGGTCCTGCAGCTCGGACGCGTTCGGAACCTTGGAAAAGAAGCCTCGCTTCGCGATGCTGTCGATCAGTCCCTCGCCTTGCAGGCGCTCCAGCGCTTGGCGCACAGGCGTTGCGCTCGCATTGACGCGATCCGCCAGATCGTCAATGTGCAGATGCTCTCCCGGAAGCACCCGGACCTTGCTGTCAGGGACCAGATCATAGTGGATGACGAGGTCCTTGAGCTTAGTGTAAGCGGTGTCTACCTTGCTGATATCCCCGTCTGTATCACGCATGCCACGTCCCCTTGAACCACCCTAGGCGGACGCAACTTGCCGGCCGCGGACGTAGCACCGGAGAGGCGTATGCCTTGTTCCCGGATTGCTCCGACCGCGCCGACGAGCACGCATGAACGGGTTCGGCGACGCCCGACGTCGAACCCTTGCCCTGCTACTCGTTGTCCGCCCATGACTGTCATTTTTTTACACACTGTAAGCTTACGCACTCATTGCAGCCGTCACCATCATAAAAACTATGCAATCGATGTGTACTGGTTCACTGGAGCATGCTGAGACGGTGTCTCATCGCGTAAGCGGTTGCAGCGGCGCGCGAGCTCACGCCGATCTTCATATATATGTTCGCAATGTGTCTGTTGACGGTCGGCACACTAAGGCGTAGTTCCGCGGCAATGGCCTTGGAGCGGCTGCCGGCAGCGAGCTTGCTGAGGATCTCCATTTCTCGCGGCGAAAGATCATCAGGGCCTCGCGCGTATAAGTTGCGCGACCCGACCTCGACTCCCTCTATCCGTGCTCGATCGACACGCTCCTGCCAGCTTCGCATGCCGAGTGCTACGAACTGCTCGCGTCCCCGCTGCAGCAGCGCATGCGAGGACGGCTTGTCGCCTGAGGTTCCCGTCACGATCGCCTCGTCAAGATCGACGAGCGCTCGGAGGCAGACCTGGCCTGCCCGCTCAAGGTCGCCGCGGGCCTTTGCGAAGTGTGTGCATGCCGCAACCGTGTGACCCTGAAGGGCGGCCAGACGTCCGAGGATGAATTCACGGCATTCACCGGCTGCACCGATCGTGCTTCCGTGTTTTGGAGTGCGGACCAACGCTTCGAACCGGCGCGCGCGCTTGACGTCCTCACGCTGCCAGGCGGCGCAGACCCCGAGCCCAAGTGCATCATCCGACAGTTGTCTGTCGCAATTTGTGTTCTCCAAGGATCGGAGCAGCGCCTCGATGCGAACGTCATATTCGTTTTCGCCAGGCAAGAACGCTTCAGTCAGAGCGGCGAAGCCGAGCACGATCTGTCCAAGGCGCACCGGATGATCCTTGACGATCTGCAGCGCACGCGAAGCGATTCTGCCGATTGCCGTCCAGTCGCCACCATACAAATAGGCCCGCCATGCGACCGCGGAAAGCTCCAGGGCGAGATGCAACCGGTGCCACGGTCCCAGTCGGACAGCCAGCGCACGCGCGTCGCGCAGCGCCGCGTCGGAGCTTGTCAAATGGCCCAGGCTCGCCTCGGCAATCGCGAGAGAGGTTAAGGCCTCGATCTGGCCAGGAAGCGACCCGAAACACTTGGCATCCCGCAACAGGTCGTGCGCAGTTTCGACCCCCATGGCGAGTTGTCCATGCCGATAGATCCAATCATGGGTGACGACCTCTCGAGCCCGGATGATGGCCGCCGGACTCTGCCATTCGGCGGCCCAACGTTGCACCTGCTCTGTCTGTTCGATTGATCGAGGAGCATACAGGTCGAGCGCCGAGGCACGGTCCTCTTCGTCTCCAAGCTGATGAACGAGATCGAGCGCACGCGGATCCGGCGCGTGGTAGATCGTCTCAAACGTCCCGTCATTCCATCGGCATCGCCAGTGCTGTCGGAGCACCTCCAATCGGGCCCAGTGCAAATCTCGGCGAGCACCGCAGGCCTCCAGTCCGCGCTCCACCAGAGGCTGCCACATCTCGGTGGGAGCGCCGGCGTCGCGCAGCCTGCGGGCAATCGTCACCAAGAAACTCATGATCCATGATGGCTGCCGCTCCCAGCATCGGCCGAACAGAAGGCGCGACGTCGCGTCGGCGGCTTCGACATCGAGTGATGCGGCCTGGGCAAGCGCGAGATCACGAAGCATCTCGTCCGAGACAGCATCGCCTGCGAGATCGCAAGCGATCCGAAGGAATGCAGCTTCGTGCTCGCTGATATAGTTCGCTCGCGCGCGCTCGGCTGCCTTCAGTGCGAAGACCCGGCCGATCTCGGCACCCGCGATGCGCTGTGAAGCGTGATACTGATGTGCAATCTCTCCGGGATCGGCATCGAGCTCGGCGAGACGCGTCGCCGCGCGCCGATGCAAGATCGCTCGCCGGTCGGGGTTCAGTTCGTCGTACATGGCACGCCGCAGCAACGCATGCGCAAAGACGTAGCCATCACCTCGCACGACGAGGACCCCGGCCCTCATCGCCTCGTCGATATGGTCGAGAATCGTCTCTTCGGAATCCGATATCAGAAGCTGCAATCGGCCGAGATCGAAGCCTTCCGGAAATATCGCAGCGATCCGTAGCATCCCCAGGGTCGGCCCCGAGAGCCGCGCGAACCGTCGCGACAGCAGCGGACGCAATCCGGCCGGGATGCCGACACCGTTGGTCACGAGATCGGCGGGCCATTGGCCCTGGCGCCCCGGAAATCTTCCCTCCTCGACGAGGTGGTTGAAGAGCTCGCGCACATAGAACGGATTGCCGCCAGTCTCACGATGAATTGCCGTCGCAAGCGATGCGGGAAGCCGCTCGCCAGCCAACGACTCAAGCATGCGCATCGTGTCCGCAGGCTCGAGCGGCCGAACCGCGATCCGGTGAAGTTCGCTCTCACGCGCCATCGCACTGAGTTCCAGCGGCTCGCCACCGGTCTCGTCGGGACGGAGGGTCATGACGGTTAGCAAGGGGAGAGATCGCGTCGAGCGTAAGCAATGCAGCAACATCGACCAGGATTCGCGATCGGCCCAGTGCAAGTCCTCCAGCACGAGCAACAGTGGAGATTCGACTGCAACCGCATGAAGCAGATGAACGGCGGATTCGAACAGCCGAAACCGCTCGTCCGGTCCGGAGAGTCCTTTGAGAGCAGGAAGATCCGCAGCGGCCGCGAACGCCGGCACCAGGCGAGACAGCGGCCGAATCATATCATTGCGAGCATGGTTGAGGAGTGTCGGCTGCTCGCGAGCCCATTGGGAGAACGTGTCGGCGAACAATCCATAGGGCAGAGGTTCGGCCATCTCGTAGGCGGCCCCCCTCGCGACACAGAAGCCGCGCTGCTTCGCAGTTAGGGCCAGTGCCTCGACCAGACGGCTCTTGCCGATACCAGCCTCTCCTATCAGGACCGCGCCGACAGCGCGTCCATTCGTGCTCGGGAGAAGCTCGCGAAGCCGGTTCGACTCCTGGTCCCTTCCTATAAGCGGAACACCGCTATCCTTCATGCGCTAACCAATGGCCAACCTACACGATACTCTTTCATGGCTGCGGCACGACGCACTGCCGCCCGTGCGATTCAACCGTCTCCGACAACTTAAGATTGCTTTGAGAAAATATCAGCTCGGCACGATAATACCAAGCGTCAAATCAATGTTGCGCTGCGCATATGGGACTCATCTCGCGAAGACTGTCGCGCAATCGCGACCGGCGAGACCCGAAGGACTCAGATCGATCACGATCTCCATGGCCAGTTCAGCCAATGATTGCTTGCCCTAAAAGACACACAACCATCATGAGGTGCAACCACCAAACTCAACCGAAGCATGAAACATCATTGAGTCGTTTTCTTGACGAAATTCTCCTGGCCCAACGAGCTGGCGATCGAGGAACCGCGGCGACGCCGTTCTCGACTACTCAGCGTCGGAGGCGACGCACACATGGGCCAAGCATCTGCTGCAACGCCGGAGAGAACCATGCGTTCGCATACAGGCTCAGGAGATGGCGATGGCCTCAGGAGATCGCGGGTCCTTCATATCGTCCAACAACGCACCTTCAGCATTCGGCGGCTTGGTGCCGAACCCCGACGCGCGAATCATTTCGGAGCGTCGGATTGCGCGCATCGGAGCCGCGGCAAACCAGTGACGAGTGCGGCTTGGCACATGACATCCGGCACGCAGATCTACTGAACCGAATGTCAGAACCGTTCCTTAGGGCCGGAACGATTCGATGTACTTGATCAAACCCTTGGCGCCGAAAGAAAGTCCGGAGGTCCACGCGTCGCGGGGACGGGCCCTCGCCCATTTCTTTGCTGCACCACTCTTCGCAACGGACCCGACCGCTGAACGCGTTGCAGCAAGGCCGACCCCGACAGCGACACCGACATCGGGACCAATGAGCGCCCAGTTCCCCGCGTGAGCGTGTACATCAGCCGCTACCAGATTGCCCGGAACGAGCCCGATCGCGCCGACAAATTGAAGGCCTTTTCCGGATTTGGTTGATGTTTCCCAACTTGACTTGGTGGGAATATTTACAGTTGGAGGAGCCAAGTCCTTCTTGTTTGCAGAGCTGGCCTTATTGTAGCTCATCAATTCTTTCGTCGTGCGCCCCGTTCTCCGCGCCACCTGCACCCATGTCAGCCTGCCCTTCGACGGATCTTGGACGTCACGATTATCGTAGACGCGGTCGACCGAGAGCTTGTCACCGACCCAAGCCCCGGCCCGCGGAAGCTCGTAAGTCTGGGGGATCCAAGTCCGGTTCTCGGCCACGATCTTTCTGACTGTTGTGCCATGCTCCTTTGCGAGATCTCTCAGAGATTGTCCCGGCTGGAGATCGACGGCTTGCTTTTGCCCGGGAACGTGCAGATTCTGGCCGCTCATCGACAACAGACGTCGGAGAGGCACACCGGTTTTTTTGGCGATCTGTTCCCATGTCACGGCTGTTGGGTTGCTGGCCGACGAGGCTTGGCCCGGAACGTCAATCCGCAAAGGTGCACGACTGTCCTTGTTTGCCGTGATCAGCTTCTTGATCCCGACACCATGCCTGCGAGCGAAACTCTCCAGTGACTCGCCTGGTTGCAAGCGATCGGTCGTTGCCCCGCGAAGCACGCGGCCACCGCTCGCTGCATCATAAACCCGTCGTGGTGGGATGGACAAACCACGGTGCCCGTTCGCCTCCAACAGCCGCTTCAGGCTGAGTCCCTGATCGGTTGCAAATTCCCCGTAGGTCACGCCATTCGTGACCTGACGAAGCCGCTGAGGAACCAGGATCTCGGCGGGCGCTACATTCTTGGCGTTGGCCTTGGCGATCGATCGCAGCGAGGTGCTGTGGCTGTCGAGAAACTCCTGCGGGCTTTGACCGGCTTGCACGCGTGCGTCATCGACTGCCGGAACGGATGCGCCTGCGGAATCCTTCCGAGCGGGGATCGACCATCCATGCCGATCCAGGTTCAGCGCCACGAGCGTCTTGACATCGACCCCCTCGCGCTTCGCAATCTCGGCCCATGTCGCACCAGAACTGTTGAGAGCGGTAACTGTCGGATTGATGTCTTGAACGCCAGGATTGCTTCGCGTGAGGTCGCGCGGTATGAGGCCAAGCCTTTGGGCAATGCTGACCATCGTATCGCCTGGCAGAACGTCGACTTTCGTCCCGCGCGAGCGCATCAGCGCTTGGGAGCTCACACCATTGCGCAAGGCGAAAGCTGCCTGCCCAAGACCGAGCAAACCGTCCGATATGGCGGCGGCCCTGTCTGTATGCCATCCACTCGCAGCCTTCATGAAATTGATCGAGGCGTTGGTCCCGAAACTCGAGGCGACGACGGCGCGAGCCGCCGCTTCACGAGACGACCCGAGCCACGTCCTCACCCGCGCATGCGCCAGGGGACTGTTGAAAAACGCGCGACCTACTGGATTAAGATCAGCGATGGCCTCGCTCAATGCCGGCGCACCATGCGTGGCCAACACCAGTTCGCCGGCAACGGCTGCCGATGCTGCGGCCGGCGGAGCGGCAGCGACCCATTCTCTCAATCGATTCGCGATGCGCTTGGCGCCGCCTCCCGCCTGAGGTGTCGTCGAGGCGGCCAGAGCCCAATCGGCCGCGTGATCTTGGCTGATTGGCGTATCCTGCAACCCCAAAGCGGTCTGCCGGAACGATGCGAGTGCCGCTGGATCGCCTCCGAAAACCGCCTTGTGGAAGTCGGTCTCCCCCATCCGGTCGCGAATGGCCTCCGCGATCTTTGCCTCCGTCGCATAGGGCGATGTGCCGCGGCGCGGCACGACCTGCGAGGCGAGAAACTCGGTCACACCTTCGTTCAAGTTCGAATGTGGCCGGCTTGAATCAACGACCAAGGTGCTTGCGAGCTTCTTGAACGATTCCGAAGTCAGTGCATGCACCGCCTCGTGCGCGACCACGTCCGGGCTCAATCTGTCGGTCCGCACATAGACGCGATGCCCCCGATCCGATGCGATGCTGAAAGCATCGACGGCCGCCGGATCGTGCTGGCCGCCGGCTTTTTGATATGCACGGGCGAAATCGGCAGGATCCATGGCCTGCAGCCGGATGCCATTCGGCGCTGAGCCGCTCGTCCGACCTTGATAGGCGTCAAACACCTTCCTTCCCGCGTCGAACGCAGCGGGCTGTCCGGCGAGGCCCGCTTCGGTCGCGGTGCGGGATCTGCTCTGCTGATAGTGATGAGAAGCCACACCGGAAACTGTATTGAGTCCGATGGACAGATAGTCTTGCGTGGTCGGCGCCTTGCCTGACAGGAGGCCGGGACCCGCAGTCAGCATGGTGTTCGCGCCCAGCTGGGAGGCTGTCTGATAAAGCGGGTTCGACACGAGGCCATTCGGCCGTGCCGCGCTTGAGGTCCGCACGGCGACCTTGCCGTCGACGAACTTCGTCAGACCGCCAGTCACGCCGGCCATCGCGACATTCTTGAAGTACCCCGAGAACGCGTCCTTCATCTGCGCGTTGGCTTCGTCCTGCGTGAGCCGTCCCTCGGAGAGCTGATACTGGGACTCGACGTAGGTCCCCGCGACGTTGCCGAGGCCCATGACCCCCTGATTGGCGACCATGACCGTTGATCCGGTTGCCAGCTTCGAGACGACCGAGCTTGCAGCCTGGTCGAGGCCGCGCGTAACGAAGGCCTCCGTCGCTCCGCCCGTCAACGCCCCGCCTGCTGCGCCCAGGGACTGCACGCCCGATACGGTCGCATCGACGCCCGCCTGCTTCACTTCATCCCAGCTGCCGCCACCTTGGAAGAAGTTGTTGGTCAGCGCCGCATCGAGGGAGACGTGAGAGCTGCTGTGAATGTCGCCGCCACCGAACACAGTCGCTGCATTCTGGGCCGTGTCGATGGCTTCTGCCGTTCCCGTTCCTACCAAGGTGCCCGCTGCGAGGGCGGCCAAGACAGGCGCGCCGGCTCCGGCCGTGGCCATGGTGACAGCGGTCGCAGCCGCGGCGATCGCGACGTCGCGCACGACTTCCTGTGCACTCGACCAATTGGCGTCGGTCTTGCGCTCGTTCTCGAACATCCGGTCATTCTGGGTGGCCAGATTACCCATGATTTTCAGATACTCGCCGTTGACCTCCTGGGCAGTCATCCCTCTCTGATTTTTCTGCAGGGCCGTGAGCGCCTCTTTCTTGTCCTGCAGATCCGACTCGAGCTCAGACCGGTTGGCACCGAACAGCCCCCCGACCCAATCGCCGCCCTTCTGCAGAAGGCTGCGGTTGCCGAGCGCTTTGTCTTCCCTGCCGATGGCATCCTGCAGCTCATGCAGCCCTTGACCGATATCCACTCGCGCGTTCGCGTCCTTGAGGCTCGCAAGCTGCTCAGCGACCGCGCCATCGCTCAAGGCACCCGGATGCTGCGCAAAGAATGTATTGTACGCATGCGAGAGCGCGCTCTGGTCAGCGGCCGTTTGCGGATCAAGTAGATTTTGCGGCAACGTCAGCCGAAACTGGGAGTCCAGCAGCTGATATTGAGCCAGCTTCTGTTGAAGTTGTGCATATTGAAGCGATTGCTGAGCCGTCGTCAGGGCGCTGCCCGCTTTGGTGAAACCCACAGCCTGTACATTGCCAGCTTGTACCAAATCAGTGTTGGCGGACTGCCGCGCGGTTGCGACCGCCGCCTCGCTCTGTGTGACACGATAATCCTGAACCAGCCTGTTGGTCGTTGCAGCCAGCTCTTTCGTGATCAGGCCGGCCGATGCCGCATCAGTTCTTGCCTGCGCTATCTGCTGCAACACCGGCGAGTTTGAGGGCAAGGGAACATGGCTATAGGTCTGCTCCAGATTAGCCAATGTCGTATTGCGCCGGTCGGCGTAGGCAAGCCCGGTTGCCGACTTGAAGCCCGCCGTCGCAATGTCGGACATTGTCGAGAGCTCGCGCAACTGATGCTGCGCTTGGTTCAGCTTGAGCTCCGTGGCGGCCGTCGGATTCTTGATATAGGCGGCCTGCGCATCCGAGACGGCCTGGTGGCCCTTGATCAGGGCGAGGTCGGTCCCGACTTTGTTCTGATAGGCGCTTGCCTGATCGTAGTCGATCTTCGCCGTGGTAGCGGTCTGCCGGGCTTGCGGGGACAATTTGGCAAGATCGGAGTCCTGCGCTGCCTCAAGATCGGTCTGCGCTGCCGCCGCAAATGCCACTCGGTGCTGAGCCGCGGCCCAGCCTGCATTCTGGTAATCAGCGTTCCCGTTCGCGAGCTTGAGATCGAGCGATGCCTGCTGCGGATCGCTGCCGCGCGTTGCACGTACGGTGTACCCCAATGGATGCAGAGCGTCGTTCACCCGATCCTGGGCATCCTTCGCAACCGTCCCGTATTTCTCGGAATTCGAAGCATAATACTGGAGCTGGGCCTTGCCCTGCGCGACCATGCCGACATCGGCGTTGAGCTTGCTCCGCGCGACGGTGAAGTCGTCATAGGCGCGCAGCTGCGATGGCGTCAAATCCGCCTGGGTCGGATTTTCGTTCTGGTCGATCGTGACCCCGGCTTTCTTCAGCGCTGTGGAAGCGCTCTCGAGCTCTTTCTTGTCCGCCGCGGCCTGCTGCCCGTAGACGACGCTTTTCCCTGCCGCAAGGTCGGCGCCCGCGGCATCAAGCTTGCGCTGGTCCGTCGCCAGCTTGTGTTGCTGCGCATCCTGCTGCTGATTCAGCAACGACAGACGGTGCAATGTTCCGGCGCTGATCCCCCGGTCCATCTCGGTGTCCAGACGGCCGAGCTGCGATTTGGTCTGCTCGAGAGCAGCCGTATCGGCGGTGACCTTGGCCTTTCCCGCGGAAACCTGGGCCGAGGCCGCGTCGACGAGCGGGGCAACTTTCCGCGCGACTGGATCTTTCACGGTGACCGGCGGCGGTGCCGGCTTGTAGTTCGCTGCGGCGGCGTCGATGCGTTGTGCAGCACTCAGATTGCTCTTGGCCGAACTCAACACCGCCTGGTCGGCGGTGACTTGCTGCTGAGCGGCCGCAACCTGCTTCTTCAGATCGTTGATATGGGTTTGATGGGCAGCCGCCGCGGCGCCGGCGCCGCGACCGTACCCGATCGGAGCCTTCGTGCCCTGCGCATCAGTCAGCTCGCTCTGCAGTTTATGCAGCTTTCCAGCATCACCATCGAGTGTCGTCTGCGCCTTTGTCTGAACCGCTTTTGCCTGCGAAACGGCGTCTGGGACCGGCGCCGCCGACGCCGGGGCGGGGACCCCCGGACACGCGGCCACCGCCTTCGGCGGAACAGGGGGACCAAACAACACGGGCGTCGGTTGCAGAACCGGACCCATGATTGGCCGAGCGGGCTGAAAGAGCGGCAAAGGTGCCGTCGATGATGATCCAACGCTGTGCGTCGAATTGCGATCGAGCATGCCCGAAGACGACGCCGTGGACTTCGGCCGCGGAGGTGGCGGCGGCGGAGGAGGTGGTGGCGGGGGTGGCGGCGGAGGCGGAGGAGGCGGAGGAGGCGGCGGGCTGGCGACAACCGAACCACCTGCGTCATCTATCCGCATTCGCGCGTCTCCCCGTCAATGGCGACAGTGCTGCTTTGGCCGGCGCATATCGTCAGCCGTGCAGCCCATTCGGTGAACTCCGAGCGGCATTGTAGGACGTCAGCCAGCCGCTGATCCGGAATATATTATGAAAATACTGTTGGGCGGCGCAGCGACAGTCAGGACATGCCGCTCGCGCGCAACGCCGACGCCACTGGCTGGAAAAACTCCTCAGTGATGTAATGGTCCTGGGCGATGCGGCGATCGAGTTCCGCTGCAAGGTCTGGATTGCGCAGACGAGGAATGCCGAGCTCAGTGGCAGCTTCGGTGAGGTTGTGCGCGCGGACGGAACGTCCCTTGCACACAAGCCTTGGGACCTGTGTCTCACCCGGAACATAGCGCAACCCGACCATCACATCGTCGCCCTCAATGACCAGTGTTGCGCTTTCGATTCCTCCCCGCCCTCCCCCGTGCGCCAGCGATTGACGCTGACGGCGTTGTGCGGAGCGCACCTCCGGCAGGCCCTCCTGGTCTCTCCGCTCGCGCTTCGCCTCGCTTCGTGTCATCCGCATCTCGCGCATGAACAGTCCGCGCTGCAAGAGAACGTCGATAAGGCCGCCCACCATCAGCACGACGATTGCCGCGACGACGAGCGGTGCCATCACCGCCCCGATCACCGGCGCGAGGCACGAAAGGCCGCATCCTGGCGTGTGAACCAAGGAGTTGAGCGACATCGCGAGGACGAAAACCGAGATCGTGACGAGCAGGGTCGTCTTGACCAGACTCTTCACCAGCTCGATCAGGCTCTTGAGCGCGAAAATTCGCTTCAAACCCTTTGCGGGATGCAAGCGCTCTGCGCGGGGCTTGATAGGGTCAAGGCTGAAGACGATCCCCTTGGTGACGGCGACGTTGACGACGAGGGACATTAGGACGACGATGGCCGCCCCCCTTGCAAGGTATGGCACGGCGGCTTCGTACATCATCGTTCCGATCGTGCCCGCAGCTTCCCGAAACGGTTGCCCGCCCGCATCGCCCACGAGCATCATGGCTCCCCGTAGCCGCGCGAAAAGCTCCGGCAAGATCAGCCAGAGATAGAGCAGCATGGACGACAGGCATGCACCGGCGACCATATCGGTGCTGCGAAAGACCTGTCCCTTTTCGCGCGCCTTACGTAACTTCCGCTCGCTCGGAGGCAGCGTCCGCTCCTCAGTGCCGCCATCCTCACTCATCGCAGGAACTGCCCTAGCTGGTCCAGGATTCCGGTCAACTCTCCAAGCTGAGTACCGAAGTGATCGAGCAGAACGGCCGCATAGGGCGGCAGAACCAGGAAATAGACCAAGTTGCGCGCCGCCATCGAAAGATCGAACACATTCAACTGCGGTGCGAAACGGGCGATCACCATCAGCGCGAACATCGCAACGAACATGGCCGCCAGCACTGGGAATGCCAGGATCAATGCCAACTGCAGCACGCGGACGAGCATTTCCAGCGCCAATAGGCCGCTCTCCGCGCGTAGCAACGGCGCGAGCTCAATGACCGGCCAGAGCCTGTAGCTGCCATAAAGGGCTTCGACGACGCTATGAAAGCCGTCGGCTGCGACGAACAGAACCACCGCAGCGAGCATAAAAAGCGTGCCAGACGCGGTGGACTCGGTCATGGCGTTGGGATCCTGAAGCTGGGCATCGGGGGCCTGACGTTCGTAGTCGAGCAGGTCGCCCGCGACCTCGGCGGCCCAGAACGGGATCCCAAGCAGCAGACCAAGGAGCCCTCCGATGATCGCTTCCTTGAACCCGACCGCGACCAATCGCAATGTTTGCGTGCCGATCGGAGGAAGCACCTCAACAAGTCCGGTCATGACCGGTAGCGAGATCGCGACCACGAAGGCACCACGAATCAAGCCGGTCAGCCCGAGGCGAACAAACACCGGAAAGGTCATGACGAAGGCGCTGGGACGCGCGATGGCGAGCGCCAACGAAAGAAGATGACGGAAGACGAGATTGGCCCCCGCCTCGATGCTGTCCAACGGCATGAGGTCAAGCCCCATCGCCACTCCGCGTCGCCCATGTCCCTCCGAGCGCTATGAAGGGAAGGCCCGTCAACGCGTCAGTGCAGGAAAATCCGCAAGGATCTGATCGGCATATTGGATCAGCGGTGCCGCCAACACTGCGCCGAACACCGCCAGCGTGGCCACGACGGCAATCAGTTTGATCGTCTGCGGCAGCACCTGATCCTGAATCTGGGTTGCGGCCTGAAGAATTGAGACGAAGAGGCCAACAACCATCGCCACACCCAGGGGAGGCATGGCAAATATGAGAACGACCGTCAGACCCCTGACCAGATGATCGACGATTGTCGCTTGGCCCATTGCTTTCCCTCCCCATCTCGCAGGCTATCCGTAACTCAACACCAGGCCATGCATCAGCTTGGACCAGCCCTCGACCATCACGAACAAGAACAACTTGAATGGGACGGAGATCGTCGATGGCGGCACCATCGACATGCCAAGGGACATCAAGACCGCGGACACCACGAGATCAATCGCGATGAAGGGCAGATAGAGCAGGAAGCCGATCTCGAAGGCGCGCTTGAGCTCCGAGCTCATGAAGGAGGGAACGAGAATAACAAGATCTTCGCTCGATAGCTTGGCTCTGCTGCTATCGGGCCATAAGCTGCCGGTGGCAGTGACGAAAAACTCCCGCTCCGCGACCGTCGTGAACCGGCTCAGATGTTCGCGAATTGGCTGGCCTGCCCGCTCAGCAGCATCTTTCCAGTCGGTAAAGGTTTGAAACTCGCTGGGACGATCATTGACGCGCTCATACACGGTCTCCACTAGCGGCGCGCTGACATAGGCCGTCAGAACCAGCGCAATGGCATAGAGCACGAGGTTTGGAGGCGTCTGCTGCACTCCCAGCGCGTTCCGGATCAGGAACAGGACCACGGCGATCTTGACGAACGATGTCATCGTCACGACGACAAAGATGATAAGGCCAAGTCCGGCGATGACCGCGAGAACAGCGAACAAATTGAACTGGGTCACGGCTTCAGCTCATTCGTGATTGAACAATCTGGCGATCCGCACGCCGAGTGCCTCGCCGATCCTGACGATCTCGCCCTGCCCGATCCGCCGATTCCCCGCGTGAATCTCAATTGCATGTCGCGGATCCCGACCGAGATTGAAGACATAGCCGGGCGCGATCATGCGCAACTCGCCGAGAGGTATCTCGAGCTGGCCGATCTCAAATAGGAGCTTGATCTGGAGGTCGTCCAGGCTCACATCGTCTGCGCCTGTATCGACGCTTTCATGTGCCGTCATGTCCACAGCCGTCCAATGATGATGAAGATCGCCTCTGATCTGGTGCAACGTGTCCACCACTGTCGCGTCGCTTCCCTCGAAGCGGCATGAGGTGAGACGACGCTCGCCGAAGACGGCGGCGACGCGTCCATCCGGCATCGCGTGTTCGACGATCACGACGTCTCCCGGCCGTAAGCTCGCAAGCAAGCGGGCGCTGACGCGCGTAACACCAAGCCGGAAGGCCGCGCAGATCGGAACTCCGGCGGCAGCAGCCGGACCCAATGCTTGAACTTGATTTGCCAAACGGGATTCGTATGGCTCTGGTAAAGACAGGTAAGCACTGAACGATCGTTCGCCAAACCTGCCGCGACACAGGATTCCAATCGAGTCCGGAACGCTGCCATCGAAGGAAGCATGCGTGAGGGTGACGGGGAGGCCGAGCGTCTCCTCGATTGAATCAAGTATGGCGGCGCAGGCGAACTCGATCAGAAGCAGCAGATCGGGCTCGGCGAGCGTAGTTCGAGGCGGACCATCAATCGCCTGCAGCGTTGCATCGATCACCTCGACAGGCAGACTTACGGCGCATGGATCACCGCCGATCGTAAAATGCAGACGACACGCCGGCCGGCTCGAAACGCCCGAGGAGGCGCCCGAGAAGGAAATCCGCAGCGGCAGACCTGCCAACTCGCAGGTGAGTTCAGCCAGCCGCCGACACCAACGACGGGCACGTAGAACATCAGCAATGGATAGCACGTCCGGATGAAATTCGGTGATCTCACCGTCAGGCGCTCCGCGCCTGCGAGCGGGGAATGGCGCGTTCATGCTTGCCGCCCCGCCGCCCTGCCGTCCGAATTAGCCATCTCCTCTAGCAACGTCTCACGGTCCTCGCGACGGCGACGTGATTGCTGCGATAACTCATCCCACTTGCGACGCCTCCGATGAGCCTTCACGAATTCGAGGCGTAGACCCTGAACTTCGTTACGCGCATGGTCGAGCGTACGGATGCTCGCAAGGCGCTGCTCGGCAAGCGCCATTGCCAGCGACTCGAGGCGCCTGAGTTGCGCGTCAAGTTGGGTGATCTCCCGCGCGGAAATTGGACGCCCTACCATCTGCTGGTAGATCTGACGTTCGCGTGCGCCACGCGCCGCTGCTTGCAACGCGAGCGCATGATTGATCTGCGTCAGTTCCGCAGCCGCTTCGACCTGTGCCTCCACGCCGCGCTGAAGCGCGGAATTCGCCCGCCGCTCCCTCTCTCCGAGAACGATCCGCATCCTGCGTATGCGCGTGAGCAGTGGATCGTACCTCATGACGCGAGCTGCTCGAGTTGATGGATCGTGCGATCCCACGGAACGACCTCGCCGAGGCCCTGCCGCAGAAAGGACTTGATAGCATCCTGCTTGGCGATCGCCTCATCGGCGATCGGATCGGATCCGGCCTTGTACTCCCCAACCTGCAGCAGGAACTCAAGCTCTGCATAGCGAGCTATGAGTTCACGCACCCTCCTGGCTGCAGAGCGATGACGGCTCGTCACGACCTGATCCATGACGCGGCTGAGGCTGGACACGATGTCAATCGCAGGGAAATGCGCCGACTGTGCGAGCTTAGGTGACAACGCGATGTGCCCGTCCAGAATGCTGCGCGTCTCCTCCGCGATCGGATCCGCGGTACCATCCCCCTCAACCAGCACGGTGTAGAATGCAGTGATTGAGCCGGCGACTCCGGGACCGGACCGCTCGAGCAACTCGGGCAATGCCGCAAACACCGACGGCGGAAAGCCCCGGCGCGTCGGCGGCTCGCCCGCGGCCAGTCCGATCTCACGCAATGCCCTCGCAAAGCGAGTGACACTGTCCTGCACCAGGAGCACGCGTGCGTTGCAATCCCGGAAGTACTCCGCGATCGTCACGGCGACATAGGCAGCCGTGACGCGCTCCGTCGGCGGCCGGTCGGAGGTTGCGACAATCACGACTGATCGCGCCCGAGCCGCTCCGGCCAGGCAGCGCTCGACCATTTCTCGAACTTCGCGCCCACGCTCGCCAATCAGTGCGACAACGCAGACGTCGACGTCCGCGTTCTGGACGATCTGGGCGACAAGCGACGATTTGCCCGCGCCGGGTTCGCCATAGATGCCGATCCGCTGCCCCTCGCCGCAGCTGAGCAGACCATCGATCGCCCGGATACCAAGTGACAAAGGGCCGTCAACGAGCCGCCGTGCCAAGGGCGCCGGCGCAGCTCCGCGGACTCGTCGAATCTGGTCGAACTCGGGCCATCCTCGTTCCTGAACGTCGAGAGGGCGCCCGAGCCCGTCGACGACGCGGCCGAGCAGCGCTGGCCCAACCATGATGCCGAGGGCCTGCCTTGTCGAGACGACTTCCGTTCTTGTTGAGAGACCCGCCACGTCTCCGAGAGGCGTCAGCAACGCGACTCCGCCTTCGATGCCCACGATCTCGGCCCGCAGATCAGGCGAGGCATGGGCAGAACGGAGCAAACAGATATCGCCAACACGCGCATCGGGAACGATCGCCCTGATGAGGGTCCCCGACACCTGAATCACGCGCCCGCGGATCGGGCGCAGTTGCGAACGGCCTGCAGCTTCACGCAACTGCGGCAGGATTCGCGCGAGTCGGTGCGTGGCAGAGCCTGCCGGCATCATGGCTCCACGCCCTCGAAACCGGCACGCAGCGCCAAGGCGAGCTGCTCCAGTTGAGCGTCAACGGAAACATCGATCTGCCCGAACTCGCTCCAAAGCATACAGCGCCCCGGCGCAAACTGCGGGTCGGACACGATGGTGAGCTGGTCGGCCCCATCCTCCAGCAGCGTCGCCACTCGTACACGGATGGACTCCATCTCCTGCGGCGCAGTCATCAGCACGAGGGCCGTACCGGAACGGATCTCTTCGAGTGCTCTGGTGATGGCGCGCGCGGCGAGATCGTCCGGCTCAAAACTTCCGAGGATCTCCCTGATGATCTCGACGACGAGCGTGATAAGTTCGTCTTGCAGATCGGCGACGAAATCATCAACCGTGACCTTCGTTTCCGCAATCAGGCGAGCCGCCTCCTCAACTCCCGCGAGACGACCATCCTCAAAGCCTCTCATGCGCTGCTCTTCGAACGCGAGCCGGGCCTGCGCGGCGATCTGCTCGCATTGCCGCCGGGCGTCGGCAAGAGAGGCAGCCGCGGAAAACCAGGTCTCCGCCTCTTCGGCTCGAACCACGGGTCCGAGCGGATGGAACGTGCCGACAGGCTTGTCACTCTCGCGGGCTTTCACGGCACCATCCCATCGGCTAGAACGCGATCAACAATCTCCGGACCAAGCTGCTGGTGTCGCCGCGAGACCGAGGAGCCCAGCGGCGAGTTAATCGGAAATCGAAGAAGGATGCGGCTACGCAAGGTGGCGGGGAGTCGCCAGATTGCGGCATTGAGACATTGCATCCCATCACCTCGGATGAGGTCCGCAAGCGCAGATGGATTCGGGGGGCGATCGGGTTTGGGCGACAGATCGATATTGGCGAGCGCGACCTTGTGGAGTCGGGAATCGAATTCTCCGAGATGCTCCCGGAGCGTAGTCTTGAGGACCATGGAACGAATTGCGTGGGCATGCCAAACACCGCCGGCCAGCTCACCGACGCGGCATAGTTGCTCGCAGTCGAGAAACGCAATGCGACTGCGCGTGTCAGCGACGTCGGCTGCCGTGCAGCAATCAAGCTCGTAATGCACAACGATCCGCTCTGAGATATCTCGGTGGAGTCGGTCGCAGGCGAGTATCCGTGCGGCAAGCCCGGGCGAAACGCCCGGTACGCACGCGAGAAATCGTTCAACGTGGATGTAGCGTGCCGGTAATCGACAAAACGTGTCCATATCCATCACCGGCCAATGCCCCACCGGCGCGCCGGGTTCGCAGCCACCGCCGACCTTCGGAGCACGCAAACCAAGGGATGCTCCAGGTTGCACAAGCCTACTCATTTGCCGGCCAAGCCCACTTCAATCGCACTAGGATACGACACGCAGCGGATCACGCGCCGGCATTCGCGCCTCCCGACGCGGCGCGTTGCGTTGCGCATATCCCACGCGTGCCCGGCGCCAGAGCTGGAAGATTCCGATCGATCCCAGCAGCCCCAGCCCTACCGCGGCTGACACCTGCAGGATGAGCGGACCGTCACGCAGGGCAGATCCGTCGTGAGATAGAACGGATGCCGTCGTCTCGATCGACGTGGAAGGGCTGACTTCGACGGGATCCGAACTGCCACGCACGAAAACCACGGCCACCCTGTCGTACGTCAGTCCTTCGACACTATTGGCAATGAGGGTCTTGATCTGCGGTAGGAGCACGGCGATTTCGGCGCGCGCATCGTGCTTGATGAACACCGATGCCGCCGACGACGGAACCTGATCGTGACGCAACGGGTCTATCTTAGGCAGCACCACGTGGACTCGGGCAGAGATGACTCCGTCGATCTCCATGATCGTCCTTGCCAACTCTTGATTGAGCGCGTGAATCAACCTGACTCGCTCCTCTGTGGGTGACGACACCAGACCATTGCTTGAGAATATGCTGCCCATGTCTTCGAACTTCGCATGCGGCAACCCGGACGCATTCAGCAGCGTCACAGCGTCGGCAAATCGCTCCTGCTCGACCCTGACAGTATTGCTACCGTCCTTTGCCTGGAGTCGGTCGGCGGCGATGCCGTGGTGCAGCAGAAGGGCCATCATCAGATTAGCCTCCTTCTCGCTCAAGCGGCTATAGAGCTCACCCTTGCAACCGCTCAGCATGAACGCCAAGCCCAGCACCAGCGCCAAATTCAATCCGCGCCCTCGAGCGGCCAGCCATTGTTTGCCGCAACCGGCCATTCTCATTGTCCCTTCAAGAACGTGTTGAAGATTCGGGTCGACTCGGTCGAGATTTTCGACATCAGCGTCGCCTCAATGGCAAACGAGAATGCGTGCTCCAGCATTTGCAGGGCCTGACGGCCCGCGTCTGGCTTGTCCGCTCCCAGGGCCGTTCCGCCAATGTTGGAAGATGCTGGACCGGATGCTGCCGGCTCCGGCATGAGATTGAGCTCGGGCGCGGCATTGCGCTGGACCCGCTCGTACGAACTCTCCATCCACTCCATCACCTTGCTGCCGAGTTGGTCGACGGCGTGCTCAGGCTCCATAGGCAGTTTAGTGACCGATCTATGCAGAGCGTCCTGAAACGACTGCTGGGCGGCCGCTCCGGGCTCAACGGCTCCGAAACTGACACCAACTGTTCCGGAAGCTGTGACGCCACCCAACGGCGCAATCGTCGTCATGTCACCGCTCCATGCCGTCTCAGGACCCCTCGTGCTCTCGCCATTGCTCACTCCAAACAAATAATGACTCACAAGGACAGCCGGACCATGGCTTGCACAACAGATCAGACAGAGCTTTGCACGGCGCCCAGCGGGGCAGAGCATAATATTTTCCTAATATATTCTCCGACGCACCCGCGACCGCTGTGATTGAATGAGATGAGCTGATAGCAACAAGTACATGTGAGTTTGCTCGTGGGTACGCGCGATCAACTACACGATTGCCACGATTGTTCCGCGACAAGGTCGCACGAAGGCCACGTTTTCCCA
The DNA here is from genome assembly GCF_032484785.1 of Bradyrhizobium sp. SZCCHNS1050. Taxonomy (NCBI): domain Bacteria; kingdom Pseudomonadati; phylum Pseudomonadota; class Alphaproteobacteria; order Hyphomicrobiales; family Nitrobacteraceae; genus Bradyrhizobium; species Bradyrhizobium sp. SZCCHNS1050. The sequence continues at coordinate 2,934,045 of NZ_JAUETR010000001.1, read as the reverse complement.
TGCGACCATTTGGCATCTCGGGTTCTGGTCCCATTGCGCAGCGTGGCTGCGATCGCGACCGTCTGCCTGACGCTCTCGGCGGCTGCAATCCACACCACGTCCGCAGACGCGGGTGAACCTGCTTGGCCGACCGAGTCCTACAGGTACACCATCGTCGACCAAGACCTTGGCAACGTTCTTCAGGAATTCGGACGGAATACCGGCCTGCGGTTAGAAGTGAGCCCGGAAGTACGGGGACGTGTGCGCGGGCCTCTGCCTGAACTCAAGGCCAGAGAATTCATCGAGCATCTATCCCGGAACTACGGGCTCGACTGGTATTTCGACGGCTTCCGGATTTATGTCACTAGCAACAAGGAAGCTTCGAGCAGGCTCGTTCAACTCGGTGCCGTGCCGCTCCAGCGTCTCGAAGCCGCACTTCGCGATCTCGCGCTCTCCGACGCGCGATTCTCACTCAGATCCATCAAGCAGGCCGACATGGCCCTGGTCTCGGGTCCCCCCCAATACATCCAAGCGGTGGAGCGTACGCTCGCAGCACTGAAGCCTCGAGCTGACCAGCCATCGTCCGTCACCGTCTATCGCGGGGAGCACGTCCAAGTGGTCAAGCTCAACGCCCCAGGCGACGTGCCATGACGCAAATCAACGGGTTCGCAAGTCCTGCCAGATCGACCGGACGGATCAAAGGAGTGTCAGAATGGCCGTAGAAGCATCGAGCATGACGACCGCGACGGCAAGCGCCCCGAGCAGCAGCGAGGCAGTCTCGGCTGAGGATCAAGCAAAGTTCGAGGAGGCGTTTCTCAGCGCAATGCCGCAGGCGGCCGCGTTCATGCTCATGACTGTTGCTCAGGACGGCATTCAGGAGATGGCATCCGTCGGCGACGAGAATAGTGCAACCCCGGATCCGTGACGGAGCATGCCGACTGACGCCTCGTTAGACCCTTTGCTCAGAACAAGACAGATAAGACATCGGATCGCAAACAAGGAGAGAGTTGCATGTCTAGGGTCAGCTCCCACGCATCATCCTCACGTGAAGCTCACACCGGTCACATGATGGGTCCGCACGGACACGCGTCGTCCTGGCCCGGCTTTGCAGGATTTCAGCCCACGCCCGGCGGGTCGTCAGCTCATCCGGCTCATCGCTGTGATGCGGGGGATTGGTGGCAGTCGTCGATGCCGCCCGCTTCGCAGCAGCAAGATCCGCGGACGTCTTCCATAGCATCGGACGTTCTTGGATTGGTCGCGGACGCAAAGACACCTGCAGACAAGGCGGCTCTGATCTCGGCGGCCATCAGCATCCTGAGGGGCGGACCGAGCCAGTGCGACGCGCGGAACAACGGCCGCGTTGCCAAGATCCTTGGTGACCTGACCCATCAGATCACGAATTCCAACGGGCCCAGCGACCCCGCCAAAGGTGAGCTGCTCGACGGGATCGCGAAGATCCTGAAGCAACTCGTGTCCGGCCCATCCCATCACCCCGGCGCGAACAGCTCGATACTCAAGACGCTGAATCAGCTCGTCAGCCAAGTCTCAGAGGCAAAGGGCCTTGACCAAGCGACGAAGAACAACATCCTCGACAAGCTTTCCTCGATCATTCTGCAACTCGCGGATTCAGGCTCGGGATCGCCATGCGACCGCTCCGCGGGACACCTCTCGGCCGACAACCATATCACTGACAGAGCTGAGTAAAGCAACGAGGACTCATTCTCGCAACGCGACGAGAGCGATGAGACCAGGACGTTGAAGGAAGCGCGAGAGGCGTACCTCACAAGGTGCGCCTCGGGACGGGATCCAAGCCGCCGCTTCAGCCGAGAGGTGATCAGCGTGGACAACGCTAACGATCACTTCCCGGCTGGAGGGCATTCCCCGACAGCCCAATCCTCAACGCAACACAAGCATAGAGAGATAAAGCGATGTCCCATTCAACAGGCTCCGTTTCTTCGACGACGTCATCGAACTCGAGCATCGATAGCGCGATCGCAAAGATGAAGAGTGCCTTCGACGAAGCGATCAAGACGAATGCCGAGATCACGACCAAGAAGACGCACTGGGGATCGATCGAGACGGTCGCGCAGCAGCGCCCGAACGTCGGCTGATCCAGCGATCGCCCTCGGACAGCTACCAACCGCTTACGGCACGGGGCGTTCGTACCGAGCGCTCCGCTGCCAACATGGCTGCTAGGTCCTGATGGAGAGGCAGAGAATGCCGGCATCACCGTCCCCATTCGAACTCACGATCCGATCGGGCCTTCATGCCGGGGTCCGGCAAGAACTCGACTCCGGGACCTATCTGGTGGGTCACTCGATGGACGCCGATGTCGTTCTCATGGATGACTGTCTGGCTCCTTTGCACGCGCGGTTCGCGCTAGAGGCGGACTGTTGCGAAATCGAAGGCACCGCAGATAATGTTCTGCTGAACGGCACCCTGCTCGGTGCCGGAGAAGCACGGATCAGTCGTTATCCGGCCGATGTCGTTCTGAATGGAATTCAGCTCCGCTGCACCCGCAAGCGCAGAACAACCCGCTATACCTTCTTGAGGTATGGACTCGGCACCGCCGCGATCCTGGTCTGTCTAGCCCTGCTTCTGCAGGGATTTCCCGCTGGTGCGGACAAGGTGCCCGGCGATGGCGGCTATGCCACAGCTGAGCGGCTGAGATCCCCCCGCTGCGACTCCGACTGTTCGACAAAATATCCGAGCAGGCACGCGCCCAATTCGCCCGCCCCCACCCTTACCCCCGCACGACTGCCCGGCCAGGACAGAACGGGACGGGCCGGCGCGGAGCCCGGCGCGCCGGTGGCGGATTTGAACAGCGCGGCGGACGCGCTGCGCCAGCGATTGCTAACTGCGGGCCTCACGACCGTCGAGATTGTCAGCGACTCAAACGCCATCACGGCGAGAGGAAACATTGAACCCGCGGCGTTAGGCAGGTGGCGCGACATTGAGCGATGGTTCGACGGCACGTTCGGCATTGCCATCGTGTTGACGAGCCAGGTCGAGGCGAAATCTGTAAAGCGTAGCGCCCCTTTGACCGTTCAGGCGATTTGGGCCGGAAATGGGCCGTATGTCATTGATGGACGCGGTCAGAAGCTGTTCGCAGGCGCCGTTATCAGCGAAGGGTGGATCGTCGATCGAATCGAACAAGACCGGGTCGTATTGCGTCGCGGCGCAGACCTGCTCGCCGTGAGCTTGTAAGACCATGCCGCTCTGCGTTTCGATCAATGTGACGAAGGTTTCGATCCCGCTTGGATGGAACCGCAGACTATGACGGCCATTGTCGAGAGCTTGACCCGCTGGTCGAACGACAAGCGCGAGCTTCTCGTCGTCATCCTGATCGTCACCACGATCATGGCGATGATCCTGCCGATTCCGACGGCGCTCGTCGACGTCATGGTGTCCGTCAACATCGGCGCGTCGATTCTGCTGCTGATGGTGGCGTTCTACTTGAACGCCGCGGTCGAATTCTCCGCACTTCCGGCAATCATTCTCATATCCACGGTGTTCCGGCTCTCGATTTCCATCACCATTACGCGCCTAGTGCTCAGCCAGGCCGATGCCGGGTCCATCGTTCAGACCTTTGGCGAGTTCGTCGTTTCCAGCAATGTCGTGGTTGGGCTCGTGGTGTTCCTGATCATCACGATCGTCCAGTTCGTCGTTATCACCAAAGGATCTGAACGGGTCGCCGAAGTTGCTGCCCGATTCACGCTCGATGCACTGCCGGGTAAGCAGATGAGCATCGATGCCGACCTTCGCAACGGCGACATCAACCAGGCCGAGGCCCGGCGCCGCCGACGCCGGCTGGAGCGCGAGAGCCAGCTCTACGGAGCGATGGACGGCGCCATGAAGTTCGTCAAAGGTGATGCGATCGCCGGTCTCATTATCATCGCCGTCAACCTCGTTGGCGGCATCGTTGTCGGCACCGTGCAGCACAGGCTGCGTATCAGCGAAGCGATCCAGCTCTACTCGTTGTTGACGATCGGCGACGGCTTGGTCTCCCAAGTCCCGGCGCTGTTCGTGTCGATGGCGGCGGGAACGGTCGTGACCCGGGTTGCGACAGAAGCGCCGAGCAATCTTGGTTCCGAGATCATGGAGCAGATCACGTCGCAGCCGCAATCCCTGCAGCTGGCCGGTCTCATGATGCTCGGGCTGGCGTTCGTACCGGGTTTTCCGGCGCCGATTTTCCTTTTTATGGCCACCGTGTTCGGCGGCTCCGGCGTTGCGATGCTCTTGGCTCGACGGCGATCACAACGAACCTCCGGCACGGCGCAACCGTCCGACCCGTCAGAGCCCGCGAGAAGTTCGCGGATCGCTATCCCGGCGGCCAAGTCTGCACCGATCATGATCCTCGCGGAAGCCGCCTTGTGCGATGAACTGCGGAGAGCCGGCATTCATGATCGGATCAGGCGGACGCGACAGGACGTGGCAGACTGGCTCGGATGCGCCTGTCCAGGGGCGGCAGTCGACGAAAGCAGCGCCCTGGCGCCCGGTCATTTCAGGATCGAGCTGCATGGCGTGCCTCTTCTGCTCTCGTCCGGTGAACTGGATCAGCCGGCAACCCGAACGGCGGGGGGACCGGCCATCTCCGCAGTCGATGCCGAGCTGCGGCGCGTTCTTGTCCGCTATGCGCCGGAGTTCCTCGGCATACAGGAGACCAAGCGCCTGCTCAACCAGTTAGAGGCTGACTACGCCGACTTGGTGCGCGAGGCCTTGCGTGTGGTCCCTACACAGCGCATCACCGATGTCCTTCGCCGGCTGCTCGACGAGCGGGTCTCCATCCGCAATCTGCGGCTGATTCTTGAGACGCTGGCCGAGTGGGGAATGCGGGAGCAGAGCAGCGTCATGCTGGTCGAGCACGTGCGGCTGGCGCTGCGCCGACAGATCTGCTTCGAAAGCTCAGGCTTTGATCGGACCTTGCGCTGCTTCGTGCTTGATCGACAGACAGAGGAAGCGATCCGAACGGCCGTGCACGCCCTCGATGAAAACGCTCAGACGTCTCTCGATCCTGCCGTCAGCACGCGCCTGCTTGATGCGTTGACCCGGCAGCTTGCCGACGTCGATCATCTTGCCGCATCGCCGAGTATTGTACTGGCCTCCGCCGACCTGCGCCGGGTGGTCTGGACGCTGCTTGCGCCGTCCGGTCTCAATGTGGTCGTGCTCTCCTATCAGGAAATCTCAAAGGACTTTCGGGTCGAGCCGATCGCCGTCCTTGGATTGGATGAATCACGCGAGCAGGCTGAACCTTCCCCGATCTCGGCGATGCAATGAACCAGTCAACCCGCGACGACACCTGCGAGGTTTCGAGACTTGAACTATAAGACAGTGCAATATCCGTAGGAAGTACATGCGTAGCTCTGAAGGCCGGGAAACCGTGTTCAACAACCATCTGACACCGAGTGCCGGTGTTTGCAGGCGAATGGCGCTGGCTGGCAGCATCGCCGGTCTGCTCTGCGCCTGTTCGTCGCTGACCCCAGACATTGGCGGACCGGTGCCGACGCCCACGACCGCACGCGCCTCGGTCGAGGGTCGCAATCTCCCGGCCTCCACGGCAGCCGCAGCAGCTCCCGCCAACCAAGTCGCCGGGATGGAAGACAAGGACGATCGAATCAGAAAAGCGCGAAGCGAGCTCGCCAGACATCAAGCCGAGCCCGCCCTGGCAATCTTCACCAGCGTGCTCACCTCGGACCCCGAGAACATTCCGGCGCTCAACGGCCTCGGAGTGGCTCTCGACATGCTCGGCCGCCATGACGAAGCTCAGACAGCCTATCGTCAGGTGCTCGCAATCGCTCCCGCCGACATGATCGCAAGCAACAATCTGGGACTGTCGCTTACCTTGACGGGCCGGTACGCCGACGCGATGACGGTTCTGCGGCCGATCGCGCTCGGTGAGAGCGCCTCGCCTCGTGCACGCCAGAACCTCGTGATCGCTATGGCGCTGAGCGGAGATCGCGATGGCGCCGCCAAGCTTGCGCGGGTCGACCTTCGGGAAGAGGACGTGAGGCTCAATCTCGAGATGCTCTCGGCGATGCGGCGCTGACGATGGGACCGTTTCGAATTTCGCCATCCGCCTGGCTGACCTCGATCGTGGTGATCCTTACGATGCTGGTTCATTGCGCGCCGGCATCATCCAATGCGCGGCAACAGGTGCGGATCTACGCGTCTCAGGGCGAGATGCTGACCTTGCCCCGTCCGGCTTCCAAGGTCTTCGTCGCCGAGCCGGCTGTTGCGGACGTCCAGGTCGCGGCCGCCAACCGCGTCTTCGTTTTCGGCAAAAAGCCCGGCCGTACGACGCTCTTCGCGCTCGACGATTCCGGCGCGACCGTCGCGACGTTCCGGATTGCGATTGCCTATGACGAGAGTGATCTACGGCAGCTGCTGCGAGCTCAATTCGCAGACCTCGACGTCAGGCTGTCGCGGACGCCGCGCGGCGCGGTGCTGAGCGGGCTGGTGCCCAACGCCGACATCGCCGAGAAGGTCCGCTCCACCTGCGCGCAGTTCCTCGGCGAGGACGAGGTGCTGCTCAATCAGTTGAAGATCGGCGGTAGCACGCAGGTGAACCTGCGGGTCCGTATTGCCGAGGTCTCGCGCAACGCGGTGAAGCAACTCGGCGTCAACTGGGAGGCCGCAGGCTCGGCCGGTGGCTTCAGCTTTGGGCTCTCGTCGGCGGCCTCAGGGAGGATCAATACGCCGGCAAACGGCAGCTACAGCGTGACTGCCATCGTGGATGCGCTCGCTCAGGAGGGACTGGTTTCAATCCTGGCAGAACCGACGCTCACCGCTGTTTCGGGTCAGAAGGCGAACTTCCTGGCAGGCGGCGAATTTCCGATCCCCGTCGCCCAAGGGCTGGACCGCATCTCGATCGACTTTCGTCGCTACGGCGTGGGACTGGAGTTCACACCGACGGTGCTCTCCGATCGTCTGGTCAACCTGCAGGTCAAGCCCGAGGTCAGCGAGCTCTCGAACGAAGGCGCCCTGATCATGAACGGCGCCCGCGTCCCGAGCCTGATTACCCGGCGGGCGGAGACCACAGTCGAGCTCGGCAGCGGGGAGAGCTTCATAATCGCCGGACTGCTGCAGAACAAGTTCAATACCGGCCTGGACATGTTGCCGGGGCTGGGCGACCTACCGGTACTGGGGGCTCTGTTCAGGTCGACACAGTTCCGGAAGAACGAATCCGAACTGATCATCATCGTCACGCCGACAATCGTTCGCCCGATCGGCGAATCGGCACGCATACCGGTCCCGACCGACTTCGTCGGGCCGCCTTCCGAGCTCGAGCGCATCATATTCGGCCGTCTTGGAACGACCCGCCCCGGGGCAGGCCCGATTGAGGTGCCGGTGCCGGGCCGGAGATTGCGTGGCGATGCCGGCTTCCTGATCGAATGACGGTCCTCCAAGGAGCGATAAACATGGCACCGATCAGAAGCGGCCTCGCCATCGCCCTCGCGGTGCTGGCTGCAGGCTGCGCTGTGGACCGGACGGCACCGCCACCGCAGCTCGTAGGTGAGACCGTTCATTACGTCTACGATGTACCTGCAGGACGCTGTTCTGCGGCGAGTTCCGGCGTCGAACACTTCGTGGCCGCGACGGCGAATGGCCGCCCTGAAAGCGTCCGTGCCTGGATCGAAGGACCGCCGGGGCCATGCACGGCGGCGATCGAGCATTCCATCATCCGAGCCGGCGTGGATCGCTCCCGCGTCAGGCACGACGTTGCCTCGGCAATGCACCACGCGACGCGTGTACACATCGATCGCCTGCTCATCAGCTCCGTTCGCTGCCATCTGTCGGATGGCTTCAATCGCGGCATCTTCGCCGACAATGCTGCCGATCCGGCCCTCGGCTGCAGCACGGCTGCGGCCTTTGGCGGCATGGTTGCGGATCCGGAGGATCTTCAAGCCGGAAAAGGACGTAGCCGCGCGGAAGGGGAACCGGCCACCCGCGCGGTCGCGAATTTGCGCGGGGAGCAACCAACCCGTGCCGAACCAACCGGCGAGGACCACCCGCAGACCACGGCTCATCCCGCGCAATGATTGTTCAAGCCGGAGAGCTCAGCCAGTCGCCATTCCGACCTGGAGAAACTTCAGCGTCGCACGTTGCTCAAGGATAAAGCGGAAGCGATGGTGCCGTTGATCCGCAGATTTCTTGATCGCAAGCCCTCGGAGAGCTCTAATATTTTCCTGCGAAAGAGGTCGGGGGCGAAGTATCCAGAGGAGGTACGCCTCCGACTTCCACTTGAAGACGCGGTCGGGTTCGAGACAGCGGATCTCGACGTCGCAGCGTCACGGCGCGCTGGCTCAGCTATCAAGTTGTACGTGTTGGATTACGCGGCTAAGTCGCTCTCTCCCTCGGTCTCTTCGAGTTCGCTGCACGAAGACGTCGCTCCCCCCCCAAAGGACTCTTTTTCGAGCCTGTCCGCGGCGACATTGATGACATCGGCTTTTGCAGCGGCCTGGATCGGGCTTTGGCGCAGCGACCGCCGCGCCAGGAGATCGTCCCTTACGATCACATGTGTTCGGACCGCTTCTTCTCTTTCCGGCCGGACGAGAGCGGCAGCTCACTGGGCAGCGTCGAGGTGAAGGAGGCACTGGTCTACGATCAGTACATGCGCGGCGACATCGACTTCACGGGCTTCAGGGTGACCATCTCGCTACGAGAGCAGGCCTGCCAAGCCTATCTGAGTCACGTCGGCATGCGGCAACCTGAGCTGCGCGATCGCGAGTCCTGGGATGGCCGCCTTCTCTTCCGCATCCCCTCGCGTCCTTTCGCGTTTCCCATGCCGCGCGGAAACTCCGATCCGTGGACGTTCGGAAAACGGGTGGTCGCCCCATTGCAGGTGATCGCCCGGTTCGCCTTCGACGAGATCGAAATCCAACTGCTGCGTGACGACCGAGGCCGCCGCGTGACCATGGGCGAGGCTGCGTGCGACAGAGATCCCGGCTGGCAGGCGCCCTTGCGTCTGCGGGCCTGACGCGCAGCGCGCCTCAGCCGCGCACCACGCCGGCCCGCGACTTCAGGAACTCGCGCGCGACGATCAGCTTCTGCACTTCGGTCGCGCCTTCATAGATGCGCAGCGCGCGGATCTCGCGGTAGAGGCTCTCCACGATCTCACCCTTGCGGACGCCGCGGCCGCCGAACATCTGCACGGCACGGTCGATGACGCGCTGGGCGGTCTCGGTGGCCGTGAGCTTGGCCATCGCGGCCTCGCGCGTGGTCGGCAGCTTCTGCACGTCGCGGCGCCAGGCCGCGCGGTAGGTCAGGAGCGCGGCGGCATCGGTCTCGGTCGCCATCTCGCCGAACGCCGCCTGCGTCATCTGCAAGTCCGACAACGTGGCGCCGAACATCTTGCGGCTCTGCGCATGCGCCTGCGCCTCGTCGAGCGCGCGACGGCCGAAGCCGAGGGCGGCGGCCGCCACCGAGGCGCGGAAGATGTCGAGCGTCTGCATCGCCAGCTTGAAGCCGCCGCCGGGCGCGCCGAGCCGGCGGTTGGCCGGGATGCGGCAATTCTGCAGGCGGAGCGTCGCCAGGGGATGCGGTGCGATCACCTCGATGCGCTCGGCCACGGAGAACCCCGGATCGTCGGGAAACACGACGAAGGCGGAGATGCCGCGCGCGCCGGGCGCCTCGCCGGTGCGGGCGAACAGCGTGTAGACGTCGGCGATGCCGCCGTTGGAAATCCAGGTCTTCTCGCCATCGAGCACGTAAGTATCGCCGTCCAGCCGCGCCGCGCAGGCCATCGCGGCGACATCGGAGCCCGCCTCCTTCTCCGACAGCGCGAAGGCCGCGAGCCATTCGCCGGCGCGCACCTTGGGCAGCACACTGGCGCGCAGCTCCGGCGAGCCGCCGAGCGCGATGGCGCCGGAGCCCAGTCCCTGCATGGCGAAGGCGAAATCGGCCAAACCGTCGGCATAAGCGAGCGTCTCGCGCGACAGGCAGATCGCGCGTGAGTCGATCGCGCCGGCATCCGCGTCGGGCGCCACGACGGCGCTGTCGAGCAAGCCTGCGGCACCAAGCGCGCGAACGATCTTGCGGCAGGCGGTGTCGACATCGCCGTGATCGACGTCGTCGAGAACGCCCGAGCCGACGAAGCGGTCGAGCTGGTCGCACAGAGCGCGGTGACGCGACTCGAAGAACGGCCAGTCGAGCCAGTCGCGGGGGATCACCTTCGCCGAAACACTCATGACAAGACCTGTCCGCCAATTATTTTAAGTATAAAATAATTGGCGGAGGATCGATCTGTCAAGCTTGCGGCGGCCGGGCGCGCCGCCGCATTCGCTCACTCCGCCGCCCTGCCGAGCTTGCCGAAGGCGCGTGTCGGGGCCGGGAAGCCGCAGGAGGTGCCGTCGGTGACCTTGACCTGGTCCTCCCACGGCAGCCGGTAGGTGCCGGCGACCATGTCGTGCATGAAGGTGTAGGGACAATCCATCGCGCCGCCTTTCACCGCGACATAGCCGCGGTGCCAGAGCTGGTAGATGTTGTTCTCGACGCCCCAGTTGATGCGAGCCTCGCGCACGAGATCGGGGCGCACCTCGGCGGTGATGATCTCGTCGGCGCGCCCCGTCGTGCCGTGCGCGATGATGCTGCCGTCGAAATTGACGATCATGCCCTCGCCCATCGAATCGAACGAGCCGTCGGAGCCGCACATGCAGACATTGGCCGTCACCATCAGGTTCTGGAACGCATTGGCCTGATTGGTGAAGCGCCAGCTGTCGCGGATCGGCGCGGTGTAGCCGGCGGTGCGGATCATGATTTCGGCGCCCTTGTAGGCGCATTCCCGCGCCATCTCCGGGAACATGCCGTCATGGCAGATGATGAGCGCGATCTTGGCGCCGCGCGGTCCCTCGATCACGGGTATGCCGAGATCGCCGGGCTCCCACGGCTCGACCGGAATCCACGGATGCAGCTTCCGGTAATACAGCTTGATGTCGCCGCGGTCGTCGATGATCAGACCCGAATTGTAGGGGTTGCCGTCGGGGTTGTGCTCCATGATCGAGAAGCAGCCCCAGATCTTGTTGTCGATGCAGGCCTGCCTGAACGCGGCGACCTCCGGCCCGTCGAGCCGGCACATGATCTCGGGATTGGTGTCCATCGACAGCCCGTGTAGCGAGTATTCCGGGAACACCACGAGATCCATGGTGCCGAGATTCCGCCGGGCCTTGCCGACCATCCAGACGATCTTCTCGGTCTGCCGCGCGAGGTCGTCCTTGGTCACAACGACCGGCAGCTGCAGCTGCACCAGGCCGATGACCACGCCGTTGTCGGATTTATTGAGACCGCCTAACCCGTTCATGCCGGACCTCCCTGGATGTCGCCACTGCTCGAGACGTTGCTCGAGACAACCACGATTTCACGAGAGCCGCGCGCCGATATTTCAGCCCGCCATTTGCCGCTTGCTGAGGCAGCGGTCGCCGGCGTTTCGAGAGTCAGACGACGGATGATCGTTGCAGGCGCGCTTGGAACCGCGTCAGCGCGCGGCCGAAAACGGCCGCCTCACCGGTTGCGCGCGCCAGCACCAGTGCACCCTGGATGCCGAGCACCACCTCCTCGGCGCCGTCGGCGGCCTGTGCCGCCGGCCAGCCGTCGCGGATCAGCGCATCGCGCAAGGCCTCGATCCAGCGTGTGAAGTAGCTGGCGATGGCGGCGGCGAAGCGATCCCGCGTCTCGTCGAGCGCGAACGCCCCGACGAGGCAGACGCGTCGGCCGGAACGGAAGTAGTCGTCGACGCCACGCCACATCCGCGCGATCGACTGCTCCGGCGGATCATCGCGCAGCGGCGCATAGATCTCGCGCTCGAACCAGGCGTCGACATGCGCCAGCACCGCCCGCCCCATCTCGTCCTTCCCGCCTGGAAAGAAGTGATAGAGGCTGCCTTTGCCCAATCCCGTCATCTCGGTGATCCGGCTGAGCGAGGTGCCCTCGAAGCCGAACTCGCGGAACACCTCGGCAATCAGCGGGATGACGTCGGCGCGCTCGTTGAGCGTCCGCATGGCTCTCCCTGCGTCAAAGTCCCAAGTCGGTCAGGCCGGGATGATCGTCCGGCCGGCGCCCGAGAGGCCAGTGGAATTTGCGATCGACCGCCTTGATCGGCAGGTCATTGATGCAGGCGTAACGGCGCTGCATCAGCCCCTGCGCGTCGAACTCCCAGTTCTCGTTGCCGTAGGAGCGAAACCAGTTGCCGCTGTCGTCGTGCCACTCATAGGCGAAGCGCACCGCGATCCGGTCATCGCTGTGGGCCCAGATCTCCTTGATCAGGCGGTAGTCGAGCTCCTTGGCCCATTTGCGGGAGAGGAAGGCGACGATCTCGGCACGGCCGGTGATGAACTCGGCCCGATTCCGCCACCGGCTGTCGGGCGTGTAGACCAGCGACACGCGCTCAGGGTCGCGGCTGTTCCAGCCATTCTCGGCCATGCGCACCTTCTGGGTGGCGGTCTGCAGCGTGAACGGCGGGGCGAGAGAGCTCACGGGACATCTCCTTGTGTACTATATCGTACAGACTATACCGATCGGTACACACCGTCAAGCCTCAGATGTCGAGCGGAGCTCCAGGCACAGGCTCGGCCGTGCGCCAATCCGCGTCGACGCGCGGGGCCCTATGCCTGCGGTGCCCCTCTACCAAATGTGCGCGTCGCGACAGTCAGGACCCTTGTGTGCTCAACGGAAATTCGATGATCTGCTAAGGGAACCGACCGCGCCGCGGGGGCGACACGGTCCGTCGGCCACACTTTTGGGGATATCGGACATGTCGATGCTCACGCCGCATGGCGAGTGCCTGCTGTGGACACCTGAGCTGATCTGGGTGAACACGGTGTCCGACATCCTCATCTCCTTCGCCTTCTTCACCATCGCGTTCGTGCTCGCCTTCATCGTCTATCGCCGCCGCGACTTTCAGTTCAGCTACATCTTCTGGGCCTTCGCGCTGTGGGTGTCCGTCTGCGGGCTGACACGGCTGATCGAGGTGCTCACGATCTGGGTTCCGGCCTACAGCCTGGAGGCGGCCACCAAGGGCTTCCTGGCCTTCCTGTCGGTCGGCATCGCCGCCGCGCTGTTGCTGCTGCTGCCGCGGGTGCTGACGATGCCGTCCCGCGCCGAGCTGCGGAACGCCTATGCGCAACTCGAGGAGGAGACGCGGCAGCGGCGCAGTGCGGAAGCCATGGTCCGGCGGTTCCAGGAGATCGAGGCCACGGAGGCGCAGGTGCGGCAGGCGCAGAAGATGGAGGCGATCGGCCAGCTCACCGGCGGCGTCGCCCACGACTTCAACAACATCCTCACCGTGATCACCGGCACCATCGAGATCCTGGCCGAGGCGGTCAAGGACCGGCCGCAGCTGGTGCAGATCACCAGCCTGATCAACTCGGCGGCGGCGCGCGGCGCCGACCTGACGAAGCACCTGTTGGCGTTCGCCCGCCGCCAGCCGCTGCAGCCGCGCAGCGTCGACATCAACGGCATGGTGGTCGACACCGCGCGCCTGCTGCGCCGGACGCTCGGCGAGCAGATCGAGATCGAATCCATGCTGGCGCACGATTCGGCGCCGGCGATGATCGACCCCAGCCAGCTGTCGACCGCGATCCTGAACCTCGCGCTCAACGCGCGCGATGCCATGCCGGACGGCGGCAAGCTGACCCTGGAAACCAAGAACGTCCTGCTCGACGCCGCCTATGCGCGCATGAACCCGGAGGTGATCCCCGGCAACTACGTGATGATCGCGGTCAGCGACACCGGCGAGGGCATTCCCGCCAACCTGCTCGACAAGGTGTTCGAGCCGTTCTTCACCACCAAGGACGTCGGCAAGGGCGTCGGCCTCGGCCTCAGCATGGTCTACGGCTTCGTCAAGCAGTCCAACGGTCACATCAAGATCTACAGCGAGCCGGGGCACGGAACCTCGGTCAAGCTCTACCTGCCGCAGGCCAATGCCGATGCCGATGCGGCACTGTCGACCATCGGCGCCGAGGGCATGGAGCGCGGCGACGAGACGATCCTGATCGTCGAGGACGATTCGCTGGTGCGCGAATATGTCATCGCCCAGATCAAGCGGCTCGGTTACACGACGCTCGCGGCCAGCAAGGCCGACGAGGCGCTGGCGCTGATCGACAGCGCGACGCGGATCGATCTTTTGTTCACCGACATCATCATGCCTGGCGGAATGAACGGCCGCCAGCTCGCGATCGAGGCGCTGAAGCGGCGTCCCAGCCTCAAGGTGCTGTACACGTCGGGCTATACGGAGAACGCGATCGTTCACCACGGCCGCCTCGATGCCGGTGTGCTGCTGCTTACCAAGCCGTATCAGAGCGCCGATCTCGCACGCATGCTGCGGACCGCACTGAACTCTTGACCGTGCGATGCGCGACGCATGATCCGGCCTGCAGGGGCGCGCGTTTCCGGGCCGGTGATGCGCACCTTCTTGCGGAGCTGAGGGACTTGAATGGCTCAGATGTTTTCACGCGGGCTGGCCGCCGTGCAGGCCTATGCGTCGGCCGATGACCCGCAGTCCGACATCGCCGCCAAGGTCGCGCTGGTCATCGTCTCCAACCAGCCGTTCTATCCGCTCTATCTCCATGCCCTCGTGGGCACGGCGGCGTGGCCGGCGTGGCTGACGCTGCTTACGAC